>CAWKAQ010000020.1:0-125521 GCA_963847585.1 uncultured beta proteobacterium | reverse complement strand
ACGCGGCGCAGCAGCCCCGGATCGCGCGCGGCGCGCGTCCAGACCGACGAGCGCATCCACGCGACCATGTCCGTCGCCGCGAGCGGACGACTGAGCAGGTAGCCCTGGACCATGTCGCAGCTCAGGCCGCGCAGCCGCTCGACCGTCGCTTCGTCCTCGACACCTTCGGCAACGACGACCAGGCCCATGTGGTGCGCGAGGTCGATCGTCGAGCGGACGATCACCGCGTCGCTGGTGTCGCGCGCCATGCCCAGGATGAACGTCTTGTCGATCTTGAGCTCGTGCACCGGCAGCCGCCGCAGGTACGCGAGCGACGAGTAGCCGGTGCCGTAGTCGTCGATCGCCAGCCGGCAGCCCAATGCGTGCAGCCGCCGCAGGTTGTCGATCGCATGATCCGGATCGTCGAGGATCGCGCTTTCGGTGATTTCCAGCGTGATCCACTGCGCCGCGCAGCCGTGCTTGTGCAGCAGCGCTTCGAAGCGGTCCGGCAGCTCGAGGTCGACCAGGTCGCGCGCCGAAATATTGATCGACACGTTCATCGGCAGGTCTTCGCCGCGCCAGGCGGCGCATTGCGCGATCGCGTGTGCCATCACCCATTGCGTGATCGCGCGTATGTAGCCGGTCTGCTCGGCGAAGGCGATGAACTCGACCGGCGACACCAGCCCGCGCGTCGGATGCCGCCAGCGCACCAGCGCCTCGGCGTGCAGCTCGCTGCCGCCGCGCATCGCGACCTTGGGCTGGTAGAAAAGCACGAGCTCGTCTTCGTCGACGGCCTTGCGCAAGCCGCTCATCAGCGACAGGCGCTCCTTGCTGTGCAGGTCGTAACGCTCGTCCCACAGCGCGATGCCGAGATTCCTGCGCTTGGCCGCGTACATCGCGGCATCGGCGTGCCGCAGCAGGGTCGAGCGTTCGCTGCCATGCTCGGGATAGACGGCGATGCCGATGCTCGCGCGCACGTCGACGACGTGACCTTCGGGCGTCATCGGCATGTCCAGCGCATGCAGCAGGGCCTTGGCGACGCGCTCGGCCTTGGCCGCATCGTCGCCGGGCAGCAGTATCGCGAACTCGTCGCCGCCGAGGCGCGCGACGGTGTCGGTCGGCCGCTTGAGCACGAGCTCGAGTCGGGACGAAACCGCGCGCAGGATCAGGTCTCCGATCGGATGGCCGAGCGAGTCGTTGACGTCCTTGAAGTGATCGAGGTCCATCAGCAGCACCGCGACCGGCGCGCCGAGGGCCGCCGCGGTGGCCAGCGCCTCGTCGAGGCGGTCGTTGTACAGCGCCCGGTTCGGCAACTGCGTCAGGCCATCACGGTACGCCAGGTCCATGATGCGGGATTCGCGGCTCGCGATGTCCTGCTGCATGTTGCGGAAGGCGCTGGCGAGATCGCCGATCTCATCGGTGCGCGATACCGGCGGCGCGGTCGAATAGTCGCCGGCGGCAATACGCAAGGCGATGCCTGCCAGATCGTGCACCGGACGCGCGATGCTGCGGGCGATGATAATGCTGGCGAATACCGAGATGATCACGCCCAGCAGCGCGATCAGCGTCATCTGACCCTGCAGGCGGCGGAACGGCTCGAGGGCGGGATACAACGGATCCTGCAGCACGGCGACGACGCTCGCCTCCGCCTGCGTCGGCAGCTGCAGCACGCGGGTGATCGCCGTGTCGCCGTAAACCGCATTGCCGTCGGCGTCGGTTTCGGCAAACCGGTCGGACGCCATGTCGGCCCGCAGGTCGACGCGATCGGCGGCCGGCAGCGTGCTCGCCTGAAGCTTCCAGGCGTCGTTGGCGCGCCGGCTGAAAAAACTGATGTCGAGACCGGTCAGCCGCTGCAGCTCCTTGGTCAATGCATCGTTGACCCGCAGTCCGACCACCGCCCACGCGATCGGCACCGGAGCCAGCACCGGCACGACGACCAGCTGGTAGAGCTCGCCGCGCAGCACGACCATCGCCGATGCCTGCTCCAGGGCTTCCGCCTGATCGAGCAGACGCGGCAGCACGAACGGCTTGCCGGTGCCGCCCCCGATGGTGTCCCCCAGAACTTTCTGGTCGAGCCCGACGATCATCACCAGCGGCGCATCGATGCGCTTGCCGTAATTGACGAGCACCGAGCCGATCGTCTCGCGATCGCCGGTGGCGATCACCTCGCGGAACGCGTAGTCGGCCGCCATCAGGCGCGCGCCCTGGACCAGTCGCTGCGCATCCTGCTCGAGCAGGCGATCGAACACGCGCGCGCCGGCGACGACTTCGGCGCCGACCGTGCTGCGTGCGGAATTGCCGCCGACGGTGTTGATCAGCACGAAGCCGACGACCTGCACGACAAAGATCAGCAGCAGGAAGAGCGCGAGGATGCGCGTCTGCAGGCTGCGCATCGGCAGCGCGCGCAGCCGCTCGAGCGTCGGCCTCATCGCGCGCCCCGGCCAGTGCCTGCCGGGCCGGCCGGAGCCGATCGGTCGGACCCTCGCAGGACTGCCGCGCGTCGGGCACATCGGCGACCAAGCCGGTCGCTGCGCCCGCGCAAAAAATGGACAGCGCCGGGTCTTTCGACCCGGCCCGTCTTTGAACCGGGCTATTTATAATCATATTATTCAATAGGTTACAAATATCGCCCGCCTCGTTCAGCCCCCCGGCTTTCCGCTCGCATCAAAAATGCTTGTGCAGCACGCGTTGCGAGCCCACGACTAAGCAAGTTCCCTGCCGCCCAAAGCGATGAATGTCCAGCCGACACTGCGTCCCGCATGTCGCCCGCGCGACGCGGCCGGCGCTCGCGCGGCGGCCTGGGTCGCTGCTGTCGACGCTGCTATGCGCCGCAGGGCCCGCGTACGCCGAATGGTTCTACGATGCGCACGCCGGCGGCCTGTACGACGACAACCTGACCCGGGCACAGCAGGCAGCGGATGTGCGCGGCGACGGCGCGGCAACGCTTGCCGCCAGCGCGGGCTGGTTCCACGCCCCGTCGGGGACCGACGGCATCACCCTGTCGCTCGAGGCAAACAGCGAAGCGTACGCGCGCTTTCATGGCCTCAACCTGATCTCGATCGGCGGCAGCGCCGGCTATCGCCACAAGTTCGGCCTCGGCCGCGACGTGCCCTGGGCATCGATCACCGTCAGCGCCGCGCACGACGATTTTCGCGGCGATATCCGTGACGGCGACCGCCTCGAAGCGAGCCTCGAAGTCGGCAAGCGCTTGAGCGAAAATTTCGACGCCTCGGTCGGCATCGCGACCGACCGGCGATTTGCCAGCAACGACCAGCCCGTCGTGCCCGGGATCTCAGGCAAGCCATTCGATTTACGCGGGCACAGCGTATTCGCGCGCGCCGCGTACGACGTCACCGAGCGGCTGCAGGTCGGCGCGCGCGTGTCGGCGCGCCGCGGCGACGTCGTGTCGACGACGCGACAGAACCTCGACATCTTTCTGGCGTCCGACGCGATTGCCGCCGATCCGACGTTCGGCAGCGACTTCTACGCTTACCGGCTGCGCGGCACGACCACCGAAGCCCACGCGACTCTGAGCTGGGCTTTATCGGATCGCTCCTCGCTGAATCTCAGCTACGGGGTGGCTCGAACGGCCGCCTACGACGACCTCAACTACTTGAGCCGGCTCGGCACGATCGTGCTTGCCTTTCGCTACTGATGCTTATCTCGCCACGACGGAGACTTTCTAATGCGGATCCTCCTTGCCCTCGCCCTTAGCGCCCTGACCGGGCACGCGGCGCTGGCGCAGCACGAAATCGTGGCCGCCGTCATCGACGACAAGGGCAAGCCGGTAGCCGATGCAGTCGTCGTTGCCGTCCCGGCCGAGGGCGGCCTCCGCCTGCCGACGCGGCGCGACGCGGTCATCGACCAGGTCGACAAGGAGTTCACGCCGAAGGTCAACGCGATCCTGGTCGGCACGCCGGTGATTTTCCCCAACCACGACAACGTGCGCCACCACGTCTATTCGTTCTCGCCGGCCAAGCGCTTCGAGCTTCCGCTCTACGCCGGCGTGCCGGCGCAGCCGGTGGTGTTCGATACGGCGGGCGTCGTCGTGCTCGGCTGCAATATCCACGACTGGATGGTCGGCTACATTTACGTATCCGAATCTCCGTACTTCGCCAAGACCCGCGCCGACGGCAAGGCGGTGATCGCCGACCTGCCGCCCAGGAACTACATCGTGCGGGTATGGCACCCGCAGCTCGAAGGCAGCGAGGCTGCGACCAAGAGGAATGTCGACGTCACCGGCAAGCATCGTGTCGACGTCGAATGGACGTTGAAGCTCAAGCCCGAATTGCGCGTGCGCCGGTCGCCTGTCGGCGAGCACAGCGGTCACTATTGACATGTGTGCGCCTAGCTACCAAACTCGCGCCCCGATGAAATGCAGTCAAAGGAAAGGCTGACGATGGACCGCAGGCTGGATTGGATCGCCTCGAACGGAGTGTTCGCCGCAGGCTTGTATTTTGCAATCGTCGCGCAGGTCGGCTGGGCGCAGTACGCGATCACTGCGTTCACCTGGTGGACGCTGGCCAACTGCGCGACCGCGCTGATCGGCGGACCGGGCTCGCGTCCGGTCAGCCTGCCGACCGCTCCGCCGCTGCAAGCGATGGTCTTCGACCTCGGCGTCCTGGCCGTGATGTTCGTCGCGCATTGGTACTGGACCGCGTTCGCCTATGCAATGATGAGCGGGTGCGCAATGCTGATCAGGGAGCGCACTCCGAGCAAGCGCTGACGCGGCCGGCTGGCCGCAGCCCGATCGCGCGCGCCGCCATTGACGGGATCGGCGTCAAGGGAAACAATCGACGGCAGCGGACTCGCGCTGCCGGTCCGATCCCGAGGAATCCCGATGTCGCCGATCTCAGCGGCTGCCCGCCGCGATCAGTCGTTCCATCTGCATCCATCGACCAACCTGCGCGCGGTCCTTAACGACGGGCCGCTGGTAATCACGCGCGGCGACGGTGTCTACGTCTACGACGACCAGGGACGGCGATATCTCGAAGGCATGGCCGGGCTGTGGTGCGCATCGCTCGGATTTTCCGAGCGACGGCTCGCCGACGCCGCATATCGGCAGATGTGCGAGCTGCCGTTCTACCACAGCTTCGGGGGCAAGGTTCCGGCGATCAGCACCGAGCTCGCCGAGCGGCTGATAGGCATCGCGCCGGCCGGGATGGGCAAGGTGCTGTTCGCCAACTCGGGCTCCGAGGCGAACGACACGGCGATAAAACTGGCGTGGTACATCAACAATGCGCTCGGCCGCCCGGGGAAGAAAAAGATCATCTCGCGGAAGCGCGCCTATCACGGCGTGACGATCGCGAGCGGGAGTCTGACCGGGCTTGCATTCGCGCACGATGATTTCGACCTGCCGATCGCGCGCATTCTGCACACCGACGCGCCGTACTATTATCGCGGCGCGCGAGCGGGCGAGAGCGAGGAAGCGTTCGCCGGACGGCTGGCCGCCAATCTCGAGGCGTTGATCGTTCACGAGGATCCCGACACGGTGGCGGCGTTTTTCGCCGAGCCGGTGATGGGCGCGGGCGGCGTTATCATTCCGCCGGCGACCTACTTCGACCGCATCCAGCCGATCCTGAAGAAATACGACATTCTGTTCGTCGCCGACGAAGTCATCTGCGGATTCGGCCGCACCGGAAACCTGTTTGGCTCGCAGACGTTCAATCTCGAGCCCGACATGATCACCGTCGCCAAGGCGCTTTCGGCGGGCTACCTGCCGATCTCGGCCACGATGGTGTCGAATGCGCTGTACGACATTCTCCTCGCGCAAAGCGACAAGCTCGGCATCTTCGGCCACGGTTACACCTATTCGTCGCATCCGGTTCCGGCCGCCGTCGCGCTCGAGACGCTGAAGATCTATGCCGAGCGCGACATCGTAGGCGCGGTGCGGCGCGTCGGTCCCCGACTGCAGGCGGCGATCCGGAGCTACGGCGCGCATCCGCTGATCGGTGATGCGCGCGGCATCGGTCTGATCGGCGCCGTCGAGCTGGTGCGTGACAAGACGAGCCGCGAGAGCTTCACGCCCAATGCCGGCGTGGCCGCGCACCTGGTCCGTCGCGCCCAGCACCACGGCGCGATCTTTCGCAACATGCCCGGCGACATCGTGGCATTCAGTCCGCCGCTGATCATCAGCGAAGCGGAGGTCGACGACATGATGGCGTGCTTCGGCAAGGCGCTCGACGATACCTGGGCGATGGTGAAGGAAAAGGGGCTCGCCTAGCGCCGTTCCCCGGCCGATCGTCCCGCGTTGACCGGATGGCCGGCAAGGGACGATGATTGCCCACCCACTGCCCTGCGCATGAAACCGTCCGAACCCATCGTCCGCTTCGTCGGCGTCGAAAAAAGCTACGATGGCATCACCCGCGTCGTCGACGATCTTGATCTGGATATCGAACGAGGCGAGTTCCTGACCTTGCTGGGCCCGTCGGGCTCGGGCAAGACGACGACCTTGATGCTGCTCGCCGGTTTCGAGACGCCAACCGGAGGGCAGATCCTGCTCGAAGGCAAGTCGCTGTCCCATATGCCGCCGCACCAGCGCAATATCGGCATGGTGTTCCAGAACTATGCGCTGTTTCCGCATATGAGCGTTGCGGACAACATCGGCTTTCCGTTGTCGGTTCGCGGCGTGCCGGCCGCGGAGCTCGGAGCGCGGGTCGACCGGGCGCTGGACATGGTTCAGCTGTCAGGTTTCGGCGGCCGGCGGCCGGCGCAGCTTTCCGGCGGCCAGCAGCAGCGGGTCGCGGTTGCTCGCGCCCTGGTGTTCGAGCCCAAGCTGATCCTGATGGACGAGCCGCTGGGCGCACTCGACAAGCAGCTGCGCGAGCAGATGCAGCTCGAGATCCGACGGCTGCACCAGCGTCTGGGCGTCACGATGGTCTACGTGACCCATGATCAGTCCGAGGCGCTGACGATGTCGGACCGGATCGCCGTGTTCCACCGCGGCCGCATCCAGCAGCTGGACACGCCCAAAGAGATGTACGAATACCCGCAAAACGCCTTCGTCGCCCGCTTCATCGGCGAGAACAACCGTCTCGACGGCAGGACCGAGGCGAGCGCCGATGGCCGCTGCATGATCCGCATCAAGGACAGCGACGCCCGGATCGAAGGCACGCTGGTCGAGCCCGTGCAGGACGGCGGCGCCGTCACGGTTTCGCTGCGGCCGGAGCGGGTGCAAATCCATCTGGCCGGGCATACAATCGAGCGGCGGCGCGGCTGCAGCCTTGCCGGCACGCTGCGCGAGATCGTCTATCTCGGCGACCACGTACGGGCGCGCGTGGCCCTGAATGGGAACGAGGAGTTCACGGTGAAGCGTCCGATCAGCGAGGCGCACGCGATACCCGATATCGGCGCGGCGGTGGAAATGCTCTGGGAACCCGAACACTGCCGCGTCTTTGCGCAGGAAAACTAGGTTGAGGAGAGCACCATGTTCAGCAACAAAGTAACTGCTGTTGCGTTCGCCGCTATCGCATCGATGCTGTCGGCGACGGCGTTTTCGCGCGACCTGGCCGTCGTGTCGTGGGGCGGCGCCTATCAGGATGCGCAGCGCGAGGTCTATTTCAAGCCGTTCATGGAAAAGACCAAGGTCAAGATGACCGAAGAAAACTGGGACGGCGGCGTCGGCACGCTGCGCGCCAAGATCCAGGGCGGCAACAACAACTGGGACGTCGTCCAGGTCGAGTCCGAGGAGCTGCTGCTGGGCTGCGAGGAAGGCCTGTACGAGAAGATCGACTGGGCGAAGCTGGGCGGCAAGGACAAGTTCCTGCCCGATGCAGTCAACGATTGCGGCGTCGGCGCGATCGTGTACAGCTTCATCATGGCCTACGACGGCGACAAGATCAAAGGCGACACGCCGAAATCCTGGGCCGATTTCTGGAACGTGAAAAAGTGGCCGGGCAAGCGCGCGCTGCGCAAGGGCGCGAAGACGACGCTCGAGATCGCGCTGATGGCCGACGGCGTGGCGCCGAAGGACGTGTACAAGATGCTCGGCACCCCGGCCGGCGTCGATCGCGCGTTCAAGAAGCTCGACGAGATCAAGCCGAATATGGTCTGGTGGGAAAAGGGCTCGCAGCCGCCGCAATTGCTCGCGTCGGGCGAAGTGGCGATGACCGACGCCTACAACGGTCGCATCGCGGCCGCCAACGAAAAGGACAAGAAGAACTTCAAGATCGTCTGGACCAATAATCTGTACACGATCGACTCGTGGGTGATCATGAAGGGCTCGCCGAACAAGGCTCAGGCCGAAACGTTCCTGCAGTTCGTCAGCGATCCGCAATACCAGAAGAACCTGCCGGAAAAAATCACGTACGGCCCGACGGCGAAGGCTTCGACCGCGCTGATCGACAAGAAGGTGCTGCCGGAACTGGCTACCGCGCCGCAGAACATGGCGTCAGCGCTGCCGATCAACGACAAGTTCTGGCTGGAGAATCTGGACAAGCTGTCGCAGCGCTTCAACGCCTGGGTGGCCAAGTAGTCGGTTCCATCGGCAACTGAAGGCGAGAAACCGATGCTGCGCGGCGCGGCGGGTGCCGTCCACGCCGCGCTGGCGAGCGTCGAACGCGGTCCGGCGGATCTGCGCCGGGCGCTGCGCCGAAGCCGCCGTCGCGAGCAATGGCGCGCGGCGGCACTGGTGCTGCCATTGTTCGTCTTTCTCGCGGCGTGCTTCGTCGTGCCGATCGCTGCGATGCTGGCGCGAGGCATCATCGACACCGATGTGGCGCGCATCCTGCCGGCGGTAACGACCGCGCTCAAAAGCTGGGACGGCGCGCGGGCTCCCGTCGGAGTCCGCGTATGCGGCGCTTGTGGCCGACATTCGCGCGGCGCGCGCCGCGGGCACCTTGGCGAGCGCCGCCACGCGCCTGAATTACGATGAGCCGGGCTTTCGCAGCTTGCTGTTCACCAGCGGCAGGCAATTGCCCGACGAGCTGTCGGCGCCGGCGAAGGAAACGCTGATCGGCATCGATCCGAAGTGGGGCGAGCGCGAAACCTGGGCCGCGATACGCCGCGCCGGCGGTCCGGTCACCGACTTCTACCTGCTGGCGGCGCTCGACCTGCAGCGCGACGCCGACGGTTCGATCACCGGCGCCCCGGTAGAGCAGCGCGTGTTTCGCGACGTTCTCGGACGCACGCTGTGGATCTCGGCGATGGTGACGCTGATCTGCCTGGTGCTCGGCTACCCGGTCGCTTATGTGATCGCCGCGCAACCGCCGGGACGCGCGGGCATGCTGCTGTTCCTGGTGCTGCTTCCGTTCTGGACCTCGCTCTTGGTGCGCACCGTCGCCTGGGTCGTGTTGCTGCAGAAGGAAGGCGTGCTGAACAGCCTCTTCATGTCGCTCGGGCTGGTCCACGAGCCGCTGAAGATGATCTACAACCGCTTCGCCGTCTACGTGGCGATGGTGCACGTGCTGCTGCCGTTCATGATCCTGCCGCTGTACAGCGTGATGCGCGGCATTCCGCCTTCGTACGTGCGTGCGGCATCCTCGCTCGGCGCCAGGCCGTTCACGGCGTTCCGGCGCGTATTCGTCCCGCAGACGCTGGCGGGTATCGGCGCCGGCTGCCTGATGGTGTTCATCCAGGCGCTGGGCTATTACATCACGCCGGCGCTGGTCGGCGGCGCCGAAGACCAGATGATCAGCTACTTCATCGCCTTCTACGCCAGCAAGACCGTCAACTGGGGCATGGCCGCGGCGTTGTCGATCATGCTGCTTACCGCGACACTGCTGCTGTACGCGGTGTACAACCGCATGGTCGGTGTCGAGCGCATGCGGCTGGGCTGACGCAATGGCGCGCAATCCGACCGCAACGCTCGGTGAGCGGCTCACCCGCATCGGCCTGATCGTGCTGACCGGCGCAGTGCTGCTGTTCCTGGTCGCGCCTATCCTGACCATCGTGCCGCTGTCGTTTTCGTCGGGATCGTTCTTCTACTATCCGCTGCCGGGATTGAGCCTGCGCTGGTACCAGGACTTCTTCACTTCGTCGTTCTGGCTGTCATCGCTGCAGAACAGCCTCATCATCGGCATATCGGCGACGGTGCTGGCCACCGTTCTCGGGACGATGGCGGCGCTCGGCATCTGGCGCGCGCGCTTTCCCGCGCAGGCGCTGGTGCTGGCGATGCTGATCTCGCCGATGGTCGTACCGGTGGTCATCATCGCCGTCGGCGTCTACTTCGCCTTCGCGCCGCTGGGCCTCACCGACGGCTACCTCGGCCTCATCCTCGCGCATGCAACGCTCGGTGTGCCGTTCGTCGTCATCACCGTGCTGGCCACGCTTTCCGCGTTCGACCGCACGCTGCTCCGCGCGGCGGAAAGCCTCGGCGCTTCGCAGCTCACGACGTTTCGCCGCGTCATGCTGCCATTGATCCTGCCGGGCGTGGCGTCGGGCGCGGTGTTCGCGTTCGCGGCATCGTTCGACGAGGTCGTCGTCGTCCTGCTGATGGCCGGGCCCGCGCAGCGCACGCTGCCGCGCCAGATGTTCGCCGGCATCAACGACAACATAAGTCTCACCATCGCCGCGGCGGCGACGATGCTGATAGCGATCTCGCTGGCGCTGATGATCGCCGTCGGCGGCTTTGCAGCGGCGAAGCGCGCGGATGCGGCAGGCAGTCAGCGTAAGCGCGTTCGCTTCGGACCTAGCTCCCGATCGGGACGAACGGTCGGTCGACGGGAACTCCGGTCGCCAGCGCGCGCGCCGCGACCTTGCGCGCGATCACGAATCCCTCGTCGACGTCGAAGCGGTAATGGATTCCGCCATAGATGCGGGATTCGCCGGCTTCGCGCGCCATCGCGAAATATCGGCCGCCGTCGTCCGGGAATTGCGCGTCCAGAACCAGGCCGGTGGCACCCGAGATGCATGCATGATTGCTCGGGTACGACGGGTGATTCGGGACGGCGATCGCCAGGTGAATTCCCGGATCGAGCTGCGTTGGCCGGGGGAACCCAGTACACGTACTTGGAATCGTGACAGGCGATGGTCGCATCGACGGCGACCATGTGGACCAGCGCGAGCACCCGCGCCGAGTCGGCCTCGCCAAGCCTGTGCGCGACGATCGCCCTTTTGGTCACCTCGTTCCAGTAGCCCGCGTTGAACGAGCCCGACAAGCCCTCCCAATATTGCGCGATGCGCAATTGCTCGATGCTGCGGCGGTCGGAAATCGCGCGGACTTCGGCGAGCATTGCGCGAAACGCCGGCGAGTCGTAGCCCGGTGGCGGCGGCGCCCGATAGTCGGCGCCGCTGGCGAGAAAGAATGGGCGAATCTCGCCCTGACGCGGCCCCAGCGGCGGACGCGGCGGTTGTGCCCGGCTCGACCATCTGTCTGCGCCGGCCGGCAGCGGGCCGACCCACACGAGATCGGACCGGTCGGTCTTCGCAGTCGCAATGACGACCGTCGCGACCGAGCGGCCGACATCCACGCCCGCGGCGAATTCCGCCTGTCCGTCGATTCCCATCGCTGCCATTTCACCGGCCAGGCGCTGGCCGATCGCTTCCTCCTCTTTGGGAAAAAAAGCCACCAGCGTCGTTGCCGCCGCTCCGCTGATCGCGCCGTCGGGCCGGCGACCCTGCTGGCGCGCAGTGATAATCGCATTGTTGATCGCCAGATTGACATAGGCGAGCGTGCGCGCCGCCGGGAACTGCCCGGCCTGGTTGCGCGCGATGACGTCGCATGCATAGTCGTTCCAGCGCATCGTCGACGTCTGGAGCGTCCAAGGCGAAGGCGGCGGCAGGTGAAGTGCTCGCGCATCGAGCTGCGCTCCGGCTGCTGGGCGCAGCCCGCGGCCAGCATCGCAACGACGACGGCAACAATCGCCAGCGGCCGCTTGCCGATGGCGACGGTTTGAAGTCGACCGAGGTATTTCGATAGTGTTCCCATGTGCATCCCCTCGTGGCGTATTGAATGATCGAGCCTTGCACCCGACCGAAAATCAGCCTACGCCGTTGCCGCGGCCGACGCCAGTGGTCTGGGCGCTATCGCTTGGACGACAGCTCGAGCGCCGCGCCGCGCGCCGGAGACGGTGTTGCGCGCTTGCACGTTTTCCTTGGCCTCCTGCATCAGTCCTCTGCAGTCGGCGTCCTTGCTGCCCCCGGTGTCGATCAGCGGCAGCAAGGCGGCTAGCGGATTCAGCGTGCCAAGGGCGACCGAGCTCGCTACCCGCGCGGCGATCGGGCCCACCGCCGGGTGCACTTGCGGTGCACTGAAGCTGCCGTCGACCACAATCGGACCGCGCAGGGCGAGAAGGCTCGGGCGCTTCGACTCGGCATTGAGCGTCAGGTCATAGCGCTCCTTCGCAAAATCGATGTTGCCTGCCCCGATAATTTTTTCGGCATCGGTGTCGATCACCAGCGTCTTGGCGGCCATGCGCCCGTCCTCGGCGACGAAATCGGCCACGACGCAGCGGATCGCGGCTTTCTCATCGCCCTTCAGCAGCAGCTGTGCGGCGCGCGCAAGGTCCAGATTGGTCAACACGATCGACAAGCTCGCTCGCTTCGCCGCCCCAGCTGATCAGCGCCGCTTCGCCATTGCTCGTGGCCAGCATGTCGGCAATCGAATTGCCGGTCGCGACGAAGTGAGCCCGACCGCCAACCTTGCCGGCGCTCCCTTGCGGCGGCTTGAGCTTGGGCAGGATCTTGCCTGAGCTCGACATTGCGGACCGTCATCTCGCCTTTGGTCCGGAATAACTTTTCCGCGGGCGTCCATCACCAGGGTCGAGACGACATGCCCGCCGGCAACTCCGAAATCGAGCGGTTGCAGCGTGAGGATGCCTCCATGCAAATCGAGCACCGCGTTCAGGTTGTCCAGCGGCAGATCCGAAGCCATGAACCGCTTGCCCTTCAGATGGACTTTCGCGTCGATCGCCTGCAAGTGGTTCGGGTCGTAGGGTTTGGTCGGCAGCGCGCGTCCGGTTTGCGCGCGCTTGGCGGTTTCCTTTTTTTGGGCCGCGCTTTTCGCGCTCGGCGTCTCGGCGGCCGGCGGCAGACCGATCAGCCCGCCCAGATCCTTGTAATTGAGCGACTGCGACACGAGGTCGGCGTCGACCAGCAGTCTTTCTCCGCTGCGATCGACGTCGAATCTGCCGGCAAGATCGCTGTCGCCGACCTTGCCGGTGAATTGATGGAACGACCACAGCGCGTTGTCGTGTTTCAGCCGGCCGCTCAGGCGATATGGAGGCGTCCACGGAAACGGCACTGGAATGATCGGATAGAGCTGCGACAGATCGCGTCCCTGCAGCATCAGCATGCCGTCGACGCTGTCGAGCCTGGCAGGGATGACGGTGCCATCGTATTGGGCATTGGTGTCACCCGCGCGCGCCTTGACTTGGAGGCGATACGGCTGGTGGCGATCCTCGAGCGCGAGCAAGGACTCGGCGTTGCCCTCGATCGTGAAGGCGCTGTTACGCAGGCGCCCGGCGCCCGAAAAGTGCACGGGTGTCGCTCCGCTCGCCGAAGACGCCGACGACGCGATGTTGACGCTGACGTCGGTCCCCGCGCCCGGATCGCGGTAGTGGAGAACGCCATCCTCGATCTTCAGACGGCCGGGCAAGGGCAGTGCGGGCGGCCCCGCGCCGCCGATTTCCCAGTTCTCCTTTCCGTCCGCGCTTTTTTCGAGCAGCAGCCGCGGGCGCACCATGCTGGCTTCATGCAGTACGAGGGGCCCGAACAATAGCGAGCGGAGGTCCAAGCGGACGTTGACGCGCTGTGCGCTCGCCATCGTCGGCTCGGTGCTCCACGGCGCGTTGCCAACCGTCAGGTAATCGACGGTCAGCAGCGGCCTGGTCGACAGCGCGACGCGAAAATTCCCCTCGATCCTGACCGGCCGTCCGACTTTCGCGGAGAGGTAGCTCGCCAACGGGCCGCGCAGCCAGTTCCAGTCGAAGAAAGCCAGCGTGATTGCGACGATGGCCGCGATCGCGGCAAGAACCCAGACTGTTTTTGGTATCTGCATGTGCGCTGCGTGCGTCAGCCCTAGGGCTTTGAAATCCCATCGAAGCGATAAGTTCGCAAGTCTCGCATGGTGTCAGCCGTTCACCTACAACAGCACCGGCCGCGACCGCGGCCATCCCATTTTCTCACCAGGCGAGCCGCAGCGGCGGTCGGTACCCTGCAGGGAGCGCGCGACTGATAAACGGGTCGCGCATCCGTTGCTCCGCCCGCCGCGGTAAGATTCGCGCCGTGCCCCGCATCACCCGCCGCGATTTCCTCAACGGCGTCGCACTGGCGATCGTCGCAGGTGCGACGCCCGCGCAACTGCTTGCGCGGGCCGCGGCCGTCGGATCTTACCCGCCAGGCCAGATCGGGTTTGCGAGGCAGCCACCCGGGCTCCTTCGAGGTCGCCCACGCGTTGCGCGACGGTGCCCGTTTCGACCTGACGCATGTTCCGCTGTCCGAGACGTACGATGTCGTGATCGTCGGCGCCGGCTTGAGCGGGCTCGCGGCCGCGTGGTACTGGCGGCAGCGACAGCCGCGCGCACGCATTCTGATCCTGGATAATCACGCGGATTTCGGCGGGCACGCCACGCGCAACGAGTTCAGGGTCGGTCGCAGGACCTTGATCAGCTACGGCGGGAGCGAGTCTCTGCAGTCGCCCAAGGGGCTGTGGGGCGATGAGCCCAAGGCGCTCCTCGGCGCGCTCGGCGTGAGCATCGCGCGCTTCGAAACCGCATTCGACCAGACGCTCTACCCATCGCTGGGCCTTTCGCGCGGCGTGTTCTTCACGCGTGAGGCCTTCGGCGAAGACCGGCTGGTGACCGGCGATCCGATGCGCATGGTTGCAGACGACATTCGTCCGGATCGGATGAACGCCCGCGCGCCCGAAGCCTTCATCGCCGACTTTCCGCTGCCTGCTGAACTGCGCGCGCAGCTCGTCGAGCTTTATACATCCGACCGCGACTTGCTGCCTGGCTTGAGCAGGGACGAAAAGGAGGCGCTCCTCGAGAAGACAAGCTATCGCGATTGGCTGACGCGCCACTGGCGACTCGACCAGCGAGCGGCAGACACGTTGCAGGGCCGCTCGCTCGACTTCTTCGCCGTGGGCATCGACGCCGTCCCCGCGCTCGACGCTTTCAACACCGGCTATCCCGGCTTCGCCGGGCTCGGACTGGCCCGCGATGAAGAGGCGGCGATGGAGATGGACGAGCCGTACATCTATCACTTCCCTGACGGGAATGCATCGCTTGCGCGCCTGCTCGTGCGCCGCCTGATCCCGGGTGTGGCGGCTGGCCGAACGATGGACGATATTGTCACGGCGAAATTCGACTACACGAAGCTCGACCGTCCCGCGGCGCTGACCCGGTTGCGCTTGTCGAGCACGGTGGCGGCAGTGCGCAACGGTGCCGGCGGCGTCGACGTGGGATATGTGCGCGGCGGCGTGCTGCGGCGCGTGCGGGGCCGTCACTGCCTGCTGGCCTGCTACAACATGATGATTCCCTACATCATGAAAGAGCTCGCACCCGCGCAGGCGAATGCGCTCGCGCTCAACGTCAAGGCACCGCTGGTCTACGTGAAAGTCGCGGTGCGCAACTGGAGGGCATGGATCGAGCAAGGAGTACATGAAATCTCCAACCCGATGGGATTCTTCTCCCGGGTGAAGCTCGACTACCCGGTGAGTCTCGGCAACTACCGATGTCCGCGCTCGCCCGACGAGCCGATGATATTGCATCTCGTGCACGTACCGTCACGCGTGCAGCCGGTCTCGATCTGCGTACGCGCCTGCGCACGGCGCGGGCGATGCTCTACACCACGTCGTTCGAGACGTTCGAGCGACAGGCCCGTGACGAGTTGACGCGCATGCTCGGCCCCGGCGGATTCAAAGCCGATGCCGACATTGCCGCGATCACCGTAAATCGCTGGGGCCACGGCTATTCGTACACGGAAAACTCACTCTTCGATCCGCCCGGCAATGGCTCCGAACCGAGCGAGATCGCGCGAGAGCGTGTCGGGCGTGTGGCCATCGCCAATTCGGATGCGGCCTGGGACCCCTATGCGCACGCGGCGATCGCCGAGGCGCATCGTGCCGTTGGCGAACTCTTGCGATGACATCGACCAGGAACCGGGTAATCCCGGTCGCGTCTACAGCCTCGCCCCCGAATCGCGATCGAACAGGTGAACTGCCGTTGCATCGAAGTGCAAATGGATTGCTTCGCCTTCGCGGACTCCCGGGCGATGTTGCGTCCGCACCTTGATCCGCTGGTCACCGACTTCCACGTTGACGATGCTGCTGTCGCCGAGGTCTTCGACCAGCTCGACGCGCCCGGGGATGCCGTCGGAGGCGAATGAAAGCGCGCCGGGGCGAAGACCGACGGTAACGGCGCCGTCGCCGAGGCCATCGCGATGGAGCGCGCAGTCCAGCTCGCCGATAATCAACCGACCGCGATCAATCATGCCAGGGAGCAAGTTCATCGGCGGACTTCCGATAAATGCGGCGACGACGATCGAAGCCGGGTTTCTCGAAAACGTCGTTCGGCGTGCCGATTTGCACGATGCGGCCTTCGATGAATACCGCGATTCGATCGGCGATCGTCATCGCTTCTTCCTGGTCGTGCGTCACATAGACGGTCGTCACGCCGAGTGCGCGCTGAAGCTTGCGCAATTCGACCCTCGTTTCCAGGCGCAGCTTGGCGTCGAGATTCGACAAGGGCTCGTCGAGCAGAAAAAGCTTGGGCTTTCTTACGATCGCGCGGGCGAGCGCACAGCGCTGTTGCTGGCCCCCGGACAGCTGGCCGGGCTTGCGAGCAAGCAAATGGTCGATGTGCACCTTCATCGCGGCTTCGCGCACCGCAAGGTCGAGGTCCGGTGTCGGCGTGCCGACCATGCGCAGGGGAAACGCGATGTTTTCGTACACGCTCATGTGCGGATACAACGCGTAACTCTGGAACACCATGGCGACATCCCGGTCTCCCGGCTCGCGGTAGGTGACATCGACGCCATCCTGGATGACGCGGCCGGCATCGTGCGGCTCGAGACCCGCGAGAATACGCAGCGTCGTCGTCTTCCCTGAACCGGATGGCCCGAGCAACGCGAAGAATTCGCCGGCGGCTATTGCGAGATCAATTCCGTGCAGCACCGTCACCGCCCCGTGTCGTTTGACGATCCCTTCGAGCCTGACCGTGCCAGCGGCGCTCATCGTCGTCCCCCTCCTTTGACCGCGCCGACGGTCAAGCCCTTGACGATATGACGCTGCGCGAGCAGGCCCAGCAAGATGACCGGCGCCATCGCCAGCACCGCGCCGGCAGCCAGCTTGGCCCAGAGCGTTTGCTCGACCGAGATGAAATTGAACATCGCGACCGTCACCGTGCGAACGCGATTGCCACCGAGGACGACGGCGAACAGAAATTCGTTCCACGCGTTCAGGAACACAAAAATGGTCGTCACCGCGATGCCGCCGCGCACTTGGGGCAGGATCACGTGCCAGAGAGCGCGCAGGCGGCTGGCGCGATCCAGCAACGCCGCCTCCTCCATCTCGCGGGGAATGTCCTCGAAATAGGAAACCAGCAGCCAGATGGCAAACGGCAGCGAGAACGTCAGGTAGATGACGATAAGACCGGCATAAGTGTCGAGCACCGCGAGCTTCTGCATCATCAGATAGTAGGGAATGATCAACCCGACGGGCGGCAGCATCTGGGTGGCGAGCACGTAAAACCCGGTACCGCGCTTGGCCGGAAATTCGAGCCTTGCCAGCGCATAAGCGGCAGGAATGGCGATGAGCATCGCAAGCGCCGTAGCGAGGCTCGCCACGACCAGGCTCGACCACAGGTTCGGCAGCACGCTCGCCGATCCGAACAACACGTCCGCGATAGTTCGCCAGCGTCGGCGTGAAGATCAGCTTCGGCGGATAGGCCAGAACATCGCGCTCGGTCTTGAACGAGGTCAGCAGCGCCCAGAGCACCGGGAACGACCACACGACCAGGATGCCGGCGGCGACCGCGGTAACGATGAGCTTGCGCGGCTTCATCGCGCTCTACGCAACGCGAACATTGCGAAACGAGATCAACAGGGTGATCGCGAGCAGAACGACGGCGAGCGACGCTCCGTAGCCCAGGTTCAATTCGCTGAACGACGTGCGATACGCATAGAGGTTGAGGATCTCGGTCGCGGTTCCCGGCCCGCCGCCCGTGGCGGCGAAGATCGCGGCGAACGCCGATAGCGCGATCATCGTGCGCATGATCAGCACGATGACTATCGCCGGACGAATCAGCGGCAGCGTAATTCGGCGGAAGCGCTGCCACGCGCTGGCCCGGTCGAGGCGCGCCGCCTCATAGATGTCGGGCGGCAGCGCCGCGAGGCTCGCCAGAATGACCAGAAAGGCGAACGGCGTCCATTGCCAGGTGTGGATCGCGATCACCGAGATCAGCGCCAGCTGGGGATCGCCAAGCCAGTTGTGGCTGCCGAGCCCCAGCCAGCGCGTGACCAGGTCGACGATACCGAAATCCGGCGCAAGCACGAAAGTGCGCCAGAACAGGCCGACGACCACAGGTGCGAGCACGATCGGCAGAATCGCGGCAACCCGAAGCGCGCCCTGGCCGCGCGGGATCTGAATCACCAGCACTGCCAGCAGCAAGCCGATGGCGACCTGCAGAACCACCGTGGTGGCCGTGTAGATCAATGTCAGCCAGAGCGAGCCCCAGAATCGGGGGTCGCTCCCCATTCGCGCGAAGTTGTCGAAACCGGCGAAGCCGGACATTGCCGGCATCGACAGATCGACCCGTTGCAGGCTCATCCACAACAGATAGACCAGCGGAGCGGTTGTCGTAAGGACAAGGATGACGAGCGCGGGCGCAAGCAGGGTCAGCGCGAAGCGGCGCTCCCGCTGCGCCATCGTCCTGCCGCCGGCCGACGCCATCCCCGCCGCTTTCGCAAACATCGTCTGTTCGCCGCGGCGGCCGTATATCAAGCCTTGACGATCTGCTCGATCCGCGTCTGCGCAACGTCCAGCGCTTCCTTCGATTTCGCCTGGCCAACCAGCGCCGACTGGATAGCCGTGCCCATCGTGTCTCCGATGGCCGGGTATTGCGGCACTCGCGGCCGCCAATCGACGTCGGTATCCTGCTCGAGCGACTCGAGCGCCGCCTGCACGAAATTCGTGCCCTGCGCCTGCATCGTCTGCACGAACTCGGGAGCTTTCCACAACGAGGTGCGATTCAATCCCGAGCGTTTGTTCGCGCCGGCGAATTTCCACGACGTGCGCGCCTGGGTTTCGGCGGCCGCGGCCCAGGATATGAACAGCCACGTCGCCTTCTTTGCGCGATCCGACTGCGAAGCATTGATCGGAAAGCCCCAGTTCCAGATCGAGGTCACGCGCTTGCCGCTTGGCCCCTTGGGCCAGCGGGCAAAGCCGATCTTGCCGATCACTTTCGACTTTTCCGGATTGTTCAGCACGGCGGCCGACGAATGCGCGTCGATATATGCGCCCAGCGTTCCCTGCGAGAACGCATCTGCGATGTCGGGCCAGTTCCAGTTGCGTACCGCCGGCGGCGAGTACTTTGACAGGAGGTCGACGTACCAATCGAGAGCGCGCACCGCTTCCGGGCTATTGACCCGAATCGTCGACCCCGCGAACCACGAGCCGCCGAATTCGCGAAGGATCGATGGATAGATGTACATGTTCTGGCCGGCGCCGGAAAATCCGCGCAATGCGACGCCCCACAAGCGATTGTCGGGATCGTTCACTGCCTTCGCGTTCTGCACGAACTGGTCGAGCGTATCGGCCGGCTTGAGTCCCTTGGCGTCGTAGATGTCCTTGCGGTACACCTGAACGGTCACCTCGCCGTCGTAGGGAATGCCGTACGGCTTGCCGGCGATCGTATCGGCGTCGCGCCACGCCTTGAGGATGTCGTCGTACTGGAACCAGGCGGGATCGGTCAGCGAAGCATCGTTCAGATAGCGATCGAGCGGGTCCACCCACTGGTTCGACACATACAACGGGTAATACATCGGGTCAGCCGCATGCGTCGCATACGTGGCTGTCTTCGACGACAGGTCCAGCATCGCCTTTTGCCGGATCTGTCCGGGAGGGACCTTTTCGAACCGGACCTTGATTCCGGTCAGCGCCTCGAATTGCGGTGCGATCGTGATCAGGTTGTCGAAATATCCAGCGGGAATCACTGCCACCGTAATTTGTTCGCCCTCGACCTGGCGCCAGTTGATCTTGGCCTGCTGATACGGTGCCAGGTCACTTGACCTGAGCGTGCGCGCGTCCGATGAAATACGGACCCACGACGAGCGTCGCACCGGCAACGGCCGCCTGCTTGAGCACGCGCCGCCGGCCCGGCTGCTCGATGGTCCTGTTCGAATCGTTGCTCATGCCGTCCTCCTTCAATTGTCCATTATGACGTCTGCGGAAATGGTTATCAGCGAATCGCCGCGAACGGGCTGCATCCGGGAGCATCATCGGCGCTCTCGGCCTGTTTGATCAAATAATCGGGGAAGCTGCCTCCGGCGTCTGCTTTGCCCAGCGCGAACAGGCGCTTGACGACGTCCGGATGCTTGTCTGCCAGGTTCGTCGCCCCGGGTCGCGGCCGCGGCGAATCGTACAGAAACGGGCCACGGCCGTTGATCTTGCAGTTCAGCCACCAGCGGTCGTCGATAACCGTCATCGCGCTACCCCAGCCGATGGTGACATGATCGCGAATGGGTGCGCCGCCCGAAAACGCGCTATTCCAGAAAGACTTTCCGTCGATCGGTGCCGGCGGCTTGACGCCGGCGGCTTCCAGCATCGTCGCTGAAATATCGTGATGCTGCACGAATGCGTCGCACACCGTTCCCGCGCCGAGCTTTTGCGGATGACGCATCAGCATCGGCAGCTCGTAGCTTTCCGGGTCCGACGGATAGCCGCGCTTGCCGATGTATCCGCGCCGCTCCCAGAGGCTGTGCCCATGGTCCGAGGTGACGATCACCAGTGCCTGGTCGAGAACCCCGGTGGCGCGGAGCGACTCGATCAGATGACCGAACCAGCGGTCGCACATCTCGACCAATCCTGCATAGTTGGCGCGCGTGCGCTTCACCAGCTCCGGTGCAAGACCGGGCATTTCCGCATACGGCGAAATGACCTGCTCACGGCCGTTGCCGTCGTCGTGGCGCTTGCGGTAGTGCTGCGGCACGAACCAGGGTTCGTGCGGATCGAATGATTCGACGGTGAGGAAGAGGCGCTCGGCATCGAGATTCTGCTCGACCCAGCGCGCTGATTCCTGCATCACCTGGGCATTGAACCACTGCTCCTCGCGCACTCGATCGCGCATGTTGAGCAGTATGCGGCTGGAGAACCAGTGCGCGCCGTAGCCTGGCTGCTCGAGACCGGTCGCCTTGCCGCGAAGCTCCTGCAGTTCGCGCGGTACCCAGAAGTCGATCTCTTCCTGCGTCGGAAATGGACCGCTGCGCGCGGCATCGGCCTCCTGGCCACGAATGAACGTCCACTGATGAAAGCCGCGCCAGAAATTCTTCGACGGCTTGAACTCGTGGTAGAGATCCGAAATCAGGCCGGTCCGGAAGCCGCTGGCTTCGTACATTTCCGCCAGCGTGACCTGGTCCTCGGGAATCGGTCCCCAGCCGGGCGCAATCCCGACGAAGTCGCCCTTGATGTGGCGGAAGTCGCCGTTATGGAACGGATACGTGCGCAAACCCGTGTAGATCGTGCGCCGCGCACACAGCGTTGGCAGCGCTTCGGGATACGCGCGGTCGAAGCGTACCGACTCGCGTGCAAACGCATCCAGATGCGGCGTAGCGATGTTCGACCAGTCTGGCGGATCGCTGTAGCAACTGACCGCGTCGCGCCGCAACGTGTCGAATATCACCAGAATGACGTGCTTGACCGGCGACGGCAGCGCTGCCATGCATGCTCCTCAATGGACTCGACGCGGGGTCACCGCAACTCAATGTATTCGATTACGTATCATCGCGGCAAGCCGCGCCGACCGCCGCGATGGCGCGCGTTGCGACGCCGGAACCGGCCGCGAAGCGGCGAAAGGCCGTCGCCAGGGGCAGACAGCGCGGCCTCCGACGGTGGATACTTCCACCGATGAGTGCCCCGAAACACTCGGCGCCGCCGGCAGGCGCTCGCGAGCGCGCCGTCAAAGCGCTTCGAATCGCGTTCGCCATCGCGGCCCTTGCCGTGCTCGGCCCCGGCGCGGCCGGGGCGGCGACGCTCAACGTCGGCTCCAAGCGCTTTACCGAGTCGTACGTCCTGGGTGAGATTCTCGCGCAGACGGCGCAAAGCGCCGGCGAAGCGACGGTCGTGCACCGCCAGGGGCTGGGCAACACGGCGATCGTGCTCGGTGCCCTTACGCAGGGCAGCATCGATGTCTATCCCGAATACACCGGCACGATAGCCAAGGAGATACTGAAGCTCGACTCCGTGCCGCCGCTGCCGGAGCTCAACGTCAAGCTCGCCGCGATGGACCTCGGCGTCGCGGTGCCGCTGGGATTCAACAACACCTACGCGCTGGCGATGCGCGCCGACGACGCGCGCGCCAAGGGAATCACGCGGCTTTCCGATCTCAAGTCGCATCCGGAGCTCAGGCTCGGACTGTCGCAGGAATTCATCGGGCGGGCCGACGGCTGGCCGGGATTGAAGCGCGCCTACGAGCTTCCCTACGAGACGCCGCGCGGGCTCGATCACGGCCTCGCCTACGAGGCGATCGCCCAGCGCCAGGTCGATGCGATCGACATCTATTCGACCGACGCCAAGATCGACAAGTACGGTCTGACGGTGCTCATCGACGATCGCAACTATTTCCCTCGCTACGATGCCGTGCTGCTCTACCGCGCCGACTTGCCGCAGCGCCTGCCGCGCACCTTCGCCGCGTTCCGGCGCCTCGAAGGCCGGATCGACGATGCCTCGATGCGGCGGATGAATGCCGAAGCCGAGCTCGAGGGCAAAAGCTTCGTCGCCGTGGCGCGCGACTTCCTCGCACAACAAACTGCCGGCAGCGCGCCGCCTGCGAGTTCGATCGCCTCATCCGCGAAGGCGCCGGCGAGCGATGCGCAGACGGCGTCGGGCAGCGGCTTCTGGCAAAAGCTGTTCGGGCCGGATTTCGCGCGACTGACGCTCGAGCATTTGCTGCTGGTGTTCGCCTCGCTTGCGGCGAGCATCGCGCTGGGCATCCCGCTGGGTATCCTCGCCGCGCGGCGGCCAGCCAGCGAAGGCCTGATCCTGGGCATGACGGGCGTGGTGCAAACGATCCCGGCGCTGGCGCTGCTGGCCTTCCTGATCCCGATCACCGGGCGCATCGGCGCGATTCCGGCATTCCTCGCTCTCGCGCTGTATGCGCTGCTTCCGATCGTGCGGAACACCCACGCGGCGATGACCCAGATCGGGCGAGGGGTCAAGCAGGCGGCGCAGTCGCTGGGCCTGGAAAACGGAACGATCCTGCGTTACATCGAACTGCCGCTCGGCGCGCCGACGATACTCGCCGGCATCAAGACTTCAGCGGTGATCAACGTCGGGACGGCGACGATCGCCGCATTCATCGGCGCCGGCGGCTATGGCGAACGCATCGTCACCGGGCTTGCGCTGAACGATCATGCGATGCTGCTCGCCGGTGCGATTCCGGCGGCAGCGCTGGCGCTTCTGATCGAAGGGGCTTTCCGCCTCGGTGAGCGTTGGCTCGTGCCGGCCGGAATGCGCCTGAGCCAGCAGGACGCGCGCAACGGCTGAAAAGAGCCCGAAGGCCGCGGCCTACTCGACCCGCAACATGCCTTTCATGTTCGGGTGCAGCGTACAGATGTAGGCGTAATCGCCGGCGGTGCGCGCGACGTACTTCCACGAGCCGCCCGCCGGGATGTCGTGCGAGTCGAACTTGCCCGGCGCCGTGACTGTATGCGGAAACGGATCCTTGTTGGTCCAGATTATCGTGTCGCCGCGCCTGACCGTCAGCGTCTCGGGTTCGTTCTTCAGGCCGTCGATGACGACGCGATGCGTTGCCGGCTTGGCGGCGCTCGCGGCGCCAGCCGGACCGGCGGCGACAACCGCGACCGACGGGAGCAGCGCGCCCGCGCAGACAAGCGCGAGCGCGAACCTCAGCGTGCGGGTCCTCACATCTTGGACTGCAGCATCTTGGCGTGCTCCAGATGCGCGACAAACGCCGGGCGGACCTTGGTGATCAGCGCCTTGAGCTCCTCGTTCTTGGCGCTCGGCAGCAGCGTCTTGTCGACAGCGTCCAGAACCTGCTGGTGGTAGGCGACTTCGTGGTCGATGTAGGCCTTGTCGAACGCCTTGCCCTTGAGCGTCTTCAGGTTCTTCACGTTCTCTTCGCCGCCGGACTTCAAGCTCTGGCTGGTCGGATTGTCTTCCGGCGTGACTTTGAGCTTGGTGACCAGCGCGACCGCCTGCTTGTTGACGCCGCTATGGTCGGTGACCATCTGCTTGCCGAAGTCCTTGACGGCCTTGGTGCTTCCCATCTTTTCGGCCAGCTTGCCCGCGTCGATGTCGACCTGGTTCGCGGTGACGACGATATGCGCGATCTGCGCGTCGTTCGGGGCCTGGGCAGCCACACCGCCTGCGGCGAGGAATAGAGCACTTGCAACGACTATACCGATGTTCTTCATGATGATCTCCTGAGAATGAAACATTGCCCTGCTTCGGGCTATACGTGCGGCGGGCCCGGCCGGATGCACCGGGGAAAATCGATCAGCCCTGCTCCCGCCAGCGCGCGAGCACGCCGGCGACGATGCGGTCGCAGCGATCGCCGGCGAATCCGAAGGCGTGCACGGTGGCGACGTCGACTTCGCGCGCCATCGCTTCGCGCAGCAGCGCCCGCGCGCGAAATGTCCGGGTGCGCACGGTTGCCGCGGGTACGCCGAGACATGCGGCCGCCTCGTCGACCGACATCTCCTCGACTTCGCGCAAAATGAACGCCGTCCGGAACTGATCCGGCAGCGCGTCGATGTTGCGCTCCAGCAGCCGGCGCACTTCGCCGCGGCTCGCGGCGGCGTCGGGCTGCTCGGAACTGGCTTCGGTCATGGCGTCCTCCTCGGCGTCGCGCTCGCCGGCGTCCCACGGGTCGGACTGCGGACTGAACGGCAGAACGACACCGGCACGCTTGCGCTTGCGCAAAAGCCCATACGATTCGTTGATGACGATGCGGGCGAGCCATGTGGACAGGCGCGCGCCGCCGCGAAAACCCGCGATGTTGCGAAACGCGGCGAGATAGGCATTCTGGACCGCATCTTCGGCTTCGGCGTCGTCGCGCAGGATCGACCGGGCGATGCGGTAGAGCATCTGGTTGTGGCGCCGCATCAAAAGCTCGAACGCACGCTCGTCGCGGCAGCCGACGCGGCGGGCGAGCTCGACGTCGTCAAGCGCATCGGCTGCGCCGGCAGCAAGGCTGGTCGCTTTCATTGTTGTCATGGTTCTTGCCCGTTAGATGAGGGTACCGGCGCCGGCGTTCCCGCATTATGGGCAGGCACGGAATCGGCGTCCCGCCGACGCGGGAACGACTGGCGGCGACCGGTGCGTCCGCCGGGGAACCAAGACAAACGCTCGGTCCAGGATGGATAATCACCGTTGCCTGGCTTCGACACCAATCGCGACCAAGGGAAACTAAGCGATGAGCTTGCTGATTCTCGGCCTGATCGTGTTTCTCGGCGCGCACTCGCTGCGCATTTTCGCCGATTCCTGGCGCAGCGCGCAGATCGCCCGCATCGGCGAACGGCCATGGAAGGGCCTGTACTCGCTGGTGTCGGTCGCGGGATTTGTGCTGCTGATCTGGGGTTACGGACGGGCGCGGGCCGCCACGATCGTGCTCTGGCAGCCGCCGCCATGGACGCACTATCTGGCGGCGCTGTTCGTGCTGATCGCATTCGTCCTGGTCGCGGCGGCGTATGTGCGCGGTACGCACATCAAGAGCGCGCTCCATCATCCGATGATCCTCGGCGTCAAATCCTGGGCGTTCGGCCATCTGATCGCCAACGGCACGCTGGCCGGCGTCGTGCTGTTCGGCAGCTTTCTCGTCTGGGCGATCGTCGATTTCGCCGCATCGCGACGCCGGGATCGCGTTGCCGGAACCGTCTACCCGGCCGGCACGGCGGCGGGCGATGCAATCGCCATCGCGATCGGCGTCGCCGCCTGGGCGGTATTCGCCTTCTATTTGCACGAGCGCTGGATCGGGGTGCGGCCGCTAGGCTGACCTGCCGATGGATTTTCCAGGGGGCCATCGTGCGATCGTCGCGGCGCTGCTGGCAGCGCTGCTCGCCGCCGGATGCGCGGGCGTGAAGCAATCAGCCACGCCGGCAGCGCCGGCAGCTGCGCCCGGTGCGGCGACCGCCGCCGCAACAGCCGCGCCCGCCACTGCTCCGCCGCCACAAAGCGCCGCTTTGCCGCCCTCATCCGACCAGGCTGCGGCCAAGCCTGCAGCCAAGCCCGCCGCACCGGAGGCCAAGGCGCCGGCCAAGCCTGGCGTCCGCGCCGGCGCCCCCATCCGCCAAGGCAGCCCCCGCCCCGGCGGCGAAAGCGGCGGCGCCGCCGCTGGATCTCAAGGCGCTGGAGACCGAGCTCAAGGAAACCAAGGCCATCGGCGTGATGACCAAGCTTTCGCTCAAGAACCAGGTCGACGACTTGCTGCAGCCAGTTTCGCGCGTTCTACCAGGGCAAGCTCAAGACAACGCTGGCGGAGCTTCGGCGCCCGTTCGACCTCCTGGTGCTGAAGTTGCTCTCGCTGCTGCAGGATAGCGATCCGACGCTGGCGGCGGCGATCGTCGCGTCACGCGAGGCGATCTGGGGCATTCTTTCCGACCGCACAAGATTCGCATCACTCGATGGAGGCTAGGCAACGATGAATACTCGAGCAAGCCTGGCGGCGCTTGCGGTCGCGGCCGCGGTCGTCGCAAGCGCGGCCGCCGCCGACGACGCGACGGTCAAAAAAGACCTTACGGCAGTGATCGCGCTGCAGGGCCTGCCCTGCGGCCAGGTTACCGAAGTCAGGACGCTGGGCGACAACGACTACATCGCATCGTGCCAGGACGGCAATCGATATCACGTCTTTGTCAATGCACAGGGACGCGTCGTCGCCCAGAAGCAGTGACTTGAGAAATGGAAGAAACGCCTGATGCGCGCTGTTAGCCGGCAGCGGCCGGTCGCTCGGAACCAAAGCGCGCCGGCCCTCAACCGGGAGAAAGTGCGATGAGCCTGCGACAGTTCGTGGCCTTGATGGCGAGCATGGTGCTCGCCATGACTGTGGCGCAGGCCCAGACCAGCGTACGCGTGCGCGGAACGATCACCGCCATCGACGGCAACGTTCTTTCGGTCAAGTCACGCGAAGGACGCGATCTGAAAATCACCCTGGCCGACAACGTCACCGTCTCCGTCGCCAAGGCGATTCGATTCGAGGACATCAAGCCCGGGGACAAGCTCGGCGTGACATCGATGCCCGGTGCGGACGGCATGCCGGTGGCGGTCGAGGTGCATTACCTTCCGCCTGGCGTTCCGGAGGGACAGGGTCCTTGGGATCTTCAGCCGGGATCGACGATGACCAATGCGATTGTCGCAGCGATGGTCACAGCCACCGGCAATCGCGAGCTCACCTTGCAATTCCAGGGCACGACGCAGAAGATCGCCGTCCCCGAAAACGCAGCCCTTGCGCGCGCGGTTCCCGGCAGCCGCAGCGATCTTGTCGTCGGCGAATATGTGTTCACTGTCGCGCAGGGCGCGGACGACCAGAACTTGAGCGCCGCGCGCGTCCAGGTCAGCAAGGACGGCGTCAAACCGCCGTTGTAAGCGGCGCGGCGCTCGGGAGCGGCTACGAGGACGAACTAGCCGAACGTCCCGCCCATCAGATCGACCAGAAACTCGGCGACCCAAACCCTGCCCGGACCGCCGAAGTAGGTAGCACCGCGCCCGGTCGGAAGATGCCAGACGGTGATCGACAGCGTTGCCGTCGGCGCATGCGGCGGGCGCTTGCCTGGCAGGCGCTTGACGTCGAGCAGGAACTCGTCGGGCCAATAACCCTGCCGCGCGACCGCTGTCGTGAACGCGCGCTGATCTTCGACGCCCAGATAATGATTGCCACCCGGGTATATCGTCGGCCGCAGCTGCCCCCTTGCCCCAGGCGCGACCGGATCCATTAGTGCTTTGATTTTCGTTCTCCTCGCGCGCGACTTTAGCGGCTTATCGCGTCCGCCGGCTTTAGCGAAATGCCTGGCCAAGCGGATGCGTTCAGGTTAGCAACCTCCGAGCCACGGCTTGCGAATCAGGCGCTTAGAATTTTGCTGTCGATTTGCCGCGGGCCGATTGTAAGAAAGCGCGGCAGTGGGCAGTTTGTAGCGCACGTTTGCACTCCGGCAGTGAACTCGTTCGGCCGGCGTACGATCAGATCTTCAAAAGAGGAGACGCCGATGAGCCTGACGATCAGTTCGACCGCGTTCGCGCACAACGCCGAAATACCGTCCCTCTACACCTGCGAAGGCAAGGACATCTCGCCGCCGCTAGCCTGGACCGGCGCGCCGGCGGGTACGAAGAGGCTGGCCTGATCGTCGACGATCCGGACGTGCCCAGAAACGACCTGCCTCGCCCAAGCCGTTTTGCTGGGCACCTATCGGAAGCGCAAATAGTTGCGCCTTGGGGCGGGTGGCGCGCGGCCGGCGCCCCTTCCCGGGGCGTTATCGTGCCTCATCGGCGTGCGCCCGCCGGGCTTCGCGCGATTCCGGCCCATCCGCCCTGCGTCAGCCGCATTGCAGCGCAATAACTATGGGTTGATCCCAGCGGTCGCTTGAGAGTAGAGTCCCCGGAGCGGAGAAGACTCGCTGGAGGATGCTGCAGGATCGGGCCGCGGCTGCTCATTCGGTGGCACGGTTAGTGCATGTGGCTGATCACGGAGGTAGATAACCAGCATGGATTCCGTCATCGCGCTCGCGGACCTGCAATCGATCTACTCGGTCGCCGAAGTCGACCGGGCGGCCGAGGACGGCGCAGCCCGGCGCAATGAAGGGCTGAAAAGCTGGTACGACCGCATGCGCGAGCTCGGCGGCTCGCGCTACATCATCAAGCCGTCGACGGCGGCGGCAGTCGATGAGTTGCACGAGACATCGCCGAATTTCGCCAACGTCGTCGACGATCTGCGCAAATATCTGGCGCTCGCCATCGCCGGCAACGAAGCGGTGCAGTTCACGCCGCTGCTGTTGCTGGGCGAGCCCGGCCTCGGCAAGACGTATTTCGCGAAAAAGCTGGCCCAGGCACTGGGCACCGGGTTCGAGTTCGTGTCGATGAGCTCGCTGACTGCCGGCTGGATTCTCACCGGCGCGTCGGCGCAATGGAACAATGCGCGGCCGGGCAAAGTCGCGCACACCTTGATCGATGGTGAATTTGCCAATCCGGTCGTCGTGCTCGACGAGATCGACAAAGCCGGCGGCGATTCGCGTTACGACCCGATGGGCGCGCTGTATACGCTGCTCGAGCGCGACACCGCGGCGCATTTCAAGGACGAGTTCATCGACGTCGACATGGATGCCTCGCACATCCTCTGGATCGCCACCGCGAACGACGAGTCGATGATTCCCGAGCCGATCCTCAACCGAATGAACGTATACCCGATCGACCGGCCCGATGCAGCAGGCGCCCGCACGATCGCGCTGGCCGTCTATCACGAGATCCTGGACGCGCATCGTTGGCCGTTCCCGCCCGAGCCGACCGAGTCGGTGCTCGAGCGGCTGGCCGCGGTGCCGGCGCGCGACATGCGCAAGCTCCTGCTCGACGCATTCGGCACGGCCCGGCTCGCGAATCGCGATTACCTGGTACCCGAAGACATCGACGCGAAAAAGCTCTGCGGCCGGAAGGCGCGCGTAGGCTTCTAAAACGAGCCGCAACGTCCGGCGCGTTGGAAATTCACACTCGGCGGGCGTATCCTAGTCGTATGACATCGCGCCAGCGCAAGGCGGTCAAGCTCGTCCATCCGACGCCGCAACAGGAAGAAGCGTCGTTCATCCGCAGTCTGGAAAAGCACGGCCAGGCGGTCGCCGGGAAGGGACCGCTGCCGGCCGGAGCGACGCACCGACTCACGATCGCCCCGTCGGGAGCGAAGCGCGTCAAGCGCAAACGGTTCTCCGCCGTCTAACGCCTTAGTGCCCGCGCCTGCAGCCGCAGGCAAAACGCAGTCGCCGCAACACCAGCTGCCCATCGATGCGCACGATCGCGTGCGTCGCCACGCCGTGCGGGCCGGCGATCGCGCCGTGCCGGCCGGGTTTCGCCGCCGACCTGGCGTCGTACGCGATCGCGCCGCGCCGCACCAGGCTTCCGACGAAGGCTCGTACCTCGTCCTCGGTTGCCTGCTTGTCCGGCAGGGCGCCAAACACGGCAGCATGGCGATTGGTATGGCCGATCAGCGCCGGCTCAGTCCCGAGCGCCACGACCTTGGCAAGCTTCGGACTGAGACCTTTGAGCGAGACTTCGCGCTGGTGGCTCGCTTCGGCCACGCGCTGACCGCCGAGGTCGAACGTCCGCATGCGCAACGCGGTCCGCGGCGAAACTCCAAGCCGTGCCTTGAGATCGTCCAGCGTCGCCTTGGCCACCGGGGCCGCCGCCTTGCCCTTCCTGGCCGCCGGCTTGCCTCGCAGCGCCGATCGCGGCGCGAGAACGGCGTCGCTGCCGAGCAGAATCCCATGCTTTTTGAATGCGTCGCGAATGGCGTCGCGATGCTTGCCGGCATGAAGGTGCTCGTCTTCGAGCGACATCGCCCGGCCCACCGCCTGGTAGAAACGCGGCGTGTGCTGCGCCTTGACCGCCGCGCGCACCAGCAGCTTGCCGGCTTTGCTCGCAGCGTCCGCTAGCGCTTTTGCGTCCTTCTTCGGCGACTCTCCAAAGATATTTCGAATGACGTCGTAGAAACATCCGACGAAGACCTGACCGAAGCTATGGATCTCGTTGATCAGCACGCCGGGTCCGCCGTCGTCGGGCAGCGTGCTGGGGATGACCCAGTGGTAAGTGTTTCGGGCGTGCCGGGCCTTGGCGCCGTTATGCGTCGCGTCGAAATCGCGCAGACCGTTCGCCAGCGATTCGATCAGCGTCTCGACAAAATTGGCGCTGGCGAGCTTCGGCGCCTGCTTGAGCAAGGCCTTGCGCGTTTCGAGGTCGGCAAGCGCCGTCAGCAGCGCGACGCAGTCGCCGAATGCCTCGTGGAATGCATTGGGTTCGGGAAAGTTGCTGTCCCACAGCTCGGGCCGGACCGCATCGAGCAGCGCGTGTCCGCACTCGTGCGAGACGACATCGGTGCTCGCGGCGAATCGTCGCAGCAACTTGGTCTTCTTGCTCCTGAAATGATAGTACCCGAGCGACTGCCTGTCGTAATAAGCATTGAGATCCGAGCCCTCGTCGATGTTGACCTTCAACTTCTTCCGTTGCGCGCTCCCCTGCCAGTGCTTGAGCGGCCCGGCGATCTTTTCCCACATGGCAAGCGCGCGCATTACCGCCTCGCGGCACTGCCACACCAGGAACTCCGGGCTGTCCGCCGGCCACACCTTGAGCTGCGGCAGCGTGCCGAAGTCGAACGCAGTCTTGCCCGCCCTGCGTGCCGCCGCCGGCGCGATCTTGCGTGCGGGCGGCGATTTTTTCGCTTCCGGATCGTTCGGGATGAAGAGTATCGGCATGGCTTGGCTCCTGATCGAAGGTATCCGCTTACGCAAGTTGCCGCTTCAGGCTGGGGGAGGCTCGCCGGAGAAGCCTGGCCGGGCGAGGCGCAACCGCGCCGCGGCGCCCCGCCAGCGCAGCGTGCGTCGCGGCATAGGCATCGGGATCGGCGGCGAGATGGAATGCGATCTCGTCGGCGAACGAGGCGAGCCGGGTGGCGAGGTCGCGTTCCTTCACGCCGAACATTCCGAGCAGCCAGGCGCGGACGCGCGCCGGTTCCGCGCGCGGGAAATACGACGCGATCCGATCGAAATCGTTTTCGACCGGCGTCCTGCCTCCGGCGCGCGCCGCCATGCCGGCGGCGTGGACGGTGGCAGGGAGCGCCGCCTCGAGCAGCGATTGCGCGTTGGAGATGCCTGCGCCCAGCGCAGTCGTCGGCCACGGCAGCGGCGTGCCCGCGTGACCCGCGGTGGTCAGCATTTCCTTGAATACCGAAGCGATCCGGGCGCGCCGTATTTCATCACCAGGTTTGCGCGCCCGTGGTGCGCGAGCCACAACGCCCCGATCCCGGCGACATGCGCCGCGGCGTACGACGTCCCCGAGCTGCGATCGACGTCGAATGTGCCGTCGCTTTGGGTCCTGGCCCGCCAGACCGACTCACCCGGCGCCGTGATGTCGACCGCCTCGCCGCTGGCCGAGCCGGCCCACCGTTGCTTGTCGACGTTGCATGCCGCCACCGCGATGACTTCGTCGTAGCGCGCCGGATAGACGACGAACGGCCATCCATTGCCGGCGGCGGCCACCAGCACCAGCCCGGCATCGACGGCGTCGCGGACGGCGTCGTGCAGCGCGAATCCGCCCCACGGGCCGCCGAGGCTCATCGAGACGACGTGCGCGTCGTCGTCGATGGCGCGATAGAGGGCGGCGCAAAGGCGTGTCCAGGAGAAATGGACCACGCTGCTGCTCACCCGCAAGCGGAATCAGCGACGCCTGCGGTGCGACACCGGTGACATGCAGCGCGCCGGCGGGACCGATGTCGCTCAGGATCACGCTGCCGGTGCTGGTCCCGTGACCCGCGTTGGGCGGATCGAGCGGATCGAGCGCGTCGGGCGTGTCCGCGACGAAGTCATACCCCTTGGCGAAGAGGATGTCCGAGCGAATGAGCTCGGGATGCCGCGTGTAGCCGGTGTCCGGATGCGCGACGATCGAGCCTTTGCCCTGCGGCCCGTTGGCCGTCGGAATATTCCAGGCATCGAATACGTGGCAAAGCTTCAGCGCCCAATCGTTATCGTCGCTGCCGGGCAGGTGCGCGGACGTGCCGCCGGCTGCGCTGCGCCGCGCCGGCGCGCGATACGGTCCGACGGCAGGCAGAACGAACGCGGGCTCGGCGTGCATGACATCGCGCCGTGCGCGCAGCCGGTAGGTGAGCTCCCAGGCCCGGGCCGGCGAGGGACTCGGCGATCCGGCCGGCGGCAACACGAGCACGCTGCGCGCCCGCTTGCCATAGCGCTGGATCCGCCAGGCGAGATGCTCCGCTTTGAGGATCTTGCGAACGGCTGCGACCGCCTGCCGTGCGTCGGCGACCGGCTCGCCGGGCCGGATGCTGATGCCCTCGAATTGCAAATGGCGCAGCCGCTCGGGCTTGCGTTGCACTGTGGCTTTTCGTTTGGGCATCGCTGCTACCGTTCGACAGACCGCAACTTCCGGCTACTATCCGCCCGCCCCGTCAACGATGTAAAGAGGATGTGAATTTTCCGTACGCCCAGGCTTCGGGTCCCGCGCATGCCCGCCGCCTCCTTTGATCGATCTGCTGGTCTTCCGAAGGCTTGTGTTCTACTCTTGGCGATCGCTCGCGGGATCGCCGCCGGCGAACATTCACCCGGGCAACCATCCACCGAGATCCATGGGTGCGCGACGACGAATCGGTGCCGTGATGGCGTCGGCGGGCTGGTCCGCCGTGACGCTGGTATGGGTCAGCGGGACCATTCTTCATTTTTTCACCGCGATCGTCGCCTTCGAGCTTGCCGGCAGTGGCCTCAGGCGATACGTCGCGGCCATCGCCGCGTTCATCTTCCCTCTCGCCGGCGAGGTCGCGGTAATGGTCGCCGCGTGGAAAGGCTCGGGCTCGATGGTCAACAGCTACTCGATCTGGGTGCTCCTCTGGGTCGCGTTCGGGTTTGCCATCTACTGCCTGATCGCCTTCGGCAACTGGCTGGCGGGCCACGACAAGACTCCGCCCGCGCAAACGCCATGATCGCATCGAAGACGGCGCGATGAAGCCGCAGAAGGAAACCCCGAACACGTAGGTCCGGCGTTGCCGCGTCCTCCGTCATGCGCTACAGTCTGCCGGCTATGAACGCAGCCAGGCAAAAGCGCGTCAGAAGGCGCGGACACCCCGCGAACCGCGCATGAACGACGCGGCACGCGTTGCGCCGAAAACGCAGACCGGCGCCGGCTGGGGCAGCGACGCCATCGCGGACCTGCTGCGCGCGCTCGACATCCCGTACATCGCGCTGACCCCGGGCGCCAGCTTCCGCGGCTTGCACGACAGCCTGGTCAACCACCTCGGCAACACGCGTCCGGAAATGCTGCTGTGCCTGCACGAGGAGCACGCGGTCGCGCTCGCCCACGGCTATGCGCGCGTCACCGGACGGCCGCTCGCGGTCGCGCTGCACGCGAACGTCGGGCTGATGCACGCGACGATGGCGATCTTCAACGCCTGGTGCGACCGCATTCCGATCCTGCTCCTAGGCGGCGTCGGGCCGATCGACGCGGTCAAGCGCCGGCCATGGGTCGACTGGATCCACACGATGCGCGACCTGGGCGCGCTGGTGCGCGGCTATGTCAAGTGGGACGACCAGCCGGGATCGGTGGCAGCCGCGCTGGAATCGATCCTGCGCGCGCATCGCATTGCGCTGACCTTGCCGCAGGGGCCCGCTTACGTCTCGCTCGACGCCGCGTTGCAGGAACAGGCGCTGGCCGCGCGCGTCCCGCTGCCCGCGCTCGACCGCTACCCGGAGCCGCTGGCCGGTGCGCCGCCGCACGACGCGGTGCGCGAGGCGGCGAGCCTGCTCGAAAGCGGCAAGCGCCCGCTGATGATGCTCGGCCGCATGTCGAACGATCCGAAGGCGTTCGCGCTGCGCGTGGCACTTGCCGAGCGCCTCTCCGCGGTGGTGCTGACCGACATCAAGACCGGTGCCTCGTTTCCGACGCAGCACCCGCTGCATCCGTTTCCGCCGAGTCTCTACGTCGGCGACGAGGCGGCACGCGCGATCCGCGAGGCCGACGTGATTCTTTCGCTCGACTGGATCGATCTCGGCGGCACTCTGTCGCAGGCCTGCGGCGGCGAGCTGCCGTTCGGCCAGGTGATTCACTGCTCGCTCGATCAGTATGTGCACAACGGCTCGAACATGGATTACCAGGCGCTGCCGCCGACCGACCTGTCGATTCTGGCGCCGCCCGACACGCTGGTCGCGGCGCTGGCCGCCGCGCTTGGGCCGCGCGCGGCGGCGCAGCCCAAGCCGTGGTTCGTCAAAGCCGCGACCGCAGCAAGCGCCGGCGGCGAAGTGCGCAAAGCGAGTGCCGATTGCATGCCGCTCGAAGAATTGGCGCGGGTGACGACCGAAACGCTCGCGCCGCACCGCCCGTCGTATATCCGATTGCCGCTGGGCTGGCCCGGCGACTACTGCCGCTTCACGCATCCGCAGGATTACATCGGCTTCGACGGCGGCGGCGGTATCGGCTCGGGGCCGGGGATGACCGTCGGCGCCGCGCTGGCGCTGCGCGGCGGCGACCGGTTGCCGGTCGCGGTGCTGGGCGATGGCGACTATCTGATGGGTCTGACCGCGCTTTGGACCGGCGTGCATTATCGCGTGCCGGCACTGATCATCGTCGCCAACAACGAATCGTTCTTCAACGACGAGCTGCACCAGGAGCGGATGGCGCGCCTGCGCGGACGGCCAGTCGAGAACCGCTGGATCGGCATGCGCATGAGCGATCCGGCGATCGACCTGGCGACACTCGCCCGCGGTCAGGGTGCGACCGCCTATGGTCCGATACGCAGCAGCGACGCGCTTGCCGCGGCGATTGCCGAGGGCGCCGACGCCGTGCGCGCGGGGGCCCTGGTGGTGATCGATGCGCGCGTCGCACCCGAATATTCGCGCGCGGTGTCATCGTCGCTGCTCAAGCATCTGCCGGCCCAAAAGTGACGCCGAACCCGATGCTCCAGCGCGCCGACAGTGCTCTCGATCCGCGATTGCCGCGGCATCGAGGCATCTATTACGGCGGTGCGTGGCACGCGACATCGGGTGGGCGGGAAACCGCGCTCTCGAGCCCGGGAACCGGCGAATCGCTCGGCACCGCCGTCGACGCATCGGCCCAGGACGTCGATCGCGCCGTCATCGCGGCACGGCAGGCGTTCGCATCGTGGCGCGACGTGCCGGCGCAGCAACGGGCGGCGGCGATACGCAAGGCGGCCGCAATTCTGCGCGAGCACGCGGAGGAGCTTGCCTGGATCGACGCTATCGACGGCGGCAACCCGCTGACGGCGATGCTGTTCGACGTCGGCATCAGCGCCGATTACATGGACTACTTCGCCGGCCTGGTCACCGAGATCAAGGGCAGCACGATACCGATCGGCCCGGGGACGCTGAACTACACGGTGCGCGAGCCGCTCGGCGTGGTCGCGCGCATCGGCGCGTTCAACCATCCGCTGCTCTTCGTCGCCGGCAAATGCGGCGCGCCGCTGGCCGCGGGCAATGTGCTGATCGTCAAGCCGGCCGAGCAGACGCCGCTGTCGGCGCTGCGGCTCGCCGAGCTCTGGTCGGACGTGTTTCCGCCCGGGGTGTTCAGCGTCGTCACCGGCGGGCGCGACGCCGGCGCCGCGCTGGTCGCGCATCCGAAGGTGGCCAAGATCGGCTTTATCGGCAGCGTCGGCGGCGGACGTGCGGTGATGCAGGGCGCGAGCGCGACACTCAAGGCGCTGACCCTGGAGCTCGGCGGCAAGAACGCGCTGATCGCCTGCGCCGACGCCGCGCCTGCCGACGTCGCGGAAGGCGTGGTCCGCGGCATGAACTTCCGCTACGTCACCGGCCAGTCGTGCAATTCGACCAGCCGTGTCTACCTGCACACCGACATTCACGACGCGACCTTGCCCGAGATCGTCAAGCGCGTCGCTGCGATCAGGATCGGACTGCCTACCGAGCGCGACACCGAGATGTCGTGCCTGGCGAGCCAGGCGCAGTTCGACAAGACGATGAGCTACATCAAGCTGGGGCTCGAAGGCGGCGCGCGGCTCGCCTACGGCGGCAAGCGGCCGGCCGACCCGAAGCTCGCGCACGGATTCTTCGTCGAGCCGACGGTGTTCGCCGATGTGACCGACGACATGCGCATCGCTCGCGAGGAGATCTTCGGGCCGGTGGTCAGTATCCTGCGCTGGTCCGACGAGAGCGATCTCATCTCACGGGTCAACGCGCTCGACGTCGGACTGACCGCTTCGATCTGGACGCACGATCTCGACCGCGCGCATCGGCTCGCCTCGAGGGTCGAAGCCGGCTATGTCTGGATCAACGGCGCCAGCACGCACCACGTCGGCGTCCCATTCGGCGGAGTCAAGCAATCGGGCCTCGGGCGCGAGGAATCGATCGAGGAGCTGCTCGCCTGCACCCAGATGAAGAACGTCAATCTGACACTTCGTACGCCACCGGTACCATGACTGGGTCGGACGGGGCCGCGGCTTTCGCCGGCCGCGCCTGCCTGACAATGAACGTCGCGGATCGGAATTCAAATCCATAGGAGGATGAAATGCCCGCTCGTCGAGTCAAGCTGCCTGTTTTAGCGATCATGCCCGTGCTCGGGGTGCTGTTTGCCGCCGCGGCAATGGCCGAGAACATCGCGGTCGGAAATTACGGCAGCTCGGCCAACGGCATGCCGTTCGCCGTCGCTCTCGAGAAAGGCTACTTCCAGCAGGAGGGCGCCAACGTCACCGGGATCATCGCCTCGGAGGGCGGCGGGACGTCGGTGCGCAACGCGATGGCCGGCGTCGCCTACGGCGAAGCCAATCCCGGCGCGATCGCCGTGGCGATCCAGCAGGGCGCCGACATCAAGATCGTCAGCGACAACGTGCTGACGATCGCCGAGTTCGCCTGGCTGGTGAAGAAGGACTCGCCGATCAAGACGATCCAGGACCTGAAGGGCAAGAAGATCGGCTACACCAATCCCCGGTCGACCAGCCAGGCGCTCGACATCCTGATGCTGCAGAAGGCGGGACTCAAGCCCGAGGATGCCGAGCTCGTCAAGACCGGCGGCTTCGGCCCGATGGTGGCGGCGCTCGAGCTCGGCCAGATCGACTGCGCGCCGGTGACGGAGCCGCTGTGGTCCAAGTCGAAGGACAAGTTCCGCGTGCTGATCACCGGTGCCGAGGCGCTGCCGCCGCTCGACAACGTCGTCGGCATGGCGACCGGCCGATGCGATGAAGAATCGCGGCGATTTCATTCGCGCGATCATCCGCGCCCGCCGGCGCGCCGTCGAGTTCATGATCGCGCATCCCGACGAGGCCGGCGACATCGTCGCCAAGCCATTCAACATCACGCCGGAAGTGGCGCGCAGCGCCGTGCGCAATCTGACGACGAGCCTACCGCAGGGCATGCCGTACTGGGGCGACGGCCGCTCCACCTGGCGGGCATGAAGCGGATCATCGAGGTGCAGAAGAGCGTCGGTGCGCTGACCGGCGAGATCGACGTGACCAAGATGATCACCACCGAGTTCCTGCCCGACGACCTGAAGAAGTCCGTCGAATAGCGGGCGGCGCGCGCGGGATGAGCTCGGCCCATGTTGCGCTGAAAAGCGTCAGCAAGCGTTTTCCCGCCAGCGCCGGCGGGCAGGCGGTGCACGCGCTCGGGCCGATCGATCTCGCCATCCGGCAGGGCGAGTTCTTCGCCGTCGTCGGACCGTCCGGCTGCGGCAAATCGACGCTGCTCGAGCTGATCGCCGGACTGACACCGGCAAGCGAAGGCCGGATCGAATTCGAAGGGCGGGCGATCGAGAACGAGATTCCCGACGGCATCGGCGTCGTGTTCCAGGAAGACGCCTGCTTCCCCTGGCTGTCGGTGCGCGACAACGTCGAGTTCGGGCTGCGCAAGGCCGCGCTGGCCGCCGACGAAAAGAGCGCGCCGCGTGAACGACGCCATCGCGATGATGGGGCTGGGCGAGTTCGCCCGCAGCTATCCCGGCGCAGCTTTCGGGCGGCATGCGCCAGCGCGTCTGCATCGCGCGCACGCTGGTGACGCAGCCGCGCCTGCTTCTGCTCGACGAGCCGTTCGGCGCGCTCGATCAGCAGACGCGCCTGCTGATGGGCGACGAGGTGCTGCGATTGTGGCGGGAGATCGGCGCGACCGTCTTCCTGATTACGCATGCGCTCGACGAGGCCGCGATGCTCGCCGACCGGATCGCCGTCATGTCGGCGCGACCGGGCACGGTGATCGACCTGGTCGAGACGAACTGGCCGCGCGATCGCGACAGCCGGATCGTCGAGCGCGAGGAGTTCGGCGCGGTAACGAGCCGCCTGTGGAAGACGCTGCGCGAGGAGTCGATGAAGACGATGGGGCGAATGGGCGCCGCGGCATGAGGCGCGTCAGGCTCTACCAGATCAGCGTCATCGCCGGTCTTCCTGCTGCTGCTGGAGGCGCTCTGCCTCGCGGGCGTCATCGACAAGATCACGATGCCGCCGCCGCATCGGATCGCGATCGATTTCGTCAGGCTCCTTGCTGGCCGGCAAGCTCTACCCGGAAATCGGCAAGAGCCTGGCCAACGTCATGCTGGCGTTCGCGCTGGCGTACGTCGATCGGAATCGTCACCGGCACCGTATTGCACGGCTACAGGACCGTCCGCGAAACGCTCGATCCGCTGTTCGCCACCTACTACGCGATTCCGATTTTCGCCTTCTATCCGCTGTTCATCGTCATCTTCGGCCTGGGCGACGGACCGCAGGTGCTGATCGGATTCCTGCTCGGCGTCGTCGCCGTCATCGTCACGACGCTCAACGGGCTCGACCGGGTGCCGCGCGTCCTCAGGAAGACCGCGTCGATCTGCCGCATGGGAGCGTTCGAGACGGCGATGCATGTGACCCTGCCGTTCTGCGCGCCCTACCTGCTGACCGCCGCGAAGCTTGCCCTCGCGTACGCCTTCATCGGCGTGATCGGGTCCGAATTCATCATGGCGCGCAGCGGCATGGGTTACGAGATCGGCTACGCGTATACCAATTTCGACAACGCGACGATGTATCCGCTGATCCTGCTGATCCTGCTGCTTGTCGATCGTCATGAACGGCGTCCTTACCCACTGGGAAAAGCTGCTGCTCGCCAGGAGAGGCCTGCGTTGATGGGCGGCGACTCGGAAGACGCTGCGCAACACGATCGTCCTCGTCGCCGGGCTGCTGGTCTTCTGGCAGCTGATGTACTGGATCATCGGCGACGTGGCGATGCGATCGCCGTGGCAGACGATGCGGTATACGGTAACGCTCGCGCAGACCGACCTGTTCTGGGTCCATCTGGCGAACACGCTGCAGGCGTTTGGCGTCGCGCTGGCGATCGCCGTGGTGCTCGGGCTGCTTATCGGCTTTGCGCTCGGCCTGCATCGGCTGTCGGCCGAGGCGATGGAGCCGATGCTGGTCGCGCTCTATTCGATTCCCAAGATCACGCTTTATCCGATCATCCTGCTCGTCTTCGGGCTGGGCATGTCGGCCAAGATCGCGTTCGGCGCGATCCACGGCATCGTCCCGGTCGCGCTGTTCACCCTGAACGCGGTGCGCAGCACCAGGCCTATCCTGGTCAAGACCGGCCGCGTGCTCAAGCTGAGCCCGCCGGCGATGGTGCGCTCGATTCTGTTTCCCGCGGCCGTGCCCGAGATTTTCACCGGATTGCGCGTCGGGTTTTCGCTGACGCTGATCGGGACCGTGCTGGGCGAGATGTTCGCGGCGCAGCACGGACTGGGCTATCTGCTGATGAACGCGATCGGCCTCTATAACGTCGACGTGATCATGTCGGTGACGTTTCTGCTGGTCGTCTTCGCGGCGGCCGTGAACGGGATTCTGCTGGCCGTCGATCGCCGCCTGCATTTTCGCGTCTAGCGGGACGATCGGCGCGACGGCGCTCCGTTACGCCGCGGTGGCTGCCGGCGCCATCGACGCGCCTTCGATCCGATGCCGCGCAAACGCCCGGGCGATGAAACCCGAGCGCTTCATCTCCTCGACAAAGTCGCGCAGATATTTGGCCCCGGCGTCGCGGCCGCGCAGCGTCCCCATCGCCTGATTGATCGCCATGAACCTGCCCGGCAGCACGCGCAGGCCGGGCATGCGGCGCACGGCACCTTCGAGCTGCGGCTTGACCCCGGCAATGCAGTCGAGCTCGCCCTTGGTCCACAGCGCCAGCACCGCTTCGAACGAGCTGGCGCGAACGACCGACGCCTGTTTGAGCTCGCGCGACAGGAAGAGGTCGTACGCGCTGCCGACAATGACACCGACTCGCGTGCCGACGCGGTCGACCTCGGCGTTGTCGCCGATCGGTGAATCGTCGGCCACCACGTAGACGCCCTCGATTACGACGTACGGCGCAGTAAAGCTGATGTCCGCGGCGCGCAACGGGTCGATCGCCAGGAAACAGATATCCCACGCCTTGGACTGCGAGCGCGGCAACGACCTTGCCGGCCGCATCGTAGGGCACGAAGTCGACCGATACGCCCAGGCATCGCGCCAGCTCGCGCGCGAGATCGGCCGAAATTCCGGCTGCCGCGCCAGTGGCCGGGTTCCATGTCGCAAGCACCGGATTGCCGTAATTGAACGCGGCGCGCAGCCTGCCGCCCGGCGCGAGATCGGTGACGACGGCGGCCGGAGCGAGCGGCGTCATTCGTTCAGGCGCAGCGGCGCCAGATAGAGCTGGCGGTAGGCTTCGAATGGAATCGTTTCCGACGCTTCGATCCCCCGCTGCTCGGCGAGCGATTCCTCGGCAAGCCGTGCGTAGCGCGCAGCGACCTCGTCGGACAGCGGCAACTTCAGGATCGCTTCACGGTGAGCGCGCGACTGCGCAAGCACGAAATGAACGTACGAATTGCCGTGGTCGCGCGCCATCGCCTGCAGTACGCGCGCCGACGGCGTAAGCGCGGGATCGTTGATGGCCGCAACGGCCAATTCCAGCGCTTCGCGATGCGCGCTGCCGCCGCTGGCCTCGTCGAGCGCGGCGGCGAACGGCGCGCACTCGGCCAGGATCTCGGTCCCCCAGTCGGACAGCGTCACCTCTTCGGAACCACGGGTCAGCCGCAACCCGGGCTCGCGGCCGCGTGAAGCGACGCGCTGCATGTTGCCCACGACGGCCGCGAGCTCCTGCGGCGTATCGGGGGGGCTGGCGGTGAGCGCGCAATGCAGCAGGAATACATCGAGCATGCGCACGGTGCTCGCCGTCATGCCGATCGCATGGAAAGGATCGAGATCCATCAGGCGGACTTCGACGTATTCGACGCCGCGGTCGCGCAGCGCATGCAGCGGCCGCTCGCCGGGGTTGATCACGCGCTTCGGCCGGATGGTCCCGTAAAATTCATTTTCGATCTGCAGCAGCGTCGTCCCGAGTTGGCGATACTCGTCGCCGTCGCGTATGCCGATCGCCTCGTATGCCGGGTAGGGCTTGGTCAGCGCTTCCTGCAGCGAGGCGGCGTAGCTCTTCAGATTGTTGTAGCTGACGGCCAGCGAACCCTGCGCGTCGCTCTGGTAGCCCAATCGTCCCATGCGAAGCGACGTCGCGTGCGGCAGGTAGAGCGTGTCGCCGGACAGACGCTGCAGCTCGTGCGTCCGGCCGGCTACGAAGCTGGAGCAGACGGCAGGCGAGGCGCCGAACAGATAGAGCAGCAGCCAGCCGTGGCGGCGAAAGTTGCGGATCAGCGCGAAATAGTCGTCGTTGCTGCGCGCGTCGGGCAGCGAAAAATTGTAGTGGATGCCGGAGATCGTCTGCATGCGCCGGCCGTAACGGTGCGACAGACCCATGCGATAGACGGTCTTGGCGCGGCCGACATTCGACGTGCCGTAGCGGCCAAGCGGAATTTCCTCGTCCGCCGGAAGGCGGCAAGGCATGCTCGCGACCCAGAGCAGCTCGTCGCCGATCGCGCGATAGACGATCTGATGTATCTCGGTCAGCTCGTCGAGGCACGATTGTGCGCTGGTGTGCACGCCGGTGATCAGCTCGACCTGCGATTCGCTGAAATCGGTGGTCACGAACGGATGCGTCAGCGCCGAGCCGAGCCGCGGCGGGTGCGGCGTCGTCGCGAGCATGCCGTCCGGCCGCACGCGCAGGCTCTCCTTTTCGATGCCGCGGCGCAACGCGGAGAGCACGCCGCGCGGTGGCAGCTGCCGCGCTACGGAGGCGCGCACCGTGGCTTCAGCCGACATTCGATCGCCTTCGGGCGAACGTCGGCGCCGGTGCGCGATCGGCGCCGGCATGGGCAAACTGCGCCCTATCGCTCAGACGAATGGCGGCAAGCGTCGGAGACAAGGACATTCCACAGGTTTTCGAATCGCGCAATTGTAACGGCTTTCCGCGCTAGTATCTCGCTACGGCTGCGGAGAATATGCGTGAGTGAATCCGGGCAAACTTTTGACCGACCAGGTCGACTACGTCTCGGGCCGGACGCGGCTGTTCGGCATCGTCGGGCATCCGATCGAGCAGGTGCGCTCGCCGGAGATGTTCACCGCGGAATTCCGCCGCCGCGCGCTCGACGCCATCCTCGTTCCGCTGCATGTGCTGCCCGACGACTTCGAGGCGCTGCTGCCGCAGCTGCTTCGCCTCTCCAATCTGGACGGGGTCATATTCACGATTCCGTACAAGCTGCGCGCTTGCGCGCTCGCCGATCGCCTGGGTGAGCAGGCGCGCATCGTCGGTGCGATCAACGCGCTCGGCCGCCAATCCGGGGGCTGGCGTGGCGACATATTCGACGGCATCGGATGCGTCGAGGCGTTTCGCCGACGCGGCATCCCTCTGATCGGCAGACATGCGCTCTTGCTCGGCGCCGGCGGAGCGGGATCGGCGATCGGGGTCGCGCTTGCTTCCGAACGACCGGCGTCGCTTCGGGTATACGACGTCGACGCAACGCGCGCCGAGGCGCTGGTCGCGAGGATAGGGCGTGCATTTCCCGGCCTCACCGTAAGCGCCGGAGCGCCGCGGCTCGACGGGATCGACGTCCTGCTGAATGCGACACCATCGGGGATGCTCGACGACGCGCGCCTGCCGATCGCCATCACGTCGCTGCCTCGTGCGATGACGGTGTTCGATGCAATCGTCAAGCCGGAGACGACGCCGCTGCTTGCGCTCGCCGAACGCTGCGGCTGCACGACGGTCCGGGGGCGCGAAATGATGCGGGGTCAGATCGCCCGCATCGTCGATTTTTTTCTCGCCTCCGACTAAAGCGCCGGCGTCCGAGCCCGTGACACGGGTTCCACCGCCGGCGCAGCGCGCGAGCGGCACGGTCGCAGTACAATCGCCGGGCGTCTTTCACGGCAGGAGCCCCGATGCTGCTCTTCAGGAATGCTGGGCCCGATCCGGCTGTTTGCCCTGATCGCGGTCGCCTTGCCGGGCATGACCGCGCTCGGCCAGACCAAGCCACCCGACTATCCGAACCGGACGATCAAGATCATCGCGCCGGTACAGCCGGGCGGCGGTGTCGACCTGGTCGCGCGCACCGTCGCCGATCGGCTCGGCCTCGCGCTTGGCGTGCCTATCGTCGTCGACAATCAAAGCGGCGGTGGGGGCGTCGTCGGATCGCTGGCCACCGCGCGCGCCGCGCCCGATGGCTACACGCTTGATGATCGGGTACGTCGGCACCCACGGCACCAATCCGGCCGTGCGCAAGCTGCCGTACGATGCGATCAAGGATTTCACGCCGATCGCGATGATCGCCGGCACGCCGAATGTGCTGATCGTTCCTCCATCGATACCGGTCAGCACGCGTGCAGGAGTTCGTCGCTTACGTTAAGGCAAATCCCGGCAAGCTCTCCTACGGCTCGGCGGGTCCCGGCACGCTGACGCATCTCGCGATGGAGCAGCTGAAAGTCGCCGCCAATCTCGATATCGTGCATGTGCCGTATCGGGGCATCGGTCCGGCCATCACCGACATACTCGGCGGCCAGACGCAGGCGCTGTTTCCCGGCCTTGCCGCAGCGCTGCCGCATATCAAGGCCGGCAAGATGAAGCCGCTCGCCGTCACCGGCACTCAGGCGCCATCCGCTGCTGCCCGACGTGCCGACGTTCGACGAGTCGGGCTACAAGGGATTCGACGGCGTGCAGTGGTACGGGATCGTCGGCCCGGCGAACCTGCCGGCGCCGATCGTCAAGCGGCTGAACGAGGAGATCGGCAAGCTGCTGCAGAGCCCCGATCTGGCCGAGCGGCTGTCCGGCGAAGCGCTGCAGCCGATGCCGATGACGCCGGAGCAATTCGGCCAGTACATGCGCGACGATATCGACAAATGGTCGAAGCTCGCCAAGGACCGCGGCATCCAGATCGGCGAATGATGGCCAACGACGCACACATTGCGGCGGATCTCGACGCTCCTCCGATCACCCGCATCCTCGCCGATTTCGTCGCCGCGCATCCGTCGCGCGGCTGGGAAGACAGCGTCGACCGCGAGGCGCACCGGAGCCTGCTGAACTGGGTCGGCTGCGCGATCGGCGCATCGCGCCATACGACCGTCGAAGCAGCGCTGGCCGCCGTGGCCGAGCTCGAGCCCGCCGCGCAAGCGATGATCCTCGGACGAAGCGAGCGAGTCGACGTCGCCAGCGCCGCGCTGCTCAATGGCATCACCTCGCACACGTTCGATTTCGACGACACGCATCTGAAGACGATCATTCATCCGGCCGGCCCGGTGGCCTCCGCCGCACTGGCGCTGGCCGAACGCCATGGCGCGACCGGGCGCGAGCTGGTCGACGCCGTCATCCTCGGCGTCGATGTCGAGTGCCGCGTCGGCAATGCGATCTACCCGGACCACTACGATCGCGGCTGGCACATCACCGGGTCGACCGGCATGCTGGGCGCTGCCGCCGCCTGCGCCCGCATCCTCAAGCTCGACGCCGGCAAGACGGCGATGGCGCTGGGCATCGCCGGGTCCCAGCCTATCGGCGTGCGCGAACAGTTCGGTTCGATGACCAAGGCGTTCCATATCGGCGGCGCCGCGCGCGCGGGACTCATCTCTGCGCTCATGGCGCGGCACGGTTACACCGCCTCGATGCGCGCGCTCGAAGCGCCGCGCGGCCTGCTGCAGACCTACTCGAGCAAATGCGACTGGACGGAGATCTCGGACGAGCTCGGCAAGCGGTTCGAGATTTCATTCAACACCTACAAGCCGTTCGCCTGCGGCATCGTCATCCATCCCTCCATCGACGGCTGCCGCCAGCTCCGCGATGCTCATCAGTTGCGTGCCGACGACATCGAGCGCATCGATCTGCTGGTCCATCCGCTGGTGCTCGAGCTGACCGGCAGGCGCGCGCCGAAGAGCGGTCTCGAAGCGAAGTTCAGCGTCTACCACGCCTGCGCGGCGGCGATGCTGTTCGGCCAGGCGGGCGAAGCCGAATTCTCGGATGCCGTCGTCCGTCGCCCCGATGTAATCGCGCTGCGCGATCGAGTCCATGCGAAGGTCGACGCGGCGATCGACGAAGCAGCGGCCGACGTGACGATCCGCTGCAGCGACGGCCGCCGCTTGCACCTGAAAGTCGAGCATGCGATCGGCAGCTTGCAACGGCCAATGAGCGATTCCGACCTCGAGCGCAAGTTCCATGGTCTGGTCGACCCGGTGCTCGGCGCCGATCGCGCCGCGCGTCTGGTCGATGTGTGCCGGACCTTGGGCGACGCGAGCGACGTCGAAGCGCTCCGGGCCGCGGCGACCGCATAACGCAACGAGTCTTGCTCGAAAGGAAAACGATGCCACGGTGGGCGCGCATCAATCACGACGGCCGCGATTGCTTCGGAACGATCGAAGGCGAAGCGCTCCGTGTTCATTCCGGCGATATGTTTGCGCATGCCACGGCGACCGGTGAGTCGATTCCGCTCGCCGATGCGAAACTGCTGACGCCGGCGGTGCCGGGCAAGATGGTCGCACTGGTCGACAACTACCGCGCGCTGGTCGCCAAGCTCGGACATGCGGTTCCGAACGAGCCGCTTTACTTCCTGAAGGCCGGCAGCTCGTTTCTCGCCGGTGGCGAGACGATACGCATGCCGACTTCGTACAGCGGCAAGGTCATCTACGAAGGGGAGCTGGGGATAGTCATCGGCCGGCGGCTTTCCCGGGCCAGCGAAGCCGACGCGGAGGCCGGCATCTTCGGCTACACCTGCATCAACGACGTCACCGCGATCGAGATCATCGCCAGGGACCCGGGCTTTGCGCAGTGGACGCGCGCCAAGAGCTTCGACACCTTCGGCGTGTTCGGTCCGGTGATCGCGACCGGCATCGACCCGTCGACGCTGATCGTCAAGACCATCCTCAACGACCAGGAGAGGCAGAACTATCCGGTCGCCGATATCATCTTTCCGCCGGCGAAGCTGGCGAGCCTCATTTCGCACGACATGACGCTGGAGGCGGGCGACGTCATCGCCTGCGGCACGTCGGTCGGCGTCGGTTCGATGAAGCCGGGAAGCACGGTGAGCATCGTCATCGACGGCATCGGCACGCTGACCAATCGTTTCGAATAGAGCGGCGCCGCCGACAAGCGACGCGCGCGCCGCGGGACACGCCCCGCATCGGCGCGCGCATTCGGGCACGAGCGGCGCCCAACGGGAGGAATCATGCGAATTGCGAGTAATCGGCGCAGGAGCCATCGGCGGCATGGTGGCCGTCCGGCTCGCGCTATCCGGACAAACGGTCACGGTCGTCGACCAGGGTGCGCATCTGGACGCGATTCGCGCGAACGGGTTGAGGCTGCTCCATCACGACGGCCGGGAAGAGCACGTCCAAAACGTGAGCGCGGTGGCGAGCTGTGCGCGAAGCCGGCACGCAGGACCTCGTGTTCCTGGCGCTCAAAGCCTATGTGCTCGAAGCCGTCGCACCGCAGATGCCCGCGCTTTTCGGCGACGATACCATCGTCGTGCCGCTGCAGAACGGCCTGCCCTGGTGGTACTTCCAGAATTTCCGCGGGCCGCATGCCGGCTACCGCTTGCAGACGGCGGACCCGAACGGCACGATCGAGCACAACATCGAGCCCTCCCGCCTGATCGGTTGCGTCGTCTATCCCGCCGGCGAAATCGCCGCACCCGGCGTGATCCGGCATCTCGAGGGCGACCGCTTTCCCGTTGGCGAGCTCGACGGAAGCGAGAGCGTCCGCGTCAAGAGCGTGTCGGACATGCTGACCGCGGCCGGACTCAAGGCGCCGGTGCTGGCCGACATCCGTTCCGAAATCTGGCTGAAGCTGTGGGGCAACATGAGCTTCAACCCGATCAGCGCGCTCACCCATGCGACGCTGGTCGATATCTGCGAGGAGCCCGCGACGCGCGAGCTCGCCGCCGAGATGATGCGAGAAGCGCAGGCGATCGCGGCCAAGCTGGGCGTCACCTTTCGCGTGCCGCTCGAAAAGCGGATCGAAGGCGCGGCGAAAGTCGGCAAGCACAAGACGTCGACCCTGCAGGACATCGAGGCCGGGCGCGACGTCGAAGTCGACGCATTGATCGGATCGGTGATCGAGCTGGGGACGCTGACCGCGACGCCGATGCCGGCGACGCGCGCCGTGCACGCGATGCTGAAGCTGCTGGTGCGGACGATGCGCGAGCAGCGCGCCCGCGTCGTCCTGCAGCCGGCCTAGACGCGTCGGCCGCCGAGCGCGCGCCAGACCCGCTCGGACGTCAGCGGCATCTGCAGGCTTCGGCCTGCGCTCCGGCGCCGGCGCGCGCCAGCGCGTCGATCACCGCGTTGACGACCGCCGGCGTCGCGCCGATCGTGCCGAGCTCGCCGACGCCCTTGACGCCCATCGCGTTGTTGCGACACGGCGTCGACTCGTCCATCGTCATCTCGAAGTGCTCGATCATCGACGCGCGCGGAAGCGCGTAGTCCTGAGCAAGGTCGCCGTAAGCGCCTGGCCCGAGTTCGCGGTCGTAGACGAATTCCTCGCACAGCGCCTGGCCGATGCCCTGCGCGGCGCCGCCCTCGAGCTGGCCGATGACGATCATCGGATTGACGACGCGGCCGACGTCGTTGACCGACCAGTACGCGACGACGTCGACCGCGCCGGTTTCCGGATCGACCTCGACTTCGCAGATGTGGCAGCCGTTGGGCCACGTGGCGTCGGCGACCGAGCTCGTCGAGTCGAGCACGATCCGCTGCTGCGGTTGCCGGCGCGCGAGCTCGAAGAGGCCGATGCGCGGTCGGTGCCGCCGATGCTGAACACGCCGTCGCGATACTCGATGTCGCCGACCGCGGCTTCGAGCTCCTTCGCCGCCAGCGTCCTGCGCGGCGACGACCGTGCGCTCGGCGCCGACGCTGCACCGCCGAGCCGCCGACGAACAGCGAGCGCGATCCCGCGCTGCCGAAACCGGTGCCGCGGTCGGTGTCGCCCTGCACGATGCTGAATCGAATCGATCGGCACGCCGAACACGTCGACGGCGAGCTGCGCGAAAGTCGTCGCGAGTCCCTGGCCCATCGCCTGCGTCGCCGAGAAGATCTCGATCGTGCCCTGGCCGTTCGTCGAGCCTTCGACGGTGACCGTCACGCGTTCCTCGAAGATGTCGACGCCGGTCCATTCGAGAAACGCCGCCATGCCGCGGCCGCGCAAGCGGCCGCGCCGATGCGACTCGGCGGCCCGCGCGTCGAAGCCCTTCCAGTCGGCGAGCGCGGTCGCCTTGTCCATCACCAGCTCGAACTGCCCGCTGTCGTAGGTCTTGTCCATCGCGTTGCGGTACGGCATCTGCTCGGGGCGAATCATGTTGCGCCGGCGCAGCTCGACCGGATCGATGCCGGTCTTGCGCGCCGCCGCGTCCATCAGGCGCTCGATGATGTAGATCGCCTCCGGCCGGCCGGCGCCGCGATACGCGCCGGTCGGCGCGTGTTCGTGAGCACCGCCCGGATCCGGATGTCGATCGTGCCGATGTCGTAGATGCTGGTCGAGACCCAGGGGCCGATCATCAGCTGGATCACGACGCCGGCCGGCGTCGCGTAGGCGCCGACGTTGGCGAGCGAATCGATGCGCAGCGCGAGCACCCGGCCGTCGCCGTCGAGCGCGAGCTCTGCCTTGCTGCTGCATATCGCGGCCGTGCGTCGCGGCCAGGAATTCCTCGATGCGCTCGGCGCACCATTTGAGCGGTACGCCCGCATTTGCGCGCGCACCAGGCCAGCACGACATCTTCCGGATAGAGGCCCGTCTTCATGCCGAAGCCGCCGCCGACGTCGCCGACCAGCACGCGCACCTTGTCCGTAGGAATGCCCAGCACGCCTGCGCAGAGCTCGTCGCGCAGTCCGGTCGGCGTCTGGCAACCGACGCGCAGCGTGATCCGCTCGGTCGCCGCGTCGTAGCTCGCGAGGATCGCGCGCGGCTCGATCGGGCACGGCGCGACGCGCTGGTTGACGAGGTCGAGCGAGACGACGTGCGCCGCCCGGGCGAACGCCGCGGCTGTCGGCCGCCCGCGTCGCCATGCCGCGCTTCGCACGCGATGTTGCCGGTCGCGGCGGGCCAGACCAGCGGCGCGCCGGCGCGACACCGCGGCGTCGGCGTCGGTCACCGCCGGCAGCGGATCGTAGCGGACGTCGATCGCCTCGACCGCGTCGCGCGCCTGCTGCGCGCTTTGCGCGACCACCGCGGCCACCGCTTCGCCGACGAAGCGCACGGTTCCGACGGCCAGCGCGTGTCGCGGCGGCGACGCCGTCGGCGAGCCGTCGGCGCGCTTGAAGTCGGCCGACAGCGGCAACGGCTTGACGCTTGTCGCGCACCAGGTCCTCGCCGGTCACGATCGCGATCACGCCCGGCATGCCGGCAGCGGCCGGCGTGTCGATCGTCCGCGATGCGCGCATGCGGGTGCGGCGAGCGCAGGAAGCAGACGTACGCCTGGCCGGGAACGGAAAAATCGTCGGCGAAGCGGCCGGCGCCGGTCAGCAGCGCCTCGTCCTCGACGCGGCGGACCGACTTGCCGCTGCCGAAGCGCGCATATTTCGATTCTGCTGGTCACGGCGAAAACCTCGAGAGGCGGCGGAAAGCGGAATCCGTCCAAGCCGCGATGGTAACGCGCCGCGCCGCTCGGCGCCCAATCGAGCGCGAAGCTTGACCACCCGGAGCGGCTGGCCGACACAATCCGCGAAGACATCATAAGCGCACGCGACCTCACAGGCGCCGTGCGTTCCCTTCGGAGGAAGCATGAAGACTCGCCCGTGTCGCTCGGCACTCGGTACGGCCGCAATCGCCGCCGCCGATCGCATTTCCCGTCGCCGCGCAGCAAGTCACGATGATGACCGGCCCGCAGGGCGGATCCTGGATTCCGCTGGGCGGCGCGCTGAAGCACATGTGGGAAGGCGCCATCCCCGGCTTGCAGATCCAGCAGCAGCCCGGCGCCGGCATCGCCAACGTGCGCGGCATCGACGAAGGCAAGGCGCAGATCGGCTTCGCCAATTCGTCGACGACCGTCGACGGTATCGAAGGACGGCCGCCATACCCGAAAAAGGTCACCAAGGTCTGCCAGGTGGCGAACCTCTACCCGCAATATTTCCAGGTCGTCGCATTCGTCGAACGCCAACGTGCGCTCGTTTGCCGACTTGAAAGGCAAGACGCTGGTCACACAGCCGAAAGGCAACACATCGGAAATCCTCACCGGCGAGGTGCTCAAGATCAACGGCATGAGCTACGACTCGCTGAACAAGGTCAATTTCCAGGCGTCGTATACCGACGCGGTCGATATGATGAAGGATGGCCATGTGCAGGTGTTCACGTTGGGCACGACCGCGCCGGCGTCGGCGATCATGGATCTGGCCAGTGCGCGCGACATTGTGATGGTTCCCGTCGACGACAAGACAATGGCCGCGCTGAAGAAGGCAAACCCCGGCTATAACAAGCTTACGATCAAGGCCGGAACCTATCCGAAGCAGGACAAGGACGTAGCCGCGATCGGCTACACGACGCATATCGTCGCCGCGTGCGACCTGCCGGAGGAAGTCGTCTATAAGATGACCAAGGCGATGGCCACGAACGTCGGCGACATGGCGGCGGTCGTCAAGCCGATCAGCGGCCTGACTGCGAAGGACATGGCCGTCGATATCGGCGTTCCATTCCACAAGGGTGCGGCCAGGTACTACAAGGAAGTGGGCGCGATGTAGCGGGTTGCAGGGTCGCGGAACGACATCGGCGGGGCGGCGCGACATCGCTCTCCGCGCCGCGCGACGTCCGGGGAGGGGGCCAGACACGTGTCCGAAGCGGCTCCTCCTCTGTATCGTCTCCGACGAGAAACTAGCGACGACGCCCGGCAGCGTCGCGCTGCGCTGGCTGATCAACGCGATCGCCATCGCGATGTCGCTGTACCACATGTACGTCGCGGCGTTCGGCCCGCCCGAGGCGATCATCTTCCGCGGCACGCACCTTCTTTTCGCGCTGACGCTGGTATTCCTGCTCTATCCGCTGAAGCCGCGCGGCGCCGCGGCCTGGCGCAGCATCGATCTCGTGCTGCTTGCGCTCGGCTACGGCTTCGTGCTGCACATCTTCACCAATTACGAATATTTCATCAATCGCATCATCTACATCGACGATCTGACGATCGCCGACAAGTTCTACGCGGTGATCGCGGTGGCGATCGTCCTCGAGGCTACGCGGCGCGTCATCGGCCTGGCGCTGCCGCTGACCGCCGCCGCCTTCCTGATCTACGCGATCGGCTTCACCCGGATCACGCCGCAGGTGCTGATGGAGCAGCTCTATTTCTCGACCGAAGGCATTTTCGGGTCGACATTGGGCGTCTCGGCGAGCTATGTGATGCTGTTCGTGCTGTTCGGCTCGTTCATGGAGCGCAGCGGCACCGGCCAGCTGTTCATGGACTTCTCGATGTCGCTTACCGGTCACACGGCCGGCGGACCCGGCAAGGTTGCGATCGTTTCGTCGGCGCTGTTCGGCACCGTGTCCGGCAGCGCGGTGGCCAACGTCATGGTCGACGGGCCGATCACCATACCGCTGATGAAGCGCACCGGCTTCCGTCCGCCGTTCGCCGCCGCGGTCGAGGCCGTCGCATCGACCGGCGGCCAGATCATGCCGCCGGTGATGGGCGCTGCCGCGTTCGTGATGGCCGAGTTCCTCGCCGTGCCGTATGCGCAGGTCGCGCTGTGGGCGGCGATTCCGGCGCTGCTGTATTACGTCTCGCTGTTCTTCGCCGTTCACTTCGATGCCAAGCGCTACAAGCTGGCCGGCGTACCGAAGTCCGAGCTGCCACGATTTCTGAAGGTGATGGCGGTGCGCGGACACCTGTTCGTGCCGATCTTTGTCGTACTCGTCGGATTGATCCTCGGCTATTCGGCGCCTCTGTGCGCGCTCGCCGGAGCGCTGGCCTGCATCCCGATCGCCTTGCTCCGCGCCAGCACTCGCGGCGGAATCGGCTGGCGCAACGTATTCGACGCGCTGGTCGACGGCGCGCGCAACACGCTTTCGGTCGCGATGGCTTGCGCCTGTGCGGGCATCGTCATCGGCTGCGTGACGATCACCGGCCTCGGCATCACTTTCACCGAATTCGTCATCGTGCTCGCGCAGAGCTCGCTGATCGCGGCGCTGGTGCTGACGGCGATCGCGGGCATCGTCCTCGGCATGGGCATGCCGACGACGCCCTCGTACATCGTCATGGTGTCGCTGCTGGTGCCGGCGATCATCAAGCTCGGGGCGATCGCGCCCGCGGCGCACATGTTCGCGTTCTATTTCGCGATCCTGTCGGCGATCACGCCGCCGGTCGCGCTGGCGGTCTTCGCGGCCGCGGGCCTTGCGAAAAGCGATCTGTGGGCGACCGGATGGCAGGCGATGCGCATCGCGGCGCCGACCTACATCGTGCCGTTCATGTTCATCTACGAGCCGTCGCTGATGCTGATCGGCGACTGGTTCGAAAGCCTCACTTCGACGGTGTCTGCCGTGATCGGCGTAATGTGCCTGGCGGCCGGTCTGCAGGGCTACCTGCTGCGCGAGGCGCGATGGTGGGAGCGGGCGGTTCTGGTCGTTGCCGCTTTGTTGCTGATCAAGCCGGGCTATATCAGCGACGCGATCGGGCTCGTGCTCCTCGCGGCGGTGCTGTTCTCCCAAAAGCTGGTTCGGGCGAAATAACGGCCCGCCCCACGCATTGTCGGGCAGGCACGACACGGCGGGCGCGGCGGCGAACTTCCGCCGCGGCGCGCGGCCCAACGCACTGGCGCCGGTCGATGCGGCACCGAGCATGCGTCTACAATGGGAGAATGATCATGGCGTCTCGATCAGCGGCGGACGAAGCACATCGGCTTGATCCGGCCTACCATTCGACCGGCGATGTCGCCCGCGCTCGCCGCCGACTCGGATGCGCGACCGATTCGCGCCCCTCGCCGCGACGGTGGAGCGCGCCTGGTCTGGGTCGTGCTAGCGCTCGTTATGCTGGCGGCGCTCGCCTATTTCCTCTGGCAGAAGAACCAGTCGAGAGAAGCGATCCCGTCCATCGCCGGTGCGCCGGCAGAGGTGGCGCCGCCGGCGGCGGACGCAGCCCCGGCGATCAATCATCCGATCGAACAGGCGCGAGGGACTGTACCGCCGTCGGTCGAGCAGAAGCCGCTTCCCGCGCTGATGGTCAGCGACACCACGATGCAGAACACGCTGGCCGATCTGTTCGGCTCGGCGACGCTGGGCCGGATATTCTACGAGGATACGATCGTCCACCGTTTTGTCACGACGGTCGATAATCTGCCGCGCAAGACGCTGCCCCTTCGCTACCTGCCGGTCAAGCCGCCGGGCGGAACGTTCGTCACCACCGGCAGCGACGACGCGCTGGCCATCGGCGCCGACAATGCCGCGCGATACACGCCGTATGTGCGGCTGGTCGATGCGGTCGATGCGAAGACGCTGGCCGGAATCTACGTCCACTTCTACCCGCTGATGCAGCAGGACTATCGCGCGCTCGGCTACCCGAACGGGTATTTCAACGACCGTCTGGTGCAGGCGATCGACGATCTGCTTGCCGCGCCCGACCTGACGGCGCCGCCGGCGCTGGCGCAGCCGAAGGTCTTTTACGTGTATACCGACCCCGAGCTCGAATCGCGCTCGGCCGGCCAGAAGATCATGATGCGCATGGGCAGCGAGAATGCCGCCCGCGTCAGGGCCAAGCTGCGCGAAATACGCGCGGAGATCACCGCGCCCGGCAACGCGGATCTCAGGAAAAAATAGCGCGCGCCGCTTCGCGTACCGATCAGACGAACCAATGGCGACAGGACGACTGCTTGCTCGCCGCCGGGCGCTCGCGCTGCTCGGTGCGTCGGGCGCCGCTCTGCTGGCGGCCCGACACGGCGCGGCAGCGGCGGCCGTCCCTTCGCTTCCGGCGTGCGTCGTCCGGCCGCGACAGACCGAAGGGCCGTTCTTTGTCGACGGCGACCTGGAGCGATCCGATCTGCGCATCGACCCGCGCACCGGAGCAGCCAAGCCGGGAATGCCGCTACGGCTTGCCTTCCGCGTCTCCCGCGTCGGCGCATCGGCTTGCGCGCCGCTCGCCGGCGCGCAGGTCCACGTCTGGCATTGCGACGCGGCCGGCGATTATTCGTCGGTCCGCGACCGGCGCGCGCCGAACGCAGGCGAGGCCTTCCTGCGCGGCTTCCAGACTACGGATGCGGCGGGGACGGTGCGGTTTCTGACCGTCTATCCGGGCTGTTATCCGGGACGCGCGGTGCATGTGCACTTCAAGATCCGCACCGCCGACGCGCCGCGTGGCGTCGAGTTCACTTCGCAGCTCTATTTCGACGATGCGCTCAGCGAGCGCGTCTACGCCGCAGCACCCTATGCGAGCCAAGGGCGGCAAAGGCTCGCCAACGGCGACGACTTCCTCTTTCGCGACGGCGGCAAGCAGCTGCTGCTGGACGTCACGCCGGAAAGCGAAGGCTACGCCGCCGTGTTCGACATCGGTCTGCAAGCCTAGTCATCGATCACGCCATGCGGTAAGGATCGAGTTGCAGCGACTCGAGCCGGGCGCCGAGCAGAACGACGTGGCCGGCGCGGCGATGCACGCCGTCGTCGGAAAACTCGAACGAAAACGTTCGGCGAAGGCGCAGCAGTCCCTCCGCGTCTCGTCCGAAGCGAGTACGCGCGCCCTGTACGGTATCGTCGAGAAATTGCAGGCCCTGCGCCCGGCACGCTTCGCGCGCTGCCTGCGTCGCCGTCTCGCGCGCCCGCAGCGCATCGAACGCGATCCAGCCGCCCAGCGCAACGATGATCAGTACGACGATCTCCGACATGCGAACTTCGCCCTCGCGCGAAGCGCCTCCGGCAGCGCTCCCTGACGCCGACATGGGGGCGCGTACCGGCAATGCAAGCCGCGCTGCGCTTCGGTCCGACCGGCGGTTGCGCTTACGAGAGCGTCGTGATCAGCGCCGGTCGAGCGTAGGCGGACGCCATGTGTGCGGCTTGAGACCCGGAGGCCGCAACATGCGCATCATGAAAATCGCAGTTTCGCGACCGCGGTAATAGCCGGGAGCGCGCATCATTTCGACGAAGCCCAGGCCGCGATACAGTTCGTAGGCGGCGACGTTGTCGGTGCGCAATTCGACACTTGATCGACGCAATGCCGGCGGTCGCCGCCGATTCGAGCAGCCATTCGGTCATGCGTCGCGCGATCCCGCGCCGCTGGTGCGTCGCCCGCACGGCGAGCAGGACCAGATGCGCATGCTCGTCGCCGAAGCTCATGATCGCGAATCCGGCTATGCGCTGACCGTCGCATGCCGCAAGCGCCACGCTGTCGACGTCGTCGATCAACTGGCGGATCCGGTCGGCGCGGTAATGCCACCCGAGTCCTGCCTCCACCAGATCGCGCGACATCAACGCAAGCGCCGGAGCTTCGCTGCGTCGAGCGAACCGCAATGTTATTGCCGTGGCGTTCATTGCCGCAATTCTGCCACGACTGGCGCTTCCGAGGTTCGGCGCAAGAGGGCGAGCTGCTTTCCCGCGCAAAAAAACCCGGGGCGACAGACCCCGGGTCTGCGGCCGCGCACCGTGAGGCGCGCATGGCCAACTAGGACTTGTCGGAGGCCTCGCGATGCGCCGCCATGCGGTTCGTGCGCGCGCGGCTTGCAGTGCTGCTCCTCGGACGTCGAAGCCCGCGGCGTGTGGAAAGTGCGAGCCGTCGTCTGAGCGTGGAACGTGCGAGTCCTGGTCTGGTCGCCGCTATTCAGCGAGTTGTGGTGCCACGAGCCGCCGCTCCAGTGGTGGTCGCCGCCGCCGAAGCTGAACGATCCGACGACCGCCGGCGGACCGTAGTAATAATAGCCCGGGTAGTAACCCGGGTAGTAACCGGAGTAGTAGCCCGGATAGGTACCGTAGTACACCGGGCCGTTGTCGTAGTAGTAAGGCCGGGCGTAGCCGTACGCGTACGGACCGTCGACCGGCGCCACTGCGCAGCCGCCGAGGATCAATCCTGCGGCCAACGCTGCGAGACTCGAAGTCACGATCGGTTTCATCAGTACCTCCTGCCGTTTCCGGCGCTGAAAACAAGACGGGCCAGTCTCCCGGCCCGTCCACTTCCTGCGCCCGCGATGGCGGGCTCGAGGAATCATCGTCGTTGTTATTTTTCGGTCGCTTGCTCTCTTGAGTGCTCGAGAGTAGGGACAAGTGCTGCCGTCGCATCTAATCCGAATCCGGCCTCGACGTTTCGGCTTGTTGTCCCTACATGGCTCTCATTCTGCCCAGCACCGGCTCAGCGGAGAATCGGCGTTTGTCTGAATTTCTTGTAAGACAAACGCACCGGAATGCGCAGGCCTCAGCGCTGCTGCTGCGCCGCCCGACTTTTGCGACGATTCGCCGCCGCTCGAGCGCGCGCCGCCGACGCCCTGCTCATCCCTGATCTCCAGCTGAACGGCTGCCGGCGCGCTTCAGCGGCGCCTGCAGCGCGATCTCCAGGACGCCGTCGCGGAAGGTCGCGCTCGCCGTCGACGGGTCCGCGCCCTCGGGCAGCGGTATCGTCCGGTAGAAGCTGCCGTAGCTTCGCTCGCTTCGGTAATAGCCTTGCTGGCGGCTGGTTTGCTCATGCCGGCGCTGGCCCTGTAGGGTTATCGCGTCCTGGTCGACTTCCACCTTGACGTCTTCCTTCTTGACTCCCGGCAGGTCGGCCGTCACGACCAGCTTGCCATCGCGCTCGAACATTTCCAGATGCGGCGACCAAAGCGCCGCGCCCTGTTCGGCGCCTGACGTCAGAGCGCCCGGCCATCCGGGGTCGCCGCCACCCAAGGCGCCGCGCCCGAAACCGAATCCCTCGAACAAGCGGTCCATTTCATCGCTGATGCGGCGCATAACCGAGAACGGGCCGCCGCCGTAGGCTCCGTAATTCGACCAAGGGGTTGCCTGCGCGCCGCCGCGCGTTTGCAGCGATCCGCCGTACTGGCTGCCGGCGCGCTGCGCACCGAAATCCTGTTCGGTCCCGCGCTGTCCTTGCTCCGCGCCGTGTTGGCTGCGCACCGCGCCTGCCGGTCCCATGTCGGCCGATTGCTGGCGCCCTTGCTCGCGTCCGCTTGCTTGCTTGTCGTTGGTAGCCATCTCATGTCTCCTGCAAAATCGTTGGTCGATAGAGTAACGTCCTTCGTGATCGATCTCGCTTTGCTGCCCTCGCGTCTTCTTCCCGCCGGAGCGAGCGGAAAGCAACATCGGGCCGGTTGCCCGGCCCACTCCCGCTCGCCTCGTTGGCGACGCTCGGGATCACGTCATTCTTGTTGGAGGGGTCGCTGCCAGTCGATCAGATGCGGGGACAAGACCACAGGCAACGCTCGTCGCTACCGAGGTTGCTGCTCGTCTTCCCTGCATGGCTGCCAGTATCTCGGAAAAACACGAGGCGGAAAATCAGCGCGCGTCTGATTTTCGTGTAGGACACGTCCGCTGCTGCGGATAGCAGATCAGCTCGAGTGCCTGCCTCGCTTGGGCGGACGTCCGAAGCAGAACAGAACGCTTGCCAGCGCAAGCGCGATGACCAGCGGCGACACCAGCAGCGTCGCCAGCCAATTCCACGTTCCGGTCGGATCGAACGTGTGCAGGCACAGATACATGACCGTCGGCGCGGCGAGGGTCGCAGCGAGTGTCGCCCGGGTCGTGTCGCGAAACAGGCGCTCCGATACGACGCCGATCAGCACCGGCAGCACGAACAGGACGACGAATGCTCGCATGACTCCACCCCGCGCGGCGCGGGGCTGCGCCAAGCAGCTCCGCTATCGTCCCGATATTCTGCGACTTGGAGAGCAGCGACGCAATCCGGCCGGGGCAGGCGGTCCGCTCGTGGCCGGCCTTTGCTCGACCGCTATCCAGCGAGGGCCGGCTCGTCGTTGGCGCGCGTCCGAAACGTGATCGAGTAGCGCAATTCCCTGGCCGGCAGCATGCTGTGCTGCCATAGCCAGCGTATCGGTCCCTGCATGACATACAGAGAGCGCGGCTCGAGCTCGAGGACCAGCGTCTGCCTTGGCTCGATGTGCGACTCGAGCGGGCGAAAGCGCATTGTGCCGCGGCCTTTGAGCGACAGGCCGAATACGACGCCGTAGCTGGGCTTGTCGCGGTGCCAGCCGATCGGCGCGCCTGGGCGGTACTCGCTGACCAGCGTGTGCACGAATGCCGAGCGCACGATGCCGAAAGCATCGGCGATGCGCTGCTGCAGCGCGGCCAGGAACGGCGGCACAGGCCCGGAAGAAAAAGATTCGCCGTCGTCGTATGCATCCTCGGTATCGACGTCGCCGTCGGCGTGAAAATGAACGACCCGCCGGCGCGCGACGTATTGCTGGAAGCGCGCCTGGCGAAATGGAAGCGGTGCGATCGCGGTCAGCAGCGACGCCTCTTCGGCGCGGGTCAGAAACTGCGGCCGGTAGACGAGGCCATGCGGCAGCCGCGGCGGCAGCTCGAAAAGCTCGCTCTGGCTTCCCTGGCGTCGGCGAAAGCGCCCCTGTCGCGCGAAGGCCTCCCGATGCAGCCGCCAGATCAGCGCTGCGCTGCGGCTGGCCCATCAAGCCGGGTTACCACATGAAGACGACATGCCGGCGGGCGCCTTCGGGAATATCGACGCTGTGCTGCTTGCGCACGCCGTTCCAGTCGGCGACGACCGTATAGTCTCCGGCAGGCAGTCGCACGAGGAGAAGCGGTCCCGTCGAGGTCGTATCGAGCATCGGGCGGCCCTGCGCGTCGCGGATGTCGACTCGGACATCGGCAATGTAAGCACCGGGGCTGGTGTCGCCTTCCGCGCTGCGCGACGAAGCAAATTCCAGCGTCAGAGCATAGTCGGCCGACTGCTGCTTCAGCGCGTCCGCCTCCTCCTTGCCGATGCCGCCCGACAGATACTCGACAGCACCGTTGCTCTGCAGCCTCGCCTCGTCGGCCGCGCTGGCAACCGGCGGTGAAAGCATCGCCATCGCCAACAACAGCAAGGTCAGCACGATAATCGCTAACAGCTCGTGCCGCACCCGCGCCCAGGTGTTCATGGTTTGGTCGTCACGTGGAAAGCCTGCCGTGCTGGTCATCGTTGCTCCCTTCGGCTGGGCGTCGGCTGCGATGGGAATCGACCCGTCCAGCGCCACGCGACCGATTCTTGGCCTCCGGAGCCGCAAAGTGAATCAGCCGGAGTCTGAATCGCCTGTAGGACCACCGGAACCGGCCTTCGCGCCGAATTTGGGCGGCTGGCATAATATCGGTCCGCCTGGACTGTCGAAGACGATCATGATCAACCCCGGACAAATCGCCGCAATCGCTGCCGCACTCGCGGTGCTGAGCGCGTGCTCGAAGCCGCCCGATCCCCCGACCGCCGCGCCCAAGCCCAAGACGGACGCCGTCGCTGCGGCCAATGCGGCGGCGCCCGCGGCAACTCCGACGGAGGGCCTGCATCAGGTCGGCGGAATCGCCTGGCAAAAAGGCGATGTCGACGCGGCCTTCGCGGCAGCGAAGGCGCAGCACAAGCCGGTGTTCCTCTACTGGGGAGCCGTGTGGTGCCCGCCCTGCAATCAGGTCAAGGCGACGATCTTCAACCGTCAGGATTTCATCGAGCGCTCCCGCTTTTTCGTGCCGGTCTACATCGACGGCGACAGCGCCAGCGCGCAAAGACTCGGCGACCGTTTCAAGGTCAGCGGCTATCCGACGATGATCCTGTTCACGCCCGATGGCGGCGAGATCACGCGCCTGCCGGGCGAGGTCGAGGTCGATCAATACATGCGGGTGCTGGCGATGGGCATGAACGGAGCGCGGCCGGTCAAGGAGACGCTCGCCGCCGCCTTGTCGCCCGGCGGCGGCGGCCGGCGCTGTCGGCCGACGACTGGCGCATGCTCGCCTACTATTCGTGGGACACCGACGAACATACGCTGGTCGCGGCCAAAGCGCTGTCGCCGACTCTGGAACGGCTCGCGAAAGCCTGCCCGGCCACCCAGCCGGATACTGCGGCCCGGCTGCGGCTGCGGGCGCTGGTCGCCGCGGCGACCGCCAAGGACGTCAAGCCGCGCGAGGATAAAGCCGCGGTCGCCGATCTCACCCGCTTGCTTGCCGATCCGCGACTCGCGCGCGAAAACTTCGACCTGTTGACCTATTACGCCGACAAGGTCGTCGCTTACATTACGCCGCCCAAAAGCGCGGCGCGCGCCGAGCTCGCGGCGGACTGGAACGCGGTGCTGGAGCGATTCGTTGCCGATCCCGCCATATCGACCGCCGACCGGCTCTCCGCGGTCAGCGGGCGCATCGCGCTCGCCAAGCTGGACGCGCCCAAAGGTGCGCTGCCCGACCCGCTGCTGCAGACCGTGCGCGACCAGGTGGCACGCGCCGATCGCGAAACCACCGACCCGTATGCACGCCAGGCGGTCATCAGCGCGGCGGCCGACGCGCTCTCCGACGCCGACCTGATGGCAGGCATCCGACGCGCTGCTCGAGGCCGAGCTCAAGCGCTCGCACTCGCCCTACTATTTCATGCTCGATCTCGCCGCCAACGCGAAAAAGCGCGGCGACAAGGCGGCGGCGCTCGACTGGGAGCAAAAAGCGTATACCGCTGCCGACGGTCCGGCGACGCGCCTGCAGTGGGGCGTGCACTACGTCAATGCGCTGATCGAGCTCGCGCCGCAGGACGAAGCGCGGATCGAGCATGCGGCGAAGAGCGTGATCGGCGAGCTCGATCCGACGCCGGACACCTTCTACGAGCGCAACCGGCGCGGCCTCGAGCGCATGGGCGGCAAGCTCGCCGCGTGGAACGCCCAGCGCCGGCACGAACCGGCGATGGCCCGGATACGCGCGCAAATGGCCGCCGTCTGCGCCAAGTTGCCGGCGGCCGATCCGGCCCGGGCTACCTGCGACGGCGTGATGCGATCCGCGAAAGGCGCGAGCGCCTAGTGCGGTCTGGACCGGCCGTCGGGATCCGCCTCGCCGTCGTGCTGGCGCTGGCGGTCTCGCTGGCGCCCGCGGCCGGCGCCGAGCCGGGTGCAGCCACCGGCTCGATCAGCTACCAGAGCAGGGGCGGCCTGATCACCGTGCAGCCGAAATATGCGTACCTGGTCAAGGGTCCCGACACGGTGACCGGTAATACCGTCCGGCGCGTCGTGCTGTCCGCGTCCGATCTCGCACCCAAGCTGCGCACCTGCGCGACGATGATGTGCGGCGACGGCGACATGACCGAAGGCCTGACCATCGATCTCGACGCCGGCGCGCGGATCAACTACTGGTTCGTCGCCGAAGGGCAGCGCGTCCAGTATTCGGGGACGGCGGAGCCGTCGTCGTTGCGGCTCAGCTCCAACACCGATCAGCGCGTTGCCGGGTCCTGGCGCCTCGACGCACGCCCGGCCGGCGGCCCGCAAGTGCAAATCGAGTTCGATGCAGCCGCTGCTGAAAGTCTTTACCAAGGCGCACTAGCCGATCTGGCCCTATTGCGTCAGCGTCCTCCTCGGCGCAGCGCCCAGCCCGAACAACTCCGCCAGCGCATGCCGGTATTGCAGGGCGCCCGTCCGCATGCTGTTGTTATGCGTCGCGCCATCGATCAGCAGCAGCTTCTTCGGTCCGGCCGCGGCCTGGTAGAGCGCTTCGCTGAAGCGCGCCGGGACGAAACGATCGGCCGCGCCATGGACGACCAGCACCGGCAGCTTGACCTTCGCCATCTTGCTCATCGAGTCGAACTTCTGGGTCAGCAATAGCCCGACGGGCAACCAGGGATAGGTCAGCGACTTCGCCATATCCTCGAGGGTGGTGAACGAGGATTCGATGATCAGCCCGGCGGCAGCCGGCGCTTCGGTCGCCGCGCCGTCGGCGCGGCTCAACGAGGCGGCGAGGTCGACCGCTACCGCGCTGCCGAGCGAATGGCCATAGATGAACCGCCGCGTCGGATCGGGCTGCCGCGCCGCCAGCCAGTTCCAGGCGACGTGGGCATCCTCGTACACCGACTTCTCGGTCGGCGTGTCGCCATCGCTCTTGCCGAAGCCGCGATAGTCGATCGCCAGCACCGAAAAGCCGAAGTCGCGCAGCTCCTCGATGCGGAACAGCTGGCCGGTCAGGCTCCAGCGCGCGCCGTGCAGATACAGGATCGCCGGCGCATCGGCCCTGCCGCCGGCGGCGGGCCACCACCAGGCATGGATATGCTCGACGGCTTCGCCGCTTGCCACCGGCAGATCGAATTCCTGGACGCCGTCCGGCATGCCGGTGTACCAGCCGGGCGTGTCGCGGACTACGCGAAACGTGAGCCGGGATTCCTCATGCTGGAAGGCGGCGGTGCCGCAGGCGGTCAGCGCCACGACCATCGTGAAGCCGATCGACAAGCGTCGGAGGAACGGTTTGCGCAAGGCGAAGTCCATGGTAGGTATCGGGCCGCTTCGATCTATCCGGTAAGGCGTCAAGAAAAAACGCGCCGCAGGCAAAGCGCGTTGACGGCGCGGCCATAGCCGCGTCTACTTTACTTGTGATTCCGGCCCACCAGGGCCGGTGCGAAACGCCGTCACCATGCCATGACCCCCGAAAACGACCACCCTGCATCAGCCGAGATCGAACGCCTTGTCGCCGAGCTCGAGCAGGCCGAAGCCTACGAGCAGAAGCTGCGCCAGCTGATCGTCGAAGTCAGGGACGCACTTGCGGCGGGGCGGATCGAGCAGGCGCTTTCGATGCTCAACACGGCGCTGAGCGATATCGACAGCGCCACCGACGTGGTCGTTCCGCCGCACCGCACGAAATAATCCGGCGGGCCGGCAGTCGGTCCCTCGCCTTTCATCCTACGAAAGAGAACGCCATGAGCTCCCCCCGCGACGTCGTCGTAATCGTCGGCAGCCTGCGCAAGGAATCGTTCAACCGGAAAATGGCCAAGGCGATTGCCGCGATGGCGCCGGCCACGCTGAAGCTGGAGATCGTCGAGATCGGCCAGCTGCCGCTGTTCAACCAGGATCTCGAGGGGAGTCCGACCGCCGAGGTCACCGCGTTCAAGGAGCGCGTTGCGCGCGCCGATGCGTTGCTGTTCGTGACGCCCGAATACAACCGCGGCTTGCCCGGCGTACTGAAGAACGCGATCGACGTCGGCTCGCGTCCGTACGGCAAGAGCGCGTGGAACGGCAAGCCCGCCGCCGTGGTCAGTGTCTCGACCGGGGCGATCGGCGCATTCGGCGCCAACCATCAGCTTCGGCAGACGATGGTCTTTCTCAACGTGCCGGCGCTGCCGCACGAGGCTTACATCGGGAATGCCGCGAAGCTTGTTCGACGACAAGGGGGCGCTGAGCAGCGATGACACGCGCGAATTCCTGAGGAAGTTCCTGCAGCTGTTCGAGAAGTGGATCGAGACCAACGCGGCGCCGCGCACCTAGTCATCAGCTACTCGAACAGGTTTCGCGTCGGCTCTTCGGCGGCAAGCGTCACCGCACGCGCCGCCTCGTCGGCGTGGCATAGCGCCCCGATCCTGACGCCGAGCAGGCGTATGCGGCGGTCCAGCGGCACGCGCTTCAGGCATTCGCCGGCGGCGCGGCGGATCGTACGCGCGTCCTGCGTCGGCGCGGCTATCGTCCGGTCGCGCGTCAGCGTCTTGAAATTGTCGTAGCGGAGCTTGAGGCCGATCGTCCTGCCGACATAGCCTTTGCGCTTGAGGTCGTCGCTGACCCCGGCGCAAAGCTCGTCGAAAATGGCGGAAAGCTCGTCACGGTCGCGCGTCGGATGCAGGTCGCGATCGAAGGTCGTTTCGCGGCTGATCGATTGCGGTTCGCTGTAGGTAACCACCGGACGCTCGTCGCGGCCGTGCGCAGCCTCGTGCATCCAGGCGCCGTAATGCGCGCCGAAATGCTCGATCAGCATCGCCGGGTCCGCGGCGGCGAGTTCGCCTATCGTACGTACGCCCAATGCTTGCAGTCGCGCACTGGACTTCGGGCCGATGCCGTTGATCCTGCGCGCCGGCAACGGCCAGACGCGCTCGGCGAGCTCGGTCATCGGCAGGAGGGTCAAGCCGTCGGGCTTGTCGAGCTCGGAGGCGATCTTGGCCAGCAGCTTGTTCGGCGCGATCCCGATCGAGCACGACAGTCCGGTCGCGCCGCGCACCGCCTTCTTGAGCGCGAGCCCGGTCTCGCGTGCGCGCAGCCAGCCGTCGTCCGCGCCGCTCGCGCCGGAAAGGACGATGCCGGTCAAATCGACGAAGATCTCGTCGATGCCGCGATCCTCGATTTCGGGTGCGATCGCGCCGACCGCGGCCTTGAACAGCCGCGAGTAGCGACGATAGGCGTCGAAGTCGACGGGCAGCAGGACCGTGTCCGGAGCGAGCTGCGCCGCTTTCATCAGCCCGAGCGCCGAGTGCAGTCCGAAAACGCGTGCCTCGTAGGTTGCCGTCGTGATGACGCCGCGGCCCGCATAGCCGCGCAAGGTGGCGAAGCGCCGCTCGATTCGTCCGGTGGCCGGATCGACGATCTCTTCCGGCTGATGGCGCCGCCCGCCTCCGATGACGACCGGCCGTCCGCGAAGCTCCGGATAGCGCAGCAACTCGACCGATGCGTAGAACGCATCCATGTCGAGATGGGCAATCAGCCGGGGCGGTGCGACGGACATCGAGGCGACGCGTTAACGCAAAGCGACGACAGTGTAAGCGATGCTTTGGCCGCTGCGCGGTCGCGGCCGGCGTGCGGTCAGGTGTCGAAGCCGCAGCGCCGGCGGAGCTCGGACGCGGCCTGCCCCGCGAGCAGCGCCGCAAAGCGCGCGGCGGATTCCGGCTGCTGCGCGCGCGCCGCGACAGCGACGCAGTACAGGGTGGCGAGCTCGAACTCTCCGGGCAGCGGGCCGACCAGCGTGACGCCCGGCGTGCATGCGATCTCGGTGACCTGCGTGCAGCCGACCGGATGGACGGCGCGGCTTTGTGCGAGCTCGCGCATCGCAGCGGCGCCGTTGGACCCTTGTCTGAGCTTCGGCGCCGTCTCGGCCCCGATACCCATGTTGCGCAGCATGGCCGCGCAATGCGCGCCGGCGGTCGACCGCTCGACATCGGGCAGATAGATCGCGTCTGCGGCGAGGAAAAGCCGGCGCAGCGCGGCCGCCGTCGACACATCGGGCGCCGCGTCGCCTTCACGCACGGCGATCGCCGTATGCACAGCTCCCAGTGGCGCGATCGATTCCGGGCGGACATCGCCGCCCCGCGCCAATTCGTCCAGCAGCGCCGCCGTCAGCACGACGACGTCGCAAGGCTCGCCGGCAAGAAGTTTTTCCATCGTGGCGCCGACCGGATGAAAGCTGGTGCGAATCGTGACGCCGTCGCCCGCCTCGAATTCGGACGCTGCAGCGATTCGATCAGGCTCTGCGCGGCGCCAGCGCTCAGCACATGCAGATTCGGCATCGCGGTCGTTTCTTCGCCGGCGCGAGCGCGACACCGTCGGCGCGCGAAGCCCTACTTGTCCGGCTTCGCGCCCGAAATCCTGACGATACGCTCCCATTTGGCGATGTCCTCGCCGAGATAGCGAGCGAATTCGTCCGGTGTCATCGTCATCGCGACTGCGCCCTGCTTCGCCCATTCTTCGCGCACGCCGGGTTGGCGGTGATCTTGACGATCTCCGCATTGAGCCGCCGGACGATTTCCGGCGGCGTATTTTTCGGCGCGATGATGCCGAGCCAGAGCACCGCTTCATAGCCGGGAACGCCGGCTTCGGAAAGCGTCGGCACATCGGGCAGCACCGAGGAGCGGACCTTGCCGCTGGTCGCGAGCGCACGCACCTTGCCGGCGCGCGCGAACTCGCTCATCGTCGTCACGGCGTCGAACATCATGTCGACCTGGCCGCCGAGCGTATCGGTGCGCGCCTGCGAGCTGCCCTTGTACGGAATGTGCACGATGTCGACGCCCGCCATCGCCTTGAACAGCTCGCCCGCCATGTGATACGGCGTGCCCGGGCCGGACGATGCGTAGTTGAGCTTGCCCGGCTTCGATTTGGCGAGAGCGATCAGTTCGCCGAGAGTCTTCGCCGGCACCGCCGGATGCACGACCAGCACCAGATCGGAATAGTTGATCGGCGCGACGGGCACGAAATCGCGCATCAGCGCGTACGGCTTGTTCGGCAACAGCGATTCGTTGACCGTCTGCGTGTTCGACATCATGCAGCAAGGTGTAGCCGTCCGGAGCGCTCTTCGCGGCGGCGTCGGTGCCGATCACCGAGCCGGCCCCGGGACGATCGTCGACGATGAACGGCTGACCGAGGGCGGTTTCCAGCCGCTGCGCGAGAAAACGGGCATAGAGATCGGCCGGACCGCCGGCGGCGAACGGCACGATGATCTTTACCGGCCGCGTTCGGATATTCCTGCGCCGACGCCGTCGCGGCGGCGCAGAGCGATAGGATCGCGAGCAGCCTCGCAAGCGTGCGCATGGTTACCTTCCTTGTCGGGTTCGACGATCGGGCAATCTACCGGAACTCGATCAGCCGCCGCCAGTTCGCCGCGAACCGCGCAGTCAGAAGCCGTATAGCCGCGCCGGGTTGTCGACCAGGATCCGGCGCCGCGTCTGCCTCGTCGGGTGCCCAATCGAGCAACAGGTCGAGCATCAGCGCGTTCGACGGTGACGGATGGGCATTCGGATGCGGCCAGTTGCTCGCCCAGACGCAGCGCTCGGGATGCGCGGCAGCCAGCGCGCGAGCGAGCGCGCTGACATCGTCGTAGCCTGGCGGACCCGATTTCGAGGTCTCGTACGGCGCCGACAGCTTGACCCAGCAACGCCCGCCATCGAGCAAGGCCAGCAGCGCGCGAAATGACGGATGCGTCGGCGGCACCGGCTCGAGAAACTTGCCGTTGTGGTCGATGACCGCCTCCGTGGCGAGTCGCGCGATGCGCTCGGCGTGGAGCGGCAGTTCGCGGCCGTCGAGCTGCAGTTGCACGTGCCAGCCGAACGGCGCGACTTTGGCCGCGATTGCAGCGACGTCGTCCCACGACAGCAGTCCGCCCTTGAGCATGTAACAACGCGCGCCGCGAAATCCGGCGCGCGTCAGCCGCTCGATCTCGGCATCGGCGATGTCGGGCGACACCGTCGCGACGCCGCGTCCGTTCGCGCCGAGCGCGGCGACTGCCTCCTCGGTGCACGCATTGTCGAACGCGTAAGCGTTCGGCTGCACGATGACCGCGCGGGTGAGCCCCGAGCTGGCGCTGCACGGCGCGATAGGCATCGAGCGGAGCGTCCGGCGGCGGGAACAGCGACGTCGGCGCCGGCTTGTAGCGGCGATCGTAGACATGCATGTGGCAATCGCAGGCGCCGGCAGGCGCAACGAGCCGTGGTTTGTCGTTCATGTCATTCCCTTCGGCAATGCAAGGCCAACAAACCGGATTCGTCCGCGCGCGCCATCGTCAACCGGCGCGCTTTCGGCGGGCGAGGTCGATATCCATGAATTGCCAGTAGGTGCTGAAGACCTGCGGCCGGAACCCCTGCAGCCACGGTTGGACAAAATCGTTCTCGCGGCGAAATATCGTCGGCAACAGCGGCATGTAGGCGCGCGCGATCGCGTTCATGCTGCGCGCGGCGGCGATCTGCTCCGGGGCGGTCGGGCTGCGCAGGAACCGATCGACCAACTGGTCGTATTCGGCCGACTTGAAGCGCGACTGGTTGGCGAACGGCGGCTGGCGGCTGTCGAGCAATTCCAGAATGCCATCGCCCGTCGGAATGCCGCCGAACCCGGCGGCCGACATCTGGTATTGCCCGGCGATCAACTCCTTGACGAAATCCTGGAAGGGCGTCACGTGGAAATCGATCCGAATACCGATCGCATCCATGTCGCGTTTCCACAAGGTCTGCATTTCGCGCGAGATCGCAGCTGCGCGCAGCGACAGCACGACGGTCAGCGGCTTGCCGTCCGGCGCCTTGCGATAGCCTTCGGTGTCGCGCTTGTCGTAGCCGAAGCGATCGAGCAACGCCCGCGCCGCGGCAGCATCGTAGAGCGACTTCGCCGGCGCCGCCGGGTCGTGCCCGCTGACGCCGGGCGGAATCATCTGGTTGGCCGGCTGGCCCTGTCCGGCATAGACGACATCGACCAGGTTCTGTGTGTCCAGTCCCATCGCGATCGCGCGCCGCAGCGCGATCTTTTCGCGGCTGGTCCCGCCGACGACGGGATCGGTCATGTTGAAATCGACGAAGAACAGGAAGGGCTCGAGGCGCGCGTGACGGACGATGCCGCGCGCCGCGTATTCGGGCTTGAGCTTGTCGTTGGCGAGCAGGCGGTTCGCGATTTCGGCGCGCAGCTCCACATAATCGAGCGCGCCGCGCTCGAATTCGAGCAGCAGCGTCGTGTCCTCCTCGATGACGCTGATGTCGATGACGCCTATCTGCGGGAACGTCCTGCCGCGCATGCTGCGCTCCAATTCGGCATCGGCCGGCTTGTTGCTGGCCGGAAAGCGCAGCGTACGATAGTTCGGGTTGGCTTCCAGCACGATCCGCGAGCCGACCTTCCATTCGCGCAGCCGATACGGACCGGTGCCGACCGGATGCGCGCGGATGTTCCCTCCCGCGGCTTCGACCACTTCGCGCGCGACCGCGACCACCGTGAGAAACACCTGCACCGACGGGTAATTGATTGCGTTCAGCTCGATGCGGATCGAGTGCCGGCCTGCGGCGCGCAATCCCTCGATCGGTCGATCGTAGTCGAATTTCGCGCCGGGCTTGCGGGCGGCATCGACGACCGCGCGGGCGCCGATGATCAGGTCGGCCATCACCGTGTCGCCGCCCCGGCTCAAATTCGGATCGAGCCGGCGCTTCATCGAGTAGATGTAGTCGTCGGCGAGGAGCTCGCGCGGCTTGCCGTGGAACGCCGGATCGTCGGTGAAAAAGATGCCCGGCTTCAAGATCGATCTGCCAGGTCTTGCCGCCGTCCGAGATCTGCGGCGGCCCGGTAGCCGTCACTGGCGCGAGCCCGGTGGGCGCATTCAGGTAGTCCCAGTTGTACAGGCCTTCGAAGATCGCGAAGGTCACGCGCTGCGCGGGAATCGTCGTTGCCTGCTGCGGATCGAGCGTGTCGATATCGGGCGACGCGATGTGCAGCACCTTGTTCGGATCGGCGGCGCCGGCGGCGCAGGCGGAAGCGAGCGCGAGCAGCACAAGCGTCCACCGCATTCGCTTCGTCGCGCGAGCTGTCAAGAATCCTCCGGCGGCTGCGGCGTCCTCGGCGCAGTCGCAGGATTATGCATTAGCGCGTGTGTCCACGAAAAAGAAAGGGCCCGAAGCATCGGGCCCTTGTTGTGACGACTCGAAACGCTGGCGCTACGCGGGCGGGCCGTAGTGGGTATGCGTCGGTGCCCTGATACGGCGGCGCGCCACGGACGGGGATCTGGTTGCCCTTGGCGTACATGCACTGCATGTACGCGCCGTCATACTGGCGCTGGACCTGGTAGTAGACTGCCGTAGTAGTCGTTGCTGCCGGCCGCGCTGCCGAACAGCAGGCCCGTTCCGGCGCCGATCGCCGCGCCGGCTCCCGCGTTGCCGGACGCCGATCCGATGATCGCGCCCGCGGCAGCGCCGAGCGCCGTGGCGCCGACCGCGTTCGCGGCCGCGGCGTTGTTCGCCTGGACAGGAGCACCGCCGACCATCTGCTGCGCGAACTGCTGGCAGCTGTAGGCATCGGCCTGGAACTCGTCGAACGTCTTGTTCGAGCCAGGCAGCGCCATGACGGTCGGGGCGGTAGGCACCGTCACGCAGGCGCCCAGCAGCAGCGCCGACGTCAATGGCAGAGCGTACTTGATCGCATTCATCGTCGGCTCATCCTTAGCGTGGCGCCGGCGCGCCGTGCGGCGCGGCGTTCGGGACGACCGTCAGCCATCCGCTCGGGCAGTTGTTGACCTGCGGGAAATAGCCGGCGGGATTCGTGCAATAGTACGAGTACTGGTCGCGCGGGGCCGAGAACTCTCCGCGCGGCGCCGGATACGAGGGCGCTACGCCCTCTCCGCTGTCCCGCTGGATGTAGGTCGACGAAGACCCGTCATCGTAATAGCCGTAGGGGTACGCGGCGGGGTACGGGTATCCGTAGGCGTACGGGTAGTACCCATAGTACCCATAGTACGGATAGCCCCAGCCCCAGTACGGGTAGCCAAAGCCGAATCCGACGGTGACGTGCGAATGGCCGCCGTGCCAGCCGCTGCCGCCACCGTGCCAGCCGCCGCCGCCGCCGTGCCAGCCGCCGCCACCGCCACTCCAGCCGCCGCTGCTGTGACCGCCGCCACCGCCGCTGTGACCGCCGCCGCCATGCTGGGCCAATGCAGGAACGGCCGCGAAAGATAACGCGATTGCGGATGCGGCCGCGATAATGAATTTTCTCATAGCAACCTCCGTAACGAATCTGAACCTTTGACTAAAACGGATCAGGCGAAGTTTCAGCTGACCGTCAGTCAACATTGTCTTCCAAATCCAATACGCAAGAGTGTTGAGTGTATTCTTCAATGTAACAGTCTGTAACCTCCGTCCATTCCAAGCGCTGCGACCAGCGCGGGCGCCCGCGCCGGCGCGCCCGGCAAAGCAACGCGGTTTTTAGTATCCTTAGCCGTTGGAATCAACGACAAAAGGACGTTCCCATGGCCAGCGATCCCGGAATGCGTACGGCGGACATGAAAATGGACGCGACTTCGCTGTTCCGCGAAGAAATCTATACCGATCGTGCTGCCGGCACCATTCGCGTCCTTATCCCCGTGACCCGCGACGGCGGTCCCGATCAGACCCGGGCGACGATCTACACCGGCGAAGCCCAGATCCTGACCAATGTCGGGCCGTTGCCGATCAGTTTCGACATCCCGGCGGCAACTCTGGGCGAAGCCGTGCAGAAATACGGCGACGCGGCCAAGGAAGGCGTCGAGCGCGCGATGCGGGAACTGCAGGAAATGCGCCGCCAGGCGTCTTCGTCGATCCTGGTACCCGGTGCAAGCCCGGGCCTGGGCGGCGGTCTGCCTCCGGCGCCGGGCAAGCTCAAGCTGCCCTGATCGCTGCGCACCGCACCCGTCGCTAGCGCCGCGATCGACGCTCGCCCGGCTGCGCCGGCAGGCTTGAGCGTCCACTCGGCCGTGGCGAACCGCTCGCGCAGGAAGTCGGCGAACGCGCGGACCTTGGCCGACAGATGCCGGCGGCTCGGATAGACGAGCTGGATCGTCGATGGCGGCGGCTGAAACGCGAGCAGAATCGGCACCAGCCGTCCGGCGCGAATGTCCGGGCCGGCGATGAAGTCGGGCTCGTAGGCGATGCCGCGGCCTTCGACCGCCAGCGCCTCGAGAAACCGCCCGCTGTTGGCGTGCACCGAGCCCGAGACCTTCATCCGGCGGATCGACCCATCGCGCTCGCGGAACGGCCACATATTGCGCTGCGACGCGTACTCGTAGGTCAGGCATTCGTGTCCGGCCAGGTCCTCGGGGCGCCTGGGCTCGCCACGACGCTCGAGGTAGGCCGGCGCCGCGCAGCACACCAGCCTGGTTTCGCCCACCGGGCGCCCAACCAGGTTCTGGCTGCCGATGGCGCCGATGCGCAGCGCGGCGTCGAATCCCTCGTCGACCAGGTCCACGGCGCGATCGGAAAGCTCGACGTCGAAGCGCATGTCGGGATAACGCTCGATAAAAGCCGCGATTGCCGGCGCGAGATGGCGCTCGCCGAAGGTCACCGAGGCCGACAGGCGCAAGGTCCCGCGCGGCGTGATCGCCGAAGCGCTGGCCGAGCGCTCGGCTTCGTCGAGATCGGCCAGCAGTTGCACGCAGTGCTGGTAGAACACGCTTCCGCTCTCGGTCAGCGAAAGCCGCCGCGTCGTGCGATTGAGCAAGCGCACATCGAGGTGCGCCTCGAGCTCGGCGACGTGGCGCGAAACCGCGGAGACCGAAGTCGCGAGCCGCTCGGCGGCGCGGACGAAGCTGCCGCTCTCGACGACCTTGGCGAATGCCGTGATGGCCTGGAAGCGGTCCATCCTACGATTATTGCATATTTAACAATAATTAATTGCCCAATAGACCTATTTATCTTGTTACAAGCAAGGGTGATCATCCGTTCACCGCGCCTGCTTCAGGCGTCTTCTGGAGATACGATCATGGAAGGTTCGAACCGCATCGATCTGGCGGCGTTGTTATTGCGCGGCGCGCTCGGAGTGATGTTCGTGGCGCACGCGCTGCTGAAGTACCTGGTCTTCACGCCGGCCGGCACCGTGCAGTTTTTCGAGTCGCTCGGGCTGCCGGGACCGCTCGCCTACGCGACGATCGCCGCCGAGTTGGTCGGCGGCGTGCTGCTCGTCCTCGGCGTTTACACGCGCGCCGTCGCTGTTGCGCTGCTCCCGATTCTGCTCGGCGCCGCCTGGGCGCACTCGGGCAACGGCTGGCTGTTCACGTCGCCCAACGGCGGCTGGGAATATCCGGCGTTTCTCGCCGTGGCCGCCGCTGTTGTCGGACTTCTCGGCGGCGGGCGCTTTGCCCTGGCCTTCCCCGCGCCATCGCGCCGTGCCGCGTTCGGGCTGCAACGTGCCGACTGAATCCCTGTCGAACTGTATACAGTGCTTCCGATAACTCACCAAAGGACATCGCGATGAAACTCTATTACTCGCCAGGCGCATGCTCGCTTTCTCCGCACATCGTCTTGCTCGAGGCCGGATTGCCGGCAACCCTGGTCAAGGTCGACACCAAGACGCACAAGCTCGCCGGCGGCGACGACTTCTACGCGATCAACGGCAAGGGTTATGTCCCGGTACTCGAGCTCGACGACGGCCGGCGGCTGACCGAAGGACCGGCGATCGTCCAGTATCTGGCCGATCTCAAGCCGGAATTGCGGCTCGTGCCCGCCGCGGGCAGTTTCGAGCGCTATCGCCTGCAGGAATGGCTGAACTTCATCACTTCCGAGCTGCACAAGCAGTACGGCCCGTTCTTCGCGGCCAATACGCCGGCCGAGTACAAGCCGATCCTGCGCGACAAGCTCCGACTGCGGCTCGAGTGGCTGGCCGGTCAGCTCGACGGCAACGACTATCTGATGGGTAGCCAGTTCACTGTCGCCGATGCCTACCTGTATACGATCCTGCGCTGGTCACCGTTCGTCGATATCGATCTTGCCAAGTGGCCGATCGTTGCGGCCTACAAGGCCCGAGTCGAAGCGCGCCCGCATGTGCGCGAGGCGTTGCTCGCCGAAGGTCTGATCAAAGAGCCGGCGAAAGCCGCCGCTTGATGGAACAATCCTCGGCCAAGGCGACGGTCGGTCATCCGGCCAACCATCGCGGCGTCAGCGTCCGGCTTCCGACGCTGTTCCTGTCGCACGGCTCGCCGATGCACGCGATCGAGCCCGGCGCCGCGGGCCGCGCGTGGGCGGCGCTCGGGCGCGAGCTGGCGCGTCCGCGCGCGGTGCTGATCGCGTCGGCGCATTGGGAGACGTCGATCCCGCTGCTCACCGGCAATCCGGCGCCGCAAACGATTCACGATTTCGGTGGCTTTCCGGACGAGCTCTTTCGATTGCAATACCCTGCGCCCGGCGACCCTGCACTGGCGGCGGAAGCCGTCGCGCTGCTCAAGACTGCCGGGGTGGCCGCGGGCGTGGACGGTTGCCGCGGTCGCGATCACGGTGCGTGGGTCCCGCTGCGCTGGATGTATCCCGAGGCCGACATACCGGTCGTGCAGCTGGCGATTCAACCGGAGCTCGGGGCCGCGCATCATCTGCGCGTCGGGCGCGCGCTGGCGCCGCTGGCTGACGACTCGGTGCTGATCATCGGTTCGGGTCACACCACACACAACCTGCGCGACTGGATGTCGAATCCGCGCCGGCAGGAGCCGCTGCGTTACGCGCAGGTGTTCGCCGAATGGCTGCATGATCGGCTGATCGCGCATGACGTCGATGCGCTCGTCGCCTGGCGCGAGCAGGCACCGGAGGCGGCGCGCGCACATCCGAGCGACGAGCATTTTCTGCCGCTGTTCGTTGCGCTGGGCGCGGCGGGCGACAGTGCGAAGGCCGAGCGCTTTGCCGAAGGCTTCGAGGCCGGCGTGCTCGCGATGGACTCTTACCGCTTCGGACCGCACTGATTTCTGTCGCCCGGCGACGACGCTTCGCCGCCGCGTCGGAGCGCGTCTTACGCCTAAATCGGATGCGCGCCGATTACGGCGGCGAACGCCTGGTCCTAAAGTGAAGCCGTCATCAACCATCTAAACGGAGTCACTGATGAACCCTCGAGCGACCAGAGTGCAAGAGGCGGCGTCGTTCGCCGCGGGCGCCTTGATCGGCACATCGATCGTGACGCCGGTATTCGCGGCTACGTCCGATCTTCCCGCTGAATGGCAACCCTTCCTGCTGATCGGATCGGTGGTCCTGCTGGCCATGGCCTTGATGCTCAAGGCCCTGGGTACGCGGCCGAGCCGACGCGGTGATCCGGAAGAAAGCGCCGACCTGCGCGAAGCGAATCGCGTCGAGATGATCGACGTGCCGCTGCATCAGTAAGTACGGAATCCCCGCGACCCCGCGGGAAAGCCGGCCGTGCCGCGGCCGGGCTGAAGAGGCCGTCAGTGCAGTCGCTGGCGGCCTTTTCGTGAGGTCTCCCGCCGCTGCGCGCGCCGCTCCGCGCGATTGGCCGATTCGGGCCGGTTGCGCTCCTGCCAGTAGCGGTAGATGAGCACGGCGGCGATCGGCAGCTCGTCGATCATGCCTTGCCGTTTTTCCTCGCTGTCGACCCAGTCCAGGTATTCCGGATCGTGATCGCCGTAGGCCAGCGCCTCGATCGGCAGCATCCAGTCGCGGGCGTCTTCCTGCGAATACATCGGCTCCCATTCCGCCTCGCGCAGCAGCACGCCGGTCATATAGCCTTCGCACCACGCGCTCGCTTCGGGCGGCGCCTTGTCGCCTTTCACGTTGTCTTCGCTGTGGTATAGCAGCGGCTTGAAGCGGGTTGGCGATTCGCGCAAGGTCCGCGCGATGCTGTTCTGCACGCGCAGCACCAGCGACAATATCCGGCCCGCCTGCTCGTTGTCGGCGAAGACCGGCGAGACGCTGCGCTGACTGTCGCTCCACACGACAGGTAACCATTCGGACGGCTGGATCATCTCCGGCCCGCTGACGATCGCCGTCAAAAAGCCGTCGAGCATTTCCAGATCCATGCAGTCCTGCGGTACGCCGTTCGATGCCAGAAAGGCTTCGAGCTCGTCGTAATCGGCGTCGGCCAGCGGTTCGTCGAGCTTGGCGGGCTCAGTCATGGTGGACTCGTTTGCGCATCGGGCCGTCATGATCCTCCCTGGAGGCGGCAGAATGCAAATGCGCTCCTGCGCGCGCCCCACGCGCCGCGGCGCGTTCCCGCCTTGCTCATGCGCGCTCTTTCTGGCCGCTCCCGCGAATGCGCAGCGCATGCGCGGCATGGAGCGCCGCGGCGAACAGCAGCACGGCACCGGCCTGGTGCGCTGCGGCGAGCGGCACGGGCACGACCAGCAGCAGCGTCGCGATGCCGAGCACCAGTTGCAACAGCAGCGCCGCCAGCAGCAGGTTCGCCGCCAGCGTGACGCGTGGCGCCGTCGTCTGCGAACGCACGAAAAGCCAGAAAACGGGGATCAGCAACGCCAGGAGCCAGGCGATCGCGCGGTGATCGAACTGCACGGTCGCCATGTTGTCGGCGAAATTGCGATACCAGGGCGCAAGCGACAGGATCTCCGCTGGCACGAGCCGGCCGTTCATCATCGGAAACGTGTTGTATGCGAAGCCGGCGCGGATTCCCGCGACAAGGCTGCCCGAGAGCGCCTGCACGAACACCAGCGCGACGATCAGGAGTGCGAAGCGCCGAAGCGCATCAGCACGGCGCGATACCGGGGCGCTCGCCGCGGGCGGCGCTTCGGACACCGGGTGCAGCAGCGACAGCGCCAGCCAGAACATCGCCGCAAAAATCAGCAGCGCAAGGCCGAGATGCGCGGCCAGCCGGAGCTGCGATACGCGCGGATCGTCGACGAGCCCGCTTTGCACCATGTACCAGCCGAGCGCGCCCTGCAGGCCGCCGAGCGCGAAGATCGCAAGCAGCGGCGGCGCGAGTCCTGGCGGCAATCTCCGCCGCATGACAAACCATGCGAGAGGCAACGCAAACGCCGCACCGACGGCGCGGCCGAGCAACCGGTGCGCGTATTCCCACCAGAATATCGACTTGAATGCGTCGAGGCTCATGCCCTTGTTCACCTGACGGTATTCGGGCGTTGCCTGGTATTTGACGAAGGCTTCGTCCCACTGCGCCGCCGAAAGCGGCGGCAGCGTTCCGACGATCGGCTGCCATTCGGTGATCGACAGCCCCGAATGGGTGAGCCGGGTCACGCCGCCGACGACGACGATCGCGAAGACCAGCGCACAACAGACCAGCAGCCAGATCGCCACCGCTTGCGGCGCGCGGCGATCGGCTGCGCGCGATGCCGCGGGACCGGCCAGCGTCGTCGACCGACTAGCGTTCATGGTGCGATTCTACCGGGAGTCCCCGAAGGGACCGCGGCTCGCGTCTAAAGGTCAGTGCGCATGTTCGGACGGCGGGGGCGGCAGCCCGCCGCCGCCGAGCTTCTGCGCCGCGGCGAAAATTTCGCGATCCCGATCGTCGCCTGGCGCAGGCACGCCGAGCCAGCGCGCACGCAAACGTCCGCGCCGGTCGATCAGGAATTCGGCGTGACCGGCAGCGGCGCGATCGCCGCGCGGCGAACATCGCGTAGACGACCGCGACGTCGGGCGCGGCGATTGCCCGTATCGCGTCGCCGCCGGGTATCTGCCCCTCCGCTATTTGTGCATCGCCCGCGCTTGCCGCCAACGCCAGCACTCGAATGCGCCTGTCGTCGAAGGCATGCCGCTGCGATGCGAGCGAACGCAGGCGCGCGAGCGAATCCGGCAACGAATACAGAACGAGCAGCGTATCCTCGTTTGCGTCCGGCCGCACGATCGTTTGCTGGCCGCGTCGCGGCAGCTCGAAGCTGAAATCGGGCGCGGCCACCGGTGGTGGTCGCGACGGTCCCGCCGTGGTTGCCGGCAAAATCGGCGGCGTCGGACAGCGCATGCAGGAACTGCACGATGCTCCAGATCTCGTCGCTCACCAGCGGGGGCGAGAACGCAGGCATCGCCGTCCCCGCGCGGCCATGCGCGATCCACCAATAGAGCTCGCCCGGACGGTGGCGTGCGGCGTGCCGCGAGAGGTTCGGTACGGCGACTGCCGATCCGGCTATCGATCCCGCGCCGTTGCCGCCGTGGCATGCGACGCAATGCGCGGCGAACAGGCGGGCGCCATCGGCGATCGCACCGGTCGTGTAGCGCACCGGCGAAGCCGCGTAGGTCGTCGGATACGCGGGGACGGTGAGCAACCATGCCGCCGGCGATGGCCGATGCCGCCGACACCGATCAGACCGACCGCGGCCGGCCGCCACGCGCGCCTGCGCGCGCCGGTGACCAGAGCAACGAGGCCCGCGACGGCGACGATCACTGCGGCAAGCAGCAACCAGAGAATCGTCGCCGATTCCCGCGCCGGTGCCCAGCTCAACGTGTGCGCGAAAGGCCAGAGCGTCGATTGATGTGCGGCCGGGACCGTGATGCCCAGCACGCCGACGATCGCCACCACCATCAGCCCGGCGCCAATCTCGACCGTCGCGTTTCGCTTCAGCGCACGCAATGCCGGCCGATCGCCTGCGCCAAGCCGCGGGGTCAGGATCAGCCGATTGACCGCGGCGAGAGAGAGCATCGCGGCGAGCAGCGCGAGCTTGGCGAGCAGCAGCATGCCGTAGCGGGTGCCGAACAACGCCGGGACGCTGCCGACCAGGAACCAGCTGTTGCCGACGCCGCTCAGGATCAACATGCTCACGCATACGATCGCCAGACTGGAAAAGCGCCTGGCTGCCCATGCCGCATCCTGGATCGATTGCGCATTGCCCAGCACGTAGGCCAATGCCGGCAACGCGCCCAGCCACGCGCCGGCAGTGAGCAGATGCACGACGTCCGAAACGATCTGTCCACCGCGCCACGGTCCTTCGGCAGCGGCGGCGTGCCCGGTCCACGCGAGGGCGGCGAGATACGCGCCTGCGACGAGCGTCGACGCTGCGAGCCCGCGCGGACCAAGCGTCGCGCTTCGCCGCGACAAGGCGAACAGCAGCGCCCATGCGAGACAGAAGCGCGCGATCCACACCTTGCCGAACAAGGTGTCGACGACGACTGCACCGAGCGTCGAAGGCTCGATCGCCCGCGACAGTGGAAGGCCGCTCATCGTTGCGGCGACCGCGGCGAGCCACGCCACGGCGGAAGCGATGCCGATCGCGATGCAACAGCGTGCGACCGGCGGAAGCCGTCGCCGCATCGCTTCGCCGGGACCGCGGGGCGCATCGCTTCCTCGCCGTGCCGACAGCGCGCACGCCAGCAGCAGCTCGCCGAACAGCCACAGGGTCGCGGCGAAGTGGACGGCGCGGGCGGATGCCAGCAGGCCGTTCATCGCCATGCGCGCAACACGGAGCGGCGCAATGACTTAGCGCGCAACATCGAAGCTGTAGTCGCCCTCGGTGACGTGCGTGTCGACCGACAGCACGCGCCACTTCACCTGGTATCGGCCCGGCGCGAGCTGCGGCACCGACACCGTCAGCACCGTGCGATCGCCGTCGTCGACCCGGGCATCCGCCCCGTCGACGCGCTTGCCGGACGAGTCCGACACCTGCGCGTTGCTGAACGCCGGCTCCAGCTTTTGCGTAAACCACAATTTCACCTGCGCTGGCGGCGCATGGACGGTGCTTCCGACGGCGGGCAACGCGTGATCGAGGAACGCATGCGCGGCAGCCGGCGACGCCAGTGCCGACGCGCATGCAAAAGCGAGCACTGGCATCAGGATCCGCATGTCAGCGCCCGAAGATCGGACGGCCGATCGTCGCGGGAAAAAGATCGTCGAGAAAAAAGTGCAGCTGCGCGATCCAGCCAACGCGGTTGCCGCTGCGGTTATTGACCGGAATGACGGCTTCGACGGCGAGCTGCGTGTAGCGGCCGGCCCAGATGATGCCGGGATTCACCGTACCCGTCGTCCCGCTGGCGCCTCGATCGAGCGCGGTCGACATCGCGAATTCGACGACCGGAATCATCCGGCTGAACGGCTCGCGCAGGCCCACGTCCTGCACGAACGATTGCAGGTACGGCAGGCTGTATTCGACGGCGAAGCCCCATTCCAGCGTATGCGGATGACGCTCGACCTCGACCTCGCCTTCGTCGCTGATCGAGGTCGTGCTCGAGCGGGTCGGGATGCCGACGCCGACGAGGCCGGTCACCGCAAGCGGGCGAGCGAACTTCATCGATTCGGGCAAGATCGCCGAATCCCTTGCCGAAGAACAGCGCCGGTGTCAGCGTGCTGAACGATTCGGCGCCGACCCGCTTCGAGCCGCTGCCGCCGATGTCCCAGTCGACGCCCGCCGACAGGATCGTCTCGCGCTCGTCGTTCTGGTAGAACTTGTACTTGATGCTCGCCGCCAGGTTGTCGAAGCCGCGCTGCGTATCGCCGCCGTCGGGCTCCAGCGCCATGTACGTCGCGCCGAAGCCGATGCCCAGGTTCTCGGTGATGCGCTTCGACACATCGACTGCAAAGCCGGTCTCGCGCGTTGCCGGCTCGTCGCCGCTCGCCGGCATCTTGCGGCTTTCGATCGTCGGCAGCGACAATTCGTCGGCGACGAACGGGTCGTCGGTCGCGAGCGTCGCCGGAAAAAAGCGCTTGCCGGCGAGACCGTGCGCCGCTGCGGGCTCCGCCGACAGGACGACCATCGCTGCCGCGACCAGCGTCAGCGGCGTGGCGATCGATCGTCTATTTTTCGTATTCATGATTACCGCCCTTTCATTGGCCGCGTGCCGCCGATGCGGCAGACGCGAATGTTCGGTTCAACGCACGGTATGGGGATGCATCGCGCCGCCTGCCATGCTCTCGACCTCGACGTTGACCTCGATCGATCCCGCCTTTTCGAATCCCAGCGTCAGCGGAAAGGTTTCGCCCGCCTGCAGCGGTCGCTTGAGGTCGGTGAGCATCACGTGATACGCGCCGGGCTGCAGCACCAGCCGGTCGCCGGGCTTGACGTCGAGGCCCGCGACCGCGCGCATGCGCATCACGCCGGCGTCCATCACCATCTGATGCAGCTCGGCGGTGCCGGCCACCGGCGTCGATACGGTGAGCAGCCGATCGGTCCGATCGCCTTTGTTTTCGACGCTCAGGAAAACGCCGCCGGAGCGCGCTCCGGGAGGCGTCGCGCGGGCAAACGGATGGTCGATGCGCAGCGCTCGCAGTTGATACTCGTGCGCCGATGCGCCGCTTGCGGCAGCGATTGCGGCGACGGCCGCGATGGCCAGGATTCTTGTCATGACGGTCCCCGTTGGATTCGAATGCGATCGATCGCGCGTGCCGCGGTGCGCACGCGCGATCGACCGCAAGCCGCGGCCGATGTGCCGGCCGCGATCGATGGAAAGCCTAGGAGAGGAGCGAGGGAGGACCGCGCAGCGGCGGCAGCAGCGCGGGCTGCGCTGCGATGACGGTGCGAGCCGCACCCGTCGGCGCGCTGTCGAGCGAGCGCGGAGTCACAACGAGCGGGGCCGCCGAAGGCGGGATCGCCACGACGGCGAACGCGCCCAGACACGATGGGCAATGCGAATGCGGCGAATGGCCCGGTCGCGGCGCGGGAACGCCGGAATCCGTGCTCGCCCCGCGCTGCGGCGCGAGCACGCCGTTGCCCGACTGAACGTCAGAGCGCGCCGCCGTGCAGTAGTCGCTCGAATCGGCGGGTGGCCGAGCCGCCGCATAGGCGCCGACCGGCGCGAGCAAATGCATCGCCAACGTGACGAGCGTGACTGCGAGGCGGCAGCGGCGTCTCATTTGCGGCGATTCTACACCCCGCCTTGGCGGACGATTGCTGAATCCTGTCGGTCTTTGGCAAAGCGGCCATTGACACTTCGCCGGCCAAAGCGTTGAATGCGGTCTGACCACCTTACCAGATGGTTCGTTATCGTACCGGCGGCCCCGGGCGCAGATCCGGGCCGTTTAATAGACCGCAAACCGGAGGAGAAACGATGTCTGCCTATATCGGCGCGCTTGCGCGCTGCCTTGCCGCATGCGCTCTTGCGCTGTCCTTCAGTGCATCCGCGCAACAAACGATCACCCTGCACGGCGCCGTCCAGTTCAACGACGATCATGCGTTCAACAGGGCCCTGGTGAAATTCGAGGAGCTGGTCAAGAAGTATTACGGCAAGCCGGTCAACTTCGTGCTGCACAAGAACAGCGAATTGGGCCTCGAGAAGGACTATTTCGCCTTCATGAACCAGGGGATCTCGGTCGACTACGGCATCGTCTCCCCGGCGCACATGTCGACGTTTTCGAAGGCCGCACCGTTCATCGATGCGCCGTTCCTGTTCCGCGATCTCGATCATTGGAACAAGGTGCTGGACGCCGACACGTTGAAGCCGATCGCCGACGAGGTCTACGCAAAGGGCGACGTGATGCTCATCGGCTTCGCCGGCGGCGGCACGCGCAACATCTTCGCCAACAAGCCGGTACGCAACATGGCGGAGATGAAGGGGCTCAAGGTCCGCGTCCATGGGCGCGCCGATCTGGAGCAAGACGTTCGCCGCCGTCGGGCATGTCGCCGACCGTGATCGCCTACGACGAGATCTACAACGCGATCCAGAACGGCGTGATCCAGGCCGGCGAGAACGAGGCCGCAGGCGTCGAGGCGATGAAGTTCTACGAAGTCGGCCCCAACCTCAATATGACGCAGCACGCGATCACGATCCGGCCCATCTGCTTCTCCGGCAAGACCTTCAGGAAGCTGCCGCCGGACCTGCAGGCCGCGATTCTCAGGGCCGGCAAGGAAGCGGGCATCTACGGCGCGCCAGATCGAGTCGGGCGAAGACCAGCAGAAGCTCGAGGCGATGCAGGCGGCCGGAAAACTCAAGATGATTCCGTTCGCCGATCGCGCCACAGATGAAGAAGCTGGCCGATCCGGTGATGGCAGATTACGCGAAGGAAATCGGCGCCGAAGCCATCTACAACAAGATCAACGCGATGTAGCGAACTCGTAGGAGGATCCGGCGGAGGCGACGCTTCCGCCGGCTTTTTTTGACCCACGATGCGGCGAGATCCTAGGGGGTCGCATGCGCAAGTTCCTCGACAGCTACTACCGCCTGCTCAACGTGCTCCTGGGCGCGAGCGTGGGGATCCTGATCGTGCCGGTGACGATCCAGATGATCGCGCGCTACACCGGCCTCATTCCGAACTAGATCTGGACCGAGGAGATCGCGCGCTTCTGCCTGATCTGGATGGTGATGCTGGGCGCGATGATCGGCGTGCGCGACGGGTCGCACTTCGACTGCGACGTTCTGGCCCGATTGCAGCCCGAGGAACGCTGCTGCGCGTGTCAAGGCGGTGTCGCGCTCGTCTGATCGTCCATCGTTCTCGATGACTGCTGGTCGCGCCGTGATCTTTCATCGCGCTTCGGCTGGCGCTTCGCGGCGATGTTCGGAGTGATCGTAGCCGGAGCTCGGAGACGACCGGGCATCAACATGCTCGTCGATCCACATCGCGCTGGCCGCCTCGCCGGGGCATCTGCCCTGGCGGCTGCGGGCTCCTGGTCGGAGAAAGATCATCGACGAGCCGTCAAGCTGCTCACCTCGGGGCGGCGACAAGTGACCGTGGGGTCCCCTATGACGTCGCGCTGATCGCTGTTCGGCGTCTTTCGCCGCGCTTGATCATCCTGCGCGTGCCGGTGGCGTTCGCGCTGGGCCTCGCGTGCCTGCCGGTGCTGTTCATCGAGACCGGCTGTCGCCGTTGTGATGTTGAACACGACGTTGAAGTCCTACAACTCGTTCCTCCTGCTGGCGGTGCCGTTTTTCCTGCTCACGGCGAATCTGATGAACGTCGGCGGCATCACCGAAAAGCTGGTCACGCTGTCGCGGACGATGGTCGGCAACTTCCCGGGGCCTGGCGCAGATCAACGTGCTGCTGTCGATGTTCTTCGCCGGCATCTCGGGCTCGTCGACGGCCGAGCGCGGCGAGCCAGCGGCGTCTTCATCGCGGCGCAGGTCAAGGAGGGCTACGACCTCCGTTCTCGATCGCGATCACCGCGTGTGCTGCCGTGATGGCGGTGATCATTCCGCCGTCGATCCTGATGGTCGTCTGGGGCGGTGTGCTTTCGGTGTCGATCGGCGCGCTGTATCTCGCCGGCGTCATCCCCGGGCTGCTGATGGGTCTCGCGCAAATGGCCACCGTCCATGTCTACGCCAAGGTCCGCCATTACCCGATGTACCGGCGCGCGACCTTCAAGGAGTTCGTGACGGCGGCCGCCTTCCGGTGCCGGCGCGATGACACCATTCATCATCGTCGGCGGCATCCTGTTCGGCTGGTTTACTGCCGACGGAATCGGCCGCGGCTGCCGTGCTGTATGCGATCGTTCTCTCGGTCTTCTTCTACCGCGAGATGGACGCGAAGAAGTTGTGGGATTGTCTGCTCGAAACCGGCAAGCTGTCGGCGATCGCGCTCTTTTGCGTCGGCACGGCCTCGGTGTTCGGGTGGCTGCTCGCCTACTTCCAGATTCCCCGGGCGCTGCTCGAGAACGTGACGTCGTGGGGACTGGGGCTCATCGGCGTCGGCTTCTTCATCGCGTGCGTCTTCCTGGTCGTCGGCTGCTTCCTCGACGCGATTCCGGCTATCATCATCGTCGGCACGACCCTGCAGCCGCTCGCCGCTTCGGTGAACATGCATCCGGTGTCCTTCGCGATCATCGGGATCGTCGCGCTCGCCTTCGGGCTCGTCACGCCGCCGTACGGGTTGTGCCTGATGATCTCCTGTGCCATCGCCAAGGTCCGGCTGCGATATGCGCTCAAGGACACGTTGATCATGCTGGCCCCGATGCTGGTCGTCCTTGCAGCCATGATCATCTGGCCGGATATTCCGCTGCTCCTGCCAAGATGGATTCGCCCCGAGTTTCTGAAATAGGACAAGCCGCGTGATGGAAACGAAACCGCTCGCGCCCGGGTTTCGGGCTGGAAACGTCCGCTGTCGATGCCTCGCGCCCGCTTTCCGACGCAGAATTCGCCGAGCTCGAGCAGACCTTCTTCCGCGGGCAGCTGCTGGTCCTGCGCGACCAGCGGCTGACGCCGCAGCAATATCTCGCGTTCGCGCGCCGCTTCGGTCCGCCCGAGCCGCATGTGATCGACCAGTTCCATCATCCGGAAGAATCGAACATCCTGATCCTGTCGAACCGAAAGAAAAACGGACAGCCGATCGGGCTGGCCGATGCCGGAACCTACTTCCACACCGACTACTCGTATCTGCAGGTGCCGGCGCGCGCGACGATGCTCTATTCGATCGAAGTGCCGAAAGCCGGCGGCCATACGCTGTTCGCCAACCAGTACGCCGCGTACGACGACCTTTCCGACGCGATGAAGCGGCGGATCGCGCCGCTGATCGGCGTCCATCACTACGGCAACCGCAAGGTGGCCGACGAAATGAGCCGCGTCGCGGCATCGCCGCTGACCGACGAGCAAAAAGCCAAGATGCCGCTGATCACGCATCCGCTGGTGCGTCCGCATCCGGTCACCGGGCGCAAGGCGCTGTACGCGGTATCGGGCAGCTCGTACGGCATCGTCGGGATGCCGGAGGACGAAGCCGTTGCGCTCCTCGACGAGCTCGCGGCGCATGCGACGCAACCGAAATACGTGATCAGCTACCCGTACCGAGTCGGCGACATCGTGATCTGGGACAACGCATCGCTGCTGCATTCGGCGACCCTGACCGATCCGGACGATCCGCGGACGCTGTGGCGGATCACGATCAAGGAGCCATCGACCAAGCTCGATGCGCTGGAAGTCCTGGCGCCGACGTTCGCGGCCGCGAACGATGTAGAGTCGTGCCGCACGGCACGAAGCCGCCGCGTCGCGAATCGGCCCGAGGGCCGAATGCCTTTGGCCGATAGCGCCCGGTTTCGGGGCCTGGCGCTTTTCCGCTAAACTGCTCGCTCGCCGCATGCGTCTGCGGTCGTCGGAGTCGTCAGGTCCATGGTCCGCAAGTTCTTCTCGTTCGTGTTCGCGTTCCTGCTGCTGGGCCTGCAGCAGGAGCTGCTGCTGCATCCGCTGACGCACCTTCCCGAGCTCAAGGCGAGGCATCACTCGAGCCTGAAGCTGCCGGCGATCGACATTGCCTGCGTCGAATGCTCGCTGCTGGCGAGCGCAACGCACGCCGCCGCCGGCGTCGCCGTCGCCAGCGGCCTGCAACGCCGCCGCGGCCGAGTGCATCGCGTTCGAGCCCGCAGCGCGATACGTCGCCGCCCCTTCCTACTACCAGAGCCGCGCCCCGCCCTCTCCCTCTAGATCGCTTTTCGGCGCGCCGCGATTCGTTCGCGGCGCCGGTTCATCCGACTAGAGGAGCATCACCCGTGTCCAGGAAATTCTTGGCGCCCGGCGCTTTGGCGCTGGCGCTGTTCGCCGCTCCGCCCGCATCGGCGGCCAGCGACGCCGATCTCGCGCAAATCCGCGACCAGATCCGGCAATTGAAGGAAAACTACGAAGCGCGCATCCAGTCGCTCGAAGCGCGGCTGAAGGATGCCGAGGCGCGCAGTCGGCGCAAGCCCGCCGCCAGCGCCGCGCTTCCGCGCCCCCGCGGCGCCGCCGCAGCACGTCTTCGTCGAGCGGTCTCGCCGCGTTCAACCCGGCGATCTCGGCGGTGCTGCAGGGCCTCTACGCCAACCTGTCGCAGGACCCCGAAAAGTACGCGATCAGCGGCTTTGCGCGCGGGCGGCGACATCGGTCCCGGGCAAGCGCGGCTTTTCGCTCGGCGAATCGGAGCTCGCGATCTCCGCCAATGTCGACGACAAGTTCGCCGGCAACCTGATCGTCTCGCTGACGCCGGAGAACACGGTCTCGGTCGAAGAGGCCTACGGCATTCTGCACCGCGCTGCCCGATGGGCTCGACGCCGAAGTTCGGCCGCTTCTTCTCGGGCCTGGGCTACATCAACGAGCAGCACCAGCACGTCTGGGATTTCATCGACGCGCCGCTCGCCTACCAGGCATTCCTCGGCGGCCAATACGACAACGACGGCGTGCAGCTCAAATGGGTCGCGCCGACCGACCAGTTCCTCGAATTCGGCGCCGAAGTGGGCAACGGCGCCGGCTTTCCCGGCACCGAGCGCAACAAGAACGGCGTCGGCAGCGGCGTCGTCTACGCGCATACCGGCGGCGACATCGGCGCGAGTCACAGCTGGCGCGCCGGGCTGTCGTATCTGCAGACGCGCGCGCAGCGACCGCGAATTCGCGCAGACCGACATTGCCGGCAACGACGCGCAGCTCGGCTTCAACGGCACCAGCCACGTCGCGATCGCCGACTTCGTCTGGAAATACGCGCCCAACGGCAACGCGCAGGACACCAACTTCAAGCTGCAGGGCGAATACTTCTGGCGGCGCGAGCGCGGCGATCTTGACCTACGACAGCGACGGCGCGCTCGGCCTGACACAGAGCGCCGACTATACGCTCGTCGCAAAGCGGCTGGTATCTGCAGGGCGTCTACCAGTTCATGCCGTACTGGCGCGTGGGCCTGCGCTACGACCGGCTCGATCCCGGACACGCCGACTACGGCGCGAACGCCGCGTTCCTGGCCACGCCGTCGTTCAATCCGCAGCGCACGTCGGTGATGTTCGACTACACGCCGTCGGAATTCAGCCGCATCCGGCTGCAGCTCGCGCAGGACAAGGCGCGCGCAGGCGTCACCGACAACCAACTGTTCCTGCAATACATCCTGACCCTGGGCGCGCACGGCGCTCACCGTTATTAGGAGCAAACTCGATGAAATCACTTTTGCAAATCGGTTCTGCTCGCGCTGACGGCGGCGTGGGTCATTCCCGCCTCGGCGGCGCTGAACGTGTTCGCGACGGTCCCCGAATGGGGCGCGCTCGCGGCCGAGCTCGGCGGCGACAAGGTCAAGCGTCTATACCGCCACCAACGCGCTTGCAGGACCCGCATCATGTCGAAGCCAAGCCGAGCCTGATCGCGCGTGCGCGCAGCGCGGACCTGGTCGTCGCCACCGGCGCCGAGCTCGAGATCGGCTGGCTGCCGCTGGTGCTGCAGCAGGCCGGCAATCCGAAAGTCCAGCCGGGCCAACCCGGCTACTTCGAGGCCGCGCCGTTCGTAACGCTGCTCGACAAGCCGGCGCGCCTCGATCGCGCCGAAGGCGACGTGCACGCGGCGGGCGATCCGCACATCCAGACCGACCCGCGCAACATCGCGCGCGTCGCCGCACCGCTGTCGGCGCAGCTCGCCGCAGCTCGATCCGGCGAACGCCGCGTTCTACCAGGCGCGGTACAAGTCGTTCAGCGAGCGGTGGACCGCGGCGATCGCGCGCTGGGAGAACGAAGGCGGCGCCGCTCAAGGGCGTCGCCGGTGCTCGTGCAGCACAAGGCTTTCACCTATCTGATCGCTGGCTCGGCCTGAAGGAGGTCGCGGCGCTCGAGCCCAAGCCCGGGATCGAGCCGACGACCGCGCATCTGTCCGAGGTGCCTGGCGCTGACTCAACGCCAGCCGGTGAAGATGGTGTTGCGCGCCGCGTACCAGAGCGATCGCGCATCGCAATGGATCGCCGAGCGCGCGAAGATCAACGCGGTCGCGTTGCCGTTCACCGTCGGCGGCGACGACGCCGCCAAGGATCTGTTCGGGCTGTTCGACGATACGATCCAGCGCCTGCTCAAGGGGGCGCAATGAATCTCGGCGCCATCGAGCTGTCGATTCTGCTGCCGGCGTTCGCCGCCGGCCTGCTGGTGACCGCGACCCATGTGCCGCTGGGCATGCAGGTGCTCGCCCGCGGCATCGTGTTCATCGATCTGGCGATCGCGCAGATCGCCGGCTGCGGCGTCGTGCTCGCCGACCGCTTCGGCTTCGAGGCCGAAGGCATCGCCGTGCAGGTCGCCGCGCTGGCCGCGGCGCTGGGCGGCGCGTTGCTGCTGACCTGGACCGAGCGCGTCTGGCCCGACGTGCAGGAAGCGGTGATCGGCGTCGTGTTCGTCCTCGGCGCGACCGGCAGCGTGCTGCTGCTCGCCAGCAATCCGCACGGCAGCGAGCATCTGCGCGATCTTCTGGTCGGACAGATCCTCTGGGCGCAGCCATCGCGGCTGGTCTGGGCCGCGCTGGTGTACGCGGCGATACTCGTGCTGTGGTTCGGCTGGCGCGAGCGGCTCGGCCGCACCGGCTTCTACGTGCTGTTCGCGCTCGCCGTCACCGTGTCGGTGCAGCTGGTCGGGCTGTATCTGGTGTTCGCGACCTTGATCGTTCCGCCGCTGGCGACGCGAACGATGCAGCGGGGAAGACTCGCCGCGTCGTGGGCGCTGGGCGTCGGCCGGTTACGCCGCGGGGCTTGTGCTGTCGACCGCGCTCGACCTGCCGAGCGGTCCGGTCATCGTCTGGATGCTGGTGGTGCTGGGCCTCGCCTGGCATGCCTGGACGGTCGCCCACGCCGGGACAGGCCCTTCGCCGCCCCGCCTGAAACGGCAACGCTATTTGCGCAGCGCCGCCATGCCGCGCTGCAGGCCGTCGAGCGTCAGCGGAAACATGCGCGGGCCGAGGAGCTCCAGCACCATCTGCGTCGAGCGCGTGTATTGCCATGTGCGCTCGGGCTCCGGGTTGAGCCAGATCGCATGGCGGTAGCGTGCGATCAGCCGCTCGAGCCACGCCGCGCCGGGCTCGTCGTTGGTGTATTCGACGCTGCCCCCGGGCTGCACCAGCTCGTACGGGCTCATCGCCGCGTCGCCGACGAAGATCAGCTTGCCAGTCGCGGCCGTACTTGTGCAGCAGGTCGAAGGTCGCGATGCGCTCGTTGCGGCGGCGGCGGTTGTCGCGCCAGACATGAGTCGTAGACGCAGTTGTGGAAGTAGAAATACTCGAGGTGCCTGAACTCGCTCTTCGCCGCTGAAAAAAGCTCTTCGCAGACCTGGACGTGCGGATCCATCGAGCCGCCGACGTCGAGGAACAGCAGCACCTTGACGCGGTTGCGCCGCTCGGGCACGCAGATGCAGATCGAGCCAGCCGGCGTTGCGCGCCGTGCCGCTCGATCGTCGCGTCGAGATCGAGCTCGTCGGGCACGCCTTCGCGCGCGAAGCGCCGCAGTCGGCGCAGCGCGATCTTGATGTTGCGGGTGTTGATCTCGACGGAGTCGTCGAGGTTGCGGAACGTCCGCTCGTCCCAGACCTTGATCGCGCTGCGGCTGCGGCCGCCTTCCTGGCCGATGCGTATGCCTTCGGGGTTGTAGCCGTAGGCGCCGAACGGGCTCGTGCCCGCGGTGCCGATCCATTTCGATCCGCCCTGGTGCCGTCCGCGCTGCTCGTCAAGCCGCCGGCTGAGCGTCTCCATCAGCTTGTCCCAGCCGCCGAGCGCCTGCGACCATCGCCTTTTCCTCGTCGGTCAGGTTGCGCTTCGATCATCTTGCGCAGCCACTCTTCAGGAATTTCGGCATGAATGTCGAGCACGCCGTCGATGCCCTTGAAATATGCGCCGAACGCGAGATTGAAACGGTCGTACAGCGCCTCGTCCTTGACCAGGCAGGTGCGCGCCAGAAAATAGAAGTCGTCGATGCTGCCCGATACGACGTCGTGCTTCAGCGCGTCGAGCAGCGTCAGGAACTCGCGCGTGCTGACCGGCAGCTTCGCCGATTTGAGATGCAGGAAGAAATCGATCAGCACGGCCAGAGGTGCGCGCTACCGCGGCCGCTCGAGTAGAAACTTCAGATGCCGCCGGACCGCCGGCCATTCGCCGTCGATGATGCTGAATACGACGGTGTCGCGCTTGAGCCGTCGGGCAACAGCTGGTGGTTGCGCAGAACGCCGTCCTGCTTGGCGCCGAGCCGCTCGATCGCGGCGCGCGAAGCGTGATTGAACCAGTGCGTGCGAAATTCCACCGCGATGCAGCGCAGCACCTCGAACGCATGCGTCAGCAGCAGCAGCTTGCATTCGGTGTTGATCGCGCGTGCGCTGGACGCGCTTCGAGTACCAGGTGTGCCCGATCTCGAGCCGCCGGTTGGCCGCATCGACATTGAAATAGCGCGTGCAGCCGACGATTTCGCCGGTCGCGTTCTCGCGCACGGCAAACGGCATCGCCCCCAGGCGCTCGCGCATGTCGAGCGCACGTCGCGATGTACTCGCCGATCTGTCCGGTGGCGCGACGCGACGTGTACCAGAGGCGCCAAAGCTCGCCGTCGGCAGCGGCGTCGCTGCAGCGCGGCCGCGTGCCCGCGCGCCAGCGGCTCGAGCGTCGCGTGCGCGCCCTTGAGCGTCACGGGCTCGATGAATGCCATGACGCGGCTTTAGCGGCCCGTCCGCGCCATGAACGCGACGCGCTCGAACAGGTGAACGTCCTGCTCGTTCTTCAGCAGCGCGCCGTGCAGCGGCGGAACGATGCATCTTCTTGTCGCTGCTGCGCAGCGCCTCGGGCGGAATGTCCTCGGCCAGCAGGAGCTTCAGCCAGTCGAGCAATTCGGACGTCGACGGTTTTTTCTTCAGTCCCGGGATGTCGCGCAGACTCGAAGAAGACCTCCAGTGCTTCCTGCAGCAGGGTTTTCTTCAGTCCCGGGGAAGTGCACGTCGACGATGCGCGTCATCGTCTCCTTGTCGGGAAACCGGATGTAATGAAAGAAGCAGCGCCGCAGGAACGCATCGGGCAGTTCCTTTTCGTTGTTGCTGGTGATGATCACCAGTCGGACGGTGACGCGCGCGTATCGTATGCCTGCGTCTCGTAGACGTAGAACTCCATCCGGTCGAGCTCGCGCAGCAGGTCGTTCGGAAACTCGATGTCGGCCTTGTCGACTTCGTCGATCAGCACGACGGCGGGCATCTGGCCGAATCGAACGCCTCCCACAGAACGCCACGCTTGATGTAGTGCGCGATGTCGGCGACGCGCTCGTCGCCGAGCTGCGAATCGCGCAGACCGGGACACCGCGTCGTATTCGTACAGCCCCTGCTGCGCCTTGGTCGTCGACTTGATGTGCCACTGCATCAGCGGCCGGCCCAGCGCCCGCGCAACTTCCTCGGCGAGCATCGTCTTTCCGGTACCGGGCTCTCCCTTGATCAGCAGCGGCCGCTCCAGCGTCACTGCGGCGTTGACCGCAAGCATCAGGTCGGGCGTCGCGACATAGGTGTCGGTGCCCTCGAAACGCATCGTCTTTTCCCCGGTCGCGGCGCGATCGGCTGCATCGTCGTCGATGAACGAACTCGGTTCGATATTAGCGCATAAGCCATTGCAGCAGCCATAGCGCGGCCATGCCGACGGCGATGGTCAACGCGTGTTGCGCCAGCGCCAGGCGACGACGCCGGCGACGAGCGCCGCGATCAGCTTGACGTTGCCCGCGTCGAGGGCCAGCACGCCCGGCGCGGCGAACACGATCGCCGGCACGACGATCGCGGTCAGCATCGCCGCCGGCACGTGGCGCAAAGCGCGCGCCGAGCAACGGCGGCATCTCGCGGCGCGCGAACAGCGCGATGAACGACAGGCGCGCGGCGAAGTTGATCGCGCCGACGACGACGATCAACGACCCAGATCAGGACCGGCTAGTTTCCAGGCTCGACCTCCGTCGCGCGCCGCGCCCGAGAACCCGGTCGGCGACGACCCCGGCGACGATGCCGGCCAGACCGGCGCAAATCATCGACAGGCGCATCGGCATCGAGTCCAGCGCGACGGCCGCGACGGCCGCGTCGCGAACACGATCAGCGCCGTGCGGTCGTGCAGCAGCGGCGCGAGCAGGCGCAAGAAAGCACAAGGGAACGACGAATTCGAGCTGCCACGACGCCGGGATGACGGCGCCCGCCAGGATGCCGGCGATCGTCGCGATCTGCCACGCCAGCCAGAGCACGGCGCCGCCGCCGACGAAATAGGAGACATTGGCGCGCAGGTCCGTCGACTCGCGAAAGCGCCGAATCGACGACGCGAACGCCTGGTCGGTCAGCAGGAACGCGACCAGGTTGCGCCAGCGATGGTCGACCGGCTTGAGATAAGGCGCGAGCGCCGCGCTGTACATCAGGAAGCGCAGGCTGATGACAAAACACGACAGCACGATCACGGCAAACGGCGCGCCGGCGGCGAGCAACTGTGCGGCGATGATCTGGGCGGCGCCGCTGAAAATGATCATCGACATCGCGAGGGCGGCGACCGGCGAGGCGCCCGCGGTGATCGCTCCAACGCCGCATACGATGCCGAACGGGATCATCCGACGGTCATCGGCAGCATGTCGCGGACGCCTTCGAGAAACGCCTGTCGGATGAACGCGCGCACGGGAGAAATGAGTGCGCATCGGCCCGCGGACCAAAACGCAAAGGGCCTGCGGCCGCCACGTTCAAGCGGCCACAAGCCTCCTCGCAACGCCCAAATTATACCAAGCCCGCGAGCAGAACACCGAAAGCCAGTGCGGCGTACAAACCCGTCTACAATGCTCTAGTCGCAGCCGTCGCCGGATCAACGGCGCGAATGTCGCCGACACCGCTCTCAAGCAAACCGACAGGGAGTCATCCGGTGGATCTTCCGATCAATCATTTCAAGCGCGCGATCGCGTCCGGGCGCACGCCGCTCGGCGCTTGGCTCGGAAGCGGCGCGGCATCGACCGCCGAAGCGCTCGGCTGCGTCGGGTTCGACTTTCTCGTCGTCGACATGGAGCACACGCCGATCGACACGCCGCAGATGATCGACATCCTGCGAGCGATCGCGGGGACGCCGGCGCAGGCGATCGTGCGTCCGCCGTGGAACGACATGGTGATGATCAAGCGCGCGCTCGACGCCGGCGCGCAATCGCTGCTGCTGCCGTTCGTGCAGAACGCCGACGAGGCGCGGCGCGCGGTGTCCTATACGCGCTATCCGCCGGAGGGCGTGCGCGGTGTCGCCGGAACGCATCGCGGCAGCCGTTACGGCACCGTCCCCAATTACCTGAAGCGCGCAAGCGAGGAGATCTGCGTGATCGTGCAGATCGAGACGCTGCCCGCGCTCGACAAGCTGGACGAGATCGCCGCCGTTCCCGGCATCGATTCGATTTTCATCGGGCCCGAGCGATCTTTCGGCGTCGATGGGCCACCTTGGCGACATCACGAATCCGGCGGTGCAGGAGCATCTGGCGGCTGCCGCCAAAGCCTGCCGGCGTGCCGGCAAGCCGTCGGGCATCATCGGGCCGACCCCCGAGATGGTCGGCGCGCTTCATCGACTACGGCTACTCGTGGGTCGCGATCGGCTCCGACATGGGTTTCATGGTGGGCCGCGCACAGGAATTTCTGGCGAGGTTCCGCAATGCAGGCGCCGCGGCCGACAAGCCGGTTGCTCGCTGATCGCTAGCGCCGGGCGCGCTTGTTTTCTTGTACGATGCACGTTTAGGTCGACAGCCAGTGCGGCATCGCGAGATGGAATCGCCGTTCGAGTGCGTGCTCGATGCCCGGGCCAGCCTCGGCGAATGCCCGGTATGGTCGCCCGACGAGCAGGCGCTCTATTGGGTCGACATCAATGGGCCGTCGCTCAATCGCTTCGATCCGAAGTCGCGCGTCAAACTAGCCTGGCCGATGCCTTCGTCGATCGGCTCCTTCGGCTGCGCGAGCACGGCGGATTCGTCGCGGCGCTGCGCGACGGCATCTGGCTGATCGACGGACAGGCAGGCTCGGCGACAGTTGGCCGAGGCGCCCTATGATCCGAGCCACCATCGCTTCAACGACGGCCGCGCCGATCGCAGCGGACGGCTTCTGGGTGGGCACGATGAACGAGCGTCGCGACGCGACTAGCGGCGCGCTGTATCGCCTGGACGGCTATTTCGACTGACCCGTGTGCTCGACGGCATCATGATATCGAACGGGCTCGCCTGGAGCCCCGATGGGCGGACGCTGTATCACGCCGACACGCCGACGCGCACGATCAACGCGTATGACATTCGACGCGGCCGACGGCACCGTCAGCGGCAAGCGCGAATTCGCGCATTTCGACGGGGAGACGAACGGCCCGACGGCGCGGCGGTCGACCGCGAAGGCTGCTATTGGATCGCGTTCTATCGCGGCGGCAAGATCGTCGCGCCTGTCGCCGCGAGGCGAGTGCCTCGCCGAATACGCGCTGCCGGCGATGTGTCCGACAATGTGCGCATTCGGCGGCCCGGAGCTGCGCACCCTCTATGTGACGACGGCGCGTCAGAATCGCGAGCCGGATGAGCTCGCGCGCCTGCCGCAGTCGGGCGGGCTGTTCGCGATGCAAGTCGATACCCCGGGCTTGCCGGAGCCGAAATTCGCGGGCTGATCGCCGTCCGCTGAAGCGGAAGACATCGATTTTCGACATTGCCGACTCCTGACCGGAACATCATGCGCCTCGACAGCCACGACTATCTTCCTATCGATGCATTCAGCAGCCTCGGCGCGTCGGCGTCCGGCGCCTCGTTCGCCACCTCGACCGGCGACATGCTCGAGGTCGGCAGCTTCGGCCCCGGAATATTTCGGCTTCGTGTCGGTCCGAACACGCGTCCCGACTACGGATTGCTCGCCGCCAGGGCACAGCGCTGCGAAGTCGCCCAGCCATGCGACGGCCTGTGGACTTTTACCGCAGGCGACGGACGCTCGAACTCGCCGGAACGCCGTTGACCCTGCGCCTGTTGCAGCGGGCAAACTGCTGCTCGCTTCGATGACCGACCGGACCAGGGACGGCCAGAGCGTCTACCCGCGATCGGCCGGCATCGCGACAGCGACATCGTGGCTGGCGACGTTCGGCTGGCGTCAGGCGAGCCGCTCTACGGACTGGGCGACGCAGACAGGCTCGCTGAACAGACGTGGCCAGATCGTGCATTCGCAGATACGGATGTTCCCGGCACCTCGCCTTCCGCGTCGGGCACGAGTGCGCCGTTCGGCTGGAGCCCCGGCACTGGCGGCGGAGCCTGGGGCGTGTATCGTCCACACTCCTCGGCCGCGTGACTCATGGCGTCGGCTTTCCCGACTGGTCGCAGCGGTCATATTCGCTTGGTCGTCGACGACGAAGCGCTCGATTTTTTTCTGATCGCCGGCCGCGACCCTGCCGCAGGTCCTCGATCGCTACGCTGGATTGACCGGCCGCGCGACCGGAAGTGCCGCGCTGGAGTCTCGGCTCGTGGATCGCGCGCGGCGACGACTCGAGCGCCGAAAGCGCCGTCGCAGCGGCGTCGGATCTGCGCGCTGCGCCGCGATTCCTTGCGACGTGCTGGTGCTCGATGACGACCGACCCTGGGATCCGTAGACCTCGCTTCGATTTCCGGTGGGACGCGACGATGCAATCCGGCGCCGGCTGCCGCGCTCGCCAAAATCGCGCAGCACGGCTTACGGTCTGCGCCTGCGAGCTTCCGTCGTGTCGGTTTACTCGCCGCTGTTCCATGACCTCGCCGCCAGAAAGCTATCTGATGACCGACGAAGGCGGCGCGCCTTACGGCTTCGGCGGCGACCGGTGACGATGCCCGATGACGACGCGTCCGACGAACGCGCTCGACCGCCGCGCCGGAGTCGGGCATCATCGACTTCACCAATCCCGCCGCCTACGCGTGGTGGCGAGACGCACATGAGGCCTTTGTTCAGCGCGGGGATCGAGGTAATGGAAGACAGACGGTGGCGACGACGTGCCGTGGCCGATGCGGTTGCGCTGAATGGCGATCGCGGCCAGCGGCTGCACAACGTCTATCCGCAGCTCTACCGCCTTGCGTCTCCGACGCCGACGCGCAAATTCTCGGCGCGCGATGCAGGCGCGCCGCCGATCGTGGCCCGCGCGGCGTCGGGCAGGCAGCCAGCGCTATCCGATGCAATCGGGTGGCCAGTCGCAAAGTGACTGGGAAGGCCTCGCCGCGAGCATCCGCGCCGCCTGTCATCGGCATGTCCGGCATTCCGTATTACGGCCTGAAGTCGGCGGCGCTACGGCGCGACGCACGCCACGCCTGAACTTTATCTGCGCTGGCTGCAGACGGCGTCTTCGCCTCGCACCTCGTGCGTTCGCGCCGGCGCCGGGCGCGACCCGTGGGCGCTCGACGCCGAGCAGTCGAGAAAATTGCGCGCAGCTGGCTCGAATTTCGCTACCGGCTGCTGCCGTATTTGCGCACGACGTCACGCAGGGCCGCGCGACCGGCCTGCCGCTGATGCGCGCGATGCCGCTCGCGTTCCCCGATAATGCGCTGACTCGCGGCACGATACGCAATTCATGTGCGGCGACGCGCTGCTGGTCGCGCCGATCGTTGCAGCGGGCGGCGAAGTCGAGGTCGCGCTGCCGCCGGGCGCATGGTACGACCTGGCGACCCGGCAGCGCGTCGCCGGGCGGCAGGTCATCCGCTATCGTGCGCCGCTCGACCGCTTTCCGGTCTTCGGACGCGAAGGTTACGCGCTGCCACTCGGCCCGGCGTCCAGCACACCGGGGAAATCGACCCGACAATCCGCTGAACGCGCTGTCGGCTTTTCGGCAAGCCCGCGGTCGCGCTCGAAGGCTACACGCAGCGCGAAAATCGCCGTCGCCGCGGACGGCGCGACCGTCGCGGCGGCAGCGAGGTCCAGGTCGACATCTTCGGCGACGGCTGCAGCTCGATCCGTCATCGATCGATAGCGAGCTGATGAGCGCCGCGTTGGCCCATGCGGCGTCGATCGCCGTCACGGTCGGCGAGCCCGCGGGCATCGGTCCCGATCTGTGCGTCCGTCTGGCCGAACGCAACTGGTCCGCGCGGCTGGTGCTGATCGGCGATTCGATCTTCTGCGCGAGCGCGCGCTGCGGCTCGATCTCGACGTCGCCCTCGTGCCGTACCTCGCGGCCGCGCTGCGCCGCGGGCGCGCTCGAAGTCCTGCATTTTCCGCTGGCAAACGCCGGGTCCCGGGCAGGCTCGACCCGCCAACGCCACGTCGGTGCTGGCCACGCTCGATGCCGCGCTAGCCGGCTGCGAGTCGGGCGAATTCGCGGCGATGGTCACCGCGCCGGTGCAAAAAAGCGTGATCAACGACGCTGGCATCCCGTTCACTGGTCACACCGAATTTCTCGCGCAGCGCACGGGGACGCGCCAGCGTCGTCATGATGCTCGTCGGCGATACGCCATCCGGGCCGCTTCGCGTCGCGCTGCGACGACGCATCTTCCGCTTGCCGCTGTCCCGCGGGCGATCACGCGCGACGGCCTGACGCAGACGTCTGCGCATCGTCGCCGCCGATTTGCGCGACAAATTCGGCATTGCCACGCCGCGCATCGCCGTATGCGGCCTGAATCCCCACGCGGGCGAAGGCGGCTACCTCGGACGCGAGGAAATCGACGTCATCGCGCCTGCACTGAAAGCCTTGCGCGCCGAGGGCTCGACGTCGCCGGACCGTTGCCGGCAGATACGGTATTCGTGTCCGGCGAAGGCGCGCAGTACGACTGCATCGCGGCGATGTATCACGATCAGGGGCTGCCGGTACTCAAGCGCGCAAGCTTCGGCCACGGCGTCAACGTCACGCTGGGTCTGCCGATTCCTGCGCACCTCGGTCGATCACGGCACCGCGCTCGATCTGGCCGTCGACGCGGCCGGCGTGCGTTCCGCCGACCCGGGTTCGCTGTTTGCGGCGGTCGACCTGGCGATTGAGCTGGCCACTGAGCTGGCGACGCGACGAGTCCGACTCAAGCACTGCGCGATGAGTTCGCCGGACCGAGCGTGACCAAGCCCACAGGCATCGCAGGTCACGTCGCGCGTCGACGGTTCGGCCAGCATTTCCTGGCCGATCCGCACTATGTCGATCGCATCGTCGAGGCGATCAATCCGACGCCACGCGAGCATCTGGTCGAAATCGGCCCGGGGCTGGGCGCACTGACGCGGCCGCTGCTCGATCGGGTCGACCGCCTGACCGTCATCGAGATCGATCGCGATCTCGCCGCGGCGCTCGCGGCCGAGTTCCCGCCGGAAGTCGCCTCACGCTGCACATGCGCCGATGCGCTTGAGCTTCGACTTCGCAGCGCTCGGCCGCGATTTGCGCGTCATCGGCAACCTGCCGTACAACATTTCGTCGCCGCTGCTGTTTCATCTCGCGCAATTCGATGCCAATCTGCGCGACGTCACCGTGATGCTGCAAAAGGAGGTCGTGCAGCGCATGGCGGCGGCGCCGGCGACAGCCGAGTATGGGCGCCTGTCGGTGATGCTTCAGGTCCGCTTCCGCGTCGAGCGGCTGTTTGTCGTGCCGGCCGGCGCGTTCCGGCCGCCGCCGAAAATCGAGTCCGCGGTGGCGCGGCTGACGCCGCTGGGCGCTGGCGCGGCCGGCGCTTGCCGACGCCGCGCTATTCGCGCAATTGGTCGCGGCGGCATTCGGCCAGCGGCGCAAGACGCTTGCGCAATGCGCTGAAGCCGTTCGCCGACGAGGCCGCGCTCGAGGCCGTCGGCATCGCCCCGGGCGCGCGAGGCGAGACGCTGGCGGTTGCCGACTTCGTCCGGCTCGCCAATGCTCTGGCGGCAACAAGAACAGTGACGAGTCCGCAACGGCGGATGCGCGCGGAACATCAGCGAAAAAGCTGCCGACCGCCTGCTCGAGCCACGCGACCGGCAGCATCAGCAGGAGCTGCGCAAGCACGATGACGATCAGCGGCGAAAGATCGAGCACGCCGCCGAGCGGCGGGATCGCGCGTCGTATCGGCGCCAGGAAGCGAAACGTCAGCGCATTCAGCACGCCGGCCAGCGGACCGTCGGGCGCCACCCACGACAAGAGCGCCTGCAGGAACACCGCGACGATCAGTATCCACAGCGCGGCCTTGAGCAATTCGATCACCGACCAGCGCGGCAAGCGCTCCGGCCAGCGGACCCGAGATGGCGGCGCCGCCGAGCATGGCGAGCGACAGCAGCCACAGCAGCTGCGCGAGCCAGGCGACAATCAGCGACGCCCAGTCCAGTCCACGGAAACCGGGCAGTATTTTTCGCAGCGGCTTGACCGCCCAGTCGGTCAGCGCGGCGACCGCCTGCCCGAGCGGATTGCGAAACGGCGCGCGCAACCACTGCATGATGAAACGCAGCAGCGCCGAATACACGATCAGCGCAAAGACGATATTGACCAGAAAGCGGAGCGCGTCGGCAAGCATGATCAGGGTTCAGGGCTCGGATCCGAAGCGCTCGCCCATTTCGCGGGCGCGCGCGGCGGCGGCCTTGACCGCCGCGATGATCGCGGCCATCACGCCCGCCTCGTCCATTGCGCTGATCGCGCGCTCGGTCGTGCCGCCTTTGGATGTCACCTGGGCGCGCAGCAGCGCCGGCTTCGGACTCGCTCTGCTCGGCCAGGCGCATCGATCCGCTGAAAGTCGCGTAAGCGAGACGACGGGCGTCGGCGGGCTCAAACCCGAGCTCGCGCGCCGATTGCTCGAGCGCTTCGAGAAAATAGAAGACATACGCGGGACCGCTGCCCGAGACGGCCGTGACGGCATCGAGCTCGTCCTCACGTTCGCACCAAAGCGTTGCGCCGACGGCTTCGAGAATGGACGCGGCGCGGGTTCGGCCCTCGGCGTCGACGCCCGATAGCGCGTACAGGCCGGCGATGCCGGCGCCGATCAGCGCAGGCGTATTGGGCATCGCCCTCACCAGGCGACGATAGCCGAGCAGCCAGCGCGAAAGATCGGCCAGACGAATACCGGCGGCGATCGTCACGACCACTTGCCGCTTGAGCAGCGTCGCCAGCTCGCGCGCGACGGCCCGAACGTGCTGGGGCTTGACCGCGATCACGATCAGGTCGGCATGGATGACGGCCGCGGCTTCGATGGCGGCGAAAGTCGCCACGCCGAATCGCGCCGCGACGGTCGCGCGCGCGTCGGGGTTGATCTCGACGACCGACAGCGCGTTCGACGCCTGGCCGCGCGCGATCAGTCCGCCGATCAGCGCCCGGGCCATGTTGCCGCCGCCGATGAACGTGATATTCAAGTCCTCGCCTTTGCAAGCTCGCCTGGCGACGTCCGCCAGTCGTTGGATGCGGCCCCTGTCCTGCGATGACCTCGCTTCACGCGCGTGGTCCGAACAGCGCGCTGCCGACGCGGACCAGCGTCGCGCCTTCGGCGATCGCCGCCTCGAGATCGTCCGACATGCCCATCGACAAGGTGTCGAGCATAAGCCCTTCGGCCCGCGCGGCGGCGAGGATTTCGCGCAACATCCGGAATTGCGCGCGCTGGAGCTCGCACCTCGGCGGTAGGTGCGGCGATGCCCATGAAGCCGCGCAATGCGAGCCGCGGCAACGAGACGACGGCGCGAGCGAGCGCAAGCGCGTCGCCGGGCGCGATGCCGCTTTTGCTCGTCTCGGCGCTGATATTGACCTGCACGCAAACGTCGAGCAGACCTTGTCGTGCTTCACGTGTAGCCGACAATCGCTCGGCAATGGCCACCCCGTCGATGGTTTGCACCCACGCGAATTGCGCCGCCGCGGCGCGCGCCTTGTTCCGCTGCAACGGTCCGATCAAATGCCATTCGATGTCCTGCAGATCGGCCAGCGCGGTCATCTTGGCCGTCGCCTCCTGCACGTAGTTCTCGCCGAAGGCGCGCTGCCCGAGCGCATGGACAGCCCGGATCGCCTCCGCCGGCATGCTCTTGCTTACGGCGAGCAGCCGGATCGTCGCCGGATCGCGACCCGCGGCGTCGGCCGCCCGCGCGATGCGCTGCTGCATGGCTTGCCACGCCTTCTCGTATAGGCTCATAATCAATGACGCCGGCATAGCCAATCCGGGCCCGACGCACCGAAGCTGGCCGAAAGGCAGGGCGCACACCGGGCGCAAGCCGCGCCCGGGCGCGGCACCAGGGATTATAAATGGACATTGCCGAACTTCTCGCTTTCGCGGTCAAGAACAAGGCGTCGGACCTGCACCTGTCGGCCGGGCTGCCGCCGATGATCCGCGTCCACGGCGACATCCGGCGGATCAACCTGCCGCCGATGGAGCATGAGGACGTGCACGCCATGGTGTACGACATCATGAGCGACGCGCAGCGCAAGACCTACGAAGAGATGCTCGAATGCGACTTTTCGTTCGGCATCCCCAATCTCGCGCGCTTTCGCGTCAATGCGTTCAATCAGGAGCGCGGCGCCGCGGTCGCGTTCCGGACCATTCCGTCCAAGGTGCTGTCGCTCGAGGAGCTGAACGCGCCCAAGGTGTTCGCCGACCTGACGACGCGGCCGCGCGGGCTGATCCTGGTCACGGGTCCGACCGGCTCCGGCAAGTCGACGACGCTGGCCGCGATGATCAACCACGTCAACGAAAGCGAATACGGGCACATCCTCGCGATCGAGGACCCGATCGAATTCCTGCACGAGTCGAAGAAATGCCTGATCAACCAGCGCGAGGTCGGGCCGCACACGCTGTCGTTCGCCAACGCGCTGCGCGCCGCACTGCGCGAAGATCCCGACTACATCCTGGTCGGCGAGATGCGCGACCTGGAGACGATCCGGCTGGCGCTGACCGCCGCCGAAACCGGCCACCTGGTCTTCGCCACGCTGCACACGAGCTCCGCGGCGAAGACGATCGACCGGATCATCGACGTGTTTCCGGCGGCGGAAAAAGACATGGTGCGCTCGATGCTGTCGGAGTCGCTGGTTGCCGTGATATCGCAGACTTTGCTCAAGACCAAGGACCAGCAGGGCCGCATCGCCGCGCACGAAATCATGATCGGCACACCGGCGATCAGAAACCTGATCCGCGAAAACAAGGTCGCGCAGATGTATTCGTCGATCCAGACCAGCCAGTCGGCCGGCATGCAGACGCTGGACCAGTGCCTGACGGAGATGGTCCGCCGCAACCAGATCGCGTTGTCCGAAGCGCGGGCCCGGGCGGTCAACAAGGATCTGTTCGGCGGCTGACCGGCACCTTCGCGGTCGGCGCAACGCAAAGGAACATCCAATGGAACGAGAAACCGCGACCAAGTTCATCCACGAGCTGCTCGACCTGATGGTCAAGCAAAAAGGCTCGGACCTGTTCATCACCGCGGGCTTTCCCGCCGGCGATCAAGGTCGACGGCAAGATCGCGCCCGTCTCCAAGACCGCGCTGACGCCGCAGCACACGATCGAGATCGTGCGCAGCGTGATGAACGACAAGCAGGCCGCGGAGTTCGAGTCGACCAAGGAATGCAACTTCGCGATCAGCCCGCCGGGCATCGGCCGGTTCCGCTGCAACGCTTTCGTGCAGATGGGCCGGGTCGGGATGGCGATGCGCACGATCAACACGACGATTCCCACGTTCGACGAGCTGAGCCTCCCGCCCGTGCTCAAGGACGTGACGATGAGCAAGCGCGGCATCATGCTGTTCATCGGCGCGACCGGCGCCGGCAAGTCGACGTCGATGGCGGCGCTGCTCGGGTACCGCAACGAGAACAGCTACGGCCACATCATCACGATCGAGGATCCGATCGAGTTCGTGCACGAGCACAGGAACTGCATCATCACGCAGCGCGAAGTCGGCGTCGACACCGACGGCTGGCAGATCGCGCTGAAGAATTCGCTGCGCCAGGCGCCCGACGTCATCCTGATCGGCGAGGTGCGCGACCGCGAGACGATGGATTACGCGATCGCGTTCGCCGAAACCGGGCACCTTTGTCTCGCCACGCTGCACGCCAACAGCACCAACCAGGCGCTCGACCGGATCATCAACTTCTTCCCCGAGGAGCGGCGCGCCGCAGCTGCTGATGGATCTGTCGCTCAACATCCGCGCCTTCGTCGCGCAGCGCTGATACCGCGCCGCGACGGCCGCGGCCGGGTGCCGGCGGTCGAAGTCATGCTCAATTCGCCGCTGATCTCCGACCTGGTGTTCAAGGGCGACGTCTCCGGCATCAAGGAGATCATGAAAAAGTCGCGCGAGCTCGGCATGCAGACATTCGACCAGGCGCTGTTCGATCTCTACGAAGGCGGCCTGATCACCTACGAAGACGCGCTGCGCAACGCCGATTCGCTCAACGACCTCCGGCTGGAGATCAAGCTGCACGGCAAGGACGCCAAAAACCGCAACGTCATGGCGGGCATCGGCAATCTCGACATAGTCCAATAAACATCATCCGGTTACCGCGCGCCAATCGGCGCACGGCGACCGGCGTACGCATCCGCTCCCGCCACGGCCTACAATAGCGTCATGGCCGGCCTCGATCCACGCGCAGCGATCCCCACCGAGATCAAGCTCCACCAGTCTTCGCGGCTGCTGGAATTGACGTTCGCCGATGGCAGCAGCTATCGCCTGCCTTACGAGTTCCTGCGTGTCTATTCGCCGTCGGCCGACGTCCGCGGGCACGGCCCCGGCCAGGAGACGCTTCAGGTCGGCAAGCGCCAGGTGACGATCACCGACGTCGAGGCGGTCGGGCACTACGCGATCCGGCCCAAGTTCTCCGACGGCCACGACACCGGGATCTATTCGTGGGACTACCTGCACGAGCTCGGCGAACGACAGGAACCGATGTGGCAGCAGTATCTGGAGCGCATGCGGGCTGCGGGCGCCAGCCGCGAGCCGGACGCGAATCCGGCGCCGCCGGCAGGGACAGCGCACTCCTGCGGTCACGGACATTGAAGCGATGAGCGATCAGACGAACTTCGGCTACGAGCAGGTGACCCCCGAGGAAAAGACCAGGCGCGTGCGGGGCGTATTCGATTCGGTCGCGACCCGGTACGACCTGATGAACGACCTGATGTCCTTGGGCATGCATCGCGCCTGGAAGCGCTTTACGATCGCAGCTTCGGGCGTTCGCCCCGGCGCACGGGTGCTCGATGTCGCCGGCGGCACCGCCGATCTCGCTCGCCTTTTCGCCGCGCGCGTCGGTCCGACGGGCAGCGTCGTGCTGACCGACATCAACGGCTCGATGCTCGCCGCGGGGCGCGACCGCATGTTGAACGAGGGCCGGCTGATGCCCGCCGTGCAATGCAATGCCGAGGCCCTGCCTTTCCACGCGGCGAGCTTCGACTGCGTCAGCATCGCCTTCGGCCTGCGCAACGTCACACGCAAGGAGATGGCCCTCGCCGAGATGCGCCGCGTGCTGCGGCCGGGCGGGGTCGCGCTGGTTCTCGAGTTCAGCCGCGTCTGGGCGCCGCTCAAACCGGCCTACGACTGGTACAGCTTCAACGTACTGCCGCGCCTCGGCCAGGTCGTCGCGAACGACGCGGCCAGCTATCGCTATCTCGCCGAATCGATCCGCGTGCACCCGGATCAGCAGGAGCTCGGTGCGATGATGGAAAGCGCAGGATTCGAACGCGTCGAATGGTTCAACCTGAGCGCGGGCGTCGTCGCCCTGCATCGCGGCTACGTTTTCTAGACGGATCCTCATGATGCACGGCGCCGCCAATCTCGCCAATCGTGCGCTTGCGCGCGAGGACTGGGCGCGTGAGCGGCTCGCCGCGCACGCCGGCCGCAAGCTTCGGATCGTCGCCGGGCCTGCGGCGCTGACCCTGGCGATCAACGCCGACGGCAGCTTTGTCGACAGCGACGAAGCGCCCGACCTCACGCTGACCATTCCGGCACTGCGCTTGCCGGCGCTTGTTGCGAGACCCGAGCGATGGAACGCGCTGATCGGCGCGGCGGGCGATACGAGTCTCGCATCGACGATCGGCGAGCTGGCGCAAACGCTGCCGTGGTTCATCGAGCGCTCGTTTGCTCGCATATTCGGACCGATCGTGGGCGCACAGCTTGCCGAAGCCGGCCGCCGATTGCTGGCGTTGCCCGGTTATGCGGCGGAACGGGCCGGCTCGAGCTTCGCCAGTTACGCCAGCGAGGAGTCCGGGCTCGTCGCCGGCGCGCGCGCCGGGAGTGAATTTGCCGCCGAGGTCGGTGCGCTGGCGGCGCGGGTCGACGCCCTGGGCGAGCGGATCGACCGTCTGGTCAAGCCGGCTTCGGCAAAGCGCCGCTGATCGCGCAATCCGCCGGCCTCACGGGATCCGGTGCGTCCCTCCGGTCACCGCGAGGAACACTTCGCGCAGGAACATGCCGAGGCATGCGACGATGGCGAGCATCGCGAGGATAAAGAAAACCGCCACGGCCTTCGATAAATCGACGGCCATCAGCGCGCCGACGAACGCGCCGGCAACGACCAGGCAGATCAGCAACCCGCCCAGGCCGGCCGCCAGCAGCGAAAAATAGATCAGCCGTATCCGCCGCGCCAGCAAGACGAGCTCCGCGCGGTCGTCGTCGCTGCGCAGCCCCGCGTTGCCGCGGACGCGTCCAAGGATCAGGCGCCGGCGGTCGATGCCGCGGCCGAGCCGGATATTGAGCGCGTTGATCAAGGTCGCGATCGCCGTCAGCAGAAATACCGGCGCCACCGCGAGCTGGATGACGTGGGTGATGTCGGTCAGATGCGATTCCAGACAATGCCCTTCTAAAGCGCCGCGATCCAGGTCGGCCAACCGCGAATCTACGCCGGAGGATGGTCCTCATCAATCGAGGCGCGGAGACAAGAGGCTGGCCCCGTTCCGCGGCGAGCGGCGTCTAAAACACTTGTATTTCGTTCGGCAGCTGATGTAACGTTCGTTACATGACCCCGGCAATGCCTTCGCCGATTGCGGCGCCCGACGTATTCAAGCGTATCCGTCGCGATTTCGACGAGCTTACGCCAGAGTTGCAGCGCGCGGCACGCTGGATTGCCGATCACCCGAGCGAAACCGGCCTGCTGTCGATGCGACAGCAGGCGCGCGACGCCGGCGTTTCGGCGCCGACGATGCTGCGGCTGGCGCGCGCGCTGGGCTTTGCCGACTATGCGGGCCTGCGCCGCCCGTTCCAGGAAGCGATGGCCGGACGATCGTTGCAGTTCGGCCGCCGCGCCTCGGTGCTGCAGGCGGCCCCGGAAGCGCGGCGAATCGGCCGCCTGGCGCAGGAAATGGCGAGCTCGCAGATCGAGGATGTGAAATCGGTGCTGGCGCTCAATCCCGCGGCGTTGATCGACACGGTCGTCGGAGTCATCGCCACGGCGAGACGCGTCGGTTTTCTCGGCGTACGCTCGAGCTTCGGCATCGCGTTCCAGTTCCGCTATGCGTACAACCTGATCGCGCGCAACGGCGTGCTGTTCGACGGCCTGGGCGGGACCGTGCACGATCAGGTCGACACGCTCGATCGCGGCGATGTGCTCATTGCGATCAGCCAGTCCCCGTATTCGACGCCGACCGTCGAGGCGGTCGATGCGGCAGCGAACCGCGGCGTCTCGATCATCGCTTTGACCGACAGCGTGGTGTCGCCGCTTGCCCGGCGCGCAACACACGCACTGCGCTATCGCGCCGATTCGGTTTCCTTTTTTCCGTCGATGATCGCGCCGCTGGCGCTGGTCGAGCTGCTGCTGGCGCGGCTCGCGGCCAGGGGCGGCAAGTCCGTGCTCGAGCGCTTGACCGAGGTCGAGCAGCGGCTGGCCGATGAGCGCGCCTATTGGAGTCCCGCCGCGCGGCGGGCCGGAACATGACCCATCTGATGCACCGCAATCTGAACGCTGCGCCGCCGCTGGCCGCCGGCGGCCACGGCATCCGCATCGTCGACAGCGCGGGCCGCGAATACATCGACGCTTCGGGCGGCGCCGCAGTGTCATGCCTTGGACACGGTCATCCGGAAGTCCTGGCAGCCATGCATCGCCAGATCGATGCGCTCGCCTATGCGCACACCGGCTTCTTCTCCTCTGCCGTGGCCGAGGAGCTGGGCGACCATCTGGTTGAGCATGCGCCGCCGGGAATGTCGCACGTGTATCTGGTCTCCGGCGGATCCGAGGCGATCGAGACGGCGCTGAAGATGGCGCGGCAGTACTTTGTCGAGATCGGGCAGCCGCAGCGTCGGCATTTCATCGCGCGCCGGCAGAGTTATCACGGCACCACGCTGGGAGCCCTTGCGGTCGGAGGCAACGAGTGGCGGCGCCGTCAGTTCGCGCCGCTGCTGATCGAGGTCGCGCATGTATCGCCGTGCTACGAGTACCGCGATCGCCGCCCGGACGAGTCGGCGGAAGACTACGGCGCGAGGCTGGCCGCGGAGCTCGAGCAGACGATAGCGCGCCTTGGGCCCGAAACCGTGATCGCCTTTTGCGTCGAGACGGTCGGCGGCGCGACCGCGGGCGCGATCCCGCCGGTTCCCGGCTACTTCCGGCGCGTGCGCGAAGTGTGCGATCGATACGACATCCTGCTGATCGCCGACGAAGTGATGTGCGGCATGGGCCGCACCGGTACTCTGCACGCCGTCGAGCAGGAGGGGATCGCGCCCGATCTGATGACGATCGCCAAAGGCCTGGGCGGCGGCTATCAGCCGATCGGCGCCGTGCTTGTGCAACGCCACATCGTCGACGCGATCGCACAAGGCAGTGGTTTTTTCCAGCATGGCCATACCTATATCGGCCACCCTGTCGCGTGTGCGGCCGCGCTTGCCGTGCAGCGCATCGTTCAGCGCGACGGGCTGCTCGCCACGGTGCGCAAGCAGGGAGCGCAGCTGCGTGACCGGCTCGATGCCGCGCTGGGCGCAAGCCCTCACGTCGGCGACATCCGCGGTCGCGGCCTTCTGCTGGGCATCGAGCTGGTCGAAGATCGCGCCACCAAGCGGCCGTTCGATCCGGCGCTGCGACTGCACGCGCGAATCAAGGCCGAGGCCATGTCCGCTGGATTGATGACCTATCCGATGGGGGGCACGATCGACGGGCGGCTCGGCGATCACCTGCTGCTCGCGCCGCCTTTCATCGTCAGTGATGACGAGCTCGCCATGATCGTCGATCGGCTGACCGCCGCGATCGACGCGGCCATCGCCACCACGCAACGGACGCGCGCAGCCGCCACCGTCCGATGATCGTCGCTTTTCACAGCGTTCGCGGACGACGTCCGCTGGTCGCCGTGCACATGAGGTAGGTCGCAAAAGTCCAACCTGGAGGAGGAAGCACCATGCAAGTTCGACATCGAAGCAAATCACCGGCGCTCGGTTCGATCGGCGCGAGTCTCGCTTTGTGTTGTCGCTGACGCTGTCGCCCGCGGTATCGGCGCAGCAGAAGTTCGTCACCATCGGCACCGGCGGCATCACCGGCGTCTACTATGCCGTCGGCGGCGCCATCTGCCGGCTGGTCAACAAGGATCGCGCCAAGACCGGCATCCGTTGCTCGGTCGAATCAACCGGCGGCTCGGTCTACAACGTCAACACGATCAAGGCCGGCGAGCTCGACTTCGGCATGGCGCAGTCCGACGTGCAGTATCAGGACTACAACGGGACCGGATCGTTCAAGGAAGCGGACAAGGACCTGCGCGCGGTGTTTTCGGTGCATCCCGAGCCGTTCACCGTGCTGGCGCGCAAGGAGGCCAACGTCAAGACCTTCGCCGACTTCAAGGGCAAGCGCTTCAACGTCGGCAATCCGGGCTCGGGAACGCTCTCGGCGATGGAAGAGCTGCTGGCGACGATGAACTTCAAGATGACCGATTTCGCGCTCGCTTCGCAGCTCAAGGCCGATGAGCACGGCCCGGCGCTGTGCGACAACAAGATCGACGGCTTCTTCTACGGCGTCGGCCATCCTTCGGCCAACATCCAGGACCCGACGACCACCTGTGGCGCCAAGCTGGTCTCGCTGACCGGTCCCGCGGTCGACGAGCTGGTCAAGAAGCATCCGTATTATGCCTATGCGACGATTCCCGGCGGCATGTACGCCAACAACCCGGAACCGACCAAGACCTATGGCGTGCTGGCGACGATGGTGACGTCCTCGAAGACTCCGGCCGACACCGTATACGTGGTCACCAAGGCGGTGTTCGAAAACTTCGACGAGTTCAAGAAGCTTCACCCGGCCTTTGCCAACCTCGATCCGAAGAACATGATCCACGACGGCCTGTCGGCGCCGCTGCACGAAGGCGCCGCGCGCTACTACCGCGAAAAGGGCTGGATCAAGTGACACAGAGCGTCGACGTCCTCGAGCTGGTACAGGAGGCCGACCTCGGCCGGCGCAAGCCGGTCGGGGTCGCGAGGACGGTCCTCGCCGCGACGTGCATCGTCTGGTCGCTGCTGCAGCTCTGGTACGCCTCGCCGCTGCCGTTCACGTTCAACGTCCTCATTCTCAACGATACCGAGATGCGCGCGCTGCATCTCGGCATCGGGCTTTTTGCCGCATACCTTGCCTACCCGTTCCGCAAGGCATCGCCCAAAGATAGAGTCCCGGTGCCGGACTGGGTATTCGCGCTGGTCGCCGGTTTTTGCGGCGCGTATCTTTTCCTGTTCTATCGCGAGCTTTCGACCAGGCCCGGCCAGCCGACGACGATAGACTTCGTCACCGCGGTCATCGGCATGCTGCTGTTGCTGGAAGCGACGCGCCGCGTCGTCGGCCCGCCGCTGGCGATCATCGCGGCATTGATGCTGGTCTACGCCTTTGCCGGCCCGTGGATGCCCGACGTCATCCAGCACAAGGGCGTGTCGCTGTCCAAAGCGGTCTCGCACTACTGGCTGTCGACCGAAGGGGTCTTCGGTGTAGCGGTAGGCGTGTCGGCAAGCTACATTTTCCTGTTCGTTCTGTTTGGCTCGCTGCTGGAAAAAGCAGGCGCCGGCAACTACTTCATCAAGGTGGCATTTGCCTTTCTCGGACACATGCGCGGCGGGCCGGCCAAGGCGGCCGTCGTGTCGTCGGGGATGATGGGCATGATCTCGGGCTCGTCGGTTGCCAACGTCGTCACCTGCGGAACGTTCACGATTCCGCTGATGAAGCGTGTCGGCTACTCGGCGGAAAAAGCCGGCGCGATCGAGACTGCCGCCGGCGTCGACGGCCAGATCATGCCGCCGGTGATGGGCGCAGCGGCATTCCTGATGGCCGAATACGTCGGCGTACCGTACGCGGAGATCGCCAAGAACGCGGCGCTGCCCGCCATCATTTCGTACATCGCGCTTTTCTACATCGTTCACCTCGAGGCCCTGAAGGCGGGGATCAAGGGGCTGCCGCCGCGTCCGGGCAGCTCGCCACTGGGCCGGGTGGCCGGCATCCTGATGACGCTCGCCGGCCTGGTGGTCTTTGCCAACGTCATCTACTACGGGCTGGGCTGGATCAAGGATGTCTTCCCCAAGGCAGCGCTGCCTATCGTGCTCGGGCTGATCACGGTGGTCTATCTCGTCCTGCTGCGCATCGTCGCCGCGGAGCCCGATCTGACGATCGACGATCCCAACGCGGCGGTAATCGAGCTGCCGGCATTGAAGGAAACGCTGCTCTCCGGTCTGCACTTCCTGTTGCCGGTGGTGCTGCTGATCTGGGTGCTGATGGTAGAGCACCTTTCGCCCGGGCTGTCGGCGTTCTACGCGACGACGCTGCTGATCGTGATTCTGCTGACGCAGAAGCCGCTGATCGCGATGTTCCGCGGCGAGGCTTCGTCCTTATCGCGTTTCGTCGCGGGATTCAACGACCTGGTCGAAGGACTCGGCACCGGCGCCCGCAACATGATCGCCATCGCGATCGCCACCGCCGCGGCCGGCATCGTCGTGGGCACGGTGTCGATCACCGGGTTCGGGCTGGTGATGACCGACCTGGTCGAGACGATCTCGGCCGGCAACATGATGGGCATGTTGTTCCTCGTGGCGATCATCTGCCTGATCCTGGGCATGGGCATGCCGACGACGGCGAGCTATATCGTCGTATCGACCCTGATGGCTCCGGTCGTCGTCGAGCTTGGAGCGCAGAGCGGGCTGGTCGTGCCGCTGGTCGCGGTGCACATGTTCGTTTTCTATTTCGGCCTGATGGCGGATGTTACGCCGCCGGTGGGGCTGGCGGCTTTCGCGGCGTCCGCGATATCGCGCGGCGACTATTTGCGCACCGGCTTCACCGCGTTCTGGTACAGCATCCGGACCGGCATCCTGCCGTTCATGTTCATTTTCAATCCTCAGCTGCTGCTGATCGGCATCGACTCGTTGCCGCATCTGGTGCTGATCGTCGCCAGCGCGATTACCGCGATGCTGGTATTCGCCGCCGCGACGCAGGGCTGGTTCATCGCGCGCAGCCGCTGGTACGAATCGGTGGCGTTGCTGCTGGTCACGTTCACGCTGCTGCGCCCGGGGTTCTGGCTCGACATGGCTCTGCCGAGATATGAAACCGTCCCCGGAACGCGGCTGGCCGAGCTCGCCACCGCCGCGCCGCCGGACGCCGGCTTGCGCGTTCAGATCCAAGGAACCACGCTCGAAGGCAAAGGCGTCCGCAAGACGGTGCTGCTGCCGCTGGGCCGGGAAGGCGATGGCGCGCAGCGCATCGCCCGCGCCGGCCTGGCAATGATGACGCTTCCGGATCGCGTTCAGGTGATGGCGGTCGGATTGAAAAGCCCGGCGGCCAAGGCCGGGTTCGAGCAGGGGTTCACTGTCACCGGCATCGACCTCGAGCGCCCGCGGCCGGCGAGGGAATGGCTGTTCGTTCCTGCACTGCTGCTGCTGGCCGGAATCATGTGGCGGCAGGATCGACGCCGCCGCCCCGAGGCGAAAGCGCAGAGCCAGCCCGCGATCTCCTAAACAGGCTTCGCGCCACGCGGGCGGGAGACTCGCAGCGGGGCCGCCGCGTCCGGGGCGTGTCCGCCAGCGATCCCTTACAATCGGCGCCATGCGCTCGCTCCGGCTCGCCAAGATACTGCGCGTCGCGCTCAAGTACGGGCTCGACGAGTTCCTGCTCGGACACGAACGCTTTCACTGGCTGCGGCCCACCGCGCGCGTGGTCACGTTCTGGCGCGACGTGTCGGCGCCGCGCGCCGTGCGGCTGCGCATGGCGCTGCAGGATCTCGGCCCGATCTTCGTCAAGTTCGGACAGATGCTGTCGACGCGGCGCGACCTGCTGCCGACCGACATCGCCGACGAGCTGGCGAAGCTGCAGGACCAGGTCCCGCCGTTTCCTTCGGAACAGGTGGTGGCGACGCTGCAGCGCGTCTACGCGAAGCCGGTCGATCAGGTATTCAAGTCGTTTGATCGTGCCCCGGTCGCCAGCGCATCGGTTGCGCAAGTCCACTTTGCCGTCCTTCCGGATGGAACGCCCGCCGCGATAAAGATCCTGAGGCCCGGCATCGCCGAAACGATAGACAAGGACCTGGGGTTGATGCAGATGGGCGCGATGCTGATGGAAAAGCTCTGGTCCGACGGCAAGCGTCTGAAGCCGCGTGCAGTCGTCGCCGAGTTCGAGCGCACGATCCACGACGAGCTCGACCTTTCGCGCGAAGCGGCCAACTGCTCGCAGCTTCGCCGCAATTTCGCACGCTCGTCGCTGCTGATGGTGCCCGAAGTCTATTGGGACTGGTGCAACAGCGAAGTCATGGTCATGCAGCGCATGGAGGGGACACCGATCAGCCACCGGGCGCGTCTCGCCGAGCAGGGCATCGACATCAAGCGGTTGGCGCGGGCCGGCGTCGAGATCTTTTTCACCCAGGTCTTTCGCGACGGGTTCTTTCACGCCGACATGCACCCGGGAAACATTTTCGTGGCCTTCGACCCGGCAAACCGGGGCAAATACATCGCGCTGGACTTCGGCATCATGGGCACGCTGTCCGACCAGGACAAGAGCTATCTCGCGCAGAATTTCCTGGCGTTTTTCCGACGCGACTATCGCCGCGTCGCCACCGCGCACATCGAATCCGGCTGGGTGCCGCCGGACACGCGGGTCGACGAGCTGGAAGCCGAAATCCGCGTCGTCTGCGAGCCGATATTCGACCGGCCGCTGAAGGAAATTTCACTGGCGAGGATTCTGGTCCAGCTCTTCAGGGCGTCGCGACGTTTCAATGTCGAGATCCAGCCGCAGCTCGTGCTGCTGCAGAAGACACTGCTCAATGTCGAGGGCCTGGGCAGGGAGCTCGATCCCGATCTCGATCTCTGGGTTACCGCCAGGCCATTTCTGGAGCGCTGGATGCGCGACCAGATCGGCTGGCGTGCTGTCGAGCGGCGCCTGCACGACGAAGCGCCGTTTCTGGCGACCGCGCTGCCTTTGTTGCCACGGCTGATTTACCAGCGCCTCAGCAATCCGCCGGCGGCATCGGAGACGGCGATACGGGAATTCGTCGCGGCACAACGGGTGCGTAACCGCTGGCTGGCGCTGATCGCGCTCCTGGTCGCGGTGGCGGCTGCGATCCTGCTCTGGCGCGCCTGGTAGCTGATGCAGCACGCCGGTCGGCTCGTCGCCGTCCGCGCCTCGACAAAAACGAGCGGCGCCGCCGACCGCCGAGCGCTTTACTTGGGCGCCGCCTTGCCGGCAGGCGGTACGGCAGCCGGCGTTGCCGGCGCGGCAGCAACTTTGTAGCGATTGCACGCCGCACCGGTGGACTCGCGCAGCGTCTTGTGCTGCGCCTTGGCGCGCGTTTCCATCTCGGCCTGGTGCTGCTTGTCGTAGGCCTCGCATTCGGCCAGCGTCTTGAAGCTCTGCAGCTTCTTTCGGTGCGCTATTCGCTCGTCATCGGTCATCATGGTGCTGGGTTTCACCCCCTCGTCGGACGCCGCCGTCTTCGTCTCGCCGCCCTTGGCTTCACGCTTCCTGGCCATCTGGGCCTTCTTTCTTTCCTGCGACTGCTGGTAGGTCTCGGCGTTGATAGTCATGTCCTTGGTGCCGACGTTCCTGGCAGCCGACGCGCCCTTCACCGGGGCCGGCTGCGTCACGGCGTCCTTTTTGGCCGGCTGGCCTGGAGCGGCGGCGGGGGCTGGTTGCGTCACAGCATCCTTCTTGGCCGGCTCGCCTGGAGCGGTAGCGGGAGCCGTCGTTTGCGCCAGTGCGCATTCGCCGGCCAGCAGAGCAGCCATTCCGAAAATCAGATATTTCATCGTTGCCTCACCATGTTGATTGAACAGAAAAACAAGCTATTTTGCCTGGAAATGAGCGTGTGTGACCGGCCCCACCGTCGTTTCGTTCCACACCAGCGCGACATCCGGCTGGCGCCGGACCAGACGCTCCAGCGCGCGTTTCTGCGCTGGCGTGCGCACACACCCTTGCAGCGTGACGAACTTCCGTGTCGTCGTGATCCAGATACTCGCGTTGCGAAAGCGCGCATCGTTGCGAATCGCCGCGGCGACGCGCGCGTTGATCTCCGGGTCGTGCTTGTAGCTGCCGCCGCACTCGCAGGTGCCGGCGAGACAGCACGATGTTCCCCGCTCGACGCGCGAGTGCGCCTGCGCGCGCATCTGCTCGGGAGTCAGTGTCGGCGGCGCGACCGTCGGGCATGCCGCGAATCCAGCCGTCGCCTGCTCGAATGGATCGAGCTGATAGCTGTCGGCGGCGAAAAGTGGCCCAGGCAGCGTCGCGGCCGCAGCGAGCAGAACAAGACCTCGCATGGCAGGCATCCGCATCAGTATTCACCGTCGCCGATCAACGTCCGCCGCCGGCGATCGGTTGACATCGAGGGCCGGCGGCCGACGCGGCGATCCCCGGCGAAAGGGCCTCCTTTTGCTACAATCCGCCATCTTCTGAACGGGCCGAGTCCGTCCGCGATGGCGCTGCTCGAAATCCAGAACGTGACGCGCCGGTTCGGCGAGTTCACCGCGGTCGACGGCGTCAGCATCGACATCGAAGCCGGCGAGTTTTTCACGCTGCTCGGGCCCTCCGGCTGCGGCAAGACTACGCTTGCTGCGCATGATTGCAGGATTCGACCTGCCCGATGGCGGGCGCATCGTGCTCAACGGCATGGACCTCGCCGAGCGGCCGCCCGAAGAACGGCCGGTGCGCACGGTATTCCAGAGCTATGCGCTGTTTCCGCATATGACGGTGGAGGGCAACATCGCGTTTCCACTGCAAATGGCGAAGACGCCCGCGGCGGCGATTCCCGGCAAGGTGCAGGAGGCGCTCGAAGATGTCCGACTGACCGGCTTCGGCAAGCGCTATCCGCACGAGCTTTCCGGCGGCCAGAAGCAGCGGGTGGCCATCGGGCGCGCGCTGGTCACCCATCCTACCGTGCTGCTGCTCGACGAGCCACTGGCTGCGCTCGACGCGAAGTTGCGCGAGGAGATGCAGATCGAGCTGATCAATCTGCAGAAGGAAGTCGGCATCACCTTCGTCTACGTGACGCACGATCAGACCGAAGCCCTGGCCCTGTCGCACCGGATTGCGGTGATGAACAAGGGACGGGTCGAGCAGATCGACGAACCCTCGCGCCTCTACAGCTTTCCGGCGTCGCGCTTTGTCGCCGACTTCATCGGCACCTGCAACCTGCTCGAAGGGTCGATCGCGTCGAGCTCGGACGGCATCGTCGCTGTCGAGGTTGCCGGTCTTGGCACCGTCCGCGTGGCGGCCGCGCCGCCTGCGGCGGCCGGCGCAGGCACGATTGCCCTGCGGCCGGAAAAGATCCGCGTGCAGCGCAGCGGCATCCGCAGCAGCCGACCGCCCCGACAATCACTTCCTCGGCATCGTTACCGAATATCTCTACCTGGGCGATGTGACCGTATACATCGTCACCACGCCCGCGGGGCGCAAGCTCGAGACGCTGCTCGCCAATTCGGGCGCGGGACGCACGAAATTTTTCGAAGTCGGCGATGCGGTTGAAGTGAGCTGGCCGGTCGATGCCGGCCACTTCATTGGCCAAGCCGATCGGTCAGCGAGCTCGAATTGACGAACTTCATTCGATGAGCAGGGCTCTTTCGATGCAGGCGCGAGCCCGTCTCGGCCGATGGCTGGTCAGCGGACCTCCGGTGCTCTACCTGCTGGTCTTTTTTGCCGCGCCGGCGCTGATCATGGTGCTGGCGTCGTTTCGCACGCCGGGCGATTTCGGCGGGCTCGCGCCGCTGGTCGAGGACGGCAGGCTCGATCTCAATCTCGACAGCTACGCGCGCTTTTTCACCGAGTCGGTGTACGCGCAGATCTTCGTCAAATCGGTATGGTATGCGCTGCTGACGACGCTGTTCTGCCTGCTGCTCGCGTATCCGCTGGCCGCGCTGATCGCGCGCAGCGCGAAAAAACATCGCGACCTCCTGCTGCTGCTGGTGATCCTGCCGTTCTGGAGCAATTTCCTGATCCGCATCTACGCCTGGATGATCATCCTCGGGCCCCAACGCCGCGCTGGCCAAGACCGTCAACGGCATGCTCGGCTGGTTCGGACACGAGCCGGTGCCATTGCTCTTCAGCTCGTTCGCGGTGCTCGTCTGCCTGGTCTACGTGCACCTGCCATTCATGGTGCTGCCGCTGTACGCCAACCTGGAGAAGCACGACCGCGCTTTGCTCGATGCCGCGCAGGATCTGGGCGCCGGCGCATGGCAGCGATTCTGGCGCATCACGTTCCCGCTGTCGCTGCCAGGCGTCTATGCCGGCGCGGCGCTGGTGTTCATTCCCGCGCTGGGCATCTTCGCCATTCCGGATATCCTCGGCGGCCCCGAAGACAGCCTGATCGGCAACGTCATCAAGCAGCAGTTCCTGGAGACCCGCGACTGGCCGTTCGGCAGCGTGCTGTCGATCGTGCTGACCGTCGCGGCGCTGGTGCTTGCCGGCACTGCGGCGTGGATCGGCCGCGGCAGCCTGGGGACGCCTTCCAGCGCCGAGGCGGCTCGTGCGTAGACGCCCGATCGGGCTGTGGGCGGCGGCGCTGGCCGGCTATGCCTTCCTCTATGTGCCGCTGCTGATCGTCATCGTCTACTCGTTCAACGATTCGCGCCTGAACGCCGAGTGGGTAGGCTTTACCCTTGGCTGGTACGACAAGCTGTTTCACAACCAGGACATGCTGCTCGCCGCCGGCAATTCGCTGCTGATCGGATTGACCGCGAGCGCCGTCGCGACGGTACTCGGGACGATGGCCGGCATGGCGATGTACCGCTACCGGCCGCGGCTGTTGTCGATTCTCGTACTGGCGCCGATCGCCATCCCCGAAATCCTGATGGGCGTCTCGCTGCTGATCTTTTTCGTGCTGCTCAACCTCACCCTCGGACTGGTCTCGGTGGCGCTCGCCCACATCGCCTTCTGCATCGGCTTCGTCGCCATCGTCGTCCGGTCGCGGCTGGCCGGCATGGACGAGAGCCTGACCGAGGCCGCCCGCGACTGCGGCGCCTCGCCGCTCAACGCCTTTCGCTATGTGACGCTGCCGCTTATCATGCCAGGCGTGATTGCCGGCGCCCTGATGGCGTTCACTCTGTCGATCGACGATTTCGTCATCACTTTCTTTACCGCCGGCGCCGGGACAGTGACCCTGCCGCTGCAGATCTACTCGATGATCAAGATCGCCGTCACGCCCGAGGTCAACGCCGTGTCGACGCTATTGATGCTGCTGACCCTGGCGCTCATCATTGTCGCATCGAAACTGTCGCCGAGCCTGCTCGGCACGGATGAGGAGAAGGCATGAAAAAGCTGGTATCGATCCTTGCTGCCGCGATGATCGCCCTGCCGGTCGCCGCCGCCGGCGACAAGTTCCATCTCTACAACTGGAACAACTACATCGCACCCGAGACGATCAAGCGCTTCGAGGAATACGTGCAAGTGCGAAGTCGTGCAGACCTACTATTCGGACAACGAAGAGCTGCTGGCCAAGCTCGCCGCCGGGGCCAAGGGTTACGACATGCTGGTGCCGACCAGCAATGCCGTGGAGGCGCTGATCAAGGGCGGGCAGTTGAAGCCGCTGGACAAGTCGCAGCTTTCGAACCTGAAGAACATCAACCCGATCTACCTGAACACCCCGTTCGATCCCGGCAACAAGTACTCGGTGCCTTATGCGATGTCGACGACGATCATCGGCTACAACGACGTCAAGATGAAAGAGCTCGGTCTGCCGACCGATACCTGGGCGGTTATCTTCGATCCGAAATATCTCGAGAAGGTCAAGGGCCGCGTCACCGTGCTCGACAGCTCGAGCGAACTCTTCGCGGCCGCGTTCAAGTATCTCGGCTACTCGGCCAACGATGTCGATCCCAAGCACTGGGACGAGGCCGCGGCGCTGATCAAGAAGGCGAAACCGTACTGGGCAGCGTTCAACGCGTCCTCGTACATCAAGGAGCTCACGGTCGGCAACGTCTGGCTGGTGCATGGCTACTCGAACGACATCTTCCAGGCGAATCTCGATGCGCAGGCCGCCAAGCGGCCGTTCCATATCCTGCAAGGCATGCCGAAAGAAGGCGCGGTGCTCGCCGTCGACAACATGGTCATTCACAAGGATGCGCCCCGGCCCGATCTGGCGCTCAAATTCATGAACTTCATGCTCGAAGGGAAGAACTCCGCGGAGCTGACCAACCTGATCGGCTCGGGCAATCCGAATCTCGATGCGGTCAAGTACATCAAGCCCGAGATCCTGAAGAATCCGGCGATCTTTCCGGACAAGGCCGTCGAAGCCAAGCTCGAGCAGCTGAAGGAGCTCACATCGGCGCAGCGGCGCCTGCGAAACCGGCTGTGGACCGAGATCAAGGCGGGACGCTGAGCGGGCCCGGCAGCGACGCGCTCACGCTGCGGCCGCTCACCGGCCGCGCGGCGGAAATGGCGGCGCTGCAAAGCGTATTGGAAGCGGCCCCGGCCTATTTTCGAATCGTCGGCGGGGCGCCGCCCGGTCCGGCCGAAGCGCAGTGCCTTTTCACCGCCTTGCCTCCCGGCAAGGGCTACGACGATAAATTCGTCTGGGGCCTCTATTCGGGGCCGGCAATGATCGGCTGTGCCGACGTTATCCGTGGCTATCCGACTCCGGACAAGGCGGTAATCGGCTTGCTGCTGCTCGCCGAATCGTGGCAGCAGCACGGCTTCGGGCGCGCGTTCGCCGCCCTGGTCGAGCAGGCGATTGCCGGCTGGGCCGCGATCACTCGCCTTCGCATCGGCGTCGCGCTGGCCAATCCGCGCGCGCTCCGCTTCTGGCAGCGGCTGGGCTACGTCGAAACCGGCGAAGTGAAGCTGGCCGATCCAGGCGGGTTTCCGATAGCGGTGCTGGAAAAACCGCTGGCGCGGACGCTGCGCGCGTGAGCGATCTCACCGTCAAGGCACTCACGCCGGCGCTCGCCGGAGACTTCCTGCGCTTTTTCGATCACGAGCGCGGAAGCGCGTTCGCCGACAACCCGGAGTGGGCCAAATGTTATTGCCACTTCTATGAGGTGCCGGTCGCGATCGATTGGCCATCGTTGTCGGCAGCGCAAAATCGCATCGCCATGCAGGCTCGCATCGAGGTCGGGGAAATGGAAGGCTTTCTCGCCTTTGCGGGCAGCGAGCCGGTCGGATGGCTGAACGCGCAGCCGCGCCACAAGCTGCCGCATTGCTTCGACCGCATGCGCGTTCCTCCGACGCCGCTGCCATGCGCGGCGTACGAGGCTGCCGTCATCGTCTGCTTTATCATCGCGCCGGCGTGGCGACGGCGCGGGGTCTCGCGCGCACTGCTGGCTTCAGCGCTGTCGTCTCTGGCGGCGCGGGGCATCAAGCTGGTCGACGCCTTTCCGTTCAAGTCGGAGGACAGCGAGCGCGCCGCCGACCACTACCACGGCGCGCTGTCGATGTTCACGGCCGCCGGATTCGCGCCACTGGCCGAAACCGACTCGGTCACCGTCGTGCGCAAGTTTCTGCGCTGACTGTTTCCCGTGAGCTCGACCCCGCATCCGTCCCGGCTGCCCGAATATCTGGCCGGCTTGTATGCGCTGCTGATCATTTACGCGAGCCTCGAATCGTTCTCGGCCTGGATGGTGCCACTGCCGGGCGCGCCCTTTTTCCTGTTCGCGCCCTGGCCGCCGCGCTTTACCCGCTCCGACGTCGCGATCAATCTTCTCGCCTATGCCCCGCTCGGTTTTTTCGTCGCATTGGCAGGTCGCCGCACGGCGCTGCTTCGCCTGGCGGCCGCAACCGGTGCAGGTCTGCTGGTCTCGTTCGCGATGGAGACCATGCAGATGTTCATTCCCACCCGCGACGCCAGCGCGATGGATCTCGTCTGCAACACCGCCGGCGCCGGCATCGGCGGCCTGTCGGCGATTGCCTTCGATCGCACCGGAATGCGTGCGAGCGTCTCCGCCTGGCGGCGCCGCGTGTTTGTCGACGGCCGCGGCGCCGACCTGGGGCTCGCCTTGCTGGCGATCTGGTTGCTGGCGCAATTGAATCCCGGCATTCCGTTGTTCGCGGCGACCTTCGATCCATCGCTCGAGCTGACGCGCGACCTGGCGGGCACGTTGCTTCAGGCGGCGGAGAGCGCGTTCAATGTGATCGGCGTCGGCCTCTTCCTCGCACTGCTGCTGCGCCAGCGGCGGTTCGTCGGCGGCGCGGTGCTGATGCTGATCGGGACGGCCCTTATCTTCAAGGGCGCCGCGGCGAGCGTGCTGATCAGGCAGTCGGTGCTGGAGACGTGGATCAAGCCGGGTGTCTCGCTCGGCGTCGCCGTCGGCGCGCTGGTGCTGCTGCTCGCGGTCTGGCTGCCGCGGCCGGTCCGAACGACGCTGTGCGCGATCGCGCTGCTGGCCTCGCTGGTCCCGCCGCTGCTGGCGCCCGACATGTGGCGCGCGCGCGCACCGCTCGCTCTTTTCGACTGGCCGTACGGACAGCTGGCCAATTTCAACGGGCTGACGCACGCGGTGCTCATCGCGTGGCCGATCCTGGCGAGCATCTATGTGCTGTCGGTCGCCGCGCGCCGTCTTCACGCCGACGAAAGCGACTAGCACCACGGCGCGTATAATTTTTCGCTTCACGAGTTGTGGACCATTCTCTGATGACGCGAGGCGAACAGCGCCTGTCGATCACCGGCCCTGCCGGGGCGCTCCAGCTCGCGCTCAATCTGCCCGAACAGGCGCCTCGCGGCATTGCGCTGATCGCGCATCCGCATCCGCTGCAGGGCGGCACGATGGACAACAAGGTCGTGCAGACGCTCGCCAAGACGTTCGCGGGGCTGGGTTACGCCAGCGTGCGATTCAATTTTCGCGGCGTGGCGGGGAGCGCCGGCGTATTCGACGACGGCGCCGGCGAAACCGATGATGCGCTGGCCGCGCTGTCCCACGCACGCGCCACTTATGGCGACCTTCCCGTAGTACTGGCCGGATTCTCGTTCGGGACATTCGTCCAGACACGCGTCGCGCAGCAAGTGGCCGCCGAGCGCATGGTGCTGATCGCACCCGCGGTCGCGCGATTCGGCACAGGCGCAGTTCCTGCCGATACGATCGTGATCCACGGTGAAGAGGACGACGTGGTCGCGCTCGCCGATGTGCTTGCCTGGGCGCGCCCGCAACAGCTGCCTATCGTCGTGTTTCCCGGCTGCGGCCATTTCTTTCACGGCCGGCTGCCGCAGCTGACGCGGGTCATAGCCGGCATGTGGCGGTGATCGGGGCGCCCGAGCCGGAGGCCGCCGGCACGCAGCGGCCAGGCCGCAACGATGTCGTGCTCGCCGCGGTCGGCCTGCGCAAGTCGTACGGCGACAACGAGGTCGTGCGCGGTCTCGATTTCGAGACGCAGGGTCCCGATCACCTCAACACCGGCATCGCGCGTATCAAGCTCGGACGCTCGCTGCTGCGCCAATCGAGGTTTGCTGAAGCTCGAGCGCGAGTCACACGCGGGGTACGACGTCTCTGGCGAAGCAAGCGAGTGCGGCGCGATCGGATTCCTTCAGAACGCGCGAACGGATTTGTCGATCGAGTACGATTCGCTCGGGCGGCACGCAGACGCCGCGCCGTTTCGCGCTGCGTTCGTCGCGGAGTCGTTGAAGGCGGCGAAGCGAAAGTAGCTCGCGCGGGTGTTCATCTCGTTCGCTGCCGTCGCGCGGGGCGGAGGCGGGCATCTACCCTTCGCGCGACCTCCGGCAATGTTGCCGAAACCGCCGGCGACGTTGCCAGCCGGCTCACGCTGCCGGGCAGATGCCCGCCTCCGCCTCTCGGGTGTCGCGCGCGCCTGCAAGAAACGCCGGCGGATCGTCGGGACTACGCTCGCCGTCTTGGTCACCCGGAGCGCGTCGGGCTGCAGGAGCGCGAGCCGAGGCAGCGCTGCCCGGCAGTTTCGGGCAGCGTTGCCTGGTCGCGCGAAGGCAGCCCGACGCGCTTCCCCACGCAGTTACTTCAACTGGGGAAATCTGAAGGACCAAAGATCTGACGGACCTCGGCCTCGCCCTCCCAGCCCGGCCAGTGCACGCGGTGGATTTCCATGAAGCGCCGAGCCCACTTGAGCGCCTCGGTCTTGGACTTGAGATCGTAGACGGCATAGCCGCCGATGACCTCCTTGGATTCTGAAAACGGACCATCGAGCACCGTCACTGTTCCTGCGCGCAGCGTGACGCGTCCGCCCTTCCCGGTCGAGCCAAGCCGCCCTGCTCGACGAGCACACCGGCCTTGAGGCGTCGATGCCAAGTTGCATGATCGCATCCATGAGCGCCTTCGGCGGCGGTCCGCTGCCCTGACCGACTTGACCATCGTCATGAATCGCATGGTGTCTCACCCGTTCCGTGAAAGGTCGTTGAGCAGCAGCGAACGAACGCGAGCGTTGCGCAGTGCGAGGCCTCCCACAGCAAGGCACCAAGCAGGCTGGGGAAGATCGTCGGAAACCAACCGGCTTCGACACGCACCTGAGTGGCCGTCGCGCCGCCGAGATAGGCGGTCAACAGGAGTCCGCCGACGATCGATGTTCTCGGGATCGCGAACAAGACGGTGCACGCGAGCTCGATGACGCCGAGGCCGACGGAAAGGTGCGGCGGAACGCCGAGTTGAGCGAACGCGTCGACGACCGGTGCTGGTTTGAGCACGTTGATCACCCCGTCGAATACCATGAAAAGCGCGACGAGCGCGGTGAGGCCGCGTCCCGTCCACGATATCGTGCTGGGTGCGCGGGTGGTCAGCGTTGCGGCGTGTGTCATATGAGTCTCCGTTCGAGGTAATCATCTCAGGGCTTCACAGACACGTCGAACGAGAATCCTAAAATCGACAAGGGACCTCGTGCGCAGCTTCGTCGCCCCTTTTTTTCGCGAAACGGCAGGGCACGACACATGCGACTTTGCTCGCCAACGATCTCACACCTCGGAGGAAACGATGGCGAACGACCGAGACAATCCGGATGCGAAGACGGACGACGTTCGGGACCCGAGCGATCCCGCACACAAGCGAGTGATCGGCAAGGGCATGACGTCGCCGGATTGACGCAGGTGCCGCTCAAGGCAGAGACCGGCGAGCCCGACTGGGACGCCATCAAGGGACGTGTGCCAAAGGATTAGGACGAGGACGAGTCTCCCTAACTAGCGGGATTGGGCCCGGGAGGCAGCCTTCCGGGCCCCTTTGACTCGGTTCATCCCAGGCCAAAAAAAAGAGCCGGCTGGTTGTCGATCTGAGCCCCCCTCGTTCGACATACCGGTAGAGCGCAGATTCTACCGTCCGAAGCACGTCGTCCCGGCCGGTGCTCGGCCGCGAGGCGTCACATCCGCCGCAACCGCGCGAGAGGGGAGCTTCAATCAATATCCTGGCCGACGCCCGCCACGCCTTCCGCAGTCTCTATAAGGCGCGCGGCTTCTCGATCGCCGTCATTCTCCCTGGCTCTCGGGATCGGGGCGAACACGGCGGTGTTCCGCTGCTGCGCGGTACGCTGCTCAGAGCGCTGCCGAACCGCGACGGCGAGCGGTTGGTCTATCTGCGCCAATCGGCGGCGGGCGCCGGCCAGGACAATGTGGCCTTTTCCGTTCCCGAGATCACCGACTATCGGTCGGCGTCGAAGACGCTGTCGCAAATCGCCGAGTATTCGCCGATGACGTTCACGCTGGTGGACAAGGACGCGCCGGTGCACGTCCGCGCCGGCGTCATCAGCGGCAACTACTTCCAGGTGATGGGCTTGTCGGCCGTCGCCGGTCGTCTCACGAGCTCGCAGGACGACGGGCCGGGCAAGCCGCCGGTCGCGGTGCTGGGGTACCAATTCTGGATGGACAAGTTCGGCGGCGACCGGAGCGTGATCGGCAAGACGGTTCGAATCAACGATTTCGTGTCGACGATCATCGGCGTGGTGCAGCGCGCGCCGCACTATCCGCAGCACACCGACGTCTTCGTCAACATCGTGACGAGCCCGCATCACCTGAGCGCGACGATGGCGACGGGACGTACGCATCGCATGACGGAAGTGTTCGGCCGTCTGGCGGACAACGCGAGCGTCGAACAGGCGCGGGCCGAAATCACCCGCGTTTCGGCCAACGTGTTCGCCGATCACCCGGATGGTGCCTGGGAAAAGGCGTCGCGGTATTCGATCGCGGTGTGGCCGCTCAAGGTGGCGCTCAACGAACGCGCGTCGCTGACGCTGTGGCTGCTGATGGGCGCCGCGACGTTCGTGTTGCTGATCGCCTGTGCCAACGTCGCGAATCTCACGCTGATGCGCGGCGTGGGGCTCGAGCGCGAGATGCTCGTCCGCGCGGCGCTCAGCGCGGGGAGCTGGCGCCTTCGCCGGCTGCTGCTCGTCGAGAATCTGACATTGGCGTTGGTCGGTGGGGCGCTCGGCGTGCTCGTGGCGTTCGCCGGGCTCAAGATGCTGGTGGCGTTCGCCGCACCAATTGACGTTGCGCTCGGATGGGATTGGAATCGATGGCCTCGTGCTCACGGTGAGTCTCGTGACGAGTGTCGCGGCGGCGATCGCGCTATCGTTCGCGCCGCGGATTGGATCGGAGAACTCGCTGGCCGCGCCGCTCGCGGCGGCGGGTCGTCGCACGACGGCGGGTCGCGGACGCCAGCATCTGCAGAACACACTGGTCGTGGCACAGCTTGCCGTGTGCATGGTGTTGCTCACGGCGGCGGGTCTCC
>CAWKAQ010000019.1:0-615235 GCA_963847585.1 uncultured beta proteobacterium | reverse complement strand
CGCGGTAATTTTTGCCGCATCAGGCACAGCTACTCATCGATAAGCGAGGACAAGCATGAACAAGATCCAATCCAGGTTGCGGCTTCTGACGGCCGTCTTTGCCGGGGCGGCGATGCTGCTGCTCTCCGGCGCGGGCATGGCCGATCCCCCTGCACGCGTGGCGCGGCTCAGCTTCTTCAGCGGCCCGGTCAGTTTCTCGCCGGCCGGCGAAGACGAGTGGGTGCTGGCCACGCCGAACCGGCCGCTGATCACCGGCGACCGCCTCTGGGCTGACGCGGGCGGCCGCGCCGAACTGCAGGCCGGCAGCATCGCCCTTCGTCTGGGTGCGTCGACCAATGTGAACGTGCTGAATCTCGACGATCGCGCGACGCAGCTCGAACTCACGCAAGGCTCGCTGTACGTCCGTGTGTGGCGGATCGATCGTGGCGACACGGTGGAAATCGATACGCCGAATCTCGCATTCACCGTCAACAGCGTCGGCCGCTATCGCATCGATGTCGATGCCGATGGCAACGTCACGACGCTTGCAGTGTCGGCCGGACAGGGTGAAGCGTACGGCGAAGGCGCGGCCTACCGCATCGGCGCCGGCGATCGCTACAGCTTCAGCGGAACGGGCCTGCGCGACTACGAATACAGCGACATCGGGGCGCCGGACGAATTCGACCGCTGGGCCGCGGATCGCGATCGCCGTTACGACACGTCGGTTTCGGCGCGCTATGTATCGCGCGACGTGATCGGCTATCAGGATCTCGATCAGTACGGTAGCTGGAGCGTCGTCGCCGATTACGGCAACGTCTGGTATCCGCGCTCGACGCCGAGCGGCTGGGCGCCGTATCGCACCGGACACTGGGCGTGGATCGACCCGTGGGGCTGGACCTGGATCGACGAGGCGCCGTGGGGCTTCGCACCGTATCACTACGGTCGCTGGGCGTTCGTGGCAGCCGCTGGGGATGGATACCGGGCCCGGTCAACGTGCGACCGGTCTATGCGCCGGCGCTGGTCGCATTCATCGGCGGCGGCGATCTTCGCCTTTCGCTGTCGGTCGGCGGCGTGGCATCGGGTGTTGCCTGGTTCCCGCTCGGCCCTGGCGAGGTCTACCAGCCGGCGTATCGCGTCAGTCGCGACTATTTCACCAACGTCAACGTCAGCAACACGCGTGTCACCAACGTCAACATAACCAACGTCTACAACAATTACACGACCAATACCACGGTGACCAATGTCAGCTATCGCAACCGCGAAGCGCCGGGTGCGGTGACTGCCGTGCCGGTCACGGCATTCGTGCAATCGCAGCCGGTCGCGCGCGCTGCAGTCCAGGTCCCGCGCGAGGTAATAACGCAGCAACCGGTGAGCGCCGTGGCGCGCGTGGCTCCGACTCGCGCGAGCATTGTTGCCGCGGCGGCGGTGGGCGCAGCAGCGTCAGGCAGGCCGCCAGCGCGGGCGATGCAGCGCGAGGTCGTCGCCAGGACCAAGCCGCCGGCGCCGCCGCCCGCATTTGCGGCCCGCCAGGCAGCTCTCGCGGCCAATCCGGGCCGGCCGGCCGAGCCTGCCGCAACTGCGCAGCAGCAGCCCGCGGCAGCGGGTGCGGCGCCAGCCAGGAATGTGAAGGTCGTCACGCCGACGCAGGCGGCTGCAGCGGCGCCCAAGGAAGAAAATCGCCGCGGCCGCGGACAACTCGAGCGTCGGGCAGGTGCCCCGGGAGCCCCGCAAGGCGCGCCCGCTGCGGCGCAGCAGCCCCGCGGGGCCGCAGGCGGCACCGGCGGGTCAACCGACCGGACCCGCGACGGGCCAGGCGCAGACGGGCAAGGCTGCGACCACCGAGAGCCCCGCGCAAAAGGGCGCGGAAGCGCCAGCGGTGCCGCGGCCGCCGAACGCCGAGCAGCGCCGTCAACAGCAGGAGCAGCAGCGCCAGCAGGCCGAGCAGCAGCGCCAGCAGCAGCAAAGCCAGCAAGCCGACACAGCGCCGTCAGCAGCAGGAGCAGCAGCAGCAGCGCCAGCAGGCCGAGCAAACAGCGGCAGCAAGAGCAGCAGCGCCAGCAGGCCGAGCAGCAGCGCCAGCAGCAGCAAAGCCAGCAAGCCGAGCAGCGCCGCAGCAGCAGGAACAGCAGCAGAGCCAGCAGGCCGAGAAACAGCGGCAGCAGCAGGAGCAGCAGCGCCAGCAGGCCGAGCAGCAGCGCCAGCAGCAGCAAAGCCAGCAAGCCGAGCAGCGCCGTCAGCAGCAAGAGCAGCAGCAGAGCCAGCAAGCCGAGAAACAGCGGCAGCAGCGAGCAGCAGCGCCAGCAACAGCAGAGCCAGCAGGCCGAGAAACAGCGGCAGCAGCAGGAGCAGCAGCGCCAGCAGGCCGAGCAGCAGCGCCAGCAACAGCAAAGCCAGCAAGCCGAGAACAGCGCCAGCAGCAGGAGCAGCAGCAAGCCAGCAAGCCGAGCAGCAGCGCCAGCAGCAGCAAGCCCAGCAAGCCCAGCAAGCCGAGCAGCAGCGCCAGCAACGCGAAGCATCAAAGGCTGCTGCCAAGAGTGACGAAGGCAAGGATAAGGGCAAAGAAAAGGACAAGGAGCAAGGAAAAGGACAAGGATCAGAAAGACTAATCCCGTCAGTCCGACCCTTGCGGCCGCCCCTATCGGGGCGGCCGTTTTGTTTCTGGCGTCGGCGCGCCGTTTGGTGTCGGCGCTCCAAGGCGACCGCGAACGGCGGCCCACTGACCATCCCAAGCCGATCCACCGACGGCACGGTTAATGCTGTAACGACGTCATGACCGGCAGCGTGCGCGCATCCGCAAGCAATCGAAGCAATATTTACAAGCGGTTGTAAATAGTTGCGCCGTGCTTAGCGCCTTCGGCGCGCCGTGCGAATCATCCGCCGGCAATCCGGCGGCGGCTTTTCGCCGTCACTCGACTGCAGGAGATCACATGACACCGATCATCGCCGGGAGATTCGAGCAGGAAGCGCAGGCGGACCGTGCGGCCGAGGCGCTTCGACAACAAGGCTTCGCTGCCGAAGATGTGACCGTCTTTTATCTGAACCCTCCCGGACAGCACGCGACCTTTCCGGTCGGCGGCGACCGTGACAAGTCGCACGGCGCAACGCATGCGCACAGCGGCGCGCTCAAAGGCGCGGCGATCGGGGGCGTCGTCGGACTCGGCGTCGGCGTGGCGGCCACGCCGCTGGTGGGACCGGCCGCCGCCGTGGCGGGCGCCAGGTGCCGGCGCCTATGTCGGATCGCTGGCGGGCGCGCTCAATGACATGGGCGAAGGCGATTCGGCGGCCAAGGAGCAAGGCGAGCCGCCGCCGGAGACTCCGGCTGATGGCGTGCCGATCGAACGTTCGGCGGGATTCATCGTTGCGGCGCGCGCGCCCGAATATGCGCGAAGAGTCGTCGCCGCCAACGTGCTGGAATCGATGGGGGCGAAGGACGTCGAGCGCGCCGACGGCACCTGGCGAATGGGCAAATGGGTGGATTTCGACCCGCTGCAGTCACCGAAGCTCGTCGATCCGCCGGCTTCGGGCCGCGGGGCGGCGCAGCGCTAGCGAACGACCGACACAACCACAAGGAGACCGCAATGAACGTTACGCTGACGCTCGGGCCGCTGATCTCGCTGATCGCAGGCATCCTGATCCTGCTGATTCCGCGGCTGCTGAATTACATCGTCGCGATCTACCTGATCGTGATCGGCGTGATCGGGCTGTTCGGATACGGCAGCATGCACCTGCGATGACGCCGGCACTGAAGGCGCGCTAGACGACCTTCACATTGATGCTCGACAGGCCGTCGATGTGGGCCTCCATCACGTCGCCCTTGACGACCGGACCGACGTTCTCCGGCGTTCCCGAATAGATGATGTCGCCGGCAGCAAGCTCGAAAGCTTCCGAGAGCTTGCTGATCTGCTCGGCGACCGACCAGATCATTTGCGACAGATCGGCATTCTGCTTGATCTGCCCGTTGACCTTGAGCCAGATCGCTCCCTTGGTGAAGTGTCCGACGACGGCAACCGGCTGCAGCGGGCCGAGCGGCGCGGAATGATCGAAGCTCTTGCCGATTTCCCACGGTTTCTTTTCTTCGCCCATCGCGCGCTGCAGATCGCGCCGCGTCATGTCCAGGCCGACCGTATAGCCGAAAACGTGGCCGAGCGCCTGGTCGATCGCGATGTTGCGCCCGCCGCTTTTGAGCGCGGCGACCAGCTCGACCTCGTAGTGATAATTCTTGGTCAGCGGAGGGTAGGGGTGATCGATGGTCGCGCCCGGCGGCACGTTCTGCACCGCATCGGTGGGCTTCTGAAAAAAGAACGGCGGCTCGCGTGTCGGATCGGAGCCCATCTCGCGCGCGTGCGCCGCGTAATTGCGTCCGATGCAGTAAATGCGGCGTACCGGAAAAAGCTCACCGCTGCCGGCAATCGGAATGAACGTCGGCGCGACAGTGAACGGCGTACGCGCCTGGCCCGCCGCACTGCCCGACATCGCGTAGCCGGCGCCGCCGGCGGCAAGCGCGCTCGCGCGAAGCAGGATTTCCCGGCGCTGTTTCGACGTCATGGCCGCCTCTAGCGTCCTTTCGGACTCGCCTTGGTGCGGGGCATGACCCGCGGCACCGACGGCGCCTGCGGGCGCTTGACCTGTGGAATCTGGATCGGCTGCCCGGTCTTGGCGTCGCGGCCGCGAAAACTGCCACTGCCCTTGCCTTTGCTCATCGGTCGATCTCGCTGTGGTGTGAGGACACGATCATCATGCTACTGCGCATCGGCGGCTGCAAGCCTCACCGCTGCAGCGCCGGTGCGCTCACCCCTCGGGTGTCAGCAGCGACACCCCGAGGCGGGCGCGGCGCGACAGCCACGGACTCGGCCGATAGCGAGGATCGCCGTAGGCGCGCGCGAGCTCGTTCAGGATGGCGAGCACGCGAGCCGGTCCGAGGGCATCGCCCCACGTCAGCGGTCCCATCGGATAGCCAAGCCCGATCCTGACGGCGAGATCGATGTCGGCGGGCGCCGCGATCCGCTGCTGCGCGATATCGCAGGCTACATTGACGATGTGCGACAGCACGCGCTGCACGATAAAGCCGGGGCTGTCGTGGATGATCGCGACGCTGCCACCGTCGCCGGCGAACAGCGCGTGGACGGCATCGCGCACCTCGGGCCGGGTGACCGGCGTCGTCATCAGCGTGCGGTGCTTCGCGAGGTCCGGAAGGACGTCGAGCGCGACGGTGCGCGTGGGGTCGAGGCCTTCGTCGAGCGCGGCAGTCGTCGCATCGCATCCGCAGGGCAGGACCAGGCAGACGGCATCGGGCGCCGGTCGTGCGTCCGAATCGACCTCGGCGCCCAGGCGCGCAAGCAGCGAGGCGACGCGCTGCCGTGCGACGCTATCGCGCGCGCTAACCCAGACGCGGCGAGCCGGCGCGGCAGCGGGCACAGACGGCGGAGCAACCGGCGCAGCGCCGCTGCCGTACTCGTAAAACCCGCGGCCGGTCTTGCGTCCAAGCACCCCGGCGGCGAGGCGCTGCGCGCCCAGCGGGGAAGGCCGGAATCGCGGTTCCTCGTAGTACTGGTGATAGATCGATTCCATCACCGGCTGCGACACGTCGAGGCCGGTCAAATCGAAAAGGGCGAAGGGTCCCATGCGAAATCCGGCGCCCTCGGTCAGTACGCGGTCGATCGTGGCCACGTCGGCGATGCCCTCGCCGAGAATGCGCAGCGCTTCGGTGCCATAGCCGCGACCGGCGTGATTGACGATGAATCCGGGTGTGTCGCGGGCGCGGACCGGCGTGTGACCGAGCGCCGCGCCGAAAGCCAGCAGGCGCTCGACGACCTGCGGGTCCGTCAACAGTCCGCCGATGACCTCGACCAGCTTCATCAGCGGTACCGGGCTGAAAAAATGAAGGCCGGCGACTCTTTCCGGATTCGCGCATGCGGCGGCGATGGCAGTGACCGACAAGGACGAGGTGTTGGTCGCAAGGATGCATCGCTTGCCGACGATGGCCTCGAGCGCAGCAAACAACGCCTGCTTGGCATCCAGGCGCTCGACGATCGCTTCGATCGCCAGGTCGGCCCGCGAAAGCTCGGCGAGGTCGCCGACGACCGCAATGCGCGCGATCGCGCGCGCGGCGTCGTCCTCGGTCAGCTTGTGCTTTGCGGCGAGCATCGCCAAGGTCGCGGCGATCGCGCGCCGCGCTTCCGCCGCGGCATCGGGCTTGACGTCGTAAATCGCGACGTCGAATCCCGCCTGCGCCGCGATCTGTGCGATGCCGCGTCCCATCAGGCCGGCGCCGACGACGGCTATCGTGCGCGGTATTTCCGAGCATCACTTATGGTCGCTTCGCTGGTCATCATGCGGCGGCCATTATCCAATGAACGGCGCTGCGAGGCGAACCATCATCGCGACTCCGCCCGTCGGGATCGGGGCGATGGCCTGGTATGCAGTAAAATCGCGGGTCGACCGGCTCGCCGGCTCGATCGACGCACAGCAAGGCGAAACGTTTGCAACCCGGCAGCATCGACATTCCCGCGCTCGTCCTGACCGCGACCATCTGGGTCTACTGGTTCGCTGTCGGCGCGATGGTCGTTCGCGCGCGGCGGAAGACGCGGCAGCTCGCCGGTCTCGTTCCTGAGCAGCCGCTGGAGCGCAGGATGTGGCTGGTTCTGGTGCCCGCGATCATTCTCTGGATTGTTTTGCCCTGGCTGGCGCTGACTCGCGCAGAGCCGCCGCTGTTGGCGCTGCCCGAATTCACGCGGAACGTTCCCGCGTATGCCGCACTCCGCTGGGTGGCGGCGCTTTGCGTGGTGATGTGCCTGGCACTTACCGTCAAGTGCTGGCGGAGGATGGGCAGCGACTGGCGGATGGCGGTCAGCGACACGCAAAAGAGCGCGCTGATCACCGACGGCTTGTTCGCGCGCGTCCGGCATCCGATCTATGCCTTGCAGATGCTGTTGATGCTGTGCTCGGTGCTGATCGTGCCGACCGCGCCGATGATCGTCGTTGCGATCGTGCACCTGGGTCTGATGAACCTCAAGGCGCGAAACGAGGAGCGGCATCTGCTCAAGGTGCACGGTGCCCGCTACGAGGCCTACCTCAAGCGCACCGGCCGCTTTTTTCCGCGGCTTGGCGGCCGGGACAGCTAGAGCCCGTCGAGCGCCGATCCGATCGATACCATACTCGAATCGTGATGCCGGGCACGACAAGCGGGAACCGCAGCAGCTCGCGCCGGCGACGGGCACTGCAAGGTCTGCGTGCCGGCGCGGCGCTCGCGCTGCTGGCTGCCCTGCTTTCGGCGCAGATGGCGTCCGCTGGAGCGGCCGAGGCCCCGGCCGCGAGCGCCGCGCCGAGCCGGCCGCCATCGCTCGATCGCGGCATCGAGGACCGCATCCTTGCGCTCGATCCGCTGCACATCAGCGCCGCCGAAGTTCGCGACGTGCTCAAACATGCACCGGCGCCGCGCATCATCGGCATTCAGGGAAGCTTTCCGCTGATCACGATGGAACCGTTCGCGCAGTACCTGATCGCGATGGGATATCCGGAAGAGCGGCTGCGCGACCCGCGCGACCGGCAGCATGTCGCGCAACAGCTTTGGCGACAGCGAGCAACTGGCCGGCGAGCTGGCCTGGTATTACGAATCCGACGGCATGATGCCGATGCTGATCGGCCACAGCCAAGGCGGCATGCTGGCGATCAAGGTGCTCTACGAGCTCAACGGGTCGTTTCATCGGGAGATTCCGGTGTGGAATCCGCTGACCGGCCAGCCGGAGCAACGCACGAGCATCGTCGATCCGCTGACCGGCCTCGAGCGCCCGGTGGTCGGACTCAAGGTTCCCTATGTCGCCGCACTCGCCACCGGCAAGCTGCCCCGTTTTCTGCTCGGACAGTGGACGATGATGGGGAAGCTCCGCGCGATCCCCGACACGGTCGAAGAATTCACCGGATTCTCGATCGAGTGGGACATGATCGCCGGCACGCCGCCGGGCAGCGAGGAATACCACGCCGACGGCACCGCGCAGGTGCGCAACGTCGAGCTGCCCGCCGCGACCAGCCATATCCGCATGCCGCGCACGCGCTATCTGACGCGCAATGCGGCGACGCGCGCCTGGATCGACGATTACGATCCCGCGGCGGCGCAGCCCGCGCTGCCCGAGGGACCGGACGTCGACAGCGCCAACATCGTGCACGCGGCGGACATCTGGTACAGCGTCAAAAAGCATTGGTGCATCGAGGCGCAGCGGCTGATCAGGGCGCGCCGCGCCGCAATCAAGCCGGGCGGCGCCGAGTGAAAGGCCGGCTCAACCTGTTTCAGGCGGCGATGGTGCGCTGGCGCGAAATGCATCCGTACAATGCGGTGCACGTGGTCACGCTGCCGCAACCGCTCGACGTGTCGCGGCTCGAAGCGTGCATCCGGCGCCAGCTCGAGGGCCTCGGCCTCACCGGGCTCATGCTCGACGGTCGCCGGCAGCGCTACGAATGGACCGGCGGCGCAGCGCAAGCACCGCTGGCGGTGCTCGCCGGCGGCGCCGATCCCCGGGCGTGCGTGCAGGCCGAAATGGAGCGGCAGCTGAACCTGGGCTTTCCCGCCGGCGGCGGGATCGAGCCGTTTCGTTTTTTCGCCGTCGCGGACGCGCCGGCGTTCCATCTGGGCCTCGCTTACGACCATTTCGTGGCCGGCGGCGACTCGATCGTCCGCCTGTTGCAGCGACTGGTCGAGGACTACTACCGCCTAGTTCCCACCAACGCAGAGCAGCCGCGCCCCGACCTGTACCCGCCCGGATATCGCCGCTTGTTCGCTCGGCGATTCTTTGCGCTGGCACGTGGCTTGTCGAGCTGGCGCTATCTGATTGCGAGCTGCCGTCGCTCCGTCCGGCCGCCGTATCCGAAGGACGGCGACGGATACAACGGCGTCGTCTTTGCCCGTCTCGCGCCCGCGGAGTCGGCGCGGCTCGCGGCCACGGCGCGATCGTGGGGAACGACGCAGAACGATATTTTTCTCGCGATCATGCTCAAGACCTTGTCGCCTCAGGTGGCGGAGCGCCGCCAGGCCAAGCGGCGCCGCGACCTGGCCGTCGGATCGATCGTCAACGTGCGGCGTGATTTCGGCGCCCGGGCCGCCGGCGGCTTCGCGCCGCTGCTCGGATCGTTTCGCGTCGCACACCCGGTGCCCGACGACATGCCGCTGTCGGAGCTCGCCCGGTTCGTGTGCGGCGAAACCAGCCGCATCAAGCGGCGCAAGCTCTACCTGCAGACCTTGCTGGCGATCGGCTTCTCCGGCCTGCAATGGCGCTTTCTTTCGAACCAGGAGCGGCAGGCCTTCCACGCCAAAAACTACGCGGTATGGGCGGGGGTCACCCCGCTGCAGCTCAACGCCTTGTGGCCGGAGGCGAAATCGTATCCGTTTCGCGTAGGCTACGTCCGTGCCGTGTCGACGGGCCCGCTTTCGCCGCTCGTCCTGGCACTGACAACGCTGGGCGATGTCGTCGAGGTCGCTTTATCATTCCGCAGGGCGGCAATCGATCGCCGTCGCGCGGAAGAGTTTGCTGAGCGATATCCTCCAGCACATCAGGAGCATTGCGCCATGATGACGCCGTGCCGAGCGGCAGGACTGTTGATCGCAACCGCCCTGGCGCTGACCTTGTCCGCGTGCGCGACCGCTCCGCTCGAGCGCGCCGGCCGAGGATCTGCGCGCGGTCACACCGGGCAGCGTGCTGCGCTCGTTGACGATCGATCCCGCGGTCGAAGCAAGAATTCTCGCGCTCGATCCGAACCACATCAGCGACGACGATGTGCGCAATGCGCTTGCCAAGGGGCCGACGCCGCGCATCTTCGCCATCCACGGCGGCGTCTATGGGGTCTATCTGCTGATGGAATCGTTTGGGCACTTCCTCACCGGCATGGGTTATCCGGAGCCGATGATCCGCGACGCCGGCGACGGCGCGTACTCGCGCAGCCCCTACGAAGACAGTGCGCAACAGGCGGGCGAAATCGCCTGGTATTACGAGCACGAAGGCGTGCGGCCGATGCTGGTCGGCCACAGTCAGGGCGGCATCCAGGTGGTCAAGATCCTGCACGAGCTCGCCGGGACTTTCGGCGCGGAGCGGCGCGTGTTCAATCCGCTGACCGGGCAATTCGAGGAACGCACGACCATCGTCGACCCGCTGACCGGGCGTGAACGGCCGGTCGTCGGCGTATCGGTCGCCGAGCGCGTCGGTGGTGGGTACCGGAGGCTGGGCGCTGGCGTTGCCGGTGCACTGGAAGGTGGTTCCCACCATCCGGTCGATTCCCGACACCGTCGACGAGTTCACCGGCTATCGGATCGGGCTGGATTTCTTCGCCTGGGATGCGCCGGGCTTGGAAAACGTAAAGACTTTTCACTCCGACGGCAAGGCGATCGTGCGCAATGTCACGCTGCCGGCCGAGTATTCGCACGTCTTCGTCCCGGATACGGCGGAGCTCGCCCAGTCGGCGCCGATGCGGGCGTGGATCAATGCGTTCGATCCCGACAACATCGCGGGGCGCGCGCCGCTGCCGGACGGGAACGCGAACAACGTGATGTGGGCCGCCGACATCTGGCACAGCATCAAGAAGCACTGGTGCCTCGAGGCGCAGCGTTTGCTGCGCGCGCCGCGCCCGGCTCCGGGCCGGTAGGGCGATCGCACCGGCGACGCCTTCGGGCGCGCCGGCCGGGCCTTTTACCCTGCGGGTCTCCGGTTCCTGCGGGCGTCGAGGTTGCTCGGCAGAGCGAAGCAGGCGATAATTATCGATTGTCCCGGGGCATGGCGCGGGATGGCATGCCCGCCTTCGCCTGCACCCGGTCCGCCTTTGCCGGAATCCACGACAACCGACTGCCGCCCGATGTCAGGCCCCCTTGCCGGAAAGGTCGCGCTCGTCACGGGCGCCTCGCGCGGTATCGGCCGCGCGATCGCGACCAAGCTCGCCGCCGGCGGCTGCGATATCGCGGTCAATTACTACAACAGCCATGACGAAGCCGAGACGCTTTGCGCGGCGCTGCGCGCCACCGGCCGAAGGGCGCACGCGTTTCAGGCCAGCGTCGGCCTGCCCGAAAGCGTCGACGAGATGTTCGCCGCCATCGCCACTCATTTCGACCGCATCGACATCGTCGTCAGCAATGCGGCCAGCGGCGTGCTCAAACCGGCGATGGCGATGTCGCTCAAGCACTGGCGCTGGTGCCTGGAGACCAATGCCTTCGCGCTGGCGCTGCTGGCACAGCGCGCGGTGCCGCAAATGCGCGAAGGCGGGCGCATCATCGCGATGTCGAGCCTGGGCGCCTCGCGCGCGATGCCCGACTACGGTTTCATCGGCGCGTCGAAAGCCGCACTGGAGTCGCTGGTGCGCACGCTGGCGCAGGAGCTCGGGCCGAAGAACATCCGGGTCAACGCCGTCAGCGCCGGCGTCGTCGATACCGAGGCGTTGAGCCACTTCCCGAATCGCGAGGAGCTGCTGGCCAATTTCGCGCAACGGACGCCCGCTGGGCCGGTGCTGACGCCGGAGGACGTGGCCGGCGCCGTCTATCTGCTGTGCCTGCCCGAGGCGGCGATGATCACCGGTCATACGCTGGTCGTCGACGGCGGATTCTGCATCTCGGGATGAGCCGGCGATGAAAATCGATTCCGGGCTGGCCGGCAAAGTCGCGATCGTCACCGGCGGCAGTCGCGGCATCGGCCGCGCGATCGTCGAGCTTCTCGCCGACGAAGGCGCCGACGTCACGTTCTTTTATCGCGACAACGCGCAGGCCGCGGCGGACGTCGTCGCCGCCGGCGGCGAGGCAGGCAGAGCAATCGGCGCCGAGCAGGTCGACGTTTGCGACGCCAAGGCCTGCATCGACGCCGTCGAGCGGGTTGCCGCGCGCACCGAGCGCATCGACATCCTGGTCAACAACGCGGGGATCATCCGGGACAATCAGCTTGCGGCGCTCGACGACGACGACATCCGCGTCGTCCTCGACACCAACATCGGCGGCGTGTTCAATACCACCCGGGCGGTGATTCCGCACATGATCGTGCAGCGCTCTGGCAAGATCATCAACCTTTCCTCGGTCAGCGCCGAGAAGGGCGGGCGTGGCCAGACCAACTATGCGGCGAGCAAGGGCGCGATCAACGCCTTCACCCGCTCATTGGCGGTGGAGCTCGCGCCGCGGAAGATTACGGTCAATGCCGTCGCACCCGGCGTGATCGAAACCGAAATGTCTCAGGACGTGCGCGATCTCGCCGGCGACCAGGTGAAATCGCGCATCCTGCTCAAGCGTTACGGCAAGCCCGAGGAAGTCGCGTATGCGGTCTGGTTTCTGGCCTCGCGCTACGCCGACTACATGACCGGACAGGTCGTCGCCGTCGACGGCGGCTTCAAAATGGAGTGAACAGCATGGCGCAAAATGAGATAAGCAAGGAAGAAATCCTGGCGGTGTACCCGAAGGTCGCCGAGACGATGGCCGATGCGCTCGGTTGCGACGTCGAAGACGTCAAGCTCGACGTGTCGCTGATCGAGGGGCTCGACGCCGAATCGATCGATTTTCTCGACATGGTGTTCCGCCTCGAGCGCGCGTTCAAGATCAAGATTCCGCGCGGCAAGATCGTCGAGAACGCGCGCGGCGACCTGCCGGAAGCCGAGTTCGAGCAGAAAGGCATCGTCACCGAAAAGGGACTGGCGCAGCTCAAATCCTATCTGTCCGAGATTCCCGCCGAGCGATTCAAGACGCCGATGAAGGTCGCCGATATTCCGCGCCTGTTCACGCCGGAGACGTTCTGCAAGCTGGTGATCAACGCGCAGCGCGAAGCCCAGGCCGCGGCCTGACGAGGCGCCGAACCGCCGCATGAGCGATCATTTCGCCGCATTCTCCTTTGTCGACCGGATCACCGAATTCGCGCCCGGAACGCATGCTCGCGGTTGGTACGCGGTCCCGCGCGATATCGCTGAGTTTCCGTCGTGCCTGGTCGCCGAAGCCGTCGGACAGCTCGCGGCGTGGGTTGCGATGGACAAGCTCGGCTACCGCGGACGGCCGGTTGCGGCGCTGGCGACCGAAACCTTGTTCGAGGGCGAGCGTCGCGCCCGGCGATCTGCTGGAGCTCGACGTCGACATCGACGATTGCGACGATGAAGTCATCGCCTATGGCGGCTGGGCGAAGGTCAACGGCAGGCGGGTCATCGAGCTCAGGCACTGCCTGGGTCCGATGCTGCCGGTCGAGGAGTTCGATTCGCCGGATGCATTGCGCGAGCGCTTTGCGCTGTTGCGCGGGCGAGGTGCGGCCGCCGGCGGCTTTCGCGGGGTGCGCGCCGGTGCCTCTCACCGTCGATGCGCGCGTGCCGGCCAAGTCGCTGCACGCCACGCTGATGGTACCCGAGCATGCGGCATTCTTCGGCGATCATTTTCCCCGCCGTCCTGTGTTTCCGGCGACCTTGCTGCTCGATCTGCAGATGAGGCTTGCCATCGAGCTCGCCAATTCGCTCGGCGAGTCGCGAGGCGCCGCGGCGATGACGCCCTCGCGCATGACCAACGTCAAGATGCGCACGTTCATCACGCCGGGTCAGCAAGTCGGCATCAACGTCGAGTTGCTGCCGGCACCCGATGACGCCGCGACCGCAAGGATCGCGTTGAGCGCCCATGTCGGCGATCGCGCGGTGGCGACGGCACGTGTCGAACTGGTCGACAGGGTGCTCGCATGAGCCGGCGGCGCAGGGTCGCGGTCACGGGGATCGGGCTGGTCACGCCGGTGGGCAACGATGTGTCCACGACGTGGACTGCGCTGCTCGAAGGCCGCAGCGGCGTCGCGCCGATCAGCATTTTCGACGCCAGCGGCTTTTCGACGCGGATCGCCGCCGAGGTCAAGGATTTCGACGCGGCCGCGCTCGGCGCCGACCGCAAGCTGCTCAAGTTCGCCAATCGCTCGCATCGCTTTGCCCTCGGCGCGGCAGAGCAGGCGATGCGCGACGCGGGCATTGCGCCGACGGCGGCGACCGCGACGCGCTGGGGCTGCTCGGTCGGGACCGGCATGATGGGCGTCGCGTACGAGGACCTCTCCGCCGTGCAGCGCCATTCGGCGGCCGACGGCGAGCTGCATGCCGACCAGCTGGTCGACGATCCCACGGCGACCGACCCGATCGTTTTCTGCCGCAGCCAAGCGACGGCGGGACTGGCCCTGCTGACCCGGCGCTTCGGCATCCACGGATACGCAACGTCGGTCCATACCGCCTGCGCGTCGGGCGGCCAGGCGATCGGCACCGCGCTCAAACTGATCCGCCGCGGCAGCGTCGACTACGCGCTTGCCGGCGGATTCGATTCGATGATCAGCCCGGTAGGACTGGGCGGCTTCTGCCTGCTGTCGGCGGTATCGGCCGACAACGACGAGCCGCAGCGCGCGAGCCGCCCGTTCGACGCAACGCGCAACGGCTTCGTGCTTGGCGAAGGGGCAGGCTTTGTCGTGCTCGAGGAATGGGAAGCGGCGCGCCGGCGCGGCGCGCACATCTACGCCGAGCTTGCCGGAGACGGCAATTCGCTGTCGTCGTATCGCATCACCGATTCGCCGCCGGACGGAGACGGCCCGATCCAGTCGATGCGCGCAGCCCTTGCCGACGCCGGCGCCGCGCCCGGAGGACGTCGACTACATCAATGCGCACGGCACATCGACCTACATGAACGACAAGAGCGAGAGCGCCGCGATCCACACGGTGTTCGGGGACAAGGCGCGCCGACGTCGCCGTCAGCTCGACCAAGAGCTCGATGGGCCATCTGATCGCGGCGGCCGGCGCCGTCGAGGTCGTGGTGTGCGCGCTGGCGATTCGACACGGCGAGCTGCCGATCAATGCGAACCTGCGCGAGCGCGACCCGGACTGCGATCTGAATCTTGTCGTCGCGCCGACCGCAGCGGCGCGTGCGGATGACCTTGTCCAACTCGTTCGGATTCGGCGGCTCGAACAGCTGCGTCGCGCTGCGCCACCCGGACGAAGTGACCGGAGCCGCGTAAAGCATGCCGCGCCGCAGAATTCTGATCACCGGCACCGGCGCGGTGTGCGCGTCCGGCATGGACCCTGGCGCGATCCTGGCGGCGGCGCGCGAAGGACGTTCGGCCATCGGGCCGATCGCGCAATGGGATACGACCGGCTGGCCGGTGCGTGTCGCCGCCGAAATGCCGGACTTCAATCCGCGGGCGCTGGTCGAGGACCGCAAGCTGCACAAGCTGATCCGGCGCAGCGACATGTTCGGGCTCTATGCGGGAAGCCAGGCAATCGACGCGGCCGGATTCATGTCGGCGCGCGATGGCGCGGATGGCGCAGCGGCGGCGGCGTTCAACGATCGCAGCGGACTCTACGTCGGGTCCGGCGGCGGCGCGTACATGTCGCAGTACGAATACTTTCCGCTGATGAGCGAGGCCGGCGGCGACGCTTCCGGCGTTCGGCCGCGACCTCGGCAACGAGGTCAATCCGATGTGGCTGTTGCGCACACTGCCGAACAACGTGCTCTGCCATGTCGGCATCAAATACGGACTCAAGGGCAGCAACGCCTGCATCACCAACCACAGCGCCGGCGGCACGCTGGCGGTCATCGAAGCGGTCGAAGCGCTGCGCCAGGGAGAAGCCGACCGCGCGGTCGCCATCGGGCACGATGCGCCGATCGAGCCTCAGATGGTGCTTTACTACCACCAGTGCGGCTTGCTTGCGGCCGACACCGTCCGCCCATTCGACGTGCGGCGCAGCGGCAGCGTATTCGGCGAGGGCGCGGGCGCGCTCGCGCTCGAAACCGAGGACGCCGCGCAAAAGCGCAACGCCATCGCGCTGGGTGAGGTGCTCGGCGGCGGCTATGCAGCCGAAGGCGAGGGACTGCTCGCGATTCGCGGGGACGGCGATGGCCTTTGCCGCGCGATCAGGCAGGCGCTGGCCGAAGCCGGGCTCGCGCCGGAGGATATCGGGATGATCGTCGCCCACGGCAACGGCACGCCGCTGTCGGACGCATCCGAGGCGGCGGCGCTGCGCGGCGTGTTCGGCACCGGAGACGCGGCGCCGCCGGTCACGGCATTCAAGTGGGCGACCGGGCATCTGATCGCCGCGGCCGGCATCATCGGAGACGGTGATCGCGCTGGCGGCGCTGCGCGAGCGCATCGTCCCGGGCATCGCCACGCTGACCTCGCTCGATCCTGATTGCGACGGCCTGCGAGTCTCCTCCGCGCCGCAGGTTCCGCGCGGCGACACGGCGCTGATTCTGTGCCGCGGCTTCGCCGGGACCAATGCCGCGCTGATCGTCCGCGCGCTGCAGTGATCGGATGGCGGGCTCCGCCGACCCGTTCCTGGCGCAGCGCGGGCAGCCGACGCGCTGCGGCATCGACAGCGTCGAAATCGCGCGCATCGAGCGCCTGTTGCGCGAGACCCCGGCGGAAGACCTGATCCGCTATTTTTCTCCGCAGGAGCTCGCCGACAGCGGCGACGGGCCGGGCCGGGCGGCCAGCCTGGCGGCGCGCTTTGCCGCCAAGGAGGCCTGCGCCAAGCTCTTTCCGCGCGAGCTCGCACTGGCCGAGATCGAACCCGCCGATTTTTCAATCGAGCGCGACGCCTACGGTGCGCCGCAAGTCGTCTGCAGCGCCAGGGCGGAGCTCGTGCTCGGCCGGCAGCGACTGCGGTCGATCGCAGTATCGCTGACGCACGACCGGACAAGCGCATCCGCAGTGGCGCTGGCGCTTCCGGCGCAAGCCGACGCACCGCTGGCGGGCCGGCTGATCTACCGCCTGTTCCCGCTGCGCCGCGCGTGTCATCCTGGAAAATCTCCGCCGTGTGTTCGGCGCGGCGGTTCCCGAAGCCGAGATCGTCGGGCTGGCGCAGGCGCATTACGCGCATCTGTGGCGGCTCGCCGGCGAGTTTGTCCGGTTTCGCTGGCTGTCGGAGGAAAGTAAGTCGGCGCTGATCCGCGTCGACAACGTCGAGGCGCTGGCGCGTGCACTCGAGCGGGGCAAGGGCGCGCTGATCCTTACCGGACACTTCGGCAATTTCGAGGTGGCGACGATCGCGGGTCTGCGCCATTTTCCGCACATGCGGGGACGCTTTCATTTCATCCGCCGCGCGATTCGCCGCGCTGGCTCGACGCGCTGGTGAACCGGCGGTTCCGGCAGGGTGGCTTTGGCGTGCTGGGCAAGCGCGGATCGCTCGATGCGATCCTCGAGCGCCTCGAAGCAGGCGACCTGGTCGTGTTCCCGTTCGACCAGCACGCCTCGCCGCCCGACGGCATCGCGGTCGACTTTTTTGGCCATCCGGCGGGAACGTTCAAGAGCCTCGCGATCATGGCGCTCGCGACCGGTGCGCCGGTCGTGCCGGCGTCGAGCTGGCGCGAACCCGACGGCTCGCATGTGCTGCGCTTCGAGGAAGCGCTGCCGCTGGTCGAATGCGACAAGGTCAACGAGGAAATCCGGCGCAACACCCGTGCGTACAACGCGATGCTCGAAATACTGGTGCTGCGCCACCCCGAGCAGTGGTTCTGGGTGCACCGGCGCTGGAAGCTCGCGCCGGCGCCCGAGGGCCGAGAGGGCCAAGCCGCTCAGGCGCTATAATGGCAGCCACCACCGAAGACCGACGATGATCGCGCATCTGCCCAATCTGCTGGCGCCGAAGTTTTTCATCCTGTACGGCTTCATCGCTTCGGCGATGTACATCCATTATCGCGGCCGCATCCGGCATCGGTTCTATCGGCAGCTGACCGATCATTCGACGTTCATGGCGCCGTACAACATGTTGATGTACATGTTCTCGGCGGTGCCGAACCGGCCGTACGTCGACGTCAAGCTCTTCCCCGAGTTGAAGCCGCTCTCCGACAATTGGCAAATGCTGCGCGAGGAAGCCCTGCAGCTGTTCGACGAGGGCCACATCCGCGCTGCGGCGAAATACAACGACCTGGGCTTCAATTCTTTTTTCCGGCGCGGCTGGAAGCGGTTCTACGTCAAATGGTACGACGAGCCGCTGGATTCGGCGAAGGCGCTGTGCCCGAAGACCGTCGCGCTGGTGCAGTCGATCCCGTCGGTCAACGCGGCGATGTTCGCGTTGCTGCCCCCTGGCGGCAACCTGGGCAAGCACCGCGATCCGTTTGCCGGCTCGCTGCGTTATCACCTGGGCCTGTCGACGCCGAACTCGGACAACTGTCGCATCTTCGTCGACGGCGAGCCCTATAGCTGGCGCGATGGCGAGGCCGTGATCTTCGACGAGACCTTCATCCACTGGGCGGAAAACAAGACCGATACTCTGCGCGTGATCCTGTTCTGCGACGTCGAACGGCCGCTGACCAGCCGCATCATGGCCACGATCAACCACTGGTACGAGGCGACCGTGATTCGCGCCAGCCAGACCGAGAACGTCGCAGGCGACCAGGTCGGCGTGCTGAACAAGATCTTCGGCCTGGCGTACTACCTGCGCCTGCCCGGCAAGGCGCTGAAGCGCAAGAGCAAGTTCGCCTACTACGGCGTCAAGTGGCTGCTGCTCGCCGGGATAGCGGTCTGGATACTCGCCTGATGTTAGCTCGCGCGCTTTCACGGCCGCTGTCCTGCCATTGGCGCTGCTCGGCGCGGAAGCCAGCGCACAGGAAGCGTATCCGTCGAAGCCGATCACGCTGGTGGTTCCGTTTCCGCCGGGAGGCGTTGCCGACATTGTCGCGCGGCCCGCGGCGGATGCGCTGGGACGCGTCTCGGCGCCCCGGTCGTTATCGAGAACAAGGCCGGCGCCGGCGGCGGCATCGGCATGGCATACGTGGCCAAGGCGAAGCCCGACGGCTACACGCTGCTCCTCGCCCTTTCGTCGATTTCGATCCTGCCGGAGGCGGACAAGATCATCGGTCGTCCGCCGATGTATCAGCTCGATCAGCTCGTCCCGATCGCCCGGCTCACGGCAGATCCGACGGTGCTCGCGGTGCGCGCCGATAGCCCGTGGAAGACACTGCAGGAATTCGTCGCCGACGCAAAAAAGCGGCCGGCGCCATCAGCTATGGATCTTCGGGTAACTATGGAACGATGCATGTGCCGATGGAGATGTTCGCGGCCGAGCGGGCATCAAGATGCTGCATGTCCCCTATACAGGCGCCGGCCCTGCAGTCGTCGGCCTCCTCGGAGGCAACATCGATGCGATCGCATCGGGCCCGTCGACGGTGATCCAGCACGTCAAGGCGGGCAAGGTACGCGTGCTCGCATCGTGGGGCGACCATCGGCTCGCGTCGTTGCCGGACGTGCCCACCTTGTCGGAGTCCGGTTTCAACGCCGTGTTCTTCCAATGGTCGGGACTGTTCGCGCCGGCCGGGACGCCGGCGCCGGTGCTGGCGAAGCTTCGCGACGCGGCGCGGATCACCGCCTCGGACCCGCGCTTCGTTGCCGCGCTGGCCACGGTGGAAACGCCGGTGCAGTATCTCGACGCGCCCGAGCTGCAGCGCTTCTGGGACGCCGACGCACAGAAGCTCGGCGCCGTCGTTCGCCGCGTCGGCAAGCTCGATTGACCACCCGATCCGGCACGATGGTGCCGCAACCGCGATGAGCACGCCGGATTTCGGCGTGCCCATCGACCAGCGCCATTTCGAGGATTACGTCGTCGGCTCGACATACGAGTACGGGACGGCGGCCGTCGACGAGCGCGAAGCGGTCGCCTTCGCTCGGGCATTCGATCCGCAGCCGATACATATCGATCCGGTGGCCGCGGCGCACGGACCGTTCGGCGGCCTGATCGCGAGCGGCTGGCACACCATCGCGCTGATGATGCGACTGTTCGTCGACAATTACCTGTCCAGTGTCGCAAGCCTCGCTTCGCCCGGCGTGGACGAAGTGCGCTGGCTGAAGCCGGTGCGGCCCGGCGATACGCTGCGGATCCGGGTGACGGTCACCGAAGCCAGACGCTCTCGGTCCAAGCCGGATCGAGGGGTCGTGCGCACGCTGATCGAAGTCCTCAATCAGCGCGGCGAGACGGTTTCGACGCTGAACGCGATGAACCTGCTGCGCTGCCGTCGCTCCGGCTAGTCGCGCGCATTCCGTGTAGGTCCCCGTCCTGCACGGCTCGCGCCACGGTCGGACAAGAGAAAAAGCATTCGGCCGATAGGCGGCGGCGCTGCGCATGCGCGAGACTTTCCCCAGAAGAAGGGAGGCCGCGATGACCAAGATCAACAATACCAACACCGCCAGGCGTTGCCTGGGCTTGTCCGGTCTCAGCATCGTTGCGCTGGCCTTGGCCGCGTGCGCGACAACCTCCTATCCTCCGGCGGCGATAGACAGTCGCAACGAGCTGCTGGCGGCGCATCTGGCCGCGACGAACGGGATCGAGATTACCGCCGCGTCGCGGCGCGCGATCGAGGACCGCATTCTTGCGCTGGATCCCGATCGGATCGGCGACGCCGACGTTCGCAACAGCCTCGCCGCCGGACCGACGCCGAGGATCGTTCTGGTCCACGGCGGCATTGCCGGCGTCTACCTGATGATGGAGTCGTTCGGGAAATTCCTGGTCGGCATGGGCTATCCGGAGGCGCGTATTCGCGACCCGCGCGACGGCGAATGGTCGCAGAATCCTTACCGGAGCAGCGAGCGGCTGGCAGGCCAGTTGGCATGGTATTACGAGCGGGACGGCATGCGGCCGATGCTGATCGGCCATAGCCAGGGCGGCATGCAAACGGTGAAGGTCCTGCACGAGCTGGCAGGAGATTACGGCGATCGCGTCCCGGTATGGAATCCGGTAACCGACCAGTCGGAGAATCGCCAGACGATCTTGGATCCACTGACACGCGCGAGCGGCCGGTTGTCGGCATCAAGCTATCGTATGCGTCGGTCGTCGGCGCAGGCGGGCTGGAATTCTGGGCGGCGACCAGCTGGAGCCTCGCCGGACGTCTGAGAGCGATTCCGGACAGCGTCGAGGAATTTACCGGCTACTCGATCGCTGCCGATCCGATTGCGCTCACGCCGCCGTCCGGCTGCGACTTCGTATGATCTCTATCGTCAGACCGGCAACGCGAAAGTGCACAACGTCAATCTTCCGATCGCGTACAGCCACGTGACCGTGCCGTACACCGACTACCTGGTCGACGAGCCGAGCAAGCGCGACTGGATCAACGCCTACACCGGCGGCAAGAACGTCGATGCGGCGACGATACCGGGCGGCGACGATTCGCACGTGCTGTGGGCGGCCGACGTCTGGCACAACATCAAGAAGCACTGGTGCCTGGAGGCGCAACGCCTGATCCGCGCCCAGCGCGCGAATGGCGAGGCGCGCGGCACCCAGTCCGCGCAGCGCTAGGACGCTGCTGCAGCCTCCGCGCGCACCAACTGTCCTAGCTTGACGACCGCCTGCTCGGTGCGCTCGCTCCACGGGTGGCCGCAACTCAAGCGGAGGCAGTTGCGATAGCGATCGCTCGCCGAAAACAGCCGGCCGGGCGCAAAGCTGAATCCCTGCTGAACGGCGGCATCGTAGAGCTGCATCGTATCGATCTGGCCGGGCAGTTCGACCCAGACGACGAAACCACCGAGTGGGCGCGTGACCCGCGTGCCCTCGGGAAAATGGCTGGCGATCGCATCGGTCATCTGCCGGACCTGAGTTGCGAACAGGCGCCGCACCTTGCGCAGATGGTGGTCGTAGCCGCCCTGGGCGAGAAACTCGGCGAGCACGATCTGCAGAATTTCCGGGGTCGTCAGCGTGTTGACGAACTTGAGCAGCTCTATCTTGGCCAGATACCTGCCCGGCGCGATCCAGCCGACGCGCAATCCCGGCGCCAGCGACTTGGAGAACGACGAGCAGAGCATGACGCCGCCGTGCTTCTCGAACGCCTTCAGCGGCAGCGGACGCGGCGGCTCGAAATGGAGGTCGCCGTAGATGTCGTCCTCGATCACCGGGATGCCGCGCGCCTCGAGCGTGGCCACCAGCGCGCGCTTGCGCTCGTCGGGCATGATGCTGCCCAGAGGATTGCTGACGTTGCCCATCAGAACGACCGCCTTCAGATCGTGGTGATGGAGCGCAACGTCGAGCGCCTCGAGTGAGATTCCCTCGCGCGGATGCGTAGGGATCTCGATGATCTTGAGTCCCATCGTCTCGATCGCCTGCAAGGTGCCGTAGTAGGTTGGCGATTCGAGCGCGATCGTATCGCCGGGCGCAGCGACGGCGCGAAGCGCGAGCGCTACGGCTTCGGTGCAGCCGTGAGTGACGACGAATTCACTTTCGGCGATGCCGACACCCCATTCGAGGTAGCGGCGGCTCAACTGGTGGCGAAACGCGGGGTTGCCCGGCGCAAAGCCGTAGGTGGTCAGCAACGCGGGCTTGCGCCGTACGATCGACGCCGTGATCTGCTGAAGGCGGTGCGCCGGGAACAGCTCGGCGGCAGGGCTTGCGGTGCCTAGCGGGACGATCGCCGGATCCAGGGCCGCGGCGCGCACCCGTGCCACCATGCCGCTGATGCCGACAAACCCCGCTTCCGGCGGCGGGCCGCTGGTCAGCGGTTCCTCGAAGCGCCGGGCGCGCGGGCGAACGAAATAACCCGACTGCGGGCGAGCCTCGACCAGGCCCGAGCATTCGAGCGTACGCAGTGTCTGCAGAGCCGTCGACACGCTGACCCGGCGCTGGGTCGCCATGCGGCGCACCGAAGGCAGCCGCTCGCCGGGTACCAGCTGACCCTTGCGGATCAGCGTCGACAACTCGTCGGCAAGCCGCTGGTAGAGTGGCATCGGACCTGCAGCGTCGGTCATCGCACGATCCTCCCCGAGAATGCATGCGTCGCTAAGGCACAGAAGCGCGCCCGGACAGGCATAACAGTTCAGTTACGCCCTGGCGGGGGCCATAACAATTCTGCACCGCCTAGGCGGCTTTGTCGCCGCCCGGACGTCCGGCGCTCGGCCTGACCTTCTCACGCTCCCGTGTCGCCCCGGCCCCGGGGCGGGCCTTCCGCATTTGTCTTATACCGCACATGTCTTAGAGTTTGGCGACGAGACGCGTTTGGCCTCGGCAAGCCCGATCCTCCCAGCTCGCTTCCCGTATCGCACATGATTCAGAAGAACTGGCCGTCTGGCCCGGAAATCGACGGTCAGCAACGGCATTCTCGGCGCGCTTCTCAAGACCGAATACCGGCGCCTGGCCGCCAAGATGGAGCGCGTCGACTTGAAGCGCGGCGCCATCGTCTATCGCGCGAATCAGAAGATCGACCATGTCTATTTTCCCGAGGACACGGTCGTCGCGATGGTCGACACGCTCGAAGACGGCCGCACTGTCGAGGTGGGCCTCGTCGGCCATGAAGGGATGGTGGGCATCAACGTATTTCTCGGCACGATCGCCACGCCGGACAAAGCCGTCGTCCAGCTTCCGGGCGCCGCGCTGCGGATGAGCTCGCGCGACCTTCGAGCGGCGGTCCGCTTCGGCAGCCCGCTGCAGCGCGTGCTGCTGCAGTACACGCAAGTGGCTCTGGCCGTGATCAGCCAGTCGGTCGCGTGCTCGCAGCACCATCGGGTCGAACAGCGGCTGGCGCGCTGGATATTGACGATGGCCGAATACGCGCACCCGCATGAACTCGTGATGTCGCACACCTCGATCGCTGCGATGCTTGGGGCGCGCCGCTCCGGAATCTCGATTGCGGCATCGCACCTCCAGTCTCTCGGACTGCTGCGCTATCGACGCGGACACATCGTGGTTCTGGACAGGAAGGGTCTGCAGGAGCAATCGTGCGAGTGCTACCGGTTCATCGAAAAACAGCACCGGAGCTTGCTCCGTCAGGTCCCGCGCCTGCTGTCACCAGCGGCGCCGTGACGTACAGAAGCCCGCAAGGACAGGCGTAACAGTCCGCCGTCGTTGCGTCTGTATCCGTAACAATCGCGCGTCGCTGCGGCTGTTGTATCTCCGGCCTCATCCGTAGCATCGGCCTCGTTCTCCCTCTCCCGCAGTCGACCGGCGCGATGCCGATGCGGCATTCAGCGGGGCTCGATCGCGGTGACAACCGCGTTACACGGAGGTTTAGATGGCCAGATTCGTCTTTGTCGAATCGCGCGATCCGTACCAGTTTGCGGATTGCGCGCAGTTTCTGGATCTCGTCGCCGGCGTACGCCGGCGCTCGCACGACGTGACCCTCTTCCTGGTGCAGAACGCGGTGCTCGCCGCGCGCGAAGGCGCATCGCATGCCGGCGGCTACAGCGAGCTCGCCAGGGCCGGCGTGGCGGTCATTGCCGACGCGTTCGCGCTGCGCGAACGCGCCGTCGACCGGCTGGCCGCCGGCGTCCAGCCGAGCGGCATCGATCGGTTGGTCAACCTGGCGCTGACCCCGCAGACCAAGGTGATCTGGCATTGACCTCGAGGAGCGACAAATGACCATCGGCAAGAATCTCACCGTGGCGATCATGGACCCGCCGTACGAAAGCGCGACCACGGCCACGGCGTTGCGCATCATCGACGCGGCGCTCCGCCAGGCGCAGATAGTGACCGTGTTCGCCTATGAAGGCGCGGTCAGCATGACGATGAAGGCGCAGCAACCGCACGCCAATCCGGTCAAGGGCACGACCGCCGAACAGGAGGAGCATCCGACGACCAAGGACTGGATTGCCGGGCTGTTCGCGCTGGCGCGTCAGACCGGGGCCAAGCTCGACTGGATCAATTGCGGGCTGTGCGTCGACGAGCGGGGTGCGGGCGAGACGATAGACGGACCGCGCCGCGGCAGCCCGAAGGATTTTTTCGAAGCCGTCAAGCTGAGCGACGGCGTCATCGTCATCCCCACGCATTAGGAGCCGCCATGAAAATATTGAGCATCGTCGATACCGCGTATCGAGCCACGCTGGAAGAGCAGGACGACACGATACTGTGGCTCAATCATGCGTTGCGGAACAGCGGGGCCGAGCTAAGCATTCTGCTGACCGGCAACGCAGTCAACTATGCGGTGCAAGGCCAGGATGCGGCGGGGCTCGCGTTCGGCGACAAGAGGCTCGCGCATCCGCCGCGGCTCGACCAGGATCTGGATCGGCTGATGGCCGCCAAGGTCGCGGTGTACGCCGTCGAGGAGGATATCCGGGAACGCGCGTTGCCAGCCGACAGGCTCGTCGCCGGCATCGAAAAGCTCAGTCGAGCCGCGATTCCGGAAGCGATCGAGCGCTTCGATCATGTCTGGCGCTGGTGAATCCGATTCCGGGAGGCGCTGACATTTCGTAACCTTGGACGTGTTGCACAACGGGCGCATGCTCTCCCTGCGCTCGTACCCTTTCCCTCGCCGGCTTCATGCCACTGGTGCTGGCGCTTGGCGGCAAGCGTATGCTGTCATCGACCGCTTTCTGCGCCGTCGGTTTGGGCGAATCGAGCTCGCCGGTCGATGCAGCTGGCCGGGTGCAAGCAAAAAAAAGGGGAGGGCAAATGGTTTCTCGGATCCTTGCGGTTCTCGCACTGCTTGCATTTTCGGCATCGGCAAGCGCTTTTACCGCGCGCACCGGGCACTGGTACAACCCCGCGGAGCAGGGCTCCGGCTACAACATCGATATTCAGGATGGCGTGCTGGTCGTCACGATCTTCAGCTACAAGCCGAACGGCGATTCGGAGTGGTACATATCGTCGGGGCCGATGTCGGGCAGTCAGTCGACGTACACCGGGTTGTTGCTCGCGGTGCGGGGAGGGCAGTGCATTTCATGCGCTTATACGCCCCCGTCGTCGACGATCACGAGCGGGTCCATTGTCATCACCTTCACCTCCGAGACAAGCGCGACGGTACTCCTGCCTGGCGGCCGGACGACGACAATCCGGCCATTCAACTTCGGCTTCGGAACCCCGCCCCAAGGACTGTTGGGCCAATGGGTTTACGTCGAAACGATCGGGGGCGTCGATTTTGCCGATCGGTACTACTTCACGAATGTCAGTGGTGCGACCGCGGAAGGCAATGGCATAGTCAACGACTTCGACAAGTTTGCGTCCTGTGAACTGCAGATCACCGGCGAGATTGCGGGGCTTGTGGTTTGCGGCCACTGGACTGACTCGACGTACACGGTCGCTGTCGACGTATACGCGTACGAATTCGGCTTGGACCAGACTTACAACGGTCTCTGGATCTCGCCGACGACGGAGAATGCTTATCCGATGAAAGGCTACATGTCGATAAGCCAATCGGGATTTTCCAATGCATCGGTGACCGCGGCAACGCCGGCCGACCTGTCGCAGCGTGCGCTGAAGCGGCAGGCAGAGACAGCCGATCCGTCGTCCAAGATCAGTGCAATGCGCTCGTCCGGGCATTCCGCCGCTGTCGCCGCAGCGATCGAGAAGCAGCGCCGGGCACTACGCAGCCTGCCCTAGCGGCGGGGACATTCGTGACGCCCCCGGGAAGCCCGGGCCGGCAGGGCGGACGTCGCCGACGCCTTTGCGCGCGGTGCAAGCCACGATGCGGCGAGCCTCGCGTTCGGTGATCTCCGCCAGCGTCACCCAGCGCCGGCGTCGGAATTCTTTACGCCCGCTCGGACACCATGAGGCGCGCCTGAATCTGCTCATTGATTCATAAGGAAAAAACATTCCAGGCACAGAATATGCGGTCGCCCATGTCGCGCGAGGATACGGGGCTGCGCATCGCGTCAAGGCGCAGCAGCCGATGTTTCATCGCGCGCGTGTCATGGGTGGAGAGAGACTTGAACGCAGCAAAATGGATGGTCGCCGCTGTGGCAGCTTCGGCGGCAAATGCGGCTTTCGCGGCGGTCGTGGCTTTGGGAGCCCCTCTGGGCCAGCCCGGTTCTGGGCGGGACCGCCTTGGGCACGACGCTGGGCAACTTGCTGGGCTCGCAGCTCGGTTCGGTGTTGCCGCTTGCGAGCGTCGGCCTGCTGGGCGTCTCCGCGGCAAGCTTGGCGTTCGGCATCTATATCGTCAAACACAAGAAGCATCGGTAATCGTCGCTGAGCCATCAGCGGGTCGAGTCATTGGGAGAGACAACGTGAACGCAGGAAAACTGATCGTCGCCACCTTCGCAGCTTCGGCGGCCAATGTCGCGCTGGCGGGGCCCACCGTCCCGCTGGGAGTTGGGCTCGGCGATAGTCTGGGCTTGACGCTGGGTGATGCCTTGGGCGATCCGTTGGGTGCGACGCTGGGCTTCTTTCTGGGCACGCCGGTTGGTTCGGCTCTGCCGATTGCAAGCGTCGCCCTGCTGGGCGTCTCCGCGTTGAGCCTGGCGATCGGTATCTATATCGTCAAGCGCAAGAAGCACGGGTAATCCGACTTTTCGCCAGGATCGGGCGCCGGACCGGCGCCCGATGCGGCTGACCCCCGGGCCCCGTCGTTTGCGGCGCGCGGCAGGTCGGTCGCAGTATGCAATCCCTCGTTGATCCCACGCTAGCCGGCCGATTTGCGCGCTCAGGCCGGCGCACGCACACTTCCATCCGATGACCAAAGAATTCGAGATTCTTTACCAGCTCGTATTCCTCGGGACGGCCGTGGCGCTCGTTCTGCTCGAACGCGTTCGCGCGCTGCAACGCCAGCCGGTCCAGATCGCGAGACGCTGGACCAGCAATATCGGCCTGTTCATCATCGGCAGCGTGGTCGACACGCTGGTGCTGCCGATCGGGATTTACGCTTTTGCGCTGCATCAGGCGCCAGGCTTCGTGTCGCGAATGGGACTTCCATTCGCCATCGAGCTGCTGCTGACGTTTCTGGTGCTGGACCTGTGGCGCTATTGGGAACATCGGTTCTTCCATCGCATCCCGTGGCTGTGGCGCGTGCACCTGGTTCATCACAGCGATACGCAAATCGACGTCACGACGTCCGAACGTCATCATCCGCTGGAATACATCCTTGGTACCGTCGTCATGATGGGCCTGATCGCCGCATTGGGCCTGCCGGCCGCCGGGGTGGGGGTCTACCTGCTGGCGGCAACCGTGGTCGCGCTGTATTCGCACGCAAATCTGCGGCTTGAGCCTTCGCTCGATCGGCCGCTGCGCCGCCTCGTCGTCACGCCATCGCAGCATGCCGTGCACCATTCGGACCTGCAACCGGAGACCGACAGCAACTACGGCTCGGTACTGACCGTCTGGGATCGATTGTTCGGCACCTACGTCGATCCCGAGGACGCGAGAATCCCCCGTTTTGGCCTCGATTATTTTCGGCGGCCCGGCGATGCCCGGTTGCTGCGCGTGCTGCAGCAGCCGTTCCGTTTCCGACAAGGCATCGTCGATAGCGTCGAGCCCGAAGCGACCGCGCCGGCAAAGGCGGCCGAGCCCCGCGCTCCTATGTCTGCGCGCGCCAAGGAGGCACTGCTGGGCGGAATCGCCGGCGCCATCCTGGTTTGCGTGGCGATGTGGCCGACCTTGCTCGAGATGATGACCGTGTGGCGAACGCACGAGGCGTATCAGTACGCGTGGCTGGCGCTGCCCATGGTCGTGTATCTGCTGGGCTGGCACCACCGATCGACGGGCGTGCCGCTCCGGCCGCAACCCGACCTCACCGGAATCTGGGTGGTGATCGTTGCCGCCGCTTGCTGGGGCGCGGCGTCGCTGACGAACATCGATGTCGGCCGCCACTTCGCCTTCGTGCTGGCGCTGCAGGGCGTGGCGATGTCGACGCTGGGTTGGAAGTCCTACTGGAAGCTCTTCCCCACCTTCGGGTTGTTGTTCCTGATGGTCCCGTCGGGCGATGTGCTCGAGACGCCGCTCAGGCTGCTCACCGTCAAGGCGATAGAGTTGTTCGCCGTTGTCGCGCACTTGCCGCACTCGGTGGAAGGCTTCGTGATCTTCATCGGCACGAATCGATACATCGTGGTCGATGAATGTTCCGGTCTCGCCTTCGTGACCCTGGGCGCTTTTCTCGGCTACAGCTTCGGCTGCTTGCTTTATCGCTCATTCTCCAGGATCGCGGCGCTGGCAGCGTTCGGCGCCTTTCTCGGTATCGTTTCCAACGTGATCCGCGTCAACGGGATTGTGCTCATCGATTGGATACGCGGATCTCAAATGGAGCTGACCGCGCATGGCACGATTCAATGGATCGCGTTGTTTGCGACGCTGGGCCTGTTGTTTTATGTCCTGAGCCGGCTGAAAGGCGATGCCGAGCCGGAGACGCCGACCATCGATGCGGCGGAACAGGACCGTCCGATAAGACGGTTCGGCCCGGTATTGGCGGGCTTGTCGATGCTGTTGATCGGCGGCAGTGCCGCCGCGCTGCCCTCGAACGAGCTGCGGCCGGCGCGCGGAGCGCACGCGATAGCGTTGGCGCAGAACATTTCCGGATGGGAACTCGTCAAGCCGGCGGAAACGTGGACGGTCGACCCGGCGACCAGAAGCGAATCGACCAGCCTGACCTACCGTCGACAGGGTCGGGACATCGAGGTTGTCATCGTCGAGCCCTTGTCGCCTGACATCAAATTGCCCGAGTCGAGACTGGCACCGCACGACGGGGCCGTCTGGCGGCAAAAGCAGGTTAAGCGGGAGGCCACTTGTGCCGTTTCGCGATGCATCGGGTTTTTGCACTCCACGTGGCTGCGCGACAAGAGCCAGCAGCTGCGCCACGTTTACTACGCGTACAGCCTCGGCGCGTTTACCACCGAGTCCAAGCTCGCGTTTCGCGTCGCGCAAGGCTGGCAGCGTCTGACCGGCCGGCGCGACCATCCGCGATTGATCGGATTCATTGCCGATGACGCAGTGCTCGACGTCGACGAGCTCGGCGCTGCGTTTGACACCCTTCGGTCGGCGATCGACTGACCGCAGCGGCCGGCAGTTACTGCTCCTTGGGAGGTTCGCCTCGGATCGCCTCGGTCAGGATCTCCATCGCCCTGTCGAGATGCTTGAAAGCTCGTGACGCGGCGCGCGTGTGCACGCGGGCTTTGATCAATTCGCGCAGGTGCGTTTTGGCAATCGTCATGTGAGCCATCGCCTGCACGGCCGTCTCTCGGTCCGCGCTCTCGACGGGCGCTGCTTTTGGTTCGTCATCCGACGTCATCGTCTTCCTTTTTTAGCCCGCGCGATCGGCCCTACGACTGATTGGTCGGGAGCTCCCGCCCACGCCCTGGTTGCGTGGTTCTTGCCAGCGACGCGCAGTTTAACGTGCGCCGCGACGGTGCAAGGCGGAAATGGCGGCCACCGTCAACAGCACGTCAGGCAGGCCAGATCGAGTGCCGGAGTCAGGCGGCGTAGCCCAGCACCGCGAAGAAGTGGCAGCCGGTGCCGGTCAGTACGAACAGATGCCAGATGAAGTGCCCGTATCGCAGCCGCGAGTCGGTGGCGAAGAATCCGACGCCGGCCATGTAGGCAAAGCCTCCTGCGCCGAGGAGCAGAAGGCCCTGCTGCGGAACTCGATCGAGTATGGGCTCGAGCGCGGCCAGGCAGAGCCATCCCATCAGCAGATAGAGGCCGAGCGACGCGAACGGATGCTCGATGCGGTCGAACGCCTTGAGCGCAACGCCGACGACGGCGAGGCTCCATACCACGCTGAGCAGCGTCCAACCCCACGGACCGTTCAGCGCGCCCAAGGTAAACGGCGTGTAGGTGCCGGCGATCAGCAGGAAGATTGCGCCATGGTCGAGTTTCTTCAGCAGCGCCTTGGCGCGCGGGTGCGGGACCGCGTGGTAGATCGTGGACGCGCAGTAGAGCAGCACCATCGTTACGGCAAAGATGGCCGCGCCGATGACGTTCAGCGTCCTGCCGGTTTGCGCGGTGGTCAGCACGAGGATCGGCGCCGAAGCCAAGGCAGCCACGAACCCGAGCCCGTGGCTCAAGCTGTTGGCGATCTCCTCTCCTGGCGATTGCGGTCGTTCCATCATGGCCGGGCAACTCCCTCAACGTTGCACAGGGCACGTCGAGGCCGCACGCCGCGTGGCAGCGCCGCACCGGTCGCCGGACATCGCGGCAACTTCGACGGGTCCTTACCACCTCACAGCAACGATTGTGCCAGCGCCGCTTTTGGCTAACTGTCGCTTCTTGTGCCGAGCAGACTCAAGCGGGACATGAGGAGCCGCGTGATCGGCCGCTGATGACGCCAGTAGTAAACAAGACACGCGATTTGCGGATCTGTGCCGCGCCGATGTATTCGCCAGGAATCAAGCCAGGGCAGCCGCTCAGCACCTACTGACGAGAAGGCCAAGGCACATTGCGCCAAGCACCGACTGGGGCATTCGCGGGAGCATCCCTTTATCCTGCTTGGGTCGCAGACTGGAAGGTACCGACAGGTACAATCTTCCCGGTGCCGATGGGCGCCAGTGCTCGAGGGCATCGTCGTCTCTCGCGTTTCGTGCGGGCCGAGTGGAGAGAGTGAAGGCACATTTCTACTCCCCTCTAAAGATTTGATCGGCGGCATTTTGCGAATCGCCCTCTACAACCTCCATTTCGCCACGCTGGGTGGCGGCGAACGACGCAGCGCGCTGCTTGCCGCGCATCTCGCCCAAGTGCACGACGTTACTATTTTTTCGGCCGCTCCCCTGGAAAAGGAAAAGATCCGGAACTTGTTCGGCATCGACCTGTACCGCGTGAAGAATGTCGCCTTGTCGGGGCCGGAAAGTACCCACAACGCCGTCATCGCAGACGCGTGGCCTGATCTATTCATCAACAACTCTTACCACAGCCGATTGCCCTGCCCTGTTTCGCGCGGCATCTACATGTGCATGTTTCCTGAGGGCCAAGCCGACGGCCTCGAGGGCTACCAAGTGCTCACCGCGAACTCGACTTACACGCAACGATGGATTGCCCGACTGTGGGGGCGCCCGTCCGAGGTGGTCTATTCGGCGGTCGAGCCCATGGGGCCGGCCACACCGAAAGAAAACATCGTCCTCAACGTAGGGCGCTTTCAGGCCGATGGCGGGGACAATCATTTCAAACACCAGGACCTGCTTCTCAAGGTCTTCCTTCGTCTGCAATGGCGACTCGGCAGTCGCTGGGAAATGCACTTTGTGGGCAACATCGGCCCGGAGCAAACCGACAGAACTTACGCAGATGTGCTGCATAGGCGAGCCGCGAAGGCGGGCGTCCATCTTCATTTTGGGATTTCACAACCCGACTTGCGCGCTCTCTATCGCCGCGCCGCGTTCTATTGGCACGCCACCGGTTACGGCGATTCGGCAGAAGATAATCCGTCTCGCCAGGAGCACTTCGGCATGACCATTCTCGAAGCGATGTCGGCCGGAGCGATACCTCTCGCTTTTCGCGGAGGAGGTCCGTGCGAAACGATCGCCCACGGAACGAGTGGTTTTCTCTGGACGGAGGCCAATGAATTGCTCGACTACACGCGACACCTCACTTTGAACCCCGATCGTCGTCAAGCCATGGCCGACGAATCCATCCAACGCAGTCGCCAATTCGACAAGCACGAATATCTCTTGCGGATGGACGCCATCATTTCTCGGATGCTCGGATCGTGAGGCTTGAGGCCGCGTGGCTACGAACCCGAGCCCGTGACTCAAGCTGTTGGCGATCTCCCGTCTTGGGAGGCAGGCCAGTAGGCGGGAGTGTCGGAGTACTTTACAGATTGAACCCTACAAATTGCTGACCACGATCTAACAGGTTGATCTCAAAGGGAGGGCCACCTCAGGTGCGGTCTTTGCTAACGAAGCACTTACAAAAGAGCAGGGGCGACTGCCCGACCAAATAAGAAGCAAACCTAGATTTGGCGATCGCGCGGAACCACGCGCACGTAAGGGAGGATCGCCGTGATGCGTCGGACGCGTGTCTCGGTCAGAAAACTCGGGCGACCGCTCGCGCTGCTCTGTCTCGCCCTGGTTCCATTCCTGCTGTGTGCATCGCAAACCGTTGCGCAGCCGATATCCCCGGCCGTACCGGTCGACGGTCAGATCCGAGTCAGCTACAGCGGTTTCGTCCCCAATCGCGCGACGAACACCTTCGACACGGTAGCGAAGCTCACCAACATCGGAACGACTCCGGTGTTCGCACCCATGTCGTTGGTGGTCACCGGCATCAGCTCTGCGAGTGTCCACCTGGCCAACGCCGCCGGCACGACAGCCACCGGTCTGCCCTATATCGACCTCCCGCTGGCCGCGGGCAGCTTGAGCCCCGGCGCCACGCTGGCCTCGGTAGTTCTGAAGTTCAGCAATCCGCAACGGACAACGTTCACCTTCACTCAGAGCATCTACGGCGTTCCGGCCTCGACCAATCACGCCCCCGTGGCCAACGCCGGGCCCGATCAGACTGTGGCAACCGGCGCGACGGTGGCGCTCGAAGGCACCCAATCGACCGACATCGACGGCAATGCGCTGACCTATCGCTGGAGCTTGACGGGAATTCCAAACGGCAGTCGGGCGGTTCTCACGAACTCCACATCGGTCAATCCGAGTTTTGTCGTCGATGCTGCCGGCGCGTACACCGCGCAGCTGGTCGTTAACGACGGCCGAAGCGATAGCGCACCGGCAACGGTAGTCATAAGCACCACGAATTCGCGGCCCGTCGCCAATGCGGGGCGTGACCAGCTCGTCGCCTCGGGTGCTCCTGTCCATCTGGACGGGACGCATTCGACCGACGTTGACGGCGATCCTCTGACGTATCACTGGACCCTGGTGTCGATTCCCGCGGGGAGCCAGGCGGCGGTCGATAACGCTTCGTCGGTGGGCCCAGCTTCACGGCGGACAAGCCCGGCACCTATCAGCGCAGCTCGTGGTCAACGATGGCCACGCCGACAGCTTGCCGTCCGTCGCTACCTTCAGCACGCAGAGCGTCCGGCCGATCGCCGACGCCGGTCCGGACCAGGCGATATCGGTCTATGCGCATGTTCAGCTCGACGGCAGCAAGTCGGCTGCGGCGAATGGTGGTCCGTTGAGCTATCGCTGGGCGCTCATCACCACGCCGTCCGGCAGCGGCGCGACGCTCGCCTCGCCTACGGCGGTCAATCCGGCCTTCACGGTCGGCAATGCGGGCGTTTACGTGGTGCAACTGATCGTTAACGATGGTTCGAGCGACAGCGCGCCGCGTGTCGTGGTGATCACCACGGGCAACGTTCGCCCGGTTGCCGACGCGGGCTCGAATCAGATCGCGCAAGTCGGCCAGGCAGTCGTGCTCGACGGCACGGCTTCGCACGACGCCAACGGAGACACGCTGAGCTACGAGTGGGCGTTGCTCTTCAAGCCCTTGAACAGCGCGGCGGTGCTCGGCAATGTCGACCAGTCCAAGGCTACGCTGACGTGCGACGTGCCCGGCATATTCGTCGCGCAGCTCATCGTGAGCGATGACGAGCTCGACAGCGCGCCGGCTACGACCACGGTCACGGTGTCGGTCGCACCGCCGAACCATGATCCGCAGATCACGTCTTCCGCATTGACGACGGGTCAGGTGGCTGCCGCTTATCAATACCAGGTCGTTGCGACCGACCAGGATGGCGATGCGTTGACCTATGCGCTTTCGGTCTCGCCCGCGGGCATGAGCATCAGCGGGAGCGGGCTGGTTAGCTGGACACCGGGGTCGACCGGCACGTTTGCCGTGACCGTTCGCGTAACTGACGGTCACGGCGGCAGCACGACACAATCGTTCAATATCCTCGTATCGGGGAGCGGCCTGCCGCCGGATCCGTCGACGGTGCGCCGCCGCTCAATCCGACCGGCGCCAACAGCATGTTCGCCTCGACAGCGTTCCTTTATGCCGGACCGAATCCCATCCAGAACGGGGTTGCGCCAGGGACGATCGACTTGAAGCGCGTGTCGGTCTTGCGCGGCAAGGTCGCCGACGACGGGGGGGCCGCGCTGACCGGCGTCACGATCAGCATCGCCGGGCATCCGGAGCTGGGACAGACGCTGAGTCGCCTCGACGGCATGTTCGATATGGCAGCCAACGGCGGCGGGCGGCTGACCGTGCGATATGCGAAGAACGGATTCCTTCCCGCGCAACGTCAGGTCCAGACAAATTGGCAGGAGTTCACGATCCTCCCCGACGTTGTGCTGCTCCCGCGCGACTCGCGCGTGACGACGATCAATTTTGGCGCCGGACTCGCTTCGATGCAGGTCGCGCGCGGCAACGTCAAGGCGGATGTCGACGGCTCGCGTCAGGCAACGGTTTTGTTTCCCGCCGGCACGACCGCTGCTCTGGTGCAGCCGGACGGGTCGACGTTGCACGCGAATACGCTCAATGTCCGGTTCACCGAGTACACCGTGGGCACGAACGGACCCAAGGCGATGCCCGGCGACCTGCCTCCGACCAGCACATACACGTACGCCGTCGAGCTCGGCGCCGACGAAGCCGTGGCGAAGGTCAACGGGCGCGACGTTGTTTTCAATCAGCCGGTCATCTTCTACGTCGAGAACTTCATGAAGGTGCCGGTGGGGCAGATCGTGCCCGTCGGCTTCTACGATCCGGCACAGAGCACGTGGATCGGCGCGCCCAATGGCCAGGTGATCAAGGTCTTGAGCGTCAGCAACGGAATGGCCAATGTCGACGTCGATGGCGACGGCATCGCGGACGGCGCGGCTGCGCTTGCGGCGCTCGGAGTCACGAATGCCGAGCGCCAGCAACTCGCTGCCCTCTACGCGCCCGGCACGTCGGTGTGGCGCACGCCGATGGATCACTTCTCGACCAACGACCAGAACTGGAGCTTCGTCTGCATTCCGGCGGACTGCGGTCCGCCGAATGAGAGTTTTCAGACTACGCTCACGTGTCAGTCGCAACAGCCGGGAAACTCCGTCATTGGCTGCGAAAGGCAGACATTGGGGGAGGGCATCCACATCGTCGGTACGCCCTTTACCCTCCACTATGAGAGCGATCGTGTTCCCGGCCGGACCGTGGAGCAGGGCGCGCTGCTCTCTCTCGCAAGCCACGGCGTGCCCAACGGTGTGAAAGCGATCCAGGTGGAGGTGCTCGTCGCTGGTCAGAAACTCAACCAGACGATCCCCACGAGCACCGGCGCGACGAGCTTCGCATGGGACGGCAACGACGCCTACGGCCGGCCCTTGAACGGCACTTTTCCCGTGACGATCCGCGTGGGTTACACCTACGACATCGTCGCCACTGCCGCCATCGTCGTTCCGAGTTCCTGGGCGCGGTTCACGGGCATTCCGCTGAGCGTGAATGGCTGGCGGACTCAGATCACTTTGTATCAAGAGCACACGACGCAGATCAGACGCGAGGACCAGCGCGGTCTTGGCCTCGGAGGCTGGAGTCTCAATGCACTGCACGCGTACGATCCGAGCGGCCACGTCATCAATCTTGGCGACGGAACGCGTCGCGAAGTCGACCAGCTCACCGCGAACGTTGTCAATTCGGTCGCTGGAGACGGGACGTCGACCTTCGGGGGCGATGGCATCCCGGCGACGAAGTCCGGCATCTCGACGCCTGCCGGAATCGCCGTGGGTCCGGACGGCAGCGTGTATTTTGTCGACAACAACGCCCATCGCGTCATCGCGCGTGACCCCGAACGGAATCCAGACCACGATCGCCGGGACGGGCATTCGCGGATTCGGCGGCGACGGCGGCCAGGCGACCCAGGCGCTGCTCGCGAACCCGACGTCTGTTGCACTGGGACCGGACGGGAGCGTATACATCGCCGATCGCAGCAATTTCCGCGTTCGTCGCGTCGCGCCGAACGGTGTCATCTCGACCGTGGTGGGCACGGGGATCATGGGCGCGCCGGACGAAGGCAGCCTCGCTAGCGCGACACGGATATTCCCGCGCAATGTGGCGGTCGGCCCTGACGGCCGGTTGTTCATTTCCGATGCTGGACACGTGTGGGTAGTCGATCAGAATGGCGTGATCAACGCGTACGCGGGCGCTGGCGGAGGGTTCAGCGGGGATGGCGGACCCGCGCTCCAGGCGGGCGTGAACCCCAGCGGCATGGCATTTTCCTCAGATGGCACGCTGTTCTTTGTCGACAACTCTCGCGTTCGCAAAGTCACACCACAAGGAATCATTTCCACTGTCGCCGGGCCGGGCAATGGCGCGTTCAGCGGCGACGGCGGTCCCGCACTCAGCGCCGGCCTCGATGCACCCCGGGATGTCGACCGTCGGGCGCGACGGCAGCATTTACATCGCGGCCACTAACCGGGTCCGCCGCGTCGGCACCGACGGGGTCATCACGACCTTCGCAGGCAACGGCGCCGCCGCACCGTTTGCCGACGGGGGCCCCGGACCGCAGACCACTATCGCGACCGCCAATGGACTAGCCGTCGGTCCCGATCAGGCGATCTATGTTGCGGACGCCGGCCATCATCGCATCCGGCGCATCGCCTCTGCGTTTCCCGGCCTTTCGGCGTCGGATATCGTCATACCCTCGCTTGACGGGACGCTGCATATGTTTTCAGCGGCGAAGGCCGGCACTTGCGCACTCTGCATGCCCTCACCGCTGCGGTGCTCCTGCAGTTTACCTACGATGCGAATGGTTTCCCCACGGCGATTACCGATGGCGACGGCAACGTCACGACGATTGAGCGTACGGGATCGACTCCCACGGCCATCGTCTCGCCTGCGGGAAAGCGGACGATCCTTGCCACCGACGCGAATGGCTGGCTATCACGGATTACCGATCCCGCCAATGAATCAAGGTCATTGCAATCGTCGGCGGGCGGACTGCTGCAACAGCTGACCGATCCCAGGGCGAACGTGCGCCACTTCTCGTACGACTCCGCGGGTCGTCTGACCAGGGACGAAGATGCCGCGGGCGGTAGTACCACACTGGCGCGCAGCGAACAGGCGAACGGTTTCACCGTTACGACGACTACCGCATTGGGCCGATCCAGAAGCTACCAATTCGAGGGGCTGAGCGATGGATCGCAAAGGCGAACCTTCGTTGCCACGGATGGCACGACTACGGTCGCCAGGACGGCGCCCGATGGGAGCGCCCAGATAACGCTTGCCGATGGAACCGTGGCCACGATCCAATCGGGGCCCGACCCCCGTTGGGGCATGTTGGCGCCGCTCCCGGCCAAGTCCGTCGAGATGTCTCCGAGTGGACTTAGCGAGACCACTACGGTAGTGCGTACCACGACGCTCGCGGATCCTTCGAACCCATTGAGCCTCATCGCCCTTCAAACCACGGTAACCGACAACGGCAGACCGAGCACGCTCGCGTATGATGCCGCGAGTCGTACGGCGACGCTCACGTCTCCCGCGCAACGAAAACGAGTCGTTCGACTCGATACACTGGGCGCCCCGTCCAGGACCAGATCGGCACACTGGCGCAGACCCAACTCACCTATAGCGGCCAAGGCCTCTTGGCAAGCGTTGTATCCAACGCGACTCGTACGACAAGTTTCTTGTATGACACCGCACGCGAGTTGTCGGCGCTTACCGATCCATCGGGTCGAACGCTCGGGTTCAACTACGATTCGGCGCAACGACCGGTATCGCAGACAGAGCCGGACGGTCGCGTCATCGGAATAGCCTACGATGCAAATGGCAACATCACATCCTTAACGCCGCCGGGGAGGTCAGCCCACGCCTTCGCGTACAACGCAGTTGACCTGCTGACGGCATACGTGCCTCCTGACATCGGCGGAGGGACGAGGCAAACGCTGTACGCATACGACATCGATCGGCAGCTCACCCAGGTCACTCGACCCGACGGACAAATAGTCGCCGTAAGCTATGACTCCGCGGGCCGAAAGCATTCAGTAACTGCGGCGCGAGGCGTTTGGAATTCAGTTACGACGCTGTGACCGGCAACACGCTCGCGATCGATTCTCCGGGAAGCGGGAGGGTAGCCTACACGTTCGACGGCTCGCATTTGACCGCGGCAACCTGGACGGGTCTGATCAACGGAACCGTGGGCCGAGCCTACGACAACAGTTTCCGGGTCGCGGCACTCTCTGTGAACGGGCTCTCTGTCGGGCTTACTTACGACGCTGACGACCTGATCGTCGGAGCTGGTGCGCTGACGCTGTCCCGCAGCGCTCAGAACGGGTTAATCACCGGGACGGCCCTTGGAAACGTGAGGGATACCTGGACGTACGACGCTTTCGCTGCACCCATCGGATACAACGCGTCTTTCAATACAACTGCGATTTTTGCCGAAGCGTTAACACGAGACAAGGCGGGACGGATAACGCAGAAGTCGGAAACGATTGGCGGCGCGACCAGTACTTTCAGCTACAACTACGACCCAAGCGGTCGCCTTGTCAGCGTGTCCAGGAATGGAGTGGTGGTTTCGACCTACGCGTATGACGTTAACGGCAACCGCTCCAGTATTACGACTTCGGGCGGCACGATCAATGGCGCCTACGACAACCAAGATCGCTTGGTGCAGTACGGCCCCACAGCCTATACCTACACGGCCAACGGCGATCTGGCCACCCGGACCATTTCCACGCAGACGACGCGGTACACCTACGACGCCCTCGGCAATCTCACGACGGTAGCACTTCCAGACGGTCGATCGCTGACGTATCTGGTTGACGGACGTAATCGGCGTATCGGCAAGCTCGTGAACGGCGTTCTCGCCAAGGGATACTTGTACCAAGATGGCCTGAAGCCGATCGCAGAGGTCGACGGGAACAGCACTGTGATTTCGCGCTTTGTGTACGCGTCCCGAATCAACGTGCCCGAGTACATGATCAAGGGCGGCGTGATCTACCGCATCGTCGTGGATCACCTCGGTAGCCCGCGGCTGGTCGTTGACGTAGCCAGCGGAAGCGTCGCTCAACGTCTCGACTACGATGAATTCGGCAGCGTGTTGACCGATACCAATCCAGGGTTCCAGCCGTTTGGCTTCGCAGGAGGGTTGTACGATCAGGATACGAAGCTCGTGCGGTTCGGAGCGAGGGACTACGACGCAACGAACGGGCGCTGGACGGCCAAAGATCCACTTCTATTCGCCGCCGGTGTGGCAAACCTCTACACGTATGCGCTGAACGATCCGGTGTCAGTTTCAGATCCTACCGGCCGTCTGGGGCCTATAGCTGTCGCTATCGCGGTAGGGGTGATCGGTGGCGTCGCCAACGCGGTAAACGCTTACACGAATGGCGTAACAAGCGTGGGGGGGTTGGCCGAAGCATTCGGCGTTGGGGCAGTCTCCAGCTTAGTTGGTCTTGTTGCAGGAGCCGCGACGGAAAATCCTTATATCGGAGGCGCAGTTTCAGGAGCGATAACGACGGCTGGCAACAGATATATCCTCGGCGTCACGAACGCCGACAATCCGCGGGCCGATTTCGCTATAGGCACCATTGGGGGCGCCTTGTGCGGCGGCTTGCCCAGCGGTTTGGCTTCGACGCCGCTTGGTGAGGCCGCAATTGGAGGAGTCGGCGCTAGTGGAGCTAACGCGGTCGTGAACTTCGTGAATGCATTTTTGAATGCCCTGGAAGGGTCACACTTGAACCCTCCGCAACCGATAGATAGCGAGTAAGGTTCTCGGCGGTTGTAGACGGACCGGACTTCGCGAATTGAAGGATCAGCCATGAGCCTCGATCAACGTATCTCTTTGCCAGCCCTGTGTCTTGGCGGGTTAGTCGCCGTCGTCGCTCAGCTCGCCCATGCTACGACCATCGACGTCACCCTCGACACCTCGCTCTCCAACGGCCTCCCGGCCGTCGCTCGCCTTCGACTTCATCAACGGCGGCCCGCCGGACAACAGCGTGGCGCTGAGCGCGCTTACCGGTGACGGGACCCAGCTTCGACATCCGCCACGGGCAACGTGACCGGCACCGGACCGTGGACGTTTTCCGACGCTGGCGGATCGTTCCTCAACGAACTGCTCGTGGCGTTCAACCCGATGGGAACATCGCTCTCGTTTTCTTTCACGACGACCGACCATCCTCCGGCGCCCGGCTCGCTGCCAGACGCGTTTTCGGTGTTCGTGCTCGATTCCACGGCCACCTTCCCGCTGATCACCACCGACGATCCGACGCAAGCCGATGCGCTTTTTCTGTTCAATCTAGGTCAGGGCCCTGAAGGGCTGACGGTCTTTACCGTCGATCAGTCGGACTTCACGGTGAATGCCTCGTCGGCACCGACACCAGCACTCGAACCCGGCATACTGGCGTTGCTTTTGGCGGGTGTGATAGCGTTGTTCGCGCGGGGTGGTTCGCGCGGTTAAGAATACGTTGGGCACCCCCAAGGCGGAGATTTATCGAAGTTCACTGAGCTTTACGCGCGGTGCCACAGCAGCACCATGGAGGAGGTATTCATGCGCCCTTCCCACCGCTTCAAATGCGGGCTGTTGGTCATTGCAGCCACGACCGTTTTTGCCTCCTCGCTGTCGGCCGCCCCCCAATTCACGGCCTTCGCACTCGTGACTACCGGCAACGGCGTTCCGCTGTCGTGCCTGCCCTCGGCTCCCGATGGAGTGTCTGGGGAACGCCGTCGGCCTCCGCCACCGGCGCGGCCGCGCAATGCGACCGGATCGACTCTAACGTCACCCTCGACACCGGCGCCGCGCTGGCTTTCGCCGGCCCTGGGCACCTCGGCGTGTCGGCGAATGCGGTCGGCTTGGGCGGGACCGACCTTCTGCGAGTCGATTGCGTTTGCCGAACTCCAAACCACGGTGACTTTTACCGGCCCACAGGGCTTCACCAATGTATTGGCTGGCATGAACATCGATTTCGCCGGCACGCTCAACGCGGCGCAGCAGAGCGGTTCAGGGGCAACGGCGACGATATCAGTTCTTCGCTGAGCTTGGTAACGACGTGTTGACTGGCGTAACCGAAACCCTCATCGGCGACGGGCAGGATTTTTGCACGCCGCAAGGCAACTTCTCATGCGGTGGTGTGGCATTCAGCGGGCCCCTCGTCACCGGCGTCACCATGGTCCCGCTGAACACCCCGGTGACGTTCACGATGGAAATCGTCGCCATCCTTTTCGCGAGGGGACCTGGTGCGTCGGCTTCGGCGGAGTTTTCCAACAGCCTGGATCTTCCGCGTAACGGCATCGTGTTCAATCTGCCGGAAGGCTTCACGGCGAACGACCCCGAACTGTTCATCGTGAACAATGTTTTCGTTCCGCCCGCCGCCGTGCCGGAGCCTGCGACTCTGGCGCTGTTCGGGCTTGCCCTTGTCGGGTTGGGGCTCGCGCGACGGCGGCGCTCTTTAGCGTAGCGGAGTGCGCTTCCGGGAAGTTCGGTAGCGTTGCGCGAACCGAACTCGATCCGAACGCTGGCGCTAGGAGAGGCGATTGACGGGCCATTGACGACCCGCATCGCCTTGAGCATTCGGGCTACGGTAACTTGCGGCCGTTCGCCGATACATCTAACCAGGGCGGAGGGTGCAGGTCAGAGTCACGAAGGATAGTAAGTTCCATCGCTATCTTCATAACCTACCCTTGGGCTCTGTGCTAAATGGGATAATGCCGCTGAAGGAAGGCAGATGGCTTATCACTTAAGCGTCGATCGCGGGCATATGCCTGCAGGGGCTGAAGCTTCTCAGGAAACCCAAGACGATGCGCCGCAGGCACGATCCGGCTGTCGTGGGATTCGACGGGAGCTTCCTCACAGTAGAAGTAGCCGGGGTCATGTTCCTCGCGCGAGCTACGGGCACTTGGCCGGGAAATGCAGTTGTCAGTGATACGCTGTTTCAGGCGTTGTCTGCCGCTCCACCTGCGGGGGATCCGATCATGGTTACCTGCGACGGTGAACATCTAGGATTTGGGCCGCTCAAGGTTGCTTGTAAGTGGCAGCCGATCAGCAGTGTCGTGCTCGCGCGGCCGCGTCAGCCCGAGTGGGTTGAGGCGATCGCCCTCAAATACACCCTACCGCGAGGGCGCATCTTCGCCGAAGGTCGAAGCTCGGAAGTAAAGGCCGCAGAGCAGAAGCTCGCGCGCGCTTATTGCCCGAATAGCGAAGTCGCTCGCCCCGTTTGGCGTGACCGCCGCTGACATAGAGAAACTCGTCGAGCACCGGCTGGAGCAGCGATATACACCAGGACAGCAAGCACCCCACTAAGCCAAGCAACGCGGTCTGCGTAAGACATCGTGACGAACAAGTCAGTAATCCCTACGCCGGCGCACATGCCACAAACGGGGTTGTCACCAAACCCGGAAAATTGTCACCAATTCAGCGAGCGCTATAGCGCCCTTCGGGCGATAGATGGTGCTGTTGAGTGGAGTCGAACCACCGACCTACTGATTACGAATCAGTTGCTCTACCAACTGAGCTACAACAGCCCGGGATGATCGCCGGCGAGATCCTCGTTCGACTGCGCCGGGTCGTGCGGTAAACTGTTGATTATACCGAAGCTTGCGGCGCATCGCCACGGCCGCAACCGGTCACTCCAGCCCGCAAACTCCTCGCCGCGATGTCCGACACCCGCTATCTCACCGGCTTCCATGCCGTCACCGCGCGATTGCGCCAGCACCCGGATAGCGTGCGCGCGATCTATGTGGTCGCGGCACGCCACGATCGTCGTGCGCGCGAGCTGATCGAGCGCGCGGAAGGCTGCCGGCGTGGCCGTGCATCCGGTCGACGACAAGCGTCTCGATGCTATCGCGGGCAGCGACCGCCACCAGGGTGTCGTCGCCGAAGTCGACGGCGGCGCTGCCGCTACCGCACGCTCGACGACGTGCTCGATGGTCTCGACGAACCGCCGTTGCTGCTGGTGCTCGACGGCGTCACCGATCCGCACAATCTCGGCGCGTGTCTGCGCAGCGCCGACGCGTTCGGCGCGCACGCGGTGATCGTGCCCAAGGACCGCGCAGTCGGTGTCAATGCGACGGTCGCCAAGGCAGCCTCGGGCGCGGCGGACACGGTGCCCGTCATCACGGTCACGAATCTTGCCCGGACGCTGCGCGAGCTCAAGGATCGCGGCGTGTGGCTGGCCGGCGCCGAGGCCGGCGGCGCCGAAAATCTGTTCGACGCCGACTTGTCGGGGCCGCTTGCCTGGGTGCTGGGCGCCGAAGGAGCGGGGCTGCGCCGGCTGACGCGCGAGCTTTGCGACCGGATCGTCGCCATCCCGCTGTCGGCACGGTAGCCTCGCTCAACGTCTCGGTCGCGACCGGGATCTGCCTGTTCGAAACGCGCCGCCAGCGCGCTGCCGTGGGACGCCCAAGCGAGCGACGCTGATCGTGGTTGCCATGCCCCTGGCAGGCGGCTAGCATTGTCAGGCTGTTCGCCTAGAACGCCGGGCGAATCCCTGAACCAGCCGACCGAGGACATCATGCGCGAACTTCCCGTCAGGACTCATCGTCATCTGCTTTACGCCGCGCTGATCGCGGGCCTGGTCGCCGCCTTGCCGGCCGTGGCAGCGAACAAGACGCTGGTCTATTGCTCCGAAGGCAGCCCCGAGGGCTTCCAGCCGCAGTTCTTCTCCACCGGGACGACGTTCGACGCCGTGTCGGTGCCGATGTTCAACCGGCTGGTCGAATTCGAAACCGGCACGACCAACATCATTCCGGCGTTGGCCGAGTCGTGGACCGTCTCGCCGGACAGCAAGGTCGTCACGTTCAAGCTGCGGCACGGCGTCAAATTCCACAGCAACGCCAACTTCAAGCCGACGCGCGATTTCAACGCCGACGACGTGATCTTTTCTTGGACCCGCATGGCCGACGACAATCATCCGTTCCACAAGATGACCGCCGGCCAGACCTACGCGTATTTCGACGACATGGGCATGAAGAACATCGTCGACAAGGTCGAGGCGGTCGACAAGTACACGGTCCGCTTTACCTTGAAGCGTCCCGAGGCGCCTTTCCTGGCCGACATGGCGATGGATTTCGCCTCGATCAACTCGGCCGAGTACTTCGACACGATGATGAAAAAGGGAACGCCGAATGCCGCCGACATCTATCCGATCGGCACCGGACCGTTCGAGTTCGTGTCGTACCAGAAGGACGCGACCATTCGCTACAAGGCGTTCGACCAGTACTGGAAGGGGCGGCCGAAGATCGACAACCTGATCTTCTCGATCACCCGCGACGCCACCGCGCGCTATGCGAAGCTCAAGACCGGCGAGTGCCAGGCGATGGCGTTCCCGAAGCCTGCCGATCTGGCCGAAATGCAGAAGGACCCGCAGCTCAACGTGCTGCAGAAGGAAGGCCTCAACGTCGGCTACATCGCATTCAACGTCGAGAAGAAGCCTTTCGACAACAAGCTGGTGCGGCAGGCACTGAACATGGCCACCAACAAGGACGCGATCCTGAAGGCGGTCTATCAAGGGCAGGGCCAGGTCGCCAAGAACCCGATTCCGCCGATCCTGTGGAGCTACAACAACGCCGTGCAGGATTATGCGTACGACGTGGCGAAGGCGAAGCAGCTGCTGGCGCAGGCCGGTTACCCCAACGGCTTCGAAGTGGATCTCTGGTATCTGCCGGTCACGCGGCCGTATAACCCCGACGGCAAGCGCATGGCGGAGATGATCCAGGCCGACTGGGACAAGATCGGCGTCAAGGCCAAGCTCGTCACCTACGAATGGGCCGAGTACCGCAAGCGCAGCAAGACCGGCGAGCAGGCGGTGATGATGTTCGGCTGGTCGGGCGACAACGGCGACCCCGACAATTTCTTCGTGCCGCTGCTGGGCTGCGAAGCGGTCAAGGGCGGCGGCAACGTCGCGCGCTGGTGCAACAAGCCGTTCGAGGACCTGGTGATCAAGGCCGCGCAGACGCCGAACAAGGCCGACCGCGCCAAGTTCTACGAGCAGGCCCAGGTCATATTCAAGGAAGAGGCGCCGTGGATCACGCTTGCGCATTCGGTGCGTTTCGACCCGATACGCAAGGAGGTCAAGGGCTACAAGATGGACGCGACGGCGCATCACTATTTCACCAACGCCGACGTCGTCCGCGACAACGCGCAGTGACTGATCGGTCCGGACGCGGCCCGCGCAGGACGGGCCGCGTCCGGCGTTGGCTTCTGCTCGCGCGTGCGCTTTGCCGCGTCGTCGGCAGCGTAGCCGGACGGTGCCGATGCTGACCTTCATCCTTCGCCGCGCCGCGCTGATCGTTCCGACGTTCTTCGGCGTGACCCTGCTGGCGTTCGCGCTGATCCATCTGATTCCCGGCGATCCGGTCGAGAATCTGTCCGGCGAGCGCGGCATGGACCCGGCGCGGCGCATCCGCCTGTTGCACGAGTTCGGCCTCGATCGACCGCTGCCGGTGCAATACGCCGACTATATCGGCCAGGTGCTGCGCGGCGATCTCGGCACCTCGCTGACCACGCACGAGCCGGTGCTGCGCGAATTCCTGACCCTGTTTCCGGCGACGGTGGAGCTCGCGTTTTTCGCGATGCTGTTCGCCGTCGTCGTCGGCCTGCCAGCGGGCATCATCGCGGCGCTCAAGCGCAACACCGTCGCCGACTACGCGGTGATGGGCGTCTCGCTGACCGGCTACTCGATGCCGATATTCTGGTGGGCGCTGCTGCTGATCCTGTTCTTTTCGGTGCAGCTGGGATGGACGCCGGTGTCGGGCCGCATCGCCGTCGAGTTCGACGTGCCGGCGTCGACCGGATTCATGCTGATCGATACGCTGCGGGCCGGCGATGCGGGCGCCTTCCGCTCGGCGGTCTCGCACCTGCTGCTGCCGACGATCGCGCTGGGCACGATCCCGCTGGCGGTGATCGCGCGGATGACGCGATCGTCGATGCTCGAAGTCCTGCGCGAAGACTATGTGCGCACGGCCCGCGCGAAGGGAATCCCGTACTGGCAGGTCGTGCTGGTGCACGCGCTGCGCAATGCGCTGATCCCGGTGATCACCGTCATCGGCCTGCAGGTTGGCCTGCTGCTTTCGGGCGCGATCCTCACCGAGACGATCTTCTCCTGGCCGGGTGTGGGCAACTGGCTGGTCCACGGCGTGCAGTCGCGGGACTATCCGGTCGTGCAGGGCGGCATCCTGCTGATCGCGACGATCGTGATCAGCGTCAATCTGATCGTCGACCTGCTTTATGGCGTGATCAATCCGCGGATACGGCACGCCCAGTGAGCGAAGTCGCCGCCATCGCCGCCGATGTGCCGCCGGCCGTTCCCGGGACCTTGCGGGAATTCTGGCAGGCGTACACGCAAAGCCGCGGCGCGATCATCGGTCTCGCGCTGATCGTCGTGCTGGTCGTGCTGGCGATCGGCGCCAACGTCATCGCGCCGCATTCGCCGTACGAGCAGTTCCGCGAGTTCACGCTGGCGCCGCCGGCATGGCACGACGGCGGCAGCTCGCGCTTTCTGCTCGGCACCGACCCGGTCGGACGCGACATCCTTTCGCGGCTGATTCACGGCACGCGGCTGTCGCTGCTGATCGGCGTGATCTCGGTTGCGATCTCGCTGTCGCTGGGCGTCGTCCTCGGACTGGCCGCCGGCTATTTTCGCGGGCTCGTCGAGACGACGATCATGCGCCTGATGGACGTGATGCTGTCGCTGCCGAGCCTGCTGCTGGCGATCGCCGTCGTCGCGATCCTCGGACCGGGGCTGATCAACGCGATGTATGCGATCGCGATCGTGCTGCTGCCGCATTATGTGCGGCTGACCCGCGCCGCGGTGATCGCCGAAGCCGCCAGGGAGTATGTCGCATCGTCGCGTATCGCCGGCGCCGGCCCGTTGCGGCTGATGTTCAATACGATCCTGCCCAATTGCGCCGCGCCGCTGATCGTGCAGGCCACGCTCGGCTTTTCCAACGCGATCCTCGACGCTGCCGCGCTCGGCTTTCTCGGCCTGGGCGCGCAGCCGCCGACGCCGGAATGGGGATCGATGCTGGCCGACGCGCTGGAGTTCATCCAGAGGGCATCGTGGGTCGTGACCTTTCCCGGCCTTGCGATCCTGATCACGGTGCTCGCGTTCAACCTGATGGGCGACGGCCTGCGCGATGCGCTCGACCCGAAGCTCAAGCGATAACGCATGGCCTTGCTCGAGATCGAAGGTCTGACGGTCGAATTCGGCAGCGTCGCGGCGCCGTTGACGGCGGTCGATGACGTCGATCTGACGATAGACGCCGGCGAAATCGTCGGCTGCGTCGGCGAATCGGGCTCGGGCAAGAGCGTCACCGCGCTGGCGCTGATGGGGCTGGTCGACTTTCCGGGGCGCGTGCGCGCGCGCCGCATGGTATTCGCCGGCCGCGAGCTGTTGTCGCTGTCGGCGGCCGAGCGCAGGGCGCTGACCGGCAAGGACATCGCGATGATCTTCCAGGATCCGCTGGCGAGTCTGAATCCCTGTTTCACCGTCGCCTTCCAGCTGACCGAAACCCTGCGCATGCACGGCACCCCCGAGGAGCGCGGAAGTGCCAAGCTGCGCCGCGCACGGGCGCTGCAACTGCTGCAGCAGGTCGAGATCCCGGACCCCGCGGCGCGGCTGGGCGCGTTTCCGCACCAGCTCTCCGGCGGCATGGCACAGCGGGTGATGATCGCGATGGCGATCGCCTGCAATCCGCGGCTGCTGATCGCCGACGAGCCGACGACCGCGCTCGATGTGACCGTCCAGGCGCAGGTGCTCGATCTGTTGCTGCGGCTGCAGCAGGAGCGAGGCATGGCGCTGCTGCTGATCACCCACGATCTGGCGGTCGTCGCCGAGACCGCGCAGCGCGTCATCGTCATGTACGCCGGCGAGCAGGTCGAGACCGGGCCGGTGCCGGAGATCTTCGACACTCCGCAGCATCCGTACACCAAGGCGCTGCTCGACGCGCTGCCCGAGCACAACCTCGATCGGACGCGGCTGAAGGCGATTCCCGGCGTCGTGCCCGGCCAGTACGACCGGCCGGCCGGATGCCTGCTGTCGCCGCGCTGCGATTTTGCGCTGCGCGCGCTGCCGGGTCGACCGGCCGCCGCTGGCCGGCCCGCCCGGACGAAAGGTGCGCTGCCATTTCGCGCTCGATGCCGCCGGACGGCCGACGCATGGCTGGGCCGAAGAGGCGGCGGCAACGCGCGCCGTGGCCGACATTCCAATGAGCGCCGGCGCGCCGCTGCTCGAGGTCGATCGGCTGACTCGCCATTACGCGGTATCGCGCGGCCCGTTTCGCGCCAAGGCGATCGTGCGCGCGCTCGATGGCGTTTCGTTCACCGTGCGCGCCGGGGAAACGCTTGCCGTCGTCGGGGAATCGGGCTGCGGCAAATCGACGCTGGCGCGCCAGGTCACGATGATCGAGCGCCCGACATCAGGGGGATTGAAGCTCGACGGCGTCGACGTCGTCGATGCCGACAAGGCGACGTTGAAGCGCTTGCGCCCGACGGTGCAGATGGTTTTCCAGAACCCGTACGCCTCGCTCAATCCGCGCAAGAAAGTCGGAACCCTGCTCGAGGAGCCGTCTTGCGATCAACGCCGGCATCGACAAGGCTGCGCGTCGCGCGGCGGCACGGGCGATGATGGCGAAGGTCGGATTGCGGCCCGAGCACTACCGCCGCTATCCGCACATGTTCTCCGGCGGGCAGCGGCAGCGGATCGCGGTAGCCCGCGCGCTGATGCTCAATCCGAAACTGGTCGTCGCCGACGAGCCGGTCTCGGCGCTGGACGTCTCGATCCAGGCCCAGGTCCTCAACCTGATGATGGATCTGCAGCAGGAGATGGGCATCGCCTATCTTTTCATTTCGCACAATCTGCAAGTCGTGCGCCACATCGCCGATGCGATCGCGGTGATGTATCTGGGCAAGATCGTCGAATACGGATCGAAAGCCGACGTGTTCGCCCGCCCGGCGCATCCGTACACGCGCTCGCTGCTGGCGAGCACGCCGCGCTTGCGCCGCGACGCGTCGCGGACGGGGAGCGCCGTTACGGGGGCGGGAATCGACACGCGGCGCGAGCGCGCAGCGATTCGAGGCGAGCCGCCGTCGCCGCTGTCGCAACTGCCGGGCTGCGCGTTCCACAAGCGCTGCCCTTACGCGATAGAACGCTGCCGGGTCGAGGTTCCGCCACTCGAGCCATTGGGCAAGGTGCTGGTCGCCTGCCATCGCGCCGCCGAGATCGCCGGCTAGCCTGTCCGCCCCAGTTGTCCAAGGCCGCGCTCGCGGCGGCGCGCCTGATTGACGCTGCCCGGGGCTTTAGGCATCATCGGCGGGCGTCGCGACGCGGTCTTTCACCACTCCGGGCGCGAGCGCAGCCGCTTTTCCGTGCTTGCCTTCATCATCCGCCGCATCCTCCAATCGTTCGCCGTCATGGCGGTGGTGGCGTTCATCGCGTTCGGCCTGTTCAATTTCACCGGCGACCCGGTGACGTTCATGGTCGGGCAGGACGCAACGCAGGAAGAGCGCGCGAGGCTTCGCGCCGATCTCGGCCTCGACCTGCCGTTTTACGTGCAGTTCAGCCGCTTCGTCGGCCGGGCGGCTCAGGGCGACTTCGGCCTGTCGCTGCGCCAGGGACGCAAGGTGTCGACCTTGCTCAAGGAGCGCCTGCCGGCGACGCTGGAGCTCGCCTTCGTCGCGGCCTTGCTGGCGCTGGTGCTCGGCGTCCCGGCCGGCGTCTACACGGCGCTCCGGCGCGACTCGTGGCTCTCCCAACTGCTGCTGGCGGTCTCGCTGATCGGCGTGTCGCTGCCGACGTTCCTGATCGGCATCCTGCTGATTCTCGTCTTTGCGGTGATCCTCGGCTGGCTGCCTTCGTTCGGTCGCGGCGACACCGTGGCGCTGGGCTGGTGGACGACCGGCTTCCTGACCAAAGGCGGGCTCAAGGCGCTGATCCTGCCGGCGATCACCTTGTCGCTGTTCCAGATGACCCTGATCATGCGGCTGGTGCGGGCTGAAATGCTCGAGGTGCTGCGCACCGACTACATCAAGTTCGCGCGGGCGCGGGGGCTCACCGACCGCACCGTGCATTTCGGCCACGCGCTGAAAAACACGCTGGTTCCGGTCATCACGATCACCGGCCTGCAGCTCGGCGCGATCATTGCCTTCGCGATCATCACCGAGACGGTATTCCAGTGGCCGGGCATGGGCTTGCTGTTCATTCAGGCGGTCAGCTTCGCCGATGTCCCGGTGATGGCAGCCTACCTGTGCTTTATCGCACTGGTGTTCGTGCTGATCAATCTGGTCGTCGATCTGCTGTACTATGCGGTCGATCCGAGATTGCGCATCGAACGCCTCGCGGCGGCGCAATGAGTCGCCACAAGTCTGCAGAGCCGGCCGCCGGAGCAAGCGCATGAATCCCGTCGAGTTCGTCCGCAACGAGCACGCCGCGCTGACTGCGCTGCGGCGCGATCTGCACGCGCATCCTGAGCTCGGCTTCGAGGAGCATCGCACCGCCGAAGTCGTCGCGCGCGAGCTCGACGCGCTCGGTGTCGAGCATCACGGCGGCATAGGCAAGACCGGCATCGTCGCGGTGATCCCGGGTGCGAAGTCCGAAAGCGGCCGCGCGATCGGCCTGCGCGCCGACATGGATGCGCTGCCGATGCACGAGGAGAACGAGTTCGCGCACGTCTCTCGCTTCAAGGGGAGGATGCACGGCTGCGGACACGACGGGCACACGACGATGCTGCTCGGGGCCGCAGCCTATCTGTCCCGCGTGCGCAACTTCGACGGCACCGTCTACCTGATCTTCCAGCCCGGCGAAGAAGGCTTTGCCGGCGGCAAGGCGATGATCGACGACGGCTTGTTCGAGCGCTTTCCCGCCGACGAGATCTACGCGCTGCACAACTGGCCGGGGCTTCCGCCCGGACAGATCGCCGTGCGTCCGGGGCCGATGATGGCCGCGGCCGATCGCATCGAGATCCATATCGAGGGCCGCGGCGGCCACGGCGCGCATCCGCATCTGACCGTCGATCCGGTCCTCGTGGCCGGGCATATCATCACCGCCGCGCAGTCGATCGTCGCGCGCAATGTGAGCCCGATCGATACCGCCGTCGTCAGCCTGTGCGCGATGCACGCCGGCAATCTCGCCGCGATGAGCGTGGTGCCGCGCGACGCGCGTCTGGTCGGAACCGTGCGCACGTTCAACGCCAGGACGCAGGACCACATCGAGCGCAGGCTTGCGGAGCTGGTGCATTCGATCGCTGCCGCGTTTGGCGCGACCGCGACGCTCAAGTACGATCGAGTCTATCCGGCGACCGTCAACAGCGCGCGTGAAGCGGAGTTCGCCGCACGGGTGGCCGACACACTGGTCGGGCCCGAGAACGTCGTGCGCGACCTCGAGCCGTCGATGGGCTCGGAGGATTTTTCCTTCATGCTGCAACGCCGTCCCGGAGCGTACGCGCGGCTGGGGCAGGGCGGCGCCGAGGGCGGCTGCTTCCTGCACAACACGCGCTACGACTTCAACGACGAGGTGATACCGATCGGCGCCGGCTATCTCGCGGCGCTGGCCGAGGCGGCGCTGCCGCTGAACGCGACGGCCCCGACGCGATGAATCCGGCCGGCTATTTCGCCGCAAGCTACGGCGAAGCGCGGGCCAAGTTTCTTTCTGCCGCCGAGTCTGCCGGCGCGACCGTTTCCCGGCACGTGCATCCGACCGAGCGCGGCGCCGAAGGCGAGGAATTGTCGATCGATTTGGCGATGCTCGGTGAGCCCGATGCGCCGGGCCTGCTGCTGCTGATCTCGGGTACGCATGGCGCCGAAGGATTTTGCGGCTCGGGCTGCCAGGTGGCGCTGCTCGACGACGACGACTTTCGGGCCGATATCGACCGCACCGGCGTTTGCGTGCTCATGTTGCATGCGCTCAATCCGTATGGCTTTTCGCATCTGCGCCGCGTCAACGAGGACAACGCCGACCTCAACCGCAATTTCATCGACTTCGGCGCGCCGCTGCCGGTCAATGCGGCGTACGAGGAAATCCATTCGCTGTTGCTGCCCGCATCCTGGCCGCCGCCGGTCGACAGCGAGCGGCGGCTCGGCGCCTGGGTCGCCGCGCACGGGCGCGCCGCGTACCAGGCGGCCGTCAGCGGCGGCCAGTACCGTTTCGCCGACGGCATGTTCTACGGCGGCGCCGGGCCGGCGTGGAGCAACCGCGTGCTGCGCGGCGTGCTGCGCGAGCATGCGGCGAGCCGCAGCTCGCTGGGCTGGATCGATTTTCACACCGGGCTGGGGCCGCGCGGACACGGCGAGCTGATCTACGCCGGCGGCAACGTCGCCGCCGACATCGCCCGCACCAAAGCCTGGTGGGGTGACGCCGTGACGTCGTATTTCGACGGCACGTCGACGTCGGCGCCGCTGACCGGCGTCAATGGCTACGCGGCGTCCGACGAGTGTCCGGACGCCGATTTCGCCGGCATCGCGCTCGAATATGGCACCTATCCGGTCGAGCAGACGCTGCAGGCGCTTCGCGCCGAGCACTGGCTGCACAATCATCCGGAAGCCCCGCGGACGCAGCGACGACGAAATCAAGCGCGCGATCCGCGACGTTTTTTACATCGATGCTGACGACTGGAAGGCCATGGTCCATGCCCAGGCAGTCGACGCATGCCGCATTGCGATTGGTCAACTCGCCCGCGCATCGGCCGACATTTGATACAAAACTCATGCTTCTGGAGGAAACGACGATGAATCCGACCGCCCGCCGCACGATGAAAACCTTGCTCGCACTGTTCCTTGCCGGAGGGCTCGCCGCCGCAACGCATGCCGCGACGTACAAATTCGCCGACCAGGGCGACGCGACCTCGATGGATCCGCATGCGCTGAACGAGTCGCTGCAGCTCTCGCTGGTCGGCAATATCTACGAGCCGCTGGTCGGGCGCGGCAAGAAGCTCGAGCTGCTGCCGCTGCTGGCGACTTCGTGGAAGCAGACCGAGCCGACCGTGTGGCGATTCAACCTGCGCCACAACGTCAAGTTCCACGACGGCACGCCGTTCACCGCCGACGACGTCATCTTCTCGTACGAGCGCTCGAAGGCCGACGGCTCCGACATGAAGACCAAGATCGCCACGGTCAAGGAGATGCGGAAGATCGACGACTACACGGTCGATTTCGTCACCAACGATCCGTTCCCGATCCTGCCCGACACGCTCAATACCTGGTTCATCATGAGCAAGGCATGGTGCGAGAAGAACAACGCCACCGCTCCGGTCGACGTGCGCAAAGGCAAGGAAAACGCGGCGACCCTGCGCGCCAACGGCACCGGGCCGTTCATGCTGAAGTCGCGCGAGCCCGGCGTCCGGACGGTATTCGTCAACAATCCGGCTTACTGGGAAAAGGTCGAGAGCAACGTCACCGAGGCGATATTCACGCCGATCAAGAACGACGCGACCCGGGTCGCCGCGCTGATCTCGGGCGACATCGACATGATGGAGCCGGTGCCTTTGCAGGACATCGAGAAGCTGAAGGCCGCGCCGGCGCTGAACGTGCTGCAGGGCCCCGAGCTGCGCACGATTTTTCTCGGCATGGACCAGGCGCGCGACGAGCTGCTGTTCTCGAACATCAAGGGCAAGAACCCGTTCAAGGACAAGCGAGTGCGCCAGGCGTTCTACCAGGCGATCGATATCGAGGCGATCAAGAGCCGCATCATGCGCGGCGCGGCGACGCCGACCAATCTGATGATCGCGCCGGGCATCCGGGGTTTCGATCCGGCGCAGAACAAGCGCCTGCCGCACGACACCGCCGCCGCCAAGAAGCTGATGGCCGACGCCGGCTATCCGGACGGCTTCGAAGTCGGCATGAACTGTCCGAACGACCGCTACGTCAACGACGCGGCGATCTGCCAGGCGATCGCCGCGATGCTGGCGCAGATCGGCGTCAAGGTGAACCTGATGGCCGAGACCAAGGTCACGTACTTTCCGAAGATCCTGTCGCGCAATACCTCGTTCTATATGCTCGGCTGGACGCCCGATTCGTACGATGCGCAAAATGCGATCTTCGCGCTGCTGATGACGCCGGCCCCGAATGGGCAGGGACTGTTCAATCTCGGCAGTTACAGCAACAAGCGCGTCGACGAGCTGGGCAAAGCCATCGCCAGCGAGCTCGACCAGACCAAGCGCAATGCGATGATCGCCGAATTGTTCAAGATCCACGGCGAGGAATTCGGCACCTTGCCGCTGCACCAGCAGGCGCTCGCCTGGGGAGTCAAGAAGAACATCGACCTGGTGCAGCTGGCCGACAACATCAACCAGCTGAAGTGGACCGTGGTCAAGTGATGCCGGACCCGACGGCGATGCCAGCGGCGATGACCACCGCGGCAAGCGTTCGCGCATCGCGCCTCGCGCGCTGGCGCGACAGCGACCTGGCGTACAGTTTCCGCCGTTCGCCGGTCGCGCTCGTGTCGGCCGCCGTGCTGGCGGTATGCCTTGCCGGCGCGATGTTCGCACCCTGGGTGGCGCCGCACAACCCGTTCGACCTGGCGACGCTGAACCTGCTCGACGCGCTGTCGCCGCCGCAAGGCATGGCGGGCGCCCGGCCCGGCTATCTGCTCGGCACCGACGACCAGGGACGCGACGTCCTGTCGGCGATCATGTTCGGCGCGCGCATTTCGCTGCTGGTCGGTCTCGCCTCGGTAATCTTTGCGATGGTGCTGGGCGTCAGTCTCGGCCTGATCGCAGGCTACGTCGGCGGCAAAGTCGATGCCTTCATCATGCGCATCGCCGACGTCCAGCTTTCGTTTCCGGCGATCCTGATTGCGCTCCTGATCGACGGCGTCGCGAGGGCGGTCCTGCCGCGCGAGACGCACGGCGGACCGATCGCATTGTTCGTGCTCATTTTCGCCATCGGCATTTCGAACTGGGTGCAATATGCACGCACGGTGCGCGGATCGACGCTGGTCGAAAAGAACAAGGAATACATCCAGGCCGCCCGGGTCATCGGCATACGGCCGCTGGGCATCATGCGGCGTCATCTGCTGCCGAATGTGCTGGGGCCGGTGCTCGTGCTCGCCACCATCAACATCGCGACGGCGATCATTACCGAAGCGACCCTGTCGTTCCTCGGCGTAGGCGTGCCGCCCACGCAGCCGTCGCTGGGCACGCTGATACGCATCGGCAACGATTTCCTGTTCTCGGGCGAATGGTGGATCACCATCTTTCCGGGAGCGGCGCTGGTGATCATGGTGCTCGCGATCAACCTGCTGGGCGACTGGCTGCGCGACGCGCTCAATCCGAGACTGCGATAAATGGCGCTGCTCTCGGTCGAGCGCCTCCGGGTCGAGTTTCCGACGCGCCGCGGCCTGCTGGTCGCGGTGAACGACGTGTCATTTTCCATCGCGCCAGGCGAGGTCCTCGGCGTCGTCGGCGAATCCGGCGCGGGCAAATCGCTGACCGGCGCGGCGATCATCGGCCTGATCGACCCGCCCGGGCGCATCGGCGCCGGACAGGTGCTGCTCGATGGCAGGCGCATCGACAATCTGCCGGCCGAGGCGATGCGTCGTGTGCGCGGCCGTGAGATCGGCGCCGTCTTCCAGGACCCGCTGACTTCGCTCAACCCGCTGTACACGATCGGACGGCAACTGATCGAGACGATCACGACGCATCTCGACATGTCGCCCGGGCAGGCCAGGCAGCGCGCGCTCGACCTCCTTGCCGAAGTCGGCATCTCCGCACCGAAGCGGCGCATCGATCACTATCCGCACCAGTTCTCGGGCGGCATGCGCCAGCGCGTCGTGATTGCGCTGGCGCTTGCCGCGAAACCCAAGCTGATCATCGCCGACGAGCCGACGACGGCGCTCGATGTGTCGATCCAGGCGCAGATCATCGCGCTGCTGAAACGACTGTGCCGGGACCACGGCACCGCGGTGATGCTGATTACCCACGACATGGGAGTCATCGCCGAAACCGCCGATCGGGTCGCGGTGATGTACGCGGGCCGCATCGTCGAGGTCGGGCCCGTCGCCGACGTCATCCACCAGCCGCAACATCCGTACACGCGCGGTCTGATGGGGTCGATCCCCTCGATCGTCGACGAACGCGACCAACTGGCCCAGATCGACGGTGCGATGCCGCGGCTGACGGCAGTGCCGGCCGGCTGCCCGTTCCACCCGCGCTGCGCGTACGCTTTCGATCGCTGCCGCGTCGAGCGGCCCGAGCTGATGAGCGCCGCGACCAGCCTGGCGGCATGCTGGCTGCATGCGACGACGGCGAGCGTCGCATGAGCACACCGCTGCTGGAGCTGATCGACGTCGCCCGCTATTTCGACGTTTCACCGCCGTGGCTCAACCGGCTGATCGAAGGCAAGCCGCGGCAGATCCTCAAGGCGGTCGACGGGGTCAGCCTGACGATCGCCAAGGGCGAAACGCTGGGACTGGTCGGCGAATCCGGCTGCGGCAAGTCGACGATTGCGCGGCTGATCGTCGGCTTGTATCGGCCGACGCGCGGGGAAATCCGGTTCGCCGGCCGGCGCATCGATTTCGCCGACGCCGAGCTCGCGCTGCGGCGCACGATGCAGATGATCTTCCAGGATCCGTACGCCAGCCTCAATCCGCGCTGGCGCGTGGCGGACATCGTCGCCGAGCCGATCCGCGCGCACGGTATTGCGCAAACGCCGCGCGAGATCGAGACACGGGTGACCGCGCTGCTCGAGCAAGTCGGCCTGGCCGGCGCGGATGGCGGCAAGTATCCGCACCAGTTCTCGGGCGGACAGCGGCAGCGGGTCTCGATCGCCCGCGCGCTGGCGACCAATCCGGCCTTCCTCGTCTGCGACGAACCGACGTCCGCGCTGGATGTGTCGGTCCAGGCACAGGTGCTGAACCTGATGAGAAGGCTGCAGCGAGAGCTCGGCCTCACCTATCTTTTCATTTCGCATAACCTCGCCGTCGTGCACCACGTCGCCGATCGGGTCGGCGTCATGTATCTGGGCCGTATCGTCGAGTTGGCGCCGACGCGGGAGCTGTTCGCGTCGCCGCAGCATCCGTACACGCGGATGCTGCTCGCGGCCGTGCCGGACCTTTCGCTGACCGGCAAGCCGCGCACCGCGGTCGCCGGAGAAGTACCCAACCCGCTGGAGCCGCCGCCCGGCTGCGCGTTCCACCCGCGCTGTCCCTATGCGAACGAGCGCTGTCGGGTGGAAACACCGATCTTGAAGCGCGCGCCGGCGCCGGGCGCCAGCGCCATGGCGGCCTGTCACGCCGTCGAGGAAGGCCGCCTTACGCCGATCCTCGACGCTGCATAAGTACCCTGCGGCAACGCAAGGTCCGGGCGTCGAATCGGCTATAATTCGCCCTTGTTCGCGGCATCGGGCGAGCAGCCGCCGGACGCCGGCCGGAAAAGCTGACCCGAGTCGCTCAACCCGGCGGCGTTCCTCACCAGGCCGCGCCGCGCAAGTCCAGAAGAACTCGAATTGCGCCTCACACAAATCAAGCTGGCCGGCTTCAAGTCGTTTGTCGATCCCACCGCCATTGCGACGCCGGGACAACTGGTCGGCATCGTCGGACCGAACGGTTGCGGCAAGTCCAACGTGATCGACGCGGTGCGCTGGGTGCTCGGCGAGTCGAAGGCTTCGGCCTTGCGCGGCGAATCGATGCAGGACGTGATATTCAACGGCGCGGGCGACCGAAAGCCGGTCGGACGCGCATCGGTCGAGCTGTTCTTCGACAACAGCCAGGGGCGAATCGGCGGCCAGTGGGGCCAGTACAGCGAGCTCTCGATCAAGCGCGTGCTGACGCGCGAAGGCGACTCGACCTATTACATCAATAACATCCCGGTCCGCCGCCGCGACATACACGACCTGTTCCTCGGCACCGGGCTGGGGCCGCGGGCGTACGCGATCATCGAGCAGGGGATGATCTCGCGCGTCATCGAGGCCAAGCCGGAGGAGCTCCGCATTTTCCTGGAAGAAGCGGCCGGCGTATCGAAGTACAAGGAGCGGCGCAAGGAAACCGAAGGGCGGCTGGCCGACACCCGCGAGAACCTGTCGCGTGTCGAGGACATCCGCGGCGAGCTCGGCGCGCAGATCGCGAGGCTCGACGCCCAGGCCAAGGTCGCGACCGAGTACCGCGAGCTCGAAACGAGCCTCAGGCAATCGCAGCACATGCTCTGGTACGCCAAGCAGCAGGACGCGGTGCGCTTGCGCGAGAGGCATTCGACCGAGATCGCCAACCTGACCGCGGGCTTCGAAGCACTGCAGGCCGATTTGCGCGCCGCCGAGAACCGGCTGGAGACGCTGCGCGCCGAGCATTTCAAGGCGGGCGACGCTTTGCACGAGCGCCAGGGTGCGTTCTATGCGGCGAACGCCGAGGTCACCCGGCTCGAGCAGCAGCTGGAGTTCGCGCGCGAAAGCGAAGGAAGACTGTCGCAGCAGGTCGCGCAGATCACCGAACAGATCGCCGCCTTCACCACGCAGCTGGGCGCGATCGCAGCCGATGCCCTGGCGGGTGAGCGCGAGGTCGAGGCGGCACTGGCGCGGCGCGAGGCCGCCGGAGAAGAGGAACGCGCCGCCGCGGCGGCGCTGCCGGCGCTCGAGGCTGCGGTTGCCGAGGCGTCGCGCGCGCTCGCGGAGATCCAGCAGCATGAAACCGAGATCGAGCAGTCGATCCAGCTGGCCGCCACGCGGCGCGAGAGTGCCGCGAAGCTCCTCGGCGCGCTGGCACAGCGGCGCGAGAGGCTCGATGCCGAGACTCGCGAGCTTGCCGCCCCGGTCAACGACCCGATCGCGCTGGTTACCGACCAGCTGGCACAGGAAAGCGCCGACCTGGCCGGCCGCGAGGAGAGCCTCGCCGCGCTGAATGCCGTCGTGCAGTCGCTGCAGGAGGCGCATCGCGCGGCAGGTGACGAATGGCAGGCTACGAGCAGCGGCCTTGCCGAGCGCGAGGCACGCGCGCAAGCCCTGCAAGCGCTGCAGGCGAAGATCGGCAGCGGCAAGGATGCTGCCGCCTGGCTGGCCTCGCACGGGCTCGATCATGCCCGTCGTCTGTGGCAGGCGATCGACATCGAGCCAGGCTGGGAGGACGCGCTCGAAGGCGTCCTGCGCGAGCGGCTGAATGCGCTCGAGCTGCCGGCGCTGGACGCCGCCGCCGGATGGACTGCCGGCGGCGTTCGCGCTGCCGGGCCGCATCGCCGCGTACGCGCCGGGAGGTGGAGGCCGCGGCGGCAGCGGACAGAGTGATGCGCTGCTGGCCAAGGTCAAGGGCGCAGGCGCCGGGCTCGACCGCGTGCTCGGCGACTGGTTGGCCGGCATGCGTTGCCGCAACGACCTCGCGGCCGCGCTCCGCGATCGCGGGTCGCTCTCGGTCGGCGAAGCCTTCGTGACCCCGGCGGGCCATGTCGTCACTGCGCAGTCGGTCGGTTTCTTTGCGCCCGACAGCGACCTGCACGGCGTACTGGCGCGGCAGCGCGAGCTCGCCGAGCTCGACCATGCGATCCGCGCGGCGCGTGCCGCGACCGCCGCCGCGGCGAGCGCGCGCGAGGCCGCGGAAAGCGAGCTCAAGGCGCGGCAGCAGGAATATCACGGCGAAAGCATGGCCTTGTCGTCGCAGCAGCGGCGCTGTCACGATCTCGAGCTCGAATTATTGCAGTTGAAGCAGGTGGCGGAGGCGTCCGAGCGCAGGCGGGCGCAAATCGCGGACGAGCTCGCAGCGCTCGCCATCGAGGAGCGCACCGAGCACGATGCGACGGCGGCGATCGATGCCGAGGTCGCCGCGCAGCGCACGCGGCTCGGCGCGCAGACGGTCGAGCGCGAGCGCGCAGGGCATGCGCGCAACGAGGCGGAAGTCACGCTGGCTCGAGGGCGCGAGCGCTCGCGGGCGGCAGAGCGTGCGGCGCAGGAAGCCGGATTCGCCGAGCGTTCGTGCCGCGAGCGCATCGCCGAGCTCGCCCGGCGGCGCGAGGCGATCGCTGCGCAGGTTGCGCAGCAGGAAGCGCTGCTCGCGCAGCTGGCGACCGAGCGCCAGCAGATCGACTGGACGCCGGTCGAGCAGTCGCTGCAGGCGCAGCTGGTCACGCGCGGTGGCGCCGAGCAGGCACTGGCCGCGGCGCGGGATCGTCTCGAGGCTATCGCCGCCGAGCTGCGCGCAGCCGACGAGTTGCGGCTCGCCGCCGATCAGAAGCTCGAGCCGGCGCGGAGCCGGATCGAGGAGGTGAGACTCAAGGAGCAGGCGGCCGAGTTGTCCGGAGCGCAATACGCGCGAGCAACTCGCCGAGGCGCACGCCGAGCTCGCGGAGTTGCCCGAGCGGCTCAAGGCCTGGGGCCGCGCCAGCTCCTTGCCGGCCGAGATCGAGCGCCTGACGCAGGCGATCGCCGGTCTGGGTGCCGTCAATCTCGCCGCGCTCGACGAGCTCTCCCAGGCGAGTGAGCGCAAGAGCTATCTCGATGCGCAGGCGCAGGACCTGACCGAGGCGATGACGACCCTGGAAAGCGCGATCCGGCAGATCGATCGCGAATCGCGCGCGCTGCTGCAGCAGACCTTCGACACCGTCAACGTCAACTTCGGCAAGCTCTTTCCGACCCTGTTCGGCGGCGGACAGGCGCGGCTGTTGCTGACCGGCGAGGAAATCCTCGACTCCGGCGTGCAGGTCGTTGCGCAGCCGCCGGGCAAGCGCAATACGACGATACACCTGCTGTCCGGGGGCGAGAAATCGCTGACGGCGATCGCTCTCGTGTTCGCGCTGTTCCAGCTCAATCCCGCCCCGTTCTGCCTGCTCGATGAGGTCGATGCGCCGCTGGACGATCCGAATACCGACCGCTTTTGCGCGCTGGTGCGGACGATGGCCGACGTCACGCAATTCGTTTTCATCAGCCACAACAAGATCACGATGGAAATGGCGAATCAGCTGATCGGCATCACGATGGCCGATCCGGGCGTCTCGCGCGTCGTGGCCGTCGATATCGCCGAAGCGCTCGAGCTGGCGGAGACGGTGCCGCAGTAGGCACGGCCGGCGTGGATATGAACCCGCTGTTCCTCGGCCTTCTCGCCGCCGGCGTCGCGCTGGTCGCCATTGTCATTCTCTACAACTGGGCGCAGGAGCGGCGAGCGCGCCGCCGGATCGACTCGGCGTTTCGGCAGCCGGCGGACGCGCTGCTGGAGCGCGAGCGGGTCGAGCCGCAGTTGCGCGCTGGCCAGACGGCCGGGGTCGAGCGCGGCAATCCAGACCGACGAGCCCGACGATCTTCCGCCGATGCCTTCCGAAGCGATCGCCGAGCCACTGCCCGATGTCCTGCCGGCGACGCGCGCCGAGCGCCCGGGCACGGCCCCCGACCCGGACATCGAGTGCGTCGTGCATCTGGAGCCGCAGCAGCCGGTGCGCGGCGATTCGCTGGCCGATGCGCTTGCCGCCGAATTCGCCAAGCCCAGCCGCTGGCTCGGCCGGCAGCGGCCGCGATCTGCCCTGGCAGCCGATCGAAGGCGCGCGAGGCGGACCGTGGGAGGAAATCGCCGCGTGCATGCTGCTCGCCAATCGGGCGGGCGCGGCGTCGCGGCACGATGTCGAGCGCTTTCTCAACGACGTGGCGCGCACAGGGTCGTCGCTGCCGGCGGCGTTTGCGTTGCCCGATCCGGCGGCGGAAGCGGGGCGCGGCGAGGAACTCGATCGATTCTGTGCCGACCTCGACGTTCAGGTCGGCTTGACGATACTCAAGAGCGAGCAGGGCCAGATCGCCGGAACGCGCTTGCGCGGTGTCGCCGAGGCGGCGGGTTTCCGGCTGAACGGCACCGGAAGCTTCGATCTGCCCGATGACGGGGGCGCGATCCTGTACAGCCTGCAGAACTACCGCCAGGAAGCCTTGACGGTCGAAAGCCTTCGGCAGTTGTCGACGCCGGGCGTCGTGCTGCTGCTCGACGTGCCGCGCGTCGCCGATCCGGTGCGGGTCTTCGATCAGATGCGGCTTGCCGCGAAGCGCATGGCACATACGCTCGAAGGCGTGCTGGTCGACGACAACCGCCGGCCGCTGAACGATGCGTCGCTGGCCTCGATTCGCGCCGAAGTGCAGGCGACCGCCGTGGCGCTGCGCGAAGCCAATATCGAACCGGGCGGCCCGCGCGCGCTGCGGCTGTTCGGGTAGGCCTTAAGCGCCGTGCCGGCGCGCGCCGCCGTTCCCTCGAAGATCGCCGAGCGCGCGGCCGCGCTGCGCGCGGCGATCGACGCGCACAACCAGGCCTATTACGTGCTCGATGCGCCGACGGTGAGCGATGCCGAGTACGACCGGACGTTTCGCGAGCTGCAGGCGCTGGAGAACGAGTATCCGGCGCTCGCGACCGCCGATTCGCCCACGCAGCGGGTCGGCGCCGAGCCGGCCGGCGAATTCGAGGCGGTCACGCACCGCCTGCCGATGCTGTCGCTGAACAACGCCTTCAGCGCCAGCGAAGTCGAGGCCTTCGACCGGCGCGCGCGCGAGACGCTCGGCGTCGAGCGGATCGAATACGCGGCCGAGCCCAAGTTCGACGGCCTGGCGATCAGCCTTGCGTACGAAAACGGCGTCTTCAGCGTCGGCGCGACGCGCGGCGACGGATACACCGGCGAGAATGTCAGCGCCAACCTGCGGACGGTGCGCGCGCTGCCGCTCACGCTTGCCGGCCAATTCCCGCCCTATCTCGAGGTTCGCGGCGAGGTGCTGATGCTGCGGCGCGACTTCGCGGCGATGAATGCCGCGCAGACCGCCGCCGGCGAAAAGGTTTTCGTCAACCCGCGTAACGCCGCGGCCGGGAGCCTGCGCCAGCTCGATTCGCGGATCACCGCCCGGCGGCCGCTGGCATTTTTCGCCTACGGCGTCGGTGCGGTCGAATGGGGCGGAATCGCGCCGCCGCGAACGCACGATGCCTTGCTGAAGTGGCTGTCCGGGTTTCGCTTTCCCGTCGCCAAGGAACGCGCGGTCGTGCAGGGTCTCGATGGCATGCTCGACTACTACCGGCGAATCGGCGAGCGGCGCGGCGAGATGCCGTTCGAGATCGACGGCGTCGTCTACAAGGTCAACGACTTCCAGCAGCAGGTCCGGCTCGGGTTCGTCTCGCGCGCGCCGCGATTCGCGGTTGCGCACAAGTTTCCGGCCGAGGAGGTGCCGACCGAAGTCCTCGACATCGGCGTCCAGGTCGGGCGCACCGGCGCATTGACCCCGGTCGCGCGCCTGAAGCCCGTATTCGTCGGCGGCGTCACGGTGACCAACGCGACGCTGCATAACGAGGACGAGATCCGGCGCAAGGACGTCCGCATCGGCGATACCGTCATCGTGCGCCGTGCCGGCGACGTCATCCCGGAAGTCGCGCGCGTGCTGGCCGACCGGCGGCCGGCCCGGACGCGGCAATTCGTGATGCCCAGCCGCTGCCCCGAATGCGGCTCGGCGGTCGTGCGGCTGCCCGACGAGGCCATCGCGCGCTGCTCGGGCGGGCTCGTGTGTCCGGCGCAGCGCAAGGGGGCGCTGCTGCATTTTGCCGGACGGCGAGCGATGGACATCGAGGGTCTCGGCGACAAGCTGGTCGATCAGCTGGTCGATGCCGCCATCGTTCGCACTCCTGCGGATATCTACAAGCTGGGCGTCGCGGCGCTGGCCGAACTCGAGCGCATGGCGGAGAAATCCGCGGCCAACGTCATTGCGGCGATCGACAAGAGCCGCCGCACGACACTGGCCCGCTTCATTTATGCGCTGGGTATCCGCCACGTCGGCGAAACAACCGCCAAGGACCTGGCGCGGCATTTCGGCAATCTCGACGCGCTGGAAAACGCCGACGAAGCGGCGCTGCTCGAAGTGCATGATGTCGGGCCGGTGCTGGCGCAGAGCATTCGTCAGTTCTTCGCCGAAGCTCACAACCGCGAAGTCATTGCCCAGTTGCGCGCCGCCGGGGTACATTGGCCGGAAAGTGCGCCGCAGCGCGCACCGGCGGGCAAGTTCGCCGGACTGGTATTCGTCCTCACCGGAACGCTGCCGACCCTGTCGCGCGATGACGCCAAGGAGTTGATCGAGGCGCAGGGCGGCAAGGTGGCCGGCAGCGTATCGAAAAAGACCAGTTATGTCGTCGCGGGCGCCGACCCGGGCAGCAAGCTGGATCGCGCCGCCGAGCTCGACATACCGGTGCTCGACGAGCGGCAATTCAAGGCACTCACCGAAGGAAAGCGATAAATGGCGTTCGGGAAAATAACCAAGGCCGTGTTTCCGGTAGCCGGACTCGGCACCCGATTCCTGCCGGTGACCAAGGCAAGCCCGAAAGAGATGTTGCCGGTCGTCGACAAGCCGCTGATCCAGTATGCGGTCGAGGAGGCGGCGGCGGCGGGAATTACCGACATGATCTTCATCACCGGACGCAACAAGCGCGCGATCGAAGATCATTTCGACAAAGCCTACGAGCTCGAAACCGAATTGACGCTGCGGCACAAGACGGCGCTGCTGGAAACCGTTCAATCGGCCACGCCCAGCGGCATCAACTGCATCTACATCCGTCAGACCGAGGCGCTGGGGCTGGGGCACGCGGTGCTGTGCGCCGAGCCGGTGATCGGCGACCAGCCGTTCGCCGTCCTGCTGGCCGACGACCTGATCGACTCCGCGGTCCCGGTCATGCGGCAGATGGCCGAGATCGCCGAGCGCGAGCAATACTCGGTGATCGGCGTCATGCCGGTGCCGGCGGCCGACGTCAGCAGCTACGGCATCGTCGAGACCGAAGGCATGAGCAGCCGTGTCGGCCGGATTTCGCGCATCGTGGAAAAGCCGGCGGCAGGCACGACCAAGTCGACGCTCGGCGTCGTCGGCCGCTATGTGCTGACGCCGCGCATCTTCCACCATTTGCGCACGATGCCGCCCGGCGCCGGGGGCGAGATCCAGCTTACCGACGGGATCGCGCGGCTGCTCGAGGACGAGAAGGTGCTGGCGCACGAATTCGAAGGCCGCCGCTACGACTGCGGCAACAAGCTCGGCTACCTGGAGGCAACGGTCGAGCTCGCGCTGAAGCATCCCGATGTCGGCCCCGCCTTCGCCGAGTTCCTCAAGCGCATGCGATGACGTTCAACGAGCTGCGTTACATCGTCGCCGTTGCGCAGGAACGCAATTTCGGCCGGGCGGCGCAGCATTGCTTCATCAGCCAGCCCGCGCTGTCGGTAGCGATCCAGAAGCTCGAAGAGGAGCTGGGCACGCAGATTTTCGAGCGCGGCAAGAGCGAGGTGACCGTAACGCCGGTCGGCGAGCGCATCGTCGAGCAGGCGCAGAAGGTCCTGGAGGAAGCGGCCAGCATCCGCGACATCGCGCAGGCGGGACGCAACCAGCTGGTCGGCCTGTTCCGGCTCGGCGTGATCTACACGATCGCGCCCTACCTGCTGCCGGACCTCATTCCGGCGCTGAACGAGCGCGCGCCGGCGATGCCGCTGGAGATCGAGGAAAATCTCACCGAAAACCTGGAGACGTCGCTGCGGGCCGGCCGCATCGACGCCGCGATCATCGCATTGCCGTTCAACCCGCCGGGCATCGCCACCGACTTCCTCTACGAGGAACCGTTCCAGGTCGTCGTGCCGGAAAAGCACGCGTGGGCCCGACGGAAGTCGATCGACCCGTCCGAGCTTGCCGGCGAGCATGCGATCCTGCTCAATGTCGGCCATTGCTTTCGCGACCAGGTGCTCGATTCCTGCCCGGAGCTCAATCGCTCCGGCGCGCCGATCACGCGCACCAATTCGCTCGAGACGATCCGCAACATGGTCGCCTCGGGGCTGGGCGTGTCGGTGCTGCCGCGCGACGCATTGATCCCGAAATACCATAGCCGGCTGGTCGTGCCGGTGCCGTTCTCGCGACCGGTCCCTTCGCGGCGCGTTGCGCTCGCGCATCGCAAGAGCTTTCCGCGTCCCGCCGCGATCGCAGCGATCCGCGAGGCGGTCGCGGCGTGCCGCGGCGCGAGCGGCGGCGCGAGCCCGCGGCGAGGGCCGCGCGCGTACGCGATCGCGCGGCGAGTCGACGCCAGTGGCCGACGCGAGGCCCGCATGCAGGATCGCGACACTCAAGGCGGGGGCCCGGCGCGCGTAGTACAATTTGCTGCGCTCGACCAACGATGGAGCAACTGATGGCCACGGATCTGAAGAACAAGGTCGTATTGATCACCGGCGCCTCCACTGGCATCGGCGCGGCCGCCGCTCGCGCGTTCGCGGAGCATGGCAGCAAGGTGGTGGTCCACTACAACGCCAGCAAGGAAGCCGCGGAAAAAGTCGCGCGCGAAGTCAAGGCGGCAGGCGGCGAAGCGCTGCTGGTTGGCGGTGACGTCACCAAGAGCGCCAACATCAAGCGCATCGTCGCCGAGACGCTCGCCGGCTTCGGCCGCATCGACGTCCTGGTCAATAACGCCGGCGGCCTGGTCCAGCGGACCAAGATCGAAGACTACAGCGAAGACTTCTTGCACCAGGTGCTCGACCTCAACGTCATCCAGGTGGCGATGTTCATGCACGAGGTCGTCCCCGCGATGCGCAAACAGGGCGGCGGCAACGTCATCAATGTCAGCTCGATCGCCGCCCGCCATGGCGGCGGCGGCGGCGCGATCGTCTACGCCGGCGCGAAAGGCTTCATCTCGACGGCGACCAAAGGCTGGGCAAAAGAGCTCGTCGGCGACAAGATCCGGGTCAACGCGGTGTCGCCGGGCGTCATCACCACGCCTTTCCATGAGCGCTACTCGACCGCCGAGCAGCTGAAGGCGATGCAGGCGACGATCCCGATGAATCGGCTGGGCACGGCCGAAGAAACCGCCGGGACGTTCATCTATCTCGCATCCGACGCGATGAGCGGCTACGTTACCGGACAGGTTATCGAGGTCAACGGCGGTCAGTACATGCCGTAGTGCCGGCGCCTGGCCGTCGGGGATGCCGCGAACGCATGCCGCCGCGTCCGGGCGACGCTACGCGGCGGTGAGCAGCGCAGGCAGATCGGCCAGGGTACGGATCATGCAATCCGGCGCCGGCCCGTGGCGATCGAGCGGGGCGCCCGAGCGGTTGATCCAGAACACCGTGAATCCGAATGCCTTGGCGCCGATCGCGTCCCAGGAGTTCGACGACACAAAGCCGATGCGGATCGGCGGACAATCGAGTGCGTCGACGGCAAGCTGATAGACACGCGGGCTCGGCTTGTAGACGCCGGCATCGTCGGCCGACAGTATGGCGTCGAGATGACGCGCGAGGCCCGTCGCCGCAGCGAGCGGCGCGAGCATTGCATGCGTACCGTTGGACAGGATCAGTCGCCGGCGCGGCGCCAGCGCCGCCAGCGTCGGCTCTGCGTCGGAGAACGGCGACAGATCGAGATAGGCGTCGAGCAAGCGATGCCTGGCGTGCGCGGGCAGCGGCAAGGCCAGCGCTTCCGCTGCATAGCTCAACGCATGGGCGGTGACTGCGGCAAAGTCCTCGCGCGGCTGCCCGGGGCTCTGCATCAGGCTTTGCAGCCAGCTGTACTCGAGTTGCTTGCTGCGCCAAAGTTGGGCAAGCGCTGCGCCGTGGCCGGGGAAAAGCGCCTCGGCGGTCGACGCGACCGACTGCACGTCGAACAGCGTGCCGTAGGCGTCGAAAACCAGCGCATCGACCGCATGCGGACGGCCGGAATTTTCAATCATCGTCGCACCCCGCGTCCGGATTTCGCGACATGCCATGCAAAAATTGCCGCGATCGCGCGTGTCGCCAAAAAGCAGGCCAAAAAAATAGGGGTTACACTTGCGTGCAACCCCTTGGTTCCATGGTGGGCGATACTGGGATCGAACCAGTGACCCCTGCCGTGTGAAGGCAATGCTCTACCGCTGAGCTAACCGCCCGCGCGAACCCAGACAGGAGGAAGTATTTAAGCACGCGGGCCGATCCAGGGTCAAACGGACAATCGCGTTTTGTCCATGGTTGTCATGGACAAAAACTCAGGCCGTTTGAGGCGAATTTCTTGGCCGGACGCGGGCGGGCGCCGCCTGTCCCGAGTCGAATTTAGGTAAGCTTATAGGCGTAAAAGCAAAATTCCCGCTGGCTCAAGTCTTGCAGAAACAGTCGATATCCACCGATAAGTCCGTTGTGTCCCGTCTCTGTTATGACGAAATGCACGCGACGGGCGGGGCAATCCGCTCCCAGTACCGGGCTTTTTCGGATTGGCTGGACGGCACGCCCGCCGACAAGATCGCGCGCAAGCGCAAGGAGGCGGAGCGCGCTTTCCATCGCCTGGGCATCACGTTTGCGGTCTATGGCGAGGATTCCGGAACCGAGCGCCTGATCCCGTTCGACATCGTGCCGCGCATCATTCCTGCCGGCGAATGGCTGACACTCGAACAAGGGCTGAAGCAACGCGTCAAGGCGCTCAACCTCTTTCTGCACGACATCTACCACGGCCAGAGCATCCTCAAGGCCGGCGTGATTCCGGCCGAGCGCGTGCTGTCGAATTCGCAATACCGGCGCGAAATGCAGGGGATGGAAGTGCCGGGCGGGATCTACGCGCATGTTGCCGGCGTCGACGTCGTGCGGGCAGGCGAAGGCGATTATTACGTACTCGAAGACAATCTGCGCGTGCCCTCGGGCGTGTCGTACATGCTCGAGAACCGCAAGATGATGATGCGTCTTTTTCCGGAACTGTTTGCCACGCAGGCGATCAAGCCCGTAGAGCACTATCCCGATCTGCTGCTCGAGACCTTGCACGCGGTGGCTCCCGCCAGCGAGGACCATCCCGAGGTCGCGGTGCTGACGCCCGGTGCCTACAACTCGGCGTATTTCGAGCACGCGTTTCTGGCGCAGCAGATGGGCGTCGAGCTGGTCGAAGGCCAGGACCTGTTCGTGCAGAACGACGCGGTCTACATGCGCACGACGCGGGGGGCGCAGCGTGTGCATGTGCTCTACCGGCGCGTCGACGACGACTACCTCGACCCGCGCGCGTTCCGCGCCGATTCGACGCTCGGTGTGCCGGGACTTTTCGCGGCTTACCGGGCCGGCAAAGTGACACTCGCCAACGCCATCGGAACCGGCGTTGCCGACGACAAGTCGATCTACCCGTATGTGCCTGACATGATTCGCTTTTACCTGACCGAGGAACCGATACTGAACAACGTTCCGACCTGGCAGCTCCACCGCGACGACGATCTTCGCTACTGCCTCGATCATCTGGCCGACCTGGTGGTCAAGGAAGTGCACGGCGCCGGCGGATACGGCATGCTGGTCGGGCCGGCCGCGAGCGCCGCGGAGCGCGACGCGTTCCGCGTCCGGATCATCGCGAATCCCGCCAAATACATCGCCCAGCCGACGCTGTCGCTGTCGACCTGCCCGACGTTCACCGAGTCGGGGCTGGCGCCGCGGCACATCGACCTGCGGCCGTACGTGCTGTCGGGGCGGGCGGTCAACCTGGTGCCCGGCGGCCTGACGCGGGTCGCTCTGCGCGAGGGCTCGCTGGTCGTCAATTCCTCGCAGGGCGGCGGTACGAAGGACACCTGGGTGATGGCGGCCTAGGACCTCGGCGGCGGCACAGGTCTTCGAGCAAACAACCGGAACCAGAAACCAAAGCGATGCTCTGCCGTACCGCCAACGAGCTTTACTGGATGGCCCGTCACATCGAGCGTGCCGAGAACACGGCGCGCCTGCTCGACGTCACCTACCGCATGTCGCTGCTGCCGTACGACGCCGTCGAGCCAGGGCTCGCCTGGGCCGAGCCATGGGCGGTGCCGCTGATCACTTCGGGCCTTGCGACCGCGTTCTACGAGCGCTTTCCGCAGCTTTCGGCCGAGAGCGTGCTGCGCTACATGATCCTGGACGCGCGCAATTCCTCGTCGATCTTCTGCTGCCTGCGCGCGGCGCGTGAATCGGCGCGGGCGGTGCGCGGCGCGATCACCTCGGAGATGTACGAGGATCTGAATTCGGCATGGCTGGAGATGCGCGGCCAGAACTACGACAACATCCAGCTCAGCGGCGTGTCCGAGTTCCTCGGCTGGGTCAAGATGCGCTCGCATCTTTTTCGAGGCGTGACCTTCGGGACGATGCTGCGCGACGAAGGCTATCACTTCATCCGGCTCGGCACCCACATCGAGCGTGGCGACAATACCGCCCGCATACTGGACGTCAAGTACCACACGCTGCTGCCGTCGGCGGCGGAAGTCGGCGGCGCCGTCGACTACTACCAATGGGGCGCGCTGCTGCGCTCGGTGTCAGGCTTCGAGTCCTATCGGAAGATCTACAGCGACGTCATCACGCCGCGCCGCGTCGCCGAACTCCTGATACTGCGGCAGGACATGCCGCGCTCGCTGCATTCGTGCATGAATTTCATCAACGAGACGCTGGCGGTGCTCTGCGACGACAGCTCGACCGAAATCAGGCGCGCCAGCGGCGAGCTGCACGCCAAGCTGCGCTTTGCCCGCACCGATGACATCATCCGGTTCGGCCTGCACGAATACCTGATGGAATTCCTGGACCGAATCTCGGATCTGGGCGATGAAATCAGCAGTCAGTTCCTGGTCCCGACGTTTTAAGCGGCTTCCGGTAGAATCGCCACACTCGATCGCGCCATACCGTTCATGACCTATTGTGTTGCCATGTCGCTGGAAGCCGGAATGATCTTCGCGGCGGACTCGCGCACGAATGCCGGCGTCGACCAGATCGGGCGCTTTTCCAAGCTCCGCGTCTTCGTCCGGGAAGGCGACCGTGTCGTCGTCACGCTGTCCTCGGGCAATCTGTCGATGACGCAGAGTGCGCTGAACATACTGGAGCAGCGGACCCGTTCCGGCGACAGCCAGATGCAAATGTGGAATGCGCCGTCGATGTTCGACATCGCCCGGCTGGTCGGCGACGCCCTGCGCGAGGTCAAGATGCGCGACGGCCCGTACCTGCTGCAGAACAACATCGATTCGCACGCGACCTTCATCGTCGGCGGCCAGGTCCGAGGCGAGCCTCCGCGGCTGTTCGAGGTCTACAGCGAGGGCAATTTCATCGAGGCAACCGCCGATACCTGCTATTTCCAGATCGGCGAAAGCAAATACGGCAAGCCGGTGATCGATCGAGTCGTCACGCGCGCGACTTCGCTGCAGGAAGCGACCAAGTGCACGATCGTGTCGTTCGACTCGACGATGCGCTCGAATATCTCGGTCGGGCTGCCGATCGATCTCGCCGTGTACGAGACCGATGGCCTGCGCCTCAAGCTGCAAAAGCGGATCGAGGAATCCGATCCCTATTTCCAGATGATACATACGCAGTGGGGTGAGGGGCTTCGCCGCGTCTTCGCCGAGCTGCCGAACCCGGAATGGTCATGAGAGGCGTACCCGGATGGCGATCCGCGTAGCGCTGCAACACCGCACGACATACGCGTTCGACCGCTTTGTCAATTTGTCGCCGCACGAGGTGCGGCTGCGTCCGGCGCCGCATTGTCGCACCCCGATCGTCGGCTACTCGCTGCAGGTCGATCCGGCGCGGCATTTTCTCAACTGGCAGCAGGACCCGTACGGCAACTGGGTGGCACGGCTGGTCTTTCCCGAGCGCGCGAACCGGTTGGAGATCGTCGTCGACCTGATCGCCGACATGACGGTGATCAACCCGTTCGACTTCTTCGTCGAGCCCTATGCCGAGCGCTATCCGTTTGCGTACGCGGGCACGCTCGCCAAGGAGCTCATTCCGTTCCTGGAGGCCGACCCGCCCGAACCGCGGCTGCAGGCGTGGCTGGCGGCGTTTCGAGCGACCATCGGGCCCGACGAGGCGACGGTGCCGATGCTGGTCCGGCTCAATCAGCAGCTCAAGAACGAGATTCGTTACCTGGTGCGAATGGAGCCGGGCGTGCAGACGCCCGACCAGACGCTGGCGAGAGGCGAGCGGTTCGTGCCGCGACAGCGGATGGCTGCTGGTGCAGATACTGCGGCGGCTGGGGCTCGCTGCGCGCTTCACGTCCGGCTATCTGATCCAGCTCGTCGCCGACGTCAAGGCGCTCGACGGTCCGGCCGGCCCCGAGCGCGATTTCACCGACCTGCACGCGTGGGCCGAGGTCTATCTGCCGGGAGCCGGCTGGATCGGGCTGGATCCAACCTCGGGACTTCTGGCCGGCGAAGGGCACATTCCACTCGCATCCACCGCAGATCCGGGCAGCGCGGCGCCCGTGGTCGGCTACACCGACCCGTGTCGCAGCGAGCTTCACGTCGCGATGACGGTGACGCGCACGCACGAGGATCCGCGCGTCACGATGCCTTACAGCGAAGCGCAATGGGCGACGATAGCTGCGCTGGGCGAACAGGTCGATCGCGATCTCGCGGCGCACGATGTGCGCTTGACGCAAGGCGGCGAGCCGACGTTCGTCTCGATCGACGACATGGAAGGCAAGGAGTGGACGATTGCGGCGCTCGGCACCAAAAAACGCGAGCTTGCCGAAATTCTGCTGCGGCGGCTGATGGCGCGCTTCGCCCGCGGTGGATTCGTGCATACCGGCCTGGGAAAGTGGTATCCGGGCGAGCCGCTGCCGCGCTGGGCATTGGCCATCTACTGGCGCAGCGACGGGACTCCGCTCTGGGGTGACGAGTCGCTGCTCGCCGACACGCGCCGGCCCGGGCCGTGCCGACCTGTCGGTGGCGCGTGATTTCACCGGGGCGATCGCGGTCGCGCTCGGCCTGCCGCCGGAAATGGTATTGACTGCGTACGAGGATGTGTCGCGGCTGCTCGGGGAGGAGGCGGCGCTGCCGATCAACGCCGACCCTCTGCAATCGGATCTCTCGGACCCGGCCGAGCGCTCGCGCCTCGCAAGGCTGCTGCTGTCCGGTCTCGATCGACCGGCCGGGTTCGTCCTTCCGCTCAAAGCTACGCCGCCGGGCAAGGGCGGCGACGAGAGCCCGGTCTGGGAGACGAGCCCATGGCCGCTGCGTCGCGAGCGCCTGTACGCGGTCGCCGGCGATTCGCCGCTGGGCCTGCGGCTGCCGCTGTCGTCGCTGCCGAAGCTGCTGCCCGCGGAAGAGGAAACCGAGCACGCGGTCGACCCGTTCTCGCCGCGCGCCGTGCTGCCGGCGCGATCGTCGCGTCGAGTCGTCCGGGGACGAGCGCGCGGCAGCGAGCCGCGCGAAGTGGTCAAGACCGCGCTGACCATCCAGATACGTGACGGCCACTTGTACGTGTTCATGCCGCCGCTCAAGCGCGTCGAAGACTATATCGAGTTGCTGGGCGTCGTCGAGAGCACTGCGCGCGCGATTCGCGTGCCGGTCGCCATCGAAGGTTATGCGCCACCGCGCGATCCGCGGCTGCGCATGCTCGGCGTCACGCCCGACCCCGGCGTGATCGAAGTCAACGTCCATCCGGCGTCGTCGTGGCAGGAATTGATCGCGACCACCGAAACGCTGTACGAGGAAGCGCGGCAGTCGCGCCTGGCGACCGAAAAATTCATGCTCGACGGCCGCCACATGGGCACCGGCGGCGGCAATCACATCACTCTGGGCGGCGCGACGCCGGCCGACAGCCCGCTGCTGCGACGCCCGGACCTGCTGCAAAGCCTGCTGACCTACTGGCAGAACCATCCGGCGCTGTCGTATCTGTTTTCGGGCATGTTCGTCGGACCCACCAGCCAGGCGCCGCGCGTCGACGAAGCGCGCGACGACCGTCTCTACGAGCTCGAAATCGCGTTTCAGCAGCTCTCGCGCAAGCATGAGTTCAAGAAGGACGAATCGCTGCCCTGGCTGATCGACCGGTCGCTGCGCCATCTGCTGACCGACCTGACCGGGAACACGCACCGCGCCGAGTTCTCGATCGACAAGCTGTATTCGCCCGACACGCCGACCGGACGCCTGGGACTGCTCGAATTTCGCGCCTTCGAGATGCCGCCGCATGCGCGGATGAGCGCCGTTCAGATGCTGTTGCTGCGCGCGCTGGTCGCACGCTTCTGGCGGGAGCCTTATCGCGGCAGGCTGATACGCTGGGGCACCGCGCTGCACGATCGCTGGCTGCTGCCGCACTATGTGATGGCCGACATGCGCGATGTCGTCGCCGAGCTGAACGCCTCCGGCTACGGGTTCGCCGAATCGTGGCTGGCGCCGTTTGTCGAGTTTCGCTTTCCCCGATTCGGCGTGGTCGACTATGACGGCGTTTCGATCGAATTGCGTCAGGCGATCGAGCCCTGGCACGTGCTCGGCGAAGAGATCAGCGGCACCGGAATGGCGCGTTATGTCGATTCGTCGGTCGAGCGCCTGCAGGTCAGGGCGAGCGGCATCACCGAGGGGCGGCATGCGCTGACCTGCAACGGGCGCCTGCTGCCGCTGACCGCGACCGGCGTGCCGCGGGAATTCGTCGCCGGCGTGCGCTTCAAGGCCTGGAGCCCGCCATCGGCGCTGCATCCGACGATTGGCGTGCAGGCGCCGCTGGTCTTCGATCTGGTCGATACCCGGTCGGCACACGCGATTGGCGGCTGCACCTATCACGTCACGCATCCGGGCGGGCGCAACTACGATACGCTTTCCGGTCAATGCCAACGAGGCGGAGGCGCGCCGCGTCGCGCGCTTCTGGCCGCATGGCCACACGCCGGGGCCGCTTGAAATCGCGCCGGAAGCGCCGAATCCGGCGATGCCGACAACGCTCGATCTGCGCTGGCAGCCCACCGCATAGGACGCGCGATGCATCCGGTCCGCACCCGCTTTGCACCGAGCCCGACCGGGTATCTGCATCTGGGCAACATCCGCTCGGCTTTGTACCCGTGGGCTTACGCGCGCAAGCATGGTGGCGCATTCGTGCTGCGCATCGAGGACACCGACGCCGAGCGCTCGACGCAGGAAGCAGTCCAGGCGATTCTCGACAGCATGGCTTGGCTCGGCCTCGACTACGAGGAAGGCCCGGTCTACCAGTCGCAGCGGATGGATCGCTATGCGGAAGTGGTCGCCGCGATGCTCGCTGGCGGCACCGCCTATCACTGCTACGCGACGGCGGACGAGCTCGACGCGCTTCGCGCGGCGCAGCTTGCGCGCGGTGAAAAGCCGCGCTACGACCGGCGCTGGCGCCCGGAGCCCGGCAAGATTCTGCCTGCACCTCCGGCCGGCATCCCGCCAGTCGTTCGCTTCCGCAACCCCTTGGGCGGCGTCGTCGAATGGCAGGATGCGGTCAAGGGCCGGATCGAAATCGGCAACGACGAGCTCGACGACCTGATCATCGCCCGGTCCGATGGCGCGCCGACCTACAATTTCTGCGTCGTCGTCGACGACATGGACATGCGCATCACGCACGTGATCCGCGGCGACGACCACGTCAACAACACGCCGCGCCAGATCAATATGATCCGCGCGCTTGGCGGCACCGAGCCGGTGTACGCTCACCTGCCGACCGTGCTGACGCCGGAAGGCGACAAGCTGTCGAAGCGGCACGGAGCGCGCGGGGTGCTGCAGTACCGCGACGACGGTTATCTGCCCGAGGCGGTCGTCAACTACCTGGCGCGCCTGGGCTGGGCGCACGGCGACGCGGAGATATTCTCGCGCGGGGAGTTCGTCGACTGGTTTGACCTGGCGCATCTTTCCTCCGCGCCCGGGCGGTTCGATCCGGAAAAGCTCAAGTGGGTCAATCACGAGCACATCAAGCGGCTGCCGGCGGACGAACTCGGGCGGCAGCTCATCCCGTTTCTCGAACGCGCCGGGCTCGACGTCGCAGCCGGCCCGGCGCCTGCGAGCGTCGCCGCGCTGTTTCGCGACCGCATCTGCCGACCCTGGCGGAAATGGCCGATGCCGCGCACTACTTCTACGCGGAGCCGACGCACGCGACCAATGTCCCGACCAAGTTCGCCGAGGTGATGACCGATCCGGTCAAAGCCGCCTTGCCCGACCTGCTGGCCGCGTTCGAGCAGCGTCGAATGGACGCCGCGAGGCGATCGGCGCCGCGATAAAGGCGGTCGCTGCGAAGTGCGGCCTGAAGACCTCGCAACTGATGATGGCGGCGCGGGCGCTCGTCACCGGCGAGCCGCAAACGCCGCCGATCGACGCGGTGCTCGCGCTGCTCGGACGCTGAGCACACGATCGACCGCTTGCACCGCGGGCTTGCCGGGTAGGCGCGCATCGTTTGTGCGCGACGACCGGTTCAGGTAAAATGGGAATTTCCTGAACTTGTCGCCCATGACCAAGTTCGTTTTCGTGACCGGCGGCGTCGTTTCCTCTCTGGGGAAGGGCATCGCCGCCGCGTCGCTGGCCGCGATTCTCACCTCTCGCGGCATCCGCGTCACCAATCTCAAGCTCGATCCGTACATCAACGTCGACCCGGGCACGATGAGCCCGTTCCAGCACGGCGAGGTATTCGTCACCGAAGACGGCGCCGAGACCGACCTGGACCTCGGCCATTACGAGCGCTTCACCGACGTCAAGATGGGCAAGCGCAACAATTTCACGACCGGCCAGATCTACGAGAGCGTCATCCGCAAGGAGCGCCGCGGCGATTACCTGGGCGGCACCGTGCAGGTCATTCCGCACATCACCGACGAGATCCAGAGCTGGATCGCCAACGGCGCCGGTGACGCGGAGGTCGCGGTGGTCGAGGTCGGCGGCACCGTCGGCGACATCGAGTCGCTGCCGTTCCTCGAGGCGATCCGCCAGCTCGGCATCAATCTGGGCCGCGAGAACGTCTGCTATATCCATCTCACCCTGGTGCCGTTCATCGCGACGGCCGGGGAAATGAAGACCAAGCCGACACAGCATTCGGTCAAGGAGCTGCGCGAGATCGGTATCCAGCCCGACGTGGTCCTCTGTCGTGCCGACCGGCCGCTGCCCGAAGGCGACCGGCGCAAGATCGCGCTGTTCACCAACGTGCCGCCCGAGGCGGTGATTCCGGCGCTGGACACCGATTCGATCTACAAGATTCCGGCGGCGCTGCACGCCGAAGGCCTGGACGAGATCGTCTGCCGCAAGCTCCACTTAAGCCCGAAGCCTGCCGACCTGTCGGTCTGGACGAAGCTCGTCGACGCGCTGGTGAACCCCGAACATCGCGTCAACATCGCGATGGTCGGCAAATACGTCGACCTGACCGAGTCGTACAAGTCGCTGTCGGAAGCGCTGATCCATGCCGGCATCCACGCGCGAAGCAGGGTCGACATCCACTATGTGGACTCGGAAGCCGTCGAGCGCGACGGCATCGATTGCCTGAAGGGCATGGACGCAGTGCTCGTCCCCGGCGGCTTCGGCAAGCGCGGCGTCGAAGGCAAGATCCGCGCGATTCGCTACGCGCGCGAGAACAAGGTCCCGTATCTCGGCATCTGCCTGGGCATGCAGCTCGCGGTGATCGAGCATGCGCGGCATCGCGCGGGGCTTGCCGACGCCAACAGCACCGAGTTCGACGCCGATACGCCGCATCCGGTCGTAGCACTGGTGACCGAATGGCAGAACCGCGACGGGACGATCGAGCAGCGCAGCGCGCAGTCCGATCTCGGCGGAACGATGCGCCTCGGTGCGCAGCCCTGCGAGGTCGTGCCCGGCAGCCTCGCGCACCGCATCTACGGGGCGACGACGGTCGCCGAGCGCCACCGTCACCGCTACGAAGTGAACAATCATTACCTGCCGCGCCTGGAGGCGACCGGTCTCGTCGTCGGCGCGCGCGCCAAGAGCCCGATCGCGGGTGACCTCTGCGAAATGATCGAGCTCGACGACCATCCGTGGTTTTTCGGCTGCCAGTACCATCCGGAATTCACGTCGAATCCGCGACGCGGTCATCCGCTGTTCATCGCCTTCGTCAAGGCGGCGCTCGAACGGCAGCGCGCGGCGCAAAGCGAAACACCGCGCACGCGCGCGCAGCTCGTCGCGTAGGCCTTCTTGCTCCCGTGAACCTGTGCGGATTCGAGGTCGGGCTGAACCGGCCTCTGTTCCTCATTGCCGGGCCGTGCGTCGTCGAGTCGGAACAGCTGCAGATCGACGTCGCGGGACAGCTGAAGGAAATCTGCGCGGCATTGAGCATTCCATTCGTTTTCAAATCGTCGTACGACAAGGCCAATCGAAGCTCGTCGCAATCGTTTCGCGGCGTCGGCATGCAGGAAGGCCTGCGCATCCTCGCCGAGGTCAAGCGGCAGATCGGCGTGCCGGTATTGACCGACGTGCACGCCGAAGACGAAATCGCCGAAGCCGCCGCGGTCGTCGATGTGCTGCAGACGCCGGCATTCCTCTGCCGCCAGACCGATTTCATCCATGCGGTGGCGGCAGCGGGCAAGCCGGTCAACATCAAAAAGGGCCAGTTTCTCGCCCCCGAGGACATGAAGAACGTCGTCGACAAGGCCCGCGAGGCCAGCGGCTGCGACAACATCCTCGTTTGCGAGCGCGGCGCGAGCTTCGGTTATCACAACCTGGTCTCGGATATGCGCGCGCTGGCGATCATGCGCGCGACCGGCTGCCCGATCGTGTTCGATGCGACCCATTCGGTGCAGCTTCCCGGCGGGCAGGGCGCGACCTCCGGCGGGCAGCGCGAGTTCGTGCCGGTGCTGGCGCGGGCCGCCGTCGCCGCCGGCGTCGCCGGGGTATTCATGGAAACGCATCCGGACCCGGCGCAGGCGCTGTCGGACGGCCCGAACGCGTGGCCGCTCGGACGCATGCGCGAATTGCTGACGACGCTGGCCGAGCTCGATGCGACCGTCAAGCGGCGGGGCTTCTCCGAAGCGTCGCTGCTGGCGCAGTGACCCAGAACTCCAACGACAACCATCGGACCAGAGCATGAGCGCAATCGTCGACGTCATCGCCCGCGAGATCCTGGATTCGCGCGGCAACCCCACGATCGAGGCCGACGTGGTGCTCGAATCGGGCATCAGCGGCCGGGCGGCGGTTCCTTCGGGCGCGTCGACCGGGTCGAAGGAAGCGATAGAGCTGCGCGACGGCGACGCCGCGCGCTACGGCGGCAAGGGTGTGCAAAAGGCCGTCGAGCACGTCAACACCGAAATCTGCGAAGCGATCATCGGGCTCGACGCCTCCGAGCAGGCGTTCATCGATCGCACGATGATCGATCTCGACGGCACCGACAACAAGGCAAGGCTTGGCGCCAACGCGATTCTCGCCGTCTCCTGCGCGGTGGCCAAGGCGGCGGCTGAGGAATCGACGCTGCCGCTGTACCGCTATCTGGGCGGCGCCGGCGAGATGGCGCTGCCGGTGCCGCTGATGAACGTGATCAACGGCGGCGCGCACGCGAACAACAGCGTCGACATGCAGGAATTCATGCTGGTGCCGCTCGGCGCGCCGACGTTTCGCGAGGCGCTGCGCTACGGCGCCGAGGTTTTCCATGCGCTGAAGAAGCTGATCGACGCCAAAGGCATGGCGACGACGGTCGGCGACGAGGGCGGATTCGCGCCGAACCTGGCATCGAACGAGGCCGCGCTGCAGCTGCTGCTCGAGGCGATCGACAAGGCCGGCTACACCCCCGGCACCGACATCGCGCTGGCGCTCGATTGCGCCGCGTCCGAATACTACAAGGACGGGATGTACGAGCTCGAATCGGAAGGCGCGAAGCTCACCCGGTCGCAGATGGTCGACTATCTGGCGGCGTGGGTCGACAAATATCCGATCATATCGATCGAGGACGGCATGTCCGAGCACGACTGGGACGGCTGGAAGCTCCTGACCGATCGCCTTGGGAAAAAGGTGCAGATCGTCGGCGACGACCTGTTCGTGACCAGCACAAAGATTCTGAAGCAGGGCATTGCCCGGGGCGTGGCCAATTCGATTCTGGTCAAGATCAACCAGATCGGCACGCTGACCGAGACCTTCGCCGCGATCAGCATGGCGATGCGCGCGGGCTACACGGCGATCGTCTCGCATCGCTCCGGGGAGACCGAGGACAGCCTGATCGCCGACATCGCCGTCGGCAGCAACGCCGGGCAGATCAAGACCGGATCGCTGTCGCGCTCCGATCGCGTCGCCAAATACAACCAGCTGCTTCGGATCGAAGAGGACCTGGGCGACGTCGCCAGCTATCCGGGTCGCGCTGCGTTCTACCAGCTCAAGTAAAGCCTCCGCTTGCGCCTGCTTGGAATCGTCTTCGCATTGCTGATCCTGGCCCTCCAGTACCCGCTGTGGCTGGGCAAGGGAGGATGGCTGCGCGTGCGCGAGCTCAACACCCAAGTCGAGGCGCAGAAAGACGTCAATATCGGATTGAAAGCGCGCAATGCGGCGCTGGATGCCGAAGTGCGCGACCTGAAGCAAGGTACCGAGGCCATCGAGGAGCGCGCGCGCTCGGAGCTCGGCATGATCCGCCAGGACGAGGTCTTCTTCCAGCTTCCGGCCGCGACGGCGCCGGACCTGCCGCGGCGTCCGGGCCGCTGCCGACGCGTTAGTGCCGCTCGTTCGTCCGAAGCCTCCGGTGCTCGCGCACGCGTCTGTCGCCGGCCGATGATTCGTTGTCATTGTCTTCGCCTATGCCGCGTATCAGCTCTTCCGACAATCCGCGCCTGAAGGAAGCCGGCGCGCCTGATCGCTTCATCGCGCGAGCGTCGCAAATCCGGCCGCTGCGTGCTCGAAGGCGAGCATCTGGTCGACGTCTACTGCCGCCGCTACGGCGCGCCCGAATCGCTGCTGGTCGCCGAGTCCGCCGTCGAATCGCCGACGGTGCGTGCGCTGCTCGCGCGCGTCCCGCCGGCCCGCACGCTGATCGTCGCCGAATCGGCTGTGGGCGGAGCTCGCGCAGCTGCCGGCCGCAATCGGCTTGCTCGCCGTCGTCGCGGCGCCGGTGCCAGGCGTCGAGCGCGCGGCGGATTTCTGCCTGCTGCTCGACGGCGTGCAGGACCCGGGCAACGTCGGCTCGATGCTGCGCAGTGCCGCGGCGGCCGGCGTCGCACAGGTGTTCATGTCGCAGCATTGCGCGTTCGCCTGGTCGCCCAAGGTGCTGCGCGCGGGGCAGGGCGCGCATTTCCACCTGGCGATATTCGAAGGGATCGATCTGGGCGGATGGGCCCGCGCCTATCGCGGCAAGGTCATCGCGATGGTCGCCGCGGAGGGAACGTCGCTGTACGACGCCGACCTCACCGGACCCGTGGCGATCGCGATCGGCAACGAAGGCGCGGGGCTCTCGGACGATCTCGTCGCCGCCGCGCGATCGCGCGTCACGATTCCGATGCCCGGAGGATTCGAATCGCTCAACGCCGCGGCCGCCGCGGCGATCTCGCTGTACGAATGTGTCCGGCAGCGATCGCGCGGCGAGTGATCGGCCGCGAGCGGCACCGGCTAGATCGGCGGCAGAAACACCGCTGAGAACGTCGCGTCCTCGCGGCAGCCGCCGCCGACAGTTCGGCGCGGTGAAGCTGCCTTCGATGCCGAATGCGGTCGCCTTGATCTCCTCGACCGCCGCGGTCGTCGACAATCCGTCCGAGCACACGTAGCTGGCGGTCGGAATCCGGTACAGCTGGCCCAGCTGCTGGAACGTACCCGACAAGGTGCAGCTCAATGCCGCCGGTGAGACTAAACGTGAAGGTCAGCGTGCTGCCGGTCGGCTGGGCGACGCCGAGGCCGAACCGGTCGGTGTAGGCGAAGCTGTTGCGTGCAATTCGGAATAGCTGCCGGCCTGGGTCCCGCTATACGACCCGCCGAGAGGAATCGACGTCAGCGTTTGCCGCTGGATCGACCTTGACCACCGTCGGCCCGGCAGTGAACGCATAGCTCAGGTTGGCCGTGTACGCGTCGGTCGGCTGGAACGACGCGGTGCCGACCTGCGCGCTGCCTGCGCCATCGGCGGGATTCCAGGGCGCGCCGAAATAGGTGCCCGTGGTTGCATACAGCGGGCCGTTGAAGTTGCCGTTGGCGTCCCGGGTCAAGCCTGCGACATACCAGGTCGGCTTGTTGTCGGGGCCGTAGATAAAGAACGTCAGAAACATGAATGCATCGCTCTGCACGACATTGACGCCCCAGCCTCCGCCGCCAGTGGACTGCTCCGAAGGATTGAACCAGATATCGGTGTAGTCGGAGGCGCCGGCACGGAAAGCCGTCGCGAAGAGCAAGGCCGCCAGCAAGAATCGTCGCATCATCGCCATCCCGCCGAACAAAACGACAGTCTAGCAGCGCGGTGCGGGTCGTGATGTAACCGAAAGTAACAACGCGTCGATCGCATCGCGTGTCGGAAGCGCGGGTTGCGCGCCGTGGATCGTGCATGCCAGCGAGCCTGCCGCGATGGCGATGGAAAGCGCCCTCGCGACGTCGTCGCCGGCATCGAGGGCGGCCGCGAACGCGCCGACGAATGCGTCGCCGGCGCCGGTCGTGTCGACGACCTCGACATTGGGCGCGGGGACGTGAATCCGATCGTGCGCCGCGGACGCTGATCGCACCGGCCGCGCCCCGGGTGACGACGACCTCGAGGCCATCGATCGCCGCTGCTGCCGCGGCGGCGAACGCCCCGGCTTCTGCCGGCCAGCCGAACGGCGGCCCGAGCGCCGCCGCTTCGCTCTCGTTGACGATCAGTGTGCCTATCATCGCCAGCAGCTCGCAGTCAGCGGCCGCGCTGGCGCCGCATTGAGCACGATGCGCGTGCCGGCGCCGCGCCGCGCGCGCGACCAGTGCGGCGTTGGCCGACGGCGGAACTTCGTGTTGCAGCAGCAACACGGCGCCCGGCGCCAGGACGGCGTCGGGGACCGCGTCCGGATCGACGTCTTCATTGGCGCCGGGCACGACCACGATCGCATTTTCGCCGCGCGTCGTCGACCAGTATGGTCGCGACAGCCGGTCGGCGCGTCGACGGCACGAACGCCGGCGACATCGACACCTCCTGCACGCAGCAGCGCCAGCGCGCTGGCGGCCGCCGCGTCGCGCCCCACCGCACCGTACATCCGCACGACGGCGCCGGCCCGCGCCGCCGCCAGCGCCTGATTGGCGCCCTTGCCGCCCGGATAGCTTGCAAACCCGCTGCCGATCAGGGTTTCGCCCGGCGACGGCATCCGCGGCACGCGTGTGACCAGGTCGAGGTTGATCGAGCCGAAGACGACGACCATGCCTATCCGGCCGGCGGATAGGCGTTGACCACGCCTTTGACCAGCAGGATGTTGCCGTAGCGGCCGAAATCGCCGGTCCGCACGACCGCATAGGCGTTGCGGGCCCGGGCATAGAACGCTTCGCGTTCGAGCTTGCCGAAGTCGATCGCCGCGCGTCCGTGCTCGGCGAAAACCTCGCCGAATTCCTTGACCGGCTGCGGTATCGCGGCGGGTCACCGACAACCTGCATCGTCAACGCGGCCGGCCGCAGGAAGGTGTCGAGAGGGAACACGGTGAGCATGGCGTCGAGCACTTCAGGAGCGCGACGCACCGCTGGCATGGATCAGCCGCCTGGCGATGCTTGCGGCCGGAAAGTTCGCGTCGGCGATGACCAGCTCGTCACCGTGGCCCATCGACGCCAGCGCGTGCAGCAGATCGGCGTGCAGCAGCGGATGGATACCTTTCAGCATCCGTATCAACCCTTGATGCCGCCGTGCGTGAGTCCGACGACGATCTCCTTCTGGATCACGATGGTCAGCAGCAGCACCGGCAGGGTGACGACGATCGCCGCCGCGGCCAGCGGCCCCCACGCCAGCTGCTCGAAGGTCAGCACGTTGTAGACGGCGGCCGGCAGCGTTCGCGTCGCGCGTCCGGCCAGCACGGCCCCGAAGACGAAGTTGTTCCAGGAAAAGATGAACGCGAGGATGGTCGCGACGACGATGCCCGGACGCGCGAGCGGCAGCGCGACATAGCGGAACGTCGTCCATACGCTGCCGCCGTCGATCAGCGCGGCTTCCTCGAGCTCGCGCGGCAGCGTCTCGAAATGCCCGGCCATCACGTAGACGATGATCGGCACGGTGATCACCAGGTGCGTGATGACCAGCGCCGTGCGCGTATTGTTGAGGCCGAGCAGCTGAAACACGGTGAACAGCGGAATCAGGTAGGACAGCGCCGGCGTCATGCGGGCGATCAGGATCAGCACGGTCAGCTTGTGCGCCTGCGTGCGCGCGATGCCGTATCCGGCGGGCACGCCGATCGCGAGCGCGACCAGGGTCGCGAGGCCCGACACGACGATGCTGTTCCAGAAATACAGCCCCATCGAGTTTTCGGCAAAGACCTGGACGAAGTTCCGCAGCGTCAGCTGGCTCGGGAATGAATACCGGCGGGTAGGCGAGGTTGTCGATCTCGTTTTTCAGCGACAGCGAAAGCATCCACAGGAACACCAGGATCGCCGGCGAAACGATGACCAGCGACCGACAGCCCGAAGCCGACCTTGCGCAGCTTCCTGCGCCAGCGCGCGCTCGCAGCACCGCGGCGCCGGCATCGCACGTCCGGCGGCTACGTCCATTTGGCCTTCTCCCTGACGTGCAGCAGCAACAGCGCGAGCGCCAGGATGATGACGAAGAAGACGACGACCACCGCCGATGCATTGCCGACGTTGTAGAAGGCGAAGGCCTGCAGATACAGGTACAGGTTGATCGTTTCGGATGCGGTGCCGGGGCCGCCCTGGCTGATCACATAAATCGTGTCGAACGCCTTCAGCGCATCGATCGTGCGGATCACCGCGGCGACGATCAGAAACGGTGCGAGCAGCGGCAGGGTGATGTAGCGGAACAGCTGCCATTCGCTGGCGCCGTCCAGGCGGGCGCTCTCGTAGGGTTCGGTCGGCAGCGCGGCGAGCCCGCCGAGGACGATCAGCATGATCAGCGGCGTCCAGTGCCAGATCTCGACCAGCACCAGGCTTGGAATCACCCAGGTCGGCGAGTAAACCCAGAGCGACGGAGGCAACCCGACCAGGCTGACAGCAGGTAGTTGAGCACCCCCTGTTGCGGATGGAACATCATCGTCCACACCAGCGCCACCGCGACCGGCGTGGCCATCATCGGCATCGTGAATATCGAGCGCAGCATGCCGCGCAAAGGGAACTCGCGATGGAAGATCAGCGCGGCGATCGTGCCCAGGATCAGCGGGAAGATCACCGCCAGCAGCGTGAAATAAAACGTGTGAAGGATGGACTCGAGAAAGCGCTTGTTGGTCGCGAGCTGCGTGTAATTGTCGAAACCGACGAAATGCGCGACCGAGCCGATCTTCCAGTCGAACGCGCTCATCCAGACGGTGAACGCCCAGGGAAAGATGATGACGGCGCCGACGACCACCAGCGCCGGCGCGACGAACAGCAGATAGCTCCGCCGCCGCCGGGCGAGGAAGCCGGGACGGGGACAAGCGTCGGCGCTGCCGCGTTCATCTCCAAAGCCGAGTGCGGCTGCCCGCGCTGTCGTCCGGACGGCGCGGGCGTTGGGGTCAGGCTTTCTCGGTCTTGTCGAGGACCGGCTGGAACTCGGCGGTCGCGCGCTTCAATTCGGCTGCCGGATCGGCGCCGTTGATCATGTTGGTCAGCGCGATGCCGAACGTGTCCCGGAACTCGGTCACCGCAGCGATGATCGGCAGGCCCGGCTGCGCGATCTTAGCCGATGCCAGCATGCATTCGACCCACTCCTTCGGCGACTTGAAATCGCTCGACGCCTGCGCGCGCCGCATAGGCCGATGTGCGCACCGGCGCTCCGGCGGCGGCCTGCAGCATGCGCGTCTGGTTGGCCTTGTTCGACGCCCATTGCAGATAGAACCAGGCCGGACCCTTTTTCTTGCTGAAGGTCGAAATCCCCTCGCCATCGGCGAACAGCGCCGAGACCTGCTGCTTCGGACCCGCCGGCATCACGCCGTAGCCGACCTTGCCGACGATGCGCGACTTGGTCGGATCCTCGAGCGGCTGCGCGAAGCCGATGCCGTCGAGCCACATCGCCGCCTTGCCCTGGAGAAACAGGCTTTGCGCCTCGTTCCAGTTGTAGCCCGCGACTCCCTGCGGGCCGTACTTGGCGAGCAGCGTCTGGTACATCTTCGCCGATTCGATCGCTTCGGGGCTGTCGGTCATCAGCTTGCCGCTCTTGTCGACGAAGCCTCCGCCGTAGCCGAGCAGGAAGCTCGTCCATACCGGCACGTTGGCGTTCTTGAGGCCGCGGCCGACAAACCCGGACACGCCCTTGCCGGTATCGTTGAGCTTGGCGGCGGCGTCGATCATTTGCGCGAACGTCTTCGGGAACGCGACGCCCTTGGCGGCGAACAGCTCCTTGTTGTAATAGACGACCCAGGGATCGAGATTGAGCGGCAGGCTCATCACGCGCCCGTCGGACTCGACCGCGTAATTGAGCCCGCCCTGCGCGAAATCGGCGAAATCGAGGTTCGGATCGGCCATCGACCGATCGTTGATCATCGGTCGCAGATCGGTCAGCCAGTTGTTTTTGGCGAACTGGCGCTTCTGCACGTGATACGAAAGCGCGATCACGTCGAAGCTGGGATTGCCGGAATTGAATTCGATGACGGCCTTCTGCCGCTGCTGCTGCTCGGGGACCATTTCAGAGCCGACCTCGATGCCGGTCATGTCCTCGAATTCCTTGTGGTACTTCGAGAGCAGATCGCCGCGCGGGCTCTTGACCAGCAGCACTTCGATCTTTTCGCCCTTGAATCGCTTCCAGTCGAACGTGCCCTGCGCCTGCGCGCCGAGCAGCGAGGCGCCGGGTACCGCGCCCAGCGCCGCGGCGCCGGCGCCGGCTTGCAAAAGGCGGCGCCGCAAGGCGTCGGTGTGATCATCGCGGCTACGGTCGGTCATCGTGATCCTCCTCCGGTGGCGTGATGGCACAACATGATCGGAGCGTCGCGGCGCCACCACCTTCGCGCCGCGAGCTTTGGCCTCAAATCATACCCGACGGCATGGCGCCTTAGTGGATGGCGTCGAGCCGCGAAAACACTTCGATCAATCGCTCGGCGCTGCTGCCCGGCGCGCGCGCTACCTCCAGGATACGCGCCTCGCGTTCCGCGACTTGCCGCGCCGCCGCGGGCAGGCCGGCGACCGCCGCCGGCGGGCACGACCACCGCGCCGTGACGGTCGGCATGGACGATATCGCCCGACCGCACCCGCATGCCCAGCACCTCGATTTCGCCGCCGAACTCGACCACATGCGCATACGCGTGCGACGGCCCGATGCTGCCGGCCAGAAACTGGAATCCCGGAGCCCACTGATCGATGTCGCGCACCGAGCCGTTGGTCACGAGTCCGAGTGCGCCCAACCCGCGATGAATAGCCGATTGCACTTCGCCCCAGAACGCGCCGTAGCCTGCGTCGGGACCGTCGAGATCCTCGATCAGCACCAGCGACGGCTTGCGCCCGGCGTCGATGTAGCGATAGTAGCCGTGGCGAAGCTCCAGCAGCTTCTCGGCGGGTAGAGTCGACGCCTCTTTCGCCCGGATTCTGGCCGTGCGGGCGTATCCGACGACCGGCCGCATCGCCGGAAACCCGCAATGCGCCGGGCGCGTCGTGTAGCCACGTGCCCGTGTCGCCGGCAGCACCACCTCGAGTGCGTTGCAAATGGTGGGCGTATCGAATGCCGCCAGCGCGGCGATGGCGTCGGAGTCGGGATCGACGGTGCTCACTTGCAAGCCTCCTTCAGCGTGACCTAAGCGCCATCGCGCCCAGGAACAATGCCGGCCGCGGCGACGGCCTGATTGAGCGCGCGCCGCGTCGGCGGTCGGACAGCGGCAGCAACGGAGCGCGCAGTGCGCGCCAGCTGGCATCGCCGCTCAGCTCGGCCTGCAGGGACTTGAGCGCACCGAAAATCGGAAAACGCATCAGCGCCGCAATGACGCTTTCGATCAGCGGCAATTCTCCGCCCGGACTCGAATCGAGCGAGCTGTCGTACAGCCGGCGCATCAGGCGCGGATACAGATTGGCGATGCCGCAGATCGTTCCGGCGCCGCCCAACTTGCGCAGCGCCGGCAGATGCGGCTCGTGACCGACGAAAATCGACAGCTGGGGCAGGGCGGCGACCAGCTCGCGCGAGTTGTCGAAGCTGCCCGAGCTGTCCTTGACGCCGGCGACGACGGCCGGATACGCGGCGGCGAGCCGCGACACCATCGCCACCGACAGGCCGACGCCGCTGACCTGCGGAATATGGTAGAGGTACAGGCGCAGTCGATTGTCGCCAACGCCATCGATCAGCGCGGCGTACGCCGCGTAAATCCCTTCGTCGGTCACGTCCTTGAAGAAGAACGGCGGCAGCACCAGCGCACCGGCGCATCCTGCGGCAAGCGCGTGGCGCGTGAGCTCGATCGCGTCCGGCAGCGCGGCGCAGCCGGTGGCGGCCAGCATGCGCTCGAGGCGCGATACCGGCCGCGATCAGGGCATCGAGTCCCGCCCGACGCTCGGCGACCGAGAACGACTGACCTTCGCCGGTCGTGCCGAACGGGGCGATGCCGTCTACGCCGGCCGCGAACAGCCGCTGCGCGTGGTTTGCGAGCCGTGCGGCGTCGAACGCGCCGCGCTTATCGAGCGGGCTCAGGGTCGCGCACCAGAGACCTTGCAGCGGCTCGTTCGGGTTCATTGTTCCGATGTGCTTTCCGTGTTTTGCGCTTCGGCCCGGATGCGGGCACCATGTCAGGCGCCTTCGTGGAGAGGCGAAAACCTCGCGACGCTGACAGGCAATTCTAACGCGTGAAGGCGACCGACCGGTATCTGCACGATACGATATTGCCAGTACACCAGCCAATGAGGACGCCGAGCGTGCTCGATGCAGGGCTGAAGGCGCGGTTGCAGGGCAATCCGCTCGGATTCGGCGGCGCGCCGCTGGGTAATCTCTTCCGCGCTGTCACCGAAGACGAAGCGATCGCGCTGGTACGCCATGCGCGCGCGTCCGGCATCGGTTATTTCGATACGGCGCCGCATTACGGCAACGGTCTTTCGGAAATCCGCATCGGCAAGGCGCTCGGCGGTATCGCACGCGACGAGTACGTCCTCTCATCGAAGGTCGGAAGACTCCTCGTTGCGGACCGCGCCGCACCACGCGAGCAGAACGGCTATGTCGATGTGCTGCCGTACCGGCAACGCTGGGACTATTCCCGCTCCGGAACGCTGCGCTCGATCGACGAGAGCCTTCAGCGCCTTGGCGTTTCTCGGCTCGACATTGTCTACATTCACGATATCGATCGCGATACCCACGGTACGGCATACGCGCGGCGCTTCGACGAGGTGCTGACCGGCGCGGTTCCCGCGCTGACCGAATTGCGCGACGCCGGGACGATCGGCGGCTTCGGGCTCGGCGTCAACGACTGGCGGGTCTGCGTCGACGTGCTTTCGCGCGTCGATCTGGACATCGTGCTGCTTGCCGGCCGCTATACGCTGCTCGACCAGAGCGCGCTCTCCGAACTGTTGCCGGTCTGCGAGCGGCGCGGTGTGGCGCTCGTCATCGGTGGCCCGTACAACTCCGGCATCCTCGCGACCGGCGCGCATCCGGCCGACGGCAGCGTGCCGTATTTCAACTACGCGCCGGCGCCGCCGGATCGTCGTCGCACGCGTGGCCGCGATCGAACGGGTCTGCGCCGAGTTCGATGTGCCGCTGCGCGCTGCGGCGCTGCAGTTTCCGCTTGGGCATCCGGCCGTCGCCAGCGTCATTCCGGGAGCGCGCACGATCGCCGAATTCGACCAGAATTTGGCACTTGCGACCCGTGCGGTGCCACCGGCGTTCTGGCAGGCGCTCGCCGATCGCGGCTTGATCCCGCCGGATGCGCCGCTGCCGCAAGGCAGATCGTAATGCGGGTCGACGCGCACCACCATGTCTGGCGTCTCTCGCGCGGCGATTATGGCTGGCTGAAGCCCACGCCGGAACTGCTGCCGATCCATCGCGATTTCATGCTGCGCGAATTGAGGCCGATGCTGCGCAGTGCGAACGTCGGCGCGACCGTGCTGGTGCAGGCGGCGCCGACGGTCGCCGAGACGCGCTTCCTGCTCGAGGTCGCAAAAGCAAGCGGCGGATTGGTGCGCGGCGTCGTCGGCTGGGCCGACCTCGCGGGCCACGATGCTGTCGCCGCGCTCGGCGCGCTCGCAGCCGAGCCGTTGCTCAAGGGCGTGCGGCCGATGCTGCAGGACCTGGCCGATCCGTCGTGGATCGCTCGGCCCGAAGTGCAGCCCGCACTCGCCGCGTTGCCAACGCTGGGCCTGCGCTTCGATGCGCTGGTGACGCCGCGCGAGCTCAAACCCTTGCTCGCCACCCTCGACCGTCATCCGGATCTCGCGGTCGTCATCGATCATTGCGCCAAGCCCGACATCGCCCACGATGCATGGCAGCCGTGGGCCGACGACCTTGCGGCGATCGCGCGGCATAGCGGCGCCTGCTGCAAGCTCTCGGGCCTGGTCACCGAAGCCGGACGCGGCTGGAGCGTCGATGCGTTGCGCCGCTACGTCGCGCATGTGCTCGACTGTTTCGGCACCGGTCGCGTGATCTGGGGCAGCGACTGGCCGGTGCTCACGCTCGCGGCGAGCTATGCCGAATGGGTCGAGGCCGGCGACGAGCTGCTCGCCGGCTTGACGCAAGGCGAGCGCGACGCGATCTACGGCGGCAATGCGCGGCGCTTCTACGGCCTGGATTAGAAAATGTGGCGCTGCAGGCCGGCGCGATGGAGGATGGTCGTCGCGATCTCCTCGATCGACCGGGCGGTCGTATCGAGCGTCGCCACCTTTTCCCGCTGCATCAGGACTTCGGCCTGGTGAACCTCGTAGCGGCAATTTTCCAGCGACGCGTATTTGCTCGCCGGGCGGCGCGCCTCGCGGATCTGCTGCAGCCGCTCGGGATCGATCGTCAGGCCGAACAGCTTGTCGCGGTACGGCAGGATCGACGCCGGCAGCTTCTTGTCGACGAAATCGTCGGGTGTCAGCGGAAAATTCGCCGTAAGTATGCCGAATTGCAGCGCGAGATAGAGCGCGGTAGGCGTCTTGCCGCAGCGCGAGACGCCGATCAGAATCAGCTGTGCCTTGGCCAGATCGCGCGTCGTCGCGCCGTCGTCGTGCGCCTGCGTGAAGTTGATCGCCTCCATGCGCGCGAAATACTCGAGGCTGTTGGCGATGCCGTGCGTGCGCCCGGCCGCATGCGAGGATTTGGCGCCGAGCTCGGACTCCAGCGGCGCGATAAAGACCTGAAACAGGTCGAGCACCAGCGCGTTGGCGCGCCCGAGCTGTGCGCTCATCGCATCGTCGACGATCGAGCTGAACACCAGCGGGCGGCGGCCTTCTGCCGCGGCGTTCTCGTCGATGCGGTGCAGGATCTCGTCGATTTTTTCCGGCGTGTCGACGAACGGGATCGTTTGCCGATGAAAACTCAAGCCCTCGAATTGCGACAGCAGACTGTTGCCGAGCATTTCGGCCGTGATGCCGGTCCGGTCCGAAACAAAAAATACCGTACGCCGGTCGGGCATCCCTACCAATCTTTCCATACCGGCGAGAGGCCTGCGGGAAGTGGCGGCATGTCGCCGAGATCGGCCCAGCCCTCACCGGGGCCGTGATAGTCGGAGCCGCTCGAAGCGAGAAAACCGAAGGTTCGCGCGTGACGCGCATACTCGGCGGTCTGTTCGAGCGTGTGGCTCGGCGACAACGACTTCGATCGCGTCGCCGCCCGTCGTCCCGGAACTCGGCGAGCAACTCGCGCATCGCTGGCGCGTCGACCTTGTAGCGCGCCGGATGGGCCAGGACCGCCTGGCCGCCGGCTTCGTGCACCCAGCCGAGCGCCTCGGTCAACGTCGCCCACTCGTGCTCGACATGCCCGGGCTTGCCCGGCTACCAGAAAACGCTTGAAGCACTTCCTTGGTCTCGCGCGCGTGGCCGGTCTCGACCAGGAAGCGCGCGAAATGCGTGCGGCTGATCAGTCGCTCGCTGGTCACGTATTTCATCGCGCCTTCGTAGGCGCCGGGGATGCCGGCGGCCGCCAGCGAATCGGCGATGCGGCGGGCGCGATGCGAGCGTCCCTCGCGGATCGACGCCGAGTCCCGCGACGCAGCGACGCGCATTCGGGGTCGATGCCCAGCGCGACCACGTGCAAGGTGACGTCGCGCCAGCTGACCGAGAGCTCCGCGCCGGGGACAAAGCGCATGCCTGCGCTCTTCCGCGGCGGCGCGCGCCTCGGCGAGGCCGCTGACTTCGTCGTGATCGGTCAGCGCCCAGCACGTCGACGCCGCGCTGCGCCGCCCGTTGCGCGACCGCAGCGGGCGTCAGCAGTCCGTCGGAGTGTGTCGAATGGCAGTGCAGATCGTAGCGAAGCATCGGTAAGGAGTCGCGTGGCGCGCCGGCAAAACGACGCGCGCCTTGATTGCAAACGCATATTCTAGCAAAATAGCGGGTTTTGCCCGCGCCGCACTCGAAGCGCGGCAACACGCTTACGACCCAACGGGATTTTCTTGCTCACCGCGTCCAACATCACGATGCAATTCGGCGCCAAGCCCTTGTTCGAGAACGTCTCGATCAAGTTCGGCGACGGCAATCGCTACGGCCTGATCGGCGCCAACGGTTGCGGCAAGTCGACGTTCATGAAGATCCTGGGCGGCGATCTCGAGCCGACCGCGGGCAATGTCGTCCTCGACAGCGGCGAGCGGCTGGGCAAGCTTCGCCAGGATCAGTTCGGTTTCGAAGAGCTCCGCGTGCTCGACGTCGTGCTGATGGGGCATGAGCTCCTGTGGAACACGATGCGGGAGCGAGACGCGATCTACGCCGATCCGGACGCGACCGAGGCGGATTATCTGCACGCCGCCGAATTGGAAGCGAAGGTCGCCGAGCTGGACGGCTACACGGCCGAGGCGCGCGCCGGCGAATTGCTGCTCGGCGTCGAGGTCGCCGCAGCATCTGCACCAGGGTCCGATGGCCGATGTCGCCCCCGGATACAAGCTTCGCGTGCTGCTGGCGCAGGCGCTGTTCGCCGATCCGGACATCCTGCTGCTGGACGAACCGACCAACCACCTCGACATCAACACCATTCGCTGGCTCGAGGGCGTGCTGAACGCGCGCTCGTCGACGATGGTGATCATTTCGCACGACCGGCACTTCCTGAACAGCGTCTGCACGCACATGGCGGACCTCGACTACGGGACGATCCGCGTCTATCCGGGCGGCTACGACGACTACATGATCGCCTCGACGCAGGCGCGCGAGCGGCTGTTGTCGCAGAACGCCAAGGCGAAGGACCGGATCGCCGAGCTCGAGGAATTCGTCCGCCGTTTTCGCGCCAACAAGTCGAAGGCGCGGCAGGCGACCTCGCGGGCGCGGGCGATCGAAAAGATCAAGGTCGAGGACATCAAGCCGTCGAGCCGGCAAAATCCCTATATCCGGTTCGATCTCGACGGCAAGGCGCGCCTGCATCGGCAGGCGGTCGAGATGAATGGCGTGGCCAAGTCGTTCGACAAGCCCTTGTTCGAGGACATGAGCATGCTGCTCGAAGCCGGCCAGCGCCTGGCGATCATCGGGCCCAATGGCGCCGGCAAGACTTCGCTGCTGCGCACGCTGACCGGCGAGCTCGCGCCCGATGGCGGGACGGTCAAATGGGCCGAAAAGGCCGCACTCGGCTATTACCCGCAGGATCAGACCGACGAATTCGACTCCGATCTGACCGTTCTCGAGTGGATGCAGCAATGGGCTGGCGCCGATGACGACGACCAGGCGGTGCGCAGTGTCCTCGGCAAGCTGTTGTTTTCCGGTGACGACGCCGCCAAGCCGGTGCGGGTGCTATCCGGCGGCGAGCGGGGCAGGATGCTGTTCGGGAAGCTGATGCTGCAACGGCCCAACGTGCTGCTGATGGACGAGCCGACCAACCATATGGACATGGAATCGATCGAGTCGCTGAACCTGGGGCTCGAGCGGTATACCGGCACGCTGATCTTCGTCAGCCACGACCGGCAGTTCGTCTCCTCGCTGGCCACCCAGATCATCGAGTTCGCCCCCGGGGGTGTCGTCCATTACCCGGGGAACTACGACGACTACCTGGCCGCCCGGGGCATCGTCTAGGACAACCGCGTTTCCGCCTCGCGGCGGAGCGGGGCCGCCGATTGCGCTTGCATTGGCGAGCAATTTGGTCAACAATTCCTACAAATATGCCAATGGTATTGGCGCGGTCGTTCGTGTTCGCGCCGGGCGATTCCTTTGCGACAACGTGAATGGGGTCTTTGTGAAACTGTTCGACCGAGTGCTGAATCCGCGGGAAATCCGGCGCCGCCTTGGACTTAATCAAGAGCAGTTCTGGACACAGATCGGCGTAACGCAAAGCGGCGGGTCCCGTTACGAAAGCGGCCGCGACATGCCTAAGCCGGTCCGCGAGTTGCTGCGCCTTGTCCATGTCGAGCAGATCGACTTGTCGCAGGTCAAGCGTGTGGATTTCGAGATCATCAGCTATCTGAAGGAATCGCACGCCGATCTCTATCGCAGTCTGCGCCGCGCGGTGCGCAGCAAGCACCGGCATCCGGAAGGCGAGCCGGCAATGGTCGACGGCGACAGCGTGATGCGCAGCTATCCGGAAACGGCGGACGAGCCCACCGGCGCCAACTAGACAGCCGCCGGCTGTTTTGTCCGGCACGCGGCTGCTTCCTCCTCCCAGCCAGTTGTTCCCGCCCGCAGTTCCGGGCCGCGCGGTGACGCGCATTGCATTGTTTTTTCGTCGATTCGGCGCCGCACGCTAGAATCGAAGCCGTGAAGCGCCGGCAGCTGCTCGCGCCAACGATCACGGAGACCGCCAGGCATGGCAGAGCAAAAACGGGTGATCTGGTTCGATCGCTTGCGCATGAGCGATATCGAACAGGTTGGCGGCAAGAACGCATCGCTCGGCGAAATGATCGCGCAGCTCGGCGCCGAGGGTGTGCGTGTTCCGGGCGGGTTCGCGACCACTGCCTCGGCATTTCGTGAGTTCCTGGCGGAAACCGGCTTGAGCGAGCGCATCGCGGAAGCGCTGGCCGGCCTCGACGTCGACGACGTGGCGAAGCTCGCCCGGGTCGGCGCCCAGATTCGGGGCTGGATCGTCGCGGCACCGCTCCCCGCAGCGCTGAAGACCGAGATCGAGGCGGCCTACCAGACGGCTCAATGCCGACAGCCCCGGCGTATCGGTCGCTGTCCGGTCGTCGGCCACCGCCGAGGACATGCCCGATGCCTCGTTCGCCGGACAGCAGGAAACATTTCTAAATATCAGTGGCTTGGACAATCTTATTCATGCAATAAGAGAGGTTTTTGCCTCCCTCTACACCGATCGAGCCATCGCCTACCGCACGCACCAAGGCTACGCCGAGACCGAGGTCGCGCTGTCGGTCGGCGTCCAGCGCATGGTGCGCAGCGACAAGGGCGCCGCCGGCGTCATGTTCACGCTCGACACCGAGTCCGGCTTCGATCAGGTGGTGTTCATCACCGCCTCGTACGGCCTGGGCGAGACCGTCGTGCAGGGTGCCGTGAACCCGGACGAGTTCTACGTCTACAAGCCGAACCTCGCGGCCGGGCGGCCGGCGATCCTGCGCAAGAGCGTGGGGGAAAAGGCGGTCAAAATGGTCTTCGCCGACAAGGCCGGCGCCGGCGAATCGGTGACGACCGTCGACGTGCCGGCCGCCGACGCGCCAGCGCTTTTCGATCACCGACGCCGAAGTCGAGGAGCTCGCGCGGGACGCGCTGGTGATCGAGCGGCACTACGGCAAAGCGATGGACATCGAGTGGGCCCGCGACGGCGTCGACGGCAAGCTCTACATCCTGCAGGCGCGCCCGGAAACCGTGAAGTCGCAACAGTCGGGCGCCGACAATCTGCGCCGATACCGGCTCGAGTCGAAATCGAAGGTGCTGGCGAGCGGGCGGGCGATCGGCCAGAAGATCGGGCAGGGGACGGTGCGGCTGGTCAAGTCGTCGGCCGAAATGGATAAGGTCGCCGCCGGCGACGTGCTGGTCACCGACATGACCGATCCGGACTGGGAGCCGGTGATGAAGCGCGCCGCGGCGATCATCACCAACCGCGGTGGACGCACCTGCCATGCCGCGATCATCGCGCGCGAGCTCGGCATTCCGGCGGTCGTCGGCTGCGGCGACGCGACGCAGGTGCTCTCGGACGGCCAGCAAGTCACCGTGTCCTGCGCCGAAGGCGACACCGGCCATGTCTACGACGGGCTGCTGAAGATCGACGTCGTCGAAGTCGCGCTCGACCGCATGCCGCCGTCGCCGACCAAGATCATGATGAACGTCGGCAATCCGGAGCTCGCATTCGAGTTCAGCCGGCTGCCGAACGAGGGCGTCGGGCTCGCGCGCCTCGAGTTCATCATCAACAAGAATGTAGGCGTTCATCCGAAGGCGCTGCTCGAGTTCGACGCGCAGACGCCGGAGCTCAAGAAGCAGATCGCCGAGCGCATCGCCGCGTACGAAAGTCCGACCGAGTTCTACGTCGCGAAGATCGTCGAAGGCGTGGCCACGATTGCGGCGGCATTCGCGCCGAAGAAAGTCATCGTCCGCCTGTCCGATTTCAAGTCCAACGAATATTCGAACCTGATCGGCGGCGAACGCTACGAGCCGCACGAGGAAAATCCGATGCTCGGCTTCCGTGGCGCGTCGCGCTATATCGCGCCGGAGTTCTACGATTGCTTCGAGCTCGAATGCCGTGCGATCAAGCGCGTGCGCGACGACATGGGGCTGACCAACGTCGAGGTCATGATTCCCTTTGTGCGCACGGTCGCCGAAGCCGAGCAGGTGATCGAACTGCTCGCGAAGAACGGCCTCGCGCGCGGCGACAACGGATTGCGCGTCATCATGATGTGCGAGATTCCGTCGAACGCGATTCTGGCCGATCGTTTTCTCGAGCACTTCGACGGCTTTTCGATCGGCTCGAACGACATGACGCAATTGACGCTGGCGGTCGACCGCGACGCCGGCGGCGCGATCGCGACCGACCTTCGACGAGCGCGACGATGCGGTCAAGGCGATGCTGGCGATGGCGATCACGGCGTGCCGCAAGGCGGGGAAGTACGCCGGCATCTGCGGACAGGGGCCGTCCGACCATCCCGATCTCGCGCAGTGGCTGGTCGAGCAGAAGATCGAGAGCATGTCGCTCAATCCGGACACCGTCGTCGAAACCTGGCTCGCGCTGGCCAAGCAAGCGCGCTGAGGCGGCGTTCGTCGCGAAATCGGGCGACGCATAGTCCGACGCAGCGCACCGCGGTCATCGGCCATTCGGACGATTGACCGCATCGCGCGCCAGCGCGCCCAATCGATACGTGAAATCGGCGCCGGTCCTGTGCGTTACGCTTCAACCATCGCGCATTGCCGCGCGCTTGCTCGCTTCGGCGACGATCGCGACCGCGGCAATGCTGGCGCTGTTGCCCGGAGAGCCTTGGTTGCGCGGCGCGTGTGTCCTGATCGCGGGTGCCTGCGGGATCCGTGCGCTCCGGGGCGCGACGGCGAGCGACAGCAAGGGCCCGATCGCGGCCGTCGATCTTGCGGCCGACCGGCGCGCGATCCTCACCGATCGATCCGGCCGGCGTATCGAAGCGACCGTCCAGCCGGAAAGCTATGTCGGCGCCCTGGTGACGATGCTGGTGCTCCGTCCCGAGGGTGCGCGGCGCTCGCGCGCACTGGCGATCTGGCCGGATACGATGCCGGCCGGTGAATTCAGGCGCCTGCGGGTGCTGCTGCGGCACGGCGATCCTGGAAGCGCCCGGACCTGACGCTGGCGCCGCTAGGCCGACGCGCCTCGCAGCCACGCCTGGCCGTCGATGACCTTGCCGCTTTCGGCTTTCGGCTGACCGGCCAGCAAGTGCAGATAAAGCGGCACGAAGACTTCCGGCGGCGGCAAGCGCGTGATGTCGTCGCCCGGATGGGTCTGTGCGCGCAGCGGCGAGCGCATCGGGCCGGGGACGATGCCGTTGACGCGCAGATTCGGGGCGTTTTCCCATTCGTCGGCAAGGATCGCAAGCAGGGCGGACAGACCTGCCTTGGCGACCGCATAGGCGCCCCAGAACGCCTTCGGATCCTCGCCGCGCGTGTCCAGCGTGAAAACGACGCTGCCTTCGGGCGCGGCGCGCAGCAGCGGCAGCAGCGCGCGAGTCAGCCCGAACGGCGCGAGCAGATCGACCCGCAGTGTCGCGAGCCAGGCATCGAAGGCCTGGTGCTCGATCGGACCGAGCGAGCCCAGCTGCACGGCGGTGTGCACGATCGCGTCGATTCGCCCATGCTGCGCCTGCAGCGCGCTCGCGACATTGGCGAAGTCCTCGGCCCTCGCGGTGGCGAGGTCGAGCGGCAGGATCGTGGGCTCGGGGTATCCGGCGTTGACGATGTCGTCATAGAGCGCTTCCAGCTTGCGCACCACGCGTCCATGCAGGACGACGGTCGCCCCCTGAGCCGCGCATGCGATAGAGAGCACTCGTCCCAGTCCGCCGCTCGCACCGGTAACGAGCGCCACCCGGCCGTCGAGCAGTCGGCGGGGTGCGTAATCGAGGGAAGGTAGCGGCATCGAAACGGCGCGTGCGGGGCGCGCCGATGATATCCGAAAAGACTGCAGTCGGCTGTCGAATGATGACGCCACCGACAAGCGACGACGGGGCGCGCGCGTTTGCAAAACGCGGTACCCGCCCTTATAATTCGCGGTTCGCTGTGGGGCTATAGCTCAGCTGGGAGAGCGCTTGCATGGCATGCAAGAGGTCAGCGGTTCGATCCCGCTTAGCTCCACCACCAGCCCTGCGCAACACCCGCCTCGTCCCCATCGTCTAGAGGCCTAGGACATCGCCCTTTCACGGCGACGACGCGAGTTCGAATCTCGCTGGGGACGCCAACAACGGATCGCAACGCTTCGCTCGTTCCGCAAGCTCAGGTTCGCAATACTGCCGCGGCGCCGCTGCGGGCGACGCGGCTGCGCTGCGACGCTTATTGCGGAGAGCACATCGTGACCTGATCCGGCCCGTAGCCCTCGGCAATGTACCCTTGCGCCAATCATCGCGGCCTTGATCGTCGCGCTGGTCGTGTAACGATGATCCAGGTCGGCGCGATGGTTCCACAGCCGATACACGGCGACCGTGCCCGACGGACAGACGCCCGTAGTGGTATCCGGCGTATCGACATAGAAGGCATTCGCGGATTCGAGCACGGCCGCAGGCATCGCCGCCTGCACGTACGCGCACTCAGCCGGCGACGCGGAGAAGAAGTGCGAATTGCCATAGACGGGAGGCAGATAAATCCGGCAAACGGGGCTCGCGCCGGCAACGGCGTCGGCGAAGGCGTTGAAGTTGTTTCCGGTACGTACCCAGCCGGCGATCTGCCCGGCATCCAGCGCGGCGATTTCCGCGCTGACCGACGTGAGGAAGTAGTGATCAGCGGGCGCGTTATAGTATTCGACCACCTGAACCAGGCCGGGCGCAAGGGAAAGGACTGCCCCGTCTGCATTGCCCGCATTCGACGTGGCGAGCACTTGCCCGGTCGTGCAGTCCCAAGTCAGCGCCGAAGAGGCAACCACGGCGCCGCTGGCGTTGGCTCCGGTGAACGTCGTTACCTGCGCCATGATCGTCGTATGGTCGGCCACCGCGGGGACCATCGTATACCACTGCGCGGGCGCTCCGATGCTCAAGCTCGCACCGGCGCTCACCGTCGGACCATTGATGGCAGGCGACTGGTACAGCAAGCCGTAGTACGGATTGGGCATACCGGCGCCGCCCATCATCATCATCATCATCATGTCCATGTCGTTCATGTCCATGGTGGTCGGAAAGATAAGGAAAGCCACCACGTATCGGTACGATGCGCCGGGCGGAAGGTCGACATTTGCCATCACGGTCGATGTGGCGGAGCCGGCAGTGCAAGTGTTGGCAAGGCTGGAAGAAGGAGCCACGACTTGAACGAACGGGCCAGTTGCGGCCCAGGACATGGTCGCGAGGCATGCGAGCACAGCAACAACGCAAGCGAGTGAACGTTTCATCGTTATCTCCACTGCAAGCGACGCCATCAAAGGATGGGCGGCGTAATACCACGACTCTACGCCACGTCAGGGCATCGCGTGGCCTTTGCGTCGCCGCCGAAATATTGTCATCCCGGATTCGGGCACTGTCCAGCCTCCGGAGGGTGGCGGAGCAGGGTGTGTAGGGCCTGGTCTTACACGGGCTCGATTGCCGGTCAGCGCTTGTGCAGTCTGAGGCAATTCCAGGCGGGCGTTTGGCTCGCGCGCGAGTCGGTCGACGTCAGCGCGCCGTGCAGCCGCCGACTCGGCGCGCGTCTATCGTCTGGGTCATGGCCATGTCCTGGCCTTCCATCTTCCCCTTCATGCGGATCTGCCCGTTGTAACCGTTGGCGACGAAGGTGAAGTCGCCGGTGCCGGTCATCGGATTGTTGCCGGTGCAGGTCATCTTGAACGTCAACCGCGAGCCGCTGCGCGTCGTATCGCTGACGCGGCAGTTCTCCTGTCGCGGGATGAAGTCCTGGTCGCTGGCACCTTTTTTCACGCATATTCGCTGCGACATCGGGGGCATGGCCATGCCGGACATTTCCATCTTCACCGTGATGTCGTACTGGTCGTCGCTGCCTTGAGCGTATGCAAACTGCGTCATCGGAAGCAGACACACGCCGGCGGCGACAAACAAGCCGCGGGACCATCCGACGACATTCAATTGCGTGGCGTTCATCGATCTCTCCTCTGTCGAATGCGACACCGCGCCGCGAAACGGCCACAGTCCGCTGTCAGCATCTAGTCAGTATAGCGCTTGGAGTGCATCGGAATTCTTGTCACGCCGCGTTGCCTGGCATTGGCGGGATTCTTACTGTGCCGCGTTACTCGAAATACGCCTTGCGGACGTACTGGTCGAGCATCCGCTCGGTGTTGAAGAATGAGCCGTTGATCGCAATCGCATGCCGCATGATGTCGATATAGCGATCGCGGTCGGCATAGAACATCGGCAGGATGACATGCTCGAGCTTGCCATAGAGCGACTCAGCGTCGGCATTGCGGTCGTCGTCGGCTTCGACGCCCTCATCGGCGCCGATCGCCCAGCCGGTGACGCCTTCGATGCAGCCCTCGACCCACCAGCCGTCGAGGATCGACAGCGACGGTACGCCGTTGATCGCTGCCTTCATGCCGCTGGTGCCCGATGCTTCCAGCGGCGGCTGTGGTGTGTTGAGCCATAGATCCGCGCCGGCGGTCAGCAGGCGCGCAACGCGCATGTCGTACTCCTCGATATAGACGAGCCTGATCTTGTCCCCGAGCGCCGCCTTGATCTCGAAGATGCGGCGGATCAACGCTTTCCCCAAATCGTCTTTTGGATGCGCTTTGCCGCCGAATATGAGCTGGAACGCGCCCGCGCGGGCGTGAATGGCCTGCAGGCGGGCCAGGTCGTTGAAGACCAGGTCGGCGCGCTTCCAGACAGTTGCCCGGCGCGCGAAGCCGATAGTGAAGATCCCGGGTTGCATTCCTGCACCGGTGACCTCGTTCACATAGGAAATCAGCTCGGCCTTGGCGCTCGCGTGGGCATCCCAGATTTCGGACTTGGCGATGCCGAGCACGTGACGCAGGCTGGCGTTGTCCTGCTCCCAATCGGGAATGTGCCGGTCGAGCATCGTCTTTATCGCGGGTGCGGCCCACGTCGCCGCGTGCACGCCGTTGGTGATCGAATCGATTTCGTGCTGGGCGAACATCGTCCGGGCGACCTCGCCGTGCCTTTTTGCCACGCCGTTCACGTAGTGACTGTGGTCGAGCGCGAGATACGTCATGTTCAGCACGTCATTCAGGCAAAACTCCCGCGCGCGCTCGTCGAACGCATGGTTGTAGCCGGTGATGATGCTCGCGACCAAGTCCAGCGGGAACTGGTCGTGCCCGGCGGCCACCGGCGTATGTGTCGTGAACACACACAGCGGCTTGATGGCCTGCACGGCCTCACGACTGATCGTTTCCTCGCCTCGCTCGCGCGACTTTTCGAACGCCAGCTCTACGGTGAGCAGCGCCGCGTGGCCCTCGTTCATGTGAAAGCGTCGCAGATTGTGGTAGCCGAGGGCGCGCAACATGCGGACACCACCAATGCCGAGGATAACTTCCTGGCATAGACGGTAGCGTGTGTCGCCGCCATAGAGATGGTCGGTCAGGCGGCGATCTTCCGGCGCATTCGCCGGCAGGTCTGCGTCGAGCAGCAGAACCGGAACGATGTGACCCGAGCTGCCGCGCACGTCGTACCGCCACGCACGGAGATTGACGGTGCGATGTTCGATCTCGACGCTGACCCTCGGCGAAAGCTCGGCTAGCGTCTCGGATACCGGCCACTCGAGTTGATCTTCGGTCTGATTGCCGTGCTCGTCCAGCTTCTGCCGGAAATATCCCTTCCGATGCAGCAAAGACACCGCAACCAGCGGCAGCGAAACGTCCGCCGCGGACCGAAGGGTATCGCCGGCCAGAACGCCAAGGCCCCCGGAATAGGTCGGGATCGAGTCTTCGAGGCCCACTTCCATGGAGAAGTAGGCCACGGTCGCCTGGACCTCGGTAGCGGAATCGTCGGTAGAAGGAGAAGCTGTAGCCATTCCGCTTTCGCCGCGGCGCGCTATCGCAGCCGGGAATATTCGGGGTGAGACTTCATCCACCCCGCTGATCTAGTGAGTGCCAGATTTTGCTTGACCGGGCGCGACGATACGTCGAATTACGGCGCATAGATTATCAAGAAAAAGCGCCGGTACCAAGAGCCGGAAAAACGCGTGGCGGCCGTGTGCGGATGACATGTTGTCGTGGTCGCGATTTTGGAGGATCAATTCGACTGTAGTCTGCAAGGCAGGATCAGTCGAGCGACGACGAATATGTCCATTGATGACGACGGAGAAGTGCACTACCGTATCGGCCTTGTGTTTGCGGATCTAACCAATGCGCGAGTCAAAGCGGAGCGCTAACGGATTTCGATTGCTCGCTGCAATTGCGGTCGTCGCGACTTTGGCTGCATGGATTTTCCTGTTTCGGCTCTACGACGAAAAGTTTCGGCTCCGCTTTGTCCGGAAATCAAGCGACGTGGGGAGCGTTTGGCCAATATATCGGAGGCCTTCTGACTCCGATCGTGGGGATTTTCGTGCTGGTGGGCGTTCTTTACATCGCTCATCTCCAGAGAGACGCCGTGGCGGAGGCTCGGCGAACCCAAAGAGGCCAACGGCGGGACTATCGACGGAAGAACTTCCAGCGGGTCTTTTTCCGCATGCTCGACACGATCGATGCACGCTTCGAGCAGACCGCCATCAGGTTCAGGCCCGGAGAATTGCAGAAGCAGATCACGGCCGCCGACATTCGCCCGCCGCAGGCCGAGGTGGACGGCGAAGACGAAATAAGAGGCCCCAAGGCATTTGCGCAGTTCATGAAAATATTCGGCGCACGGGCGCTGCTGCCAATTCGCCGCGGCGACTATCCTGGCCGCGACCACAACGTGGTGCTACGGGCCAAGGCACGCGAGCTCATCGCGGAATACGACCACGTCGTCGGCCCGCCGCTGCGCCTGATGTGCGACCTGTTGATCTTTCTTGATGACTTTGACGCCCGTTATTGCCGACGCAACGATGCGGATGAAACGCGCCCGGCCAAAGACGAGTTGCGGCGCCCTCAGTTTTATGCGCGGATCGCGATGAATGCGCGCACGCGTTACGAGCTGAAGGTCTTTGCGATGTATACCGGCAGCGATCTCGCGCCTCCCGAGGTCGTGCGAATCGCCCGTGCCTACGGGGTCTTCGAGATCATCGAGCCGACGTGGTGGGGCCGCGAGGCCTTTTTGAGCGACTGATGCCGGGGCTGGGCACCCCGTCCCCTTGCGGCAGGCGAATTTTCTGCCGGCCCGGAAGAGCCCACAATTTGTATGATTCAGGGACCGAAGGTATGCTGACGGCAGTCGGTTCCGGCGTCGGCTCGCGGTAGAGAAAAAGACGCCAGTTTGCGTTCGCCGCCGGTCGACCGGGGTGGTCGCAATTCACTGTCGTAAAAGGAGGATTTGATGCCATACCGTACCCGTATTGCCGCGGCGGTTATTGCCTTGCTGTCCGCCGGAGTCGCGACGGCCGCGCCGCCGAAGGTCGTGTCGGCGCCCAACTCCGATCCGCAGTGCTTCGCGCCGTGGGCCACCAATACCAAGATGTTCCAGTATCCGGCGAAGAAGGGCCCGTACCGGATCGCGCTCGCCAACGGCTACATCGCCAACACCTGGCGCATCCAGATGATCAAGACGGCCAAGGCGTATGCCGCGCAGCCGGAAGTGGCCGCGAAGCTCAAGGAGTTCAAGGTCGTTTCCACCGGCGAAGACGTCGCCGCGCAAATCGCGGCAATCAACAACTTCATCGACTCGGGCTATGACGCGATCGTCGTGAACGCGCAGAATCCTGCGGCCTTCAAGCCGGTGATCAAACGCGCCAACGATGCGGGCGTCGTGCTGGTGGCGTTCGACAACATCCTCGATACCGAAGAGGCGATCAACGTCAACGTCGACCAGAAGGGACTCGGCAAATACTGGGCCGAATGGCTGGTGAAAAACGTCCCGAATGGCGGCAAGGTGCTCGAGGTCCGTGGCGTGTCCGGCACGTCGGTCGATCGCGACCGGCATGAAGGCATCCAGGAGGTGTTCAAGGCCTCGGGCAAGAAGTGGGACACGGTCGAAGTCATCGGCAAATGGGACGATCCGACGGCGCAAAAAGTGACGGCCGATGCGATCGCCGTGCACAAGAAGTTCGACGCGATCACCGCGCAGGGCGGCGACACCGGCGTCGTGCAGGCGATGATCGACGCCAAGCACCCGTTCGTGCCGTTCGGTGGCGAAACCGAAAACGGCTTTCGCAAGTTCTGCGGCAAATACGGCGCGCAAGGCCTGAAGTGCTCGTCGGCGGGAACAGGACCGGCCCAAGTGGCGGTGGCGATCAAGACAGCGATCGCGGCGCTCGAAGGCAAGGTCGTGCCGCAGTCGGTCAAGCTTCCTCTGGCGCGCGCCGAATATCCGAATATGAAGGAAGGCACCGACTACTACCCCGCGCAGAGCGACAACTTCTTCGTCGGCAACTCGTTCCCGACCTGCGGCATCAATTTCACCGCGCAGGAAATCATGGGGCAGACCGAAGCGAACAAGTAAGCATTGGTGCGGGGACTTCGGTCCCCGCATTCGTTCATGAGCGCCGCAGGCCGCCCCGGGCGCGAACTCGCCCTTGGGCAGCGCAGCGGCCGCTCTGGCCAACCCGGCCGCAAGCGTGGGGGTCATTTGAGCCTGTTCGTCATGCAAGGCGTCTCCAAGCGCTACGGCGGCGTGCGCGCGCTTCAGGACGCCGAACTGACCATCGAAGCCGGACGCATTCATGCGGTGCTCGGTGAGAACGGGGCAGGAAAGTCGACGCTGATCAAGATCATGGCCGGCGTCGTCGCACCCGACGAGGGCCGCATGCTGCTCGACGGCGAGCCGGTTTCCTTCGCATCGCCGGCCGCGGCGAACGAAGCGGGCATCGCCTGTATCTTCCAGGAATTGTCGCTGATCCCCGATCTCTCGGTCGCCGACAACATCGCGATCAGCAATCCACCGCGCCGCTTCGGTCTGATCGACCGCCGGGCGCAACGCCGCATGGCCGAGGAGGCGCTGGCTCGCGCCGGCGCCGACAACATCCATCCGCTGGCGCTGGTCAAGGACCTGCCGCTGTCGCGGCGGCAGATGGTGGAGATCGCCAAGGCGCTCGCCCGCAAGCCGCGCATCCTGATTCTCGACGAAGCCACCTCGGCGCTGACCGCCGCCGACGTGACCAAGGTCTATAGCGTCCTGAAGCGACTGCGCGCGGAAGGGCTCGCGCTGGTCTACATTTCGCACCGTATGCACGAGATCGCCGAGCTGGCCGACGAGTGCACGGTGTTCTGCAACGGACGCAGCGTCTCGAGCTTCGCCGCGGGCACCAAGACCGACAACGAGATCGTCGAGCTGATGATCGGCCGCGAATACAACGCCGCGTTTCCGGCGAGGGCCGCGCGCGCGCCGGCGATGCGCCGCCGCTGCTCGAGGTGCGGCACCTTTGCTGGACCGACCGCCTGAACGACGTCTCGCTTCGACTGTCCGCCGGCGAGGTGATCGGTCTGGGCGGACTCGATGGCCAGGGTCAGCGCGAGCTGTTGCTGGCGCTGTTCGGCGTGCTGCTCGGCGCGACCGGCGAGGTGCTGATCGACGGCCGGCCCGTCGCGATCACCGGTCCCCATGCCGCCAAGGGCAAGCAGATCGGCATGGCGCTGATCCCGGAGGACCGCAAGACCGAGGGCCTGATGCTGCCGATGTCGGTGCGCGATAACCTGTCCTTCGCCGCGCTCGATACCTTGTCGCGCTGGGGCGTCATCGACAGGGCGGCCGAACGCGACGCGGTGGAGCGTATCGTGCGGCTGCTCGGGGTGCGCACCGATGGCACCGACCTTCCGGCCGGGTCGCTTTCCGGCGGCAACCAGCAGAAGCTGGTCATCGGCAAGTGGTTGATGATGGCGCCGCGCATCCTCCTGCTGAACGATCCGACGCGCGGCATCGATGTCGGCACCAAGCAGGAGATGTATCAGCTGTTGCGCCAGCTGGCCGTCGCGGGAGCGGCAATCCTCTTCTATTCGACCGACTACGACGAGCTCGTCGGCTGTTGCGATCGCGTGCTTGTCATGTACGACGGCGCGATCAAGCGCGAATTGATTGGCGCCGAAGTCACCGAACGCGCGTTGATAAGCAGTGCCTTGAACATCGGCGTCGAAGGCCGCAAGTCCGGCACGCCGCAGGCGACGCTGTCGTGACCGGCGACTGGTCGTACTGGCTGCGCGAGCACAAGGGCACGCTGCTCGCGTTCGCGGGTTTTGTGGTCATGTTCACGATCTACGCCGCCAACCATCCGATGGGACTCAATGCCAACGTCGCGACGACGGCGGCCAACAAGGGCGTGCTGCTCGCGATCGTCGCGATGGCGCAAACGCTGGTCGTGCTGACGTCCGGCATCGACCTGTCGGTGGGCATGGTGATGGTGCTCGCCAATTGCCTGGCCTCGAGCATCGTCGTCGGCTCACCGCTTGCGACGGCGCTGGGTGTCGCGGGCGTGCTGCTCACCGGTTGCGTGTGCGGCGCGATCAACGGACTGATCGTCATCTACGGACGTCTGCAGCCGATCGTCACGACCATCGCCACCGGCGCGGTGTACTACGGAATCGCGCTGGCGCTAAGACCGGTTCCCGGTGGCGACGTCAACGCATCGCTGGCCGATGCGCTGACCGGGCCAGCTGCCCGGCGGCGTGCCGGCGAGTCTCGCGGTGCTGCTGGCGCTGGTCGCGATCGTATGGCTGCCATTCCGGCGGTCGGCGATCGGCCGTGCCGCTTATGCATTGGGATCGTCCGAGATCGCGGCGTACATGTCGGGCGTGCCGATCCGCCGGGCCAAGTTCGTCGCGTACACGCTGTCGGGTCTGCTCGCGTCGGTGGGCGGGCTGTTCCTCACCTTCATCACCTATACCGGCGAGGCGTCGGCTGCCAACGGCGGCGCTTATACGCTGTATTCGATCGCTGCGGTGGTGCTGGGCGGGGTGTCGCTGTTCGGCGGTTCGGGCAGCGCGATCGGCGCGATCTTCGGCGCGCTGATGTTTCGCACTATCGGCGACCTGCTGTTCGTGTTCAACGTCGAGCCTTTGTGGCAGCCGCTGTTCCAGGGGATGGTGCTGCTCGCGGCGGTCTGCCTGGGCTCGGTCCGGTTGCTGCGCGTACGCAACCGGCTCGACTTGTATGGCTGAGGCTCCTGCTCCCGTCAACCGGCTGGGCAGCATGCGGCGGCGCATCGACCCTGCGATCGCGTGGGCCTTCGGCTGCATCATCGTCGTCCTGCTTATCGGCAGCCTCTATTCGAGCAGCTTCCTGTCGCCGGAATACCTGCTGCAGCAGCTGAAGGTCGCGTCGTTCCTCGGCGTCATCGCCACCGGCATGATGATCGTCATCCTCCTCGGGCAGATCGACCTGTCGGTGCCGTGGGTCGTCGCCGTCGGAGGCATGATGGCGACGGCGGCGACCGGCTGGGGGCCGCTCGGCGAGGCGCTGGCGATTCCGGTGGGCATCGGCTGCGGTATCGCCCTGGGTCTGGTCAGCGGTGCCGGCGTGGCGTTCCTGCGCATTCCGTCGATGGTCGTCACGCTGGCGGTGAACGCCGTCGCGCAAGGGCTGATGGTCGTGCACACCGGCGGCTTCTCGCCGCAGGATTCATCGTCGCCGGCGATGCGATTCATCGCCACCGGCCACAGCCTGTTCGGCATCCCCAATGCGCTGCTGGTGTGGGCAGCGGTCGGCGTCGCGGCGGTTTTCCTGCTGACCCGGACGACTTTCGGCCGCACCGTCTATGCGATCGGCAACCGCGAGCGTGCGGCTTACCTCTCCGGTGCACGCACCCGCACGGTCGTGATGGCGGCGTTCGCACTCTCCGGCGGTCTGTCGGCCTTCGGCGGAGTGCTGCTCGCCGGTTACGCCAGCAAGGCTGCGCAGGCGATGGGCGACCCCTACCTGCTGCCCGCAATTGCCGCAGTGGTGCTCGGCGGCACTTCGATCCTCGGCGGCCGCGGCAGTTACCTCGGCACGGTGGCCGGCGTGATTCTGATCACTTTGCTGCAGTCGATCCTGTCGGTGATGCAGATGGAGGAATTCGGCCGCCACGTCACCTACGGCGTGGTGATCGTCGCGATGCTGTTGATCTATGGCCGCGGCAAGCGGTATTCGGAATAGGGCGCCACTTCCATTCGAACGGAGCGACAGCATGGCCCTCGAACTCACGTCCAGCTTCGAAGTCGTCGATCGTCGCTTTCGCAAGCTGGCGCTTCCGTATATCCACGTCGAGAAGCTGTACACCGGTTGCCGCTGGGCAGAGGGACCGGCGTGGTTCGCGGCCGGCCGCTACCTGGTGTGGTCCGACATTCCGAACGATCGCATGCTGCGCTGGGACGAAACCGACGGATCGGTCTCGGTGTTCCGCCAACCGTCGATGAACAGCAACGGCCATACCGTCGATCTTCAGGGCCGGCTGGTCTCGTGCGAACACTTGAGCCGCTGCGTATCGCGCACCGAGTTCGACGGCAAGCGCACGGTGCTGGCCGACCGCTACGACGGCAGGCGCCTGAACTCGCCCAATGATGTGGTGGTCAGGAGCGACGGCAGCATCTGGTTCACCGACCCGAGTTACGGCATCGACTCGGACTACGAAGGCGATGCGTCGCCCAGCGAGATCGGCGCCAACAACGTCTACCGCATCGACCCCGCGAACGGCCGCGTCACTATCGTAGCGTCGGATTTCGTTCAACCCAACGGGCTGGCGTTCTCTCCCGACGAATCGCTGCTTTACGTCGCCGACACCGGGCTGACGCACAAGGCGGATGGCCCGCATCATGTGCGCCGCTTCAGGGTCGCGGCAGACGGTTGCTCGGTCTCGGGCGGCGAGGTATTCGCCATCTGCCCCGTGGGCGTGTACGACGGCTTTCGGGTCGACGTGCATGGCAACCTGTGGCTGTCGGCCGGCGATGGCGTGCACTGCAACGCCAGCGACGGTTCGCTGCTGGGCAAGATCCTGATTCCCGAATCCGTGGCCAACGTATGTTTCGGCGGCGGGAAGCTCAATCGCCTGTTCATCTGCGGGACGACGTCGCTGTATTCGGTATTCCTGAACACCCGCGCGGCGCCGCGCGGCTGATATCGGGCACGGCTTGACGCGCAGCGGGCTTCGAATCCGATGGCGATGAACGATGTCTATGCTTCGGTCGAGCCATCGCGTGCAGCGATCGATTGTTTGGATGGCCCGACGCTGATCGAATTCGGGACACCGTGGTGCGGCTATTGCCGAGCGGCGCAGCCGCGGCTCGCCGCCGCGCTCGCCGATCACCCGCACGTGCGACACATCAAGATCGCCGACGGCAGCGGCAGGCCCCTCGGTCGCTCGTTCAAGGTCAGGCTTTGGCCCACGTTGATCTTCTTGCGCGACGGCAAGGAGATCGCGCGCCTGATCCGGCCCGCCACTGCGGACGAAATACGCGAGGCGCTGGAGCAGATCGACGCCGGCTAGCGCATGCACCGTCGTCTGCCGCGTTTGTGCGGCGCGGCCCCGGTAGCTTATGATCGCGGTCGCTCCGGCAGGAGCATGGCTCGCGTCCGGTCGGAGAGCTAGCGAAAAGGCAGCGGTCCAATCGTCACAACAGGGAGGTTCGAATGTCGATAGCACGCGATGCATTGGCTTACCTTGCAATGGGCATCCTTGCCTGCGCAGCGTTTGCCGCGCCAGCCATGCGCGCAGGGCACCGGCAGCGCGCACAGCTTCATCACTCCAACCGACATCAAATGGGGCGACGCGCCGCCGTCGTTGCCCAAGGGCGCCAAGATCGCCGTGCTCCAAGGCGATCCGGGCAAGGCCGGCCCGTTCGTGATCCGGCTGCTAGCGCCTGGCGGGTACAAGATTGCCCCGCATTGGCATACGCAGGATGAGCAGTTGACGGTGATTTCAGGGACGCTCTATGTCGGTCTGGGCGACAAGTTCGATAAGCGCGCTGCCCACGCGCTGCCGAGCGGCGGCTTCCATTTCCTGCCGGGAAAAGAACATCACTACGCGTTTACGAACGGCCGCACCATCGTCCAGATCAACGGCAACGGACCATTCGACATCAACTACATCAATCCCGCCGACGATCCGCAAAAGGCGAAGATGTAGCGTCCGCGCCGATCAGCGTGCACCGCGTGCCTGGGTGCGCCGAAGCCGCAAAGCGACGACGCGGCCGATCCCCATCAGGAGATCGCACGCCTGCCGCGGGTGCGCGTCCGCATACCGCAGGAAGGCGTCGTAGTCCAGGCGATACAGCTCGCTGTCGGCGACCGACCAGACTTTCGCCGACCGAGGCCGGCCATCGAAAAAAGAAAGCTCGCCGACGACGGATCCAGGATGAACCTTCGCAAGGGTTCCCATGCTTTGGCTGCTCATGACCGACGTGACTTCCAGCAGCCCGGACGATACGAAGTAAATCACTCGTTCGGACGCATCCTCCTGGATCAGCACCTTGCCGCGCGCAACTTTCAGAGGCTGCGCATGGGAAAGAAACATCGCCCAGTCGGCCTCCTGCCATTGCGGTACCACGAGTAACTGGCGGTCCGGACGCTCCTCCGCGGCCGCATGAACAAACGCTGCAATTCCAGCCGCAGGCACTGCCATGTCATCGTCCTCCGTCGGCGAATTTGGATCGCGCCAGCTTGCCGTTATGGTGGCAGTTCCTTGAAATCTTCGCAGCATGGGGACACCCGCAGACATCCAGGGCACCGATCGCGCATCGACATCGGGAGCGGCGTGTCGACTCGTTTTACAGCGGCGCGCATGTCACGGGCTCTTGAATTATAAGTATCGGATTTTACAGGGTAACTATTGCTTGCCCGCTTCTTGCTTGCCTAACCGATCGCGAACAGGACTGATCCGGTCGGGGAAACGCGGCACAGGCCATGACCATCGAATCGGACTGACCCTGCGCGAATCGGGAGGAAGCATGCGCATCAAACATGTCGTCACGGCACTCTTGCTGCTCGGTCTGCCCGCGTTGAGCTTCGCGCAGAATCTGGACTCGGTCACACAGTTGCCCGAACCCGAGACGCTCGCGCTGCTGGCGATCGGAGCGGTGGGCTGGGCGATCGCGCGCTGGTCCAAGCGCAAGTAATTTCACTGCGTATCGATGGAGCGCACCGCCTTCACCAGGCGGTGCCGCTTCCGTTTGATTCTGGCGGCTGCCAAAGGCCGCGATGATGTTCGAGACGCGCGTGGGTTCGCGGGTCCCGCTACGCGCTCGATGGGCTCACAACAGCTGGTTGCGCTCGATAATAACCATTGCCGACAGGCAGTGGCCTGCCGCGTCTACCCTCGTCAGCGGCTCGTATATTCCCGCCAGGAATCCTCCGGCGTACTCGGCCATCCGGGGCGCCTCGAGATAGGCCGAACCGCCGAGCGGCAACCTCTGCTGGCCCGGTTTGATCTGAAGTCTCTCCAGCTTAGCGACCTCGCGCGAAAGCCAATCGAGCATGAACCGCGTCCGATCCGTATTCTTCTCGCCGGAGTGCTGCAAGGCCGCGACGATCGAGGCGATGCCTTCCATCGCCGCGCAATTGTTGCCTTCCGCGCGCAAGCGACTCTGGAACCGCTCGACAAATTCATCACTCAGTTGTCGCAGGAACGCCAGGAATTTCGGATCATGCGTCGTCCTGTAGCGTTGCGCCGCGGCCATCCCGCCCCAGCCTAGAAACATCACGCTCGGTTTTTCGGAGTAACGTCGTATAAGCGTATCGTCCAGATCCGACAAGGCATTCATCGCCCGCAAGTCGTCCGGATGCATATCACCGTGGACGGCAAGCGCGAGCCAGGCTTCGCCGTTGCCGTAGTCGGAATCGTCGATGGCCAGCGGATCCTGGCGAAACCCTCCGCCCGGAATGCGCAAACCAAGCAAGCCGTCGAGCCAGGCCGCGCGCAATCCGGCGAAGCTTGCATCGCCTGATGCGTGCGCGTAGGTGAGCTCGGTTAACAGCGCCAGCGCGACCGTGCCGACCAGCGCGTCGGCGTAGTTGCCGTTGGGGCTGACGACCTTGCCTTCTCCCGAGGGTCGATAGAGCAACCCGAAGCGGTCGAGCGCGGCCTTGAGCTTCCATCGGCCCACCGGGAGCGAAAGGATGCGCGTTCCCTCGATGAACCGCTGCGTTCGCGTCTTGCCGATAGGAAGCGAAAGTCTGCCGAAAGCAAGCAGCGTGCGTCGAACCCGGTCGCGGCCGCGCGCGTCTTTGGTGTAGTCGTAGTAATTGGCCAATGCGGCTGCGGCAGTTGCCTGGCGAATCAGATTGGCGGGCGAGATCCGATCGGGTTCGATCGGCTGGTCGGCCATAAAGTCGAAGCCGTACGGAAGAAAGTCCCCAGCTTGCGACGGCGCGACCCAGCTATCGACGGTGAGTCGCATGATCGCGGGGATATCCGGGACGGCCGTCGCCGCAGCCCAGATGCACCCGCTCGCCGCGACGGCGACCATCGCCAGAAGCACGCGGCGAAGCGCAAACCTGCCTGGAGAACCGCGCAAATTTCCCCCCAAAGTCGACGCGATCCGGCGCTTGCGCCGGTTGGCGAACTGGATAACCGAGAATCACATGGACAGGGTCCTGGCTGCAACTCCCGCCACGACCCGGCATCAGGCTGGCGGCGCCCTGCGTCTCGAGGAGGGGCGGAATCAAGCGCTGACTATGGACCGCGACATTGACCCAAAAAAAGCGGCCCGAAGGCCGCTTGTGGCGTGATGCTTTGTTACTTCGTCAGCCGCGCGGATCGCCGTTGTCGTCGACGGTAAGCGTCGGCCCCGGAGGCGCGCTCAATTGGACGTGATGCTCGATCCCGCGGAAGTTATAAGTGACATCCCAATAATCCGGCTGCAACTGACCTTGCACGTTTTCGCAGCGCTGGACATCCTGGCTGTAAACGGTTTGCTCGCCTCGTCCGACGTTGGCGCCGATCGCCGCGCCGGCAACCGCGCCGCCCGCGGTGGCTATGTCTCTTCCGTGTCCGCCGCCGACCTGGTGGCCGAGTACGCCGCCGATGACAGCGCCGACGATCGCTCCGGGAACGTTGACCCCGCGACGTTCTTGATAGGCCTGGCCGGGTTCCACCCAGCATCGCTGCTCGGGCGGCCCAACGACGGCATGCACCGAGCTCACCGGCACTTGGTACAGTTGCTCAGCGGGAGCGGGGGCATAAGCCGGTGCAGCCGCGACTACAGGCGGAGGTCCATAGACAGCCGGCGGAGGACCGTAGCCGGGAGCAGGCGACTGGTCGTAACGCGCGACGCTGTCGACGGGTCGGACCGATGAGATGCGCTCGCTCATGCCCATCGAGCGCAGTGAGTCATAGTTGCCCGGCTGCACCACGACGCAGCGACCCCGGAATCGAGCATCCTCGCAGACTTGCCAAATGCCTCCACTGACAACCAGCGACCGAGCACGATCGTTGAACCCGAGAGGATCGAAATCATAGATCGCCTTGTCCGCGGTAAACGCGGGCCCTCGGAAGCCTTCGCCATCGTAAAGCGTAATCTGTGCCGCTGCCTGCGTCGCCAATGCCACGCCAGCGACCGCAAGCGCCATTTTCAAGGTTCGCATAGATATCTCCTGTGCCATGACCCGCATCGCGATGCGGGACTCCGCGCCACGGGTAAATAGTAGCTTTCTGCGGGTATCGAGGTTGTCAGGAGTTATCCGAAAATGATGTAGGACGTTGGCCGGGCGCGTGCTGCCAGTCCTCGCTCCCCGGCGGAAAACAATGCTTCTTCCACCTTGCGGCCGCAAACACCGTTTATCGTACTGGCGGCCGACCGGCGCCGCGTTCAGAATCGGGCGTGGCTGAAAACATCATGGCGTTGACACCTCTGCACGCACGTTCTTCCGGAGTGCCGACAGCTGATCGGCCGGCGGCATGCCCAGGATTCTGATCGGCACTGCTTCGTGGACCGATAAGAGCCTGATCGGGTCGGGCCTGTTCTATCCGCCGGGCTGCAATACGCCTGAAGAGCGCCTGCGTTACTACGCTTCGCGGTTTCCGATCGTCGAAGTCGACAGCAGCTACTACGCGCTGCCGGATCCTCGCGTCGCTCAGCTATGGACCGATCGCACGCCTGAGGACTTCACATTCAACATCAAGGCTTTTCGGCTGTTCACCGGACACCAGACCGCACCATCGGCCCTGCCGAAAGACATCGCGGAGGCGATGGGGCCAATCGGGAAGAAGAATATTTACTACAAGGATATGCCGGTCGAGTTGCTCGCCGAGATGTGGCGCCTGTACCGCGCCGGCATCGAGCCGCTCAAATACGCACGGAAGCTCGGCGCCGTGCATTTCCAGTTCGCGCCGTGGGTCGCGTTTCACCCGAGAAATCTCGCGCACATCGAGGAATGCCAGCGCCAGCTGGATGGCTTTCAGCTATCGATCGAGTTCCGCAACCGGACCTGGTTCGAAGGCGAGCACGAACGGGCAACGCTCGACTTCGAGCGCTCTCGCGGACTGGTCAACGTCGTTGTCGACGAGCCGCAGGGTGTGACGAACTCGATTCCGCAGGTATGGGAAGTGACCAATCCCGAACTGGCGATCGTCCGGCTTCACGGGCGCAATCACGCGACCTGGAACAAGAAGGGTCTGTCGTCGTCGGCGCAGCGCTTCAACTACGATTACACCGATGAAGAGCTCGGTGGCCTCGCCAAGCAGATCGGCTCGATCGCCGCGTCGAGCGTGCATGTGATCTTCAACAACAACTACGAAGATCAGGGTCAGCGCAATGCCAGGACCCTGGCGTTGATCACCGAGACGCTGTGAGCGGCCGGCGCATTCACTCGCCGACGCTTGCTCCCGATCCGCCCATCTCCTTCGGCAGGTCCTTCAGCTTGGTCACGCCGTCCTTGAGCGGCAGAACGCTTTCCTGATAATGCACGTGCACGCCGGCCTTGAACGGCAGGTCCGGAATGACGGCGGCGTAGACGTCGGTCAGGTGCATTCCGGGATGCTCGCTGAGAATATGGCCGCCGCAGGTCTTGCACCACTTGCGGTAGCTGTGCGGTGATTTATTGTATGTTCCGATGTTGTCGGCGCCGCGCGTGATGCGCACGGCGTCGGGAGCCCAAAGCGTGAACGCGTTCACCGGGCCCGCCGACCAGTGCCGGCACGATTCGCAATGGCAGTAGCCCATCGCGACCGGCTCGCCGGTGACCGTCAGCTGCACCGCGCCGCAAAAACAGGATCCGCTATAGGCTTTGGGTTGGTCCATTGAGCATTCTCCTCGACGAAATTCGATTGATCGCCACTGAATGATGAATCGCGCACGATAGCGCGCGAGTCGGCGGGACAGCGGTGACCGTCAGCAGGCGATGCAGCGCCTCGCGAGCGCTTTCGCGGCACGATGCATAAGCGGCGAGACTTTGCTGAAGCAGGTCGTCGGCAATGGGTATCTGCACGTAATGCTGGTGCCTGGCTTCGTCGTTCCGGACGACGGTCCCGGTCCGTATCGTCGGCGAAGGATCGCCGTGACCCGGCGCGCCGGTCAAGCGAAACGTGCGATAGTCGGTCTGCAGCGGTTCGCCCAGCTCGAGCCATCGCGCAAGCTCGACCAGCACGCGCTCGGTGTCGCCGAGCAGCCCCTCCGACTCCAGGAACAGCGCGTTGCCGTCCAACAGCGCGCAATAGCTTTCGAGCTGCCGCAAGCGAGTAACGTAGTAGTCGAGCGACTCGCACCGGGTCGCTGAATTTGCCTTTGTGGCCGCGCGCATGGGCCATGTTCAGGATGCTGCGGAGCGTGTCCTCGGGATTGCGCAGCAGGAAGAGGACTTTTATCTCCGGCCGGTCGAGGATGCCGGGAGCGATTTCGCGATGGTTGTGCAGGATCTTGTCGAGCACGTATCGGCCGAGCACCGGGTTATCGGTCGCCTCCTGGACCTTCCTTGCGAGGCGTTGCAGGTCGAGGCGGCTGAAATACGATAGGTGTGCTTCCCCATAGCCCGAGATTTCGGGGTGGCTGCCGAGAATGTGGCAGAGCAGGCTGGAAAAGCTCCGCATGTGGCTGACGACGAAAAGAAAGCGGCCCGTATGACGGGCCGGCTGCGCGCCGTACTCGTACTGGACATTGGACAATATGCCGTTGCTCCCCATCGCGACATGGTGTTGCCCGGCGGTCGAGCCGCCGTTGGTCTTGCGTGACGTATTCTTTCAGATTCCTGACCACAAGATAAGCGGGGAGCGCGGCTGAACCGCCAGCCCTTGGGCCCGGGTTCGACGAGGCTGCAGGCAAACGCGTAAGGGCGGCGCCGGTCCAAGCGACTGATGGGCAGCCGGCTCCCGATCGAGCCCGTGCAGGCATAATCCGGCGTGCATGGCCCGGCGGCGCCCCGGCAAAGCCTTACCCTAGGAGATTCTCATGTTCTCGGTCCTGCAAAAGAGCTTCGCCGCGGCAGCGCTCGCCGCACTCTGCGTCAGCGGCTGTGGCGGCAGTTCCGTTGCCGCCACCTTGCCCGACCCGGCCGTCGATGCCGCCAAGACGGCCGACAAGCGGGCCGCCACCGCGGTATTCGCCGGGGGTTGCTTCTGGGGCGTCGAGGCGGTGTTCAAGCACGTCAAGGGCGTTACTTCGGCCGTGTCCGGCTATGCCGGTGGAAGCGCCAAGACCGCGCATTACGAGATCATAGGAATGGGGCTGACCGGCCACGCCGAATCGGTGCAGGTCACCTATGACCCGTCACAAATCTCGTACGGGCAACTGCTGCGGGTGTTCTTTTCGGTGGCCCACGATCCGACGCAGCTCAACCGCCAGGGTCCGGACGTGGGGACGCAGTATCGTTCCGCAATCTTTTACGCCGATCCCGAACAGCAGCGCATCGCGCAGGCTTATATCGACCAGCTGTCGAAGGCGAAAACGTTTGCGCGCCCGATCGTGACCCAGCTGACGCCGCTCAACGCCTTCTATCCGGCGGAGGACTATCACCAGGACTATCTGGCCAAGCATCCGGAGAGCATGTACATCGTCATCAACGACATGCCGAAGCTCAATAACCTGCGCCAGGAGTTTCCGCAGATTTACGTCAGCCGCTGACCGGCGCCGGCCCCTTTCGTCAGATCAGGCCGCCGATGATGTTGATGCTCATGGCCAGGATCGTGATGTTGAAGACGAACGCCAGGATCCCGTGGATCAGCGTGATTCGCCGCATGTGCCGCGCCATGACTGCGACGTCCGAGACTTGCGACGTCATGCCGATCACGCAGGCGTAGTAGGCGAAGTCGAGGTAGTCGGGCTCGCCCTCGTCCGGAAATTTGAGGCCGCGCTGATGTTCCTTGTCGTCCGCCGGACGCGCGTAATAGAGCCGCGCGTAGTGGAACGCGAACAGCGTCTGTATCAGCAGCCATGACAGGAGCAGGGCCGCGACGGTGAGCGTCAGATAGCCCGCTCGCGGCCAGAATTCCAGATCCCTGAGGTTGCCTGCAAGAAAGCCGATCGCAACAAAGCTCGCAGCCGCGGCGGTCGTGACCAGCAGGAAGATCACGTATCCGCTCTGGTCGTATCGCTGCGCCCGGACGCGTGTCATCTCGTCGTCGGAACGCGCGACGATCATCCAGGCGAGAAACAGGTAGACCAGCGCGCCGACATCCCAGCCGAGCAGCAGGCGCGTGCCCGTCCCCAGCCATCCCCGCGTCAGCAGGTCCGCCGCCACCGCGATCACGATGACGATCGCCAGGCGCATCGGCGGCGCCAGACGCAAAATCCAAGGCAGTTTGATTTCGGCCATTGCACGTTCCCGCGCAAGCCGGAACGGGCCCCTGCCTCGGCGTAAGCAGGGAGGTGCGGTCCTGCCGGTTTGCAGGCCCGATTGTATGCCCGGCGCGCCGCGCTGGCCGCGGTCTACACGTGCGTTAGCCGCGAGAAGCGTCCTGGCCGCCGGTCTTAGTGAAGCGATAAGGCAGGCCGAAGCAAAGAAAAACGCCGGCTTGCGCCGGCGTTTTCTTTCACGCTCCCCTGATATCTCTATATCCTGCGCCGCGCGGTTCCGACAAAACCGAGTCCGAGCAGGCCGATGCCCAACAGGGCCACCGTCGCCGGTTCCGGCACAAATATCTGCGGATTGCACACCGTCGGCGGGCAGCCGCCGGTTTGCAGGGTGATGTTCTCGGAGACCAAGTCGCCTACCTTGCCATCATCGATGTTGACGTACCGCGCCTTGATCGTGCTCGTGGTCGCCAGTAGCGTGGTGCCAGTCGGGACGGTGATATCGAACGCCCAGTGCAACGTACCGCCCAGCGCGACGCCGGGGGGATTGAGAACACTGAAGGGAGCAAGTTCGTTGAAGTCGGCGCAAGCAAAGCCGCTGCCGGACGCCGTTACATCCGCCACTGCTGATGCCTCCATCGAGTTCGGTCCACGCGGCCGCGCCTCCGGGTGCCGCGAACAACGACGGCTCAACGAACGAGCTCGACGACCTTGATCGCGACGTCGTCGAGGTAGGTGGTCAGAAGCGGGCCGCCGGTGTACGATGCCAGTGTAGATGTCCAGGAATATCCTGAACGTCTCGTTGCAGCGGATCCGAGTCGGCCAAGGCAGTGCCACTGTATGTAATCGCGTATATGCGACCCCTGGCAGGTACCGCTGTCCGAGTCGGTGCGGCGCCGGCCCGATCGGATCGGCGATCGCCCCAAAGGAAAGCGCCCCAAGCGCTAGTGCTGCGAGAATCTGAGATCGCGTACTTCTTCACTTTGTATCCCTCACCAAAATATACGACTTCAGTCCGGATGACTTTGGCATATACGAAGCAAGTTCCGTGCGGTCAGTGCTAGTACATTGATTAATAGGGGAAGTCTTATCTGCTGTCAGTCATGGGATTCGCTCGGTGTAAGGAGTTTCGACACCGTCCTCCAGCGACAGCCCGCCGCTTGTTCAGCACAACGTCAAGGTTCCTCGAACGCGGCCTCGCCAGACCCGAGCTCGATGACGGTCGATCGCGGCAAAAGCTTGGCGAGCACGCGGTAGACGTCCAGGTCGAACGGCGTGCGTCGCGGGTACTCCAGCATGTCGCCGAACTCGCCTTCGTCGTGCGCGGTGCCCAGCCAGCACCAGTCGCGGAACAAGTGAACGTCGGTGCGCTCGCGCGCCATGTTCGCTTCGCGGACGGCGATCGTGCCCCGATACGGCCACGGCTTCAACGCGTATGACGCCAACGCCCGGCGCAACCGCTGCTGATGCTCGAGCGCGGTCTCGGCGCCGACGCATGCGCCGTCGCACTTTTTCAGCTGTCGCGCGAAGCAGGGTCCGTTGCGGCGGTCGAGCCCGAGGGCGGTCCAGCACAAATGCGCGTCGGCCGCGACATGCCGCAGCGTCGCGCGCGCCGCCTGCCGTGTCGAAAATGGACCGTACAGATCTTCAAGCGCGCCCGGATCGATCGCATCGGACCGCAGGTACTCGGGCGGGGACGGCTCGGAAGTGATGCATAGCGCCAGCATTTCATTGCGCCGCCGCAGCCGCTGGTTGTAGACCGGGAACAGCGCCTTGATCAGCTGCGACTCCCGCAGCAGCGCGCTGATCTCCCCGGCGGTTTCCTCGAACTCGATGCGCGTGATCTCGGCCGACAGGCGCAGGTCGTTGGCGTTGCGATAGTCGGACGAGAAGTGCGAAGCGACGCGCGCGCGCAGATCGATACTCTTGCCGATATAAAGCGGCAATGCATTCAGGCCGTAGAACAGGTAGACGCCCGGCGCCTCAGGAATTCCGTCCAGCGCGTCGGCCGGAAGCTGCGGCGGAAGGCTCGGCGCCTTGAGCATGCGCGCGATCGCGGCATCGACGATTTCGGCCGTCTGCTCGCGATACACCGTCTGGATGAACTCCAGCAGCACCCGGGCATCGCCAAGCGCGCGGTGGCGATCGCTGACGGGCAGTTGATGGCGTTCGATCAGCGCGTCCAGGTTGTGCGGGCCGCGATCGGGATACAGGCGGCGCGACAGCTTGACCGTGCAGACCACCTTGGCGTGAAAGCGCTTTGCCGAGGCGACCGAATTCCTGCTTCAGGAAGCCGTAGTCGAAGCGGGCGTTGTGCGCGACGAACACGCATCCGGCCAGCCGCTCGGCGATCTCGTTGGCGATCTGCCCGAACGTCGGCGCGGCGGCGACCATCGCGTTGGTGATCCCCGTCATCGCCTGGACGCCGTTCGGAATGCTGCGCTGCGGGTCGACCAGGCTCGACCATTCGCTGACCCGCGCGCCGTCGTCGACGCGCACGATCCCGACCTCGGTCACGCGGTCGGCGCCGGCCGATGTGCCGGTGGTTTCGAGATCGACGAAGGCGACGGAGGGGGCGAACAAGAGGAAAAGGAACTTGACGAACGATCGTTCTCTAGTCTACACCGGATGTCCAACCCGACATCCGCGCGCCGGCATTGCCGTTATCGGCAGGCGCTGTGGGAAAATTCCGAGGTTTGCCGCATCGACGATCGGCCGCAAGCAAACATTGCAATGACGATTCCGACACTTACCGGGGCAGAAGAAAGGCCGCCCGAGCCCGCAGCTCCGGGCCCGCAGCCCGCCGCCGCGCGCGCCAATCTGTACGTCGCGCGCATGCTGCAGCAGCATCTGGTCGACGATCCATCGGCGAAAAGCTGGGCCGAGCGACGGCAGCGCGGTGCTGGTCGACATTTCGGGATTCACCAAGCTGTCGGAAGCGTTGGCGCGCAAGGGCCGCGAAGGCGCCGAGCAGATCACCGAGCTGATCGGGCATATTTTCGAGCTGATGCTCGCAGTCGCCTACGACAGCGGCGGCAGCCTGCTCAAGTTCGGCGGCGACGCGCTGCTGCTGTGGTTCGAAGGTGATGGTCACGCGCCGCGCGCATGCCGCGTCCACGCTGCTGATGCGCGACGTGCTGCGCGAGGTCGGCGCAGTCGAGCTTCCCGGCGTCAGTGCGACGCTGCGGATGTCGCAAGGCGTGCATTCGGGGCGCTTCCACTTTTTCGCGGTGGGCAGCGCGCATCTGGAGCTTCTTCCGGTGGGCCCTGCGTGGAGTCGGTTGGTGGCGATGCAGCACGCCGCGGACCCCGACGAAATCCTGGTCAGCGTCGGAAACGGCCGCATCGCTTCCGCCCGACTGCGCCGATGAGCCCAAGGGACCCGGGCTGATATTGCGGCAGGAGCCTGCCCGGTTACGGCGACAAAATGCCGCGCAAGCCTCGCCCGCAGATGTCGCGCGGAGACGGTCGCGCATTGCCTTCCGTCCGGCGATCCGCGCGCACGTGTTGGGCGGGCGGAGGTATCCCGGAGCATCGGCCCGTCACGATCGCGTTCATCCGCTTCGAGGGCACCGACGCGCTGATCGAGGAGCGCGGGGCGCCGGCCGCGGCCGATGCGCTGCATCGCCTGCTGAGCGTCGTCGAGACCGCGGTTGACGAGCAGGGCGTTTCATTTCTCGCGTCCGACGTCGACGCCGACGGCGGCAAGCTGATACTGACCGGCGGCGCACCGAAAGCGACCGGCAACGACGAGGAGCGGATGCTGCTCGCGCTGCGCAAGATCATCTCGAGCGAGTTGCCGATCGCCGTGCGGATCGGCGTCCATCGCGGCGCTGTCTTCGCCGGCGACATCGGTCCGTTCTATCGCCGCACGTATACGGTGATGGGCGATGCGGTCAACCTGGCGGCGCGATTGATGGCCAGGGCCGATCCCGGGAAGATTTACGCGACGACGGACGTGCTCGATCGTTCGAACACCGTGTTCGAATCGGAGCGACTCGAGCCGTTCGCGGTGAAGGGCAAGGCCGAGCCGGTTCAGGCGTGGTCGGTGGGTCGCGCGCAAAGCTCGAAGGCGCGCCAGGTATCGTCGCAGCGCCTGCCACTTACCGGCCGTAACGCCGAGCTGGGCGTGATCCGCAAAGCATTCGCCAGCGCACGCTCGGGAGCAGGCCGGCTGATCGAAGTCGTCGGCGACTCCGGAATCGGCAAGACCCGCCTGCTCGAAGCCCTGCGCGACGCGGCGGCCGGGCTCAACAAGCAACACGCCACTTGCGAAGCGTATACCGCGTCCGCGCCGTACGCCGTGTGGAGCGAGCTGCTGCGCGAATACATGAAATTCGGGCGTGAAGATCCCGAGATGGTCATTGCCGAGCGTCTTCGCGAAGAAGTCGAGAAGAGCGCTCCCGATCTGGCGCCGTGGCTGCCGCTGATTGCCGTCGCCTTCGGGCTCGAGGTCACGGCCACGCCCGAGGTCGAAATGCTGGCGCAGGCCAACCGGCGCGCGAAGGTGCACGAATCGGTCGCGCGCTTCCTGGCGGTGATGATGCCCAAGCCGCAATTGATCGAGATCGAAAACGCGCACTACATGGACGAAGCTTCGGCCGAGCTGCTGTCGTACCTGATCGGCGAGATCGGCGACCCATCCGTGGCTTTTCGCGGTGGCGCGCCAGGGCTCCAAGGGGTTCGTGGCGCCCGAGACGGAGACCGTGGTTCGCATCGAGCTGAAGCCGCTCGCTCCGCAGGATGCGCTGCGGCTCGCGCAACTCGCGACCCAGCAGACTCCGCTGGCCGGGCATGTGCTCGAGGTCGTGGCCACGCGCTCCGGTGGCAATCCCCAGTTCCTGCGCGACTTGCTGCAGAAGGTGGTCGACTCCGGCGGCATCGCGGACCTGCCCGATTCCGCCGAAGCGGCGGCGATGGCGCAGATCGACTCTCTTTCACGCGAAGATCGCGACGTGGTTCGCCATGCCTCGGTGTTCGGATTGACCTTCCACCCACGGATGCTTGCGTGGTTTGCCGGGGAGGACGAATTTTCCGCGCCCGCGCCAGCCGTGTGGGATCGGCTCGGCGACTTGTTCGATCAGGAGCCGGACGGTTATCTGCGTTTTCGTCGAACGCTGCTGCGCGAGTCGGCGTACCAGGGCTTGCCTTACAGGCTGCGGCGGAAACTGCACGGCGCGATCGCGACGCACCTCGAAGAGGAACTGGACTACCCGGAGGATATGGCCGGCATCCTCTCGCTGCATTACTTCGAAGCAGGCGAATACCGAGCCGGCCTTGCGTTACGCCACCGCGGCGGCGAGGCGTGCCGAAGCGACTATGCCGTACGTCGAAGCCGCCGGGCTGTATTCGCGCGCGGTGCAAGCCGGGCGCCAGCTGACGGACGTCGGGCCGCCATGAGCTTGCCGTGATCGATCAGGCGATGGGCGACGCCTGGTATCGCGCCGGCGAATTTCGCAAGGCTTCCGAAGGCCTACGCCGCTGCGCGGCAGCAGGTCGGCGACGACCGGCTGATGGATGCCGGCTTGCTGCTGAAGCTGTCGCACGTCGAGGAGAAGCTCGGCAACTACGCCGAAGCGCTGCGCTGGACCGAGCAAGCGCGGAACATGCTGAATGAACTGTCGGGGACCGAAGCGGCTCGCGAAATGGCCCGGTCGAGCGCCTGGTACGCGATGCTGCTGCAGGCCGAAGGGCCGCACGACCGAAGCGCTGGATTGGGCCGAGCGGCACGCGCGTCGAGGCGGAAGCCGCGTCCGACGCCGAGGCGCTGGGCGACGCGTATTTCGTCATGGGCTGGGCCTACGGCGAGCTGGGCAAGGAGGGCGCGCAGGGACGCGTGATGCAGCGCTCGCTCGAGGCGTACCAGCAAGCCGGCAACCTGGCCCGCCAGGTCGGCGTGCTATCGACGCTCGGCGTCGTTTGCCAGTGGGAAGGCCGCTGGGACGAGGCGCCTCTCGTATTACGAGCGCAGCCGCGATGCCGCGTTGAAGATCGGCAGCAGTGTCGACGCGGCCGTTGCCAAGATCAACATTGCCGAAATCCTGACCGACCGCGGCGAATGGGCCGAAGCCGAGGCGCTGTTGCTGCAAACGCTGCCGCTATGGAAGGCAGCGCAGTACCACTACTTCCTCGGCGCCTGCTTCACGCAGCTCGGACGCGTGTCGCTGCGCCTGGGCCGGCTTTGACGAGGCATTGAGCCGCCTCGAAGAGGCGAAGGCGAGCTTCCTTCGCGTCGGCGCCGACAAGGAAGTTGCCGGCGGTCGACGCTCGCATCGCCGAGTGCCGCGTCGCCATGGGCAATCCCGACGCGGCGATCGAGCTCGTCGCGAGGCATCCTCGCCAAGCAAGCGCATCGAACAGCGTCGGCCGGGTGGCGTCGCTGCTCGAGCGCGTGCAGGGCCACGCGCTGGTCCAGCAAGGCGACTTGTGGAGCGCGCGCGACTCGCTGGAAGCGAGCCTCGCTGCGGCCAAGGAACGAAACGACCTCTTCGAGGCGACGCTGACCATGCTTTCGCTGATCGAGCTCGACCGCCTCGAAGGCGTTGAGCCGCCGCACGAGATGGTGACCGAGAGCCGCTCGCTGCTGGCGAGCCTCAAGGTACGCGCGGTTCCACCGGTGCCCGCGCCGAAGCAGTAACCGCCTCAAAAGCGAAGCGGCCCCGCAGGGCCGCCTCGCTTGTCGCATTCGCGCGTTTGCTACGGCAGTCTTACGTAGCCGTCGCCGATGTCGATGACCTTGGTTCCATCATCGCGATGCGCGATGCACATCTGCGCCTGGTTACCTGCGGCGTAGGGGGCGACAGTTCCTTCCGGGAGGATCGGCAACGGCGTGCTCATGACCAAAGCGCCGTGCGTGTGGGTCATCCGGCACGGACGTGCCACCTACGCCGCGTTGGACCACCATCAACGCTTCGCCTTCGCCGTCGGTGTCAGTGCAATCACCTGGGTCGTCGCCGTCGTCGTCAACGTCAAGGCACACAAACTGCACCGTGATGCGCTCGGTTCCGATAACGATGTCAAACTCGCTGCCCGGAACATTTGGGCTAAACGGGTCGCTCCCGGCCGGGAAAGGGATGCTGCCAGCCGGGGGACCAGGTGGCGGCGTCATCGTATCGATCGCTATGTACTGGGTTTCGTCGCCTGGTGGTCCCAGGTCGACCGACAAGGTCCCGTAGGGCGTTGGCAATTGATTCGGCTCGATGCAGTCGAGCGCGGGGATAAAGGCCGGACCATTGCTGTCAGTCAACCAGGCCAAGTCTGCTGGTATGGCGTCGCAAACGCTGTACTCGAACGTCGCTCTCGGATCGCCTGCCACGCCGTCCGGCCACCTGAAATGGACCTGGCGGTTCGTCGACACCGTGTTGGTCACGAAAAGCGGAAGGGTGCCCCCCGTGCTGCCGTCCTTGTCATAAAAGCCCCGCTGCCCCGTAACCACGCATGGGTTGCTGCTGTTCGGCACGTTGAACGTTCCGTTACTCCCGACGTTAGCGGACAGAATGGGTGTCGCAAGAGTTGACTGGCCCGGCACCAGGTCGAAGGTCTGGCCATTGAGTTGCGCGCCGGTCCAGACCATCGCGCTCCATGAGATGCCGTCTCCAGAGTCGCCCAGGTGGATGGTCAGATAGAAAGGCGCTCCCCCAGCCTTCTGAGGGACCATATTCGTAACCGAAACCGTCGAACTCGTAAACGTCGCCTTCCCGCTTGCCGGCTGATCTACGCCGACGATCGTCGCGCCGGCGGCCGTGAGCTTGAATGAGCTGATCGTCGAATTGCCGAGGCTCTTCAGAGAGGCTGTCACCGTTAACGGTGCTAACGAAGTCATTGACAGACTGTATTGCTTCTTGTCGTTGCCGGCGACGCTAGGCAACGCGAACGCTACAATCGCTGCGGCCAACACAATGCCCAGCAGCCTGCGCAAGTTATTCATCTCTGCTTTCCCCCCAGGGTTGTTTCACAGCCTGCTTGCGACCCGCGATTGTTGATTGTTGAGTCGCAAGCGCAGGCAATTACCAAACGAGGCCGTACTTCTACACTTGTGCGAATAATTGTCAAGGTGCATATTCGGCACTTTGGCGTTGCTTCGACGCTGTAGATTCCAACGCGGCCGTCGCCGAAAGCGCTCGCGCCGGGCCCGAGAGGTAGACCAACGATTTCGCTGGATCGGAAGCGCTCAAAAGTGTTTCGTTGTAGCGCGCAACCGGGAGCAGCTTTTTCCCGCAGCCAACTTACGAAACAGGGCATATTCTCGCCTTGACCGGACGAGCTTTACTGTTCTATGACCCGCGAGTGCCCGCCAGGCCCAGCCAAGCTGCACTTGGCGATATTATACTTGACGTACCCAGTTTTATGGCCTATAGTTAAGGCATACAAGGAGGTACGTATGACGTAAGTCGGTCATTTCAGCCGCCCACTTCCACAATGAAGAAGCCGCTTACGCGCTTCGTTGAGGCTCGCGTCTGGCCGAAAGGCCCGGTCTGCCCGCACTGCGGCGGCGTCGAGCGCAATCAGCAAGATGGGCGGCAAGAGCACCCGGATCGGCGTCTACAAGTGCTACGCACTGCCGCAAGCCCTTCACCGTCAAGGTCGGGACGATCTTCGAGTCGAGCCACATCCCGATGCGCCTCTGGCTGCAAGCGATCTTCCTGATCGCGTCGAGCAAGAAGGGCATCAGCTCCAACCAGCTTCATCGCACGCTTGGCGTCACCCTTAAGAGCGCGTGGTTCATGTCGCCATCGCATCCGCGAAGCGATGCGCGCTGGCAACGGCTCGACACCGTTGGGGCAGGGCGGCGGCGGGTCGGAGATTGACGAAACCTACATTGGCCGCGATCCAGCGAAGTCGAAGCGCGCAAGTTTGGCGCCAGCGCACAAGCAACGTGTCCTGTCGCTCGTTGATCGCAGCAGCGGACGCGCTCGTTAGCATGGTCGCTGACGACCTGCAGCATGAGGACTCTGATTCCGATCCTGCGGGCGAACATCGCTACGCGAAGCGACGCATCCTTACCGACGGAGCGGCGCGTACTACAATACCTGCGGCAATCAGCTTTGCCGCGCACGAAGCGGTCAATCACAGCGTCGGGTGAATACGTTCGCCTGTCTGATCGCACGCGTACACACGAACACCGTTGAAGGTTTCTTCTCGATCTTCAAGCGCGGGATGAAAGGCGTCTATCAGCATTGTGGGAAAAAGCATTTGCATCGCTATCTGGCCGAGTTCGATTTCCGCTACAGCAACCGCGTCGAAGCTTGGCGTCAACGATACGCAGCGCGCCGAAACTCTGTTGCGCGGCGTCAACGGCAAGCGGCTGACGTATCAAACAATTAATCACTGAGAATCCAACTTACAAGCGAGCGACCTATGCCAAAAAAAGGAAGCCCACCGCCTGACGATCCGGAGCAGTCGGCGCGGTTTGTCGAGAGTGCCAAGGCCGTAGGAGCAACGGGCGGAGGACTCGTTTGCGCGAGCGTTCAAAAAAATTGTTCCGAAGAAAACGCGCTCTAGATTACCTAAGCCGCCGAGGTCTTAACTCGCGCAACGATTCACAATTGTGAATGATCGTGTGCATCGCTAACTCTGCTCGATCCTCAAAATTCTTGATGGCCTGCCGAAATGGGACCTCTGTCAAGCCAGAGGTCAGCGCGGACGCGTGACGGTTAATCTCATAACACACCAGATCAGCCGCTTGCAGCTGGACCACACCTGGGATCGGCAAAGGAAAGCGATCCCAGTTGGCGAAAACCATACGTCTCACTGTCTCTGTATATGTCGTGTAGCACCTGCGCGTGCTCCTTATATTCTTTCTGATCGGAATAGATAATCGCGACACGGGAGTTATCGGCGTGGCGCTCAGACCAACGACAAATCTGCTGTAGACATAGCTCAAAGCAAAAGTAGAACGGATCGTCGCGGCAGCGCATCCCGTAGCTCCTTTGGAGCACAGTGCCAATCGTTGCGCGCTATAACTGCGCCAAAACACTGTGCGCGGACTTTGGCGAGTGCATCGGACAGGCCCCAGACGAGCGCCTCCCTGAACGTTCTATCTATGCCTTCAAATTCACCGTGCCCATGCTCGCAATCGACCGCGTGAAACCAAGTAGCCCCAGTAACCGCAAGGTTCTCGCGCCACGGACGTTGGAGTCCCATCCATTCCGTTGTGTCGGCGACGATTCCGCCAACGACAGTAACCGTCGATGGATCGCTTATTCCGCTCTCGTCTAAGTAGGCCGCCAGCATAGCTACACGCCCGTTCTTTGACCCTTGAACAGCCCAAACAAACTCATCAATTGACCACGGTGCGATGCTCACGCCTCACCGCCCCTTGGGTACGTCAAGTATAACATCGCGGCTGCACTTGACTGCCGAACGATCGTTCGGTACGCTAGCTATCATGTCGAACGACCGTTCCTACCTGGAAACGCTGCAGGACTACTACACGCGGCACCACGCGTTCCCGTCGTACTCGTCGATCGGCACGTTGCTCGGCCTGCGCTCGAAGTCTTCAGTCGCGGCGCTGGTGGCGAGGCTCAAGCTCGGCGGCTACATCGAATCGACGCCGGATCGCCGGCTCGCACCGACGCGGCGCTTTTTCGAGCGGCCGCTGGCCGAGGCGCCCGTGCACGCGGGCTTGCCGAATCCGATCGACGACGCGCCCGCCGACGCGCTGACGATCGACGATTATCTGATCGATCGCCCGTCGCAGACGGTGCTGGTGCGGGTCAAGGGCGACTCGATGATCGACGCCGGCATTTTCGAGGGCGATCTGGTCGTCGTCGAAAAGCAAAGCACGGCGCGCCGTGGCGACATCGTCATCGCCATCGTCGACAACCAGTTCACCCTGAAGCGCCTCGATCTCGAGCGCGGCCAGTTCATCCTGCGCCCCGAAAACAAGGCCTATCCGGTCATCCGTCCGGAAGGAACGCTGGAGATCTTCGGCGTGATGGTAGGGCTGGTCCGCAAGTACAACTGACCAGCGCCGCGATGCGGCGTGCTCCGCCTGGTCAAACGTCGACGCGCGCGACTTCGACCAGCACGTCGTAGAACGTCGCCGCGCGTCCCATGTCGGTCAGCGCCTGGCCGGTCACCATGTTCGCATTGGTGCCGTCGGGCGAAAGCTTGCGCCACCAGATCGACGGCGCGACGACGACACCCGGCCGCGTGCGATCGGTGATGCGCGCGGTGACGACGAACGCGCCGCGATCGTTGTAGACGCGCACCTTGTCCCCGTCGCCGATGCCGCGCGTCGCCGCATCCTCGGCATCGATATCGAGCCACGGCGTCTTTTCCGTCTCCAGAAACACCGGCAGTCCGCCGAAGCTCGAGTTGAGCGCATTGCGCGCCGGCGGCGACAGCATCGCCAGCGGAAAGCGGCGCGCGAGAGCTGGGTCGCTTGCGACGGATTCGCGCGGCGGCGTGTAGGTGGGCAGCGGGTCGAGCCCCTGCCGGCGCAACGATTCCGAATAGAACTCGCACTTGCCCGACGGGGTCGGGAAATTGCCTTCCGCGAATGGCGCATACGGCGAGGGCACGTTCAGCCGCTGCCAGCCCTGCGTCTTGAGCGTCGTCCCAGTCGATGCCGGCCATGCGCGGATGGCTGGCGACGAATGCATTCGCCGCCATGCTCTCGTCGCTCTCGGCGAAGCAGGGCTCGTCGAACCCCATGCGCGCGGCGAGCAGCCGGAATACCTCGGTGTTCGGCTTGGCTTCGCCCAGCGGCTCGATCGCCGGATTGTTGGCCAGCGCGTAGAGGTGGCCGTACGACGAATGCACGTCCAGGTGCTCGAGTTGCGTCGTCGCGGGCAGAACGATGTCGGCGTAGTCGGCGGTGTCGGTGAGGAACACGTCGTGCACGACGCAGAACAAGTCCTCGCGCGCGAAACCGGCGACGACCTTGCCCGAGTCCGGCGCCACCGCCACCGGATTCGAGTTATAGACGAACAACGCGCGAATCGGCGGATCGTCGGCCTCGAGCAGCGCATCGCCGATCGTCGACATGTTGATCGTGCGCGGGCTATTCCAGCTCAGCTCGGGACGCTCGAGCGCCGCCGTGTTGATCGGATACGTGCCGCTGGACGATAGAAGCGCGCCGCCGGCGGCGTGGCGCCACGCGCCGACCAGCGCAGGCAGGCATGCGACCGTGCGGATCGCCATGCCGCCGCCGGCGTGCCTTTGCATGCCGTAATTCAGACGGATCACGGCGGGCCCGATGGTGCCGTAGTCGCGAGCCAGCGCGACGATCTGCGCTTCGCGCAATCCGGTGAGCGAAGCGACGCGCGACGGCGGATAGTCGCGCACGCGCTGTTCCAGCGCATCGAATCCCAGCGTGTAGCGGTCGATGTAATCGCGATCGATCAGGTCCTCGGCGATCAGGACGTGCATGATGCCGAGCGCGAGCGCGGCGTCGGTGCCCGGCATCAGCGCCAGGTGCTCGTGGCATTTCTCTGCGGTCTGGCTGCGATACGGGTCGATTGCGATCAGCTTGGCGCCGCGGCGCTTGGCTTCCTGCACGCGGCTCCAGAGGTGCAGGTTCGAGACGATCGGGTTCGAGCCCCAGATCAGGATCAGCCTGGCATTTTCGAATTGCTCGAGATCGGTGCCTATCGATGCGCCGATCGTCGCGGCATATCCTGCCTTGCCGGCGGTCGCGCAGATCGTGCGATCGAGCAGCGACGCGCCGAGCTTGTGAAAGAAGCGCCGGTCCATCGAGCCGTATTGCAGCAATCCCATCGTTCCGGCATAGCTGTAGGGAAGAATCGCCTGCGGGCCATCGGTCGACTCGGCGATTTCCCTGAAGCGCGAAGCGATCGTGTCGAGCGCCTCGTCCCAGCCGATGCGCTCGAAGCGGCCTTCGCCCTTGGCGCCGACTCGGCGCAGCGGATGCAGCACGCGCTTTTCGGAATAGGTCCGCTCCAGATAGCGGGCGACCTTGGTGCACAAGCACGCCGCGCGTCGTCGGGTGATCGGGATCGCCTTCGACCTTGATCGCTCGCCCGTCGGCGACCGTCACGTGCAGCGCGCAGGTGTCGGGGCAATCGTGCGGGCACGCGCCGCGGACGATCGTGTGTCCGGGCGCTTGTTTGGCTGAACGGTCGAGTGGCATCGCGGATCCGCGGGATGATCGTATTGTAATCCGCCCGGGCAGGCCTCGCCCGCGCGACAATGGTTGCGCTATCGTCTCCGGCAGGCGAATCCAGTGAAAAGGCATACCCGTGGCAGCAGCTCTTCCGACGATCGCGTTACGCTCGGGCGCGGCGATGCCCGTGCTGGGCTTGGGCACGTGGCGCATGGGCGAGCGCCGCGATCGGCGCGAGCGGGAGATCGCTGCGCTCAAGGCTGGCATCGATCTCGGCGCTGACGCTGATCGATACGGCGGAGATGTACGGCGAAGGCGAAGCCGAAAAAATCGTCGGCGAAGCGATCGCGGGCCGGCGCGAGCGGATGTTTCTGGTCAGCAAGGTCTACCCGCACAACGCCAGCCGCCGCGGCGTCGTCGCCGCTTGCAAGCGCAGTCTCAAGCGCCTGGGCACCGATCACCTCGATCTGTACCTGCTGCACTGGCGCGGCGACGTGCCTCTTGCGGAAACCGTCGGCGCATTCCAGGCGCTGCAGGCGGACGGCAGCATCCGCGCCTGGGGCGTTTCGAACTTCGACAGCAGCGATATCGAGGAACTGCTGGCGCTGCGCGGCGGTGACGATTGCGCAGCCAATCAGGTCCTCTATAACCTCGGCGCGCGCGGCGTCGAATGGGATCTTGTCCCGCTGTGCCGCGGCGCGGGCATCGCGCTGATGGCGTATTCGCCGCTCGACCAGGGACGATTGCTGCGCGAGCGGGCGCTGCAGGCGATTGCGGCGAGGATCGGTGCAACGCCGGCGCAAGTCGCACTCGCGTGGCTGCTGCAGCAACGCGACGTTGCCGTGATCCCGAAGGCTGCAGACGTTGCGCATGTGCACGACAATTTGTCGGCGGCGACTCTGCATCTCGATCGAGCCGCACGTGAAGAGCTCGATCGCGCTTTTCCTCCACCGCGCCGCGCGACCTCGTTGCGCATGCTTTAGCACGCTCGTCTTGCCGCAGGGCGGCAGGCCGGTCGACGTTGCGTCAGGACCCGCATGACACGGCGCGAGCACGCGCGGGCAGCGGCGCGGGCGGCAGCTTCACTCAAACAATCAGGCGTTTGTGCGTCGGATGCTGCCTTAGCGGGCGCCGATGGCATGGATGTTGCGTAGCCATGTCCATCAGGGCCTCGGCCCAGCCGAATCCAAACTATTTAAGGAGTTAGTCGTGCTTTACACCTACTACGATTACCTCGATTTGCCGCCCGGTGCATCGGCAGCGCGCATCGAAGCCGCGTACCAGACGATCAAGCAACGGCTGGATGTGGGCACCGACGAGACGCTGGTGCGACTGATCCATGAAGCGCACGCGCTGCTGTCGGACCCCGACCAGCGGCATGTGTATGACGAGGAGCTCGAGCGCAGCGCAGCCGAGGCCGATGCCGAGCTCAAGGCGCTGCTCGACGAACAAGCCAGCAAGCCCCGCACGCGTCGTGTGCAGGATGTTCCGACGCCGTTGCTGGCCGCGATCCGCGCCTGGGCGGCCTAGCACCATCGACCGTTCGGACGATCCATCGGACTGACCAGAATCGGCGCGGAAGTGACAGTATTGACTCGCCGCGGTGTGTGATCGAGCTGCCCTTCGCGGCGCAGCGACCAGATACGGACGAACATCGAGCGGAAGGGCAGCACCGTGAAAAAATGCCAGAATTGCCAATTCTACGATCGCAAGGACGGGCGAACGACCGACGGACGCACGACGATGTGGGGTCAGTGCAGGCGTCATTCGCCGCTGCTCAGTCCTCAACCTCCGCAAAGCGCCAAGACTTATGTGGTCGAAGGCATCTGGCCGGTCGTGCGTGACGACGACTGGTGCGGTGAATGGTTCGCGCCGGCGCCGAGCGTTCTGCCGCGGACACATGGCATCATCAACGGACAGGAACTGATGGCCGCCAGCGCGGCGGACAACGGATCGCGCAGCCCGCCGGAATTTCGGCCCTTGGCGGCGGTGGCCGGCGACGACTGAAAACCCGGCGCCGTCCTTTGCGCGCCGAGTGGCGCGCGGATAGCGTGTTCTCCAGGTACCCTAGGCAACCCTCGACGAATTCGTTTGCGTTGCGCCATCACGCGCGACGCGCGCGGCACGATAGCGGGCCGCTTCGGCTCGGATACCATGGCGGGCAATGAACGCCCTCCTGTCCGCCCTCGCCGACGGCGCGATCGCCGTTACCCCCAATCGCCGTCTCGCCCGACGGCTGCATGCCGAGTTCGACGCGGCACTTGCGGCCAGCGGACAGCGCGCCTGGCCGACGCCGGCAATCCTGCCGTACGCGGGGTGGCTGGCAGCGCTCTGGGAAACGATTCTCGCGCACGAGACCGCTGCCGAACCGCGGACGCTATTGAGCGCGCGCGCAGGCAATCGCGCTGTGGCAGCGTGTCATCGAAGACTCGGGAGCGACGCTCGCCGACGTGCGCGGTGCCGCTGCACTCGCCTCCGACGCATGGTCGCACGTCCACGCCTGGGGCGCAGGCGGAGAAAGCTGGCGTAGCTGGCGACAACAGGGCGACGAGCAAGACCCTTCGCTGTTTGCCGCCTGGGCCGATACGTATCTGGCACGAACGCGCCGGCTCGGCGTGCTGGACATCGCGCAGGCGGGCGATGCCATTGCGGCGCAAGCCGCAGTCATCGGCGCAGAATCTCCGACGATCCTGATCGTAGGATTCATCGAGCTCACGCCGCAGCAGACGCGGCTGTTCAAGGCACTCGAAGGCGCGGGCGCGAGCTTGCGGCAGCTCGACAGCTTGACGGTGCGAGTCGGGCAAGATCGCGCGTGCGACCGCGCCCACGCCGCGCGAAGAAATTGCCGCGGCGCTTTCCTGGGCGCGCGCCATCGCGATCGAGCGTCCGGCAGCGCGCATCGGGGTCGTCGTCGAAAGTCTCGCCGAGCGCCGCGACGTCGTGCTCGCGCTGGCGCAGGACATCCTCGACCCGGCGTCGATCCTGCCCGGTCATGCACGAAGTGGCGCACCGTTCGAGTTGTCTCTCGGGGTCCGCCTGACGCAAGTGCCGCTGGCTGGTGCCGCGCTCGATCTGATCACGCTAAGCGATGGGCCATTGACGCTGGGCGCCGCGGCGTCGCTGCTGCGCTCTCCTTATCTGCCGGACGCCGATGCGCTATGGCAGCGTCACGCAGCGCTCGAGCGTCGCTGGCTCGAGCAGGGCGTGCGCACCCTATCGCTGACCGATGCGATCGCGGCGGTCGCACCGTATGCGGCCGAGCTCGCGACCCGGTGGACCAACGGCCGTGATGCGTTGCGCACCGCGCGCGCGACGACGCCGCGCGAATGGGCCGACCTCTGGCGCGGATGGCTTGCCGCGGCCGGCTGGCCCGGTTCGCGTGCACTCGACAGCGCGGAATTCCAGGCGCGCGAAGCGTGGGAGAAGCTGCTCGTGCAGTTTGCGTCGCTCGGTGCCGTCGCGCCGCGTCTTGGCGCGCCGGGCGGCGATCGCGGCGCTGCACGCCATGGCGAACGAAACCCTGTTCCAGCCGGAGGGCAGCAATGCGCCGATCCAGATTCTGGGCGTGCTGGAAGGCGCCGGCCTCGACTTCGATGCACTCTGGGTGGCTGGCCTGTCAGCCGACCGATGGCCTGCGGCGCCGCGTCCCAATCCCTTGTTGCCGATCGCGTGGCAGCGCGAGCGCGGCGTGCCTCGTGCCAGCGCGCAGCGCGAGCTCGAGTACGCCCGCGTGCTTACCGAACGATTCGCGCGGGCCGCGGACGAAGTCGTGTTCAGCTCGGCGACCGGGGTCGACGATCCGCCGCTATCGCCGTCGGCCCTGGTGCTTGCCCATCCGCCGTCGCCGCCGCTGCCCGTGCCTGAGACCTGGTCTGCCTCGATGGCGCGGAGCGCAGCTCTGGAAAGCCTCGCCGACGAACGCGCGCCGCCGATGCCTCCGGGATCGGCAATCCGCGGCGGTGCGCGGGCCATCCAGACGCAAAGCGATTGTCCCTTCCAGGCGGTCGCGCGTCATCGCCTCGGCGCGCAAGCATGGCCCACGGCTGGGTCCGGCTTGGCGCCTTTTGAACGAGGGCAGCTCGCGCATGCGACGCTGGCCGCATTCTGGAGCTCGATCCGCGATTGGGCGATGCTCCTGGCGATCGAAGCCGATGATCTCGACATCGAGATTGCGGCGGCAGTCGAAAAGGGCATGGCCTGTCTGCCCGAAGCGCGGTGGCGCAGCGTGCCCGACGCGGTGCGGGCGGCCGAGTCGCGCCGCCTGAACCGTCTGTTGCGGGCGTGGCTGGACATCGAGCGCGCCAGGCCGCCATTCGCGGTTGCCGCGGTCGAGGCGCGGCGCGACATGGTGCTCGGCGGCATCGGTCTTCGCATGCGCGTCGACCGGATCGATGCGCTCGGCGATGGCGGCATCGCGATCATCGACTACAAGACCGGCGTGCTCAAGCAACCCAAGACCCCAAAAATGGTTCGACGATCGACCGCGCGCATCGCAACTCGGCACCTATACGCTGGCGCAACGCGCAGCCGAGCCTCGGCTCGCGGTGCGCGCGGTTGTCCATGCCGAGCTTCGCACCGCGGGCGTCGCCGCGTCGGGCCTCGCCGCTGATCGTGCGGCATGGCCTGCGCTGACGAACATCGACGCCGCGGGGCCGCCCTTTGCCAACTGGAGCGCGCTCGAGTCCTGGTGGGAAGCGCATCTGGGCGCGCTCGCCAGCCGAGCTCGCGGCCGGCGTGGCGACCGTAACGCCGCGCCCGAAGCCGTCGCCGTGCCGCATCTGCGGCTTGCAGGCGCTCTGCCGCATCGATTCGGTTCGCTTCGAAGAGCCGGAAGACAATGGCGACGCCTGAATCGAACGGTCCGTCCGATCGCGCCGCGCGCGAGGCCGCGCTCGATGTCGCGCGCTCGTTCATCGTCCAGGCTCCGGCCGGGTCGGGCAAGACTGAACTCCTGATCCAGCGCTTCCTCGCGCTGCTCGCGCGCGTCGAGCGGCCCGAGGCGATCGTCGCGATGACGTTCACGCGCAAGGCCACCGACGAGATTCGTGAGCGCATCATCGATGCGCTGCGGGAAGCCGCCAGCGGCGCGCCGCCGAAACAGCCGCATCGTGCGCTTACCTGGCGCCTCTCCCGTGCCGTGCTCGAGCGCGATGCGGCACTTGGATGGGAACTGATCGCGCATCCCGCGCGCCTGCAGGTCCACACGATCGACGCTCTGTGCGCGTCATGGATGCGGCAGGCGCCGATGGCGGTGAAGCTGGGCGCAATGCCCAGGCTGATCGAGCGCGCAGACGCGCTGCATTTGCGCGCGGCGCGGGCGGAGCTCGATGCCGGCAGGGAAGACAGCGCAGCCTGGCAGCGCCTGCTGGATTATCTGGATAACGACGGCGATCGGCTGGCCGTGCTCATCGCCGAGATGCTCGGCCGGCGCGATCAATGGCTGCGCCACGTAATCGTCGGCGATGCGGTTGCGCTCCGCGCGCGACTCGAGCAGGCACTGGGCGCAGAGATCGCGCACCGGCTCGACGCCGTCGCGGCCCTGTTGCCGGCGGGCGCAACGCGGCAGATGCTCGACCTCGCGCGCTACGCCGCGGAGCATCTCGCGCAATCCAATCCAGCGCATCCATTCGCCACCTGGGCCAGGCGCGGCGCGCTGCCGGATACGAGCGCGGAATCGCTCGACGACTGGCGCTCGATCGCCGACTGGCTGCTCACGAAGGACGGGGATTTCTACGCCGGCATCAACATTGCGCAGGGCTTTCCACCCAAGGGTAGCGCACGCGAGGAAGGAGCGGCCCGGCGAGACGCGCACAAGCAGGCGATGATCGCATTGCTGCGCAGCCTGGCGGCGGTGCCGGGCCTGGCCGCCGCGCTGCACGGCATCCGCCAACTGCCGCCGCCGCGCTACGACGAGACGGCCTGGGGCTTCATCGAGGCGCTGCTCGAGGTGCTGCCGCGCGCCGCGGCGCGGTTGCAGCTCGTCTTCGCCGAGGCGCGCGCGATCGACTTCATCGAGGCCAGCCAGATCGCGCTGCGCGCCCTGGGCGAGCCTGACGCGCCGTCCGACCTGCTGCTGCGATTGGACATGCGCATCGAACACCTGCTCGTCGACGAATTTCAGGACACGTCGCTCTCGCAGTACGAGCTCATCGAGCGTCTGGTTGCCGGCTGGACCCCGGGTGATGGGCGGACTCTGTTTGTCGTCGGCGATCCGATGCAGTCGGTCTACGGCTTTCGAGAAGCGGAGGTCGGCTTGTATCTGGACGCGCAGCGGCAACGGCGGCTGGGCGAAGTCGCGCTGGAGCCGCTGGTTCTGCAGTGCAATTTTCGCTCGCAATGCGATCTCGTCGGATGGGTCAACCGGGTCTTCGCGCAGGCGATCGACGAATCGCCGCGTCCGACCGAAGGCGTCGTCGCGTTTCGCGCCGCCAGCCCGGTGCTGCCGGCAGAGCCTCCGCCCGCCGTTACGGTCGAAGCTTGCACCAGCGACGCCGATGAAGCAGCGAAGGTAGTCTCCCATGTTCGCACAGCGCTGGCCGACCGCGCCGAGGTCGCGATCCTCGTGCGCAAGCGAGGCGACCTCGCGGAAATTCTTCCCGCCCTGCGCGGAGCCGGCATTCCTTTCGCCGCAGTCGATCTCGATCGGATGGCAGATCGCCAGACGATCCTCGATCTCGCATCGCTGACGCACGCACTGATCCAGCCCGATGACCGGCTCGCATGGCTTGCGGTGCTGCGCGCGCCATGGTGCGGGCTGACCCTGCCCGATGTTTTCGCGCTCGACGGCGCGGCAGGCGGGCGCAGCCTGTGCGAAGCGATCGTCGAACACCAGGCGCCAGCGCAGGTGGTACCCGCCAGCATGTCGGCCGATGGAGCCCATCGCTTGCAAAGATTGGCTGCGGCGATCGCACCCGCCGTCGCAGATCGCGGCCGCATGCCGCTCGCTGCAGCCGTCCGGGGAGTTTGGCTCGCCCTCGGCGGACCGGCCTGCGTCGGGGAGGCAAGCGATCTGGAAGCTGCCGAGCGATTTTTCACACTGCTGGCCGAACACGCCCCTGGCGCCGACGTGTCCGACTGGAACGCCTTTCTCGATGCGCTGGCCGCCACATTCATCGAGACAGGGGCTGGCGCCGACGCGAAGGTGCGCATCATGACCTTGCATCGTGCGAAAGGGCTGGAATTCGACGTCGTGGTCATGCCCGGTCTGGCGAGGGCGCCGGGTAGCGGGGCACCGCAACTCATGCGCTGGCGTCGCCGGGCCGGCGGACTGCTGCTGGCGCCGATCGCCGCAAGGCACGTCGACCTCGCCGAGGACGACCCGGTGTACGGATACCTGAACAAACTCGCTGCCAGCGAGGAAGCCGCCGAACTCGTTCGGCTGCTCTACGTCGGTTGCACGCGCGCCAGAAAGCGATTGCACTTGACCACGGTGCTCGGCGCCGAACCCGCCGAGAATGCGCGACTGCGCTGGCGCAAGCCTTCGCGCGGCACCGCGCTTTCCGCGCTTTGGGCCGCGATCGAAGCCGATCTTCCGCCGCCGCCTTCGGTCGCGCCTGGCGCGACGCCTTCAAGTGCGTCCAACGGCGTGCCGCTGCTGCGCCTGCCGCTCGACTGGCGGCCGCCACCGCTGCCGCCTGCGCTGCCGATCGCATCGCGCGCGACAGCCGCCGACGAGCAAGTGGTCGAATTCGACTGGGTCCGCGAAACCGCGCGCCAGATCGGCATCGTCGCCCATCGGCTGTTGCGCCAATGTGCGGACGAGGGCCTCGAGCGATGGTCGTCCGAGCGCATCGCCGCTCAACGCGCGCGCGTGGTGCGCGAGCTCGCAGGTCTGGGATTTACCGGCGCCGAAGCCGAAGCCGCCGCCGATCAGGTGCTCGGCGCGGTCGCTTCGACGCTGGCCGATGCGCGCGGCCGCTGGCTGTTCGATCCGCGACATACCGATGCGCACAGTGAATACGCGTTGACCGGCATTCGCGACGGCGCGCCGGTCCATGTCGTGCTCGATCGGAGCTTCGTCGACGCCGATGGCGTGCGCTGGATCGTCGATTTCAAGCTGTCGCAACACCAGGGCGCGGGGCGCGATCTTTTTCTCGACAGCGAGCAGGCCCGCTACCGGGCGCAGCTCGACGCTTATGCCGAAGTCGTGCGCGGCCTGGGCACGCATCCGATTCGTCTCGGCCTTTATTTCCCGCTGCTCGCAGGCTTGGCGGGAATGGGAAGGACCGCGCTGACGCAAAAAACCGGACCTCCGAGCGCTGGACCGGAACCGGCCGCACAGGCTAAAATCAAGGTTTTTCAAGGTCTTCCGACCTTTGGACGGGAACTGAAGTGCAGTTATTTCGTGGGCTCCCGGATTCCGCCGACCGCCACCGCCCCATCGCGCTGACCATCGGCAACTTCGACGGCGTCCATCGCGGCCACCAGGCGATGCTCGCCCGGTTGTCGGAGGCTGCGGAAGATCTGGCGCTGCCGTCGGCCGTCCTGACCTTCGATCCGCATCCGCGCGAATTTTTCTCACCCGGCGCCGCGCCGCCGCGCCTGTCCACCTTGCGCAGCAAGCTCGAGCAATTCGCTGCACACGGCATCGCCGAGGTCCATGTCGCGCGCTTCAACGCCGCGCTGGCCGCGCTGCCCGCGGAGCGCTTCATCGAGGACGTTCTGGTGCGCCGTCTCGGCACGCGCTGGGTGCTGGTCGGTGACGATTTCCGCTTCGGCCGCGGGCGAAGCGGCGATCTTGCGCTGCTGCGGCGAGCCGCGACGACGTTCAGCGTCGAGGCGATGCCCACGGTCGTCGTCGACGGCGAGCGGGCGTCGAGCACCGCCATACGCGGCGCGCTCGCCGCAGGCGAGCTCGATCACGCGGCGCGATTGCTCGGACGACCGTATGCGATCGGCGGCAAGGTCGTGCACGGCGACAAGCTGGGACGCAGCCTCGGCTTTCCGACGGCCAACATCGTGCTGCGCCATCCGCCGCCGCTGACGGGGGTTTTCGCCGTGCGCGTGCATGGTCTGGGCGGCGCTCCGAGAGCAGGGGCCGCCAGCCTCGGCGTGCGGCCGACGGTCAAGGCCGGGGCGAAACCGCTGCTGGAGGTTTTTGTGTTCGATTTCGATGAAGCGGTGTATGGCCGCCGCATCGTCGTCGAGTTTCTCCGCAAGCTGCGCGACGAGGAACGGTACGCCGACCTCGACACGCTGACTCGGCAGATTCATGCCGACGTCGCGCAGGCGCGCGAGTATTTCGCGACCGGTTCGAGCGCGGCTCGCTAGAAAGTGACGATGTCCGACAAGCCCAAGACCGACTACAAGTCGACGCTCAATCTGCCCGACACGGCATTTCCGATGCGCGGCGACCTGGCGAAGCGGGAAGCCGCCTGGGTTCGCGAATGGCAGGAGCGGAAGGTCTACGAAGCGATCCGCAACGCCAGCCGCGGCCGGCCGCGGTTTGTTCTGCACGACGGCCCGCCGTATGCGAACGCGGACATCCATATCGGGCACGCGGTCAACAAAATCCTCAAGGACATCGTCGTCAAGAGCAAGGGCCTGGCCGGCTTCGACGCGCCGTATGTGCCCGGCTGGGATTGCCATGGCATGCCGATCGAAGTGCAGATCGAGAAAACGCACGGCAAGAACATTCCGGTCGAGGAGACGCAGCGGCTGGCGAGGGCGTATGCGACCGAGCAGATCGCGCGGCAAAAGGCGCAGTTCCAGCGGCTGGGCGTGCTCGGCGACTGGGATCATCCGTACACGACGATGGCGTTTCGCAACGAAGCCGATGAGATCCGCATGCTCGGCGCGATTCTGGCCAAAGGCTACATCTATCGCGGCCTCAAGCCGGTGAACTGGTGCTTCGACTGCCAGTCGGCGCTGGCGGAAGCCGAAGTGGAATACGAGGACCGCACCGATATCGCGATCGACGTCGGCTTCGAGGTCGATCCTCGCGACCGGGCGGCGCTGGCGCGCGCATTCGGCCTTGAGCAATTGCCCGATGGTCCGGCGCGCGCGGTCATCTGGACGACGACGCCGTGGACCATCCCGGCCAATCAGGCGCTGGCCGTGCATCCGGACCTCGTCTATTCGCTGGTCGAGACCGATCGAGGGAGCCTCATCCTGGCGACCGAGCTGGTCGACGCCTGCCTTGCGCGCTTCGGCATCGCAAGAAGGGAGCCGGTCGGCCGGTTCGAGCACAAGTCGCCCGGCCGATCGCTCGAGGGCATCCGTTTTCGCCACCCGTTCTACGACCGGCGAATCGCCGGTTCAGCTTGGCGAATTCGTCACCCTGGAGCAGGGGACCGGCATCGTGCACAGCTCGCCGGCGTACGGCGTCGATGACTTCCAGTCGTGCCGGCGCTACGGTCTCACCGATGACCAGATATTGAATCCGGTGCAGGGCGACGGCCGTTACGCGGCCACGCTTCCGTTCTTCGGCGGCCTCAACATCTGGAAAGCCAATCCGCTGATCGTCGAAAAGCTGCGCGAGGTCGGTGCGCTGCTGCACGCCGAAAAAGTCACCCACAGCTACATGCATTGCTGGCGGCACAAGACGCCGATCATCTATCGCGCGACGACGCAATGGTTCGCCGGCATGGACGACGTCCCCGGGTGGCACGGCGTCAAGCCGCAGAAGACGCTGCGCGAAACCGCGCTGGCGGGCATCGAGGCGACGCAATTCTTTCCCGCCTGGGGCAAGGCGCGGCTCTCACGGAATGATCGCCAACCGGCCCGACTGGACGTTGTCGCGGCAGCGGCAATGGGGCGTGCCGCTGCCGTTCTTCGTCGACCGCGAGACCGATATGCTGCACCCCGACACCCTGCCGCTGCTCGAGCTCGCGGCGGCGAAGGTCGAGCGCGGCGGCATCGAGGAATGGCAAAAGGCCACCTACGAGGATTTCGGCGTCGATCCCAAGAAGTATCGCAAGCTCTCGGACACCCTGGACGTCTGGTTCGACTCCGGAGCCACGCACCAGACGGTCATGGGCGGCCCCGATGGCCGCAGCAAGCATCGCGGCTCGCATCCGGATCAGACCGGCTTTCCGGCCGACCTTTATCTGGAAGGCTCGGACCAGCACCGCGGCTGGTTCCATTCGTCGCTGCTTTCGTCGTGCATGCTCAACGGCGTGCCGCCGTACAAGGCGCTGCTGACGCATGGCTTCGCCGTCGATGGCGACGGCAAGAAAATGTCGAAGTCCAAAGGCAACGTGGTCGCGCCGCAGACGGTTTCCGACACGCTGGGTGCCGAGATCCTGCGCCTGTGGGTCGGCGCGACCGACTATTCGGGCGAACTTTCGATCTCCAACGAGATCTTGAAGCGCGTCGTCGAAGGTTATCGCCGCATCCGCAATACGCTTCGCTTTCTGCTCGCCAATACGTCGGACTTCGATCCGGCGCGCGACGCAGTGCCGGCGGACGAGCTGTTCGAGCTGGACCGCTACGCGCTCGATGTCGCCGCCGGTTATTTCGACGATATGCGGCAGAAATACGCGGTGTACGAATTCCACCTGGTCGTGCAGGCGCTGCAGCTGTATTGTTCGGAAGAGCTGGGCGGCCGCTACCTCGACATCCTGAAGGATCGCCTCTACACGACGGCCGCCGATTCGATCGGACGGCGCTCGGCGCAAACGGTTCTCACGATTATCCGGGACGAATTGATCAAGTTGATGGCGCCCATTCTGTCGTTCACCGCGGAAGAGGCCTGGCGGATCGTCCATCCGGAAGACCCGACGATCTTCGCGGCGACCTGGGGCGCCGAGCATCGGGTCGTGCGCAGCGACAGCCCCGAATTCTCCAAGCGCTGGACGGCGATCATGGCCGTCCGGGACGTGGTGCTGAAACGGCTGGAGTCGTCGCGCGAGCGCGGCGAGATCGGCTCGTCGCTGCAGGCGGAGATCGCGATCGCCGCGCCGACGCCGGTCTACGAGGCGCTGTCCTCGATCGGCGACGACCTCCGCTTCGTCATGATCACCTCCTCGGCCACCGTGCGCCGCGGCGACGCGCTCGACATCCAGGTGACGCCGAGCGCCCACGCCAAGTGCGAGCGCTGCTGGCATTACCGCGCCGATGTCGGCGCCGACAAGGCCCATCCGACGCTGTGCGGGCGATGCGTGGCCAATCTCTACGGGAGCGGCGAGGCGCGCCGGTTCGCATGAGCCAGAGGGACACCGCCGCGCATGACGCCGGGTCAGGCGCACGGCGCTGGTGGACATGGCTGCTGGTCAGTGCGGCGGTGATCGCCGCCGACCAGCTCAGCAAGTCATTGGTCGAATCGGCGCTGCGCGTCGGCGAGCAGCGCGCGCTGACCGCCAACTTCAGCATCGTGCTCGCCTACAACTCCGGAGCGGCGTTCAGCTTCCTCGCCGATGCATCGGGATGGCAGCGTTACCTGTTCACCGCCTTGGCACTCGCTGCGTCGGCGCTGATGGTCTGGCTGCTGCGGCGCGGCGGCGACCGCATCTACAGCCTGGCGTTGAGCCTGATCCTTGGCGGCGCACTGGGCAATCTCTGGGATCGCCTTACTCTGGGCAAGGTCGTCGATTTTCTGCTGGTGCACGATTACCTGCCCTTCGGCGGGGGACTTGCGGCGCGCTTCGACCCGTTTCCCGCGTTCAATGTGGCCGACAGCGCACTCACTGTCGGCGTCGCGCTGTTGATCCTGGACAGTTTCCGCCAGCATCATGCCGATCGTCCCGCGATGACGCCGAACCGATGAACGAAGTCATCCTCGCCAACCCGCGCGGATTTTGCGCCGGCGTCGATCGGGCTATCGCGATCGTCGAGCAGGCGCTCGCCCGGTTCGGGGCGCCGATCTACGTGCGCCACGAAGTCGTGCACAACAAGTTCGTCGTCGACGATCTCAAGTCGAAGGGCGCGATATTCGTCGACGAGCTTGCGGATGTTCCGAAGGGAAGCACGGTCGTGTTCAGCGCGCATGGAGTCTCGCGCGCGGTGCGCGACGAAGCCGCGGCGCGCGGCTTGACCGTCTTTGACGCGACCTGTCCGCTGGTGACGAAGGTGCATGTCGAAGTCGCCAAGATGCACGCCAACGGCCGCGAAATCGTGATGATCGGTCACGCGGGCCACCCTGAAGTCGAGGGCACGATGGGCCAGGCCGACGGCGGCATCCATCTGGTCGACTCGGTCGCCGACGTCGATCGCCTCGTTGTCCGCGACCCCTCGCAGCTCGCCTACGTGACGCAGACGACGCTGTCGGTCGACGACGCGGCCACGATCGTCGCGGCGCTCAAGCGCCGTTTTCCCGCGATCATCGGCCCGAGGAAGGACGACATCTGCTATGCGACGCAGAACCGCCAGGACGCGGTCAAGTTTCTTGCTCCGCAATGCGACGTGGTCATCGTCGTCGGCAGCCCGAACAGCTCGAATTCCAACCGGTTGCGCGAGGTCGCCGCGCATCGCGGTATTCCCGCCTACATGATCGATCGCGCCGAAGAGCTTCAGCCCGAGTGGATCGAGGGCAAGCGGCGCGTCGGTGTCACCGCGGGCGCCTCGGCCCCGGAAGTCCTGGTCCAACAGGTGATCGAACGCCTGCGCGAGCTCGGCGCAGGCAAGGTTCGCGAACTGGACGGTGCCGTCGAATCCGTGATGTTTCCACTGCCGCGGGGGCTCGCCGCGCACGGCGAGCGCGGCACGCACTGACTCCTCAGACCGGAGGACGCGGCGCGCGGCCCTGGGCACGAAACCAGCCGAGCCCCGCTGCGAGCGCAACGAGCTGCCAGCGCCGCCGCCGCACCGGCGCACAAGGCCTGCCGGCCGCTTTCGCTGAACGCGCGCACGACGCCCTCGGCGACATACCAGGGCAGCACCAGCAGCGTCCATTGCCGCGCGCGCACGCGCCCCTGCGCCACGCCGGGCGTCAAGCCGAGCAGCGGCGCAGCCTTCAGCGCGAGCCACGACCCGCCCGGCTTCAGCGGGGCGAGCCACAGCTCCCAGAGCAATTCCAGCAGTGCCAGCGCGAGAAGTAACGCGGCGGCCGCGCGCCGCCAGCCGCCGCTGCCGTCACGCGACGGCGACATACTCGAATAGCTCGAACCCCGGACCCTGATCGACCAGCTTGGTCAGCACTGCGGTGCCGACCGACTTGTCGCGGTGCAGTGATATCGCCTGCTCGAGTTGGAACACTCCGGCCGGGACCAGCGCCATCGGCGGCGACTCCTGCTGACCGCTGTCCGGCAGCAGCACCATCGGCAGCAGCGGCGAGCCGTCCGCGCCTTCGCCGCGGCCTGCGGCGGCCTCCGGACTGTCGGTCAGCAGCTCGCAACCGAATTCGAGGCCGGTACCGCGCATCGTGTTGCGGAACCAGCGCACCATCGCCGCCTGCAGCGCCGTTCGTCCCTCGACCCGCAGCGCGATCAAGTCACCAACGCGCAGCGGCGCATGCACCGAATCGATCTGACGCAGCGCGTAGCCGGCCGGAGTGTGATTGATGACCTGGCACGCGGTCATCGTCGGGAGGCCGGGCGGCGGATGGAAGATGTCCAGATGCGCGCCGGGGCTGTATTGCCAGACCGCGTTCAAGCCGGCGCACATGACGACGCGGGCGCGCGACGGCAAGCGGTTGAATTGCCGCGCCGGAGGTATCGCCCATTGCCGCAGCAGGCGGCGCAGCAAGGTCATGTATTGCGCGACCGCCGCGGTATCGGCGGGAAATCCCGCCGGCGCCTTGCCGCCGGTATCCAGCGTGCGCAGCTGCTCCTGCAGCTGGAAGGCAAGGTCGAAGGTCAGCAGGAACAGCTTGTTGCCCTCGAGGTTGCCGCCCTTGTTCGACGAGAACGGCGGAAAATCGTGCCCGATCGGGCACGATAGCCACCGCTTTCGCCAGCCGATGCACCGGAGCCACGTCGGTCAGCTTCGCCCAGTGCGAATGCTCCTGCAGGTACTGGATCACGTGGCTGAGCTGCGTCGGCAGGAAGCCGTAAGGATTGGCCAGCGCCAGCAGCAAGGCCTGCACGTAGATCCGTTCCGGCGTGGCTTCGGGATTGTCGCTGGAGATAGGTGTCTGGTGCAGGCCTCGCGAACGGGAATGGACGTAGATCGCATGCGCATCGTGCCAGGTTCTCGCCGGCACCGGCGCGTACGACATGTAGCTGTTGGTCAGCACGCGGGTCGTGCACTGCAGACAGCGATGAATCAGCGCGACCAGCAACCGATTGCCGCCGAGCAGGATGCGCTTGTCGGCCTCGTGCGCGAGCAGCCGCTTGTACGCGGTGGCGAGCTCGGCGGACAGCGTCAGCGCGACCTTGGCGGCTTCGAGCGCATTGCCGGTCAGCGGATGCGCGGCGCGGCGCGAAATTGCGCTCGAGTATCGGCCAGAGCGTGACGGCGGCCGTGTAGAACTTCTCGGCGAGCTCCAGGCGGCGCGAGTCCGAGATTGCGGCCCGGTTGGTGGCGGCCAGCGCATCGCCGATCACGCCAGCGGCTTCGATCGATTCCCGCTTCATCGTTTCGTCGATCCATGCCTGGACTTGCGCCGGCCGCGTTTCGGGCGGGTGCGCGGGCCGTTCGTTGATGGGCGGGAGGCTGAGGGCGAGGCTCAAGAGCGTAGGCAGTGAAGGGGTTACCGGCCGATTGTAGACGATGCGACGGTACGGATCGCGGCCAAGGCCCTACATGGCGTCGAGAAAGTCCGCGACTGGTGCGATCTGCTCGGCGTCGAGCAACATCGGCGCGTGTCCGATCCCGGCCCATTCGATCAGGCGGGGTTTAGGTCCGCGCACGCGCATCGCCGCGGCGGTCTCCGCGGCGAGCAGATCCGATTCTGCGCCACGCAGGACCAGCGTCGGGCACGAGATCGCGTCCCATACCGGCCAGAGGTCGCCCTTTTGCGCCGCCTGGACACGGAACGGGACGGCGATGCCGGGATCGTATTTGAGCCGCCAGCTGCCGTCCTGGAGCTGCCGCGCCGTCGTCTGCGCCAGCGTTTGCCACTGCGAATCGGAGAGCGCGCCGAACGGCGCCGACACCTCGCGGATATGCGCCTCGAGCGCGGCGAACGATTCGAATTGCGGATCGGCGCCGACGTAGGAGGCGATCCGCGCCAGCGCCGGCGACTCGATCACCGGGCCGACATCGTTGACGACCAGCCTGACGATGGGCGTATTTCGTTGCGCGGCCAGCACCATGCCGAGCAGGCCGCCCATCGAGGTGCCGACCCACGCGCAGCGCTCGACCGATGCGTGCGCCAGCAGCGCGGTCAGCGTCGTCAAGTACGTGGGAAACGTGTAGTCGTTCGGATCGGCCAGCCATTCGCTGTCGCCGCGACCCGGCATGTCGGGACAAAGTACGCGGAAACGATCGCCGATCGCCGCCGCCAGGGCATCGAAGTCGCGACCGTTGCGAGTCAGCCCGTGGACGCAGACGACGACACGAGGATTGTCCGGATCGCCCCATTGCCTGTAGGCGACGCGATGGAAGCCATGCGGACTGAGACTTGCGAAATGGCGTTCTTGCTGAGGGGGCATGCGGATCGTTGCGCGCGAGGGTCGATGCGCGGCGTCACGGCATCGTCGAGCAAAACGCCGATCGCGTCAAATTCCGGCGGCGCGCCGACTTGGTACGCGGCGCGCGCCGCCTCCGGAGAGGAAAATCCCGGTACCGATCCGCATGCCGCCGGGTGTGGCCAGGCTCGCTACTCCGCGCGCAGCGTGCGGTCGAGGATCAGCAGCATCGCCGCGGTCGCGCCCCAGATGTAACGCTCGCCGTACGGAATCGCGTGGTAATCGCGGCGCAGCTCTCCCAGCATGCGGAAATGGCGTTGCTGATTGCCGGGCTCGAGAAGAAACGCCAGCGGCACCTCGAAGACGGACGCGACTTCGACCGGATCGGGCTTGAGCACGATCGGCGGCTCGACCCAGCCTACGATAGGCGTCACCCGATATCCGGTCACCGTTTCGTAGTCGGCCAGGCGCCCGAGAGGCCGCACGCGATCGCGCGGCAAGGCGATCTCTTCCTCCGCTTCGCGCAGCGCGGCAGCGACTGCGTCGGCGTCCTCGGGCTCGATGCGGCCGCCCGGGAAAGCTTATCTGTCCCGGATGGTCGGGCAGGTCGGCGCTGCGCTCGGTAAACAGCACCGTCAGGCCGTCCGGGCGATTGACCAGCGGCACCAACACAGCCGCGGGCGTAGTCATGCCTTCGCGGCCCGGCAGGCGGCCTCCGTCGGAAAGATTGGTCGCCGACGTCGGCGCCGGTCGCTCGAACCGCTCGCGCAACCATGCCTGCTGCTCGGCAGGCGATAACTGGAAAAGAGGTAACTGCATCGGGCGCAAGTGACCCGGATCCGGGCGCGGCGACAATTGTAGCGCGCGCCGCAAGCTCACCAGTACGGCGAAATGTCAGACCAGAAGCTTGATCGCGGCGATCCCCAAGCGCACCGATAAGAAGAGTGCGAAGGACATACGTCGGTACGCTGCGCGTGGCAACGCTCCCGGCGACGATGCCTGGCAGGCCGCCGGTGACCAGGGCGAGCAGCAGGCCGGCGTCGACGTTGCCGAGCCAGGCATGACCTGCTGCCGCGATCGCTGTTAGCGGGACAGCGTGCGCGATGTCAATGCCCGCAATCTCGGCAGGCTCGAGCTCGGGGTAGAGCAACGCGAGGATCGCCGCGCCTATCGCTCCCGCGCCGAGCGACGTCAGTGCCACGGCCGCGCCGATCAGCGCCCCTGCGACGACCGTCGCCGCCGGGCGGTGATGCGGCGCAGACGGGCAAGCGCCGCGGAATGGAGTGCCCAGCGCCGGATGCTCGCTCGAACCAACAACAGCGCGACGCTGATCAACGACCGCGATAGCGACCGACTAAGCGGATCACTCGCGCCAGTCCTTGCGGCGTGACGTTGATGTTCGCAAGGACCACGAGCGTCGCGATCGCCGCGGGCACGCTGCCGGCCACGAGCAGGACGACAACGGGTACCTTTATCGTGCCGCGCGGCGCGATGCGCGAACGTCGCAGCGGTCTTGGTTATGGCGGCGCAGGCGAGATCGGTACCGACCGCGATAGGGGCCGGAATGCCGAATGCGGTGATCAGCAGCGGCGTCATCAGCGACCCGCCACCGACGCCGGTCATGCCGACCATCAGCCCGACGCCAAGGCCGGACAACGCAAGCCACGCGAATTCGGTCATCGCGACCAGCCCGGAATGGCGTCGCGGTCGCCCGCGGCCTAGCGGCCGGTGCGGACGCGGCCGGAATCATCGCTCTCGCGACGGTCGCTCGCCTCGGTGGCGATGTCGGCCAGCACGTTTGCGGCCGCAGCGCGATAAGCGCGAAATTGTGCTCCGATCAGGATTACGGCGGGCCCGGTTAGATCGGCGTCGGCGATACGGGGCAACGCCGCGATGGTCGAATAGATGACGCGCGCATTCGGCAGCGATGCGTTCTCGACCACCGCCACGCGGCGTCGCTGCCGGCTTGCCGGCGGCGATCAGCGCCGCCGCGATGGCGTCCGCCTGACCGACGCCCATATAGATGGCGCCGGCATCGGCGGCGGCGATGCTTCGCGCCCATTCGTTTGCAGCCTCGCCCTCGCCGACGCGCGGGGTGACCAGACTGACGGTGCGCACCAGGCCGCGCTGCGTCAGAGAAATCCCGATTTGCGCACTCGCCGCCAGCGCCGCCGTAATGCCAGGCACCACCTCGTAGCGCACGCCGGCCGCCTCGAGCGCGGCGATTTCCTCCTGCGCGCGGCCGAAGAGCATCGGATCGCCGCCCTTGAGCCGCACGACGACCGAATGCACGCCCGCCGCATCGACCAGCCGCTTGTTGATGAATTGCTGCGCCGTCGAATGCTTGCCGCAACGCTTGCCGACCGCGATCTTGCGAGCGTTCGCGGCGAGCGCGATCGTGTCCGGATGCACCAGCGCATCGTAGAACACGATATCGGCGCGCTCGAGCAGCCGCGCGGCGCGCAAGGTCAGCAGGTCCGGGGCGCCCGGGCCCGCGCCGACCAGATAGACCACACCGCTGCGAGTGTTCATTGCTCGCGCTCCTATGGCAATTCCGGCGGTCTGAAGGCGGCGGCGGAACAGCGGCACCGGCTGAGCGACCGTCGCCTGGTAGCTGTCGCTGAAATCGTCGAAGGCGGCCAGCGCTTGGGCGACATTGCGGCCGGGCCGCAGCGCGAAAGTGTCGAAACCGCACTGCAGAAGAAAATACAGCTGGTCGCGCAGGATGTCGCCGATCGCGCGCAGCTCGCCGGTGATAGCGGTATTTTTCGCGCAGCAGGCGTGCCGTCGAGTAGCCACGGCCGTCGCCAAACTTCGGGAAGTCGACGGCGATCAAAGGCAGGCGAGCGACGTCGCCGGCGAGCGCATCCGGATCGTCGGCGGGTTTCAGCCACACGCCGATGTCGCCCCTGACTGCCAGCGCACTGTGCTGCGCCGACCACAGGGCGAGTGGAACGATCGCGGGCGTCGAAACCGGCACATCGGCGATGGCCGCCGTTTCGGGCAGCAGGGCCCAGCGATCGTCGATCACCGTCCGGTTCCTAGTGAGCAGCGGCATAGACGCGCTCCTTGAACGGCTCGATGCCGATCCGCCGCACGGTATCGATGAACGGCTCGTCGGCGTGGCGCCGCTCGATGTAGGTATCGATCAGCTTCGCGACGACGTCGGGCATCTCGCGCGCGGCAAACGACGGACCGATTACCTTGCCCAGAGACGCATGCTCGCCCTGCGTCGCCGCCGATCGATACCTGATACCACTCGGCGCCGCCCTTATCGACGCCGAGCACCCCGATATTGCCGACGTGGTGGTGGCCGCAGGCGTTCATGCAGCCCGAGATGTTGAGGTTGATCTCGCCGATGTCGTGCAGGTAATCGAGATCGTCGAATCGCCGCTGGATCGCTTCGGCGATCGGTATCGACTTGGCATTGGCCAGCGAGCAGAAGTCGCCGCCCGGGCAGCAGATGATGTCGGTGAGCAAGCCGATGTTCGGCGTCGCGAAGCCGAGCGCCTTGAGCTCGCCCCAGAGCGCGAGCAGGGCGGCCTGCTTGACGTGCGCGAAGATCAGGTTCTGCTCATGCGAAACGCGGATTTCGCCGAAGCTGTACGCGTCGGCCAGGTCGGCGACCATGTCCATCTGGTCCGAGGTGGCGTCGCCCGGCGGCACGCCGGTCTTCTTCAGCGACAGGGTGACGGCGGCGTAGCCCGGGACCTTGTGGGGGAAGACGTTGCGCTTGACCCAGTTGGCGAACGCGCGGTTGTCGGCTACCGCCGCGCGAAAACCTGCGTCGTCGCCGGGCAAACGTTCGTAAGGCGGCGGCGCGAAGAACGCCGCGATGCGCTGGATTTCCTCGTCCGGCACCGTCGCCGGCCCGCCTTGAACACGCTGCCATTCCGATTCCACGTGCCGCGTGAAGACCTCGAGCGTCATCTCCTTGACCAGGATCTTGATGCGGGCCTTGTACATGTTGTCGCGCCGGCCGAAGCGGTTGTAGACGCGCAGAATCGCGTCCAGGTAATTGAGTATTTCCTCGCGCGGCAGAAATTCGCGGATGACGTGGCCGATCACCGGAGTGCGGCCGAGCCCGCCTCCGACGAGCACGCGGAATCCGATGTTTCCCGCCTCGTTGCGTACCGCGTGCACGCCGATATCGTGCACCAGCGTCGCCGCGCGATCGATCGCCGCGCCCGATACTGCGATCTTGAATTTGCGCGGCAGATAGGCGAACTCGGGATGGAACGTCGACCATTGCCGGAACAGCTCGCTGTATGGCATCGGGTCGATGATTTCGTCGGCCGCGATGCCGGCAAAATGGTCGGCCGTGATGTTGCGCACGCAGTTGCCGCTGGTCTGGATCGCGTGCATTTCCACCGTGGCCAGCTCGCGCCAGGATGTCCGGAACATCCTCGAGCCGCGGCCAGTTGAACTGGATGTTCTGCCGCGTGGTGAAGTGCCCGTAGCCTCTGTCATACTTTCGGCCGATGTGAGCGAGCTTGCGCATCTGGGTCGACGACAACAGGCCATACGGAATCGCGATACGCAGCATCGGCGCGTATTTCTGGATGTACAGGCCGTTCCGCAGGCGCAGCGGCCGGAACTCGTCCTCGGTCAGCTCACCGGCGAGAAAACGCCGCGTCTGGTCGCGGAACTGAGCGACACGCTCGTCGACGAGGCGTTGATCGTAGTGGTCGTATCGGTACATTTGCCGGTCTTGGGGGTCCCAGTCGCCAGCGTAGTGGGGCTACGTTATGCGTACAAGGAATGAGTGGCGATTAGTTGATAGCCGATTCGCATAACGAGAGAATCTAAGATGAAGCAGGGGCTAGTGCTTTTCGCTCATGGCGCCCGAGACCCGGGCTGGGCCGAGCCGTTCGAGAGGCTGCAGCGGCGGGTCCGCGCGCTGGCGCCGGAAGCGGAAGTCCGGCTGTGCTACCTCGAGCTGATGCATCCGGACCTCGAAGGCGCGATCGCCGAGCTCGTCGCCTATGGGGGTCGACGCGATCCGCGTCGTCCCGGTCTTTCTCGGCCAAGGCGGCCACGTCCGCCGCGATCTGCCGGGCTTGATCGCCGCGGCCCAAGGGCGCTTTACCGGAACGAGGATCAGCGTCGCCGCGCCAGCCGGGGAGGACGACGCAGTGCTCGACGCGTTGGCGCGGTATTGCGTTGGGGGCGGCGAGTAGTAGTCGGGCTACGGCCATGAGCGCCCCAGCGGGCGTCTGTGGCATATCGAGGTCTATTGGGGAGCCGCCAGCTGTCTGGCGGTCCGTCAGATTGCCCGGGACGCCAAGGCCTTGCGTCACGAACCTCTAGTACTTGCGCACGTAGTTCTATGGCCTGTGCGCGCCCGCGGCCACGTTCGCTGCCGCATTGGTCAGGACGTCATCGATCGAGTCCTGCAACTCGCCACGCGCGGCGTATCTCAGCGCGTTCCTTCGACGGTAACTTCATCGCGGCAAGCGGATTTCCGGCAACACGGCGAGGACATGCCGGTGACCGCAAATGCAATAGGAGCGCGTGGCCGCGGCCGAGTCATGCGGCCGGTAAACAGTTAACGCCTAACAGAGCCCCAAAACGCGGCGGGGGAGCGCCTCGAGCCGCAACCGGCAGGGAGAGCCGCAGCAGTCCATTGACGCCTGGGGCACTCAGATCCAATACTTTACATAATATACATTATACGCAGTACGATATTGGCCCCGAGCGGCGAAGGGAATGGCGGCTTGTGCCCTCAACCTGGCTGCTGCCAGCGCACCCGGACACGGGCCGCGATGTCGGTCACCGGCATCGGCGATCAGACCGGCGATATCGTCTGGCGCATCCGCCTCGGGCGCCGGCCACGCACACGATTCGAAAAACAGCGCCAATCCGTTCGGAATAAAACGGCTGCGCGACGCATAGATATGCCGGTCGCCATACTGCGTTTGCTGATGCACATAAAAGCGTTGTGGCACCATCAGCCGCAGCTCGTCCTTGGCGCGGGTCATTGCCACGTACAGCAGTCGCCGTTCCTCCTCGATCTCTTCTGCCGATCCGGTGCTCAAATCCGACGGGATGCAGCCGTCGACGACATTGAGGACATGCACGCTGCGCCACTCCTGTCCCTTGGCCGAGTGAATCGTCGAAAGGATCAAATAGTCGTCGTCCAGGCCGGGAGCGCCGGCTTCGTCGCTGGTCGCCGCCGGCGGGTCGAGCGTGACTTCGGTCAGGAAACGTTCGCGTGACGCATAGGTCGATGCGATCCTGCTCAGTTGTATCAGGTCGGCCTGCCGCACGTTCGCATCGTCGTAGATCCGGCGCAAATGCGGCTCGTACCAGCGTGTCGCCGCGTCGATGTCGGCCGGCCAGCTCGCCTTGGCTGAACGGAGCACGCCGAACAGGTCCCGCAAGCCGTCGAAATCGGCGGCGGCGGGCTCCGGCATGCGAAAGTTGCCCATCGCAGTCACCGGATCAGGCGCGCTTTCCATCGCATCGAGCAGCTTCCCCGCGGTTGCCGGACCCACGCCGGGCAGCAGGCGCGCGATGCGAAAGCCGGACATCCTGCTGCGCGGATTGTCCGCCCAGCGCAGTACGCACAGGACATCCTTGACGTGCGCCGCATCGAGGAATTTGAGCCCGCCGAACTTGACGAAGGGAATCCCGCGCCGGGCCAGCTCGAGCTCGAGCTGCGCACTATGGCTGGAGCTGCGGAACAGCACCGCCTGCGACTTGAGCGTCATTCCGCACTCGCGGTGCTCGAGGACCTGGTCGGCGACGCAGCGCGCCTGATCAGCTTCGTCGCGAACGCTGATCAGCTGCGGCTTCTGCGATGCCCTGCGCTCGGTCCACAGGTTCTTGCTGTAACGCTCGCTGGCCAGCGCGATGACCGCGTTCGACGCATCGAGGATCGGCTGCGTCGACCGGTAGTTGCGGTCGAGGGTGACGATGCACGCGGGAGGATCGAACGCGTGCGGGAAATCCAGGATGTTGCGCACCGTGGCCGCACGAAACGAATAGATCGACTGCGCGTCGTCGCCGACGACGGCAAGCCCGGCGCCGTCGGGCTTGATGCCGAGCAGGATCGACGCCTGCAGGCGGTTCGTATCCTGATATTCGTCGACCAGCACGTGATCGAATCGAGCGCCGATCTCCCGGCCCAGCGCCGGCTCGGCGACCATGTGCGCCCAATAGAGCAACAGGTCGTCGTAATCCAGTGCGTTCTGCACGCCCTTCTCGGCGGCGTACGCGGCGAACAGCTTGTTGAGCTCGGCTTCCCAGTGCGCGCACCAGGGAAAGCTGGCGGCGAGTACCTCGGATAGCGCGGCACCGCTGTTGACCGCTCGCGAATAGATCGCGAGGCAGGTTCCCTTCCCCGGGAAGCGATTCTTGGTCGCCGACAGGCCGAGCCTGTGCCGCACGATAGCGAGCAAATCCTCCGAGTCACCGCGGTCGTGGATGGTGAACGACGGATTGATGCCTATCCGCTCCGCGTATTCGCGCAGCAGCCGCGCACCGACGCTGTGAAATGTCCCCGACCACGGCAGCGCGGGGGGACGCGAGTTGCCGGCGCCGATGCTTCGGCTCAGTACCTGGCCGGCGCGGCGCTCCATTTCTGCCGCCGCGCGGCGCGAAAACGTCAGCAGCAGAATGCGCTGCGGGTCGGCGCCGCTGAACACCAGGTGCGCGACGCGATGGGCGAGCGTATTGGTCTTGCCCGAGCCGGCGCCGGCGATTACCAGCAGGGGCCCCTGCCCTCTTGTGCCCGACGGTCCGACGCCGTGCTCGACGGCGAGACGCTGCTGGGGGTTCAGTGCGCTCAGATAGCGATCGACCCCGGCGGGCGATCGGATATCGGGTTTGGTCGGCGTGGGCAAGGATGCGATCTCGAGTTTGCGGTCGGACGCCACGGCCCCGGGTCGCGACGCCTGAGTCGTAGAACGTTCGTTCTAGACGGAGGATAACATCGGTCGACTGCGCGCGGAAGAATTCCGCCGGTCGGACATGAACTTCGTCGGCTAACCGCCGGTTACAGTTGGAGATTGCCAGCCTGGCGGGGCCGCAGCCACAAACCGAGCAACGCGAGCCCGGTGAAGGCTGCGCCGGCGTAGAAGGTCAGCGTCGGGCCGTATACCGCCCAGAGCCAGCCCGCCAGCGCGCTCGCCACCAGCAGTGCGACGCCGCTGACCAGATTGAACAGGCCGAAGGCGGTGCCGCGCAGATCGGCCGGCGCGGCCTGCGCCACGAGCGCGGACAGCACGCCTTGGGTCAGGCCCATATGCACGCCCCAGACCGCAGTGCCCGCGAGTACGGCGTCGACCGATGTCGGCATGCGCGAGGATCAAGTCGGCGACGATCAGTGCGCCCAGCCCTCCCGATAGCAACGCGCCCTGTCTGCCGCGGTCGGCGAGTACGCCGGCCGGATACGAGACCAGCGCATAGACGACGCTCATCAGCACGATGACCAGAGGTATCCACGCGACCGCCATACCGACGCTTTGCGCGCGAAGAACGAGGAATGCCTCCGAGAATCGGGCCAGGGTCATTACTGCGGCGATAGCGACGATCCACCAATAGCGCGTTGGCAGTCGCCTGATGTCGGCCAGCGCTATCGGTTTTCCCGCGGCCTTACCGCCAGCCACCTGTTCGGGCTCGCGCACGCCGAAGATCAGCAGCGTGACTGCGGCGAACGCGGGTATGGTCGCGAGCCAGAACACGGCGCGAAAATTGTCGGCGAACCAGAGCATCGCGCCGATCGCCAGCAGCGGTCCGGCAACGGCTCCGACCGTATCGAGCGCCTGGCGCAGTCCGTATGCGGCGCCGCGCGACTCCCCCGGCGTGATATCGGCGATTAGCGCGTCGCGCGGAGCGCCGCGTATGCCCTTGCCGATGCGATCGACGAAGCGCGCGGTGACGATCCAGCCGAGCGAGTCGCCAGCGGAAACATCGGCTTGGTTACCGCGGCGATCCCATAGCCCAGGACCACCAGCAGCTTGCGCTTGCGGAAGCGATCGGAGACGTATCCGGAAAAAACCTTGGTGATCATCGCCGTTGCCTCGGCGATGCCTTCGATGATGCCGACGGCGAAGGTCGACGCGCCCAGCACAGTGACCATGAACAGCGGGAGCAGGCTGTGGATCAGCTCGGACGAAACGTCCATCAGCATCGAGACGAGTCCGAGCGTCCACACGCTCGCGGGGACTCGCGACAGTGCTGACTTCTTCATCGCCCGCCGGGCGATGAACCTGGCCGGCAGTGCCGGTGGCGGTCGCCGCGATCGGTGCCGATCACTGCGAAAAATCGAACGCCGCGGTGAGGTCGCCCATTTGCGCGCGCGCACCCGGCAACGGCTGCAGGCCGAAGCGGCGCGTGATGAATTTGATGATCGACGTCGTGTCGTACTGCGTGTGGTCGATGTAGCCGCGCCGCGCGAACGGCGAGATGATCAGCGCCGGAATGCGGGTGCCCGGTCCCCAGCGATCGCCGGCAGGCGGCGCGACGTGGTCCCAGAATCCGCCGTTCTCGTCGTAGGTGACGATGATCGCCGTCGTCGCCCAAAGCGGGCTCGCCTTGATGCGCTGCGAGCAGCGCCGCGATGTGCTCGTCGCCGGACAGGATGTCGGCATACCCGGGATGCTGGTTCAGCACACCCTCCGGCTTGTAGAACGCCACCTGCGGGAGATCGCCCTTGTCGATGCCGGCGACCAGTTCCCGATAGTCCTTCAGATGCCGCGCGCGGTCCGGCGTGCCCGGAGCAAAGCGCGCGAAATAATTGAACGGCTGATGATGCGTGACGAAATACGGCGCGCCGTCGGCGCGGTGGCGATGACCTTGCGCGGCGCATCGGGCGGCTGCATGCCGTCCTTCAGCGCGGCGTCCCAGGCACCGGCGTACCACGCCCAGGACACGCCCTTGGCCGACAGCGTGTCGCCGATGGTGGTCAGCGTCTGCGGCGGCAGCGTGTGCTGCGCCGGATCGGCATACCGCGGATCGCCGTCCTTCGCGGGAGGCACGCGCGACGGCTGGTACGGCGGCTGCGAAGTATTCACCGAATATCCGTCGGGCGTGACTTCGCCGCCGAGGAACTCGGGCGCGCCGGCGAGCACCGAGGCCGGCGAACCCGGCCGCGTCTTCAGCCAGCCGCGCTCGTCGACCTGCGCACGGAGTTTGGCGGGCGCGTCGCGATCGACCGGCGTGCACGCGCAGATCAGCCAGAAATGATTCAGGTACGAGCCGCCGAACGCCCCCATGAAGAAATTGTCGGCCAGCGTGTATTCCTGCGCCCACTTCCATAGCGGCAGGCTGCGAGCCGTCGTAATAGCCCATCGCCAGCGCGCCGGCGTCGCTCGCGGCGACGAAGCGATCGTTGCGGCCGCCGTCGATCTGCTCCTGGTTGCGATAGAACTCGTGGATCGAGGTCGCGCGTGGCTGTCGACAGCGGCAGGTTGATCGGCGGCGCATCGATGCGGTACGGTCGATTGGGCAGATCGCGCGGAAACGCGGGATCGGCATCCTTGCCCTTCCACACCGGCGGCAGCTCGGCGAGCGGCCTGCCGTCGCGGTCTACCTGCGTGTATTGCGCCGGTGTGGCGTTGGCGATGCCGTTGGCGCCGGGAAACAGACCGTACAGATTGTCGAAGCTGCGATTCTCGGCGTAGATGACGACGATATGCTCGATCCGGTCGAGTCCTGCTTTGGTCGGCGCCGGTGGCGGCAGCGTACATCCGCCGAGCGCGACCAGGGCGGCCGCGAAGCAGGCCCATCGCGTCGTCGTCAAGTGCATAAATGCCTCGGGGGGCAATTGTTGACTCGAGTTCACTGTCGCGGACTCAAGCGGACTTCGGCGGCTCCCACAGCTCGACCTTGTTGCCGTCGGGATCGATGAACCAGCCGAAGCGGCCGTACTCGTGCTCCTCGATCTCGCCGACGACCTGCGCGCCGCCGGTATGCACCTGGCCGAGCGCGCCGTCGAGATCGTCGACGATCGAGGTTGAACATGAATTGCACGCCCCGACGGCGCGAAATAGTCGGTGTTCGCCGGAAACGGGCTCCAGACGGTGAAACTGTTCGCCGGCATCGTCGCGCACCGGAACTCGATCGACGCCTTGCCGTCGCCGACGCCCAGCCATTGCGCGTACCAGGCGAGCAGCTTCTCCGGTTCGGGCGACTTGAAAAAGAGGCCCCCCAGGCCGAGAACTTTCGCCATCGATCGCCCCTTTCAGCGTCGAGTGTGACGTTGGTGCGTACACGCGTACCGGCGCGCTCGTGCCGCGCCGTCAGCGCGATGCGGTCTCCCGCCCTGCCCTGCACCACCCATTCGATCTTCGCACGGTCGTCGGTCACATGGTAGTCCGGCCAAAACGAGACACCGGTATGCTTGTATGCCTTGCCTTCGAGCTGCCCGACGTCCTCTCGCCGCTTGCCGCTGTGCAGCTCGGCGCCGTCGGGCAAGGCGATCTCGGCGATCAGCCCGCGGACGATCTTGCGCTCCAGCGCCCGCTTGCTGACATAGCTCGGCAGCCAGCCGGTATTCTGCACAACCAGCCGGACACGCCACGATTTCGGTCCGATGCGCTCGGCCAGCGCATCGACCAGCTCGAGCTTCGGCGAAAGCAGCGCCTGCCAGATCATCCACTACGGAAACCGCGCCACCTCTTTTTCCAGGAACGCCGCCGGCGGATTGCTGAACGCATGCAGACGGTTCCAGCCGCCGATTTCTATGGGCCCAAGCTGCGGGTGGTCGAACGGCTTCCAGTCGACGTGCGCGACGCCGCCGAGCTTCTGCTCGTTCCAGCGAAACAGCTTCAGGTCGTCGGCGATCGGATGATCGCGGAACCAGTCGATGTACAGATATTTCTCGATGCCCGCTTCGCGCATCGGCTCCAGATCTCGACGACCCAGGAAAACGCGCCCAGATGGTCGAACAGCCAATCCGAGGTTCCGCCGATGACCTGCTTCGGATAATAGCGAAACTCGTGGTAGACCGAGATCGCCGGATAGCCGGTCAACTCAGTTCCCTTGCACGCCGATCTTCTTGTAAACCCACAAGTCCTCGGGGACCATTTCGTCGTCGGGCGAATGATCGAACGGCCGCAGCAGGACGCCGCTCCAGGTGTGGAAGCTGACGCCGCCGCCGATGTTCGGATGCGAGGTCAAAAACTGCACCTGCGCGCGCACCTCGGGCTCGGACGTCGGATAAGGGCCGGCGCCCATCTGCTCGTATTCCTGCCGCCAATGGGCAGGATAATTTCTATTTAGATCAAGCCCTTCCTTACGCTTCTTTACCTTCAACATGAATCCGTCATAAGTCCTCCAGCGTGCCTTCGGGAAGGATCGCGGTAGTAGTCGCCGCCGACTTCGGTCGGATCGCGGCGCACCATCAACCGCGGCTCGTCCGGGTGCGCCTTCCACAGACCGTTGCTGTCCGGGACGCGCATCTGCAGGATGCGCCCGTCGCCGTCGATGTCTTCGACCGTCAGGCCCTCGATCTCCTCTTCGTCGTGCGGATACGGGCGCGTGCTGGAGCGGATGAATTTCGGCTTGTCGGCAAGCGCCCATTCGGGGCCGTCGGGATTGACCCGCGGGCAGATGTAGAACGCGCGGGTATCGAGCGCGCGCGTCACGTCGGCATCCTGGCCGTACCGGGTCAGCACATGATTGAGGAAGTAGACGCAGGCGACCGATGCCGCGACTTCGGTCGCATGCACATTGCCCTCGACCCAGAACGCCGGCTTGTCGCTCAGCGGGTCCGGTCGCCTTGCTGGTTACCGTCAACACCCAGATGTCGCGGCCTTCGTGGCTCTTGCCGATCGACTCGATCGTCGCCAGTTGCGGAAATTCGGCGGCGTACTGCTTGAGGATCGCCGTCAGTTCGTCATAACGGTAAAAGCGATCGAAGCGGACGGAAGGCATGAAGGGTTGCGACCAGCGGACAAAGCGCGAAGTGTGGCGGGCAGCGCCCCGCCGCGTCAACGCGATCGTGGAAAACCTCGAGCCGAAACGCGCGCCGCTAGATCCCGGCGTACCACTGGTAACCCTGATCTTCCCAATAGCCGCCCTTGCCGCCGGCGATGTTGGCGAAGCTCTCGACCAGCTCGATCCGCATCAGATATTTGGCGTGCTTGTAGCCCAGCTGGCGCTCGACCCGCAGCCTGACCGGCGCGCCGTTCGGCACCGGCAGTGACTTGTCGTTCAGCTCGTAGGCGAGAATTGTCTGCGGATGATAGGCATCTTCGAAATCGATGCTCTCGTAGTACGGGCTGGTGCCGTCGTTCTCCATCGGGTCGGCGCAATGGAACACGACATAGCGTGCGGCGGCTTTCGGCTGGACGATGTCGAGCAGCGCGGAAAGCTTCGCGCCCTTCCACTTGCCGATCGCGCTCCAACCCTCGACACAATCGTGCCGCGTTATCTGCGTTCGGCTCGGCAGCGCGCGCAGTTCGGCGAGCGACAGACTCGCCGGGCGCTCGACCAGGCCATCGACCTCGAGCCGATACGCCGCGAATCCGCCCATCGCCAACGCCTGATACTGGGCGTTGCGCGGGTACCGCCGTGCCGTTGCTGCGGAACTCCGGCGACAGGTCCGCATCGCTGAATTCCTGCGCCATCGCCTTGCGCGGAATCGCCCAACGTTGTGCCAAGTGCGTCAGCGTTTCGCCGGCGCCCAGCGTCTTCTGAAACCAGGCCGTGCTTGCGAGCTTGTCGCAGCCGGAGAGCACCAGCGCACCCGCGCCGGACAGCGCCCCGACGAGAAAACGCCGCCGTGACGAAATGGGATTCATCTGCTTGGCCTCCGCCTTCGACGCGATAGCGTCCGGTAATCATCGAGCGAAGATTGTTCCACAGTCCGGTGATGATGACCTCGAAGACGTGGATGAATACGAACAGGACCAGCAACCAGGCGACGATGAAATGGATCGTCCGCGCCGACTGACGCCCGCCGACGACGTCGACCCACCCCGGAATGACCGAATCCAGCCCGGGTGACATCGCGAATCCCATCAGGATGACCAGCGGCAACAGCACGAAGATCACCGTCAGGTAGGTCAGCTTCTGCAGGACGTTGTAACGCTTCGATGCCTCGCCGGTCGGATGATGGAAGCGCAGGTGGTCGATGATCGAGCGTCCGATCGAGCGCCAGTCGGCTCCGCGTCGGCGCGAGATCGCGCGAAAGATGCCGGCTCCAGATCGCATACAGAACGTAGCAGAGTCCGTTGACGACGAATATCCAGGCGAACAGGAAATGCCATTGCCGCGCCAGCGACAGCCAGCGGTTGCCCGGAATAGTCAGCCACGATGGAAACGTCGCGCGCGACGATCTCGCCGCTGGCGTCGCGCGAAGCGCCGAACAACCCGGTCGTGTCGAAATCGTGGCCGAGAATGCGCGTCATGCCGGTGACATTGTCCGCGTCCTCCATCGCGCCGATCTCCAGCACCGGCGGGCGTCCCGAGTACGACGATTGGCCCCAGTACAGCGCCGGATGCGCGCTGAAAATGTTGAGACCGCTCATGAACAGCACCGTCAGCGCGATCACGTTGATCCAGTGCATGATGCGCACCGCCGCCGTATGCCGATAGTAGAGATATGACGTAGGCGTGGCATCCACGGTATCGACGGTCGACATGACTGACTTTCTCCCGGGCTCGTTGGCGGGCAGCCGCAACGTTGATTCTACTGCAGGCCCTGTCTCCGTGCGCGGAGCGCGGGCTCGGCGCCGGCGCACGCGCTCGATTGCGCGCCGACCAACCGCCGACGCGCTTGGCCGGCAATTTTAGCCGAAGGCGCGACGGCGCCGGCGGTGGCGGACTGAACAGCCGCCGGAATTGTTCGACCAGCCTGACGAACTCCTGCGTCTCGGCGAACGGCGGAATGCGCGAGCCGTAATGCAATACGGCCTGCTCGCCCGCATTGTATGCCGCCAGTGCAAGCGAGACGTCGTCGGCGAATTGCACGATCAGGTCGTGCAGATAGTGTGTTCCCGCGCGCAGGTTGATCTCGGGATCCAGCAGCTTTTGTGCGGCGCTTCGCTTCGAATCGCCGATCACTCCGTAGCGCGCCGCGGTATCGGGCAGCAGTTGCATCAGGCCGAACGCGCCTTTGGGCGACACGGCCGCCGGATCGAATCCCGACTCGACGGCGACAACGGCCTTGACCAGGGCCGGATCGAGCGACTGCAAGCGGGCATTTCGCTCGATCAGCGGCAGCAGGCGCTTGAGGTTCGGATGATTGACGGCGCGCTGGTAAATGGCGGTGCGGCGGAATGCCTCGTCGCTGAGCGCTTCGGCGCGCTCGCCGGCGTCCGGGGCGTCCAGCGTGCTGCCGCCCTTGAAAAAAAGCCGGTATCGCGAATCGAGCGGCTCGGTCGCGAAATGCGCAACCCCGTTGTCGTCGACATATCCCCAGAGATCGGCCCGCGCCACGCAGGCGCAGCCAAACGAAAATACAGCAACCAGGCCCATGATGACTTTGCGGGCGAAACGCAAGTTGCGCAAGGTCACAGCTATCGATGAAGCGACGTAAATTTGAATGGTCCGTTGCGCCGCGAAATGTATTGCCGCAGCGCGACCGCATCGCCATTGCTGCGGCCGCCGTCGGGCGCCGGCGCGTGCGGCCGGCGCGCTGGAAGCGTCAGACTACACTAGAACTCGTACTCCAATTGCACGCGTACTGCATCTTTGGGTATGTCGCCGCTGATCCTGTGCAGCCACGTCAGGTGATATTCGACGTGTTGCCCTGCGATTCTCAACTTCCCTGTAATGCCGGGGCCCGCGTAAGCGCTGTGCTCGTCGCTCTGCCACTGCACCAGCGGCTGGATCTCCGGACGAAGACGCCACGCCCATTGCACGCGGTACACCTGCTCCCAGTGCGAGGACTCCTCATCGGCGAAAGCCCGGTTAAGCAGCCAGTTGACCGTCAACGTCGTCTCGTCGATCTCCTTTTCCAGCAAGAGACCGGCGCGGACTTCCTTGCCAGTGCCTGGATGCACTCGTTCGAGCTCGACCAGTGCGCCGACGTCGACCCAGTACTGGCCCGGCTCGGTGAACTGAAAGCGGTTCTCCCATTCGAATGCCGACCAGCCGCCGCCGCTGCCGGGCGTATGCTCGTATTCGGCGTAGAGCTCGGTCCACCACCACGAGGTCGGCCCGTAGCCCAGCGCGAACTTGCTCTGGACCTGCCGATGCTCGTCGCTGTCGCGATCGTAGAAATATCGCCCTTTGTACTCGAGTTCCCATTCGCCCTGCTCGACGCGAGGCGAGTAGATCGTGTCCGGTTCGACGGCTTGCGCCGGTGCGACTGTTGAACAATGAAACGAAGACCGATGCACCGAACGCGGCGGCAGTAAGCCATTTCATGTGATTCCCCTCGATGGTTTCCGGTGGAAAAAGCGCGAGCTTCCCGTGCCGCCGCAATGGCAGCGATTCAACGCGTGGGGGAGACGACGACGATCGAGCGGCGCGATTCGAGCGCGCCGCCTGGATTCACTTCACGACGATCTTGCCGGTCGCGGTGCTCTCGTTGAACTCGCCGACGAACGGATATTCGCCCGGCTTCAATGGACCGATATAGATGGTCGCCTGGCTTCGGCCCGGGATCACCTTCTCGCGGTTTAGCCGCTTGCTCTCGAATTCCTCGGGGGTCGCATCCTCGTTCTTGACGATCAGCTTGACCTTCTGCCCTGCCGGCACGGTGATCTCGCTGGGCACGAACCGGTGATCGCGAATGGCGATCTCGAACGTCGGGTCGTCGGCAAACGCGACGCCGGCAACGGCGAAGCAGCAGAGGGCAAGGAAGGTGCGCATATCGGAGCTCCGAAAGATGGAATGAGAAGCGATGGGTGGATCAGGTGGCCTGCGCCTGCCGAGGACGGCCGGCAATCGTGCTGCGCCAGCGCGAGGCGATGATCAGGCGTGGCGATAGTGGCGACGTAACACATCAACTGGAGGCCCGAAGGCGTGGGCGTGTAGCCGACGAGAACGTGCAGCAACTGTCCCGGAAGGCTCGCCTCCGACAGGATCGGCGATGTATCCCATAGCTCGGGCACGATCGGCGGCAACACGTTGGCTTGTTCGAGGAAGCGCGCCGCCTGAGCGGCCAGGCCCGCGGCAAGGGCCACGATCATCCATCCGGTGACCCGGAAGAAATGCCTGACCGGAACGTGCACCAGGCCGAGATAAAGCAGCGCGCCGAGCGCCGCGCCGCCGGTCACGCCAAGCGCCAGTCCGGCCAGGACGTTGGACAACGGTTCGCTGGTGGCAACGCCCTGGACGAACAACACCGTTTCGGCGCCTTCGCGGAGCACAGCCAGAGTGACCGCGACCGACAGCGCGGCGAGCGTCGCTCCGCCCTCGCGTACCGAATCGCTCAAGCGCCGCAGGCGCGACGCAAGCTCGCGGCCATGCACGGCCATCCAGAGATGATGCCAAGCCAGCATTACGACCGCCGCGATCAATATCGCGGCGTTGAACAGTTCCTGGCCGATCCCCTGCAGCGCGCCGGCGATGACTCCGGTCAGACCCGCGATGACCAGCGCTCCGGCGATGCCGGCGACGACGCCTCCGCCGATCCAGCGGCGTCGACCGGCGACGCCTCGCGTCGCCGCCAGGACGATCGAAACGATCAGGGCTGCTTCAAGCGTTTCGCGGAAGACGATGACTGCGGTGGCGAACATGGAGCCCTCGATCGAGCGATCATAATGCGAATGATTCGCATTATGATTATTGGCGATCGGGCTGTCAACAGGGCCTGGTATCAACGGCCCGAGGGCCCGGACGAAGCGCCTCGCGCCCCGGTACACGTCCGAACGGCACGTCGATTGCTTAGTAGCCTTTACCCAGACGGGGCGGCGTTCTCCGTGACCATCTCTCCTCGCCGGCGCCGCCCCGTTCTGGCACCCTCCCCGCGGCGCTCCCGCACCATCTTCCTGCAAATACATCGGTTTTCGCCCGCCGGTCCGGCTCGTCTTGCTTATTGGCCCCTTGGGGTCGCCATGATGGGGCGGCCTGCTCGGGCGACAGAGTGACGCCCACCGGCAGAGTTGGCCGACCGGCGTCGCTAACTCTTGCGGCTTGTCGGCTTGTGGGCGCCCTCGTCTTTCGGCGCGCGTTCGCGCTTGCGGATATTCTCGGCCATCGTTACCGGGGCGTCGGTCGAACGCATGTCCGACCGTGAGCTGATGGTTTCCGGCGACTCGTGATACTTGCTGCGGGAACGGCGCCGCTGCCGGCGCAGCAACTCGCGCTGCTGCCGCGCCTTGTTGATTACGTGGCGAGCAGCCAGCCACGCCAGCGCCAGCGCTGCAATCAAAGGTATGCCGTAGACGAGATCCATGCCGCGTTGTTGGTTGCCTCTTGGAGGCTCACCCGCTCTGGTCGGTTGATTCGGAAAGGAGAAGAACACTCGGGCCGCCGGCACGAATATTTGACTGGACGGGCCATCGGGGTCAACCGCTTTTTGACGCGGGCAGCGTGGCGGGCGCATGATCGAAAGTCGAGCCCGCAACATCGGATGTCGAAGTCGGGGGCTGTTTCGCGCAACGAGCAACCCTCATGCCGGATGCAAAACACACGGCGCTCGCCGTCCCGCTTGCCGCGTCTCGCACGGGCTGCCAGGTCGTCTGGGAAGTTCTGCTGATCCTGTCGGGGGTTCTGGCGATCTTGATGCCCGGGATCGCGGCCCTCGCAACCGCACTGATCTTCGCCTGGCTGCTGATTTTCGGCGGCGCATTCGAGATCGTCCACGCGGCCCAGACGCGGACCAAGGACGGTTTCGGCTGGAAGCTAGCTTCCGGCGTGCTGACCTCGTCCTCGGCATCGCGATCCTTGTCGTCCCGATCGCGGGCGCCGCGTCGCTGGCGCTGATCGTCGGCGCGTTTCTGCTCGCCGGCGGCGTCGCTCGAACGATGCTCGCGTTCCGGCTGAAACCGCAATCCGGGTGGGGCTGGATATTGTTCGACGGGCTTTTGTCGATCGCCGTAGCCATATTGATCGCCATCGGCTGGCCGCAGAGCTCGCTGGCCTTCATCGGACCGCTGACCGGATTTTCGTTGATCGCGACCGGCGTCTGGCGGATCGTGCTCCGTAACCACCCGCTGGTGTAATCGAAGCGTCAGGGGGCAAGCGTGCGCAGGCGGGACGCCGGCTCACTTTCCGAGCATATAGAGCTGCCACAAGTCCTTGTGGCTCATATGCAGCACCGGCTGCATCGCCATCAATCCAGTGCGGCCGATGCTCCGCTCCAGATATCGCATCTCGTCGAACTTGGCCCGGGTCTCGTCGTCAATGCCCACCTCAAAGCCGTTTTCGCGCATCATCAGGATGCCCTTGGCACGCAGCGCGAGCTCGGTGTAGAGCCGAAGGAAGCATAGGATGTCGGCGAGGACCGCGCCCTTGAACTTGTCCTTCAGCGTGTGCAGGTATTCGCCCACCGGAGAATTGGACAGGCGGCCCGAGTTGATCAGATCCAGCATCTCGGTATCGGCGTCGAATCCGCTGCCCAGCCAGTTGCCCACCGCCCTGGCGCTGCGCTCGAACACCAGATAGAACAATGGCGGCATGACGACGATCATCGCCAGCGTGGAAAACTTCGGTGACAGAAACAGGTGGTTGTAGGTCGCATGCAGCGCAACCGCGAGGGCGAAACCCGGCGCGAACACCCACAGCCCGGCACGTTGCATCCGCTCCAAAGCCGACAGGCTCATCACGGCGAAAATCGCGGTGGCGCCGCCGTGCATGATCGCGGTGCCGAAGCCGCGCACGATCCATGTTCCGATGCCGGCATCCGGCACCTGCTCGAGATAATAGAGGTTTTCAATGACGGCAAAGCCCGAGCCGATAGCAAAGCCGAAAATGGCGGCGTCGACAAGAAATCCGATCCGATGCGAGCGAATCAGGACGACGATCACCAGCCCCTTGAGCAATTCCTCGACTACGGGGCCAACGTAGCGCGTGTAGCTGGTGAGCTCGATGCCAAGCAGGTCGAGCAGCCATGCATTGAGCAAGAAGCCAACGCCGGCGACGATGGCGCCGGACGCGACGACCGCGATGACCGCCCGCAGCTTGACCAGCTTGTAGCTGTCGAGATAGAGCAGCGTTGCCAGAAAGCAGAGCACAGGCAGCAGGGCTACCAGCGCTGACACAATGAGCTTGGCTGACATGACGAGGACCAGCCGCGCTTACATGATCTTCAGCGAAACCATCCATTCGGTCCCGGCGCGCTTGGCGTCGCGGAAGCCCGCCGCGAATCCGACCGACAGCGTCATGTCGTACCAGTGCAGGACGCTGAATCGGAGGTCGGCCTGGGCACCCACGTTTTCGTAGTTCTTGCGCAGCGTCGAGTGCGTCGGGTCGGTCCAAAGCGCGGTGGCGAAGACCGCCGGCCGCAGCCACGCCAGATGGAAGTCCGGCGTGCCGATCGATTCGAAATACACCGGCGGGGCATTCCACTCGACCATTTCACGCACGAAGCTGAGGCCACTCACCTCATCGATGCCGAAACCCGGCAGCGAGTCGTATTCGCGATAGCGCTGAATGGCCCTGGCGTCGACATAATTGTTGCCGAAGCTGCCGAAGTAGAAGTTCGCGACGACGTTGTTGCGATCGCCGCTGGCTGCGCCGGCGGCGCTGCGCAGCCAGATGGACGAGTGCGGGATCGGGAGTTGCCAGCCGTAGTCGAAGTTGCCGCGGACCTGCGCGATGGTCTGACCGTTGACGAAGTTCGCGGTCAGCACGCCGTCCCATTTTACGCCCTTCTCGCCATCCACTGCGCCGATCGATTGCTGCACGTCGCTCGAATGGATCGCGGCCTCGGCCGTCGTGAGCCGGGTGAAACTCGTGGCGACGTTCTGCGCGCCCGGCAGAGTGTCGATTCCGTCGTAATAGTCCAGGTCGTATGTGAGATTAAGCGTTTTCGGCTCGTCCCAAACCAGCCACTTGGTGTACCCGAGCTTGGCCGCAAAACCCTTGAGGCTGCGCTTGGTGGGTCCGAACAGGTCGTAGAAATCCGACCGATTCCACCAAAGCCCTCCCCTCCAGCCCAGATAGTTGCCGGTAATCCCCACGTGGGCCTTCTGATCGCCGGGGAGCTCGGAGGTTGGTGTGTAAGCGGCAGAAATGCCGAGGTAGGCGTAGGCAAGAGGATCTGCGATGTTCGCTTGAAAGCCGATGCCGGCGTAGCTCTTGTAACCCTGCAGAATAGGGTAGGCATTGTCCAGGGCGAGGTTGCGCAGCGGCAGGTACGGTCCCTTGCCGATGACCGCCTTGTCATAGTCGACGGTGCTCGCCGGCGGCACCTGCCACGTCTTGACGACCGGATGTTTGTTGGCCACCTCGGTACCAAGAAAGGTAATCGCGCCCACGTCCTGCAGCGGCTGCGGATCGATGGTGGCCGGAATGAAGCCATCGGCGGTATACGCCATCACCAGCAATCGCCCGTCGGCCAGCGGCACCGGACGAAAGAAGCCGGTTTCCGCGTTGGAAACCGCCTCGATCGCCCCCGTGGCAACTTCGTAGCGGAAGATGTTCGAAACGCCCGTGTAGTAGCTGCTGCCGTAGAGGTAACGTCCGTCCCGCGAGAACACGAAACTTTCCGGGACGGATTGGCCGAAGCGGAATTCGGAGAGCGGTTTCACATCCCCGGCGAGGATCTTGTCGATCTCCCATACGCGCAAGTACTGATCGTTGTTGACCTCGCTCACGGACGCGGACAGAAGCCGGCCGTCGGGCGAGATGTCCAGATCCGACGGCACGTATTCGTATGGAAAGGTGTGCACCCGGACCACTTCGGTATAGGGGTAGGCGATGCGGACCAGCGTCGCCACGCCGCCGTAGACCTGGATCCCCAGCAGCGAACGGTCGACCGGATTGAAGACGATTTCGCCAATCCGCGCATCCTCGAACAGCATTCTTTGCTCTCCGGTCCTGACGTTGACAGACATCAAGTCACGATAGGAAAGGCTGTCGTTGGCGAAGAAGAATGTCCCGCTGCTCGGGTCGTAGGCCGTCGACGTAACCCGGTATAGCGCGGCGCGTTTGACATCGGCGAGCTGGCGGATGCTGCCGTCCCGTGTGTTCAGCGCGCCGACGTGGTCGACGGTACCCGGGTAACGGAAGGCGGCGTAGAGGACTCCGCTGGCTTCGTCGAAGTACATCCGCGATATCGAGCCGATCGGGCTGGCCGCCAGGTTGTGCTGCGGCGTGATCGGGAATTTGCGCACGGCTTCGAGGTTTCGTCGCTGGAAGTCGTGTTCGAACGCGATCCAGTCCTGCCAGGCGCGTTCCAGCGGGAGGCCGAACACGAGCTCAAACTGGTCGGCATAGTTGCGCTTGCTACCCTCGTCGCGCCTGATCCATGCGATGACCTTTTCCGGCGAGTAGACGTAGGCGAGGTAGCTGTAAAAGCGGGTGCCGTAGAGATAGGCGTTGCCGCCGGACTGAAAATTGACGCGTATGGCGCGCGACTCGAGACCCAGCGGATCGTAGAAATGGCTGCCGTCGCGCACCATCCCGCGGAACACCATCTCATCATAGCCGCCTTGCGCACGGCCCAGCCCTCCTCCCATCCAAGTCTCGAGAAAAACGGCCGCGCCTTCATTCCACCAGCGCGGGGTATTGAACCGCGGAACCGTGAGGTAGCTGTAGAGCAGCGATTCGGGATTCTGCGGCAGGGGGCTTACCTTGCCGAGAAATAAGCGCCGCCAACGCAGGTCTTCTTCCGATGCCACTTCGCCTGTCGCGATGTGAACCGTCTCGTGGTTCATCAGAAAATAAAAGCGCTCCGTGGCAGCGAACGTCTCGAAAGCGTGGGGAATCGGCGCGACGTCGATAAGCAGCCTGTTGCGTGGCGCAGACTGCTGACGGGCGTTACCCGTGTCCGAGGAGTCCTGCAGGAGGACGCTCGTGGGCTCGGACGGCACCCAGCCGAGCATGCGCCGCTGCCATGCAACCGAGTTGGTGAACGTCCGTACCGCGTGCGGTGCGAGATACTCGAGAAAATCAACGTAGACGAGCTTGACGTCCTTGGTCTCGACATACGACAGCCCGATGGAGCTGTCTTCGGCTGAGGACGCGACCGGCAGAAACGCGAGACAAATGCATAAGATGCGACTGCGCATTCCGATAGCCTCCGATTTCGGACCGGACGAAGGATACCGGGTGGGTCGCGCAAAGCAAACCGCCGGCACTCAGGCCGGCGGTTGCGCACTGCTTTGATCTAGAGCGAAGCGTTATCTGGCTGCTGCGCTCGGGCCGTTGCTGGGGCCATTGCTCGGACCGTTGCTCGGGCCGTTGCTGGGTCCATTGCTTGGGCCATTGCTCGGACCGTTGCTGGGGCCATTGCTCGGACCGTTGCTTGGGCCATTGCTCGGACCATTGCTTGGGCCATTGCTCGGGCCGTTGCTTGGACCGTTGCTTGGGCCATTGCTCGGGCCGTTGCTTGGACCGTTGCTTGGGCCATTGCTCGGGCCGTTGCTTGGGCCATTGCTCGGACCGTTGCTGGGGCCAGCGCTCGGACCATTGCTTGGGCCGTTGCTGGGTCCATTGCTCGGGCCATTGCTCGGGCCATTGCTCGGGCCATTGCTCGGGCCATTGCTTGGGCCATTGCTTGGGCCATTGCTTGGGCCATTGCTCGGGCCATTGCTTGGGCCGTTACTTGGGCCAGCGCTCGGACCATTGCTGGGACCATTGCTCGGACCGTTGCTGGGGCCATTGCTCGGACCGTTGCTGGGACCATTGCTCGGACCGTTGCTGGGGCCGTTACTTGGGCCGTTGCTCGGGCCGTTGCTCGGACCAGAGCTGCTGGGTCCCTTGCTGTCGGCTGTATCGGTAGGCTGCGCGATCGGCGCGCCCGGCTTCACGCCTTCGTCGCTTCCGGTGGCACGATACCGCTGCGCCGGAACGATCGTGCCGCTAACGTCCTTGCCGGACGGCGGGAAGTCCACATACTGCAGGACGAGAACAACGGCTACGGCGGTGATGCCGGCGCCGATCCAGACCGTACGCTTGCCGATAAAGCCGTTTTTTTGCTCGTTCATCTTGTAGCCCCTTAGTTGTGGTCCCGGTTGGGATGCCTGGTGGACCCTTGCTGAAGCCCCCGGGATCGTGCCCCGGGGTCCCATAGAAACTTGCCTAATTACACGCGACCGCGACAAAAGTTGGCGCAGCCGCTGCCGTCCGACCGGGCGGCGCGGTATCGCAGCCATGACCGCGGCGACCAGACCCTCCGGCGGGAAGGCCTTGGGCACGCGACGGAATCCGTCGAACAGCCACTTGAGGTCGTCGAATTGCTCGCGGGCGGCCGGGTCGGCGGCCAGCAGGCGGTCGAGTTCGCTGGCCTCGGCCGGCGTGGCTTCGCCGTCGAGTACCGCATGCATCAGTCGGTCGAGTTCGGAGATATTCATGTCGGTTATCGCAGGTCTTTCAGCAATTCACGAAGGCGGTGCCTTGCTTCGAACAGACGGGACTTCACCGTCTTTTCGTCAAGGCCGAGGATTTCACCGATCTCCTGGTAGCTGCATTCGGAAAAGTGCCGCAAAGTCAGCACCATCCGGTCGTTTGTCGCCATGCTCATCAACGCGCTCTGGATTCGCCGCGAAACCTGCGCTTCGCTGGCGATCCGTTCCGGGCTTGCGGTATCCAGGGCCGGGAGCTCGATCTCGTCATCGAGTGCTTCCTCGCGACCATTCCTGCGCAGCAGATTGAGCGACTCGTTGACCGCAATCCGGTAGATCCAGCTGAAAAACTTGAATCGAGGATCATATTCGTCCAGCCGCTCCGCAACCTTGAGGAACACGATCTGCGTAATGTCGTTCGCGTCCTCGGCCTTGCGCAGGATCCAGAACGAGGCGTTGTAGATCGGCCGCTGGTAGCGGATCACCAACTCGGTGAACGCCGCCCAATCGCCGTTCCGGCACCGCTCGACTAACGCCAAGTCCGGGTCGTTGCTCACAATTACACGCGGGGGACGGGAAAGTTGGGACCGGATCAGCGAGCGGGTTCGATCTCGAAGATCTGGTCGAAGCCCGAATACTCGAATATGTCCCGCAGATGGCGGTTGACCCCGGACAGCCGAAGCTTGCCGTCCGCCGCCATCAGCCGCTTCTGGGTCTTCAGCAGAACCCCCAGGCCGGCGCTGGAAATGTACTCCAGCGCGCTGCAGTCCAGGGTCACCTTGCCCTGGACCTGGTCCAGAAAGGCCTGGGCGGCCGCGGACTGGGCCGCGTCCAGCCGTCCCGCAATGACGACGACGTCATTCGGGCCGAAATCGATGGCGAGCATGCTCTTCCCCTTTTTTCGCCGCGTCCCCGGAGTCCGGCCGCCCGGCCCGGGTCTTGCGGATCGTGGTCCGGCTCTGCCGGGACTCCCTTGAATACTCGTACTCGATGCTGTCCACCAGTCGCCGGATCAGATGCAGACCGAGGCCGCCGGGCTTGCGCTGCTCGATCGGCAGCTCGATGTCGGCGTCCGGCGCCTGGGTGACGTCGAATGGCTCGACATCATAATCGGTCAGCGTCACTTCCACCCCGCCATCGATCCTGGCCAGATCGATGCGCACGGCGGCGCTGCTCATGGTGCTGTATTTGACCATGTTCGTGAACAACTCTTCCACTGCGAAATCGATGGCCGGCAGCAGCTCGGGATCGATCTCCTGGTCGGCGAACGTCGCCGCAGTGAACGCGACGATGTGCCTCGATCGAGTCGAAGCTGCGCTCGAACGACCGATGGGCCGTGCTCGGCTCGGATTCGCGCTTGACCAGCACGACGGTTATGTCGTCGTCCTGAGGGGCTCCGGCGGCGAACGTCTGGATCGCGTCCAGCAGGGTCGCCAGAAAGCTGCGCCATCGACTCGCCGTGGTGGGACCGGACGATCTCCTCGACCCGCGCCTCGCCGAACTGCTCGCCGCCGGCGTCGTGATATTCGTAGATGCCGTCCGAGAGGAGCAGCAGGATATCGCCCGGCTGCATCTGCGAGGGTCACCAGCGGCCTGAGCGCAGAAAGGCGCATGGCGCCGAGCGGAAAGCTGGTCGGCTTGTGGCGCGCGCAGGTGCCGAGCGCCGCCTGGAAATGAAGGATCGGCCCCTGCCCGCCGCTATGGAAACGCAGCAGATGCGCGTCGGCGTCGAGCATGCCGACGAAGGCCGTGATGAAGCGGTCGCTGGCCAGCGTATCGGCCAGCTGGTTGTTGACCTCCTTGAACGCGGTCTCGCAGGTTGGCGCCGAGACGAAAAGCCATGCGCAGCATCGCCTGCATCTGTGTCACCGAAAGCGCCGGGGCAATGCCGTGGCCGGTGGCATCGCCCAGAACGACCAGCAGACCCTGGTCGAGCGTCGGCCAGATCGAACGTGTCCCCGCCGGTGAGTTCGGCCGGCTTGAACGTGCCGTAGACATCGTAGCCGGGCACGCGCGGGCATGCTTGCAGGCAAGGTGCTCATCTGGACGACGCGCGCCATCTCCAGCTCCTGGCGCATCTTCTCGCCCTCGATCACCGCCTCGGTCATCCGCACCCGCTGCAGCGCGACCGCACATTGCGCGGCCAGCGCTGTGGCGAGCGCCTCGTCGTGGTCGTCGAAAACTCCGCCGCCGCCCTTGTTCAGCACCTGCATCACCCCCACCAGGACATCCTTGTGGTCGACCAGCGGCAGGGTGAGCATGCAGCGCGTGCGATATCCGGAGCTCTTGTCGACGCCGGGGTCGAACCGCGAATCGGCGTAACAATCGGGCACGTTGATGATCTGCCGGTTGCGCGCACACGCCCCGACCAGACCCGCGCCTGCCGGCACGCGCACCGGGCGAATGCCGGTGGCGACCTCCAGAACCAGCTCGTCTGCCGCGGAGTCATACAGCCAGACCGAGCCGCGATCGGCATTGAGCACCTGCTTGGCGGCGCTGACCACCTCGGCCAGCATCGTCATCAGGTCGAACGGTGCCGCCAGAGCGCTGGTGACGCCCAGGATCGTCTCCAGATCGCGTGCCGAATGACGGCGCTGTTGGGGCCGCGCGCTCATGGCGACAGAATGTAACAGAGCGCGGGTGATCCTGCCGCCGCCCAGCCAGAGATCGGGACGACGCTCGCGCTGCTCGCGCTTTTTTCCGCGACGGGGCTACAGGACGACCGAGACTTCGACCTCGCCCGCCTTGTTCAGGACATTGACCCCGACATCCCGCTGATGGCGCTCGAGCGACAGGTCGACTACCGCATCGCCGAGGCGAAGATTGCGGATCTGCACGCGCGCCAGGTATTCAGGGAGTTGCGGGTGGTTGAAGCGGACACGCGGCCGTTCGGGATGAAACGAGAGTCCGAGGCACGCCTGCAGAAGGTAAAACGCGCTGGCGCTCGCCCAGGCCTGCGGCGAGCAGGCGACCGGATAAAGCGTCGGCCCCTCGCTCGCCCGGCGCACGAACCCGCAAAAGAGCTCGGGCAAGCGATGCAGATCCATATAGAGGCTCGCATCGAACATCGCGGCGAGGATGGCCATCGCCCTGTCCTTCATTCCGTACCGGGCCAGGCCTTTACCGATCAACGCGTTGTCGTGCGGCCAGATAGAGCCGTTGTGATACGACATCGGGTTGTAACGCGACTCGCCCTCGGCAATCGTGCGCACACCCCAGCCCGAAAATGATTCCGGCGCAAACAGCGTTTGTGCGACGCGCTCCGCTCGCTCGGCGCTCGCGATACCGCTCCACAGCACCTGACCAGCATTCGACGAACGCACGCGACAAGGACGCTTTTCGCCGTCGAGCGCTAGCGCATAGGTGGCGATGTCTTCGCACCAGAAAGCCTGCTCGAATCGCTCGCGCAACGCGCGCGCATCATGCAGCAAAGCATCGGCCCTTGGATGCTCACCGAGCGTGATTGTCCGCTGAGTCCTGTCCGGACTGTGGCTGTCGCCGGCTCGCCAGCGACGCCGAGATGCCTGCGTTAACATCGGTAATAATTACACGATCCGCTTTTTCCGAACTGCGCGCAAGCTTTTTTTCCATTGACAGTCATGGCCAGTGATCTAGCATACGAAACGTGTGCCAGGAGACTGCCATCGACTCCCTTCGCAAATCGTTGCAGGTCTATATCGTCGAGGACTCCCCGATCATTCGATGGCTGCTCGCGTCGACGATCGAGGCGGCAGGCGCGGAGCTGGTAGGTCACAGCGCCGACGCGCAAACGGCCATAACGGATCTGTCGGTGCTGGAGCCGGATCTGATCCTGCTCGACATCCGACTGAAAGCCGGTACTGGGTTCGACGTGCTTAAAGCGCTGCAGGAACGGCATCTGTTGCCCACCGCGATGAAAGCGGTGCTCACCAATCATGCGAATGCGGAGTACGAGCAATTGAGTTTCCGCCTTGGCGCCGATCGTTTTTTTGACAAATCCTCGGAGACATCGCACGTATTGCCGCTGATCGGCGCGCTGGTCGCGGACAGGCAGCGGGGCGGCAAGCTTCCCCGCCTGGCCGGTGCCGCTGCCTCGCTAGACCACGGCCGTTAGGGTCCGGCTCCGTCATCCACGCGCGCCCGCGCCAGTGAGCGCTTTTGTTCCTTTGCCGGCTGAGGCTCTTGCGCCATGCCGCGTGTTCTTGCCTGCTTCTCAGCCGACCGGCAACGTACCGCGTTCGAGAAGCGCTCGCATCTCGCTGGCGGGAACCGGCCGGGCGAAATAATATCCCTGCGCTTCGTTGCAACCGTGGGTCTTGAGGAATTCCGCCTGCTCGGCGGTTTCCACGCCTTCGGCGGTCACTTCGAGCATCAACTCGTGAGCGACCGCGACGATGGCGCGTACGATCGCCGCATCGTCCGGATCGAAGGCCAGATCGCGGACAAATGATTGGTCGATTTTCAGCCCGCTGACCGGCAGGCGCTTCAGATAGCTCAGGCTCGAATAGCCGGTGCCGAAGTCGTCGAGCGCGATCCGGACATCCATGCCGCGAAGCCTCGCCATCGTATTGATCGCGTCCTCCGGATGCATCATGACCGCGCTCTCGGTAAGCTCGATCTCGAGATGCTCCGGCCGCAGGCGCGTAGTCTGAAGCGCCGTCCGTATCGTCTCGACCAGATCCTTGTCATGCAGCTGCCGAGCCGAAATGTTCACCGCAATCGGCACCGCGCGCAAATTGGCGTCCTGCCAGGCCTTGTTGTTCGCACAGGCCTCGTGAATCACCCAGCTGCCGATTTCCGCGATCAAGCTGCTTGCCTCGGCGACCGGAATGAACTTTTCCGGCGGGATCATCCCCTTGGTCGGATGGTTCCAGCGGAGCAAGGCTTCCATGCCGATGATGCGCCCGGACTTGAGTTCGACTTTGGGCTGGTAGTGAAGAACCAGCTCGTTGCGCACGACGGCCTTCCACAGATCGGTCTCCAGCGTAAGGCGCTCGCCCAGGTCCGAATTCATGTCGGACGAATAGAGCTGGAAGTTGTTGCGGCCGAGATCCTTGGCCCGATACATCGCCGTGTCGGCGTTGCGGAGCAGCGTGTCCGCGTCTTCGCCATCGCGCGGAAAGCTCGCGATGCCGGCCGAACAGGTGATCTTGAATTCGCGCTCGTCGATCACGAACGGCTGCGACATGGCGGCCATCACGCGCTGCATGGCGCGATAGACGCCCTCCTCCTGCTCCTGCTCGGCAACCAGCAGGACGAATTCGTCGCCGCCGAGCCGCGCCACGGTATCGCCTTCCTGGACACAGGCTGCGAGCCGCTCCGCGGCGAGCTTCAGCAGCCGGTCGCCGATATCGTGACCCAGGCTGTCGTTGATCAGCTTGAAATTGTCGAGATCGATGAAGGTCAGGCTGAACGGCCGCTTGTACCGGTGTGCGAGGGCAAGCGCCTGCTTCAAGCGGTCTTTGAGCAGGTTGCGATTGGCAAGTCCGGTGAGCGCGTCGTGATTTGCCTGATGCTCGAGCTCCTCCTGGTAGCCTTTGATCTCGGTGATGTCGTATTGCACGCCGACGAAGTGAGTGACGCGGTTCGACAGCGGATCCCGGACCGGCGTGACATACAGCTTGTTCCAGAAAAGACTCCCGTCCTTGCGGTAGTTGCGCAGCACGGCGTGGCCATCGCGCTGCTCGGCGATCGCGCGACGGACCTTGTCCAGCTCCGGCTGGTCGCGATCCTCACCTTGCAGAAAACGGCAGTTGCCGCCGATGACTTCGGCGCGGCTGTAGCCGGTGACCTGCTCGAAGGCGCGATTGACGTACACCAGCGGCATGTTCGGGTCGATCGCGTTGACGATCACCACCGGGTTTACGCTTGCCTCGACCGCGCGGTCGCGCAGACGCAGAGCCTCCTCGGTCTCGAGTCGCTTGGTGCGCTGGTCGGCGTCATGCAATGCGCGGCGCACCGCCGTCGGCAGCCGCGGCAGGTTGGTTTTGAGAACGTAATCGTTGGCGCCGCTGCGCAGGCTCTCGATCGCGGTCTCTTCCCCGATCGTGCCCGACAGGAAAATGAACGGAAGATCCGGACGCAACTCGCGCACGACCCGAAGCGCCGAGAGGCCGTCGAACTGAGGCAAGGCGAAATCGGATACGACGATATCGGGCTCGAATTCGACGCACTCGCGCCTCAGCTCAGCTTCTGTTTCGACCCGCCGGACGACGAATTCCATGCCGCTGCGCTTGAGCTCGCACAGCGTCATCTCGGCGTCCGATGGCACGTCCTCCACCATCACCATCTTGAGCAGGTCATAGAAGGTCCTCACCGTCTCGTCCCCGCCGCCGCGCGTCTTCGCGCAGCGTCAAATTCTGCATCGGCCGTTCCTTTGGACTGCGCTCGACGACCGAACGGCGATCGTGTCACGGTGCGCAGTTTTTACAGTCCAGGGACGTGTCCCGTCAGGGCGATTTGTTATTCGTCATCGGCACGGCCGCGTAGTTCCGCATTCATGCTTGCTCGCACTACTGCATAGCATACTCCGATGCTACCGCGTGCAGCGCCGCGGCGACATCGCGATCGAGCCGCAGCGGATCGGAAACGGAAAATCCTCGCGGTGCTTGCCCGAACAAACGGACCAGGAATACGCACGCCGCCAAGTAGGAGCCGGCCGCAGTCGGATGGCTGCCGTCTTCGGTATAGAGGGCTATGTCGATGTGTCTTGCCATGACCGCGTGCCAGGCGGGACCGACCGGGACGACCACCGCGTCGATCTCGGCGGCGATCTCCTCGACGGCACGAGTGATTCGGCCCTGGGTCTCGGGCGCCTGCTGCCTCGACCACGTCAGATAGAGCGCCGTCTTCGCGCCGCGTCGGGCTATCTCGGGGGCGAACAGGCGGACGTTTTCGTGGTATCGCCCCGGATTCTTCACCGGCAGCGTCGACTGTTCCTGAAGTACGACGTAGTTCCACGACTGCTTCGCAAGACGCTCCTGGGCGATGCCGGCATTCCAGTGGCGCTTGAGACTCGCCCCGCCGGCGAAGATCAAATCGAATTCGACGCGCGTCGGATGTTCGGACCGCTGCCGCGAGATCCGACAGCAGGCGCGGCAGCTGGTTGCGCGACGTATAGCTGTTGCCGATGAACAGGATCCGGGTGGCGGCGTGGCGGGGTCCGCTGGCATCGTCGGTCGCTCTTGCTGTCCTCGATCGCGAGTGTCCGCGCCGCGGAAGCCGGTCGTTACCGGCCGCCAGTGAGCTTGCGAAAAGCGCTCAAGTGCCGCACCGCGTCCTGGCGCAATCCGCGCGCCTCGCACAGGCGCGCCAGATTGAAATGCGCATCCGCGAGGTCGGGCGCCGCGGCCAGTGCAGCGCGGTAGGCAGCGGCGGCATCGTCGATCCGCTGCATGTCTTCCAGCAGCACCGCGAGATTGAACAACAGCGTGCCGTCCGCGCCGCACGCGGCGAGTCCTTCGGTGTACACGGTTTCAGCTTCCTGCATCCGGCCGAGCTCGTGCAGCAATCTGCCCAGATTGACGCAGGCGCTGCAATGCGCGGGGTCGGCGGCGAGCGCGCGGCGATACGCTTCGCATGCTTCCTCGGCGCTGATGCGCTCGAGGGCGAGTCCCTGCTCGAACCAGGACTCTTCGGTCCGGGACGATGGTGCTTCGTCGGGGCCGAAAATGGCGAGCCTCCCGTCGGGCGATGCGACCTGGAACTGCATCACATACTGACCGTCGTCGGGACGCCATTGCTTCTGGCCTTCGCTCACCACGACGGCATCGCCTACGGCCTCGATCCGCAAACCGTCCAACGGAACCTGCTGCGGCAATTGCGAGCGCAACCGGCGCAGCGAACGCAGGATGCGCGACGATGGAATCTTGGCCTCGGTCAGGCCCTGGGCCGCGCGCAGCAGCACCAGGTCGCGAAACGAGAAGCGGTATTCGCGGCGCCGGCCGCGAGTCGGCGATACGAAGCCAGCGTCGATGAGCCGACCGAGGATGGAGCGGGAAAGTCCGAGCAGCTTGCCGACTTCGCGGAGCGAATAGCCTTCGGTCACGACGGCACGGGCATCGATCGTCGCCTAGCGCTTGGCGGCCTTGCGGCGCGTCTCCGGCTCGGTGGCGATTTTCTTCGGCGGCTTGCGCTGCGCGGCCTTGATTTCGGACGGCGGCGCGGCAGCAACGGATTTCGGCGGCGCGCGCTTGCCGGCGGTCTTTTCGAGACTGGCGCGCAGCGCCTCCATCAGGTCGATCACCTGGGCGCCCGTTTCCGGCGCGCTGGGCGAAATCGCGATTTCCTCGCCATCGACCTTTTTCTGAACCGCGGCCTCGATCCGCTTCTTTACGTCGTCTTCGTACGCGCCGGGATCGAACTGCTTCGATGAGATCTGCGCGATCAGCTGCTTGGCCAATGCGAGCTCGGTATCGCGCACCGGAGCGTCCTCGATGCCGATATCGGCGAGGGCGCGCACTTCCGGCGCATACAGAAGCTGCTGCATCACCAGGCCGCCCGGTACGGCGCGCAACTGAACGATGTACTGCTTGCCGCGCGCGGCGTAGCGCCCGACGGCGGTCTGGCGGGTCTGGCGCATGCTTTCGGCCAGCAGCGCATAGGGTTTGGCGCCGCCCTTGTCGGGTCCGAGGAAGTAAGCCTTGTCGTAATAGATCGGGTCGATGCTCTCCGCGGGCACGAACTCGCTGATCTCGATCGTCTGCGTGCCCTTCTCTTCCAATTCCTTCAACTCTTCCGGGGTGAAGGTCACATACTGGTCCTTGGAGAATTCGTAGCCTTTGACCATGTCCGCCCGCTCGACGACGACGCCTTCGCGGGCGCACAGGTATTGCTGTTTCAGCCGGGATCCGCAGGCGGCATGCAGCAGATTGAACGAAACGCCCGCCTGCGCCTGGGTCGCCGTATAGAGCTTGACCGGGATCGAAACCATGCCAAAAGAGACAGTGACCGAAGCCAATGCGCGAGCGGCCATGGGGCCTCCGTGATGGGGATACGGTATCGGAACCGGTCATCGTGCCAAAATATCGGACGATCATCAACTAAACCGCATGCTTTTCCTGCGCGGCGCCGCCGGGCCGTTGCAGATAAGCCATTGCGACGTGACCGTTCCCCTGCCCATGGCCCTCGAGCGCTATCGTCAAAAACGTGACTTCCGGGTAACGCCCGAGCCCGCCGGCAAGGTCGGCCAACGCCGATCGCGCAAGCTTGCATTCGTCATCCAGAAACATGCGGCGAGCAGGCTCCACTACGATTTCCGGCTGGAACTCAACGGCGTGCTGTTGAGCTGGGCCGTACCCAAGGGCCCGAGCCTGGATCCCAACGACAAGCGTCTGGCGATGCACGTCGAGGATCACCCGCTGGAATACGGAGACTTCGAGGGCGTGATTCCGGCCAAGCAGTACGGAGCCGGCACCGTCATGGTGTGGGATCGCGGAACCTGGACGCCGAAGGCGGACCCCGACGAAGGGTATGCGAAGGGACGGCTGAAGTTCGACCTCGACGGCGAAAAGCTCAAGGGTGGATGGAATCTGGTGCGCAGCCGCAGCGGCAAGTATGGCGGCGAGAACAGCTGGCTGCTGTTCAAGGAGGCTGACGAATTCGCGCGTCTGGGCGCAGAAGCGACTGATCGCCGAGGATCGCCCGGAAAGCGTCGTCAGCGGGCGCAGCCTGGAACAGATCGCCGCCGACGCGGACCGGGTCTGGCACTCGAACAAGTCGGTCGCCGCCAACGTCAAGGGCGGGGCGATACGCAAACCCGGCGCGAACATCGTCGCCGGGCTCGCCAAGGTCAAGGGCGCGCGCAAGGCGCCGCTGCCGGACCTGATCGAAGCGCAGTTGGCGACCGCGGTCAAGTCACCGCCGACGGGGCCGGCATGGGTGCACGAGATCAAGTACGACGGTTACCGCATGTTGTGCCGGATTGCACGTCAGCAGGCACGGATGGTGTCGCGCAACCGCCAACGATTGGACCGGCGACTTCGATGCACTGGCTCGCGCGCTCGCGCTGCTGCCGGTCGACGATGCCTGGCTCGACGGCGAGGTCGTCGCGCTGGACGCCCGCGGACGCAGCAGCTTTCAGGCGTTGCAAAAAGCGCTTTCTGCGACGGATTCCCGCGGCCTGAAGTACCTGGCGTTCGATTTGCTGCACCTGAATGGCTTCGATCTGCGCGGCGTCGCGCTGAGCGAGCGCAAGCGCCTGTTGCGCGAGCTCCTGTCGAATGCGCCTGCGGCGATCCAATACAGCGAGCATTTCGCTGTTCCGGGACCGGCGTTCCTGCAGAACGTCGGCGAGCTCGGCCTCGAAGGGATGATTTCCAAGCGCGCCGACCTGCCCTACCGCGGCGGCCGGGGACCGGCGTGGCAGAAGATCAAGTGCATGCGCCGGCAGGAAATGGTGATCGGCGGCTTTACCGATCCCGAAGGGTCGCGCCAGGGATTCGGCGCGCTGCTGCTCGGCGTCTACGAGCCGGACGGCAGACTCGCATATTCGGGCAAGGTCGGGACCGGATTCAGCGATGCCTCGCTCGCGGCATTGAGCCGCTCGCTGTCAGCGATCGCGCAAAAGGAAAGCCCTTTCCACAATCCGCCGCAGGGGCGCGGAAGCACGCCGCGCGCATTGGGTGCGGCCGACGCTGGTCGCCGAAGTGGCCTTCGCCGAGTGGACCGATGACGGAACCCTGCGCCATCCATCGTTCCTGGGCTTGCGCGCCGACAAGCGGGCAGCCGACGTCGTTCGCGAGCGCCCGGAGACATCGAACGACGGCGAAACGCCGGATGAGCCGCCGCCTCCTCGGTCGAAAGCGAAGACTCGCGCCGTTGCAGACAAGAACGCGGTCGCGGGCATCGTCGTCAGCAATCCCGACAAGAAGCTCTATCCGGAGGCCGCGGTCACCAAGCGCGACCTCGCCTTGTATTACGCCGCGGTAGGTGAATGGATGCTGCCGCATGTACGCGGCCGCCCGCTGACCTTGCTTCGCTGCCCGAACGGGTGGAACGACGAATGCTTCTACCAGAAAAAAGCCGAGGGCGGCGTCAACGAAGCGATTTCGCGCGTCGAGATCGAGAATGGCGACGGCAGTGTGTCGCTCTACATGATGGCCGATTCGGTTCCGGCGATCGTGGCGTTGCTGCAGATGGGCGTACTCGAAATGCATCCCTGGGGATCTCGCGCACCGAGACTCGGCCTTCCCGACCGCATCATTTTCGATCTCGATCCCGATGACGCCGTGGAATGGGAAGACCTGCGACAGGCGGCGCTGCTGGTCAAGACGCTGCTGGAAAATATCGGGCTCGCCCCGTTCCTCAAAACGACCGGCGGCAAAGGTTTGCACGTGGTTGCGCCGATCGAGCCTGTCGTCGGATGGGAACAGGTCAAAGGCTTCACCAAGGCCGTGGCAGAATTCCTCGAACGGACATTTCCCGACCGCTTCACGTCCAAGCTGCTGAAAATCTCACGCCGGGGCAAAATCTTCATCGACTACCTTCGCAATGGCGAGGGCGCGACCGCGGTTGCCGCCTACTCGACCCGGGCCCGGGCAAACGCACCGGTGTCCGCGCCAGTCGCGTGGGACGAACTGTCGGCCGACCTTCGCTTCGATCGTTTCAATGTCGGAAACATGCCGAAGCGGCTCAAGAAAGTGAAGGCCGATCCGTGGCGTGACATCGCTGATGCGGCGGTCTCGCTGACGCCGGCCGTGATGGCGAGGGTCGGGTTCAAGCCGGAGAAAAATCGATGAAGCTGTTGGCGGGAACAAGCGGCTACTCGTACAAGGAATGGCTGGGGCCGTTCTATCCGGAGAAACTTCCGGCCAGCGAGATGCTGCGCTACTACGCCGAGCGCTTCACGACGGTCGAGATCAACAACACGTTCTACCGCATGCCGGCGGAATCGATGCTTGCGCAATGGTCCGAGCAGGTGCCCGATCATTTCATGTTTACGCTGAAATCGCCGAAACGCATCACGCATGACCTGCGCTTGCGGGAAGCCGAATCGAACGTGGCCGAATTCGTGCGCCGCGCCAGCACGCTGGGCGGCAAGCTCGGCGTGTTGCTGTTCCAGTTGCCGCCGTTTCTCAAGAAGGATCTGCCCCGGCTGCAGGAGTTCCTCGCACTGCTGCCCTCCGGCACGCGCGCCGCGTTCGAGTTTCGCAACGACTCGTGGCAGAACGACGAGGTATACGCGACGCTGCGCGATCGCGGCGCGATCCTGTGCGTCACCGATACCGACGAGGGAGACACGCCGTTCGTCGCGACCTCGGACTGGGGCTACCTGCGCCTGCGACGCACCCACTACGACGACCAGGAATTGAGCGCCTGGGCGGCGCGGATTGCAGCAGCCGCGCTGCCGCAGACCTGCGTCTATTTCATGCACGAAGACGAGGCGCTGGGAACGCGGTTCGCGCGACGCCTGAACGAGCTGTGGGCTCTCGCGCGATCCGCGTGAAGCCCGGCCGGGCGCTGGCGCGCCGCGGCCGGCTATTGAACGATCAACGCGGCTTGTAGCTGAACTTCTGGCCGCCGATGCTCGCTTCGTACATCAGCCCGCCTTTGGCCACGGTGAACGTCGCCATGCCTTTGCGGTATTCGCCGACGGTCTTGGCGTCATGCTTGCCGCCGCTTACGCCCGCCGATGAACCGGTCGTATCCGCCTTCGCGCCGGCAGCGGCGGTGATGGCGACCGCGGAAGCTTCCGCGCCGAACTCAAAGTTGCCGCCGGTAAATTCCTTGAATGAGCGGTCGTCCTGGAAAAAGATGATCTGGCTGTAGGCCTGACCCCCGAGCTGGAAGCCGACGGTGAGTTGCGACATCGATGTGTCGCCGACGTACTTTCCTTTTGCGTAAACGCGGCCCTTGCCAAACGCGCCGCCGACGCCGACGCCGCCCTTTCCGATCGTCGGAAAAACGGCGTATCCGTAGGCCGTGCTGAAAAAGCTGCCGCTCTGACCGGCATTCCTGAAGATATTGATCGTATCCTGGTACTCGTCGGCCCACGCCGGCGAAATGGCCAGCATTAACGACAACAGCGCGAAGATCGGAATCAGACGCTTGACCATGGTGTTTCCTTTCTGAGGAAATGTGCCGAGACCACGCCCGGATGCTTTAAGCCGGCGCCGACACCGCCGCGGCCACGATGGCCCCGGCTCGGATGCTGGCGTACAATCAATGAGTTGCACAGGTCGGACGCTAAAAACATCCGTTGAGCATTGCCCTGCCCGATCATTTTATAACAGGTCCGAAGCAGGATAAAGACAGAGCGACTGATGAAGACCGAAGAGCTTCGAGCCCTCCAGACACCGATAAAGGAGCGCTACAAAGCGCAACCCGACGCAGCGCTGATTACGCTGAAGGCCCAGGGCCGCCTGGGCGAAGGCGTCACCTGCAGCGTAGAGACAGGCAAGGCACTCGCTACCGCAGGATTGCATCCGGCAACCGGAGGCGACGGCCTGAGCGCGTGCTCGGGTGACATGTTGCTCGAGGCGCTTGTCGCCTGCGCCGGCGTGACCCTCAACGCTGTCGCGACGGCGATAGGCGTCGCGATTCGAAGCGGGACGGTGCGAGCCGAAGGCGACCTCGACTTTCGCGGCACCCTGGGTGTCGCCAAGGATGCCCCGGTTGGATTTCAGCGCATCCGCCTCGATTTCGACCTGGACACCGATGCGTCGGAAGAACAGCTGGCTACGCTCATTCGCTTGACCGAGCGCTATTGCGTCGTCTTTCAAACGTTGCGGCAGTCGCCGGACGTGACGGTGTCCCATCACGTCGCCGTGGCCTGACCGCACTCAAGCCGCACCGGCGTAAAATCAAAGGTCGAGACGTCGCGTTTTTCGGAGGTCGCCATGCCGATGTACATGGACATCCATGAAGTTAGCGGAGCCACCGCGGCAGACGTTGCCAAGGCGCACATCGCCGATGTCAAGACGCAGGGCAAGTACGGCGTCGAATATCACAAATACTGGATAAACGAGAGCACCGGCAAGATTTTCTGCCTGTGCAGCGCGCCGAGTCCGGAAGCGGCGGCGTCGGTGCATCGTGAAGCGCACGGCCTGGTCGCATCCAAGATCATCGAGGTTGCGCCCGAGATCGCGGACGGATTCCTGGGCGGGTCCGAGGTGAATCCCGCAGGCGCTGCTCTGCTTCCCGGCGGCGCCGAAACCGACCGCGACCCCGGGATCCGGACCGTCATGTTCACCGACATCGTCGACTCGACGGCACTCACCCAACGGCTCGGAGACGATGCGGCGATGGACTGATTCTTGGCGTGCATGACAAGATCGTGCGGGAGGCCCTTGGCGCGCTGGGCGGCCGCGAGGTCAAGCACACCGGGGACGGCATCATGGCGTGCTTTGTGTCGACTGTCGCGGCGGTTCGCTGCGCCAGTCAGATCCAGCGTGGCTTGGCTGAGCACGAGCAGGTGCGCCGCGACATGCCGGTCAAGGTCCGGATCGGCGCCGCCGCGGGAGAGCCGGTCGAGAATCACCTGGATCTGTTTGGATCGACGGTTCAGCTCGCCGCGCGGCTTTGCTCCTATGCTCAGCCGGACCAGAGTCTGGTTTCGAATGCGGTCGCCGAGCTGTGTATGGGAAAAGGCCTGACCTTCCAGGACCTGGGAGAGATTTCGCTCAAGGGCTTTGATCGCCCGGTCCGGGTCCACGCCGTTCAACAGCCGGGGTAAGCGAAGCAATCGTCAGCGCTTCGGCATCCGCTGACCGTCCTCGGCACTGCGGCAGCACGTCCGAAGCATCCCAATCCATCGAGCCCGTGATATGCGATCGCTAGGTAAGAGGCCGGAAGGCGCGCGTCTGGAGCGCATCAAGGCGTCGCCGCTGTGGACCGGCGAGCGGTTCGGCAACGTGCACCCGGTCATCCCGGGCCTGCGCGATCCGAATGTGTCGATGCCGACGCTCAGCGATTTTCTGTGCGGCGGCGAGCGGCGCGTGCCGCGGGCGCCGCTGCCGTCGATGAATCCGCTCGACGCCTGGGCGAAGTCGATCGGCAGCGGGCTGCGCGCCACCTGGCTCGGTCATTCGACGGTGCTGATCGAGATCGACGGCCTTCGCGTGCTCACCGACCCGGTCTGGGGCCCGCGGGCGTCGCCATCGCGATTCGCGGGCCCCAAGCGCTTCCAGCCGGTGCCCATTCCGCTTCGCGAAATGCCGCCGCTGGACCTCGTGCTCGTCTCGCACGATCACTACGATCACCTCGACTACCCGACGATCCGCGAGCTCGCCAAGCGCGACGTGCCGTTCGTGACCTCGCTCGGCGTCGGCGCCCACCTCGAAGCCTGGGGCGTGGAACCCAAGCGCATTACCGAGCTCGACTGGTGGGAATCGCACGATGTGCCGAATACCGGTCTCACCGTGACCGCGGCGCCGTCCCAGCACTTTTCCGGACGCGGACTGCATGATCGCAACGCGACGCTGTGGTCGTCGCTGGTCATCCGCTCGCATCGGCACGCGGTGTTCTTCAGCGGCGATACCGGCCTCACGACCGAGTACCAGACGATCCGCGAACGGCTCGGCCCGTTCGACCTCGTGATGCTGGAAGTCGGCGCGTTCCATCCTGCCTGGGGCGACATTCACCTCGGACCGACGAACGCGCTCAAAGCGTTGGCACTGCTTGGCGGCGGACCTTTCCTGCCGATCCATTGGGGCACATTCAGCCTCGCAATGCATGCCTGGGACCAGCCTGCGGAAACCTTGCTCGAGCTGGGGCCCAAAGCGGGCGCGCAACTCGTGATGCCTCGCCTCGGCGAGCCGGTCGAGCCGTCGCACGCGGAAAGGGTCGAGCCATGGTGGCGCGTCGTCGACCAAACCGCGCGCGGACCCGAGCCCAAGACATCTGCGGCGATCAGTTTGCCGAAATCGATGCCTTGGCCGATCGACTAGAAGCGGGCTTGCCATGCCAAACCAGGTGTCGTTGCTCGACGAGCTGCGGCTCCCGGGGTACTAGACTCACGTCTCTGCAAGCCAGCGATCGACGCACACTCAGACGGTGACAGGTGCGCCAGGTTGGGTTAGGATGCGGCAAGGCGCCGTCGACCGAATGCGCCGGAGAACAGGGAGGAATTCCAGTGTGTGAAGTCTGTGGAGATGCGCAGCACGAACCTGGAGCTCAAGTATCGCGCCGGGATTTCCTGAGGACTGGCGCACTCGCGGCGCTCGCGCCGTGGAGCATGGGCGCCGCCTTCGCTGCCGATCCGCCTGCGCCAGGCGCACCGCCGCCAGCGAACGCGATCGCGCCTGCGGACGCATTGAAGCGGCTCGTGGACGGCAACGCGCGCTACGCAGCCGAAACGCTGAACGAGCGCGACTTCTCAGCGGGTCGCGCCGCCCGCGTTCAGGGGCAGTATCCGTTCGCCCAGATCCTGACCTGCTCCGATTCGCGCGTGTCGCCGGAGCCGCTATTCGATCAGGGGCCGGGCGATCTCTTCGTCATGCGCGTCGCGGGCAACATCGTGAGCCCGGATCTGCTGGCATCGCTCGAATACGGGGCCCAGTTCCTCGGCGCGCCGCTGATCATGGTTCTGGGCCACAGCGGATGCGGCGCGGTCGACGCCGCCATCAAGGTGCTGAAGGCCAAGACCGTCCTTCCAGGCCATCTGCCGGCGCTGATCAGGGGGATCAAACCGGCCGTCATCGTCGCAGAGAGGACGAAGTCGGGAAACTTGCTCGACAACGCGATCGCCGAGAACGTGCGACGGCAGGTCACTCGACTGAAAAGCTCGCCGCCGATCGTCCAGAAACTCTACGGGACAAGAAGATCGATATCGTCGGCGGCGTGTACGACCTCGCCACCGGCAAGATCGCACTCGTCTAGACGCATCGGCTAGCTCGCTTCGGGAAGCGCTCTTTCGGCTCCGATCAGCGAAACGGGTCAGCAGCGGTTGCCCGGCAATTTGTCCGATGAAAGATGACGAGCGGCCCCCGTGCAGGACTGCTCGCCATAGCTGTCAGACGAATGCCGAGCCTCTAGCTGTTGTGACGTCGATGATGGACGTTGACTATGCCGTTCCTGGTGGTCCCGTCGTTCGGCGAGAAAGCTGATGACGGCGATCGCATCACTCGCAAGACACATTGCGAGGAGAATACCCAGCCATCTTTTTCGAAGCACGCGTCGCATCGCTTGTCGCTATCGCTCAGCCGGCGATGACGCCTGGATATTGCATGGACTCATCAACCTCTCCCAAAGCCGATGACGGCGGTAATGCTATTTATCCGCCCGTTGAATTTTGTAGCATACGCTTTAAGGTGCGCGTTATGTGCGTTTCCGAACAATTTGCCCCGTTCCCAAATTCCCCAATTCCCCAGCGCTATCAGGGCTATTAGCTCGCGGTCCACCTCGGGTCCCCCATTTCGAGCGCGCATCGGCGGTCCCGTCGTTAACCGGCCGGTCCCATCATGAAGACGACAGATGACCTGCAAATGAAAATTGAGGCGGCCGATCGAGTGGAAAAGTCCGCGCCGCGGGACGTCCGAAAGGAACCGACGTGGCCCCGTACACACGCGGAAATCACACAGGCCGATCCCGGAAGCCGCGCGGGCGGATTCGACGGCCGTCAGAAAAGAACTTTGATCAGGTAGGACACCAATTCGTCGGGCGAATATATCGTCAGTGCCAGCGGCAACAGCGGCGCAACGGTGGCGGCACCAAGCCTCGTCGCGTCCTTCCATCCGAACGGCACGAATCGCATCTCCTGAACGACACCGTAGCTATTTCCGAGGTCGGCGAGAGACTGAATGTCGCCGCTGCCCAGTAGCTCGTCGTCGGCCGATGCGGCGCGATGAAACCACTTCTCCTCGAACTCTCTGGCGTACCGGCTCGCGAGCGTGCCGAAATCGGCCAGGCCCTGACGCTTCGCCTGTGCGAGATTCGGCGAGAACACCATCAGCGGGCTCAGCACGATGACGATGAAGAATGCCACCAGGCCCGCGATCTCCAACTTGAATGCCATCAGGCTCTGCGCGGCGAAGAAGATCTGGCTCGCAATCAGTCCGCCGAGCAGCGCGCCCTGGGCGAACAGGATCGGCGCGAACGCGTAGGTGCTCCGGCCCAGAAAGCCGAGCCCGGCCGCTTTGTCCGGGTGAGTGGGAATCAGACGGAGCTTGAGTCGCGAGACCCGCCACAGAAAGGTGAACCAGAGGAAGAATCGAAGATACCAGCGCAGCAGGATGAATTGAAACAAGGGAAGACTGACGAACAGATACCAGTACCCGGCCAGCGTCGAATGCATTTGCGTGCCATCCGCCAGCGCATACCAGCTCGGGGCTCCGAGCGCGACCTGGCTCCGCCACACCCACAGGCCGACCGTGTAGACGGCGATCACGAGCGCGATTTCCGCAGCAGTCGAATTTCGCAACCGCATCGTGGCCGAGATCGCGGCATGGAATTTGGGTATTTCCTCCGACGTGACGATGCCGTTCTCGATGAATTTCAGAACCGTCGGGCCGGATGCGTTGATGGACGACCAGCTCCGCAAAGATCAGCACCGGCAGCGCGACCAGGAATCGAATGTGCGCTTCGATGTCGTAGAGGAACGGGATCCTGATCCCGCCGTCGAGCGCGTGTCCTTCGAATGCCGACAACAACAGCAGGGGAACCCAGGCAATCACCGTGATCAGGATGACGCGCCGATGCAGCAGCTCGAGCGTATCGCCGGACAGATGCCCGCGGCGGAACAGCTGAAACAGCGGACCGCCGAGGACCAGCGAGAAGTCCGGCTGCTTTTCGAGGATCGCGGGTTGGGTCATTGGGACCTGGATCGTCCACCCTCGAATTCAAAAGCGGAAGGCAACCGCAAGCTGCGGCCCGCGGAGCGACACATCTGGTATCGGCCGATTGTCGCGCAAGTCCTCCGCACCGCGTGAACCGACCATTTGTGGCCATGCCCGGCAACGCTCACAGCACTGAGAGACGCTGCACGACCCGGAAGCTCGCGACCCCGTCCGGTTGGCTGTGGCGCGTCCATCGTCCCTTTCCTCGAGGTCATCTTGCTTTCGCCACGTGGGCGTGAACGCTGGCGCAGAAGTATGACACGATTGCGATGAGAGAAAGGCAGCCTAATCCGTTGCCTATGTCCTTGATGGCGGGTCGCCGTGCTCAACCGGCCTTAGTGTGCTGTCGCCGAAGTCTCGGAAGTCGGCGGTCCCGCGACGATCCTGGCGCCCACATCCTTTACCAGCCGCTGGAACTCGGGCGAGTCCCTGATGATCGTCCCCGCCGCGGCGCGCAGCCGATCGACGGCCTCGGCGGGAAGCACGAACGACGTGGGCTGTCGATTCAGATAATCGAATTCCGCTTTGTCCTTCAACGCAGCGAACGACACGTCGATCGCATAGATCTCGGCGTTCGGGACGCGTAGTGCGTCGGCTACCGCTGGGTCCTTGTTGGCCGCAAAGGCAGCTGAATTGCGGAGCAGCCGCATCGTCCGCCACTGCGCCGCCGTGTCTCTCAGCAGCTCCGTTGTCTCATACGAAAAGGCGTCGATCGGCGTGCCGGCCGATTTGAGCAGAATGTCTACCGTGCCCGGCGGGCTCTCCGACTCGTCCCACTTGGTCGGTGGCGACGACAGAGAATTGACGACGAAAACGATGATCCGCCGCGCGTTGTCGAACGGCGAACGCAGGCCGGCAGCGTGCAGCGATTCCAGGACGTCGAACGCATCGAGCACGCGCGCGCATGCCCACGTTGTCCGATACGCCACCGTCGACGAGGTGGATGTAAGGCCGATGGACGCTGTCGCCGTAAGCTTCCTCGGATTGAACGAGCGTATTGCCCGTGCCGCAGGTCGCGGCGGGTTGTCGGAGCCGATGAACGGCCGCACCCAGGTTGGGGGTTGCCTGTTGCACGTACCCCCGTAGTTATTGATCGTGATCGATGACAGCACGACCGGCACCGCCGACGACGCCGCCGCAGCACGCGACAGCGGCACGGCGTCGAGATCCGAGCAGATGATGTCGAAGATGCGCTGGTTGAAGACGAAGCGCGAGCCAGTCGAGATGTCGGTGGCCGACGCAACGATCAGCGGGCCGGTGCCGCGATAGAGATCGCCGAATGTGGCGCCTTTGAACAGGATTTCGTCGTACAGCTGCGCCGCCAATTCGGAGCGGCCCCAGCCGGCCGACCATAGATTCCCCCAGTACGCGGGATTGAAAACGCGGGCGATGATCTCGCCCTGCACGTCGCGCTTCAGGAAGCTCTGCTCGTAATTGTCGAACAGCTTGTCGCCGTAAAGGCCGTAGGCCAGCGCGGTGAAGCTGCCGCCCGACACGCCGGTGATGACGTCGACTGCATCGAGCAGGCGAACCTTGTTGCCCTTCGGTCCGACGACCTCGGTTCGGCGCAGGAATTCCAGCACGCCGTACGAAAAGGCGGCCGCGCGCGTGCCGCCGCCCGAGAATGCGAGGATGACCAGGTTTTCCTTGTTCCTGTCGCAGTGCCTGGCGCGTCTCGAAGCGGTAGCCGGCACTCGGGTCGGCCTGGGTGATCGGCGGATTGATCGGACGCGTCGCGCAGCCGCCGAGCATGAGCAGCGCCGCAAGTGCCGGCAATGACGCTATGCGCAACCGAGTAAGCAATGCGTCGGAGAAGATCATGTCAGTACTGCGTTCGAAGGATCATTTGCCCGTCGTGACAAGATCGAGCATAGCGACACCTTCGCTCCGACGATTTTGGACCTTGGTCCGATGACGGAGAACCGCGCCGACCATCGATGAATTCGACTCGAACAAAAGGCTCGCATTGCTGCAAGCCCTTGATTATGTGGCGCGCCCGGCAGGATTCGAACCCACGACCCCCTGGTTCGTAGCCAGGTACTCTAATCCAACTGAGCTACGGGCGCTTGGGGCCAAAGTATAGCAGATCGCATCGGTTCTCCAGCCCGTGAGCCACTGCTCGGAGCTTGGCTCGCACCCGGCCGATCCCATAAGATGCGCCGATGATCGCCACCCTCTTCCGCATCGCGCTGTGCGCCTGCGCGCTGGCCGCCGCCGATGCGATCGCCCAGGCGCCCGCGACCGGCGTCTTCATCGACGAGCTGACCTGGACCGAGCTTCGCGACGGCATCGCCGCGGGCAAGACGACGGTCATCGTGCCGATCGGCGGCACCGAGCAGAACGGGCCATGGATGGCGCTGGGCAAGCACAACGTCCGAGCGAAGGCGCTATCGGAAAAGATCGCGCGGGCCTTGGGCAATGCGCTGGTCGCGCCGGTGATCTCCTATGTCCCCGAGGGCCGAGTCGATCCGCCGACGCAGCACATGCGATTTCCAGGAACCATCTCCGTTCCCGACGCGATCTTCGAAAAGACGCTGGAATACGCGGCACGGAGCTTCCGGCGGGCCGGTTTCCGCGACATCGTCTTTCTCGGCGATCACGGCGGCTACCAGAAAAGCGAGATCGCGGTCGCGTCACGACTCAATCGCGAATGGCATGCGCAGGACACGCGCGTGCACGCGATCGATGAGTACTATCGTGCCACGCAAGCAGCGTACGTTCGCGATGCTCAAGCGCCGCGGCTTCAGCGACGAGGAAATCGGATCGCACGCCGGGCTGGCCGACACCGCGCTGGCTTTGGCGCTTGACGCCCGATCTGGTGCGGACCGACGGCCTGGCTTCGGCCGGCAAGCCGAGGCTGCGCAAGGCGTCTATGGCGATCCGCGTCGCGCCACCGCGGAGCTCGGCCAGCTCGGTGTCGATCTCATCATTGCGCAAACGATCGAAGCGATTCGCAAGGCGACCAGCCGCCAGTGATCGGCGCGGCAGGCGATTTGGGCGATAATTCGCACGTCGCCATCACAGGACGCTCGATGCAGCACCGATTGCCCGCGCCGCACCCTTGTCGCAGTGCTGTGCCTCGCTGCCGCCGCAGTGTCGTTCTCCGTCACCGGCGATGCGCCGCCCTCGCCCGCCGCCGATGCCGTCGTCACCGTTCCCGGCATGCCGCCGGTATCCGACTCGCGCGACCTGTACAGCGAAGCCGGCGCCGGCAAGCTCAGCCCGGCGGTCGCCGACGCCCTGCCGCGCATCTACGTCCCGAACGTGCAGTCGAACGATGTCTACGTGATCGATCCGGCGACGATGAAAGTCGTCGATCGCTTCAAGGTCGGGGTCAATCCGCAGCACGTCGTCCCATCGTGGGACTTGAAGACCCTGTGGGTCGCCAACAACGCCGAGGGGCGAACCGACGGCAGCCTGACGCCGATCGATCCCGTCACCGGCAAGCCGGGCCGGCCAATCGTCGGTCGACGATCCGTACAACATGTATTTCACGCCGGATGGCCGCTCGGCGATCATCGTGGCCGAGGCGCGCAAGCGGCTGGACTTCCGCGATGCGCATTCGATGGCAGATGCAGCAGTCGCTCCCCACGCCGCAATGCGGTGGCATCAACCACGCCGATTTCTCGATCGACGGCCGTTATGCAATTTTCACCTGCGAATTCCAGGGCAGCCTGGTGAAGATCGACCTGGTCGAACGCAAGGTGCTCGGCTACCTGAAGCTGCCAAACCGGCGCCGAAGAAAGTCGGCTTCAACCTGCGGACCGGCATCGACGCCGAACTTGTGCACGACGTACGCCAGGCATGCCGCAAGACATCCGCATCTCGCCCGATGGCAAGCTCTTCTATGTCGCCGACATGGAAGCCGACGGGGTGTTTGTCGTCGACGGCGCCACGTTCATGCAAATCGATTTCATCGCCACCGGCATTGGCACGCATGGCCTCTACCCGAGCCGCGACGGCAAAAAACTCTACGTTGCCAATCGCGGCTCGAACAAGATCCATGGTCCGCCGCACGGCAAGGGCAGCGTTTCGGTGGTCGATTTCGCCACGCGCAAAGTCGACGCAACCTGGCCGATCCCGGGCGGCGGCAGCCCCGACATGGGCAATGTCAGCGCCGACGGCAAGCGGCTGTGGCTTGCCGGACGCTACGACAACGTCGTCTATGCCATCGACACCACGACCGGTGATGTCACAAGCATACCGGTCGGACGCGAGCCGCACGGGTTGACCGTGTGGCCGCAGCCGGGCCGCTATTCGCTCGGTCACACCGGCAATATGCGCTAGCGACGGGCGCATGCGCGGTTCCGCTCCCCGTTCGGCTCGCCCGAAGCCGTGATCCGATGTTGATCATTCCGCCACGAGCCACCTTGCCGCGTACGCTTTCGCGCCGGCGATTCATCCGCGATCTGGCGATCTTGCTTGCGAGCGCCGGCGCTGCGCCGGCGTTTGGCTCAGGGCACGGGCGATTATCCGGCCCGTCCGATCCACTTCATCATCCCCAATACCGTCGGCGGCACCAGCGATATTCTCGCGCGGCTGATCGGCGCGCGCTTGAGCGAAGCGATGGGACAGCCGGTGATCGTCGAAAGCCGCGCCGGTGCCGCGGGACGCATCGCGCTGGACTATATGGCGAAGGCAACGCCGGACGGCTACACGATTTTGCTGGGAAACAATGGCACCAACGCGATCGTCCCGGGCGCGCAGGCCGTCGACGCCGCCGACGATTCCGCCCTTGTCCCGGTGATCAAGCTCGCCAGTCTGGCGATCGTCATCGCTGCGACGCCGCGACTCGAAGTCAAATCGCTGAGTGACACCATCGAACGCGCGCGGCGCAAGCCGGATTCGCTCGCGTACGCGAGCAGCGGCATCGGCTCGACCTCGCACATGGCCGCTGCGCTGCTGAGCCAACGCGCGGGAATCAAGCTGCTGCAGATCCCGTATGCGGGGACGGCATCCGCGGTCAAGGATGTGCTGGCTGGCGAGGTACCGCTGATCTTTACCCATCTGGCGACGGTCGCCACCCTGATCCGCGCCGGGCAGCTTCGCCCGCTGGCGGTGACCGGCTTGCATCGCACCGCGGCGTTTCCCGACATCCCTACGGTCGCAGAATCGGGCTTTCCCGGATTCGATGTCGTCACCTGGCATGGCGTGCTCGCGTCTCCCGGCACGCCGCGCGAAATCGTGCTGCGGCTGAATGGCGAGTTGGCACGGATAGTCGCGATGGAGGACGTGCGCGCGCAGCTCGCCAATATGGGCATGGAGCCGCTGAGCGGCTCGCCCGAGGAATTCGCCGCCGACATCAAGGCCGACCGCCAGCACTGGGCGACGGTGATTCGCGACGCCGGATTGCCAGGCCGGTGATGCCCGTGCGCGACGGCATGCATTCGGGCGGGGCAACGACATGAGCGAACCGCTGCTGATGGTATCGACGGCGTCGCAATGGCTCGGCCCGGCGCGAATGGCGCGCGCGCTGGCCAAGGCTGATTGCGAAGTGTCGCTGCTGGCGCCCGCCGATTCGCTGGCGGCCAAATCGCGCTATGTCGCGAAACGCCATGTGCTTCGCCGGCAATGCGATCCCGATGGAGTGGCTGCATTCGTTGATCGCGGCCATCGATGAGACGGCGCCGCGCATGCTCGTCCCCTGCGACGAAATGGCCGTCCGCTTGCTGTTCGCGCTGGCAGTCGACCCGCCGCGCGACCTGCCCTCGGCCACACGCTTGCGCCTCGAGGTGCTTATCCGGACTTCGCTCGGCGATCCGGAGTTCTTTCAAACCAGCATCGACAAGATCCTGCTGCCGCCTGCCGCGGAAGCGCTGGGGATCCGCATGCCACCGTATGCGCTGGCCGATGGTATCGACGAGGCGATCGCGTGTGCCGCATCGCTTGGCTACCCGCTGGTTCTCAAGCGGCGGTTCGGGTTCGCCGGCGAAGGCGTGGCCGTGGCCACCGATGCCGACGATCTAGTCAGACAGGGCCAGTCATTGCTGAGTCCCGATCAGCTCGATCTCGGGCAACGCCATCCTCGACAGTTGCTGGTGCAATCATTCATCCGCGGCCCTTACCATTCACAGGCGATCGCGGCCTGGCAGGGCAAGCCGTTGGCTCGATTCGCCTGGGAACGCGAGGTAGCGACCCTGCCGTACAAGGGCCAGACGTCGGTGTTGCGCTTCGTGCGCTCTCCGGAAACAGCGGCCTATACCGAAGCCCTGTGCGAGGCCTTCGGCATCAGCGGCTTTTGCAACGTCCAGTTCGTCCTCGACGAAGACGGCCGCGCGTATCTGCTCGAGCTCAACCGCAGGATCGTCACTCACATGCACATGGGCGAGCGGGTCGGCGCAGACCTGGCCGCTGCGATCGCGAGGCAACTGCGCGGACTTCCGCCGGCGCCGCGCACCGAGCCTTTGTCGGAATTCGGGCCGAGCGTCGTCATCTTCCCGCGCGAATGGCTGCGCGATCCGCACAGCCACTGGCTGCACGAACACCCGTCCGACGTTCCGTGGGACGATCCCGCGTTGATCAAGGCCATGCTCGCGATGCGGCACTGAAGAAAAGCCGATGGACGCTGCTACACGGACGCGGCTGGCTCGCGCCAGCTTCAACCTGCCGACGCTGCGCGTCTCCCGCGACCTTCTGGGCAAGTTCATCGTGCGGCGCCATCGCGGCCGAGAGCTCGCCGCAATGATCACCGAAATAGAAGCGTACAAGGGACCGAGGGACCGGGCCGCGCATACCTTCGGAGGTCGCCGCACCGCGCGGGTCGAGCCGCTGTACGCCGACGGCGGCACCGCGTATGTCTACCTCGTCTACGGGATGCATTGGCTGCTCAATTTCAGCACGGCCGGAGCAGGAATCCCGGAGGGCGTGCTGATCCGCGGCGTTCTTACCGCCGATGACGCAAAGCCAAGGTTGGTATCGGGGCCGGGCCGTGTCACTGCCTATCTTCGAATCGATCGGCGGCTCGATCACGTCGATGCCACGCAGCTCCGCGGTCATGTGGCTCGAGGACCGCGGCATCCGCCTTCCGGCGAGGCGCATCATGACCGGACCGCGCGTTGGAATCGACTACGCCGGCGCTTACTGGTCGGCCCGGCGCTGGCGATTCTGGATCGACTCGCCCGCCGATTTGTCGGACGCTGTCAAGGCCTCGTGTAGGACCTGATCTCGTTTTGCCAGCGCGCCCGGAACAGGCGGCGTTGGCGCCGGTCACTAGGACATGCCGTCGGAATTCGGCGGGCGGAAGCGTTGCCTGCCGGCGGCTATTTTCTCGAAGGAGAGTTCATGAAGACCAAGAGCTTGATTGCCGCGTTGGCATTAGCTGCAGGTTCGGTCGGAATCGCCGGCGTCGCGTACGCCAAGGTGATCGACCTAGAGATCGGGACAGCTCCGCCACCCGCGCGCGTCGAGGTAGTACCGGCGCCACGCGAAGGCTATATCTATGAAAAGGGTCACTACGAGACCTCGGATGGCCAGACCTACGTCTGGGTCGAGGGCAAGTACATCCCGAATCGCGAAGGCCACGTCTGGCATCCGTACGTGATGGAGCGTAGCGGCGACAGATGGCACTTCCGTGCCGGCCACTGGGATGACGACTAGCGCGAGTAGCAAAATCGCGGCGAGGCTCATACCTCGCTGCGGCGATGGTTGGGCAAAGGCACTGCTCGTCGGAGCACGTCCTCGCCCAACCAAAGCGCCGAGCGGCGGGCTCTCGCTACCGCGTCCAGCGGCATCTGCCGGTACATCGTCGTTGAATACTTCGAAGCAGCGCGTGGATGGGCCGCCAGACCTGCGGCTTCAAAAGGCCCGGACGTCAAGTCACGACCTTCCGCTCCTACATAATCTTCAGACATCGGCTGATGTTCAGGCCAGGGGCGCGCCCTATCCTTCGTATCGCAGGGATCCATTACAGGAGACACCATGAACCGAGACCAAGTGAAGGGCACCGCCAAGGATATGGCCGGAAAAATCCAACGGAAGTTCGGTGAAGCCACCGGGAACGAAAACCAGCAGATAAAGGGCGGCGCAAAGCAAGTCGAAGGCAAGATCCAGAAGGGGGTCGGCAACGTCGAAGACGCGCTCGACAAGGCGGACAAGCAAAACAGAGACGTCCAGGACAGGAAGACGCGCTAGCCACGCCTATCAGGATCCGGGGCGACGTTCGCGAACAGTCACGCGAACGCCGCTCCGGTCTTTTATCGTGATCTGCGTGTGCCGTCCCGTTTTTTGCGCTTGCGCTGAAACAGGCGGCGATACTCCGCATTGACCACTTCGTAGCACTCGCAGACACAGCCTTCCAGCGCGGCGCGGTTGAGAACGACGACAGTGCCGTCCTGGTATGTAATCCAGCCGCGAGTCCGCATTCTCTTCGCCGTCATTGCGACTCTTTCGCGGCGGACGCCAAGCATGTTGGCGATCAGCTTTTGTGTCATTCGCAGCGTGTTGCCGTTGACGCGATCCAGGCTGGCCAGGAACCAGCGGCACATCTGCTGCTCCAGCGTGTGATGGCGATTGCATAGCGCCGACTGGGCGGTTTGTGTCCAGACCGCTTGCACGTAGTGCAGCAGCATCCGCTCGACGGCGCCGCCCCGCTTCAGCTCCCGGCGCAGCGCACTCGTCTTCCAGCGCAACGCGGTGCCCGCACTCTGCACGGTCGCCCGCAGGATTGTGCTATCGCTTCCCAGTACGAGGCCCACCCCGATACAACCTTCCCTGCCGGTAAGCGAGACTTCCGAACTGTCCCCGTTGGCGAGGACACCAAGGAGCGACACGATACATGTCTCGGGAAAGTAGAAATGCTCGTGCGGCTGATGGGGCTCATGCAATGTCTGCCCGAGCCGCAGATCGACACGCTCGAGCGACTTCATCACTCTGGCGAGGTCAGCGTGCGGCAGCGATGCCAACAAGCGGTTCGCCGGCGTACTCCTCCGAGCGTGATGAACGATGGTCTTTCGCATCTACTGCGCCTGCGGATAAACGGAGTGGCAGCCTACCGCACCAACGCTGTATGTGGCTAGGGTGTGTGAATTCGCACACCGCTCGACGGCCGATCGGCGACCGCTCCCGCGATGTCACCCATAATGGACCGTCGGAGGTCGGTGCCCCGACTCCGCGCAAAGCGTGGCAACAAGCGCCGGACGACCAGTCATGGAGCTTTTGAGCGTGCCCGCTTGCGGCCGTGCGGCTTGGGGTTCTTTACTTTTGGTGTTATGGCTCGTGGCGGCTTCGCTGGTGCGGGTTCCGGTTTGGGCCCGCGCGCCAGCGAAGCATTCAGCGCAACCGCCAGCGCGGCATCGCCGCTGACCAGATCGACCCACGCCAGCTCGTAGCCCTTTCGTCGTCCCTTCGGCGTCAGCGCCAGGCCGTTCGGCGTTATCACGAGCGTGTACGGCTTGCCGAGAACGATCAGCTCGCGCCTTAGTGAGTTGTCGAGTTTGGTGGTCAAGGAATCGCTCCTGAAAGAGGTTGCCTCTGCGGTCCTCACAGCTCTGAGCCTGGCTGCAAAGCATGCTTGACATTGCCATCTCATCTCGGATCATGTTACGAAGCAAATTCAAAATGGGATTCGAGGCTATTTTTCCGCAGATTCGTTGCCGCTTTTTGCTCTCGACTCTGGCGATCTTCGTCCTGGTGCCAGAAGGCTGCGCTTGCTGGGGCACCGTTCCAGACCGACGATCCGGCGGTCATCGACGTCGCTCATACCGACGTCCTCGTGTTCAACCAGCAAACGCTCTCAGCGCCCGGACGCAGCGGCACGCTGGCGGGCGCAGAAATTCATTATGGCCTGATTCCGAATCTGGAAGTCGATATTGGCATGCCCTATGCCTTCAATTTCCCGACCGGAGGCAGCGCACAGCGCGGCTATGGCGACACGACACTGGAGATCAAATACCGGCTCATTGAAGAAGCCGACGGGACGCCACAGCTCAGCTTTGTTCCGAAACTCAATCTATCGACCGGAAATGCGAATCGGGGCTCGGCAACGGGGGCAATCAGCTCTTCATGGCGCTCGCGCTACAAAAGAACAACGGCAAATTTCAAATGAACGGCAATGGCGGCTATTGGATCAACAATGGTCCCGACAACCGCAGCTACTGGTTCCTGGGATGGCAGGCGCAGTACGCGTTTACCAGCCACTGGCAACTCGGGATCGAAATCTTCCATACAAGTCCGCAAGTCGTTGGTCAGGGGCCCAGCACGGGTTTCAACGCCGGCGGATACTATCTGTTCGATTCCAAAAACGAGATTCTTTTCTCGGCCGGAAGAGGTCTGCAAAACGCGGCAGAGCAGAATCGTGTCTCGACCTATCTGGGATACCAACACAGCCTTTGAACGGTCCCCTTAGGCCCGCCTGAGCCCGACTTTGCCAGCCCATGACACGAGGTTGCCTACATTGCAGCCTCCGACCTGCCCTTCCGCTTGCATACCTACCACATGCTTTCCGGGACTGATAAAACCGAGGCTGACGAAGGGGGTGACTGCTCCTGGACCCGCGAAGCTGGTTACGGCGACTTCCGTCCCATCGATGATAAAATGAATCCGCAGGTTGGAACAGGTCAGGGGCCCGGGGGTGAATTTGCCCTCTCCGACGCCGCCGGCGCCGGGGACGTTGATAGTAAACGTTGCGATGTTGTTGCAAAGCTGACCGCCGCCCGAACATGTTCCGCCGACCGCGTGGCCGTTGGCCGCGCTGGCGGGTCCGCTTGCCATCAACCCGGCGATCAAGGCGACCAGAATCAGCATGCTGCGATGAAGCATCCAGCGCGGCACAAGATGGACGAGTGTCATGAACGGTCTCCCCTATGTTGCTTTGTCTTCGGGCGCCGTGAACATCGCCCCCGTGTTGAAGCGTCGACTCCTGCGCGGCCTATTATCTGCGCAGGTTACAGACAACACTAGCCGCAAAGAGCCCGCCGAAGCGGGCTGTGGACGCTGCGGGCGACTCGCTGCAGCGCGGCATTCAGAATGGGGGGCGTCGGGAGACGCCCGCCGCTGTGCCCTGGATGACTATTTCCCGCTGCGCGAATGATCCTGCTTCGGCCCCTTCGTGACAAGTATTGCAGTTCAGCACGGCCTTGACGGCGTTGGGTGACAGGTCACGAACGCTATGGAGTCCGCGCTCCAGTCCCATCTTATATAGCACGCTGAAGTGGTAACCCTTGAACGCCGGCAGATTCGTAATGCGCAGCGGCGTGGACTGCTCCGGCAGCCGGCGGAGAAATGTTTCCGATCCGAGACGGTCGCTGCGATCAGCCGCATTGGCGGTCAGGAAAGTGCGGATATGTCGCAAGTTCTCCGGGTCGAGGGACAGCGTTTCGCCGAAATGCTCATTGGATTTCGTGAGCAGAGCGTCCCAGGATCGCGCCGGTAGCATGCCCGGCAAATACGCAAAATGGCAGGCGCCGCATTCGCTCTGGTACTTCGCATCCGTAACGGCTGCGAAGCCTCCCTTTTCTTCAGCCTTTGGATCGAAACTCGTCACGAGCTTCAACCGATCCCGTGAGCAGCAACAGCAGCATGCCGCTCCAGCAATGTACTTTGTTTGCATTGAACTCCGCTCCCCGATAAAACGACAAATGGATTTGTATCGCGCCGATTCGTGTCACGCGCGCATCTACGAAATTGTATCAAAGTGCGGCACGCGCCCGCGAAGCTCATGCTTCGGCGAATTCCAAGGTCACTCCACGCTCGGCAACCCACAGCGATCCCTCGCAGCTAGAAGGCGTACCCGGTCTTCAGATAGACGCCGTAGTTGCCATCCTTGCCGTGCGCGTACTCGAGATTCAGAACGATGCCCACCGCCGGCTTGAGGACGTACTGCACCCCCGCACCCGCGGCCGGGAACAGGTTGGCGCTGTCCGAGCAGTTCTTCCCCGAGCCATAGGTGCAGGCAACTCCGGCGAAGACGGTGGCGGTCCATCTGTCAGCCAGCCGCAGACGGACTTCGCCTTCGATCTGAGACATGTAGTCGCCGCTGTACTGGCCGATCTTGTAGCCACGCAGCTGAACCGGCGCCAGGTTCGCGGTTGGAGCATCACTGGTAAGGTGATTGAGCTGGCGAAAGGCAAAGATGTTGCCTTCCCCGAAGGGAATGTAGTGGCGGATATCGACACGATAGACGTCGAAATTCTGCTCTCCCCCGAGCGACTCGCGATAGGCGAGATTATTCAGACTCACCACCCAGCCTTTCTCGGGCTTGAATTCGTTGTCGCGCGAATCGTAATAGGCAACAAGGCCGAGGCCGCCCGACTTGGACGGAGCGACTCCCAGGATATCCAGAACGAGATCGTCGAACGCCGTGTCTCCTGCAATGGCGAAGTTCTGGTAGATGCCTTGCGCGCCCACGAACCAGTCCCCGTAGACGCGATACAAATAGCGGCTGATGAATGACTTCAGCCCCGCGTTGTTTCGTAGCGGAACCCCGGTTCCGAGGTAGTCGTTGTAGTCATTCTTTATGTTGCCGTATGCCAGCCCGGCGTTCAGCCGCTGACGGTCCTGGTCAAAGGAGGTTCTGGCGAACGCGCCGCCGACAATCGACTCGGTGTTTGTGTACTGGCCCGTTACACCGAAGATCGAGGGCCGCGATTTGGGGTCGAACTGATGCAGGTAGGCGACGGTTGCGCCGAGCGTGACGCCGAGCTTGGGGCTGCTGTTGAATACGGGGGCGAAGAGCCAGGGAGAGGGCTTCTTCTGTTCTGCCTCTGATGGTTGTGCGACGGCATCCGCTATTTCGGGCTCTGCTGCCTGCGCGTGCCCCGGCCAGCAACTCAGCATACAGACGACCCACGTTGCAGCAAGAACACGCAGCACGACGAGGCTCGCACTGCGGTTACGCGATGCTGCAGGCCGCATTAGTCCTCATCAAATCGGATCGATAACCAACATAAGTATACTGAGTGGCTTGTATAACACGATGCCAAACTTTGAGGCGTGTATCGCCTTGCTATGCATTGAGGTCGCCGCGACACTATCTGGACCAACCCGACAGAACGAGCTCGGGACGGGCTGCTCATGCGGGGATTTTCTGGCGGAGAGAGAGGGATTCGAACCCTCGATACAGGTTTTGGCCCGTATGCTCCCTTAGCAGGGGAGTGCCTTCGACCACTCGGCCATCTCTCCGGGTAACCTTTGATTCTACGCGTGTGCGTCGCGCAGGGTCAAACAATTCTAGTGCGGAATCCGTGGGTTATCGCGATCCCACTGCGGTTGGCTCCTGATCGAGCTCGAACGCGCGATGCAGCACGCGCACCGCGAGCTCCAGGTATTTCTCGTCGATGACGACCGAAGTCTTGATCTCCGAGGTCGAGATCATCTGGATATTGATCTGCTCATCGGCCAGCGCCTTGAACATTTTCGCCGCAATGCCGACGTGCGAGCGCATGCCGATGCCGACCAGCGAGACCTTGCAGATCCGGTTGTCGCCGATGATCTCTCTCGCCGTGAATGCGGCGCCCTTCTCTTTCGCCAGCACGTCGAGCGCCTTCTGATATTCGCCGCGATTGACGGTGAACGAAAAGTCGGTGTGCCCCGAGGCGCCGATGTTCTGCACGATCATGTCGACGTCGACATTGGCCGCTGCGATCGGTCCGAGGATCGCGTACGCGATGCCGGGCCGGTCCTCGACGCCCATCAACGATATCTTGGCCTCATCGCGGTTGAACGCGATGCCGGAAATGATCGCCTGTTCCATGGTGTCGTCTTCCTCAAACGTGATCAGCGTGCCGCGCGAGTCGCTGTCGGGCTCCTCGAACGACGACAGCACGCGCAGCTTGACCTTGTACTTGCCGGCGAATTCGACCGACCGCAGCTGCAGAACCTTCGAGCCGAGGCTCGCCATTTCCAGCATTTCCTCGAACGTCACCCGGTCGAGCCGCCGCGCCTCCGGAACGATGCGCGGGTCGGTCGTGTAGACGCCGTCGACGTCGGTGTAGATCTGGCATTCGTCGGCGGCGAGCGCTGCCGCCAGTGCGACGCCCGACGTGTCGGACCCGCCGCGGCCCAAGGTCGTGATGTTGCCGTCGGCATCGACACCCTGAAAGCCGGCGACGATGACGACCGTGCCGTCGGCAAGGTCGCGCGCGTATCCGCTCTTCGTCTATTTTCAGGATGCGCGCCTTGGTGAACGCGCTGTCGGTCAGCACCTGCACCTGGCCGCCGGTGTAACTCTTGGCCTGCAACCCGAGTTGCTGCAAGGCGATCGCCAGCAGACCGATGGTCACCTGCTCGCCGGTCGCCGCGACGACGTCGAGCTCGCGGGGATCGGGATTCGGCGCGAGCTCGCGGGCGAGCGCGAGCAGGCGGTTGGTCTCGCCGCTCATCGCCGACGGCACCACGACCAGCTGATGGCCGGCGCGGTGGAAATGCGCGACCCGCCGCGCGACGTTGCGGATCCGCTCGATGCTGCCGACCGAGGTGCCGCCGTACTTCTGGACGATCAGCGCCATGGCAGCCTTCGGTCGACGGCGTCACGCCACGCGATGCGCGCGCACGCCGCTCACAGCAGCCGGAAGGCGAGTGTCGCGTTCGTGCCGCCGAAGCCGAACGAATTCGACAGTGCGGCGCGGATTTTCATCTTGCGCGCCTCGTTCGGCACGAAGTCGAGATCGCAACGCGGGTCGCGATTGAACAGATTGGCGGTCGGCGGTGCGACCTGGTCGCGCAGCGCGAGCACGGTGAACACCGCTTCGACCCCGCCGGCGGCGCCGAGCAGATGCCCGGTCATCGATTTGGTCGACGATACCGCCAGCCGCGACGCATGCTCGCCAAAGCAGCGCTTGACCGCGACGCATTCGGCCACGTCGCCAAGCTGCGTGGAAGTACCGTGCGCGTTGATGTAGTCGATATCGCGCACATCGAGCCCGCCGTTCTTCAGTGCGTTAACCATGCTTCGCGCGGCGCCGCCGCCATCCTCCGGCGGTGCGGTGATGTGGTGGGCGTCGGCCGACATGCCGTAACCCACCAGCTCGCAATAGATCCTCGCTCCGCGAGCCTTGGCGTGCTCGAGCTCCTCGAGCACCAGCACGCCCGAGCCTTCACCCAGAACGAAGCCGTCGCGGTCGATGTCCCAGGGCCGGCTCGCCGTCGCGGGGTCGTCGTTGCGATTCGAAAGTGCGCGCGCGGCGCAGAAGCCGCCGATGCCCAGCGGACTCACCGTTCCCTCGGCGCCGCCGGCGACCATGATGTCGGCGTCGCCGTATTCGATCAGGCGCGCCGCTTCGCCCAGACTGTGATTGGCCGACGAGCAGGCGCTGACGGTGGCCAGGTTCGGCCCCTGATAGCCGTAATGGATCGACACCAGCCCCGAGATCATGTTGATGATCGATCCGGGCACAAAGAAAGGCGAGATCTTGCGGAGCCCGCTCTGCAAATAGGCGTTGTGCGTGTCCTCGATCATCGGCAGGCCCCCGATTCCCGAGCCGATGCATACGCCGACCCGCTCGAGGTTGCCGCCATAGCCGTCGAGGCCGGCGTCGGTCACCGCCTGCATCGTGGCAACCTGGCCGTAATGGACGAACCGGTCGTAGCGGCGCACGTCCTTGCCGGACAGGTACTTGGTGACGTCGAAATCCTTGACCTCTCCCGCGATGCGCGAAGGAAAGGCGCTGGCATCGAAGCGCGTGATCGCGACGATGCCCGAGCGGCAGGCAAGGATGTTGTCCCAGGCGACCGCGACACCGGTGCCGACCGGCGACACGATACCAATTCCGGTGATTACAACTCGGCGTCTGGACATGAGTTGATCGTGGATGGGCGGACCGGCACGCGGCCGCATTCCGCTCGCGCGGGACGACTGCCGGGCCGCCGGAGCATGACTCGATGCCGCTCTCGGCCGCCCGGTGCGGGGGATGCTACTTCTTCAAGTGCGAGCCGACGTAATCGATCGCCTGCTGCACGGTAGTGATCTTTTCGGCGTCCTCGTCGGGAATCTCGGTTTCGAACTCTTCTTCCAGCGCCATCACCAACTCGACCGTATCGAGCGAGTCCGCGCCCAAGTCGTCGACGAACGACGATTCATTCTTGATCTCCGCTTCGTTGACCCCGAGTTGTTCTGCGACAATCTTCTTGACTCGCTGCTCTACGTTTTCCATGCCTCTCCTCCCCTCACGGGATCTGAACTTCACAACCTGCGAATTTTACCAGATAGAGCCCATTGTCCGCGGCTACTGCATATACATGCCCGCCATTCACATGCAGCGTGGCGCCGGTGATGTAGCCGGCGCCGGCCGAGGCGAGAAAGGCGACTGCCTGCGCGACGTCTTCGGGCATTCCCAGCCTGCCGAGCGGAATCCGCTCGACCAGCTTTTCGCGCTGCGCTTCCGCCAATGCGCGTGTCATGTCGGTGTCGATGAATCCGGGCGCCACGCAATTGACGGTGATGTTGCGGCTGCCGACCTCCTGGGCCAGCGATTTGGTAAACCCGATCAGCGCCGCCTTGGCCGCCGAGTAATTGGTCTGGCCCGCATTGCCGCTGACGCCGATCACCGAGCCGATATTGATGATGCGGCCGTAGCGCGCCTTCATCATGCCGCGCAGCACCGCCTTCGACAGGCGATAGACCGATTTGAGATTGGTGTCGATGATCGCGTCCCAGTCCTCGTCCTTCATCCGCAGCAGCAGATTGTCCCGCGTAATGCCGGCGTTGTTGACGAGTATCGCGACATCGCCGTAGCGTTGCTGAATCGCACTGATCGTCGCCTCGGTCCCGGTCGCCTCGTTGAAGTCCAGCCGCATGCCCGCGCCGCTGTTGCCTGCCTCGTTCAGATAGGCGCCGATCGCCGCTGCGCCGGCGTCGGTCGTCGCGGTGCCGACGACGATGGCGCCGTCGCGCGCCAGCGCCTGCGCGATCGCCTTGCCTATCCCGCGGCTTGCGCCGGTGACCAGCGCCACGCTGCGCGTCGAGTGCCATTGTCTAGGCTTCCTTGATCGCGGTCAGCGCGGCCGCCAGCGCGTCGCCGTCGTTGGTCGAATATACGGCGAGCTCGGGCACCGTGCGTTTGGCCAGTCCGGCAAGCACGGCCCCGGGCCCGCATTCGACGATGTGCGTCACGCCATCTGGCGGCGAAGGCGCGCATCGTGTCGGCCCAGCGCACGGGGCTCGCTGCCTGGCGCGCCAGCGCATCGCGGACCGCGTCCGGCGTCGCAGCGCTGGCGACATCGACATTGTGCAGGACCGGAATCGACGGCGCGCGCAGGTCGACCTTGGCGAGATAAGCTTCGAGCCGCTCGGCGGCGGGCTTCAACAGCGAGCTGTGGAACGGCGCGCTGACCGGCAGCAGCAGACCGCGCTTCGCGCCGCGCGTCTTGGCCAGCGCGATCGCGCGTTCGACGGCTTCGCGATGACCGGCGATCACTATCTGCGCGGGCGCGTTGAAATTCACCGGTTCGACGACCTGGCCTTGCGCGGCTTCGGCGCAGACGGCGGCCAGAGTCGCGTCGTCGAGACCCATGACGGCGGCCATCGCGCCGGTGCCGGCCGGCACCGCTTCCTGCATCGCCTGCGCGCGAAAGCGCACCAGCGGCAACGCATCGGCGAACGCGAGCGCCCCGGACACCACCAGCGCTGCATATTCGCCGAGGCTGTGTCCGGCGGTGATTGCCGGCTCGGGGCCGCCCGCCGCGCGCCACGCGCGATACAGCGCGACGTCGGCCGTCAGCATCAACGGCTGCGTATTGACCGTACGGTTGATCTCTTCCGGCGGGCCGTCGGCGGCCAGAGCCCACAGGTCCTGGGCGAGCACCTCGCCCGCCTCGATGAACGTCTGCCGCACCGCGGGATGCGCGTCGTAGCCGGCCATCATCCCGACCGACTGCGATCCCTGTCCGGGAAATACCATCGCGAGTTTCATCGTTCGCCCGACGCTCGCCGCCGATGCGGCAAGCAGATGAGTATCAAGTCCATCGCAGCAGAATCGAGCCCCAGGTAAAGCCGCCGCCGACGCCCAGCAGCATGACGTTCTGACCGGGCTGGATCCGTCCGTCGCGCACCGCGACGTCGAGCGCCAGCGGAATCGATGCCGCCGACGTGTTGGCGTGCAGGCCGACGGTCGAGACCATGCGCTCGAGCGGCAGGCCGAGCTTTTTCATCGTCGCTTCCATGATACGGATATTCGCCTGATGCGGAATCACCCAATCGACGGCGCCCGGGGCCATGCCGGCCGACACCAGCGCTTCCTGCGCAGTCTCGGCGAGAACCTTCACCGCGAATTTGAACACGGCGTGACCATCCATCTTCAGCAGCGGCCGGCCGCTGACCGCGCCGTTGGCAACCGTGCCGGGCACCGACAGGATGTCGCGATAGCTGCCGTCCGCGTGCAAATGCGCCGCCAGGATGCCCGGCCGTTCCGACGGCACGAGCACGACCGCGCCGGCGCCGTCGCCGAACAACACGCAGGTTCCGCGGTCGTCCCAATCGAGAATGCGCGAATAGATTTCGGCGCCGATGACCAGCGCATTTTGCGCGCCGCCGCTGGCCACCATGCGATCGGCGATCGACAGCGCATAGACGAAACCGCTGCAGACGGCCTGGACGTCGAACGCCGGGCCGCTTTTCGCGCCCAGCTTGTCCTGCAGTATGCAGGCCGTCGACGGGAACACCATATCGGGCGTCGTCGTCGCGACAATGATCAGATCGACATCGGCGGCCGCAAGTTTCGCCGCCGCCAGCGCGCGCTGTGCCGCGACCAGCGCCAGATCGCTGGTCTGCTCGCCCGGCGCGGCGATATGGCGCTGGCAGATTCCGGTGCGCGTTCGCACCCATTCGTCGTCGGTGTCGATCCGCTGCGCGAGATCGGCATTGGTCACGATCTGCGCCGGCAGATAACCGCCGGTCCCGGCGATGCGGCTATGCATCGACGATCGATCCCGCGCCGCCGGCGGAAGCTTGCGCGGGAACCGGCATCGCCGCGAGCCGGCGCGCGATGCGCTCGAGCACGCCGTTTGCCGCCTCGGCGTACGCTTTTTTCAGGGCCTGCTGGAACGCGAACACGTCCGCCGAGCCATGACTTTTGACGACGATGCCCTTGAGGCCGATCAAGGTCGCGCCGTTGTAGCGCCGGGGGTCGACTCGCCGCTTGAATGCCTTGATTGCCGGCAGCGCGAACACCACCAGGAGCTTGCGCAGCGGATTGCGCGTGAATTCCTCGCGCAGGAAATCCGAAAGCATCAGCGCCAGCCCTTCCGAGGTCTTCAGCGCGACATTGCCGACGAAGCCATCGCAAACGATGACGTCGACCGTCCCCTTGTAGATGTCGTTGCCTTCGACATTGCCGTAATAGTTGAGGTCCGAGGCTTTCAGCAGCTCCCCGGTCTGCTTGACCACGTCGTTGCCCTTGATGTCCTCTTCGCCGATATTGAGCAGGCCGACCGTCGGGCGCTCGATGCCGTCGACCGCAGCGGCCAGCGCGCTGCCCATGACCGCGAATTGCACCAGCTGCTCGGGCGTGCAGTTGACGTTGGCGCCCAGATCGAGCGCGGTGGTGACGCCGGTGCGCGTCGGAAGCTGTGACGCGATCGCCGGACGATCGATGCCGGGCAGGGTTTTGAGGACGAAGCGCGAGATCGCCATCAGCGCGCCGGTGTTGCCGGCGGAGACACACGCCTGCGCGGCGCCGTCCTTGACCAGATTGATGGCGACGCGCATCGACGAATCCTTCTTGTGTCGCAACGCATCGGCGGGTGGCTCATGCATTTCGACCACTTCGCTGGCCGCCTGCACGATGACCCGGTCGCTCGCGATGGTGCGGTTCGCGGCGACCGCTTGACGCACTTCGTTCTCGCGACCGACCAGGATCACTCTTGCCCTGGGAGTTTTCGCCAGAAAGGCGAGCGCGGCGGCGACCGTCACCGGCGGCCCGAAGTCGCCACCCATCGTGTCGACGGCGATGGTGATCGTGTCGGCCGACGCGCCGGCCGTCGACGCGCCCGCGAGGTTCGACGCGAAGCGCCGACCCGTGGTGCCGCGCCGGTCGGCCCGGGTCGCGCTTCCTCTCATGGTGGTGCCGGACCCGGGACGCTTGGGTCTTTACTCGTCGGCTTTGGTCTTGACTACTTTCTTGCCGCGATAATAGCCGCTCGGGCTGATGTGATGGCGAAGATGGACCTCGCCGCTGACCGGCTCCACCGCGAGCGGCGGCTTGGGCAGAAAATCGTGGGCGCGATGCATGCCGCGCTTCGAAGGCGACTTCTTGTTTTGCTGGACAGCCATTGCCTGTGACTCCTTAAAAATTCGATCGGCACAAAAAGCGGTTTCTCCGCTTCGCGAAATTCCCGTAATCGTCTCGCCGGCACTGCTCAATCCGGATTGCGCGCCTTCAGCGCCGCCAATCCGGCGAACGGCGAGCGCTTTCCGTCGTCCGTCATCGAACGGCGCTGCCGCCGCGCATGCTTCCTCGTCATGGCGCGGCGACAAAGGCAGCGACAACAACAGCTCGTCCTCGACCAGGTTCCGCGGATCGAGCGTCGTGTTCGCCAGCACGACTTCGGCGTCTTCCGCATCCAGCCGAGCCAACTCGGCCTCGTTGCGCGCGAGCAGCAAGTCGGTCTGCTGCGCTATCGCCGCCCCGAATGGCTGAAGGCAGCGCTGGCACACCAGCGGCACCACGCCGTCGAGCCGCACCGTCAACGAAGGCCGTCCTGCATCGTCGTGCCCGCCGCTGATCCGCCACGCAATCGGCGCCGCGTCGGCGCCTGCCGCCAACTGGTCGGCGGCACGGGGCAGGCTGCGCGCGTCGATCTCGCCCGCCAGGTCGGTTCCGGCGGCGGCCAGTTCGAACGCATCGAAGCGGCCGTGCGCGCCGACGTCAGTCGTCCGAGTCGCCATCTGGATTGGCCTTTCGGTCCGGCAAACACCGCGTCCGGCGACGAGTCGCTGATCGGCGGAGCATGGCCCGGCCGCTACAGGCAAGGACAAACGTTGCATAATAGCGGGCTTGCCCCTCGAGTGTCAAAGAAAACCGTGAAAACAACAACTTCGCCTCGCAATACGCGAGCGCTGGTGCTCGCCTCGGCCTCGCCGTATCGCAAGGCGCTGCTCGAGCGGCTGGGCCTGCCGTTCACGGTCGCCGCGCCGGCAATCGACGAATCGCCGCGGCTTGACGAGGCGCCCGCCGATACCGCCGTCCGGCTGGCGGAGGCCAAGGCGCGGCGGCGTGGCGAGCGCCCATCCCGACGCATTGATCGTCGGCTCCGACCAGGTCGCCGATTTCCAGGGCACGGCCATCGGCAAACCGCGCGATCCTGACGACGCTCTGGAGCAGCTTCGCGCGATGCAGGGGCGGACGATCGTTTTTCACACCGGCCTGGCGCTCCTCGATGCGCGCAGCGGCCGTTGCCGCCGCGCACTGGTCGACGTCGCCAGCACGTTTCGACAGCTCGGCGACGACGCGCTCAAGGCCTACCTCGAGCGCGACCGGCCGTACGATTGCGCCGGATCGGTCAAGGTCGAAGCGCTCGGCATCGCGTTGTTCACCCGCGTTGCAAGCGACGATCCGACGGCATTGATAGGCCTGCCTTTGATCCGCCTGACCGACATGCTGATCGCGGAAGGCGTTCATCCGCTGTGAAGCGCCGGGCGCGCCGGGGCCGGCAAGCTCTACCTGTTGCCCAACCTGCTCGGCGCGGTCGAGCCGGCGTCGGTGCTTCCGGCGCGCACGCTGGCCGTCGCGCGGCGGCTGCGCCATTTCGTCGTCGAGACGCCGAAAGCCGCGCGGGCGTTCGTCAAATCGCTGCCATCCGAGCACGCGCTGCAAGACATCGCCTTCGCCGAGCTGAACGAGCATACGCCGGCACGAGACGTCGCGGCGCTGCTCGCGCCGGTCCTGGCGGGTGAGGATGTCGCGCTGCTGTCCGATGCCGGTTGTCCCGGCGTCGCCGATCCCGGCGCGCCGCTGGTCGCGGCGGCCCACCGCGCCGGCGTGGTCGTCGTGCCGCTGGTCGGACCGTCGGCGCTGCTGCTCGCGCTGATGGCGTCCGGGATGAACGGCCAGAACTTCGTCTTTCACGGCTACCTGCCCGTGCGCGCCGAAGCGCGCGCCGCGGCGCTGCGGGCGCTGGACGCCGCGGCGGCAGGCAGCGGCGCCACGCAGCTCTTTATCGAGACGCCCTACCGCAACGAGGCGATCGTGGCTGCCGTGCTGGCGGTCTGCCGGCCACGGACGCTATTTTGCGTCGCCGCCGATCTGACCTTGCCGTCCGAACAGATCGTCAGGCGCACGGTGGAAGAATGGCGAACGGCGCCGACGCTTGCGTCTTTCGGGCAGGCCGGCGATGTTCTTGCTCGGGCGCGATTGACCGCCAGGCAACTTCGAACAGCGAATTTGCGACCGGACGAGAAGCGTCCCGACAAGCTACTGCTCGTCGGCGTCGGGCCAGTTCTTGATATAGCTCTTCAGCATGCGGTTCTCGAAGCTCTGCTCTTCGTAGACCGCCTTGGCGACGTCGTGAAACGATACGACGCCCAGCAAAGTCGGGCCGTCGATGACCGGGACGTACCTGGCATGCCGCTCGAGCATCACCCGGCGCAGCTCCATCACGTCGAGCCCGGTGGTCGCCGTCAACGGCTCGTTTACCTGGATGTCGCTGACCTTGAGATCGCCGAGCTGCCCTTGCCGCTTCGACAACGCCTCCAGGACTTCGGCGAAGGTCAGCATGCCGACCATCCGGCCGTGGTCCATCACCACCAGCGAGCCGATATCGTGATGCGCCATCACCTTGACCGCGTCGAGGACCGATCCGTCCGGGCGCGGTCGTGAACAGCGCGTTGCCCTTGATTCGCAGGATTTCGCTGACCAGCATTGAGGCCTCCTTCCCCAGGGGTCCGTGGCGGCACCCCAGGTCGAGGTTACTCCCGCGTGCCGGCGGCTTGCAACGTTTTCGGCCGGCCGTCCGGCGGCGGCGACCGACAGCGGTCGCTGGCGCCGGCGGGCGCCGCGGGATTTCGCTTGCTCTACGCCCGGATTGGAGTGCAAGATTGCATCCCGGTCCGAAAGAGGCCGCAGCGGAAACTTCCGTCTACCCGTTAGGAGGAGCAGATGAGTGATAGCAACGACAGCCTGCCTGTCATCGAGCCTCGTCCAGCCGGCCCGCCGGCGCCTGCTGAAGGCAGCGGGAATCGCGGCGGGCGGCGCCGCATTGTCGGCGCCGTTCATTCGCAACGCCGCCGCCGCAGAGACGACGACCTGGAAAATCCAGACGTCCTGGCCTGCCGGCGTCGGCCTGCAGACGTTCAAGACCTGGTGCGCCGGGATCAAGGAAAAGACCGGCGGCGAGCTCGAGTTCAAGGGTTTCGCGGCCAAGGAAGTGGTCGGCGACTTCGAGATACTCGACGCCGTCAAGAACGGCGTGCTCGAAGCGATGAATTCGTTCACGCTGTACTGGGCGGGCAAGCTGCCGGCGACGGCGTTTCTGTCGTCCTACCTGATGGGCCTGCGCTATCCGCACGAGTGGGACATCTTCTTCTACAGCCACGGCGGTCTGCAGGCGGCGCGCGACCTCTTCGCCAAGCAGGGCCTGTACTACGTCAACCGCATTCACCATGGCCCGAACATCATCCATTCGAAAAAGCCGATCCGCACGATCGAGGACTTCAAGGACCTGAAGCTGCGCGTTCCGGGCGGCATGATCGCCGAAGGATTCGCGGCGATCGGCGCCAAGACGACGCTGCTTCCCGGCGGCGAAGTTTTCTCCGCGCTGGAAAAAGGCACGATCGACGCTGCCGACTACACCGGCCCGGCCGTCAACTGGGACCTGGGCTTCCAGCAGGTCTCGCAAGTACATCTGGACCGGGCCTCCGGGACTCGAATCGATCTATCAGCCGGTCGACCTGATGGATCTGGTCGTCCGCATGGACGTCTGGAACAAGCTGTCGCCGAAGATGAAAGCCTGGGTCGACGAAGAAGTACAGGTCTATTCGAACGTCCACCATGCGGCGATCCAGAAGGCCGACATGGAAGCCTGGGGCAAGTTCGAGAAGGCCGGCATCCAGATCAATCGCCTGCCGGCTGAGGACCTGCCGAAGTTCCAGCGCATTGCGGTGCCGATCTGGTTCAAGTGGGCGAACAAGGACAAGGACGCGGCGAGGATCTTCAAGCTGCAGCTCGATGTCATGGAGTCGCACACGGTCGGCTATGTGACGCCCGACATGTACAAGGGCCTCAAGGTCGACGTCTAAGCCGGTTGCTTCCGCAGACCGGACTCCCGTAGTCCTGATTGCCCTGCGGCGGCCGAATCGGCCGCCGCAGGCGATGGATGCGCCCGCCATGCCCTCTCTGACCTTCGTGATGCCGCACTGGCTCTACTGGGCCGGTCTGATCGTCTTCCCGGCGATCGCGCTCTACCTGGTCCGGCGCCAGTTGCGCCATCCGCTCCCACCGGGGCCCTCGCTGTTCATCGCCTATCTGTTCTGGCTCTGCTCAGGCTTCATGGGCATCCATCGCTTCTATCTGCGCAGTGCGTACGGGTTCGTATTCATCCCGGTCTTCCTCGCGATCATCTACTGCACGTCGCAGGTCCGCGAAGTACGAGACGACACGTCGCGCACGTTCGCTGCGCTCGAGCAGGCGAATACCGCGGTATTGCAGGCCAAGCCGCGATCGGAGACGCCGACGCCCGAGGAGACCGCGCAGTACGCGCGCGCCCAGGCCGAGGTCAAGCAGAAAGAAGCCGAAGCGGCCGTCGCCCAGGCGGTGACCGATCAATGGCAATCACGGGCGCGATGGAGCGCCATCGTGATGGCCGTCCTGCTGCTGATCGACGCCGTGCTGCTGCCCAGCCTTGTGCGCAAGCGGCGGGCGCTGGAGGCCGGCCGCGCCCAAGCCGCCGACCATCGAGGTCGCCGATGCGGTTTCGGAGGTGCATGAAGCAGGCGTAGGCGAGGACCCGACCCTGCATCTGCATACCCGACGTCACCGACGCGATCGAATGGATCAACGTCAGGGCAGGCGCAATACGTCGCCTGGTGGGCGCTGATCGCGGTCTTCGTCTACTACTACGAGGTCATCGCTCGGTTCGTCTTCAATTCGCCGACCAACTGGGTGCACGAGAGCATGTTCCTGATGTTCGGCATGCAGTACATGCTGTCCGGCGCCTACGCCTACCGCGAGGACCAGCACGTTCGCGTCGACGTCGTGTATTCCAAATTCTCGCCTCGCGGCAAGGCGATCGCCGACATCATCACCTCGGTGTTCTTTTTCATTTTCATCGGCACGATGTTCGTGACCGGCTACCGCTTCGCCGCCGATTCGGTCAACTTCAACGAGCATTCGTTCACCGAATGGGGCATCCAGTACTGGCCGGTCAAGCTGACGATGCCGATCGGCGCGGCGTTGCTGCTCTTGCAGGGCGTCGCGAAGCTCATCAAGGATGTGCTGCTGGTCACGCGCAGGGGAGCGTAAGGCATGGGTCTCGAGATCGGCATCGAATGGCTGAGCGTGCTGTTGTTCGGCGGGCTGGGCCTGTTGCTCATGCTGGGCCTGCCGATGGCGTTCTGCACCGGCAGCCTCGCGACGATTTTCCTGTTCGTCTTCGGGAACAGCGCGGTGCTGAACATGATGCCGTCGCGGATCTTCCCGTTCATGACCGACTACCAGCTCTCCGCGGTGCCGCTGTTCATTTTCATGGCGGCGGTGCTGGAGAAAGCGGGCATTATCGAGGAGCTTTTCGACGTCATCTACAAATGGCTGGGATCGGTCCATGGCGGGCTGGCGTCGGCCACCGTCGTCGCCTGCACGCTGCTGGCGGCGATGGTCGGCGTCGTCGGGGCGACCGAAGTGACGATGGGCATGATCGCCCTGCCGGCGATGCTGCGCCGCGGCTACGAGCCCAAGCTCGCCTGCGGCTCGCTGCTCGCCGGCGGAACGCTCGGCATCCTGATTCCGCCTTCGGTGATGGCGATCGTTTACGCCGTCGTCGCGCAGCAATCGCTCGGCGAGCTGCTGATCGGCTCGGTGTTCCCGGGACTGCTGCTTTCCGGGATCTACATCGCCTACGTGACGATACGCTGCTATATCAATCCGTCGCTCGGCCCCGCGTTGCCGGTCGAGGAACGCGTCAACATGCGCGAAAAGATTCGCCTGCTGGGCAATACGATCACGCCGGTACTGCTGATCATTCTCGTACTGGGCGTCATCTTCGTCGGCATCGCTACGCCGGTCGAAGCCGCCGGCATCGGGACCTTCGGCGCGCTCGCGGTGTGCGCGCTGCACCGCCGATTGACCTGGCCCGCGCTGTACGAGGCGGCGATGTCGACGCTGAAGGCGACGGCGATGGTGATGTGGATCTTCTTCGGCGCGACGATGTTCGTCGGCTTTTTCATCATCAAAGGCGGCCAGACGTTCGTTTCGGATCTGATCCTCGGCACCGGATTGCCTCCTTACGGCATCCTGTTTCTGATGATGGTGATCCTCTTTATCCTGGGCATGTTTCTCGACTGGGTCGGCATCCTGCTGCTGACCGTGCCGATCTTTCTGCCGATCCTGACCGCCCTCACCTTCGGCGGCCTGTTCGGCATATCGGGCGTCAGCTCGGACGATCTGTCGCTGTGGTACGGCGTCATCTTCATGGTCAACATGCAGATGGCGTTCCTGAGTCCGCCGTTCGGCTATTCGCTGTTCTACCTGAAGAGCGTCGCGCCGAAGGAGATCTCGATGGCGATGATCTTCAAGGCGGCGATGCCGTTCATCGGGCTGCAGGCGGTCGGGCTGACCTTGTGCATCGTCTTCCCGCAGATCATCCTGTGGTTGCCGAGCATGCTGTACCACGGCACCAAGTAGACGGCGCAGGCAAAGCACGAGCGCTTTCGCGCGACTCGCGAGGCCGCCTCAGGGACCGAGCGCGCGCCGCTCGCGCAGCGCCTGCGCCAGGGTTCCGCTGTCGACGTATTCGAGCTCGCCGCCGACCGGCACGCCGCGGGCGAGCCGCGTCACCTTCAGCCCGCGCGCGCCAAGCAGCTCGCCGATGTAGTGCGCGGTCGCCTCGCCTTCGTTGGTGAAATTGGTCGCGAGCACGACCTCGCGCACCGCGCCGTCCGCCGCGCGCTTGAGCAGGCGATCGAGCCTGATTTCCTTCGGGCCGATGCCGTCGAGCGGCGACAGGCGCCCCATCAGCACGAAATAGAGCCCGGTGTAGGCCTGCGTGTGCTCGATCATCATCAGGTCGGCGGGCGTCTCGACCACGCACAGCAGGGCCGCATCGCGCTTCGACGAGCGGCAGAGCGCGCAGAGTTCGTCCTCGGTGAACGTGTTGCAGCGCTCGCAATGCCGGATCGTGCGCGTGGCCGCTTCCAGCGCCGTCGCGAGCCGCTGTCCGCCCTCGCGGTCGTGCTGCAGCAGATGCAGCGCCATGCGCTGCGCGGCCTTCGGTCCGACGCCGGGCAGGCAGCGCAATGCCTGCGTCAGCTCGTCGAGAGCGGGCAGAGTCACAGCGGTCGGCGTCACACGAGCCTCGTCAGAACGGCAGCTTCATGCCCGGCGGCAGCCCGAGGCCGGCGGACAGTCCCGCCATCTTCTCCTGCGAGGCGGCATCGATCTTGCGCACGGCGTCGTTGATCGCCGCCGCGACCATATCCTCGAGCATGTCCTTGTCCTCGGCCAGCAGCGACGGGTCGATGGTCACGCGCTTGGCGTCATGCCGCCCGGTCATCAGCACCTTGACCAGGCCGGCACCCGACTGGCCCTCGATTTCCATCGCGGCGATCGCCTCCTGCGCCTTTTTCATGTTTTCCTGGACGGCCTGCGCCTGCTTCATCAGGCCGGCGAGCTGGTTCTTCATCATGGTCGGATTCCTGGACTACGAATTGGGTTTGATCGATTCGGTCTTGATGGTCGCGTCGAATCGCGACAGCACGTCCTGCACGAACGGATCGTCGCGAAACGCGGCTTCGGTCTTGGCCTTCACTTCGGCGCGCTCGCGCTTTTCCTGCGCCGCGAGCGTCGCGCCCGCCGCCGCGTCGACATCGAAGCGCAGGCGGACGCGGCGTCCCAACGCCTCGTCCAGGGCCGCCTTCAGCTTGTCGGTATAAGTCTTATCGATCAGGTGTCGCGCGGCTTCCGGGACGGCGAGCACGATTTCGTTGCCGGCGATGGCTTTGAGCTCGGTCTGCGCCGCGAGTTGCAGCGCGATGCCCGACAGCTTCAGTCCGGCGACGAATGCCGGCCAGTCGGCGATCTGCAACGGCGCGAGCGCCGCTGCGCTGGACTGGGCGGGCGCGAGCGCGCGGCGCTCGGCTGGCGGATCGGCCGCCGGCAATGGTGCTCGGCTCGCCGCCTGGCTGCCGCCTGCGACCTGCGCGTTGCTGCCAGCGCCCTGCCCGCTGCCGCTCGCGCCGGCGCGCTGCTGCCCGTCGTCGGTCCGCTCGTGCTCGCGGCCTCGCGAGCGACGGCGCGCACGGGCGGCTTGGCCTCCGCCGAAGGCCCCGCGGCGGGCTCGAACGCGAGCAGGCGCAACAACGTCATCGCGAATCCTGTCTGCTCGTCCGGCGCGAGCGCCATGTCGGCCCGGCCCTGAACGCAGATCTGGTAGGCAAGCTGCACGGCGTCCGGAGTGAACGCCGTGGCGTAGCCGGCGATTCGCGCCGCGTCGGGCAGCGCATCGGCGACACCCGCGACGGTCTGCGCGACGGCGATGCGGTGAAAGAGGCTCGCCAGCTCATCCAGCGCCGCAGGCAGCGACAAGCTGCGCTCGCTCAACGCCGCGGCTTCGGCCAGCAAGGCCTTGCCATCGCCCGCGAGCAAGGCATCGACGATGCGATACGCGTACTCGGCGTCGACCGCACCGAGCATCGTGCGCACCACGGCTTCCCGCACCTCGCCTGCGCCGTAGGCGATCGCCTGGTCGAGGACCGAGAGTGCATCGCGCATCGAGCCGCGCGCGCTATGCGCGATCAGAGCCAGCGCCGAGTCGTCGAAAGCGATGTCCTCGGCGCGAAGAATATCGGCCAGCCGCGCCGCGATCTGCGCGGCCGGGAGCACCTTCAGGTTGAATTGCAGGCAGCGCGAAAGCACGGTGACCGGGATCTTTTGCGGATCGGTCGTGGCCAGGATGAATTTGACGTGCTCGGGAGGCTCCTCGAGGGTTTTAAGCATCGAATTGAACGCGGCCTTCGACAGCATGTGGACTTCGTCGATCAGGTAGACCTTGTATCTGCCGACCGTCGGCGCGTAGCGTGCGTTGTCGAGAATCTCCCGCATGTTGTCGATGCCGGTATTCGACGCCGCGTCGAGCTCGAGCAGATCGACAAAGCGGCCGGCGTCGATATCGATGCACGCCGGGCATACGCCGCAGGGCGTTGCCGTGACGCCGGTCGCGCAATTGAGGCTCTTCGCCAGAAGTCTCGCAATCGTCGTCTTGCCGACGCCGCGCGTGCCGGTAAGCAGATAGGCGTGATGGAGGCGTCCCCGCTCGAGCGCGTTGGTCAGCGCCCGCACGACATGGTCCTGCCCGACCAGATCGGCAAATCGCTTCGGTCGCCATTTGCGGGCGAGCGCTTGGTAGCTCATCGGGCTTTCAGCATCAGTGTTACGTTTAGCAAAGCAATCGCGCGATTTCGCTTCGCGTTCGCGTTGCAGCGAACCGCGAGGCTATTTCGCGTCGCGTTCGGTTTCAGGCAAGGCGCTCGACCGACGCAGGCGCGCCGTGTACCCAAAATGTACATAAGCGCCTGCGGCGGGCGGGCAACGCAGCATGAAGCCGAACTGACGCGAAAGAGGGGGTGGCGAGCCGGACCCCCGGCACTTGCAGAGAATAGCTATGGCTGCTTCCTTCCGGACCTGACCAGGTTCACCACCATGCAATGCGGGGCGGCCCGCCATTGATCGTTGCCGCTGCTGCCCATCATTATCGGCGAAGCAAGCCGATGCAGCAAGCAACGCGACGGTGCGAGGGCTCGATGCAACGCGGATCCACCCGTCCGCCTGGCCGTCATCGGCGCGACGGTATAATGCAATCAGCGCATCATGCATTGGAGTCGGATTGCGCACACGCCTTCTGCTGCGTATCTGCATCGCGGCCTCGATGACAGTGGCTGCCTGCGGTCCATCGCAATCCCCGCCGCCACCGCCTTCGCCGAACGAATTGACAGTGCTGCTGCGGACCGGACCGGGGACATGGTTCGTCGGCGCCGATGATCAAGGCGCAGGCATCGACTACGACCTTGCGCACATGTTCGCCGAGCAGGAGGGAACGACGCTCAGGGTGGTTCCTACCGGCGACCCGGTCGACAAGCTGGCCGATGCGGGAACTGGACCGCGCTTCGGCGCCGGCAGCTTGTATCTTCCCGGATCGGTGTGGTCGTCGCCCGCAAACGCCGTTCTCTATTCGTCGGGCTACTATGCCACCGAACCCGTGCTGATCTACAACATCGATGGGTTCAAGCCGGAATCCTGGCGCGATCTGGCCGACGAAACCGTCGGCGTCCTCGAAGGCGGCGGCCTCGCGAGCGCGTTGTCGCAAGTGCGCGCCGATCATCCGGAAGTGCGATGGCAGATGATCACCCTGCCCTCGACCGAGGCGATGATCAGCCAGGTGTCCGACGGGACCTTGAATTACGCGATCGTTGCGTCCCATGATGCCGAAGCGGCGCGTCACGTCTATCTCAACTTCGACAAGGCGTTCGCGGTCGCCGGCAAGCAGCAACTGGTATGGGCATTCCCGCCCGGCGAGCGCCATTTGCGCGATAAAGTCAACGCGTTCTTCGCGCAGCTTCGCCGCGACGGCAGACTGCAGCGGCTGGTCGAGCGCTACTTTTCCTATGGCACGGTGCCGCGCATCGATGCCGGCGTGTTCCACGAGCGCATCAAGTCGACATTGCCGCAGCTTCGCGAGTGTGTTCCAGCGCGCGCAACAGGAGACCGGCATCGAATGGCGCCTGCTCGCCGCGATCGCATACCAGGAATCGAAGTGGGACGCGCAGGCCACCAGCGAGACCGGCGTGCGCGGCCTGATGCAGTTGACCGAGGAAACCGCGCAGCGCCTCGGCGGCATCGATCGGCTCGATCCGAAGGCGAGCGTCCTTGCCGCGGCGCGCTACCTGCGCGATCTGAAGGACAGGCTGCCGCAGCGCATCGCCGAGCCCGACCTTACCTGGCTCGCGCTGGGCGCGTACAACATCGGCATCGCCCATCTGGAAGATGCGCGCATCCTGGCGCAGAAGCAGAAGCTCGACCCGGACACCTGGTCGGCGCTGAAAAAGACGCTGCCGCTGCTCGCGCTGCCCGAGTATTACGAGACGGCCAAATTCGGTTACGCGCGCGGCGCGATGCCGGTCGCGTTCGTCGATCGCGTGCGCGCGTATTACGACATCCTGCTCGCCCAGCAGCCGCCGTTGCAGCCGCGATTGCGCATGTTCTCGGGCATCGCCGATGAAAACGCGGCGCAGCCGATGGCCGCGCCGGTCAACGCCGCCAAATAATCAGCGCGCCGCGGCGATGATGCTGGCGCCACCCATATACGGCCGCAGCGCCGCGGGGATGTCGATGCCGCCGTCGGCGCGCTGGTAGTTTTCGAGGACCGCGACCAGCGTCCTGCCGACGGCCAGCCCCGATCCGTTCAGCGTGTGCACGAGCTCAGGCTTGCCTTGCGCGTTGCGAAATCGCGCCTGCATGCGGCGCGCCTGGAACGTCTCGCAATTCGAGCACGACGAAATCTCCCGATACTTGCCCTGCCCCGGCAGCCACACTTCCAGATCGTAGGTCTTCGCCGCGGCGAAGCCCATGTCGCCGGTGCACAGGGTGACGACGCGGTACGGCAGCTCGAGCTTTTGCAGGATCGCTTCAGCGTGTCCGCACCATTTCCTCGAGCGCATCGTACGACCGGTCCGGGTCGACGATCTGCACCATCTCGACCTTGTCGAACTGATGGACGCGGATCATGCCTCGGGTGTCCTTGCCGTAACTGCCCGCCTCCGAGCGGAAGCACGGCGAGTGCGCGGTGAGCCGGAGTGGCAGCGCCGTGGCGGCGACGATCTGGTCGCGCACGAAATTGGCCAGCGGCACTTCGGCGGTGGGGATCAGGTACCAGCGTCCCTCGTCCGGTGCGCCGCCCTTCGCCGCCCAGAACAAGTCCTCCTCGAATTTCGGCAGCTGGCCGGTGCCGACCAGTGCGTCGGCATTGACCAGATAAGGCACATAGCATTCCGCGTAGCCGTGCTCGGTCGTGTGCGTATCGAGCATCAGCTGCACCAGCGCCCGGTGCAGGCGCGCGACCGCGCCGCGCAGCGCATAGAAACGGGCGCCGGAAATTTTCGCCGACACGTCGAAGTCGAGGCCGCCGACCGCCGCGCCGATGTCGACGTGATCGCGCGGCGCGAAATCGAACGTCCTCGGGCTGCCCCAGCGGCGGACTTCGGCGTTGTCGGCCTCGGAAGCCCCGACCGGAACGCTCGCATGCGGCAGGTTGGGCATCGCCAGCAGCCAATCGCGGAGGCGCTGCTGCACGGCCTCGAGATTGCGTTCGAGCGAAGTCAACTCGTCGCCGATGCCGGCGACCTCGCGCAGTGTCGCCGATGCGTCTTCGCCTCTGCTTTTGGCAATGCCGATCTCTTTCGAGACCGTGTTGCGCCTCGCCTGGAGCTCCTGGGTGCGCATCTGTATATGCTTGCGCTCGGCCTCGAGCTCGACGAACGCGGCCGCGTCGAGCTGATATCCACGCGTCTTCAGACGCGCGACGACGTCATCGAGGTCGTTGCGCAGAAGCTGGATATCGATCATGCGCGAATTTTAGCAGAGGGCCGCGCACCGCCAGGCGGCGCCCGCGGTCAGGACTCGCCTTCGCCGCCCGAGCGCGCCTTGGCGTCGCGATGCTTCAACTCGGCAAGCCTTTCCGCGATCCTCGCTTCGAGGCCGCGATCGGTCGGGCGATACCAGTCGGGCCGCGCCATGCCCTCGGGCAGATAGCTTTCGCCGGCGGCGTAGGCATCTTCCTCGTCGTGCGCGTAGCGATAGTCCTTGCCGTAACCCAGGTTCTTCATCAGCCTGGTCGGCGCGTTGCGCAGGTGCAGCGGCACCGGGCGCGAACCATCTTCGGCGATGAACGCGCGCGCGGCGCCGTACGCGACGTACACCGCATTGCTCTTGGCGGCGCAGGCGAGATAGATCACGGCTTGCGCCAACGCGAGCTCGCCTTCGGGCGTGCCGAGGCGCTCGTAGGTCGCGACGGCGTCCAGGGTCAGCTGCAGCGCGCGCGGATCGGCAAGTCCGATATCTTCGCTGGCCATTCGTATCATCCGCCGCCCGACATACAGCGGATCGGCGCCGCCGTCGAGCATCCGGCAGAACCAGTAGAGCGCCGCATCGGGATCGGATCCACGGACCGACTTGTGCAACGCCGATATCTGGTCGTAGAACGCCTCGCCGCCCTTGTCGAAGCGGCGCAGGCTGCGCGTGATCGCCGTCTCGACGAATTCGCTGTCGATCTCGCGCCGACCCGCTTCCTGCGCGGCGACGGCCAGTTGCTCGACCAGATTCAGCAGGCGCCGGCCGTCGCCGTCGGCATAGGCGATTACCGCGTCTCGTGCGGCGGCGCTGAGCGCGACGCCGGGCATCGCCGCCGGCAGCGCGCGATCGAGCAGCGCCGAGAGCTCGTCGGCCGACAGCGCCTCGAGCACATAGACGGTGGCACGACTGAGCAACGCGCTGTTGACCTCGAACGACGGATTCTCGGTCGTCGCGCCGATGAAAGTGACCAGGCCCTTTTCGACGAACGGAAGAAAGGCGTCCTGCTGTCCCTTGTTGAAACGATGCACCTCATCGACGAACAGGATCGTGTGACGGCCCGATTGCGCAAGTGTCGCCTCCGCCTGGGCGATCGCGTCGCGAATGTCCTTGACGCCCGAAAGCACTGCCGACAACGCGATGAATTCCGCGTTGAACGCATCGGCCATCAGGCGCGCGAGCGTCGTCTTGCCGACGCCCGGCGGGCCCCACAGGATCATCGAATGCGGCTTGCCCGACGCGAAGGCCACCGCCAGCGGCTTGCCGGGTCCGAGCAGATGCCGCTGCCCGATGACCTCGCCGATGTTTTTCGGCCGCAGGCGCTCGGCCAGCGGAGTCGCCGGATTGACTACGGCAAAAAGGTCATTCGCCGACGACATCGGCGCCTGGCGGCGGCACGAACCGGAACAACGCGGTGTCGACGGCTGCGTTGCGCTCGAACGAACCGAACGACAGTTGCGTCACCTGGCCGAAGCTGTCGTGCAGTTCCATCGTGCGTGGAGCGTTACCCTTCAGCCCGATCCGGATGCTGGCGAAGCCGCTGTCGCCGGCACGCGGCTTGGCGTCGACGAATTCCAAATCGCCGCTTTTTCCGCCGTCAGTGAGCTCGAAGTTTTTTTCCAGCGAGTCGTCGCCGGCGAGCAGCGCGGCAGGCGTCGCGCCCAGCGCCTGGTCGAGCTTTTTGACGACTACCTGGTTGAGATCCGGATCGTGGATCCACAGCTTTTGACCGTCGCCGACGATGATCTGCGCATGCGGCTTTTCGTAGGTCCAGCGGAACTTGCCGGGCCGCGAGAAAGCGAACGTTCCGCTCGATTCCTGCGGCACGCGTCCCGATTTTCCGCTGACGATCTGGCGGAACGTCGTCTTGCCGGTTTTGGCGCCGCTCAGGAAGGCCTTCAGCTGGTCAGGGCCAGACGCTGCCGCGGGACAGGCGAGCGACATCGCCGCGCACATCGTCGCCGCGAACCGCCATCCGACGATCATGCGCTCTCGCCTTTGCCCGCCGGGACCAGCACGTCGCGATTGCCGTTGGTCTGCATCGCAGAGACGAGCCCTGCGCGTTCCATCTGCTCGATCAGGCGCGCCGCCCGGTTGTAGCCAATGCGCAGATGGCGCTGCACCAGCGAGATCGATGGCCGGCGCGTCTTCAGCACGACGGCGACCGCCTGGTCGTACATCGGGTCCGCCTCGGCATCGCCGGCATCGATCATCACGCCTTCGTCGCCGTTGCCGCTGACGCCCGAATCGAGAATGCCGTCCAGATATTGCGGCCCGCCCTGCGCTTTCAGATGCTCGACGACGCGATGCACCTCGGTGTCGGCGACGAACGCACCGTGCACACGCTGCGGGTGCCCGGTTCCCGGCGGCAGATAAAGCATGTCGCCCTGCCCGAGCAAAGTCTCCGCGCCCATCTGATCGAGGATCGTGCGCGAATCGACCTTGCTCGCCACCTGGAACGCGATGCGCGACGGAATATTGGCCTTGATCAGGCCGGTGATCACGTCGACCGACGGGCGCTGCGTCGCAAGGATCAGATGAATGCCGGCGGCGCGCGCTTTTTGCGCGATGCGCGCGATCAGCTCCTCGATTTTCTTGCCGGTGACCATCATCAGGTCGGCCAGCTCGTCGATGACGACGACGATCAGCGGCATTTCCTCGATCGGCTCCGGGCTTTCCGGCGTCAGCGTGAACGGATTGGTCAATGGCTTGCCGGCCTTTTTTGCCTCGACCACGCGCGCGTTGTAGCCGGAGAGATTGCGCACGCCCAGCGTCGACATCAGCCGGTAGCGGCGCTCCATCTCGCCGACGCACCAGTGCAGCGCGTTGGCGGCAAGCTTCATGTCGGTGACGACCGGCGCAAGCAGATGCGGAATCCCTTCGTAGACCGAAAGCTCCAGCATCTTCGGATCGATCAGAATCAACCGGACCTGCCGCGGCTCGGCCTTGTACAGCAGCGACAGAATCATCGCGTTGACGGCCACCGACTTGCCCGACCCGGTCGTGCCGGCGACCAGCAGGTGCGGCATGCGCGCCAGGTCGACGATGACGGGCTTGCCCGCGATGTCCTTGCCCAGAGCGAGCGACAGCGGGCTCGCCGTATCGTTGTAGGTCGTCGACGACAAGAGCTCGACCAGGCGCACGATCTGCCGCTTGGCGTTGGGCAGCTCGAGCCCCATGAACGATTTGCCCGGAATGGTCTCGACCACCCGTATGCTCACCACCGACAGCGCCCGCGCGAGATCCTTCATCAGATTGACGATTTGCGCGCCCTTGACGCCGATCGCGGGCTCGATTTCGAACCGCGTGATCACCGGTCCGGGGTACGCCGCGAGCACCTTGACCGACACGCCGAAATCGGCGAGCTTGCGCTCGATCAGGCGCGAGGTGAATTCCAGCGTCTCCGGGCTGACCTGTTCCTGCGCCGAAGGCGCGTCCTCGAGCAGCGCCAGCGGCGGCAGCGGCGAGTCGGGCATGTCCTGGAACAGCGGCTTCTGCTTTTCCTTGACCACCCGCTCCGATTTCGGCACGTCGACCATCGCCGGCACGACGACGACCGGTTCGCGATCCTCGATGCTTTCGCGCGCCGCCTCGACGAACTGCTCGCGCTCCTCCAGCGCCACGGCGCCGATTTCACGATCGCGGCGCGCATCGCGCCGATGCCGCAGCGACGCGATCGAGCGCTCGATGCCGGCGCCGACCCGCTCCATCAGGCGCAGCCACGACATGCCGGTGAACAACGACCAGCCGATGGCAAAAAGCGCGATCAGCAGCAGCGTGCCGCCGTTGAATCCCAGCGCGCGCGAGAAGCCCGACCCGATCATCTCGCCGAGCGCGCCGCCCGGCGCATGCGGCAATAATGCGGGGAGGCGATACAGGCGCAGTGCCTCGAGCGCGGAGCTCGAGAGCAGGACCAGGGCGAATCCAGGCACGGCGAGCCATGGATGATGCCGGTCGGCAGCATCGATCGAGCGCGTCAGATGCCGATAGCCGGTCACGACCAGCACGATGCCGGCGAACACCCACCACCAGGCGGAGATGCCGAACAGATACAGCAGCAAATCGGCAAGCCACGCGCCGACCGCTCCGCCCTTGTTGTGAATGGCCGCACCGGTGCCCGAGAATGACCAGCCCGGATCGGTGCGTTGATAGGTCGCGAGAATCAGCGCAAGGTAGGCGAATACGGCGACTACCAGCAGCCACCACGACTCGCGCACCAGTGCCGCGAGGCGCGGCGACAGCGTCGGTTCCGGCGCTGTGCCACCCCGACGTTGCCTTTGTATTTTTTTCTTGAAAATCATAGATTTGTGATGCGCATTTAGCGCAACACATTATACACCGTCCGGCGTCGCGGAAGGGCCGGCTTGCGCCTCAGGGAGCCACCCCAACATCGGTTAGAATCGGGCGGAACGTTTCGTACCCGAATAAACAGCGAATCGACCGCATCATGTCCGCCAAGCACCATCGCCTGTTGATTCTCGGCTCCGGCCCGGCCGGATTTACCGCGGCAGTATACGCCGCGCGCGCCAACCTGAAACCGGTTCTGATCACCGGATTGGCGCAAGGCGGGCAGCTGATGACCACGACCGATGTCGACAACTGGCCGGCCGATGCCGACGGCGTGCAAGGCCCCGAGCTGATGGCGCGCTTTCAGAAGCACGCCGAACGCTTCGACACCGAGATCATCTTCGACCACATTCATACCGCGGCGTTGCGCGAGCGTCCGCTGCGCCTGGTCGGCGACATCGGCGAATACACCTGCGACGCGCTGATCATCGCGACCGGCGCATCGGCGCGCTATCTCGGGCTGCCTTCCGAGCAGGCTTTCATGGGCAAAGGCGTTTCCGCCTGCGCGACCTGCGACGGCTTTTTCTACAAGGGACAGGACGTCATCGTCGTCGGCGGCGGCAACACCGCGGTCGAAGAAGCGCTGTATCTGTCGAACATCGCGCGCCAGGTCAGCCTGGTCCACCGCCGCAACAAGTTCCGCGCCGAGGCGATTCTGGTCGACAAGCTGATGGCCAAGACGGCGCATGAGCGGAAACGTGCGCGTGCTCTGGGACCACACGCTCGACGAGGTCACCGGCGACAAATCCGGCGTCACCGGCGTGCGCCTGAAGCATGTCGGAACCGGCGCGGCCCGCGAGCTTCAGGCGCAGGGCGTTTTCATCGCCATCGGACACACGCCGAACACGCAGCTCTTCGAGGGACAGCTGGCGATGGTCGAGGGCTACATCACCGTCAAAGGCGGCAGCTCCGGCAATGCAACGGCGACCAGCATCCCCGGCGTGTTTGCCGCCGGCGACGTGGCCGACCACGTCTACCGCCAGGCCGTGACCAGCGCCGGCACCGGATGCATGGCGGCGCTGGACGCCGAAGCGTATCTCGATAATCCGCTGCCGGTGCAGCAGGCCGCCGCGCTGTCGGTCGAATAGCGCGCTGGCGCTTGTGTCGCGCGCCGGCCCGTGCCGGCGCGTCCCCACCCGAGCTCGTGCCGCGGGCTCACCGCGGCTGCAACGAGGATAATGCGCGATGGCCAAGCTGTCGGATCTGAAGACCTTGCTGCACAGCGCCGGCAGCAAGCCGGCGCCGGCGACGCGCGCTGCGGCGAGCTCCGGCAAGCGCGCCGGCGCCCGCACCGTGCAGACCGATCCCGACATCGACTTGAGCCAGGCATTCGCCGACGTCGCTCCGCTGCCGTCTCGCAACCGCGCGCGCATCGACAAGGCGCGTCCCGCGCCGACGCCGGCCAAGCGGCTGGCCGACGAAGCCGACGCGCTTGCCGCGAGCAAATTCGGCACCGAGCCGTCGCCGTCCTCGTGGGAGATCGGACAGGAACAGGAGGCACAGCAGACGTTTCTGCGCCCGGGTCTGGGCCCCGACGTGCTCGTCCGCTTGCGGCGCGGTCATTGGTCGGTGCAGGGTGAGCTCGATCTGCACCGCCTGACCAGCGAGCGAGGCGCACGACGCGCTCGCCGATTTCCTGTTCGATGCGCGCGGTCGCGGCTTGCGCTGCGTGCGCGTGATTCACGGCAAAGGTCTGTCGTCACCGAATCGGGAGCCGGTGCTCAAGAGCAAGGTGCGCCGCTGGCTGTCGCAATGGGATGAAGTACTCGCCTATTGCGAAGCGCCGCGCCACGGCGGCGGTGGCGGCGCCGTGGTCGTCCTGCTCAAGGCTCCGCCAGCCTGAGTAAAGCCCCGGCGCAGCCCTCAGGCGAGCCGGCGATGCGACAGAGCCGGCAGGTCGCGCCGGACCTGCGCGATTCGCGCACCGTCGATTTCTCCGACGATGACGCCTTCGCCGTTCGCCAATTCGGCCACGACGGTGCCCCACGGATCGATCAGCACGCTGTGGCCATATGTGCGCCGGCCGTTGGCGTGCGTGCCGCCCTGCGCGGCAGCGAGCACATAGCACTGGTTTTCGATGGCGCGCGCCTTGAGCAGCACGTGCCAGTGCGCGGCCCCGGTCACCGCGGTAAACGCCGATGGCACGACGATCAGCGCGACATCGCGGTAGCTGCGGTAGAGCTCGGGAAAGCGCAAGTCGTAGCAGACCGACAGGCCGACGCGGCCGACTGGCGAATCGAAGGTGACGCCCGCGCTCCCGGATTCGATCGTTTTCGACTCGTCGTAGCGCTCGTCGCCCTGGCTGAATGCGAACAGATGGATCTTGTCGTAGCGGGCAACCTGTTGGCCGTGCGGATCGAATACCAGCGAAGCGCTGCGTACCCGCGCCGGGTCGGCCGTAGCGATCGGCACGGTGCCGCCGATCAGCCACAGCCGCTGCTCGCGCGCGACGCGGGACAGAAAGTCCTGCTGCGGACCGTGGCCGTCGGCCTCGCGCGCATCGACCTTGTCGGTGGCACGGGCGCCGAAGATGCCGAAGTATTCGGGCAGCAGGACCAGCGCGGCGCCCTGCTCTCGTGCCGCGACGATCAGCGGCTCGACCGCGGCCAGATTCGCATCGACGTCGTTGCCGGAGACCGTCTGCACCGCGGCCACGCGGATGCTGTCAACCCCGCCCGCGGCGCTCATTGCGGCGGGGTATCCGGCTTGCTTGCCGAGGCTGCCGCCGGCGCGGGGAATCGGCCTTCGCGCTCGACCACCGGGTCCGACCAGCTGCCGGTCACCGCATAGCCGAACGAAAACATCTGCTCGATCGGATCCTGCATCGCCTTTTGCGCGAGCAGCGAACCCGCGTACACGGCGGCGCCGATGACCGGATTGGCGAGCAGCAGCGCAGCGGCGCCGACCGACACGCCTGCCGACAAGGTCGGCTGCACGCGCACGGACAGATGCTGCGTCTCGCGCGCGATGTCTGCCTCGCCCTGGATCGCCACGCGCGCCGACGGTCCGACGATCTTCAGATTGTCGCTTTTCATCACACCGTTCTGGATGCGCACGTCGCCGGTGATTTCGTCGAAAGAGAAGCCCTCGGCGAACAGGTCCTGGAAATCGAACGCGAGCCGCCGCTTGAGCGACTGCAGCGAAAGAACGCCCAGCAGCTTGCCGAGACCGGGATCGAGCTTGGTGAACTGGCCGCGCCCGGTTTCGAGGCGAAGCTTGCCGTTGAGCGTCGGATAGTCGAAGTCCTGCGGCCCGCCCTTCCACGAAACCTGGCCGCGGATCCGCGTCGGGGCGTCGCGGACCGCATCGGGCAGCGCGTAGCGCGCCAGGTACTTGCCGGCATCGTGCACGTCGAGGTCGGCGTCCAGCGTCGTCTGCTCGTTGCCGCCGCCGCCGCGCCACCAGCCGTTGGCGTCCAGCTGCCCGTCCTCGTTGATCAGCTTCAGGCTTGTCGATCCGCCAGTCGGCCCCGCGCGGCTGCGCGTTCAACTCGAGCCGTCCCAGGTCCCGCTCCTTCAGGCGCAAAGTCTCGGCGGTCAGGTCGATCTCCGGCCAGCTGTTCACTTCCGACGGCGAAGTCGCGGTCGGCGCGGCATGCGACGACGCCGCTGTCGGCGGCGTCAGCCGTTGCAGGCGCGCGACAATGCGGCCGTTCGGATGCGCGGGTGCCGCGGGCTCCCAGCGCGCCATGCCTTCGAGCTCGCGACCGCGCAGGTCGAGTTGCCAGTTGTTGCCGCTGCGGCTCGCGCCGACGCGCAATTCGTTGAGCCGCCGGCCGAACACGTCGAGCGCGCCGGCGCTGACTTCGAGACCCGACAGCGGCAACGGGCCGGTATCGACGCTGGCGTCCACCTGCTCGCGCAGCGCGAGCCAGCCGTCGAGATCGAGTTGATCGACGTCGCCGCGAATCCACAGGCCGCGACGATCGGGCGCGCCGGCGGCCTTGCCCAGTGCGAGCAAGGCGCGCTCGGCGACGGGCCCTGAGGCCGTCAGGCGCCGCTGCACGGTCAGCCGCCCCACCCGGCCGTACGTGAGCTGCAGCAGATCGGTGGCGGCTTCGGTCTGGCGACGCTCGATGCGAAGCGGCATCGCCTCGCCCGGCGGCTTGGCAGCCGGCACCGGAAAATCGACCGTGACGCCTTTCAGCGTAGTGTCGAGTGTCCAGTTCGCTCGGTCCGCCGCGACATTGAGCGCAAGCTGCCAGTCGGTCGTGCCTGTGAGACGCGCAGCCAGGACCTGCTGCGGATATTGGCTGCGCAACAAACCGACATCGGCGTTACCCTGCGCGTCGACACGCATCCCGCCAACGGCGCCCGATACCGTCAGCCGTGCGGGACCGCCGAGGATCTCCGCGGTGAGTCCCGTGCTGTGGATTTCGCGTCGCGTAAACGCGAGCTTGCCGTTAAGCTGGTTCAGTGCGGGAATGCCGCCGCCGAACTTGAGCCGATTGCCGGAAAAAGTGAATTCGCCGGCGATCTGGTCGCCGTCGTGGTTGCCGATCGGCAGTTCCAGCTTGAGAGCGAGCTTGCCCTCGCCGCTCGCTTCGGCGCCGCGGGTCGTATGATCGAGCCACTCGTCGACCGGGCTTTCGGCGATGAAGCGCAGGAAATCCGCGGCCGGCCCAACCGCCTCGCCCTCGATGCGCAACGCCGGATGGACGATGCGCATATCGGGGATCTCGATCTTGATCCGGCCGATCGCTGCATTGAACGCGCGGGCGCTGCGGCCGTCGACGCTGATGCGTACTCCATCGACCCTGACCTCGCCGTCGAGGTCGGTCAGCCGCGGCCAATGCGTCGCGTAGTCGAGGGTCACTCCCTGTGCCTTGGCGGTCAGCGTGAACTGGCCCTTTTTGCCATCGGCGAATGGAAAGTCGGCGAGATTCCCCGAGACCTTGAGGCGCGCATCGCTCGAGCCGCCGGCGAGCAGGCTGGTGCGTATCCATTCGCGCACGCCGGCTCCGGCAGCGAGAGGCACATAGCGATGCAGCTGCGTCGCATCGACTCGCGAGAGTTGCGCAGTTCCGTCGACCGCGCCCGGCCCGTCGGCGAGCGTTCGGTATTCGCCGCTGACCACGCCCGCGGCATCCGCGTTGGCGAACGCCAGTTGCTCGAGCTGGACCGCATAGCCTTCGGCGGATTTACGCCAGCGCAGTTGTCCTTTTGCGGTGTCGAGCACCAGTGTCTGCGCGAACAGATGCGGCGAGTGCACGGCAAGCGCGCGGCTGTCGAGCTTGATCGCTCCGTCGTGGTCGGTTGCGGCGATGCTGCCGGAGAGACCGGTGACGCCTGACGCCGCACCTTCCTGCGCGAACCCGAGTCCGGCGAAATTGGCCGACGCATCGAATGCGCTGGGTGCTGCGATGTCGCCGGTCCAATGCAGTGCGCCCGCATCGAGCGTTCCGCGCGGCGCAAAGCGCGCGAGGTCGTCCCGCCATCGCGTCGGCAGCGGCAAATAGGGGCCGAGCTGCCGCAACGGAGCGAGCTCGATGCGGCTGAACGAGGCGTTGCCGTCGATCGGCCGGCCAGCATCGTAATGCATCGTCAGCTGGAAATCGGTCGGGTCGAAGCGCGTTTCACCCGGCGCAGCGAACGCGAGCTGGCGTGCGTAGACTTCGCGGCGCGAAGGATCGTCATGCCAGCCGACACGGCCTTCGAGCCGGGCCAGCGAAAGCTGTGGCAAATCGCTGGCAAGCTTGCCCTCGACGCCGCTCAGGATTGCGTCCGCGACAAGGTCGCGCGGCTCGCCGGCCGCGATCTCCAGCCACATTCGAACGGCGCCCTTGCCAGCGCTGATCGGAAGGCCCGGAGGCAGCCACGCGCGCCAGGCACCGACATCGACATAGTCGAGTCGCGCGTAGAAGCGTCCGGACGCGCCGCGCCAATCGGCCAGCGAGCCGCTGGTGAAATCGCCGCGCACGTCGAGCGGTGCCGCGAGGCTCGCGGGCGGCGCGCCGGTCAATCCGAAGCGATGACGGCCGGCGCGGTTTTCCAGCCGCAGAACGACGTGTTCGAGTGTCAGTTGCGGCGCGCCGCGCAGCTCGTCTCGCCAGGCGATGAACGCGTCGCGGATGACGATGCGCGGCTGGCGCAGCACCCATTCGACAATGCCCTGCTCGCCGCGCTTTTCGGTGAGATCCAGCGTCATCCCCGCGACGTGCAGCATGCCGGCAGTGTCGCGGCGAACGATCAGGCGCGGCTCGTCGATCGACAGCTGCTTCAAGCGCAACTGGAAAAACAGCAGCGAATCCCAGGCGACGGTCAGCCGCATGTCGGGCAAGGTCACGCTCGCGACACTGGCACCCGGCTCCGTGATGCGCAGATTGCCGATGTCGAGCCGCGGGTTCCAGCCGTCCCACCCGGTGGCGACCGACCCGATCTCCACCGGCTGGCCGATCTGCGCCGTCGAGCAGACGCGCCACTACTTCAGGGTTGTTTTCGACGCGTGGAAAGATGACGAAGCGCACCGCCAGCAGCAACAAGCAGACGGCGATGAGGGCGATCAACAGCGATCGCGCGTGCCGAGCACAGCGTCTTGCGAAACGAAGTAAGAGAAGGCCGGGGAAGACTCGAAGCTGCGCGCGCGAAGGGCATAATAGGTCGTTCTGGCGCGATTTTAATACGGAAAGGGGCGGCCGCCGCGTTGAATTCCAGGATGGACCTCGCTGGAGCGTACGAGTTCAGCCGCTATGCGCAGCGCCTTCGCGTCGCCGATCCCGGCCTGTGCGCCTCCGTCGAGGCGATGCTCGACCAGCCTTTCCAATGGTCCGACGGCGAACTCGACGGGCTCGTCGCGTGGGTCCGATCCCGCGGCCCTGGCTGTTGCCCTGCGCCGGCTGCGCCAGCGCGTGTACCTGCACGTCCTGCTGCGCGACCTGACCGGACGCGCCGATCTGAACGAAGTCTGCGCGACGATGACGCGTCTGGCCGAGAACGCGATCGCCGCCGCAGTCGACGCGCACTCGAGCTGGCTCGCGGCGATCCACGGCGAGCCGCTCGGCGCGGACAGTGCCGCGCCCGAGCAGCTTGATCGTCGTCGCGATGGGCAAGCTCGGCGGCGGCGAGCTCAATGTCTCATCCGACGTCGATCTCGTCTTCGTCTATCCCGAGGACGGCGACACGCGACGGCCGAAGGCTCTGGCGAACCAGGATTTCTTCGATCGCCTGGGGCGCCGCGTCGTCGCCGCGCTGGCCGAACCCTCTCCGGAGGGCTATGTGTTCCGCATCGACATGCGATTGCGTCCGTACGGCGATGCGGGTCCGCTGGCCTCTTCGTTCGCTGCGCTCGAGCAGTACCTGATCGCCCAGGGCCGCACCTGGGAGCGCTACGCGTGGCTCAAGGCGCGCGCGCTGACCGGCGACGCGCGCCGGCGAGCTAGAGCAGCTGGTCACGCCGTTCGTCTTCCGAAAGTATCTGGACTACGACGCGTATGAAGGCTTGCGCGATGTGCATCGCCAGATTCGCGAGCAGGGCCGGCGCCGCGACCATGCGGACAACGTCAAGCTCGGGCCCGGCGGCATTCGCGAAATCGAATTCATCGTCCAGGCGCTGCAGCTGGTGCGCGGTGGGCGCGAGCCGGCGCTTCGCGTTCGCGGCACCTTGCCGGCGCTCGCCGCGATGCGTGTCCGTGGCCTGCTGCCGGCCGCGGCGGCGGCCGAGCTTCGTCGACGCCTATGTGTTCCTGCGCATGGTCGAGCACCGGCTGCAGTATCGCGACGATGCGCAAACGCACGACCTGCCGCACGACGATGCCGATCGCGCGGCGCTGGCCGAGGCGATGGCGTGCTCCGATGCCGCCGCGTTCGATCGGCTGCTCGATCGGCACCGCAATAACGTCGACCGCCATTTCGACGCGCTTTTTCCGCCGCCGACGGCGGCGCCGAGCGCGATCCGCTCGCCGTCGTCTGGATCGCGCCGGCACCCGAGGACGCCCATCTGGCCGCGCTGGCCGCCGCAGGGTACGACGATCCACGCGCGTTGATCGTCGAGCTCGCGCGCGTGCGGCAAAGTCCGCGCTATCTGCAATTGCCGACGGCTTCGCGCGCGCGCTTCGATGCCCTGGTGCCGCAGTTGCTGCGCGCGGCGGCGGCGACCGCGGCACCGCAGGCGGTGTTCGAGCGTCTGCTTGCACTGCTGGAGACGATCAGCCGGCGCAGCGCCTATCTCGCCTTGCTGGTCGAGCACCCGCCGGTGCTGCCGCGCCTCGCGCAGCTGATGGGCGCGAGCTCGTGGGCCGCAGATTACCTGACGCAGCACCCGATGCTGCTGGACGAGCTGCTGGACAGCCGCGCGCTCCTGACCGAGCCGGATTGGAATGCGTGGCGCAAGGAGCTCGCTGCACAGCTTGCCGCGCACCCGGATGATGCCGAGCGGCAGATGGATGCACTGCGGCATTTTCAGCAGGCGCAGGTGTTTCGTCTGCTTGCGCAGGACCTGGCGGGGCTCCTTTCGGTCGAGCGGCTGGCCGACCATCTGTCGATGCTCGCCGACATCGTTCTGGCCGCCGCGCTCGACCATTGCTGGACCCAGATGCAAGGCGCAGACGCGAAGCCACCGCGATTCGCGATCATCGGCTACGGCAAACTCGGCGGAAAGGAGCTCGGCTACGCTTCGGACCTCGACCTCGTGTTCCTGTACGACGACCCGGACGACGCGGCGCCGCAGGCCTACGCGCGTCTTGCGCACCGGCTCACGACCTGGCTGACCAGCACGACCGCGGCAGGGAGACTGTACGACACCGATCTGCGGCTTCGTCCCGACGGCGCGAGCGGCCTGCCGGTGTCGAGTCTGGCCGCGTTTCGCAACTATCAGCGCAATACAGCGTGGACCTGGGAGCACCAGGCGCTGACCCGCGCGCGCTACGTCGCCGGCGACGCGCGCATCGGCGCGGCATTCGAGGCCGAACGCGACGCGGTCCTGCGGCTGCCGCGCGACCCGGCCAAGCTCGCCGCCGACATCGTCGCGATGCGCGACAGAATGCAGGCAGCGCATCCGAATCGAAGCGCGCTCTTCGACCTCAAGCACGATCCGGGCGGCATGGTCGATGTGGAATTCGCCGTGCAGTTCCTGGTCCTCGCGCACAGCCACGCGCATCCGGAAATGACGCGCAATGCCGGCAACATCGCGCTGCTCGCGCTTGCCGCCAGTCTCGCGCTGCTGCCTTCGGACCTCGCCTCGGCAGTCGCCGACGCCTATCGCGAATATCGGCGGCTGCAGCACCAGGTCCGCCTTCAGGGCGCCCCCGAAGCGCGCGTCGAGGCGCTTCCGCAGGCAGCCCGTCGCGAAGCCGTCGCGATACTTTGGAAACATGTTTTCGGTGCGCCTCGGTCGGAAAACGTCTACGAAATCGGCTAAAATGTTGGTTTTGCCGAGCGCGGAGCTGCAGGATGTCGATGGCGGACCGCGACGGCTTCATCTGGTACGACGGCAAGCTGGTGCCGTGGCGCGAGGCCACGACGCACGTGCTCACCCACTCGCTGCACTACGGCCTCGCGGTGTTCGAGGGCGTGCGCGCCTACAAGACGGTCGACGGCACCGGCGATCTTCCGGCTGGACGAGCACACCGAGCGGCTGTTCAACTCGGCGCACATCTACATGATGAAGATCCCGTACGCCAAGGAGCACTGATGGAGGCGCAGCGCGAAGTCGTGCGCGCCAACAAGCTCGAGTCCTGCTACCTGCGGCCGATCGCCTTCTACGGCTCGGAGAAGATGGGCGTGTCGCCGAAGGGCGCCAAGGTGCACGTCGCGATCGCCGGCTGGCCCTGGGGCGCCTACCTCGGGCCCGAGGCGCTCGACAAGGGCATCCGCGTGAAGACCTCGTCGTTCGCGCGCCACCACGTCAACGTGACGATGGCGCGCGCCAAGTTCGCCGGCACCTACGCCGAACTCGATCCTCGCCAACCTGGAGGCGACGCAGCACGGCTACGACGAGGGCCTGCTGCTCGACGTCGACGGCTTCGTCGCCGAAGGCTCGGGCGAGAACATCTTCATCGTCAAGGACGGCACGACTCTACGAGCCCGAGCTCACCTCGGCGCTGACCGGCATCACCCGCGATTCGGTGATCGACGCTGGCGCGCGACCTCGGGCTACGAGGTGAGCGCCAAGCGCCTGACGCGCGACGACATCTACATCGCCGACGAGGCGTTCTTCACCGGCACCGCCGCCGAGGTGACGCCGATCCGCGAGCTCGACAATCGCACGATCGGCGCCGGCGAGTGCGGCCCGATCACCAAGAAGCTGCAGAGCTCTGTTCTTCGATGCCGTGCACGGCAAGAACGCCAAGTACAGATCCTGGCTCACCGCCGGTCTGAGCCAGAGCCGATGAGCTGCGATACAGCCCGAGCGCAGAGTGCGTGTCGAAGTCACGGCAGCAGACCTGCCGCTGTATTGCCCGAACCCGGCGATGCCGCTGTGGTCGAGCCATCCGCGTGTCTTTCTCGACGTGGCCGCCACCGGCGAGGCGATGTGCCCGTATTGCGGCACGCGGTACCAGCTGAAGGGCGCGCCGCCACGCGGCGGACATTGAGAGCTTTCATCGTCGCGATCGTGTGCCGGCGGCGCGACGATCGCGCCGGGACCAGACACCATGGCTGAACCCATCCTGCTCGTCGCGCCGTCGTGGGTCGGCGACGCCATTTTCTCCGAGCCCCTGCGTCGCCATCCTGCGCGAGCCGCTGCGAGGAGCCGACCGTCGACGTGCTCGCGCCGCCGTGGTGCGCGCCGGTCTACGCGCGCATGCGCGGCGTGCGCAATATCATCGAAAATCCGATCGGCCACGGCGAACTGCGGCTGGGCGAGCGTCGCGCGCTGGCGCGCACCTTCGCGCCGCCGGCTACACGCGCGCATTGGTGCTGCCGAATTCGTTCAAGTCGGCGCTGATCCCGTGGATGGCGCGCATTCCGCGCCGCATCGGTTACGCCAGGGAAGCGCGCCGGATGCTGCTCACCGATGCCCGACGGCTCGATACCAAAGCGCTGCCGCGCCTGGTCGACCGGTTCGTGGCACTCGCGGCGCAACCGGGCGAGCTGGTGCCGACCTCGGCAGCTCCGGTCCTCGTGCCCGATGCGGGAAATGCAGCCGAAGCGATCCGCGCGCTCGGCCTGAGCACGCATCGCCCGGTCGCGATCCTCTGTCCCGGGGCCGAGTTCGGCCCGGCCAAGCGCTGGCCCACCGAGCATTTCATCACGCTGGCGCAGCGCTTCATCGATTCGGGATACGCCGTCTGGCTGGTCGGTTCGCCCAACGACCGCGTCGCCGCGGACCCGATCGCCGCCGCGATTCCCGAAGTGCGCGACGTATGCGGCAGAACCGATCTGGGAACCGCGATCGATCTGCTGGCCACCGCCAGCGTCGTGGTCAGCAACGATTCCGGACTGATGCACGCCGCCGCAGCAGTCGGGCGGCCGCTGGTCGCGCTGTTCGGCTCATCGAGTCCCGATTACACGCCGCCGCTGTCGCCGCTCGCGCGCGTCGCAAAAATCGAAATCGTCTGCAGCCCATGCTTCCAGCGGGAGTGCCCGCTCGGACACTTCAAGTGCATGCGCGAACTGTCGCCGAATGTTGTGTATGATTTGGCGCGCACGCAGCGTTAACGATGGCCAAGCCACGCACTCCGACGATCTTCACTTCGCCCCAGGATGCGGCGATGGCGTTCTATCAGGCGTTCGAAGCGAAGGACGTCGACGCGATGATGGCGACCTGGGCCGAGGACGAGGAGCTCGTCTGCATTCACCCCGGCGGCCCGCGCCTGGTCGGCTACGAGGCGGTGCGCGCAGGCTGGGAGCAATTGTTCGCCAGCGACACCAAGCTGTCTTTTCGCCTCGAAGACGTCACGACAGTCGAGACGGTCGGGTTGGCGATGCAAAGCGCGATCGAACAAGTCACCGTCGGCAGCGACACCAAGCCCCGGGGCGCGGCGATCGTGACCAATGTCTTTTTGCGCACGCCTTCCGGTTGGCGGATGGTCATGCACCATTCGTCGCCGGCGCCGGCGATCGCCGCCATTCAGCCGGCCGGGCCCCTGCACTGAGCCGAGGCTAAGCGCAGCGCGGCGCAGCGATCAGGCCGTGCCGCCGACGGTCAAGCCATCGATACGCAGCGTCGGCTGTCCGACGCCCACCGGCACGCTCTGGCCTTCCTTGCCGCAAGTGCCGATGCCGGAGTCCATCGCCATGTCGTTGCCGATCATCGACACGCGGGTCAATGCGTCGGGACCGTTGCCGATCAGCGTTGCACCCTTGACTGGATAGGCGAGCTTCCCGTTTTCGATCTTCCAGGCCTCGGCAGCCGAAAATACGAACTTGCCGTTGGTGATGTCGACCTGCCCGCCACCGAAGTTGATCGCATACAGACCGTTCTTGCACCGAGGCGATGATCTCCGCCGGGTCCTTGTCGCCGTTCAGCATGATCGTGTTGGTCATTCGCGGCATCGGCATGTGCGCGAACGATTCCCGGCGGCCGTTGCCGGTGGGCGCGACGCCCATCAGCCGCGCATTCAGCGAATCCTGCATGTAGCCTTTGAGGATGCCATCCTCGATCAGCACCGTGCGCTGCGTCGGATTGCCTTCGTCGTCGATGTTGAGCGAGCCGCGGCGATCGGGGATCGTTCCATCGTCGACGACGGTCACGCCGCGCGCCCCGACGCGCTGGCCGACCCGGCCGGAAAACGCCGACGTACCCTTGCGGTTGAAATCCCCCTCGAGGCCGTGGCCGATCGCCTCGTGCAGCAGGATGCCCGGCCAGCCATGGCCCAGCACGACGGTCATCGTGCCGGCGGGAGCATCGCGTGCGTCGAGATTCATCAGCGCCTGATCGACCGCCTGCGTCGCGTAGGATTCGAGCAGCGCGTCGGTGAAGTACCCGTAGTCGACGCGCCCGCCTCCACCGGCCATTCCCTGCTCGCGGCGACCGTTGTGCTCGGCGATCACATTGAGTGAAATCCGGACCAGCGGCCTCACGTCCGCGGCGATCGACCCGTCGCTGCGCGCCACCAGGATCGCCTCGTATTCGCCGGCGAGCGATGCCATCACCTGCGTAATCCGTCGGGTCGCGGGCTCGCGCCAGCCGTTCCAGGCGCTCGAGCAGCGCGACCTTGGCTCTCATCGGTCAACGCGGTGACCGGGTCGTTGGCCGAATAGAGCGCTCTCGCCGCCGCCGATCCGGTCGAGCGCCGCGACCGCGGACTGGCCCTGCCGGCCGATCGCGCGCGTCGCCGTCGCCGCCTGAGTCAGCGCATCGAGGCTGATATCGTCGGAATAGGCGAATGCCGTCTTTTCTCCCGAGATCGCGCGAACGCCCACGCCGCGATCGATCGAGAACGAGCCCGACTTGACGATCCCCTCCTCGAGACTCCAGCTTTCGACGCGTGAATATTGAAAATACAGGTCGGCATGATCGATGTGGTGACCATGGATGCCGGCGAGCACGTCGGACAGCTGGCGAAACTCAAGGGCTGCCGGAGCAAGCAATAATCGAGTCGCCTGCTCGAGCAGCGCGGGCTTGACGGGAGGAACGGCGAGATCGGTCACGGGGGATTCACGTCGAAAACGACGGATACCTGCATTGTCGGGGCGCACGCCTGCACAGGCACAAGGGCGCTCGATACGCACCCGCTACGACCGCGCGCTATTCGGCTCCTCGCGGTCGCGTGCCGCCTGCCCGAGATAGGTCGCGGCCACGCGCGCATCGCGCGACATTGCCTCGCTCGGCCCGGCGATCGCGACCGTCCCCGTTTCGAGAACATAGCCATAGTCTGGCAATCTGCAGCGCGGCGCGCGCGTTCTGTTCGACCAGCAGAATGGACACGCCGCTGGCCTTGAGTGCGGCAATGATGCTGAAGATTTCCTTGACGATCAGCGGCGCCAGGCCGAGGCTGGGCTCGTCGAGCATCAGCAATCGCGGCCCGGCCATCAGCGCGCGGCCCAGTGCCAGCATCTGCCGCTCGCCGCCCGACAGCGTGCCCGCAAGTTGGGCGCGACGCTCGGCCAGCCGCGGGAACCGCTGGTACATTTCGTCGCGCGTCTTGCCGAGCGTGCGATCGCGCGCCCGGTAGCGCTGAAATGCGCCGAGCTCGAGATTGTCCGCCACCGTCATTGCGGCGAACAGTTCGCGGCGTTCCGGGACCAGGCACAGTCCGTTGCGCCACGCGCTCTTCGACGCTGGTCCGGCTCACTCGCGCGCCGGCGTACACGATCGTCGCCGCGCGACGGCAACAATCCCATGATCGCAGCCAGCAGCGTGGTCTTGCCGGCACCGTTGGGGCCGATCACCGTGACGATGCTGCCTTCGGCGACCGTCAGCGAAACGCCGTGGACCGCCTCGACTTTGCCGTAGGCGACGCGCAAGTCGACGATCTCGAGTAATGCGCTCATGGCCGTCGCGCAGTCAAACGGCCGCCCAGGTAAGCCTCGAGTACGGCGGGGTTTTTTTGGATTTCGGCAGGCAATCCTTCGGCGAGCTTTTCGCCGAATTCCATCACGACCAGCCGGTCGGTCAGGCCCATGACAAAATCCATGTCGTGCTCGACCAGCAATATGGTCATGCCCTCGTCGCGCAGACTCGCGCAGCAAGCTCGCAAGCTGCTGCTTTTCAAGGAAGCGAAGCCCCGCCGCGGGTTCGTCAAGCAAAAGCAGCGACGGATCGGCGGCGAGCGCTCGCGCGATCTCGACGATGCGCTGCCGGCCCAGCGGCAGCGAGCCGGCCGGCGTCATGCAGCGAATCCGTCAGTCCGACACGCTCGATTTGCGCGATCGCTTCGGCGCGCGACGCGCGCTTCCTCGCGCCGGTCCAGGCGCAGCGCGGCGCGAGCGACCCCGGCGCGGCCGCGCAGGTATGCGCCGATCGCAACGTTGTCCAGCACCGACATGCCCGCGATCAGTTTGACATGCTGGAAAGTGCGGCCGATACCCAATCGCGCGATCTGAAAAGGCTGCTGGCCGCCGATCTGTGGCCATTGAACGTGATCGTCCCGCGGCTTGGCGACAGCGCGCCACTGATCAGATTGAACATCGTGCTCTTGCCTGCGCCGTTCGGCCCGATCAGGCCAAGAATCTCGCCGGGCCGGATCTCGAACGAGAGATCGTCTGACCGCGACCAGGCCACCAAATTCCTTGCGCGCACGCTCGACGGTCAACAGCGGCGCCGTGCCGCGCGGACGGGCGCGTCGCGGTAACGCCGCCGCCGCGACAACCGTACGCACGACTTCGCCAGGCAGCAATCGCGCCAGCCACGGCCAGACGCCGTCACGCGTGCGCTGCAGCAGCAGGATCATCAGTATGCCGAAGACGACCACCTCGAAATTGCCTTCGCGCCCGAGCAATTGCGGCAGCCAGCTCTGCAGCAATTGCTTCAGCAGCGTGATCAGCGTCGCGCCGACGACCGCGCCCCAGACGCTGCCGGCGCCGCCGACTACCGCCATGAACAGGTACTCGATGCCCTGGTTGATGCCGAACGGCGTCGGATTGACGAAGCGCTGCAGATGCGCATACAGCCAGCCGGAGATGCATGCGAGCAGTGCGGCATAGACGAAGACGACGATTTTCAAGCGGCCCGCATCGACGCCAAAGGCTTCGGCCATTTCCAGCCCGCCTCTGAGCGCGCGTACCGCCCTGCCCGGGCGCGAATCGAGGAGATTGTCGGCCATCCACAGGCTGACCAGCACGATCAGCCAGATCAGGTAGTAGATGTGACGCTCGTTGCGCAGTTCCCACGCGAAAAACGAAAGCGCCGCGATGCCGCCCATTCCGGTATTCCCGCCGAGGAAGTCCAGATTGCCGAACACGTAGAAAATGCTTATCCCCCAGGCGATCGTCGCCAGCGGCAGGTAATGGCCGCTCATCCGCAGCGTGATAAAGCCGAGCCCGAGCGCAACAAGCGCGCGTCAGGGCCATGCCGGCGACCAGATTCAGCCACGGCGATATCGCCGGATAATTCAACGAGAGGTACGCGGTCGTATAGGCACCGAGGCCGACGAAGGCGGCCTGGCCGAACGAGGTCTGGCCGGCGACACCGGTCAGCAGCACCAGTCCCAGCGTGACAATGCTATAGAGGCCGATGTAGTTGAGCAGTGTGATCCAGAATGGCGGCGCTGCGAACGGCGCGGCCAGCAGCGCGGCGACAGAGACAAGCGAGCGCCGCCCGCCTCATCGCGTCACTCTTCTTCCTCGTGATGGTGTGTCGTCAGCGAGCGCCAGAGCAGCACCGGGATGATCAGGGTGAAAACGATCACTTCCTTGAACGCGCTCGCCCAGAACGACGAGTACGATTCCAGCAAGCCGACCAGGAACGCACCGGCCGCCGCCAGCGGATAGCTCGACATGCCGCCGATGATCGCGCCGACAAAGCCTTTCAGACTCACCAGGAACCCGGAGTCGTAGTAGACGGTCGTGATCGGCCCGATCAGCACACCGGAAAAGGCGCACAACAACGCGGCCAAGGTCAACGTCAGGCTTCCGGCGAGGTTGGGACTGATGCCGACCAGGCGCGCGCCGACGCGATTGAGCGCCGTCGCGCGCAGCGCCTTGCCATATAGCGTCCGCTCGAAGAAGACGTAGAGCGCGGCAATGACCAGCAACGAGAACAGCAGCACCAGCAGGCTTTGTCCACTGATCTGCACGTCGCCGACACGGTAAGAGGCGGACGTGAACGCCGGCGTGCGCGAGCCTTCGGCGCCGAAATACCACAGGCCGAGGCCCAGCATGGCGAAATGCACGGCGACCGAGACGATCAGCAGCACCAAGTACCGATGCCTCGGCCAGCGGCTGGTAGGCGACGCGATAGAGCAGCGGCCCGAGCGCGGTGACGATCGCGACCGCGAGCAATATCTGCAGCGGAAAGGCGAGCGACAGCGGCGCCAGCAGATGGACGAGCGCGGCAATCGCCAGCGGCACGACCAGATAGATCGCCAGCCGGCGCGGCAGCCGGCGCCAATCTCGATCGCGCGCCGCCGCGTAGACCTCCATCGCACCGGCGAGGCCCGCCAGACCGACCAGCAGCCCGACGGAGCCCGGCGATTTGCCGAGTTGCAGCGAAGCCAGCGTCAGCGTTCCGTAGGTCACGAGCTCGCCGGCCGGAACGAAGATGACCCGCGTTACCGCGAATACGAGAACCAGCGCCAGTGAAAGCAGCGCGTAGATTGCGCCGTTGGTGACGCCATCCTGCGCCAGCAGTACTGCGATCGAGAGGTCCATCGGATATCGGCAGCCTCGGCGGCGCGCAGAAAACAAAAGGCCGGCTGCGGTGTTCCGCAGCCGGCCCGGTGAGCGTCAGTTCATTTGCTCAGGACCCACTTGCCGTTCTCGATCTTGACGATGACGCGGGCGCGATTGTCCATGCCGTTGTGGTCGGACGGATTCATGCTGAAAATGCCGTTGCTTCCGGCGACGTCCTTGGCGTTTTCGAGCGCGTCGCGCAATGCGAGGCGAAACTCCTTCGTGCCCGGCTGCGCTTTCCTCAGCGCCTCGGGAATCGCCCGCTGCAGCAACTTGTAGGCGTCCCACGCATGGCCGCCGAACGTAGTCCGGCTGCCGGGGCCGTATTTGCCCTCGTAGGCCGTGACGTATTCGGCTGCCGATTTCTTCACCGCATTGCTATCGGGCAACTGCTCGTACACCAGCATCGGACCCGCCGGCAGCACCGCGCCATTGCCATCGGCGCCGACGACGCGCAGGAAATCCGCATTGGCCACACCATGCGTCTGGTAAATCCGCCCCTTGTAGCCGCGCGCGATCAGCTCCTTGTGCGGCGTCGCGGCCGGGGTCCCTGAGCCCGCGATCAATATCGCATCCGGGTGCGCGGCGAGAAGCTTCAGCACCTGGCCGGTGACGCTCGGGTCGTTCCGGTTGTATTTTTCCTGGGCGACGATCTTGATGCCCGCCGTCTGCGTCGAGCGCACCATCTCCGAATGCCAACTGTCTCCGTAGGCGTCGGCGAAGCCGATGATGCCGAGCGTCTGCGCGCCGTTCGCACGCATGTGCACGGCGACGGCATCGGCCATCAGCGAGTCGTTCTGCGGGGTCTTGAACACCCACCGGGTTTTCGGATCGGCGGGATTGACGATCAGTGCCGAGGCCGCCATCGATATCATCGGAACTTCGGCTTCGTTGACCACGTCGCGCATCGCCAGCGAATTCGGCGTCACCGTCGAGCCGACGATCGCATCGACCTTTTCCTCGCTGATCAGCTTGCGCGTATTTTTCACCGCCTCGGTCGTGTCCGACTTGTCGTCCAGCACGATGAAGCGGATCTTTTGTCCGCCTATCGGTCGGCGAGCCCAGCATCTCGAACGTGTTCTTTTCCGGGATGCCCAACGATGCCGCCGGGCCGGTGGCCGACAGCGTCACCCCGACATTGATATCGGCACAAGCGACTCCGCAAGCTGCGAGCGTTGCCAGCCCGAGAGCCAGGCCTGATTTCCTCATCGTGTTCCTCCGTAGCGAGCGCGCGGCTCTGGCGGCCGCGACGCGGTGAATGTTCAGGGTGCGCCCTGGAGCGGGTAGGCATCGCCTTCCGCGCGATGCCTGAAGCGTCGGTTACTGTCAGCGGATTCTGGCATCAAGCGCTGCCAGGGTCAACGCGGCGCCATTCGCCACCGCCGGAGCGGCATGGCGAGTTACTTCTTCAGCGCATCGCGAATTTCCCGCAGCAGCAGCACGTCTTCGGGCACCGGCGCGACGGCGGAAGCTGGGTCGATCTTCTTCTTCACCGAAGTGAGCTGTCGAACCATCCAGAAAATGACGAATGCCAGGATGATGAAATTGATGATGACCGTGATGAAGTTGCCGTACGCCAGCAGCGGCACGCCGGCTTTGGTCAGCGCATCGTAGGTCATCGGTCCAGTGTATCCGGCGGGCGGCGGCCCGAGCATGATGAAGAAGTTGGAGAAGTCCAGTCCACCGAAAATCCTGCCGATCAGCGGCATGATCAGGTCCTTGACCAGCGAGTCGACGATCTTGCCGAATGCCGCGCCGATGATGACCGCGACGGCCAGATCGATCACATTTCCTTTGACTGCGAAATCGCGAAAATCCTTCAGCATCGACATGATGATCAGCTCCTCGAGTTGCTATCGAATTTCCGGTCGCCGGAAACGCTGGTCAGACCGCCGCCTCTCCCGACTCGCCCGTGCGAATCCGCACGACCTGCTCGACGGCGGTGATGAATATCTTGCCGTCACCGATCTTGCCGGTGCGCGCCGCCTTGACGATGGAATCGATCGCGCGCTCGACCAGACTGTCGGCGACGATGACTTCGACCTTGACCTTGGGCAAGAAGTCGACGACGTATTCGGCGCCGCGGTAAAGCTCGGTGTGACCCTTCTGCCGTCCGAAGCCCTTCACTTCGGTGACCGTCAGGCCGCTTACGCCGATCTCCGACAAGGCCTCGCGCACCTCGTCGAGCTTGAACGGCTTGATGATCGCTTCGACTTTTTTCATTCCCCGCCCCTGTTTCGCCGCGAATTCGCGTCGCCGTGCCTGCCGCCGTTAGGTTACACCAGCCCGGCCGCCGCAACCAGCGAGCGGCGGCACGCCGCAAACGCTGAGCGTCAGTCGGCGCCGGTCTTCCAATCGGCCCATGCCGACGTGATCGGATAGCGCCAATCCTTGCCGAAACCGCGCGGCGTGATGCGAATGCCGACGGCCGCCTGGCGTCGCTTGTACTCGGCGAGCTTGATCAGCCGCACGACCTGTGCGACTTGCGCGGGCGCATGTCCACGCGCAATGATCTCGGACGGACTCAGGTTCTCCTCGACGTAGGCCTCGAGTATCGCGTCGAGTGTCTCGTACGGAGGCAGGCTGTCCTGGTCGGTCTGATTGGCGCGGAGCTCAGCCGACGGGGCGCGCGTGATGATGCGCTCGGGAATGACGCGACCCAGGCTGTTGCGATAGTTCGCAAGCCGATAGACCAGCGTCTTGTCGATATCCTTGAGGACGGCAAAACCGCCCGCCATGTCGCCGTAGAGCGTGGCGTAGCCGACGGCCATTTCCGACTTGTTGCCGGTCGTCAATACGATCGAACCGTGCTTGTTCGACATCGCCATCAGCAGTGTGCCTCGGATGCGTGCCTGGATATTCTCTTCGGTGGCGTCTTCGGAAAGGCCCTTGAATTCGGCCGCGAGCGACTGGAGAAACGCCTGCAGAACACTATCGATAGGAATCTCGTCGTAACGCACGCCGAGGATGCCCGCCATCGTGCGGGCATCCTCGAGGCTGATCGCGGCGTTGAACGTCGAAGGCAGCATCACCGCCCGCACGCGCTCGCGGCCGAGCGCGTCGACGGCCACCGCCAGCGTCAGCGCCGAATCGATGCCGCCGGAGAGCCCGAGCAGCACGCCGGGAAAGCGGTTCTTCTCGACGTAGTCGCGGACGCCCATCGTCAGCGCGGCGTACACGTGCGGTTCGAGGCGAGAGTCGAGACCGCCTCGCACGGGCTTCGGCACCGCGCCGTCGAACTCGGCCAGCGCAATCGTCTCCTGCCATGCCGGCAGCTGTTGCGCTACCTTGCCGCTGGCGTCGACGATAAACGAAGCGCCGTCGAAGACGAGCTCGTCCTGCCCGCCTACGCGGTTGACGTAGACGACCGGACAACCGGTCTCGACCGCGCGCGCAGTGACAACCTCGCGACGCAACGCCTGTTGGCGCGTATGGTAGGGCGAGCCGTTGGGCACGACGATCAGTTCCGCGCCAGCATCGCGCGAACCGCGCGCCGGCCCGGGGAACCAGATGTCCTCGCAAATCACCACGCCGACTCTGACGCCGGCCACGTCGAACACGCATGGCTCGGTGCCCGACGTGAAATAACGCTGTTCGTCGAAGACGGTGTAATTGGGCAGCGTATGTTTGCGGTAACGCCCGACGATCCTGCCGTCGCGGATGATGGCCACGGCATTGTGCCGTGAACCGCCATCGCCCATTTCTGGATATCCGACCACGACAGCCGGGCCGGAGATGCCGCGTCGCGAGCCGTCCCAGTTCGAGCGCGCAGGCTTCGAGAAACGCCGGGCGGAGCAGCAGGTCTTCGGGCGGGTATCCGCAGAGCGACAACTCCGGCGTGACGACCAGGTCCGCGCCGCCGCGCCTGCCTGCATCCACCGCATCGAGAATGCGCGCCGCGTTGCCGGGGAGATCGCCGACCATCTGGTTCAGCTGGGCGATCGCGATGCGCATGGCCTAAATTTTACCATGCGCGCCCGCTTCGACTCCCGCACCGGCGCCCCGCCGCCGCGCGCTGATCACGACGCAGAAGCGCGTGGTATTTCGCGGCACGCCCGATCCGTTCGTCCACTCGAATGTCGCGCGCTTGCCGGTGGCAACTCTTCACGCGACAATCTGCCCAAGCATGCCCTCGTTATCGCTGCAGGTCACCGACACGCTCGCTTCGATTCAGCCGTCATCCTGGGATGCGCTGGTCGGCGAACAACCGCTGCTGTCGCATGCCTTCCTGCACGCGTTGCACGAGACCGGATGCGCTTCGCCCAAGACCGGGTGGGCGCCGCGCTATCTGCTGCTGCGACAGGCCGATGCGCTGGTCGGCGCGATGCCGCTGTATCTGAAGGCGCACTCCTACGGCGAATACGTATTCGACTGGTCCTGGGCCGACGCGTACCGGCGCCATGGGCAGCGCTACTATCCAAAGCTGCTCGCGGCGATCCCGTTCACGCCGGCCACGGGGCCGCGACTGCTGGCTGCCAGCAAACAGGCAAGGCAGCATTTGCTCGAAGGCGCGCTGTCGCTGCTGGCCGAGGAACGCCTCTCGTCGCTGCACATCCTGTTCCCGGATGCCGACGACGCGGCGCAGTGCGCGGCGGCGGGCCTGCTGATGCGCGACAGCCTTCAGTTTCACTGGCAAAACCCCGGATACCGCGACTTCGCCGATTTCCTGTCGACGTTGAATCACGACAAGCGAAAGAAAATCCGGCAGGAGCGGCGTCGGCTGAACGAGGCCGGGGTCAGCTTCCGTCGTCTGACCGGCGCCGAAATAAGCGCCTCGGAATGGGCGTTCTTTTACCGCTGCTACGGCAATACCTACCGCCAGCACGGGTCGACGCCCTACCTTTCATTGCCTTTTTTCGAACGCATCGGCGCAACGATGCCCGGCAATGTCGTTGTCGTCATCGGCAGCCAGCACGGGAAGCCGGTCTGCGCCGCACTGGACGTATTCGATCGCGGAACGCTATGGGGACGATACTGGGGCGCCACCAGCCACGTCCCGGGCATGCATTTCGAGGCTTGCTATTACCAGGCGATCGAGTTCTGCATCGAACGTCGCATCGGCCTGTTCGAAGGCGGCGCGCAGGGCGTGCACAAGCTCGCCCGCGGTTTCCTGCCGGTGACGACGCGCTCGGCGCATGCGATTGCGGATCCGGATTTCGCCCACGCGATCGAGGCCTTTGTGACTCGCGAGCGGACCGACGTCGCACAGACGGTCGACGAGCTCGAGCGCGCGAGTCCATTCCGACAAGGCGAAGCCGCCGGAGGATCCGCTCTCGGCGAGCCGGACGACGCGCGGCGAGATGGCGACGCGCGCGACGCTTGACAGCCGGATCCCGATTCACGATACCCTGCGACCGTGACTGACGACTCGATCCTGCTCGCTCGCGACGGCGGAATCGCGACGCTGACCTTGAACCGCCCGGACTCGCTCAACTCGCTGGATCTCGCGATGATGGACGCGCTGGTCGTCAACACCATGGCGCTCGCCGCCGATGACAGCGTACGCTGCATCGTCATCCGCGGAGCCGGACGGCATTTCATGGCGGGCGGAGACATCCGCACGTTCGCCGCGAATCTCGGCGCGCCGGCGGCGCAGCGCCGGCAGGATTTCGCACGGATCGTGCAACGCGTGCACGCGGCGATAGAGACGATCTACCGGATGCCGCATCCGGTGATCGCCGCCGTGCATGGCGCGGTCGCCGGGTTCGGCCTGTCGCTGATGTGCGCCTGCGATCTTGCGGTGGCCGCCGACTCCAGCTATTTCACGTCAGCGTATCGCCATATCGGACTGACGCCGGATGGCGGTGCGACCTATGCGCTGCCGCGGATCGTCGGCGCCAAGAAGGCGATGGAAATCGTCCTCCTGGGCGAGCGATTCGGCGTCGACGAGGCGTTGCGGCTCGGCCTGATCAATCGTGTCGTGCCGGAAGCCGAGCTCGGAGCCGCCGTCGGAAAGCTCGCTGCCACGCTCGCGGGCGGGCCTGCACTCGCGATGCGCAATGGCAAGCGCTTGATCAATCAATCGCTGGGGCATTCGCTGTCGATGCAGCTCGACGCGGAAGCGGCAAGCTTTGCCGCATGCAGCGCCACGCCGGACTTCGTCGAAGGAATTGGCGCATTTCTCGACAAGCGTACGCCGCGCTTCGATTAGCGCGGTTCGCCGCCGCTACCGCTTCAGCTCACGGCTGACCGCCGCCCGGCTGACCGCCACCGCTGCCCCGACCGCCTCCGCCCGCCTGACCACCGCCCTGACCTCCGCCGCGGGGGCCGCGCCGACCGCGCGGTCCGCCGCGCCCGCCGCCTGGGCCGCCGGCGGCGATCGCACCGCCACCGCGCCCGCCGGGTCCGCCGCGTCCGCCTTGATGTCCGCGACCGCCGCGCTGTTTCGGGCCGCCACGCGGCGGGGCGCCCCCCGGCACGCCTGGCCCTCCCGGCGGTGCTCCGGCGACGCGGTGGCCGTGCGGCCGCCCGCGGCCCGGATTTGCCGGGCGTGACGAAGGCTTGCCCGGCCCCGGCTCGCGATTGCCGTCGATCTCGCGTGCGCTGGGCTCCTCGCGCGTCCCGTAGGTGCCGCGGTTGCCGTCGATTTCTTCTTCCTCGTGCATGTCGTCTTCGTCGGCTTCGTGTCCGTGGCGAGGCTGTTCGTCTGGATTGTTCGCGCGCGTATCGCCGCCCAGCATCCCTGCCGCGGTCATCAGCTTGTTCAATTCGTCTGGCCCCAATTCCAGCGTCTGCCCGCGCTTGAGTTGCGGCGGCATGCTGACGACGCCGTAGCGCGTGCGTATCAGACGGCTGACCATCAGCCCGAGCGCCTCGAACAGGCGCCGCACTTCGCGGTTACGGCCCTCGGGCAGCGTGATCTTGTACCAGTGATTCGACCCTTCGCCGCCGCCGTCGGCGAGCGACAGAACTCGCGCCGGACCATCCTCGAGCTCGATGCCTTCGAGCAGCGCGCGTTCCTGCTCCGGGGTCAGCGAGCCTACGATGCGCACCGCGTATTCGCGCTCGACTTCGTAGCGCGGATGCATCAGGCGGTTGGCGAGTTCGCCCAGCGTCGTGAAAAGCAACAGCCCCTCGCTGTTGAAATCGAGACGGCCGACCGCGATCCATTTCGCACTGCCCAGACGCGGCAGCTTGTCGAATACCGTCGGCCGGCCTTCGGGATCGGCCCGGCTGACGATCTCTCCGGCCGGCTTGTGGTACAGGAGCACGCGCGCACGCGGCGGCGCAAAGCGGATTCGCACCAGCTCGCCGTTGATGCGGACCTGGTCGCTGGGACCGACTTTCTGGCCGACTTCGGCCGGCTGCCGGTTGACGGTAATCCGTCCGGCGATGATCAACTCCTCCAGCCCGCGTAGCGAGCCGTAGCCGCATTGCGCCAGCAGCTTGTGCAGGCGCTGCGGCTCGGTAAAGACCGGCTCAGTGGAGCGTCTGGGTTGATTCGGGCGGGACCGATCGTCCGTCCGCCGCGTCTGGTGCGTCGGATGCGTCGGGTACGTCGGTCCGTGGGCTGAGGATCGGACTCGCGAGCGCGAGTTCGACCTCGGCGGCCTTTGCTGGGGCATCGGGTAACTCCATGAGGTGGGAAGTGTCCAGTTCCGCCAATGGCGGCAGTTCGGCGAGGGAACGAAGGTTGAGATCGTCGAGGAAGGTCCGGGTCGTCGCATACAGCGCCGGCCGGCCGGGTGTTTCACGATGGCCGACCGCCTCGATCCATTGCCGGTCTTCCAGCGTCTTGACGATGTGGGTCGATACCGCGACACCGCGAATCGCCTCGATGTCGCCGCGGGTGACCGGCTGCTGGTAGGCGATGATCGCCAGCGTCTCCATTACCGCGCGCGAATAGCGCGGAGGCTTGTCCGGCGAGAGCCGCTCCAGAAAAGGCTGGATCGCGGGCTTGGCCTGGAAGCGCCAGCCGGTGGCGACCTGGACGAGTTCGACGTTGCGACCGCTCCAGTTTTCGCGGATCCGGTCGAGCAGATTGCGAACGACGTCGGGTTCGAGCGGAGGGTCGAACAGCTTCGACAGCTGAGCAACCGGCAACGGTTCGCCGGCGACCAGCAACACGGCCTCGAGAATGTCTTCGATGTGTTTCAAATCCATTTCATTTCACTTCCAAATAGCGCAGCGCCCGGCTCGATGCGTCCGGCGCACGCCGGATCGAAAGCCTTCCGCTACACCGGCATGCGCCGTCGTCGTCGGCATGCGGCAACCCGCGCCGCGCCGGAATCAGGCTTCGCTTTCCCCTTCCAGCGTGAACGCCGGATCGCCCTTCCGCTGCACATAGATCGGCGCGAACGGCTCGGCTTGCGCCAGTTCGAGCAAGCGTTCCCGGGTGAGCTCGAGAATCGCCAGAAACGTCACGACCAGTTGCGCGACACTGCTACGCCCGTCGAACAAAGTCGTGAATGCAACGAAGTGACCGGGCTCGAGCAACTTCAGCAGGCGGCTCATCTGGCTGCGCACCGACAGCTGCTCGCGCGTGACCAGGTGATGGCGGTTTACCCGCGCCCGGGCCACCAGGCCCGCCCATGCCGCCTTCAGATCGTCCGCGTCGACGTCGGGCAAACGCGCGCTCGCGACGCGCTCGAACCAGACTCGCACCAGCGCATAATCCCGCTCGACCAGCGGCAGCTCGTCGAGCGCCTGCGCGCCCGCCTTCATGCGCTCGTACTCGAGCAGCCGCCGAACGAGTTCGGCGCGCGGGTCCGCGGGCTCCTGGCCCAGCTGCGGAGGCTTCGGTAGCAGCAGCCGGGACTTGATCTCGATCAGCACCGCCGCCATCAGCAGGTATTCGGCGGCAAGCTCGAGCTGCGTACGGCGCATCATTTCGACATAACCCAGATACTGGCGGGTCAACTCCGCCATTGGGATGTCGAGGACGTTGATGTTCTGCTTGCGGATCAAATAAAGCAAGAGGTCGAGCGGCCCTTCGAAGCTTTCGAGGAAGATTTCGAGCGCTTCCGGCGGGATGTACAGGTCCTGCGGCAGCGCCAGCATCGGCTGGCCGTAGACCTTGGCGACCGGCGCGCCGGCTGCCTGTGCGAGATCGATCACCGGCGCTTCGGCGTCGTTCGCCATCACGTGTAGCTCAGTCCCATGGCATCCCGCACGTCGCGCATCGTCTCCTCGGCGAGCTTTCGCGCCCGCTCGCAGCCGTCGGCGACGATCGCACGCACCAGCGAAGGATCGTCCAGATACTTCTGGGCGCGTTCATGCAGCGGACGCTGCTCGGCGATGATCGCGTCGATCACCGGCTGCTTGCAATCGAGACAGCCGATGCCGGCGGTCGTGCATCCGTTGTGCGCCCAGTCCCGGGTTGTCTGGTCCGAGTAGATCTGGTGCAGCGACCAGACCGGACACTTTTCCGGGGTGCCGGGGTCAGACCGGTGCACCCGCGCCGGATCGGTCTGCATCGTGCGCACCTTGGTGGTGATCGTCGCCGGGTCCTCGCGCAGGTAAATCGCATTGTCGTACGACTTGGACATTTTCTGACCGTCGGTGCCGGGCACTTTGGGCGTGTCGGTCAACAACGGATGTGGCTCGGGAAGAATGACGCGACGCGAGCCTTCGAGATAGCCAAACAGGCGCTCGCGGTCGCCCAGTGCCAGGTTCTGCGCTTCGTCCAGCATCTCGCGCGCGGTTTCGAGTGCGGCCTGGTCGCCCTGCTCCTGGAACGCGGTGCGGAGCTGCGCGTAGCGCTTCGCACGCTTCGATCCGAGCTTCTTGATCGCCGCCCTGGCCTTTTCCTCGAAATCGGCTTCGCGGCCATAGATGTGATTGAACCGACGTGCGAGCTCCCGCACCAGCTCGAGATGCGAGACCTGGTCTTCACCGACCGGCACCATATTCGCCCGGTAGATCAGGATGTCCGCCGCCTGCATTACCGGATAGCCGAGAAAGCCGAATGTCGTCAGGTCGCGATCGGCGAGCTTTTGCTGCTGTTCCTTGTACGTCGGCACGCGTTCGAGCCAGCCGACGGGCGCCATCATCCCGAGCAGCAAGGTCAGCTCCGCATGCTCGACCACGCGCGACTGGATGAAGATCGTCGATCGGGTCGGATTGATGCCGGCTGCGAGCCAGTCGATGAACATCTCCCAGACGCTGTCCTCGATCCGCTCGGGCGTCTCGTAATGCGTCGTCAGCGCGTGCCAGTCGGCCGCGAAATACAGGCAATCGTATTCCTCCTGGAGCCGCAGCCAGTTTTTCAATGCGCCATGGTAATGACCGATGTGCATCCGACCGGTAGGCCGCATGCCCGACAGTACGCGATCAGAAAACATTGCGTGCCTTCGTGAAGCCGGCGCGGCTAGAAGCCGGCCAGCACCTGCAGCAGCCGGAGCACCAGGGAAATCATCGGCGACATCAGCCGATCCAGGACGTTCGACGCGAGCAGCACCAGAATGATCATGAAGCCGTAAGGTTCAAGCCGCGCATATCCGGCGGCAAGCGAGTGCGGAAGCAGGCTGATCGCAATCCGTCCGCCATCGAGCGGCGGAATCGGCAGCAGGTTCAGCACCATCAGTACAACGTTGACCAGGACCCCCGCCCGGCTCATCAACAGCATACCGTCGCTGGCAAGCGCGCCGTCGGGCGCACTCAACCGATAGATCAACATCCAGAAGAACGCCATCGCGAAGTTTGCCGCCGGTCCGGCTGCAGCAACCCAGAGCATGTCGCGCTTCGGATGGTTCAAGTTGCCGAAATTCACGGGCACCGGTTTCGCCCAGCCGAACAGGAAACCACCGCCGCCCGCGAGCTTCGACAATAGCAACAGCCCAAGCGGTACGATCACCGTGCCGACAGGATCGATATGCTTGAGCGGGTTCAGCGTCACCCGCCCGAGCATGTACGCGGTATGGTCGCCGAAAATTCGGGCGACATAGCCATGGGATGCTTCGTGCAAGGTAATAGCGAAAACCACCGGCACCGCGTAGAGCGCGATGGTCTCGATCAGCGAAAAATCCATGGATGGCGCATTCTACCAGCTGGCCGTGGCCGACGCTTGCCGAGATGGCCGACGGCCTCATGCGGAAACCTCGACCAGGCCCAGCCGCGCGGGATCGCCGCGCCCCAGCCGCGTGATCGCCGGCGGAGTCACCGCCAGATCGACGACGGTCGTCGGCTCCAGATGGCACGCGCCGCTGTCGATGATCAGGTCGAGCGAGTGCTGATACCGCGTACGGATCTCGGCCGGATCGTTCAACGGTTCGGTCGCGCCGGCCGGTATCAGCGTCGACGAAAGCAGCGGTTCATCCAGTTCGGCCAGCAATTGCTGTACGACGGCATGATCGGGGACGCGCACACCTATTGTGCGGCGGCGCGGATGTTTGAGGCGTCGCGGCACTTCGCGTGTCGCCGGCAACAGAAACGTGTAACTGCCAGGCACTCCCAGCTTGACGATCCTGAACTGCTCGTTGTTGAGCTGAGCATAGCGTCCGATTTCACTCAGATCCCGGCACACCAGCGTCAGCTGATGCTTGTCGTCCACCGCGCGCAATTGGCGGATTCGGCCGGCGGCCGCCAGATCGCCGATTCGGCAGCCGAAGGCGTAGCTCGAGTCGGTCGGATAAGCGATGACGCCGCCGCTGCGCACGATCGCGGCGGCCTGGCGGACGAGCCGCGGCTGAGGATTGACCGGATGGATCGAAAAGTATTGCGCCATCGGCGTAGATGAGGTGGCCTGCTGGCCTGCAGCCGGCAAAAGCCCGAATGCCGCTATATAATTCTCATATATTCTATCGCAAGGTTATAACGAGGTCGCAGTGAACCTTCAGCAGCTCCGTTATCTTTGCGCCGTCGTCGATCATGGGCTGAATGTGTCGGTGGCCGCCGATGCCTTGTTCACTTCACAGCCGGGCATCAGCAAGCAGATCCGGCAGCTCGAGGACGAGCTCGGCGTGCCGATTTTCATTCGGCAGGGAAAGCGGCTGGCCGCGCTGACCGCGGGCGGCGAGGTGATCGTGGCGACCGCGCGGCGTGCGCTGCAGGAACTCAACAATCTCAAGCGGGTCGGCGCGGAATTCAAAAGCGAGGACACTGGGGCGCTCGCCATCGCGACCACGCATACGCAGGCCCGTTACGTTCTGCCCCCGGTGCTCAAGCGATTCGCCGAACGTTATCCGAAGGTCCGCTTGCTGCTGCACCAGGGCAACCCCGCGCAGGTCGCGGAACAGACAGAGCGCGCCGATGTCGATGTCGGTATCGCCACCGAGGCGCTGGCCGATTATCCCGGCCTGGTCTCGCTGCCCTGCTACACGTGGAATCGATGCGTGCTGGTGCCCAAAGGTCATCCGCTGGGCAAGGTCCGGCCGCTGACGCTCGAGGCGCTGGCTCGGTATCCGATCGTCACCTACGATTTCAGCTTCACCGGCCGCTCGCAGATCAATGCGGCCTTCGCCGCCAAGGGCATCGAGCCCAATGTCGTGCTGACTGCGCTGGATTCCGACGTGATCAAGACGTACGTCGAGCTGGGCCTCGGCGTCGGCATCATTGCGCAGATGGCGTACGATCCGGCGCGCGACACCCAATTCGACAAGCTCGACGCCGCCCATCTTTTTGCCGCAAGCACGACCCGCCTGGCGCTTCGCCGCGGCGTCTACCTGCGCGGGTTCGTTTATGAGTTCATCACGCTGTTCGCACCGCAGTTCGACCGCTCCGCGATCGACGCGGCCCTGCAGGGCAAAGCGGAAAGCTATGAGCTGTGAATCGATCGGAAATTGGTCGAGTGATGCGCGAAGCGAGCAGCGGACCCGTCGATGACGGTCGTGTACGTGCGCACGTGGTCGCTGGCGATTCTGATCGCCGCACTGGCGATGCTCGGGCCGTTTTCGATCGATGCGTACCTTCCCGCCTTCCACGCCATCGGCAGCGAGTTCGGCGTTCCACAGATCGCCGTGCAACAGACGCTGTCCGTATATCTGTTCGCATATGCGTTCATGATGCTCTGGCATGGTGCGCTCGCCGACGCGCTGGGGCGGAGGCCGGTCGTGCTGGCGAGCCTCGCGATCTACGCACTCGCCACGCTGGGTTGCGCGATCGCCGGGAACATCGAGACGCTATGGCTGTTCCGAGCGCTGCAGGGTCTCTGCGCAGGCGCGGGCATAGTCGTCGGCCGGGCGATCATTCGCGACCGTTTCCACGGGGCCGAAGCACAGCGGCTGATGTCACAGATCACGCTGGTCTTCGGCGTCGCGCCGGCGATCGCGCCGGTGCTCGGTGGCGTGCTGCTCAACGTTTTCGGCTGGCGGGCGGTCTTCTGGCTGCTGCTGGCCCTGGTCATCGCGTTGCTGACCTGGGCGTCGAAGCGGCTTCCGGAAACACTGCCTGTGAGCGCGCGCCAATCGCTGCTGCCGCGGCATCTATGGCGCAATTACGTCAACGTGCTCCGTCGCCCGGAATTTCTGCTGCTCGGCGCGATCCCCGCGCTGAACTTCGCCGCGTTCTTCCTGTATATCGCCAGCGCGCCGTCGTTCCTGATGGATCTGCTCGGTGTCTCGAGTTACGGATTCGCGTGGCTTTTCATCCCGATGATCACCGGGGTGATGATCGGCGCGTTTATCTCCGGACGCACCGCCGGGATGATGACGCCACGCCGAACGATCGGTCTAGGTTACATTCTGATGTTCATCGGTGTTGCCACCGACATCGGTGTCGCAGCGCTTGTTCCGCCCGGCGTGCCCTGGCATGTCCTGCCAATCATGATCTATGCGATCGGGCAGCAGCGTCACGATGCCCTCCGCGACGCTATTGCTGCTCGATCTTTTTCCGACGATGCGCGGCCTGGCGTCGTCCTTGCAGGGTTTCCTGCAATTCGTTCTGGCCGCCGTCAATGCAGGAACGATCGCGCCGATACTCGCCGGATCCCTGCTTTCGCTGGCCTTGGGTATGGCGGGCTTTACGGTATTGAGCCTTCTACTGTGGATTACATACCTGCGCCATACCCGATAGCACGAGGATGCGGATGATGACGAAATTGAGACGTCTTGGACTGCTGCTGATCACCATGGCCTGTGTGCAACCGGCTCCGGCGCAGCAGTCTTTGCCGACGACAGAGCTCACAATCAACGGCCATCGCGTGACGGCGGAAGTTGCGACGACGGTCGCTACTCGCGCCGTCGGTCTGATGCGCCGCTTCAGCCTTCGCCCGGACCATGGGATGCTGTTCGTATTCGACGCGCCGCAGCCGCTCACGTTTTGGATGAAAGACACCTATATTCCGCTGTCGATCGCATTCATCGGCGCAGATGGTCGCATTCTGAACATCGAAGACATGGCGCCGCAGACCGAAAGTCCGCACAACTCGCGCGGGCCGGCGAAGTTTGCGCTCGAGATGAAGAAAGGCTGGTTTGCGCAATTCGCGATCGCAGCGGGCGATCGGGTCGATGGGCTCGCCAACGCGCCAAAGGCGAAAGACTGAATCGCCAGTCGGCTGATCGAGTGTCCTATCGCAATATCGCGCCAGCGCCGACATCGAAGCGAGGCTTCGACCAAAGGTCGCGCCGAGCCTCCTCGCAACGCGCTCGAAGAAGTTTTCCTGAGGCGTGAAATTGACTACGTCGGCGGCCTTGATGACGTCGCGCGCGACATAGTCGACGCTTCCGAGCGCGTCGGCGAGCCCAAGATCGATGCTGCGCTGGCCGTTCCAGACGAGGCCCGAAAACAACTCCGGCGATTCCTTCAGCCGCGCGCCGCGCCCATCCCTGACCGCCGCGATGAACTGCTCATGTATTTCGGTCAGCATCTGCTGCGCATACGCGCGCTGCTTCGGTGAGAGCGGTGAGAATGGATCGAGAAATGTCTTGTTTTCTCCTGAAATGATCGCTCGCCGCTCGATGCCGAGCTTCTGCATCGAGCCGACAAAGCCGAATCCGTCGATGATGACGCCGATCGAGCCGATCAGGCTTGCCTTGTCGACGTAGATCTTATCGGCCGCAACGGCGACGTAATACGCACCCGACGCGCAGATCTCTTCCACGACGGCGTAGATCGGCGTGTCGGGATACTTGCCTCGAAGCCGTCGGATCTCGTCGTTTATCTCCCCCGCTTGCACCGGGCTGCCGCCGGGGCTGTTGATTCGCAGCACGACACCCTGCGTCGTCTTATTCTTGAACGCCGCTCGCAATCCCTGAATCACATTCTCGGCGCTGGCACGGCTGTCCGTGTCCAGTTCGCCTTCGATGTCGACGACCGCCGTGCACTTGTCCGCGCAGCTTCGTTCGCCGGGCGCAAGCGACCCAAAGGCTGCAATCAGGGCGATGAACAGCAGGCCGAAGGTCAGCAGCTTGAAAAAAATGCTCCAGCGCCGGGCGCGCTGCTGCTCGCGCAATCCCTCGGTCGCAAGGCGCTCGATGACGCCGCGTTCCCAATTGTCGTCAGCCATTCAATCCTCGGTGCAATAGACCCCGCCGTGATGCTCGGCAAGCGTGATCGCCTTGAGGCGCGCGCCGCGGCACGGACCCGCTATACAAAGCCCGCTGTCGGGCTCGTATAGGGCACCGTGCGTCGCGCAGACCAAGTATAGCTTGGACGCATCGAAGAAATCGCCCGCTTCCCAATCGAGCTCACTCGCCTGGTGTCGGCATTCGTTGACATAGGCGTGCACCGCACCGTACCAGCGAATCGCAAACGCCGGTCGCGTAATACCGCCCAATCGGACGTCGAAGCGAATACCCGCGCCGCCATCGCTTATGGCTGTGCTGGCGCAGATCAGGCGTTCTTTGCGAGCCACGAGCGCAATTCTCCGATCGAATGCACGGTTGCCAGCGGGCCAAGCGCCGCGAGTCCGGCCGCCGGGTGCGCACCGTATGCCACCGCGACGGCGCTCACGCCCGCATTACGCGCGAGATCCAGGTCGTGCGTGGTGTCGCCTATCATAAGCGTTTCGTCGGGGGCCACGCCCGCGATGTCCATCAGCGACAGAAGCATCTCCGGGTGCGGCTTGGGAAAGGTCTCATCGGCGCAGCGCGATGCGACGAAGCGGTGCGCGATGCCATGCTGCGCCAGCGCGCGTGCCAGACCGGCGCGGGTCTTGCCGGTTGCCACGCCCAGCAGAAACCCGCGCTGGTCAAGCTCGTCGAGCATGTCGCGAACCCCGGCAAAGAGCGGGATATCCGCATCGCCAACGAGGTAATGCACGCGATAGCGTTCGGAAAAGCGTCCGATGTCCGACGGCGGGAGCATCGGGGCCACGAGGCTGATCGCGTCGCGATGGCCGAGCCCGATGACATGCCGCGCGCTGCGGTCGTCCGGAGCGGGGAGGCCCAAGTCCCGGCAGGTCTGTTGTATCGCGCCCGCGATAAGGGACGTCGAATCGGCAAGGGTTCCGTCCCAATCGAATACCAGCAGCCGATAGCGTGCTGCCGGCTCACGCCCCATCGGAACCGCCGAGCTTCAGCCGCGTGACGAAGTTGGCCAGATCGGGCGGGAGTGGCGCTTCGAACGCAATCTCGCGTGGCTCGAGCGGATGTGGCAGGCCAAGACGCCAGGCGTGCAGGAACATCCGTTTCAGACCTTGTCTGCCCAGCGCCTTGTTCCATGCAAAATCGCCGTATTTGTCATCACCCGCTAGCGGAAAACCGAGATGAGTCAGATGGACCCTGATCTGGTGCGTCCGGCCGGTGTGGAGCTCCGCTTCGAGCAGACTGAGCGGCGGGGAAGCGTCGGGCCAGGTCTCGCGCCGGTAGAATACCGTGCGTGCGAGTTGGCCGCCGGTTCGCTCGACGCGCACGCGCCGCTCGCCACCGACGGTGACAAACCGGGTCAACGGCAAATCGACCTGCCGCTTGGCGTCGCGCCACTTGCCTCGCACCAGCACCAGATAGCGCTTGTCGACACGTCCTTCGCGCAACGCGGCGTGCAACGCGAGCAATGCAGCGCGTTTTTTGGCCACCAGGATCACGCCGGACGTATCCCTGTCCAGCCGGTGTACGAGCTCGAGAAACTTCGCCTGCGGGCGGGCGGCACGCAATTGCTCGATCAGACCGTAGGCGACGCCGCTGCCGCCGTGGACAGCCAGGCCCGCCGGCTTGTCGACAGCGATCAGTGCGTCGTCCTCGTACAGGATCGGAGGATCGATCGGGCGCGGCAGTGTCGCGCGGCGAATGGCATCCGGCGCGGCGGTTCGTATCGGCGGAATGCGGAGCTCGTCGCCGGCTGCGAGCCTCGTGTCGGGCTGCACCCGCTTGCGGTTGACCCGAACCTCGCCGCTGCGCAGGATCCGGTAGATGTGACTTTTGGGAACCCCCTTGAGCATCCGCAGCAGGAAATTGTCGACACGCTGCCCCGCGCCGGCCTCCCCCACTGCAAGGCGGTTCACAGCATCCTTGCTTAAATCGTTCATTTCATTATAATTGTGGTTGGCAGCGACAAGCAGCTGACGGTTTTGCGTGGCTACAGGCCCGCTCCTTCAGCGTGCGGAACCTCAGACCGAGGTCTGCAAGCGCTTGCCGGCTCCGGCGACGGGGCAGGCTGTGTCAGCGAGGTTAAATCGGTTCACCGTCCGGACTCTGCGTGCCGGAAAAGTAACGATGTTAATGGAAGAGCGCGGTCTCCGCACCGGCCAGTGGCACGATGAAGCGGCATGACGCGCGGCGCAACGCAATTTAAAACGCGACGAATTCTGTACCTGGCTGCACGCCTCCGGTGTAATCCGCCGCAAAGGCGATTCGGCCACCAGACCGTTTGAGCGATAACGCGAAGAACGACATCCACGCTCCCGAGACAGGCGATCCACCAGTGCCCACCCAAATGAGCAGTGCCGGAGCCGCCCCGATGATGCCCGATTTCCGCATCCGACCCCTCGTAGCAAGGCAGCCGATGCTGCCTGCGTGGCCCGTCTCGCCCTCGCCCGCCGCCCGCTAGCCTCAAAGCGCCCGCATGGGCGCCGCCTGCTTCGTCCTGCGCTAGGCCCCTGCCCGAGATTGGCGCCGGGGAAGAATATGAAACGCATGCTGTTCAACGCCACCCAGGCCGAAGAGCTTCGGGTGGCCATCGTCGACGGCCAGAAGCTGGTCGACCTCGACATCGAGTCCGCGAGCAAGGAACAACGCAAGAGCAACATCTACAAATCCGTCATCACGCGCGTCGAGCCGAGTCTCGAGGCCTGTTTCGTCGATTACGGTGCCGATCGTCACGGCTTCCTGCCGTTCAAGGAAATTTCCCGCGATTACTTGCGCGAAAGCGACGGGAAGACCCGCATCCAGGATCAGCTCAAGGAAGGCCAGGAGCTGATCGTCCAGGTCGACAAGGACGAGCGCGGCAACAAGGGCGCGGCGTTGACGACCTATATTTCGCTCGCCGGACGCTATCTGGTGCTGATGCCGAACAACCCGCGTGGCGGCGGCGTCTCGCGGCGCATCGAGGGCGAGGACCGCAACGAATTGCGCGACACCATCAATCAGCTCGACGTGCCGAACGGCATGAGCGTGATCGCGCGCACCGCAGGCATCGGACGTTCGCTCGAAGAGCTGCAATGGGACCTGAACTACCTGATGCAGCTCTGGCAGGCGATCGATGGCGCCGCCAAGACGCAGTCCGGCGCGTTCCTGATCTACCAGGAGTCGAGCCTGGTGATCCGGGCGATTCGCGACTACTTTCAGCCCGACATCGGCGAGCTCCTGATCGACACCGAGGCGATATTCGACCAGGCGCAGCAATTCATGAGCCACGTGATGCCGGCCAACGTCGGCCGCGTCAAGCTATACAAGGACGATGTCCCGCTGTTCTCGCGCTTTCAGATCGAGCATCAGATCGAGACCGCCTATGCGCGGCAGGTCCCGCTGCCGGCGGGCGGCGCAATCGTCATCGATCACACCGAGGCGCTTGTCTCGGTCGACGTCAATTCGGCCCGGGCCACCAAGGCGGGCGACATCGAGACGACGGCATTCAACACCAACCTGGAAGCCGCCGACGAAATCGCGCGTCAGTTGCGCCTGCGCGACCTGGGCGGCCTGATCGTCATCGACTTCATCGACATGGAGAGCACCAAGAACCAGCGCGAGGTCGAGAATCGCCTGAAGGACGCGCTCAAGTACGATCGCGCCCGCGTGCAGCTCGGCAAGATTTCGCGCTTCGGCTTGATGGAGCTTTCGCGTCAGCGGCTTCGCCCGGCGCTGGCCGAATCGGCCTACATTCCGTGTCCGCGCTGCCATGGCATCGGGCACATCCGCGGCACCGAATCGACGGCGCTGCACATCCTGCGCATCCTGCAGGAGGAGGCGATGAAGGACAACACCGCGCAGATCGTCGCGCAGGTGCCGGTCGATGTCGCGACGTTCCTGCTAAACGAAAAGCGCGCGGAGATCCATACGATCGAAGCACGGTTCAAGGTCAATGTCCTGCTGGTGCCGAATACCTACCTGGAGACGCCCAACTACAAGGTAACGCGCTTGCGCCACGACGATCTGAATCAGGGCGAGCCGATGCCGGCCTCGTTCAACATGGTGGAAAAGCCCGAGGAAGAGGATCCCGTCAAGCAGAAGAAGGAAGAGGCGAAGGAGCCGCGGCAGGAAGCGATGGTCAAGGGCATCACCACCGGCGCACCGGCACCGATGCCGGTCGAGCCCGTTGTCGAGCCGACCATGGAGGTCAACTGGCTGAACAAAGTGCTCGGCTGGTTCCGCTACAAGCCTGCCGAGCCGGCGCCTGCGCCGGCCCGCAGCGAGCCGGTTCGCGAGCCTCGCGGCCGAGGGCGGCACGATCGCGATCGCCACGGCCACCGTGACGAGCGGCGCGGCGGTTCGGGGCATCGTGACGGGCAGCGGGAAACACCACGCGCCGGCCAGCGTGACGAGCGCCGCGAACCGGTGCGCGAAGATCAAGCGAAGGACAGGCAGCGCGAGCCGCAGCGCCAGCGCCAGCCGCAGGGCGCGCAGGGCCAGCAGCCACGGCGCGAACCCGGGCGAGGCCAGCCGCGCCAGGAGGGCCGCGATGGCCAGCGCGACCCGAATCGGCAGCGCACCCCTCGGGAGCCGCGCCCAGCGCAGGAAGCGCGGCCAGACGGCGAGCCCACAGCTGCCGTGATTCAGGGAGCACCCAACGTACCGCCCGGCGCCGAGGCAGGCGAAGGAACACGTCGTCGGCGCGACCGCCGGCGTGGTGGACGCGATCGGGGCGAACGCGGCGAGGGCGGCGAGCGCGCCGAGCCGCGCGCACCGGCACATGCCCACGAACCGGTGTCAGGGCCGGCGCTCGCCAAGCCGGTGCCGCCCGCCGCTGCCGAGCCGTTGCTTACCGCCGCTGCCGAGCCGATGCTTACCGCGCATGAAATCGATACGCACGCCGCGCCAGCTGAAGACGACACGCCACCGTCGGTCTGGACACCGGTGGTGCCCGACGAACCGGTGACAAGCAAAGCCCCCGAGCCGGCATCGGCGCTGGTAAGCGCGGAACCGCCGTCATCATCGGCGCAGCCTCACAGGCACGATCGCTCCGATATGCCGGCGTCCGCAGAGCCTGCAGCGGCCAATGGCGGTGCCGTGGTCGAGCCGCACGCCGAGCCGGTTCGCCCTCGCGCAATGCCCGAATTGCCGAAGGTCTCGCTGGAGTTGCCGCCGGATTCAGGTTTGGTGCTGATCGAGACCGCGCGCGAGCGGGTGGTCATTTCGGAATCGAGCGAACCCGCCGAGCCATCGCGACCGCGACGCGTGCGGCCGACGCGTGTACAAACACGCGAAGAGCCGTTGCAGCTGGTCGAGACCGTGCACAAGGACCCGACGCCGCCGGCGGCCTAGGCGGGCGACGATGCGCGGCGGCTTGTCGGCCGCCGCGCAGCTTCCTATCGGATTTTGCCGCAGCGCGCCGAAGCGCTAGGCGCTGCTGCGCGCCTTGCCGCGCTCGACAATCGCCTTCAACAGCGCGCTCGCGGCGGGGATCGTCAGGTCGAGCACGCGCTCGAAATCGCCGGGATCGCCGTAATACGGATCGGGCATATCGCGGTCGCTCCCATTGCCATCTCCGGCCAGGTCGAGGAAGAGCCCGAGATGCCCTCGGTAGTCGGCGGGCCGCATCGACTCCAGGTACTCCAGATGCCTGCGATCCATCGCCAGGATCCAGTCGAAGCGCTTGAAGTCCTCGGGCTCGACCAGGCGTGCGCGAAGTTTGCCGAGCTCGTAGCCGCGGCGCCGCGCCGCGGCCAGTGCGCGAGGATCCGGGCGTTGTCCAAGCTGGTGATCGTGTGTACCCGCCGAATCGATCACAATGCGATCAGCAAGTCCTTCCTCCTTGACCATCGAGCGAAACACGCCCTCCGCGGTTGGCGAGCGGCAGATGTTGCCGGTGCAGACGAACAGCACGCTGGCGATAGGCTCGCGAGGGGTGATCAGCGACTTCATCCAGTTCAACATCGGCGAGACGCCGCGCTCGCCGGCAGCACGGTCGTGCACGCTCATCGCGGCAATCGCGCCTGCAGTGCGCGCAACTGTGCCTCGAGCTCGCGTATGCGGTCGAGATACGCAAGAAGCACCGCCACGCCGTGGGGCTCGAGCTCGAAATCATCGCGCAGACGGCGTGCGGTACGCGCAACGGTGATCGAGACCGCGGAGAACATGTGCTGCCCCGAGCCCTCGGAGAATGGCGCAAGCGCACCGCAATCGACAAGCTGCCGCAATTCGTCTTCGGACAGGCCCGAGAGCTCGGCCAAGGCCCGCAGTGGCATCGTCTGCCGCTCATCGGGCCAGAGTGCGTCGGAATATTCGCCGGTCACACGGGCCTCCTAGTGAAAGTGCTGCCGCGGATTGAACGTCGATGCCGCGGCCAACTCCTTTAAAAGACCGCGTTCGCGCTCCGATAGTTCAGGCGGCATGACAATCTGCGCGATCGCGTACAGGTCGCCGGCACCGCCTCCCGGCTTGGGCAGACCGCGCCCGGACAGGCGCAATTGCTGGCCGGTACGCGTACCGGACGGTACCCGCAAGTTTACCAATCCGGCGAGCGTGGGCACCTCGACCGACGCCCCGAGGGCCGCTTCCCAGGGCGTCAGCGGCAAGTCAAGAAAGAGATCATGTCCCGACGCCCGATAAAGCCGGTGCGGCCGCAACGTAATGTGCAGGTAGATGTCACCGGCGGGCCCGCCATTGATCCCTCTGCCGCCCTGCCCCGGCAACCGAAGGGTCTGGCCTTCGGTGGCGCCCTTCGGAATGCGGGCCTTGACGATCCGAGGCACGCGTTTGGGCGTTCCCTGCTCGTCGAATTCGGTCGTCGTGAGGTCCAGATTCAGATGCGTGCCGTGAAACGCATCTTCCAGCGTGATCGGCGCGGTGATTTCATAATCCTGCCCGCGCATCGCGGGCGCCGGACCACCCCGACCCGGACGACCGCGACGTCCGGTCAGGCCGGCAAAAAGGTCGGCGAGATCCATCTCGTCGAAGGCGCCGGCCCCCTCGCCGAACTGCGTTGACCATTCGGGCGGCGGACGAAACTCTTCACCCGGCCGCTGCTGGCCAAGCTGATCGTAGGCGGCGCGCTTTTCCGGATCCTTCAAGGTCGCATACGCTTCACCCATTTCCTTGAACCGCGCTTCGGCCTGGGGTTCCTTCGATACGTCCGGGTGATACTTGCGTGCCAGCCGCCGATACGCCTTCTTGATGTCCTCCTCGGACGCGCCGCGGTCGACGCCGAGAATCGCATAATAGTCCTTGAATTTCATTCGGCGTGTCGTCCGCAGCGCCGCCGCGCGTCAACCCAGCGCGACGCCGAACAGCTTCTCCTTGAGTTGAATCAGCCGATCCCGCAGCTCGGCGGCCTTCTCGAATTCCAGATTCTTCGCCGCATCCAGCATGTCCTTCTCGATGCGCTTCAGCTCCTTCTCGAGATCTTTTTCCGGCATCGCCTCGTACTTGCTGTGCGCCTGCGCCGCCTTCAGCTGCTTGCGCTCCTCGTCGATGTCGTAAACGCCGTCGATGATGTCCTTGATGCGCTTGGTTACGCCCTTGGGCGTGATGCCCATCTTCTCGTTCCACGCCAGCTGCTTGTCGCGCCGCCGCGTCGTCTCCCCGATCGCACCCCGCATCGAATCGGTCATCTTGTCGGCGTAGAGGATCGCGGTTCCGTTGATATGCCGCGCAGCGCGGCCGATCGTCTGGATCAGCGAGCGTTCCGCGCGCAGGAAGCCTTCCTTGTCGGCGTCCAGGACGGCGACCAGCGACACTTCGGGAATGTCGAGGCCCTCGCGCAGCAGGTTGATGCCCACCAGCACGTCGAACTCTCCCAGACGCAGATCGCGGATGATCTCGACCCGTTCGACGGTGTCGATGTCCGAGTGCAGATAGCGCACCTTGACCCCGTGCTCGTTCAAATAGTCGGTCAGGTCCTCGGCCATGCGCTTGGTCAAGGTCGTGACCAGCACGCGCTCGCCCTTTTCCACCCGCAGATTGATTTCCGACAGCAGATCGTCCACCTGCGTTTGCGCCGGCCGCACTTCGAGCACCGGATCGACCAGGCCGGTGGGACGCACGACCTGCTCGACCACCTGACCCGCGTGCGTCGTGCTCGTAGTCGGCCGGCGTGGCCGAAACAAAAACCGTCTGCGGCAGCAGCTTTTCGAATTCGTCGAAGCGCAAAGGCCGGTTGTCCAGCGCACTCGGCAGCCGGAAACCGTAGTTGACCAGATTTTCCTTCCGCGCACGGTCGCCCTTGTACATGCCACCGACCTGCGGAATCGTGACGTGCGATTCATCGACGAACACCAGTGCATTGCGCGGCAGGTAGTCGATCAAGGTTGGCGGAGGCTCGCCGGGCGCGCGCCCCGACAGATGGCGCGAATAGTTCTCAATGCCCTTGCAGAAGCCGATCTCCAGCATCATCTCGACGTCGAAGCGCGTGCGCTGTTCGATGCGCTGCGCCTCGATCAGCTTCATCTCTCGCACGAACGCGTCCTTCTGCTGCGCGAGCTCGATCTTGATCTTCTCGACCGCCTCGAGCACCTTGTGCCGGCCGGTAACGTAATGGCTGGACGGAAAGACGGTAAAGCGTCCGCAGCTTCTGACGGATGTGGCCGGTGAGTGGATCGAACAGCTGAAGCGATTCGACCTCGTCGTCGAAAACCGACAGGCGAACCGCATTGTCGGCGCTTTCCGCGGGGAAGATGTCGAGCACGTCGCCATGAACGCGAAACGTGCCGCGGCGAAATTCGGTGTCGTTGCGCTGATACTGCATTTCGGTAAGTCGCTTGATCGCGTCGCGTTGCGTCAGCTGGTCGCCCTGGCGCAGGTGCAGGATCATGCTGTGGTATTCGGATGGGTCGCCGATACCGTAGATCGCCGAGACCGTGGCGACGACGATGCAATCGGGCCGCTGCAGAATGGACTTGGTCGCGGACAACCGCATCTGCTCGATGTGCTCGTTGATCGACGAGTCCTTCTCGATGTACAGATCTCGCGAAGGGACGTAGGCCTCCGGCTGGTAGTAGTCGTAGTACGAGACGAAGTACTCGATCGCGTTGTTCGGCAGGAATTCGCGGAACTCGGCATAGAGCTGCGCCGCAAGCGTCTTGTTCGGCGCGAGCACCAGCGTCGGACGGCCGGTGCGCGCGATGACGTTCGCCATCGTGTAAGTCTTGCCCGAGCCGGTCACGCCAAGCAGCGTCTGGAACGCGAGCCCGTCGGTCAGGCCTTCGACCAGCTTGTCGATCGCCTCGGGCTGGTCACCTGCGGGTGGAAACGGCTGGTGCAGCTCGTACGGGCTGTCGGGAAATTTGAGGATCATGGATTCTGAGCTGGCTGACGCCGGACAATCGATTATTTTAGCCGATCCGCGCGCACGGCCGTAGGTGCTTGCGCACCCGCCGGCGCGGCTCGCCTGCAGCGCCAGCCGCCGGAGCCGCCAACGGCCGAGCATCGCATATGGCGGCCGGACAGCTCGAATTCAAGCGGCGGTGAGACGCGCGCGAAACCGGAAAAGTGCCGCACCTTCGGTGTGCCGGGCGATTGCCCCGCCGCCGCTGGGCGACACATCGCGGGACGGTCCATCGCACATGGTAAAATGACGCGTTTCGTTTACTCCGCGCCTCGTCGATGAACGCTCCGCACACGCCCCCGCTGCTGGCCTCGATCGAAATGGCGCCTCGCGACCCGATCCTCGGCGTCACCGAAGCGTTTCAACGCCGATCCAAATCCGCGCAAGGTGAATCTGGGCGTCGGGGTTTACTGCGACGACCAAGGCAGGGTGCCGCTGCTCGAATGCGTGCGTCAGGCCGAGCAAGCGCTGGCCGACAAGGGCGGGCCGCATGTCTACCTGCCGATCGACGGCATCGCGGCCTACGACCGCGCCGTTCGCAACCTGGTCTTCGGCGCCGAGTCCGAGGTCGTGCAGGCGGGGCGCGCGGTCACGGTTCAGGCCCTGGGCGGGACCGGGGCGCTCAAAGTCGGCGCCGACTTTCTGCGCCGTTTCGCCCCTGGCGCGCAGGTGTGGATCAGCGATCCTTCCTGGGAAAATCATCGCGCGCTGTTCGAAGCCGCCGGATTCACCGTCAACAGCTATCCGTACTATTCTGTGCCGACGCATGGCCTCGACTTCGACGGCATGATCGGCGCGCTGGAGCGCATGCCGGCCGGTGCCATCGTCGTCTTGCACGCCTGCTGCCACAATCCGACCGGCGTCGATCCGGACGATCAGCAGTGGGGCCGGATCATCGAAGTCGTTCGTGCGCGGATGCTGCTGCCGTTTCTCGATATTGCCTACCAGGGATTCGCCGCCGGGATTGACGCCGACGGCGCGATCGTACGCAGGTTCGCCGCCACGCCCGGTCCGCTGTTCGTGGCGAGCTCCTTCTCCAAGTCGTTCTCGCTGTATGGCGAACGCGTGGGCGCCGTGTCCATCGTCGGGGCCGATCGCGACGAAGCGGCGCGCGTGCTGTCCCAGATCAAGCGCGTGGTTCGGAGCAACTATTCGAGCCCACCGAGCTTTGGCGGTCAGGTCGTGGCGATGATCCTGGAGACACCGGACCTGCGCCTGCTGTGGGAGCGCGAGCTCGGCGCGATGCGCGATCGCATCCGCGACAACCGCCGCGCGTTGGTCGAGCGCCTTGCCGTTCGCGCGCCAGGGATGCCGTTCGACTTCGTGCTTCGACAACGCGGCATGTTCTCGTACTCGGGCCTGACCGAGGAGCAAGTCGCGAGACTGCGCAACGAATTCTCCATCTATGCGATCAGCACCGGACGTATTTGCGTCGCGGCCCTCAACGCGCGCAATATCGATTACGTCGCCGACGCGATCGCCCACGTGCTCGCCTAGTCCGCCAGCGACGCTCGAAGGCGCAATCCCTTGAAATAAAAAGGCGTTTCGGGCTACAATAGTCGTTTGTCAGACGCGGGAATAGCTCAGTTGGTAGAGCGCAACCTTGCCAAGGTTGAGGTCGCGAGTTCGAGACTCGTTTCCCGCTCCAGATTTCGCTAGCGAGAGTCGGCGCTCTGTTCTGTTTGCGACGCGCCGGCAGCAGGTGTCGCGTGTCCCCCGGGCGGGGTGGCAGAGTGGTCATGCAGCGGCCTGCAAAGCCGTCTACGCCGGTTCGATTCCGACCTCCGCCTCCAGAACTCCTACGCGCGGTGCTGGCCGACGTGCGCCCCTATTGCCGTCACCCCACTCGAGCGAGCCATGCCTACTGACAACGCCGAACAAATCGCCGAATGGAATGGCGCGCTCGGCCAGCGATGGGCCGCGCTGCGGCAGGAAATTGAGCGCGTCGTCACCCCGTTCGGCGTCGCCGCACTGAAAGCAGCAGCGCCGCAACCGGGCGAACGGGTGATTGACGTCGGCTGCGGGTGCGGCGAGACGTCGATCGAAATGGCGCGCCTCGTCGGCCCGGCTGGCAGTGTGCTCGGCATCGACGTCTCGCAACCAATGCTGGCGATTGCTCGCTCCCAGGGCCAGTCGGCGACCCTTTCGCACCTGAGCTTTCTGGAAGCCGATGCTTCCAGGTCTCGGCTTCCGGCGGAAGTCGATTTGCTGTTCTCGCGTTTTGGCGTGATGTTTTTCAGCGAGCCCTCGGCCGCCTTCAGCCATTTGCGCAAGTCATTGCGAACGGGCGGGCGATGCGTATTCGTCTGCTGGCGACCGCCGCGCGACAACCCGTGGGCAATGACGCCGCTTTCCGCTGCGCGGCAGGCGCTGAACATCACGCCGCCGCCCAGCGACCCGGAAGCGCCCGGTCCGTTTGCCTTCGCCGATGAAGAGCGGCTGCGCACGATCCTGTCGGATGCCGGCTTCGGCAACATTGACGTGCAGCGCTTCGACGCGGCGATTTTCCTGGGCCCGACGCCGCGCACCGCGGCCGAAGGCGCGGTACAGATGGGGCCCGTGTCCCGCCTTGTGCGCGAAGTAGGCGCCGAGCATCTGCCGATCATCGTCGACGCCATCGAACGGACCCTCTCCCCTCTTGCCGCTGCGAACGGCCAGGTCAGTCTGAACGGTTCGACCTGGATAGTTGCGGCGACGAATTCCGCGTAAGTTATGTCGAGCGCTCACAAGCGCGCTCGTGGCGGCGACTTCAAGCCAACCGGGTACACTGTCCGCCCGCAGACTCAGAGAACAAGGGAATCGTCCATGGACGGCATCAAGCGGCTCCTTTGTCTTGCGGGCTTCGCGCTGATCGGTATCCCGTTCAGCAGCTACGCGGCGGATAGCGCGCCAAGTACCTATGCGGTAATTTCCCTGATCGGCGACAAGATAAGCGTTGTCGGGGCTCGGGCGGGCGTCGGTAGCAACCTAGATCGGAATCGGCAAGGCGCCATGGCGGTTCAGGGTCGTGCGCTGGACGACATGGCTGTTATCGCGGCAAGCGACGCGATCGGCCGCCTGGATCCTCACGCTTCGATCGTGATGCTTGGGTCCAACGACCCGACACTCTACGAACTGCAAGACGAGCTTTTTGAGCCGCAGCAGCGCTCGCGCGCGCTGCTGGCATCGGCGATCAAAGATCCGATCCAGGGCCAGCACGCGACCCATCTTGTCCTGATCAGAAAGCACCGCAGCGACGCAATGCTGCGCTTGGAAATGCAGTACGTGGGCAGCGGCAAGCTCGAAGGGGTCGGGTTCTACGTGGACCCGAACTTGCGAATGATAAATCACGAAACGGGTGAACTAGGTGCGGGATTCCTGGCACCGTTTGCGTACATCAAAGTTACTCTGGTCGACGCTAATACGATGGCGGTTATCCGTGAGCAGACTGTCGAGGAATCCACCAGCATGATTACGACGAAGAGTCTCAATCCTCTGGATGCTCTGACGCCGGCGCAAAAAACGACGGCGCTGCGAAGTATGATCGTCAAGGCAACCGCGGGCGGAGTGAAAGCTGTGCTCGAGGCGAAATAGCGCCCCAGACCTTGCTCCGATTGCCGCCGCGGCTCTGTCCCGGAAGATGCCTGCAACCTTGGCAGCCGACACCGACGTCCTGATCATTGGCGCAGGCCCACCGGATTGGTTCTGGCACTTGTGGCTGACACGGCTAGGCGTCCGCGTCCGGATTATCGACAAGACCGCGGAACCCGGAACGACGTCGCGCGCGCTCGCCGTCCAGGCCCGCACGCTCGAGTTGTATCGCCAGATCGGTCTCGCCGGCGCGGTGGTCGACCTCGGACGGAGCGTTCTCGCGGTGAATCTGTGGGTCTCCGGCAAGCAGGTGGCGCACGGCGTGCTGGGCGCCATGGGCGCGGGCTTGAGCCCGTTCCCTTACGCATTGATCTACCCGCAAGACGAGCACGAGCGGCTGTTGATCGATCGGCTTTCCGAAGCCGGGGTCGAGGTCGAGCGCAAAACGGAATTCCTGGCCTTCGAGGAAACGTCGGGTCATGTGCTTGCGCGTCTGCGACTTCCGGATGGCACCGCCCAGGCATGCGAGGCGACCTATGTTGCCGGCTGCGACGGCGCCCATTCCACGGTGCGCGAGGGACTGCGCGATCGAGTTCCCTGGCGGAACGTACGACCACCTGTTCTACGTCGCCGACGTCGAAGCCCGCGGCGCAATGACGAACGGGGAAATTCACGTCGGGCTCGACACTGCCGATTTTCTCGCCGTCTTTCCGTTGAAGCACGACGGACATTGGCGCCTCGTCGGGACGGTCCGCGATGAGCTCGGACGTCCCCGCGAAAATCTGTCGTGGGACGATGTCAGCCGGCGGGTGATCGAGTGGATGCGCATCGACGTCGCGAGAGTCAACTGGTTCTCGACCTATCATGTGCACCACCGCGTCGCCAATCATTTCCGCAAGGGCCGGACATTCCTGCTCGGCGACGCCGCGCACATCCACAGTCCGGTGGGCGGACAGGGGATGAACACCGGCATCGGCGATGCCGTGAACCTCGCCTGGAAGCTTGCCGCGGTCCTGGGCGAACGTGCGGAGCCCGTCGCTGCTCGACAGTTACGAGCCGGAGCGGATCGCCTTTGCCCGGCGGCTGGTTGCGACAACCGATCGAGCCTTCACCGGCGTGACGAGCAGCAGCGCAACGGCCCGGTTGGTGCGACTGCGGCTCGTGCCGCTGCTGTTCCCGCTGCTGTTCCGATTCCGACCTGTGCGAAGGCTGATGTTCCGCACGGTCTCGCAGACGGCCGTGAACTACCGTGGCACCAGCCTAAGTGAAGGGCGCGCGGGAGCCGTGCATGGCGGCGATCGTTTGCCGTGGGTCGAACCGGAATCGCCTGGCACCGGTGCGGACAACTTCACGCCGCTTAGCTCGCTCGACTGGCAGGTGCATGTTTACGGCGAAGCGTCCGCGGAGACCCGGGCCGCATGCGCTCAGCGAAAATTGCCGCTGCATGTCTTTGCCTGGCGTGCGGCGATGCGTAGAACCGGCCTGCGGCGCGACGCTGTCTATCTGGTCCGGCCGGACGGCTATATCGCGCTGGCAGATTCGGCAGGCAGCGCCCCGGCACTCACCGCCTATCTCGACGCCCGGAAGCTCAAGCCACGTACACCGTCTTGACGTTGACGAACTCGCGGAGGCCGTACGACGAAAGCTCGCGGCCGTACCCGCTCTCCTTGACGCCGCCGAACGGCAGACGGGCGTCCGAGCGCACCGATTCGTTGACGAAAACGCAGCCGCTTTCGATCAGCTCGGCTGCGATGTGCTCGCCGCGCGCGAGGTCGCGCGTGATGACGGCGCCGCCCAGTCCGAACACGCGAGTCGTTGGCGACGGCTATCGCCTCGGCTTCGGTCTTGACCGGAATGACGGCCGCGACCGGACCGAAGAGCTCCTCCTCGTACGCCGGCATGCCGGGCCGAACGTCGGTCAACACCGTCGCCGGATAGTACGCGCCGCGCCCCTCGGGAATTTTTCCTCCCAGCAGGCAACGTGCGCCTTTCGCGAGGCTCGCCTCGACCTGGGCGTGCAATGCGTCGCGCAGATCGCTGCGCGCCTGCGGGCCGATCTCGGTCTGGTCGTCGAACGGGTCGCCCATCCTGGCGGCTTTCATTCTTTCGACAAACAGCGGCTCGAATTTCGCGCGGACCGCGTCGACGACGATAAAGCGCTTGGCGGCGATGCAGCTCTGTCCCGAGTTCACCAACCGGCCCTTCGCGCAGACCCTGGCTGCGAGCTCGAGGTCCGCATCCTCGAGAACGAGATACGGGTCGCTGCCGCCGAGCTCGAGGACCGTCTTCTTCAGCATCGCGCCCGCTTTGGCCGCGACCGCTCGCCCGGCCGCGCCGCTGCCGGTCACCGTCACCGCACGCACCAGCGGGTGCTCGATCACCGCATCGACCCGCTTGTTGCCGATCATCAGCGTCCGGAACAGATTGGCTGGAAATCCGGCGCGGCGAAAGATGTCCTCGATCGCCAGCGCGCAGCCCGGCACGTTCGAGGCATGCTTCAGCACGCCCGCGTTGCCTGCCATCAGTCCGGGCGCCGCGAATCGAAAGACCTGCCAGAAAGGAAAGTTCCACGGCATCACCGCCAGGACAACGCCGAGCGGATTGAAGGTGACGAAGCTCGAACGGGCCTCGGTCGCGATCGTCTCGCGCGCCAGCAGCCGTTCGGCATTGTCCGCATAGAAATCGCATCCGGTGGCGCATTTTTGCGCCTCGGCGATGCCGTCGCGGACCGGCTTGCCCATCTCGCGCGCCATCAGGCGGGCGTGATCGTGCGCCTCGGCGCGAAGGATCTGCCGCGGCCTTGCGCATCGGTCCGGCGCGCTCGGCGATCGGCCTCTTACGCCAATCGAGAAAGGCGTCGTTGACCTCGCCGATGATCTTGTTCACCGCATCGGGCGCGGCCTCATCATAGGATTCGAAAACTTCGCCGGTTGCCGGGTTGATCGACTTGATCGCCATGTCTGGAACTCCGAACGTCCGCTGTGCTGGTAGATGCCACGTCCCCTCGCACTACGCTGAGACCGCGTCCGGCGCGAGTCGTTCTGATCGCCGACCGCCCGTACTTCGCCGACCGAAGCGGCGTCAGGCGGCTACATTCCCGAGCATGTCGCGGCAACCAGAGCGAGATCGCCGGAATATAAGTGACCAGCATCAGCACGGCCAACATCACGCCGTAGAACGGCCAGATGCCGCGCATCACCTCTTCCATCGTCACCTTGCCGACCGCGCAGCCGACGAACAGCGTCGCGCCCACCGGAGGCGTCAGCAGCCCGATGCCCAGGTTCAACAGCATGATCATGCCGAAATGGACCGGATCGACGCCGAAAGTGGCGACCACCGGCAGCAGGATCGGCGTGCAGATCAGCAGCAGCGGCGCCAGATCCATCAGGCAGCCCAGGATCAGCAGCATGATGTTGATCAGCATCAGAATCACTTCCCGGTTGTGCGAAATCGTCAGGAAGAATGCCGTGATCTTCGCCGGCAACTGCATCAGTGCCATCACATAGCCGAACGCCGATGCGCAGGCGATCAGCGTCATCACCATCGCGACGGTCTTCAGCGTCCGGTGGACCAGCGTCGGCAGGTCGCGCCAGCGGTAGTCGCGGTAGATGAACATCGTGACGAAGAAAGCCCACAGCGTGGCGATGGCTCCGGCCTCGATCGCGGTAAATATGCCGAGCAGGATGCCGCCGATGATGATGAAGATCGTGATCAATCCCCACAGCGCGTCGAGCGTGATCCTCGCCGCAGCGCCGATCGGCACCGATTCACCGCGGGGATGACCGTCGCGATAGCCGATGAAGATGACCAGCCCGATCAGCGCCGCGCCGAGCAGCAGGCCGGGCACGACGCCGGCCATGAACAGGCTGGTGATCGAAATCAGCCCGCCGGTGGCCAGCGAATAAATCACCGCGTTGTGGCTGGGCGGCACCAGGATCGCCTGCACCGAAGCGCTGATCGTGACGTTGGTGGCGAACGCCCGCGGGTAGCCGATCTTTTCCATCTGCGGGATCATCACCGAGCCGATCGCCGAGACGTCGGCGACCGACGATCCGGAGATGCCGGAGAGGAACGTCGTCGCAACGATGTTCACCGCCGACAGCCCGCCGCGCACGCGGATCACGCCGACCAGCACGTTGGCGAAGGCCACCAGCCGCTTGGCCATGCCGCCCTCGGCCATGATGGCGCCCGCCAGCACGAAGAACGGAATCGTCAGCATCGCGACTTTGCTGACGCCGTCGGAGATCTTGAGCATCACGGCCTCGAGCGGGACGCCGATCCACAGCGCGCCGGCGATCGCCGCCAGCCCGAGCGAATAGGCGATCGGCACGCCGATCGCGAACAACATGAACAGGCAGCCGAGCAGTATCAGGATATCCATCGGACTGTGGCTCCCGGAGCGGTCAGTCGAACGCGGCGACCGAGTGGGCATCGCCCACCTTGTCGACCGGCGGTCCGATGGTCAGACGCTCGATGACGAACAGGAACAGGATCGCTCCGCCGATCGGGATCGGCAGATAAGTGACCCCGACCGAAAGCGCAGGAAAATCGGCGATGGTGTTCGACCAGGTCGCCTCGACGAGAGCCGTGCCCTTGAACGCCATGAACAGGGCCATCGCCGCCATCAGCAGTTCGACGATGACATCGGTCACGCGACGCCAGCGCCTTGGGCAGCAGGCCGACGGCGAGCGTTACGTTCATGTGCAAGCCGAAGCGATAGCAGGCTGCGGCGCCGAAGAACGTGAGCACGATCGTCAGAAGCACGGCAGTCGGCTCCGGCCAGGACGCCGCACGGTTGATCACATAGCGCGTATAGACCGCCCACGGAATCACCGCCGAGATCAGCACCAGCGATGTTCCGGCGATGATCACGCACGCCAGGTACAGGGCGTCCATCGCCCTTCGATAGAGAAGCGCCATCGATTCCTCCCTCAACAACTCGATCGCGCCCGCGCAGCCGGACCCGGCCGGCTCGCCGCGCAAGCCGGGCCAGACGCATGCCTCGCGCCCGGCCGACTCAGGATATGCGCGCGCGGTGCACCTGGACCGGCTCCGGGATGCCGAGCACGGACTACTGTACGGCCTGGATACGCTTGATCATGTCGGCGTACTTCGGGCCGTACTTGTCCCACACCGGCTTGACCGCGGCCTGGAACGGCTTCTTGTCGGCGATCTCGATGATCGTGATGCCGGCGGCCCTGGCCTTGTCCATCGCATCCTTTTCGTATTTGTCCCACAGCACGCGCTCTTCGAGCTGCGCCTCGCGGCCGAATTTCACCAGCAGCGCCTGGTCCTCCTTCGATAGCGTGTCCCAGGTCTTCTTGGAGAAGACGACCATCTCCGGAACGATCAGGTGCTCGTCCAGCGTGTAGAACTTGGCGACCTGATAGTGATTGTCGAACACGAAGCTGGGCGGGTTGTTTTCGGCGCCGTCGACGACGCCGGTCTGCAGCGCGTTGAACACCTGGTCGTATCCCATCGACACGCCATTGCCGCCGAGCGCGTTCATCATGTCGACGAACATCGGGTTGCCCATGACGCGGAACTTCATTCCCTTCAGATCGTCGATGTTGCGATCGCCTTCTTGGTGTCGTAGAGGCTGCGGGCGCCGGCGTCCATCCAGCACAGCGCGACCAGCCCGGCTTTCGGATTGTTGGTGACCTTGTCCATCAATTCCTGCCCGATCGGCCCGTCGATCACCTTCTGCATGTGCGCCGTGTTGCGGAACAGATACGGCATGTTGAAGACGTTGAGCTCGTCGATCACCGGTCCCAGCGCGCCGACGCTGACCCGCGCGAACTGGATCGCGCCGACCTGCGCCTGCTCGATCGCCTCCTTTTCGCCGCCGAGCTGCATCGACGGCATACATCTGGATGCTCAAGCGTCCGTTGGTGGCCTTTTCCAGCTTCTTGCCCATGTTCTGCGACGGCCACGACCGTCGGATAGCCCACGGATGGACGTCCGATGCTTTCATCACCAGCTTTTGCTGCGCCGACGCGAGCCGGGCGGCAACAGCCCGGCCAGCGTGAGCAGCGCGGCCGCGACTCCAGCCCGTAACAGATTTCGCCTTGCTTTCATCTCTCCTCCTCGTGGTTGGACTTCAACGACTATGCAAGACGGCGATTCGCCGCCCCGCAATTTATCCGTTCGCCCATTGCGCCGCCATCCGCCGCCGGCTCGTTCAGGCGAGAAAATCCTCCTTGCCATGAATGTCCTCATAGAAAAAATCCGGGATTCATTCGCCGGATGTCTTCCATGCTGATCTGCAAGCCATCGAGATGCCCTTCCATCGCGGCCGCGGCCCGGTCGGCGTCGTGACGCTCGATCGCGGTCGACGACCGCAGCGTGCTCGCGGATCACTCGCGCCATCCGTCCCGGCTGCGGAAGGGTGAGCAGCCGGTAGCGGTCGATTTGCGTTTTGACGCCCTGAACCAGCGACCATATGCCCGGATAGCCGGCGGCGACCGCGACGGCGGCGTGAAAAGCTTCGTCGGCACGATGGAACGCTCCGCGGTCGCCGGCGCGCTCTGCCTCCCTCTGCCGCTCGAGAATCGCCTTCAGGTTGGTGATCTGGCTGCGGCGCGCGTGCGCAGCGGCGGCGCGCGCGGTGACCTGCTCGAGCGCCTTGCGTACGACGATCGCTTCGGGCAACGCAGTTATAGGGATGCGCGCGACAAATGTGCCCGATTTGGCCACGGTGTCCACCAGGCCCTCGGCGGCCAGACGGAGCAGCGCCTCGCGCACCGGCGTGCGGCTCACGTTTTGCGCCTGCGCGATGTCCTTTTCGACGATCGGCTCACCGGGCTTGCGCGTCAGCGAGACGATTTCCTCGCGCAGCGCTCGATAGATCGTCGCTGCCGCGCTTTCGGCACGGCGCCCGCCGGCGCGCCCGACCGGCCGCGCGTCACGCGGCGCGGCGGCGGCCTCGGATCTTGGCTTCTTGGCATTGCGTGGCACCGACCTGCTCCCCGTGTTCGGCGACCGCTAGTATATCTAATATATTACAGCGGCAGGCACAACGCGGGAGATGATAATGTGAAGAAATTCCGCGCAATGATCGACCGGCCGAGCAACGCAGCAGCTTCCCTTGGCGCAGCATCGGCAAATCCGGAGGACCCACGATGAATCCAGAGAAATCCTTTGACTATCAGGGCGCTGTTTGACCTGTCCGGGCGCCTTGCCCTCGTCGTCGGGGGTGGGTCCGGTATCGGTCAGGCCGGGGCCGAAGGCCTCGCCGCCCATGGAGCGCACGTCGTGGTCGCCGATATCGCCGGCGACGACGCAGAAGGCGTCGCCGCACGCATCGAGGCCGCCGGTGGCAAGGCCAGCGCATTGCCGATCGACGTGCGTGACACCGGGGCAGTGGAACGGATGGTGGCCGCGGTAGTTCAGGAACACGGCCGGCTCGACGTGCTGCTGATGACGCCGGCGGTCAATCTGCGCAAGCGCCTGCTCGATTACACCGACGAGGAGTTCGACCGGGTGATCGAGCTCAACCTCAAGGGCACGTTTCGGGTTGCGCGCGCCTGCGCTCGCGTGATGGCGGAGCGCAAGACGGGAAGCATCATCCTGATGGCTTCGATACGCGCCGTCAGCGTCGAGCCGGGCCAGAGCATCTATGCCTCGACCAAGGCAGGCATCGTCCAGATGGCGCGCGGGCTGGCGGCCGAGCTCGGTCCGTCGGGCGTCCGCGTCAATGCACTGGCGCCAGGCATCGTCGCGACACCGTTGACGCGCCAGATCATGTCGAATGCGGAATGGAACCGCGCTTATGCCAGCCGATGCGCGCTCGGCCGCTGGGCCGAACCCGAGGAAATGGCCGGGCCGATCGTCTTTCTCGCCTCCGACGCCAGCAGCTACCTGACCGGCACGATCATTTTCGCCGACGCCGGCTGGACCGCCATCGACGGCCGCTTCGAGCCCCGGCTCAACGCCTGAAGTGCCGGCGTCCTAGATCCGGAACGAGGACAAGGTCTCCGGAGCGAACAGCTCTTCCGGTTGCAGCCGGCGCGGCGACAATCCCTGCTCGTGGTGGTAGCGCAGGAACGTGTCGAGCACATGGCGGTTCGACTCGAAGCCGTAAGGCCACCAGTCGTCACCCATGTCGCGCCGCACCTCCTCGACCTGTGCGATCTGCCAGGGAAGCATCGTCGTCAGCGCCGACGTCGTGTACAGATTCTCGTAGACCCGCTGTTTCGCCTGCACGAAAGCCTTGGTCAGCGATTGCGCGATCCAGGGGTTGGCCAGGTAGACGTCGCGGCGTATCGCCACCGTGTGCATGATCGGGAAGATCCGGGTCTTGCGGTAGTAGGCCCGCTCGACCTCGACGTAGTTCTCGAACAGGCGCCGGACGGTGCCCGGCCGGCTGCGGAAGGTCGACGGGATGCGCGCCGCATGCAAGGCGTCGATCTCGCCGTCGGCGAGCATCGCCGCCAGCGTTTTTCCCGCGCCGATGCGCGTCACCCTGAATTTTGCCGGCAGATCGAGCTTGAGCTTTTCCTCGCGTCCCGGCTCTTCCTCGCCGCCGGTACAGTATTCGACGCTCGCCGGATCGACGCCGTACTCGTCCTGCAGAATGCCGCGGATCCACACCGGCGCCGTCATCTGGTATTCGGGCGTGCCGATGCGCTTGCCGATCAGGTCGCGGGGCTCGCGTATCGCCGCTCTTTTCGGACACGAAGATGCACGATTGCCGGAAAAACCGCGACGGAAAGACCGGGATCGCGATGAACGGCGGCGAATCGCGCGCGACAGCGACACCGCATACGAAGACAGCGACATTTCGGCGACGTCGAATTCGCGGTTGCGCAGCATGCGGAAGAACGTCTCCTCGACGTGCATGTCGAGATAGTTGAGATCGATCCCCTCGGGCCGCACGCTGCCGTCCGCGAGCGCGTGCGTGCGATCGTAGTGCCAGCACGCCAGGGAGAGCCGCAATCGGGCCATGGTGTTCCTGTGGGTGAAGAATCCGCAATCGGACGGCGCCGGCGATACTCTACGCCAAGGCGCTTCAGGCCTTGCCGCGGCGAACGCCGCGCTCGTGCCGCCGGGCGGGACGTCGACGCCTTGGGCGGCGGACTCGCAACGGTCCGCGCTTCGTCCTGCGCGAGGCTTTCGAGCACGGCGAGCAGCGTACGCCGCGTCGCGGCGACGTCGCGCGCCGGTACGCCGCGCACGGCGATGCGGTTCACCTCTTCCGCCAGCGGCACCAGCTTGTTTTTGAGCGCGCGCCCTTTGCGGGTGAGAAAAATATGGATCTTCCGCCGGTTGCCTGCGAGCTGGCGTCGCGCGATATAGCCGCGGCTTTCCATCGCCTTCAGCGCGCCGAACGTCGTCGGCTCCATCACTCCCGCCTCGCGGCTGAGCTCGCGCTGGGTCAGGCCGTCGGACTCCCAGAGAATGCGCAGGAAAGCCCAATGGCCGAACGGCACGCCGAACGGAGCAAGGCGCCGCTGCAAGGCCCGAACCAGCGCGCGGGTCGCGTCCTTGACCAGGTGTGCGAAGCGATCGTCGGGAACGGCATCGCGCCAATGCTTGAGCAGGCGCAGCGTATCGGTGTCGGCGGTTTCCGGCGTCGCACCGGCCGGCGGCGCTCGGATGCGCCGGCGCCCCGCTTTGCCGCCAGCGTCGCCGAGCGTGCGGGTGGGCGAACGCCGGTCACGACGGCAGGCCGACCTGATGATCGAGCACGACATCGCGCTGTTCGCGCGCCGATCGCAGCATCGCCAGACACACTTCCAGCGTGGCCATCGCCCACCGGCCGCCGTGCAGCGGCGTCCGCCCGGAAACGACGGCGGCGTAGAGCTCGTCGATCACTTCGGCGCGCGGCACCCGCGGCTTCGGCAGCGGCTCCAGGTGCCTCTCGCCGTCGCCGTAGATCATCACGCCGTCCGGCATCGGACGCAGATCGCCGCGCTCGCAGCAGACCAGCGACCAGGCCGAAATGCTGGTGCGAAGGCGGCGCGGTCGTCCAGCCGCGGTCCGCGGCTTCGGCGTAATCGACGCCGCCGTAGTTGCGCGCATTCTTCAATGCCAATTCCTCGTCGCGATCGGCCGCGCGGCGCAGGTTCCGGCGCGCGGCGCCGTAATCGACGTCGGTCTTCACCGCCCCCATTTCGCCGATGCCGCCGCAGAGCTCGTCGCCGTCGAAATGCGCGTACCCGCTGTACGCCAGCGACGCATAGCTGCCGTCGTCGAACGTCAGCAGCGCGGCGTACGCGCCCTCGGTCGGGCGCGCCGGGTCCCACGCACCGGTCTGGGCGCGCACGCTGCGCACGCGTCCGCCGCCGAGCAGCCGAACGATGTCGACCTGATGGGCGGCCTGGTTGAAGACCGCGCCGCCGCCCTGCGCCGTGACCAGCTCCTCCGGCCGGCGCGGCCGGTACAGGAAGTCGGTGTAGTACTGCGCGTTGATCATGCGAACGGCGCCGAGCGCTCCGCTGGCGATGATCTCGCGCGCGCGCAGGATCGGCGCGTCGAAGCTGTGGCTGTGGCCGACGATCAGGCGGACATTGGCGCGTTCGGCCGCGTCGATCATGCGGCGGCATTCGTCGAGCGTGATCGCCATCGGCTTTTCGACCAGCACGTGCTTGCCGCCGGCGGCAGCCGCCTCGACGTGGGCGGCGTGGAACTGGTGCGGCGTGGCGACGTACACGACATCGACTTCCGCATCGGCGCACAGCGCTTCGACCGACGCATAGACGCGGCCGCCGAATTCCGCGGCAAATCGCGCTCTCGCCTCCGGGCGCGGATCGGCGGCGGCGACCAGCTCGACCCGCGGGTCCGCGGTGAAGGTCGGCAGCATCAGCGTGAACGCACGACCGAGTCCTGCGGCGCCGACCCGCAATCTCCTTTCGGTCATGCGAGTCGCCGGGGTACGGGACGGCACTGTCATCGGGTTGCCACAATGCTCGACATCGCGCCTCCGATTGCCTATTATTTACTTAGGGTCCTAATATTATGCCCGTTGCGCCGGCTCGGGCAACCGCGTCGGTTCGAACCCGGCGGCCGGAGGTCAGCATGTTGAGCGTCGAAGACAACGAGTTGCTTTGCCGGGTCGAGGGCGATGCGGCGATGGGCCAGCTGATGCGGCGCCACTGGATACCGGCGTGTCTGTCCGAGGAGGTCGCCGAGCGCGACGGGACGCCGGTGCGCGTGCGGCTGCTGGGCGAGGATCTGGTGGCGTTTCGCGACACCGCCGGCCGCCTCGGCATGCTCGACGAGCATTGCCCGCACCGGCGCGCGTCGCTCGCGCTGGGCCGCAACGAGGAATGCGGTCTGCGCTGCCTGTACCACGGCTGGAAAATCGACGTCGAAGGCAACGTCGTCGATCGCCCCTGCGAAGAGCACGAGGCCGTTCTGGCGAAAAAGGTCGTGCACAAGACCTATCCGTGCCGCGAGGCCGGCGGCTTCGTCTGGGTCTGGATGGGACCGCCCGACCAGATGCGCGATTTCGAGCCGCCGGCGTGGGCGCCCTCGCCCTCGGTCCGCACCAGCATCGTCAAGATCCACGTCGGCTGCAACTGGGCGCAGGTGCTGGAAGGCGCGATCGATTCGGCGCACAGCTCGAGCCTGCATTCGACCGACATGGTGCCGGCTCAGGTCGCAAGCGCCGGCGCGACCGAGGGCGAGTGGTTGCGGCCGTCGACCGACAAGGCGCCCAGGCTGCAGGTGCAGCGCACCGAATTCGGCTTTCGCTATGTCGCGATACGCCGGCCGATCGAGCGCGCGGACACCCACGACTATCTGCGCATCACCTTGTTCGTCGCACCGTTCACCGTCCTGATCCCGCCCAACGATCGCTACCAGCTGTCGATCCTCAACATTCCTGTCGATGACACGAACACGATGTTCTATTTCATCGCGTGGAGCGAATCCAAAGGCATCGAGCAACAGGCGTGGCGCGAATTCTGCAAGGCCCGGGTCGGGGTCGACCTCGACTCGAGCTTCCGCCGGATTCGCACGCTCGAGAACAACTATCTGCAGGACCGCGACGCGATGAAGCACGGCAGCCATACCGGCATCGCCGGCATCCCCAACCAGGATATCGCGATGTGGGAGACGATGGGACCGATCGCCGATCGCTCCCGGGAACGGCTAGGCGCGAGCGACATGGCGATCGTGCAATTCCGCCGCATCATGGTCGACGCGGCGCGCCGGTTTCGCGACGGCGGTCCGGCCATCGGCACGTCGCCGCAGCATGTCGCTCACGTCAAGCTAAAGTCTTTCGAGGGCATCGTTCCCAAAAAAACCGACTGGATGACGCTCGGCGTCGCGGCGGAGGAGCTTCAAGCGTCCCGAGCGTCGTAGTCGCGCCCAGGCGAGGACGCCATGCGCCATAGCGCGGCAAACGATTGACGCGGGGCGAACCGCACGCGACACTGTCGCGAACGCCAAATGCAGGCGCCGCCGCGGAAAACAAGCGCGCGAGCGCACTCGCCCAGGACAGGACCAGGAGGGAAACAATGAGCAAACGGGGAAGGTTTTGCAGTGCGATCGCCGCGGTGCTGATCGCAATGACTATCCCGGCCGCGCAGGCGGAGGATACGCTGCGGGTTGCCGCCGGCCAGCGCGGCAACTGGGACACGACGATCGCCGAGATCGGCCAGCGCGGCGGCATATTCAAGAAGAATGGCCTGAGCCTGGAGATTCTGTACACCCAAGGGGGAGGCGAAACCCAGCAGGCGGTGATCTCGGGCAGCGTCGAGATCGGCGTCGCACCAGGCATCATGGGCGTGCTCTCCGCGTTCTCCAAGGGCGCGCCGGTGCGCATCATCGGCGCCGAAACGACCGGCGCGTCCGACCTTTTCTGGTATGTGCCGTCGAATTCGCCGATCAAGTCGCTGAAGGATACCGACGGCAAGACGATCGCCTACTCGACCAACGGCTCGTCGACACACGGCATCGTCACTGCGTTCATGAAGCAATACGACCTGAAAGCCAGACCGACGGCGACCGGCGGACCGGCGCCGACGCTGACCCAGGTGATGTCGAACCAGATCGACGTCGGCTGGTCGGCGCCGCCTTTCGGACTGCAGCAGCTCGACGAAGGCAAGATCCGCATCATCGCGAGCGGCAACGATGCGACCGTATTCAAGGGCCAGACCGTTCGCCTGCTGATCACCAATGTGCAGACCTTGCAGGAGCGCAAGCCGGTCATCGAGCGGTTCATGAAGGCTTACCGCGAGACGATCGACTGGCTGTATTCGGACGACCCCGCCGCGCTGAAGACCTACGCGGATTTCGTCGGCATTTCGGTCGCGACCGCCAAGCGAACGCGCGACGGCTTCTTCCCCAAGGCCGCGGTCGATCCGGATACGGTCGTCGGACTCGACCAGATCACGCAGGATGCCGTTACGCTCAAGTACACGGCCGCGCCGCTGACCAAGGAGCAGCTCGCCGAGCTGATCCAGATTCCTCCCCGGCGCTAGTCTTCGGGTCCGGCGAGTCCGTCGTGACCACGGCGCCTACCCGGCTGCTCGACGTCGAGCACATCAGCAAGCGCTACGCCGGCGCGGGAGACGTCATCACCGCGGTCGACGACATCTCGTTCGGCGTCGATCCGGGCGAGTTCGTCTCGATCATCGGGCCTTCCGGGTGCGGCAAGTCGACGTTGTTCAACATCATCGGCGGCCTGATCGGCGACTACGACGGCCGAGTCGCTGTCGCCGGCGCGACGATATCCGGCACGCATCCGGCGATCGGCATGGTGTTCCAGGAAGAGTCGACGTTTCCCTGGCGCACCGTCGCCGACAACGTTGCGTTTCCCCTCGAGCTCGCAGGCATCAGCCGGCGTGAGCGGCTCGAGCGTGCGGAGTCGTTCGTGGCGCTGGTCGGCCTGCACGGATTCGGTCATCGCTATCCTGCCGAGCTGTCCGGCGGCATGCGGCAACGCGTCGCCATCGCGCGCACGCTGGCGTCCGAACCGCGCATCCTGCTGATGGATGAGCCGTTTGCCGCTCTCGACGAGCAAACGCGGCTGCTGCTCGGCGACAAGGTGCTGCAGATCCAGCAACAGCTCCGTCAGACGACCTTGCTGATCACGCACAATCTGACCGAGGCGGTGCAGCTATCCGACCGTGTGCTGGTGATGACGTATCGGCCGGGACGCCTGAAGCGCATCGTCACCATCGACCTTCCGCATCCGCGCGATTCCGAAGTCGTCGGCAGCGCGGCGTTCGGCCGCTATGTCGCCGAAATCTGGCATGACTTGCGCGAAGAGGCCAGCCGCGGCATTCAAGAGGACGAATCGCGGGTCCTTCAGGGCGGGAAGGGGCAAATGAGGCAAATGAGCCAATGCGCGGCGGTGCGCTATCGCCGCGGCTCGGCCCGCGGACGGTCGGCCTGACGACGGCGATCACCGTGATCGCGCTGATCGAAATCCTGATTCGAGTCGGCGTGATCAATCGTTTTATCGTGCCGCTGCCGTCGCAGATTCTCGGCGCGCTGCCGCGCATCATCGCCGAGGAAAACGTGCTCCACCGCTTCGCGCAGACGATGCAGGAGCTGTTCTGGGCGAGCCTCTTGCTCGCGGTGACCGGCATTGCGCTCGGCGCCCTGCTCTACCGCTTCCGGCTGCTGCGCGCCGCCTGCGAGACCTGGGTCGCCGCGCTCGCCGCCGCGCCCATCGTCCTGATGTATCCGTTGTTCCTGGTGATATTCGGACGCAGTGCGACGACGATCGTCATGATCGGCTTCGCCGCCGGGCTCGCGCCGGTGATACTCAAGACGCTGGAAGGCCTCACCAGGACCCGCCAGGTGCTGATCGACGTCGGGAGGAGCTTCCGGCTCACGTCGGCGCAGGAGTTCCGCAAGATTCTTCTGCCGGCGGCGCTGCCGTCGATTTTCGTCGGTCTCCGCCTCGGGCTGATCTTCGCGATGATCAACATTGTCGGCGTCGAATTCCTGATCAATTTCGGCGGGCTCGGCCAGCTGATCAACGAGCTGGCCGAGCGCTACGATCTGCCCGCAACCTATGGCGCGATCTGCTTTGTCATTCTTGCGAGCATCGTGTTCTTCGACATCACCGGAAGGATCGAGCGTTGGCTTCGGCCGAACGAATGACCGGCAGGCAGGGCGCGGCGTCCTGGGGCGCCGTCGCGCTGCTGCGGATCGTCATCATCGCCGCCGTCGCGCTGGCCTGGCAAATGCTCGCCGCCTCCGGGCTGCTGTTCCGCGACGTCGTGCCGTCGCTGGGCGTGATCGGAAGCGCGGTATTTCGCCTGCTGGCCGACGAAGGCTTCTATCGCAACCTTGCGATCACCCTCGGGGAGATTGCGGCGGCGCTCGCGATCGGCGGTGTCGCCGGCTTGGGCGTCGGCATTCTGCTCGGGGCAAATCGCTTCCTGTCGCGCGCTTACGAGTCGCTGATCTACTACCTCGGACCGACGCCGAAGATCATTTTCTTCCCGGTCCTGATCATGTGGTTCGGCGTCGGCTCCGGATCCAAGATCGCGATGGGCGTGCTCTCGTGCTTCTTCCCGATCGCGATCAGCGCCGCCGCCGGAATGCGGCAGATCGATCCGATACTGATCCGCGTCGGACAGAGCTTCCGGGCCTCGATCCGGCAGATGATAGTCAAGGTCTATCTGCCGGCGATGCGCGAGCCGATCGTCAACGGCGTGCGGCTGGGCCTGGGTGTCGCGATCATCGGGACGTTGCTCGCGGAGACGAAATTGTCGAATCGCGGCATCGGCTACCTGATCATCCAGGCCTACTCGACATTCGACATGCCGCGAATGTACGCGCTGCTGATCGTCCTGTTCACGCTTGCTATCGGCGCGAATGCGATGCTCGGGGGGCTCGCCCGGTCGAGTTCCGCCGAGCCGGCGCCTGTCGCGACCCGGATGCCGGTACAATGAACGCCGCCACGGCAGGATGAGCGCTCGCCCGGGTGGTGAAACTGGTAGACACAGCGGACTTAAAATCCGCCGACGCCGAAACGCGTCGTGCCGGTTCGAGTCCGGCCCTGGGCACCATTCGATCGATTGCCGGTGGTTCTGACGGTCCGCTACCAGGACATCCTCCGTGGATCCGGCTTCCGGATGAATCCCGTCCTCACGCTCGCCCTGCGCAGCCTGATTCGCAATCGCCGGCGCAGCGCGATTGCGTTGGCCGCGGTGGGTTTCGGCGTTGCCGCGCTCATTCTCGCCGACGGCTTCGTCGACTCGCTGCTGGTCAAGCTGCGCGAGGACACGATCTATTCGCAGCTCGGCCATATCCAGATTCGGGATCCGAAGTTTCGCGAACTGGGCTTGAGCGAACCCTACGCGCACCTGCTCCCGACGGCCGACGCGGATATGGCGCCCGTCGCGCGCCTTCCCCATGTGCGCGTCGTCGCGCCGCGGCTGACCTTGAGCGGGCTTGTCAGTCTGGGCGACACCACGCTGTCTTTTACCGCCGACGCGATCGACCCTGCCAGGGAAGCGATGTTCGATCGCGGCCTGGCGATCACCGAGGGCGCCGCACTCGGCGCCGATGACAAGGAAGCGGTCATCCTCGGCGAGGGTCTCGCCGCGAACCTGGGAGCGAAGACGGGCGATAAGGTCGTACTGCTGGTCAATGCCGCCACCGGCACGCTGAACGCCCGGGAGTTCGTCGTCCGAGGCACGTTCAGCTCGATCTCGAAGCTGTACGACGACACCGGCCTGCGGCTACCGCTCGCATCGGCTCAGCGTCTGCTCCGCATCAGCGGCGCGCAGCAGTGGGTCGTTCTGCTTGACGACACCGATAGGACGGCGGCGACGCTGGAGGGCCTTCGCGGCGTCCTCCCCAAGGCGCGTTTCGCCCTGACGCGATGGGACGACGAGGCGGACTTCTACCACAAGACGGCACAGCTGTTCGCTCGCCAGTTCGGCTTCATACGCGTCGTCGTCACCGCGATCATCGTGCTCAGCATCCTCAATACGATGACGATGAACGTGCTCGAGCGAACGTGGGAGATCGGCGTGATGCTGGCGCTCGGAGACTCGCGCCGACAGGTGCTTGCCTTGTTCGCCTGCGAGGGCGCGCTGCTCGGATTCGCCGGCGGTCTCCTCGGCGCCGCGCTGGGGCTGGCGGTGGCAGCCGTGTTGAACGCGGTAGGCATCCCGATGCCGGCCCCGCCCGGCATGAGCCACGGCTTCGATGCCGGGGTTCTGGTATCGGCAGCCCAGGTGGCCGCCGCCTTCGGCATCGGTTGCGCTGCCGCGGCAATCGCATCGCTGCCCCCTGCAGCGCGCGCATCCCGCCTTCGGGTCGTGGACGCGCTTCGCGTGACTCACTGACGTGCCCCGCCGCCCCGACAACAGGCGTTCACGGCCCGATTGGAGCGCGCTCGGCGCGCTGTTGAAGCTCGCGGCGCAGAATGTGCTGCGGCAGCGCGGCCGAAGCGCGACGGCGCTGATCGCGATCGCCCTCGGCGTTGCGTCGCTGATCGTTGCCGGTGGATTCATCCACGACGTCTATATCCAGATGGGCGAGTCGATCATTCACTCGCAGTACGGCCATCTTCAGATCTACAGGCGCGGGTACGTTCAACACGGAACGCAGCATCCGACCGACTACCTGATCGATGATCCTGATGCGGTGATCCAGCGCATTCAAGCGTTGCCCGGGGTTGCCATCGTGCTGCCTCGATTGCATTTCACCGGCCTGGCGAACGCCGGCGGCGGCGACTGGGCGATCGTCGGAGAAGGTATCGAGCCGAAGCTCGAAAATCAGCTTGGCACCTACGTCCAGCTCGTCAGCGGCCGGCTGCTGCGCGAGGACGATAGCGATGCGGTCATCGTCGGCGATGGCGTGGCAAACGCCCTTCGATTGTCCAGCGGTCAACCGATAACGTTGAGCATAAGTACGCGCGCGGGGGCATTGAACAGCGTCGACTTTCAAGTGGTCGGAATCTTTCGCTCCTATTCGAAGGAATTCGACCAGCGCTCGATCCGCATGCCGCTGAAGGCAGCCAGGGATCTGCTTGCCACGAGCGCGGTCAACGAAATTGCCGTTGCGCTCACCGACACGGCCGCAACCGGTGCAACTGCCTCGCTGGCGGACGCGAGTATTGGCGAGCTCGGATACGAGGTCCGCAGCTGGCGCGACCTTGCGGATTTCTACAACAAGACGGTCCACCTCCTCGAGCGCGAATTCGCCTTTCTCGAGGGCGTGATGCTGTTGATGATCGTGCTATCCGTCGCCAACACGATCAACACCGCCGCGTTCGAACGCCTCCCCGAATTCGGCACGATGCTGGCGCTCGGCGACAGGCGTCGCGATGTTTTTCGCTTGATCATGCTCGAGTGCACGATCCTCGGGATGCTGGGAAGCCTGCTCGGGCTCGGCATCGGGATCGCGCTTGCGCTGGCCTTGTCCGCGCTCGGTATTCCGATGCCGCCGCCGCCGAACACGGACCTCGGCTATACCGCGCTGATACGGATTGTGCCCGGGGTGATTTTCGGCGCCGTGGCGGTGGGAGTCGTCGCCGCGATGCTGGCGGGTGTTTTTCCGTCACTGCGCATTGCGCGAACCGCGCCGGCGGAGGCGCTGCGGAGGGCGCTGTGAGGCCCGCGAAACGAGACGGGCGGCGCCCTAGAGCCGCTTCAAATAATCCTTGTTGAACACCTTGTCGGGCAGATCCCGCAGGCGAAGGCCTGAATACGACAGCAGCGATTGCCCCTTCTTGACCGCGTCCTCGATCAACACCTCGGTCGGCCGGATCTTGCCGCCCAATGGCTTGAAGGCACTGTAGGTTGCCGTCTTGAGCAGACGTCCGGAGATCGCATAGAACTCCGCCTTGAACGGATGAAATGTCCGTTGCTCGACCCAGTAGACGACGCGATGGTAGGCGACGCTCGAATCGTTGGCCTCGAGCTCCAGCACATAGCAAACCTCGTCGCCGCACGGGTCGTAGCGAAGGACCTTTGCCGTGTAGTCGCCGCTGAAGTTCGCACGCGCGACGTCGCCGTTGGCAACCTGCCCGACCAGCCGCTGGGACAGCGACAATCGAATCGGCTGCGAAACATCCGGCATGAACACCCAGAGGTCGCGTCCGCGCATCAGAAGCGCCTGCCCGCGCTCGGATTGCGGTTCGACGGTCAGGACGATCGCGGCTTCATTCCCCTTGGCGAGGATCCGGTAGCGCCGGCTTTCCGGCTCGCTATCGCCCGTCTTCGAGACGATCTCCACCTCGACCTGAAATGACTCCTTGGGAAAGCGCACTTCGTCCGCCTTTTCCACGACCTCTTGCGGCGAGGGTTCCGGCGGCCGGCGCCGCCGCAACGACCGGCATCGCTACCGGCAGCATCGCGACCGCCAAACAGCCTATACTCCACCGGCGTAGCAGGCGGCCGGCCCGGCTGCGATGGGCCGCGCTCAACCTCGCTCCGCGCGCCGTGATGCATTGGTGGGCCTTGGCTCGGGTGACATCGAATGGCAACAAATCCACACGTCGAACGGCCCGATTATAGGGCGCCCGCAGGCGCGACGCCCGCCGCCCCGGCGACGATGGTGGTCCGCGTCGAGAAGTCACCAAGCAATACAGTCTCGACGGCCAAAGGGTCACTGCGCTAAGCGGCGTCAGCGTGAACATCGAGGAAGGCGTTTTCCTGGCGATCGCCGGCCCGTCGGGAAGCGGCAAGTCGACTTTGCTGAATCTCATCGGCTGCATCGATACGCCGACTTCCGGCGGTGTCTGGATCGATGGCGAAGACGTTGCGACGCGCACTCCGGACCAGCTCGCGAGTCTGCGCGCGCGCGCCATCGGATTCGTCTTTCAGAGCTTCAACCTCTTTCCGGTCCTGACGGCGGCCGAAAATGTCGAATACCCGCTGCTGAAACGCTCGGAGATCGGGGCGAGCGAGCGCGCAGAACGCGTTCGGAAATACCTCGATCTGGTCGGGCTCAAGAAATTCGCCGGGCATCGCCCCAATCAGCTTTCGGGCGGACAGCGGCAGCGCGTCGCGATTGCCCGGGCGCTGGTGACCCATCCGCGCATCGTGCTGGCCGACGAACCGACGGCCAACCTCGATCACAAGACGGGCAAGCGCATCCTGCGGCTGATGAAGAAAATCAATCGCGCGACCGGGACGACGTTCGTGTTTTCGACCCACGACCAGAAAGTGCTGAACATGGCCGACCGCCGGGTCGACCTGGAAGACGGGGAGATCGTCCGCCTGGGCATGCGGGTCGCCGACAAATGGGTTTTTGCGCTCGAGCGGGGACCCGACGCGCTGATGGCCGACGAGGACGTCGCCCGGCCCGCCGACGGTTCCGCCGGCCTGAATCTCCGGCGGCTGTCGGATGGGTTTACAGTCGCCCGCCGGCCTGCCCGGTTCGCTGCATCTAACCCCATGGTTTATCAATGGAATCGGCAAAATGGCACGATCACTGCTTCTTATCCGGCGCACAAGTCATATGTCAGGCCTAAAGGAGCATTCATGAAATTTGCAACTACCATCCTCGGCGCCGCAGCTGGGTGCATTCCTGTCGCTGGCGGCTTCGGCCGCGCCGATTCCGCTGCCCCCGGGGTTCATCCAGCTTTCGGACAACGACGCGGAATATCTGATCAATGCGGACGGCTCGAGATGCACGACCGGCGGCGCCCCGGACTGTACCGTGGACGTCGGCGACCGGCTGCGCGGCATCTTCGATATCAACTCGATCGAAGGGCTGCTCCCTCCGACGGCCGCGGCCTTTACCCCGTTCAACGGGAACGAGCTGACCGCGATATTTGACATCATCGTCACCAGCAAAACCGGCGGCCCGGGAGCGTGGACCTTTAACTTCGCGCCCACCGGCAACCTTGACGGCTGTCGGCTCGGGCATCTTGTTGTATTACGATCCTAGCCAGGATTACACGCGCTCGGTTGCGCGACCGTTGCCATCTGTGAGGCGACCGCCACGAACGGTTCGCTCTGGGCGGGATTCGGCTTCGGTCCGGGCAGCTTCTGGATTGCGCAAGCGCCGACGGACAACATTGCAGACATTGGGGCAATACCGCCGCCGATACAGGTCGGTGGCTACAATGCGTCCCTTGATCTTACGGTGAACAACACCGGCTACACCTTTACCCAGCACCAATGCCTCGTACCCTTCCTCGCGAACGATATATGCCGACGCGTGCGCCTCGGGCGGCCTGCTGGGCGTCGGGGACGGCACAGACACGCCGTTCGACAGCTTCAGCAATGTCGACTTCACGCTGCAAAGCACGTGCCGGAGCCGGCATCGCTGGCCTTGCTGGGCCTCGGCTTGGCCGTGGTCGGATTCGCCCGGCGCAAGTTCGGCTAAGCTTTCGATCTTAAAGAGCATTCGAATGGCCCGCTCGTTTGACGAGCGGGCCATTTTCTTTGGCCCCGGCAAGGCGCCAATCCACGGCGCTGACCTGGTTTTGGTGGCCCGGACGTATGCCTTATCATTCCGGCATGCCCCGACTGGCGCTTTTTCCCGAGATATTGCGCGAGGCCTTTGGCTCGCGCACCCTGCCCCGCGAGCCCGAGCCCGACCTGGTGATGGATGGACCGGACCAGGTCGCTCGCCTTTGCCGAAGCCGGACGCAGCGACGGGGTCATGGCGGCGTCCTACCTTTTCAATTCGGCCCGAATCAGCCAGGTCATCCAGGGTTGCCGCTCGGTCCTCGATCTCGGATGCGGCCCGGCCACCCAGCTGGCCCAGGTAGCGGGGCTGCATCCCGACGTGGAATTCGTCGGCATCGACCTGTCCGCGGCGATGCTGGCCAACGCCGAAGCGCACGTACGCGAACTGGGCTTGACCAACGTACGCTTTATCCACGGCGACATCACCGAGATTCCAGGCGTCGCCGATCGATCCTCCGACGCCGTGATCAGCACGCTGGCGCTGCACCACTTGCCGACGGGCGAGCACCTGCGCCAATGTTTTCGCCAGATTCAGCGAGTGCTCAAGCCGGGCGGAGCGGTGTACGTGGCCGACCTGGGCCGCCTGAAGTCGCTTAAGTCCATTCTGTATTTCGCGTACATGAATGCAAAGCATCAGCCCCACATCTTTTCGCTGGACTACGAGCGCTCGCTTCGCGCCGCGTTCCTGGCGACCGATTTCGACGCCTTGTGCCGGGAGTATCTGCCGGACAGCATGCGCGTCTACACGCCTTACGCCTTGCCTATCCTCATTCTGGCCAAGACCGCGGATCGGCCCATTTCGTCGCAGCTTCGAACCCAGTTGCGGGAAATGCGTCGCAAGCTCAACTCGCGGTATCGGCGGGATCTGGACGACATCCGGCGGTTCTTCCGATGGGGCGGGCTTGGCGATGATCCCTTCCGCCCAGCACGATAAGGGCCGAGAGACCGACCCGCACCGGCTTCCGGAAGCGGTGAGATTCCTGGCGGAGGCGGGGCGCGCGGCCCCGTCGGCCGACAATAGCCAGCCGTGGCGCTTTCGCTGGGGCAAAACCTTCGATGTCTATTTTCGACAGGCGACAGGCGAGCACGAGCTGTTGCCTGCCGAGCATCCCGCGACGCAAATCGCGCTGGGAGCCGTCATCGAAAATCTGGCGCAAGCAGCGGTCGCGATCGGGTTGCCGTTCGACGCAGCGGCCGTCAAAACCGCAGCGGCCCAGCCCATTGCGGAGTTGACGGTCGACACCGCCGCCGCCGTTCCGCACGACGCGCAGCTCGCTGCCGCTCTTCGGCCGACACACCAATCGCTTTCCGTTCGCTTCCTCGCCGCTGCCGGCTTCGCTGCTTCAGTGGGCGTCCGGGCAACGCGAAGGCTCGGCAACATGCCTGGTGTGGGAAGACAGCAAACACATCCGCGCCCTTTCCCGGCTGGTAAGACAGGCGTCCGAGGCGCGGTTCCAGACGCAAGAGATACACGAGTGGCTGGGCCAGAGTCTCCGATTCACGTCCGACGAAGTGGCTCGTGGCGACGGACTCGACGTCGCGACCTTGCATCTGCCACCGGGGGGCCGCCAGATGCTCCGCGCCACGCGTGACTGGAAGCGGATGCGACTGTTCAACCGATTCGGTGCCTACAAGGGATTCGCTCGGGCCGAGGCGGCAGCGGTAAGCAAGGCTCCGGCGCTTCTGGCCATTCTGGCTCCCGACACGCCCGGTTCCGCCATCGCCGGCGGCCGCCTGCTCGAGCGCGTGTGGATAGAGTTGAACCGGCAGGGTGTCGCAGTGCAACCGTATTTCGTGATCACCGACCAGCTTTACCGCTTGCAACGCGGAAGCGTCCCGGCTCGTCTGATACCGCTGGTCGAGAGGACCAAGGAAGCGCTCGACGCAATGCTCGGCAGCGACGACAGGCGGATGCTTATCCTGCTGCGTATCGGCCGGCCCAAGGTCCAACCGCCCAGGGCGCTGCGTCTCCCGCTCTGGACGATACTTTCCGACAATCGCGCTCAAGCGCTGTCGCCTTGAAAAAATGCGATTGCGCAAGCGTTCTCTTTTGCCCGAGTCCCGGGCGCGTGCGACGAATCGGGGCCGGTCGGCGCTAGGCGCGGGTTTCTACGAGCCGCGAATTGTGTCAGAATGCTACAGCTTAAGCAGCACAGTACGCTCGAGATCGATCGCCTTGCACCAGCCCACAGACAAATCCCGCTTCAGGGAAACGGTGCGCACAACGCGTGCGCGTCTCCTCCTCGCCGCGTCAGCGCGCAATGCGCGGGAGGTCGCGGAATGAAGCCGCTGCGCAAGGAAGCTTTCGCACAGCCCGCCCCTGCTGATCAACCACCCTCGCGCGTCTTCGGTAACACCATCATTGCAGTGCCCCACCCGGGCGAGATGCAGCAGCTGTGTCTGGACGACGGGGGCACAGGCTGGCCGCAGCCCGGCGGCCAGAAATTATTCAAGATCCGCCTCGCCGACAGCGTCACCGGTCACCGCAAGTCGGCGAGTTTTCTGGTGAAGCGGCGTTACGCGTGGCGCGGCTACGACGTCGGTGGCGGCGTCCTCGGTGTTCAGCCCAACCGCATCACCCTGTCTGCGTGCGACCGTGACGAGACGATTGCGACGATCTCGGTGGGACTCGATTCGGTCATCGGCCTGTTTGTCGACCAGTTGTATCGCAAGGAGGTCGATCGAGTCCGGGCGCAATATCGCAGAGTCTGCGAATTCACCAAGCTTGCCATCGACGGAAGCATACGCTCCAAGCAGGTCCTGGCCTCCTTGTTTCATATCGCGTATATCCATGCGCGACGCGTCAATTACTGCACCGACCTGTTTGTCGAAGTCAATCCGCGTCACGTGCTTTTCTACAAGCGCATGCTGGGGTTTGCCCAATGCGGTGCGGAGCGCCTCGATCCCCGCGTCCAGGCCCCTGCCGTCCTGCTGCGGCTCGATCTCGGCTTCGCAGAACAGCAGATTGCCGAGCTGGGCGGCCATCTGGAACTGGCCCGCGTCAAGAAGTCGCTGTATCCGTATTTCTTTTCCCGACGCGAGGAAGCCGGCATCGAGCGGCGCCTCCGCCAGCTCGGCTGAGTTCTGCTAACATCGCACGCGACTTACCCAGTCGAGCACTGCTGGGGCAAAGTCGACTAAGATCAGCTTCTCGCATCGTTTTCATGACGATGCGCGCGAACGATCGGGCAGAACACTGAGGCTCTACCATGGTCAGTCGTGCGGCGGCCGGAGGGGATACGATCGTTGCGATCCCGCGGGCCCGCAAGCTTCAGACGCTGGTCCATGATCTGGGAGAATCCGCAGCGGGGGAGTCGACGCAGAATAACCAGATCAAGATCCGGCTTGCGAACAGCGGAGGTCTCCGCAGCAAAGCAAGCTATCTGATCAAGACGCGCTATGCCTGGCGCGGATACAAGGTCTCCTCATTATCCAACAGCCCCGCCAACCGCATGACGGTCGCGGCCTTTGACGGCGACCGGCCGATCGCGACGATCACTGTCGGCGTCGACTCCCCGGCCGGCCTCGCGGTCGAATCGCTATATCCGGCTGAAGTCAAGGCATTGCGAACGTCCGGCGGCTCGCTGTGCGAGTTTACGAAGCTCGCGGTCGATAACATGGTCCGGTCGAAGGCGGTGCTGGCGGCAATATTTCACCTCGCGTATATCTATGCGCACCGCATGCGGCAGTGCACCGATCTCTTGATCGAGGTCAATCCTCGCCATGTGAAGTTCTACGAGACGATGCTGGGATTCACGACTTGCGGCGAGGAAAAGATGGATCCTCGCGTCAATGCTCCGGCGTTATTGCTGCGGCTGGACCTTTCCTACGCCAAGGCGCAGATCGCCCGCCTGGGCGGGCACGCCGAGCTCGCCAGCGAGATCCGGCTGCTGTATCCGTACTTTTTCTCGACGCAGGAGGAAAAAGGGATCGAGGGTCGCCTGCGGGCAATGGAGTGATCTGATTTGCCTGGCGGCCGGATCAACGCGGCGCCGCCGACCGCATCCGGGTGAATTGTCGCTTGGCGAGTGCAAACAGCGTGCGTTGCAAAGGATGGCGATACCCGCCCGGGCGCCATGTCGAAACCAGCTTGTTTCGATACGCATCGAAATGGATGCCACGCGGTGCCGCGGCAACGTTGCCTCGGCCGAGCAGGATCTTGAGCGCCTCGGTCCCGGCGATACCGGCGCAGATCTGGCAGGCCATTACTGTGGAGGGGCCGCGCCCGGCGGCGAGGTCGACAAACGAGGGATCGACCAGATATCTCCGATGCAGCATCGCGGGAGCGAGGCCGATCAGAAATTTAAGGGGTTTGTCATCGGCCGCACCGCGGGCGAATCCAAAATATCTTTCGAAGCCCATCTTGCCCGGCATGAAGTTCAACAAAGCCGCACCCATGCCGATCGGAGCCACCGTCGTTGCGGGAATGCGGTGTTTCGCGCAGGCGGCGAACACGGCCTCACGAGCCGCAAAGGCAAAGAAATCCAGCCCGTCGATGAAAAGGTCTGCGCCATCGACAAATGCGCTTACGTTATTTGCGTTGACGCCCTCGGGGTAGGCGACGATATCGACGTCGGGATTGATATCCCGCGCCATAGCCATCATCACATCGAGCTTGGGTTTCGCGAGCGAGATCAGCGTGGCGCCGATTTGCCGATTGAAGTTGACCAGCTCGAACGTATCGAACTCGGCGAGGCGAAACCGGCCCACGCCCAGGCGCACCAGTGTGAGCAGATGCAAGCCGCCGACACCGCCGAGTCCCGCGATCGCAACGCACTTCCCGCGCAACGTTTGTTGCTCCCCCGGCGTGAGCCAGCCGAGGTTGCGCGCAAATGCCGTGTCGTAGTCGAATGCTGCGGTCATCGGAGCTTCGTCCCGACCGGTCGCTAGAAGTTATAGCGGACTTCGGTATAGACGCGGTCGCGATTGCTGAACTGCCCAAAATAGCCGAGTGGCGGGCCGTTGAATACATCGACGCCGAACTGCAATCGCCAATTTTTCGCTGGATTCCATGACAGTCGCGGCCTGAACATCCAATCGGAGCGATTCAGGCTGCCGATCCATAAGGCCTGGGCCTCGAGCTGTTCGGTCAGCTTGTGCTGGACCAGCACGCTGAACCCGGATTCGTGCTGCTTATAGATGATGTCCGGGTCATGGTCGATGAACTGCCGCTGGAACAGCTGGAAATTCAGGCGGGTCTCGGTCGGGAGCACGAAATCGAGGCCGACGATCCAATCCAGAGTGTTCTGCGGCACCACGCCGTCGTCGTCGGAAATTCGAGTGACGTTGAATTTCCGGCCGCGCGTGTATACGGTTTCCGCCTTGAACACGGCGGGACCCAGATCCTTTGACAGCGTGCCGCCGAACTGGTCGATCCGGTCGTGTCGCGCCTGGTAGACGAACGCCGGCTCGGGCACCGTCACGACCTCGCGATAGAACGTCGGCGCGGCATCGATGCTGCCGTAATAGAAAGCGGCCCCGTCCCATCCGTTGCGCACGTTCGACAGGCGCAACGCCGTAATCGGTATGCTGCAATGTCCGGTTCGGAAACTGCTCGTTGCTGTACAGCGTGGCGAATCCCGGCGGCGGCGGCAGCACCGCCGGATAGAATTCGGCGCCCGGCTTGCCGATTTCGTCGTAGCTCTGGACCGGAATCCATATGAACTCGGCGTGGAAGTCATCCTTGAAGTATTCCGCCCGCAGCGCCCACTGCGGTATGCGCAGGACTTCGAACTCGGGCAGGATGAACTCACGCAGGTCCTTGGCGGAAACGACGTCGGCAAAGAACAGGCCGACCATTTCGCCCCACACGATATGCTGCCTGCCCAGGCGGAAATCCCAATCACCGGCGCTGGCGTCGATGTAGTTTTCACGCAATAGCGCGTTGAATTGCTGGTCGTGGCGAACATCGGCGGGATAGAAATCGGTCAGGTCGAACACCGCGTTGTAATCGAGCCGCGCGCTCGCTTTCCACTTGACCTGTTCGCTCAGACTGCCTTGCGCACCCAATTCCGCACGGGTCAGGAATTGCGACCAGTGCGCCGGTGAGGCATAGGTATAAGCCAGCTCGGACTGCACAAACCCGTGCCAGCCGGAAAACGCGTTTGCCCCCGCTTTGTCGGGTTCCTTCTCGTCCTCGAACAGCGCGTCAGGCGAAAGCGCTGCCAGAACGAAGGGCCGGGCGCCCGCGCTCGTGGACTCGTCGCTTCGCGGAAGCGGCTCGGCACCGGCTATCGCCGGGCGAACAATCAGCATGCAGAATGCGGCGACTATGCCGCCGCCAAGCCAATGTTGTGCTCTACCACCGCGCATCATGGCGCCCCCTTGATTGGCCGCGCGCCCTCACGGACAGTGTTGCGACCATTTAGCTGTTGCCCGACGTCTCACCGTGAGCGGCGAGCCACCGAGTCTCGCGGGTTGGCCTTGTAACGGCTCCCGACTGCGGCCGCTACGCCTCAAACGAAGCGAGTATAGGGGAACGGGCGACCGAATTCAGGCCCCTGGCTCTTTTCGAAGCCGCGTCCACCCCGCTGCGCCGGTCCCATCGGCCTCGCAGGCCCGCGGTTCTGTCTCTGCTTGTCCTACAATGGTTTCATCCATCCGCCGATGGGCAGCGCGGCAGCCGCAGGCGAAAATCCCTGCGCTACATGCGGCCTAACGAAAATTCTCGCATGCCAACGACAAGGGCCGATGACCGGCCGGGAGGCACGATGAACAGCGCGCGGCACGCCTGGCGCAATTCGCTCGGCCTGGTCGCGCTGACTGCGCTGCTGCTGGCCGGATGCGCGACCCTTCCGCCGGGGTCCGACTACCCGAAGGCGGCCTCCAACGCACTCACCCATCCCGAGCAAACGCGCCTGGGGCGGCAGCTCGCGGCGGCGTCGGCCGCGCACGCCGGACTTTCCGGATTCCGCCTGCTGCCGGTCGGCATCGATAGCTTCCTGCTGCGCATGGAGATGGCGCAGCAGGCCGAGCGCACGCTGGACATCCAGTACTTCGTCCTCGAAAACGACGACACCGGCAAGCTGATCCAGGAGGCGTTGTTGCAGGCCGCCGATCGCGGCGTACGCGTGCGCGTGCTGCTCGATGACGAGGGATCGCGCGGACGCACGACCAAGCTGACGCCGCTGGCTGCGCACCCGAACATCGAGTTGCGCGTGTTCAACCCGGCGGTCGTACCGGGGCCACAGGTTCGAGTTCCTCCACGACGTCGAGTTGCTGGGCGACGCGACCCGATTGAATTACCGGATGCACAACAAGCTGTTTGTCGTCGACAACGAGATCGGCATCATCGGCGGTCGCAATATCGGCGATGCGTACTTTCAGGAAGGACGCGACCTGGAATTCGGCGATTATGACGTCATCGCTGCCGGCGGCGCCGTCAGGGACATGTCGGCGAGCTTCGATGCCTTCTGGAACAGCCCGCTGGCTATTCCGATCGAGGCGCTGTTCGGCGGCAAGGCATCGGCGCAGGCGCTGGCCGATTATCGCGACGCGCTGGCGCAGCACCATGCCGGCATGAACGGCAAGGACTACATGCGCCGGCTGGCCGGCGGTGAACCGTTGCGCCCGCTGCTTGCCGCCAACGCTGCCGTGGGTCTGGGCGCGTGCGGAAATCGTCTATGACAGCCCGCAAAAAAGCAAGGTCGAAGACGGCGACGAGCCGGGGCGCCTGCTGCGCCACCGTCTGGGCAAGGCGGTCGAAGCCGCGCGCTCCGAGCTGCTTATCGTGTCTCCGTATGTGGTACCGGGAGATGCCGGCGTGAAGTTCCTGGCCAAGCTGCGCGAGCGCGGCCTGCAGGTGCGCATACTCACCAATTCGCTGGCATCGACCGACATGCCCGTCGTTCATTCCGCCTATCAGAAGTACCGGATCCCGTTGCTCGAATCGGGCGTCGAGCTCTACGAAGTGCGTCCGATACTCGGACAGCCGGTCGTCCGCGGCGATGCGCTGAAATCGCCGAGCGCCGGACAGTTCGCCTTGCACGCCAAGGTATTCGTGTTCGACCGGCAGCGCGTCTTCGTCGGATCGATGAATCTCGATCGCCGCTCGCTGCACGTCAACACCGAGATCGGGGTGATCATCGACAGTCCCGTGCTCGCGCGCCAAATCGCCACGCGCTTCGCGGCGATCGCCCAGCCGGCCAACAGCTATGTGCTCGCCCTCGACGGAACGAATGTCGCGGGGACCCCGGCACTCACCTGGCGCACGTTGGAAGACGGCAAGCCGGTCGAATATCAGCTGGAGCCGGCCGCCTCGATCTGGCGCCGGGTGAAGGTCGACACGCTGTCGATGCTCCCGCTGGACGAGCTGCTGTGAACGGGCGCCGCCCGATCGCGGCATGCCGCCCCCAGCGCGCGCGAGCGCGCAGCGACATGGCTGGTCGCATGCTCGCTGGCGGCGCTCGCCGTCTCCGGCTGGGCCGCTACAGCCGACGAGGACATCGTCGTGCATGCCAAGAAAGAGGGCGCGGAAGTCGTCGTCGAGGTCGATTGCCCGGTGCGGGCTCCGCTCCTGGCGGTCTGGGACGTGCTGACCGACTACGACAACATGAGTCGATTCATTTCGAACCTCCAATATAGCGGCATCCAGGGACGTGTCGACAATGTGCTCAAAGTGCGGCAGTACGGAAAGGCCTCGCGGGGTCCATTGACCATTACGTTCGACAACGTGCGCGAAGTCGAGCTGCGACCCTTCACCGAAGTGCGCTCGCGCCTGATCAGCGGCGACCTCAAGGCGTCGGCGTTCACGACGCGGCTGGTCGACGTCGATGGGCTCGTGCATATCGTCAACAGCGGACGCTACACGCCGAAAATGTGGGTTCCTCCGGTGGTCGGCCCCGCGCTGATCGAGGCGGAAACGCGAAAACAGTTCGCGGAAATCAGGACGGAAATCCTCCGGCGCAGCGAACGCCGCGCAGCCGAGCTTGGGCCGCGCTAGGCGACTTGCCGCGATTCCCAGGCGGCGGACCGCGTTGAAATGATCGGGCGCGCATGGACTTCCTGTTAACGATTTGGCAGTTTATCGGCAATCTCGACAACGAGCTCGGCCTGCTGCTGCTCAACTACGGCGGATGGATCTATCTGATCCTGTTCCTGATCATATTCTGCGAGACCGGACTGGTCGTCGCTCCCGTTCCTGCCGGGCGACTCGTTGCTGTTCGCTTCGGGCGCGCTCTGGGCGGCCGCCGACATGCCTGTCGAGCTGCTCGCGCTGACGCTGATCACCGCATCGATTTGCGGCGACAATTGCAATTATTGGATCGGCCGCCTGTTCGGAAGCCACGTGGTCAAGAAAGCGCATTCGCGATTCCTGAACCGGCGGGCCCTCGAGCGAACACATGAGTTCTATGCGCGCCACGGCGGCAAGACGATCGTCCTCGCGCGATTCGTTCCGATCGTGCGCACCTTTGCCCCTTTTGTTGCAGGCATCGGGCATATGGACTACCGGCGCTTCCTGTTGTTCAGTGTGGCCGGGGCGGTGCTATGGGTGGGCGTTCTGGTATCCGGCGGCTACCTGTTCGGCAAGCTGCCGATGGTGCAGGACAATTTCGCGCTGGTGATCGTTGCGATTATCGGGTTCTCGCTCGTCCCCGTCGCGGTCGAGTACATGCGCGCGCGGCTGCGGCGCTAGCGGCGCCCACCTTGCTATACGCCCCGGGCGGCGCGCATTCGCCTGGCAGGCTCTTGTGCGCTATGCTGTGCTGGCTGTTGGCCCACGGGAGCGCGAGTGAAAGTGGCAATTTGTCTTGCCCTGGCGGCGCTTCTTAGCGCCTGCATTCCTATCGGCATCCGCGGCACGTCGATCGTCGATGCCGGCGCCCAGCGTCCCGTCGCCGCGGCGGTGTCTGGCGACGCCGCGCCGAACTCACCTGCCCTTCGGGCAGCAGATCCGCGCGCCTGAATACCGGTGCATCCGGCCCCGCCTCGTCGCTAGCGCTTGCCTCCGGGCATCGACTGCTGGGCGCTTCGCGCAAAGTCGCCCATCAGGCGCTGCATCGACGAGAACGCCGTCCCGCCGGAAGCCATCACGCCCTGCATCGCGTTGACCAGGTTCTGCGCCTGCTTGAGATCCGGCATCATCGCCATCATCGCCTTGGCCTCCTTGGCGCCCGGCACACCGCTCATCTGCTCTTCCATCAGCGCAAACAGCCGCTTCTGCATCTCCACGATCATCTCGAACATCTGGCCCCAGTAGTGCATCGCCTTTTCGACGGCTTCCTGCGTCACGCTCTGTCCGGCGGCGACCAGCGCCTGCGGGTCGCCGGCCTCGGCGGCGTGGCGCGCCGCTTTTTTCTGCATCGAACGCGCCTGCTCCTCTCCCTCGAACTGCAGGCGGCGCAGCTTGGCCGTGCTCTCGATCGCGGCATTGATCACGTCGAGCGCGATTTTCGCATTCGCGCGATAGAGCTCGAACGCCTGCTCCGGCGTCATCAGCTTGCCCATTTTCGACAGGTCGCCGAACGCGCCGGCGTGCGGCGCGTCGAACGGCGACGGCTGCTTGGCCGCCGTCTTCGCGCGGGGCTTGCGCGGTTTGCTTCCGGCGGCCTTGGTCCGGCGTGCCGTACTCGACGACGATTTAGTGGCCATGGTAGGGACTCCTCGAGGCTGAATGGCAAAACGACCCAAGATCGGCTTGCGCCGCAGACGGTTGGGTACCTGGTGATGTGCGGTTATTGCACGCCTTCGCGACGGTCCAGTCAACGGGAAAGCGAACGCACACTCCCGGCAGCACGCCAGTGCAGGTTAGAATCGGCATTCCTCCCATGGTTCCGATGCACAAGCTGCAAGCGATGGTTGCCGCCCAGCCGCGCGGGACGCCGCGCGCGCCGCCGTTGTGGAACGAGCTCGTCGATCCCGACGTGCGAGCCCTGGCCGCGCTGATCGCATCGCCGTTGCTGGTCGCCGAGCACGCGGCGCCGATCGCCACTTTGACCGATGCCTGGCGCATCGAATCGCTGCGCTCGCGCCACGGCTGGCTGCTCGATCTCGACGCGGCGCCGCAGCGCCTGCGCGAACACCTGGCGGCTTCCAACGCGCGCCAACTCGGCCGCTACGCCGAGGCGCTGTGGCGCTTCTGGTTCGCCCATCTGCCCGGGGCGCGTCTGCACGCCGCCGGCTTGCCGGTCAAGGACGCGCTCGCAGTTCGTGGCGAATTCGATTTCATCGTATCGCTGCCGGGACTCTCCGAGGTGCAGCACCTGGAGATGGCGTACAAGTTCTATCTCTACTGCCCGCCGGGGAACGACTTTTCGCGTCTCTTCGGACCCAATGCCGCCGATCGGCTCGACCGCAAATGGCAGCACATGCTCGACGTGCAACTGCCCCTGTCGCAGACCGCGCTCGGCCGCGCGGCGCTGCCGCAGGACGTCGGCCGGGTGACACCGCGGGCGTGTCTTCAGGGCTGGTTGTTCTATCCGCTGGCGACAGGGATCGGCGGCGCCGATTGCCGGCGTGTCGCCGGCGCACTGGCGCGGCTGGTGGTGCCGAAGCGACGACTGGCGCAGCCACGGCGCGCCTTGGACGGAGCTTGCCGGGGCGTGGACCTTGCTGCCGCGACGCGCATGGATCGCCCCGGCCGCGATCGATGATCCGCAGGCGACGCTCTCGCCGGACGCTTGCCGGACACGGATCGATGCACATTTCGCAGCCTCGTCGCAAGCGCAACTGGTCGCCGGCCTGCAGCGCGCATCGGATGGAATCTGGCGCGAGACGGTCCGCATATTCGTCGTGGCGCCGCACTGGCCACGGGGCAGCGCCGCGACGTAGCGGCAACACCATCGATCGGAAAAACCTATGCACTGCTTTGCACTCTGGGTGGAATTCGACTTGCGTCCCGGGCATCTGGCCGCTTTTCTCGAGGCTGCCCGACTCGATGCCGAAGGGTCGGTCGACAACGAGCCCGGATGCCGGCGCTTCGACATCCTTCAGGATCCGGCCTCGCCCGATCGCGTGTGCTTCTACGAGGTGTACGACGACGAAGCGGCGTTCCTTCGCCACCGCGACATGCCGCATTTCAAGAGTTACTTCGCGGCGACCGAGCCGATGATCGCGGCCAAGCGGGTCACCAAGCTGCAGGTCGTGCAGCGAGGAAAGGCCTGACGCCGCGCCGGCCTCTAGCCGTTCAGCTGTTGCAGCGCCTGGTCGATGCGGTCGACGGCGACGATGGCCATGCCTTCGATCGCCTGCCGGGGCTTGTTTGCCGCCGGAATCAGCGCGCGGGTGAAGCCCAGTTTAGCCGCCTCCCGCAGGCGCTCCTGGCCGCGCTGGACCGGGCGGATTTCCCCCGCCAGACCGACTTCGCCAAATACAAGAGATTTAGCGCCCAATGGTTTGTTTTTGAACGATGAATATATCGCCATAAGCACCGCCAGATCGGCCGCAGGCTCGCCGATGCGAACGCCGCCGACGGCGTTGACGAAAACGTCGAACAGCCCCGTCTCGACACCGCCGTGGCGATGCAGCACCGCCAGCAGCAGGGCCAGCCGCTGCGGATCCAGGCCGACGGCCAGACGCCGCGCCAGTCCACCCTGCACCGGGTCGACCAACGCCTGCACTTCGACCAGCAGTGGCCGCGAGCCCTCGATCGTCGCCAGCACGCAGCTGCCGGCGACAGGATCGGCATGCTGCGACAGGAACAGTGCCGACGGATTGGCGACGCCCTTCAAGCCGCGCTCGGTCATCGCGAATACACCGAGCTCGTTCGCGGCGCCGAAGCGGTTCTTGATCGCGCGGACCAGGCGAAAGCTCGAATGCGTATCGCCTTCGAAATAAAGCACGGTGTCGACGATGTGCTCGAGCACGCGCGGTCCGGCGATCGCTCCTTCCTTGGTCACGTGTCCGACCAGGATGATGGTGATGGCGTTCTGCTTGGCGAGCCGGGTCAGCTGCGCAGCGCATTCGCGTACCTGGGCGACACTCCCTGGCGCGGACTCCAGCGCTTCGGTGTAGACGGTCTGGATCGAGTCGATGACGACGACACCGGGCTGCAGCGTCCGGATCGCGCCGACGATCGCTTGCAGCTGCACCTCGGCCAGCAGCTCGACGGTCGCGTTGACCAGCCCCAGGCGCTGGGCGCGAAGCGCCACCTGCTCGACCGATTCCTCGCCGGTGACATAAAGCGCGCGACCGAGCTTGCCTGAGCTGCCGAGGGCGGCCATCGCCTGCAGCAGCAAGGTCGACTTGCCGATGCCAGGGTCGCCGCCGAGGAGCACCACGCCGCCGGACACCAGTCCGCCGCCCAGAACGCGATCGAATTCCTCGATTCCCGTAGGCGTGCGCGCGTTGTCCTGGGTTTCGACGCTGGACAGCGTCCGCACGGCGCTCGGCGCGCCGGCCAGCGCCTGGAAACGCGACGACGGCGTCGCGGCGATCGTCTCCACCAGCGTGTTCCAGACGCCGCAATTCGGGCACTGACCCTGCCACTTGCTGCTTTGACCGCCGCACTCGGTGCAGACGTACGCGGTCTTCGTCTTGGCCATCAGGGCCCGTCGCGCCGTCGCCGCATGTCAGCCGAGCTCATCCGGATGCACGACGGCGGTGCCCAGCTTGCCGACGACGATGCCGGCCGCCTTGTTGGCGATGCGCACTGCGCTGCCGATATCGGCGTGCGCGCCTAGCAGGGTGCCCAGGGTCGCGATCACCGTGTCGCCGGCGCCGGAGACGTCGAAGACTTCGCGCGCCTGCGCCGGAATGTGCTGCGCTCCGGCATCGGTGTAGAGCGACATTCCCTCTTCCGAGCGCGTGATCAACAGCGCATCCAGCGCCGAGTTCGCTGCGCAGGATCTGCGCCTTTTCCGCGAGTTCGGCTTCGTTGCGCCACGCGGCCGACGACCTGGCGGAATTCGGCCCGGTTGGGCGTCAGCATCGTCGCGCCGCGGTAGCGCAAGTACGCCTCGCCTTTCGGGTCGACCAGCACCGGTTTGCCCGGCTGCCCTGGCGAGCGCGATCATGCGCTCGATCTGCGACAGTCCGCCCTTGCCATAGTCGGAGAGCACGACGACATCGAAAGCGGCCAGCGTGCGCTCGTAGTCCGCGAGCTTCGCCGCCAGCGCCAATGGCGACGGCACGGTCTCGAAGTCGATGCGCAAGAGCTGCTGCTGGCGTCCGATGACGCGGAGCTTCACCGTCGTCGGCAGCGAGGGGTCGCGATGCAGAGACGTATGCACGCTTTCGCCCCGAAGAAGCCGCTCGAGCACATGCCCCGGCTCGTCGTCGCCGATGACGCTGATCAGCGTCACCCGCGCGCCCAGCGCCGCGGCGTTGCGCGCGACGTTGGCGGCTCCCCCCGGACGCTCCTCGCTGCGCGCGATCTTCACGACCGGCACCGGCGCCTCGGGCGAAATGCGATCGACGTCACCGAACCAGTAACGATCGAGCATCGCGTCGCCAACGACCAGCACGCGCGCGCGCCGGACCGCATCGCGGAAATCGCTGAAGCGCCGCACGCTCGTAGGCATCAGGGCTTGCTCACGTTTAACGACCGGCGCTAGCTGCGGCCGATCCCGAAATATTCGATGCCTGCCGCGCGCACCAGCGCCGGGTCGAACAGGTTGCGGCCGTCGAACAGCAGAGGCTGCTTCAGCTGGCGCCGGATTTCCGCGAACTCGGGACTGCGGAATTCCTTCCACTCGGTGACGACAAGCAGCGCGTCGGCCCCGGCGACGGCGGCCATCGGCGAGCTCGCGAAAGACAGGCCCGGGGTCTGGCCGAAGACGCGCTTCGCTTCGTCGATCGCGACCGGATCGTAAGCGGCAACGGACGCGCCGCGCTCGAGCAATCCAGCGATGATCGCGCGCGACGGCGCTTCGCGCATGTCGTCGGTATCGGGCTTGAATGCGAGTCCCCATAGCGCGAACGTCTTGCCGGCAAGATCGTCGCCGAGCCGCGCGACGATCTTGTCGACCAGGCGCGTTTTTTGCGCCTCGTTGACCGCTTCGACTGCCGCGAGGATGCGCAACGGGCGTCCGTGCTGGGCGCCGGTGTGCTGAAGTGCCTTCACGTCCTTGGGGAAACATGATCCGCCATAGCCGGCGCCCGGATAGAGGAAATGATAGCCGATGCGCGGATCCGATCCGATGCCCTGGCGCACGTGCTCGATGTCGGCGCCTAGCTCGTCGGCGAGATTCGCCATTTCGTTCATGAACGAGATGCGGGTCGCGAGCATCGCATTGGCCGCGTACTTGGTGAGCTCGGCCGAGCGCACGTCCATGACCAGCAGCCGCTCGCGATTGCGCTGGAACGGCGCGTACACGGCACGCAGCGACGCGATCGCACGATCGTCGTCGGCGCCGATGACGATGCGGTCGGGCCGCATGAAGTCCTCGACTGCGGCGCCTTCCTTCAGGAATTCCGGATTCGACACGACGGCAAAAGGCAGAGCAGCGCCGCGCGCGGCAAGCTCGGCGGCGATCGTCTCGCGCACGCGGTCGGCGGTGCCGACGGGAACGGTCGACTTGTCGACGATGACCTTGTAGTCGGTCATGCGCCGGCCGATCGCGGCCGCGGCGGCAAGGACGTGTTGCATGTCGGCCGCGCCGTCCTCGTCGGGCGGCGTGCCGACGGCAATGAACTGAAGGCTGCCGTGCGCCACCGCGGCATCGGCATCGGTCGTGAAGCGCAAGCGCCCGGCTTCGACGTTGCGATGGATCATGTCCTGCAGTCCCGGCTCGTGGATCGGCACGCCGCCAGCCTTCAGCATGTCGATCTTGCGCGCATCGACGTCGAGGCAGAGCACGTCGTTGCCGACTTCCGCGAGGCACGTCCCGGAGACGAGTCCCACGTATCCGGTGCCGATCATCGTGATCTTCACGCCGCGATGCCCAGCGAGGCGTTGATCTCGCGCAGGGCGCGCACCGGGTCCGCTGCCGCGGTTATCGCGCGGCCTATAACCAGGTAGTCGGCGCCCGCGGCGATAGCGGCTTCCGGTGTCATCACCCGCGCCTGGTCGTGCGCCGCCGTGCCCTCCGGGCGGATGCCGGGCGTGACCAGCTTGAATGCCGGGCCGCATGCGGAGCGCAGCATCGCAGCCTCCTGCGCCGAGCAGACGACGCCGTCCAGGCCGTTCGCCTTGGCGAGCTGGGCGAGCCGCAAGGCCTGCGCTTCGGGTGTACCGCCGACGCCGATTGCGGCCAGATCGGACGCATCGAGGCTGGTCAGCACGGTGATCGCGATCAACAGCGGGCGCGGTCGGCGTTCTTCGGCCGCCGTCCGCGCGACGGCGTCGCGCGCTGCGGCGAGCATCGCCGCACCGCCGGCGGCATGAACGTCGATCATCCAGACGCCGAGCCGCGTCGCCGCCGCACAGGCCTGCGCCACCGTATTCGGGATATCGTGAAACTTGAGATCCAGGAACACGCGAAAGCCGCGGCGGACGAGCTCGCGCACCAGGCCGGCTTCCGCGACGGTGAAAAGCTCCTTGCCGACTTTGACCGCGCACAGCGCCGGGTCGAGCCGGGCAGCGAGGCCGAACGCGCTCAGCATGTCGGGAAAGTCCAGCGCGACGATAACGCGGGGATCAGCGGCGTTCACCGGTTTGGCATCCTCGATCGCATCCTAGCCAACCCTGCGCGTCAGGCGCAGCCCGCGGCGCGCCCGGTTCAACGCGGCGCCCCTTCACGCGAATCCATCCGGCGTCTCGGTGCGTCGCGGCGAGTACGTTTCCCATTTGCCGCAGCCCGGGCAACGCCAATAGTACTGCTTGGCGCGAAAGCCGCATTGCTCGCACCGATACATGCCCAGCCGCTTGATGTGCTGGCTGACCAGCGTCTTGACCAGCTCCAGGTCGTGACGGCGCTCCGCCGGCGCTTCCATCAGTTGCGCTTCGAGCAGCTTGTCGAGCCCGAGCAGGGTCGGATTGCGCGAGAGCTCATCCTTGATCAGTTGCGTTCCCGCTTCCGGCCCGTCGTGCGCCAGGATCTGATTGAACAGCGTCGTGATCAGATCGAGCGAAGGATACTGGTCCTCGTAGTTGCGCAGCACGCGAATGCCCTGCGCGACGTCGCCGGTCCTGCGGTATGCGTCGGCGAGCCGGTCGGCCACCAGGCCGAGAAACGCCGGGTTCTGCGACTCGATGCGCTGCCATGAGGCGATCGCCGCCGCATCGTTGCCCTGTTGCGCCTCGAGGTCGCCCAGCAGCATCGTCGCCCGCGTGCACAGCTTGTATTCGGCCAGCGCCTGGTCGATGAAGCGCCGGGCTTCGTCGCTTTGCGAGCGCAGCAGCGAGCCTTGCGCCATCTCGCAGTGGTAGTGGGCGATTTCCTTGAAGTACGGATGCTTGGCCAGCGTTTCCATGCGGCGGGTCGCGCCGATCGCCTTCGGCCAGTCCTTTTCCTGCTCATAGATCTGCAGCAGCGAGCCCAGCGACTGCAGCTCGAACGTGCTGCCGTCGAGCTTGGTGAACAGATCCTCCGCCCGGTCGAGCAGGCCGGCGCGATGAAAGTCCTGGGCGAGCTCGAAGACCGCGGTCTCGCGCTTGTCCGGCGGAAGGTCGGGCCGGTCGAGCAGGTTCTGATGCATCCGGATCGCGCGATCGATTTCGCCCTGCCGGCGGAACAGGTTACCCAGCGCGAAATGCAGATCGATCGTCTGCGGATCGACCTTGACCACTTCGATGAACGACTCGATCGCCTTGTCGGGCTGCTCGTTCAACAGGAAGTTGAGGCCGCGGAAGTACGACAAGGGCAGCGCGCGCGATTCGCGCAGCAGATGCTTGATGTCGATGCGGGCGGCGATCCAGCCCAGCGCGAAAAATAGCAGCGTCAGTGCCAGCAGCCACCAGATCTCGATTTCAATGGTCGGCACTTCGCTTTAGCCTCCGTCGCGCGGACGCGTCACCGGGGCGCGCCGCTGCTGGTGGCGCAGGCGGTTCAATTGCCGCTTAAGGCGCACCGAGCGGATCGAACCGGCCAGCAGGCCCGCCGCGACCCCGGCGGCGAACACGATCAGAAGCAGGAAGATCAGCGGCGTCCGCCAACCGACGCCGTCATACACATGAAGCGTGACCGGGTCCGCGTTCTGCAGCGCAAGCAGCAGCAGGCCTGCAAAGACGACGAGCCCGACGAGCCAGCGGACGAATCTCATGCTGCGAGTCCAATGAAAATATTTCACTCCGGGTCATCATCAACCCTTTTTCATTTCCTTGAAGTCGACGCGTTCGCGCAATTCCTTGCCGGCCTTGAAGTGCGGAACGTGCTTCTCCGGCACCTGGACACGCTCGCCCGACTTGGGATTCCTGCCGGTGCGCGGCGGCCGGTAGTTGAGGCCGAAGCTGCCGAACCCGCGGATTTCGATCCGCTCGCCCTTGGCCAGACTTTCGGCCATCGCGTCGAGGATCATCTTCACCGCGAGCTCGGCGTCCTTCGCCACCAATTGCGGGAACTGCGCCGCCAAGCGGTCGATCAGCTCCGATTTGGTCATCACGTGAGCCGCCTACCCTTGGTTCTTGTTGTCGAGCTTGGCCTTGAGCAGCGCCCCCAGGTTGGTCGTTCCGGCGGTGGTGCCGGAATTCTCGGCAGTCATCCGCTGCAGCGCCTCCGATTCGTCGGCGCTGTCCTTCGCCTTGATCGACAGATTGATCGACCGATTCTTGCGGTCGATGTTGATGATCATCGCATTGACCGAGTCGCCTTCCTTCAGGTGCGAGCGGATATCCTCGACTCGATCGCGCGCGACTTCCGATGCGCGCAGATAGCCTTCGACGTCGCCGTCGAGCGCGATGACCGCCCCTTTGCCGTCGAGCGACTTCACCGTTCCGCTGACGAGACTGCCCTTGTCGTGCGTCGCGACGTAGTTCGAGAACGGGTCGCCGTCGAGCTGCTTGATGCCGAGCGAGATACGCTCGCGCTCGACGTCGATCGCCAGCACGACTGCCTCGACTTCCTGCCCCTTCTTGTAGTCGCGTACCGCAGCCTCGCCGGTCGCCGACCAGGACAGGTCGGAAAGGTGCACCAGGCCGTCGATGCCGCCCGGCAGTCCGATGAACACGCCGAAGTCGGTGATCGACTTGATCAGTCCTTTGACCTTGTCGCCCTTCTTGTGGTTGATCGAGAACTCCTCCCACGGGTTCGGCATGCACTGCTTCATGCCGAGCGAGATCCGGCGGCGCTCCTCGTCGATTTCCAGGATCATCACCTCGACCTCGTCGCCCAGCTGCACGACCTTGGTCGGATGGATGTTCTTGTTCGTCCAATCCATTTCGGAGACGTGGACCAGGCCTTCGATGCCCTGCTCGATCTCGACGAATGCGCCGTAGTCGGTCAGGTTGGTGACCTTGCCGAACAGGCGCGTGCCGGGCGGGTAGCGGCGCGACAGGCCGACCCACGGGTCCTCGCCGAGCTGCTTCATGCCCAGCGAAACGCGATTCTTCTCCTGGTCGAACTTGAGCACCTTGGCGGTGACCTCGTCGCCGACGGCGAGCACTTCCGACGGATGCTTGACCCGACGCCATGCGAGGTCGGTGATGTGCAGCAGGCCGTCGATGCCGCCCAGATCGACGAACGCACCGTAGTCGGTGATGTTCTTGACGATGCCCTTGACGATCGCGCCTTCCTGCAGCGTCTTCAGCAGCTCCTCGCGCTCGGCGCCGAGGCTCGCTTCGAGCACCGCACGGCGCGAGACGACGACGTTGTTGCGCTTGCGGTCGAGCTTGATGACCTTGAATTCCAGCGTCTTGAATTCGTACGGCGAAGTGTCCTTGACCGGCCGGATGTCGACCAGCGACCCCGGCAGGAACGCACGTATGCCGTTGACCATGACCGTCAGGCCGCCCTTGACCTTGCCGCTGACGACGCCGGAAACGATCGTCCCCTGCTCCATCGCGGCTTCGAGATCGTGCCAGGCCTTCAGCCGCTTGGCTTTGTCGCGCGACAGGCGGGTTTCGCCGTAGCCGTCTTCGAGGCTCTCGATCGCGACGGTGACGAAATCGCCGGCCTTGACCTCGACTTCGCCCTTGTCGTTCTTGAATTCCTCGATCGGGATGAAGCTCTCGGACTTGAGGCCCGCGTTGACGACGACGATGTTGTAATCGACGCGCGTGACTTCGGCCGTGATCAGTTCGCCCTGCCGCATTTCCTGCCTTGCGAGCGACTCCTCGAACAAGGTGGCGAAGTTCTCCTGGGCCGGAGCAGCGGGGTTGGTGGTTGCGGTTGTCATGTATCGTGGTGTCCTGTCGTTTCGTCCGTCGCCACGGGCGTGGCTACGGGTCCGTTGGTCAAACCGCCGTCCGGACTGCCCTGACTCGCGCCCGGATGGCGGACCTTGCTGTCGCCGCGAGACGCCTGTAGCGCCCGGCTGGCGAATCTGCTGCGGTACTGCTAACCCTGTTTCGACGCGTTCACGCGCGCCTGGCGGATCCGGCTGCGCTAAGCGCCTGATACTGCTGCAACACAAAGGCGATGGCCGCATCGGCGGCCATGTCGGTCGTATCCAGGACCATCGCGTCGGCCGCGGTCTTGAGCGGTGCCTCCGCGCGGGCACTGTCGCGCGCGTCCCGTTCCCGGATATCGCGCAAAAGACCTTGAATTGTAATCGAGTTTCCTTTGTCGATCAACTGCTTATGCCGGCGGCTCGCCCGGGCCTCGGCGCTCGCCGTCAGGTAGATCTTCAACTTCGCGTCGGGAAACACGACCGTGCCCATGTCCCGCCCCTCGGCCACGAGCCCGGGCGGAGCGCGGAAGGCCCGTTGCCGGGTCAGCAGCGCCGTCCGCACCCGCGGCAGCACGGCGACCTTGGAGGCCATCGCACTGACCTCCTCGGCGCGTATCGCCTCGCTAACATCCTGGCCGGACAGGAAAGTCCGCCCGTCTGCGAAGCTCAAGTCGAGTCCGTCGGCAAGCGCGGCGAGCCGAGGCTCGTCATCGAAAGACACCTTTTGCCGCAACGCCTGCAGCGCCACCAGCCGGTAAAGCGAGCCGCTGTCGAGATAGCGGTAACCGAGCGCCGCGGCGACGCCCTGCGCGATCGTGCCCTTGCCCGATGCCGCAGGGCCGTCGATGGCGATGACCGGCGCATCGGCGGCGGACTCGGTCGTCGTCGGATCGCAGACGCTCAAGGTCGTTGCGCCAGGCGCTCGAATGCGGCGAAATAGCCGGGGAATGTCTTGCGCACGCATTGCGGATCGCTGATTCGCACCGCCACGCCGCCCAGCGCAGCGAGCGAAAAACACATCGCAATGCGATGGTCGTCATAGGTCGCTATCGTGGCCGGGTGCCAATGCGCGGGCGCAGTCACGCGCATCCAGTCGGCGCCTTCGTCGACCGAGGCGCCCAGCTTGCGAAGCTCGCGGGCCATCGCTGCGATGCGATCGGTTTCCTTGACTCGCCAGCTGCCGATATTGCGCAGCAAGGTCGGGCCTTCGGCGAAAAGTGCGACCATCGCCGCCGTCATCGCCGCGTCGGGAATCGCGTTGAAATCGGCATCGATGCCGTGGAGCTTTGCCTTGCCGCGCACCTCGATCCAATCGTCGCCGCTGCGGACGTCGGCGCCCATTGCCGACAGCGTCGCGGCAAAGCCAACGTCGCCCTGGATGCTGCTCTGGCCGATGCCCTCGATGCGCACCGGTCCGCCGCCGATCGCTCCGGCGGCCAGAAAATACGATGCCGACGAGGCATCACCTTCCACCGACAGCGTCCCCGGACTCACATAGGCCGCCGCCGCAGGTACCCGGAACAGATCGTCGCGCTCGCGCACGACGGCGACGCCGAAGCGGCGCATCAGCGCCAGCGTCATGTCGACGTAAGGACGCGAGATCAGCTCGCCCTGCACCTCGACCGTCGCATCGCCACCGGCCAGCGGCAACGCCATCAGCAGCGCCGTCACGAACTGGCTGGATACGTTGCCGCGAATCGCGACCTTCCCGCCGCCGCGCACCGCGCCCGGAGCGATCGTCAGCGGCGGGAAGCCGGTCGCGCCGGTGTAGCGAATGTCGGCCCCGAGCGCACGCAACGCATCGACCAGATCGCCGATCGGTCGCTCGTGCATGCGCGGCGCGCCCGACAATTCGTAATCGCCATGCGACAACGCCAGCGCCGCGGTCAACGGGCGAAAAGCTGTGCCTGCATTGCCCAGGAAGAGGCTCGCGCGTCGCACCGGAAACGCGCCGGCAACGCCATGGACGATAGCGGTCTCGCCGTCGCCTTCGATGCGCACGCCGAGCGTGCGCAAGGCCTCGCGCATCCGATCGACATCGTCCGCGTCGAGCAATCCGGTGAGCTCTGTCGTCCCTTGAGCGAGCGCCGCCAGCAGCAGGCTGCGATTTGAAATGCTCTTGGAACCAGGCAGACGCAAAGTCCCGGGCATGCGCGCGATCGGAGCGATGTCGAGAAATTCAGCGGCGCGCCGGCCCGAGGCGCTAATCGACATCGTCGCCTCCGCGCCGGCCGGCAAGCAAGGCGGCGCGCGCCGCGCCGGAGCGCGCGAACAACCCGCCAAGCGCGGCGCCGTCCGCGCTCGCGAGCATCGCATCGATACGGTCCAGTTGCTGACGGTAGGCGGCCAGATCGGCGCGCAGCCGCACGGCGTTGGCGATGCATATGTCGCGCCACATGTCCGGGTGACTTTCCGCCAACCGCGTGAAGTCGCGCAGCCCGGTTCCTGCGACACGCCAGTAATCGGCGGCATCGGAACGGGCGGCGAGCTCGCCGATCAACGCGAATGCCAGCAGATGCGGCAGATGGCTGACCGCGGAAAGCAGCGCATCGTGGCGCTCGGCAGTAAGCAGGGTGACGATCCCGCCGCACTGCGTCCACCATTCGCGCACGCGCTCGACGGCGGCCGGATCGGTTTCCGGCAGCGGCGTCAACACGACCTGGCGGCCGCGAAACAGCGATGCCGATGCAGCGGCGGCACCCGAGCGTTCGCTGCCCGCGATCGGGTGTGCCGGCACGAAACGCGACAACGCGGTGCCGAGCGTCGTACGCGCCGCGGCGATCACGTCCTGCTTGGTGCTGCCGGCGTCGCTGACGATCGTCCCGGGTCCCAGATGCGGCGCGATCGCGGCGAACAGCGCAGGCATTTCGCCGACCGGTGTGGCCAGCAGCACCAGCGCGGCGTCGGCGAGCTCGGCCGTCCAGCCCTCGTCCCGCGTATACGCCCGATCGATGATCGCCAGTCGCAGCGCCTGGTCGAGATTGTCGCGGCCACGGCCGACGCCGACCACGCTGCCGATCTTGCCGGCATCTTTCAGCGCAAGCGCGAACGAGCCGCCAATCAGCCCTGTGCCGACGACGACGAGCTTGCCGGGCGCAGGCGAGGACACTATCGGCCGAGCGCGGCGCCGAGCGCCGAGAGAAAGCGGGCGTTCTCTTCGGGCAATCCGACGGTGACCCGCAGCCAGTCGGGCAGGCCGTAGTTGGCCACCGGGCGCACGATGACGCCGGAGCGAAGCAGCGACTCGTAGACCGGCGCCGCGCCTTTTCCCGCGTCGGCGACGCGAACCAGCAGGAAGTTTCCGTGCGAGGGCAGATAGGCGACGCCGATCGAATCGAGGCCGCCCATCAGCTGAGCGAGCCCGTCGCGATTCAGACGCGCGCTTTCGGCGACATAGTCTTCGTCGGCGAGCGCGGCCAGCGCGGCCACCTGAGCGATCGAGTTGACGTTGAACGGCTGCCGGACGCGATTGAGCATGTCGGCAACGCTGGCATCGGCGATGCCATAGCCGACGCGCAGGCCGGCAAGTCCATGGGCCTTGGAAAAAGTGCGTGACACCAGCAGGTTCGGATGCGCCGCGATCCAGGACGCGCTGTTCGACTGCTGGTCGGCCTGCAGATATTCGCTGTACGCCTCGTCCAGCACGATCAGCACGTTCGGTCGGAACGGAGGCGACGAACGCCTGCACTTCGGCCGGCGGCAGCCAGGTCCCGGTCGGATTGTTCGGATTAGCGATAAACACGATGCGGGTTTGCGGCGTCAGCGCGGCGCGCATCGCCGCGAGATCGTGACCCAGATCGCGCGCTCTTACTTCGATGCCTCGGGCGCCCCGCGCCTGCGTCGCCAGCGGATACACGGCGAACGCATGCTGCGCATAGACGGTGTCATCGCCCGGACGCAGGAACGCCTGCGTCGCGAGCTCGAGGATGTCGTTCGACCCGTTGCCCAGCACGATCTGGTCGAGACCGACGCCGAAGCGCGCCGCCAGCGCCTGCTTGAGCGCGAAGCCGTTGCCGTCAGGATAGCGGGTGACGTCGGCCACCGCGGCGGCGATCGCCGCGCGCACTTTCGGGCTCGGCCCCCGCGGGTTCTCGTTCGAGGCGAGTTTGACGATCCGGCTTTCGACGAGCCCGTATTCGCGCGCGAGTTCCGCGATCGGCTTGCCCGGCACGTAGGGGCTTATGCGGCGCACGTAATCGGGCGAGAGCGTCGACATGGCGCTTGCGTTCGCGGTTGTGCTCATCGCCTGCGTGCTGCTCAGACTTGGGCGGCCGGGTACGACCCCAGCAGCTTGAGGAACGGTGCGCGTGCGCCGAGCTCCGCCAGCGCCGCAGCCACCGGTGCATCGTCGCGATGGCCTTCGAGGTCGACGAAGAACAAGTACTCCCACAGGCCAGTGCGCGCCGGACGCGATTCCAGCCGGTTCATGCTGACGCCGTGTCTGGCCAGCGGCTCGAGCAGCGCGTGCACGGCGCCCGGCCGGTTCTGCGCCGACATCACCAGCGACGTTTCATCGTCGCCCGAGCGGGCCACCGCATGCCGGCCCAGCACCCAGAAGCGCGTCGTGTTGTTCGGATCGTCCTCGATATGCGGCGCCAGCACGTCCAGCGCATAGATCGCGGCTGCGGTCTCGCCGGCGATCGCGGCGGCGCCGGGCTCGCTCGCCGCCAGCCGTGCCGCTTCGGCGTTGCTCGCCACCGGAATCCGCGGCAGAGCGGGCAAATGGCGCGCGAGCCACAGCACGCATTGCGACAGCGATTGGGAGTGCGAATAGATCTTGCGCACCGCGTCGAGCGGGATACCCTTCGCCAGCAGATTCTGCTGGATGCGCAGGCGAATCTCGCCGACGATCGTCAACTCGGTCTGGCACATCAGGTCCAGCGTGCGCCCGACCGCGCCCTCGGTGGAGTTCTCGACCGGCACGACCGCGTAGTCGGTCTGCCCGGATTCGGCGGCGCGGAAAACTTCGTCGATCGAGGCGCAGGGCTCGGCATCGACGAACTCGCCGAAATGCCTGGCGACCGCGCCGTGGCTGAAGGTGCCGGCCGGACCGAGGTAAGCGATCCGAAGCCGGCGCTCCAGCGCAAGACAGGCGGACATCACCTGGCGGAATATCCCCGCGACCGCATCGCCCGGTAGCGGTCCCGGATTGGCATCGCGCATCGCGCGCAATACCTGCGCCTCGCGCTCCGGACGATAGGCGGCGCTTTCGCCCTTGAGCTTGCCGATCTCCTGCGCATGCGCGGCGCGCTGGTTGAGTGCGCGCAGGATCTCGCGGTCGAGGCCGTCTATCGCCGCGCGATGGCGCTGGAACTCCTGCTCGCTGTCGTCGTTGTTCATCGCCTGCCCGGGCTCGTCGCTCATTTCGCCGCCGGCAGCGCGCCGGCGACTGTCGCCCTGTTGCCGATTTATTCCGGCTCGTCGCTGACGAGCTCGGTTTCGACGACTCGTTCGAGGCCGGCGAGCTTTTCACCCTCGCCCAGGTTGATCAGCGTCACACCCTGTGTCGAGCGGCCCATCTCCCGGATCGACGAAACCTTGGTCCGAATCAGCACGCCGCCGGTCGAGATCAGCATCACCTCGTCGTCGGGCAAGACCAGCGCCGCAGCGACGACCTTGCCATTGCGCGCGGTCTGCTGGATGGCGATCATGCCCTTGGTGCCGCGGCCATGACGCGTGTACTCGACGATCGGCGTGCGCTTGCCGTAGCCGTTCTCGGTCGCCGTCAGCACCGACTGCTGCTCGTCCTCGGCGACCAGCATCGAGATGACGCGCTGGCCCTTGTCCAGCATCATTCCGCGCACGCCGTGCGCGGTTCGTCCCATCGAGCGCACGTCGCCTTCCTCGAAGCGCACCGCCTTGCCGCCCGAGCTGAACAGCATGACGTCGTGCTTGCCGTCGGTCAGCGCCGCGCCGACCAGGAAGTCGCCGTCGTCCAGATCGACCGCGATGATGCCCGACGGGCGCGGACGCGAGAAATCGGATAGCGGCGTTTTCTTGACCGTGCCCTTGGTCGTCGCCATGAATACGAAGCGATCGCTGACGAATTCCTTGACCGGCAGGATCGCAGTGATCTTTTCGTGCTCCAGCAGCGGCACCAGATTGACGATCGGTTTGCCGCGCGAGATGCGGCCGCCCTGCGGAACGTTGTACACCTTCAGCCAGTACACGCGTCCCCGGTTCGAAAAGCACAGGATGAAGTCGTGCGTGTTGGCGATGAACAGGTGGTCGATGAAATCGTCTTCCTTGGTTCCGGTCGCCTGCTTGCCCCGGCCGCCGCGGCGCTGCGCGCGATACTCGGCGACCGGCTGCGCCTTCATATAGCCGCCGTGCGACAGCGTGACGACCATCTCCTCGGGCGCGATGAGGTCCTCGATCGACAGGTCGGCGCTGTGCGCGACGATCTCGGAGCGCCGTTTGTCGCCGAACTGATCGCGGATCGCCCTGAGCTCGTCGCCGATCACCGTCGTGACTCGTGCCGGCTTGGCCAGAACGTCGAGCAAGTCGACGATCTGCACCATCACCTCGCGGTATTCACCGGTGATCTTTTCCTGCTCCAGCCCGGTCAGGCGCTGCAGGCGGAGCTCGAGTATCGCCTGCGCCTGCGCTTCCGACAGCCGATAGCCCTGCGGAGAGCCGTGCCGCTGCCAGCCGTACTCCGGGGCCAGGCCTTCGGGCCTGGCGGCGTCGGCCGCCGAACGGTTCAGCATCTCCTCGACCAGCGCCGAGCGCCAGGTCCTGGCCATCAACGCCGCCTTGGCCTCGGCCGGCGTGGCCGCCGCCTTGATCAGCGCGATGATCTCGTCGACGTTCGATAGCGCAACGGCGAGCCCTTCGAGAATATGGCCGCGGTCGCGCGCCTTGCGCAGCTCGAAGCGCGTGCGCCGCACGACGATCTCTCGCCGGTGCTGCAGGAAGAACTCGAGGAATTGCTTGAGATTGAGCAGGCGCGGCTGGCCGTCGACCAGCGCGACCATGTTCATGCCGAAGCTGTCCTGCAGCTGCGTCAGCTTGTACAGATTGTTGAGAATGATTTCGGTGATTTCGCCGCGCTTGAGCTCGATCACCACGCGCATGCCCGATTTGTCCGACTCGTCGCGCAGATCGGAATTCCGTCGAGCTTTTTCTCGCGCACCAGCTCGCCGATGCGCGTCAGCAGCGTCGCCTTGTTGACCTGGTAGGGAAGCTCGTCGACGATGATCGCCTGACGTCCGCCCTTCTCCAGGTCCTCGATGTGCGTGCGGGCGCGTATGACCACGCGGCCGCGCCCGGTCCGATAGCCTTCCCGAACGCCTTCGGTGCCGAAAATGATGCCGGCGGTCGGAAAATCCGGCGCGGGCACGTGCTCGATCAGCTCATCGACAGTCGTGTCCGGATTGTCGAGCAGCGTCAGGCACGCGGTGACAATCTCGGTGAGGTTGTGCGGCGGAATATTGGTCGCCATCCCGACGGCGATGCCGGACGAGCCGTTCACCAGCAGATTCGGAATCCGCGTCGGCAATACCGTCGGCTCGAGCTCCTTGCCGTCGTAGTTGGGCGCGAAATCGACCGTTTCCTTGTCGATGTCGGCCAGCATCTCGGCGGTGATCTTCTCCAGCCGGCATTCGGTATAGCGGTATGCCGCGGGCGCGTCGCCGTCGACCGAGCCGAAGTTGCCCTGGCCGTCGATCAGCGGATAGCGAAGCGAAAAATCCTGCACCATCCGGACCAGCGCCTCGTAGGTCGCGCTGTCGCCGTGCGGATGATATTTGCCGAGCACGTCACCGACGACGCGCGCGCATTTGACGTAGGGCCGGTTCCAGACGGTGTTGGATTCGTGCATCGCGAACAGCACGCGGCGGTGCACGGGTTTCAAGCCGTCGCGCACATCCGGCAGTGCCCGTCCGACGATTACGCTCATTGCGTAATCGAGGTAGGAATGCCGCATTTCTGCTTCGAGGCTTACCGGCAGGGTTTCTTTAGCGAACTGCTCCATCGTGGACCGGCTCTTTATCTGTCGAAATGGTTACAATCGGCGGATCGCAAATGACCGCCGCGCGAAGCCTGAAATCGCCCCGCGCAGCCCCGTGCGGAGCGGTGCGGGCGTTCATAGCGCGAAACAATGAATTTTAGCATGACCGTTGTATTGCTGCGACACTTGCCGATATTGCCTTTACGAATGGCCAATTTCGCTTTGCAGCGTCAATTTCCCTATGCTATATTGGCCGGGAAGTCGGCATTTCCAGACGAACGCGAAAAAAAGTTGCCGTTACGCTCCGAAATGAACGGGTAGAACTCAACAACTACAGGCAGAGAGGTCAAAGTGATGAAAAATCGTCTGATCGCAACCCTCGTGACCGGCGCGCTCGCCGCCACGATGGCCAGTGCGGCCTTCGGTCAAGCAGACCCGAAAAACTCCGCTTATTGGCTCGAGCAATACGGCACCCCGGACGCCAATGTCTGGCGCAACAGCACCGGCTTGTGCTGGCGCGCCGGGTACTGGACGCCCGCGATGGCGATCAAGGAATGCGACCCGGATCTGTTCCCGGTCAAGGCGCCGGCGCCCGCTCCTGCGGTAACCCCGCCGCCGCCCCCGCCGCCGCCGCCCGCGCCGGCCCCAGCGCCCGCACCGACGGTGCAGAAGATCACGCTGGCCAGCAAGGCCTTGTTCGATTTCGACAAGGCGGTGTTGAAGCCTGAAGGCAAGGCGGCGCTCGACAGCGAGGTCATCGACAAGCTCAAGGATGTGAGCAAGCTCGAACTCGTCCTCGTCACCGGCCATACCGACCGCATCGGGTCGCAAGCGTACAACCAGCGCCTGTCAGAGCGCCGCGCCGATACCGTGCGCGACTATCTGGTCAGCCGTGGCGTCGCACGCGACAAGATCGAGACGCTCGGCATGGGCAAGACGCAACCGATCCCGGGTGTGGTTTGCGATCAGAAGAACATGAAGGAACTGATCGCCTGTCTCGCCCCGAACCGCCGCGTCGAAGTCGAAGTCAAGGGCGAAGCCGTCAAGCGCTAAAGCAGCGCTGCACGCGGAAAAAGCCCCGCCCAAGTGCGGGGCTTTTTCTTTCCCGCTTTTCGATCCATTCGACTACACGCCGATGCAAACCGTCGATCTGCGACTCGATCCGCGCTGGGTGGTGCCTGTCGTGCCGCGCGGCGCGCTGGCCGCGCATTCGATCATCATCGACGCCGGACGAATCGTCGCCGTCGTCCCGGTCGCGGAGGCCGACCGCGACTACGAGGCGACCGAGCACTTGAGGCTGGCCACGCACGCGCTGCTGCCGGGCCTGGTCAACGCGCACACGCATGCGGCGATGAGCCTGCTGCGCGGCAGCGCCGACGACGTGGCACTGGCACCGTGGCTGCAGGATCACATCTGGCCGCTCGAAAAAGCCTTTCTCTCGCCGGAATTCGTGCACGATGGAACGCTGCTTGCCGCGGCGGAAATGCTCGCCGGCGGCGTCACCTGCTGCAACGATCAGTATTTCTTTCCCGACGCGGCTGCGCGCGCGTACCAGGCCAGCGGCATGCGCGCGATGCTCGGCCTGGCGGTGCTCGATTTTCCGACGGCGTACGCCGTGAATGCCGATGGCTACCTGCAATCAGGCCTCGCGGCGCGCGACAAGTGGAAGCACGAGCCGCTGTTGAGCTTTTCGCTTGCGCCCCATGCGCCGTATACGGTCGGCGATGCCAGCTGGAAGAAGATCGTCGTCTATGCACGGCAGCTCGATCTGCCGATCCAGACGCACCTGCTGGAGACAGGCGACGAGCGCTCGCGCAGCGAATCCGAATTCGGCATCGATCCGTTGCGGCGCTTGCATAGTCTGGGCGTGACCGGCCCGGGCTTTATCGCGGTGCACGGCACTCATCTCGAGGCCGCCGACATCGAATTGCTCGTGGCGCACGCTTGTCACATCGTGCATTGCCCGACATCCAACCTCAAGCTCGCCAGCGGCATCGCGCCGGTGGCGGAACTGGTGCGCCGCGGAGTCAACGTCGCTCTGGGCACTGATGGCGCAGCCAGCAACAATCGCCTCGACGTGTTCGGCGAGGCCCGGCTCGCGGCACTGCTGGCCAAGGGCGACAGCGGCGACGCCGGCGCGATTCCTGCAGCCGACGCACTGCAGATGGCGACGCTGAACGGCGCACGCGCGCTCGGGCTCGAGCGCGACATCGGCTCGCTCGAGCCGGACAAGCAGGCCGATGTGATCGCGGTCGATCTGGGCGCGGTAGCGCACGCTCCCTGCTACGATCCGGTTTCGCACCTGGTCCACGTCACCGGTCGCGACCAGGTCACCGACGTCTGGGTCGCCGGCCGTCGCGTCGTGGCCGAACGCCGGCTGACGAGTGTAGATACCGACGAGCTCGCCGCGCGCGTCGCGCTTCTGGCAGGATCGGCTTCAGTCGCAGCAAACGTCGCCGGCGAAGTAGAATCCACGTTCTGCCGGCCGAATCGGCATCCTGCTCCAGCGTTCCGCATCGTTCGCATGGCTGAAATCATCGACAACGCCGACCCGGCCGAACTCGCCAAATTCGGTGCGCTGGCGCATCGCTGGTGGGATCCGACCAGCGAGTTCAAGCCCTTGCACGACATCAACCCGTTGCGCCTCGGCTATATCGCAGCGCAATGCGGCGGCTTCGCCGGCAAGTCGGTTCTCGACGTCGGCTGCGGCGGCGGCATCCTTGCCGAAGCGATGGCCGAGGCAGGCGCGCGCGTGGTCGGGATCGATTTGTCGGAAGCTGCGCTGGCCGTCGCCCGGCTGCATCAGCTCGAATCGAAGTCGTCGGTGTCGTATCGCATGATCGCCGCCGAAGCGCTGGCCGATGAGCGCCCTTCGGATTTCGATCTGGTGACCTGCATGGAGCTCCTCGAACATGTGCCGGACCCGGCGTCGATGGTCGCAGCCTGCGCAAGGCTCGTTCGGCCCGGCGGCACCGTCGTCTGCTCGACGATCAACCGCAATCCCAAGTCGTACCTGTTCGCCATCGTCGGCGCCGAATACGTGCTCAAGTTGCTGCCGCGCGGCACGCACGACTACGCGCGCTTGCTGAAGCCTGCCGAGATTGTCGCTTTCGCCCGCCGCGCCGGGCTCGAGCTCGCGGACCTCATCGGCATGACTTACAACCCGCTCGCGCGGACCTACCGACTCGAGCCCGACACGTCGGTCAATTACATCGCGACGTTTCGCCGCGATGCCTGAGCAGCAGGCGCGCGAAAAGCGCGAAGGCGTCGCGCGCAAGCGGCCGCACCGCCTGCCGGTGCGCGCCGTACTGTTCGACCTCGACGGAACGCTGGCCGATACCGCTGCCGATCTCGGCAACGCGCTGAACCGCGTGCGCGCCGATCGCGGGTTGCCGCCGTTGCCCTTGGCGACGCTGCGCCCGCAGGCCTCGCACGGTGCGCGCGGATTATTGGCGGCGGGCTTCGGCATCGGCAAGGAGCACGCCGATTTCGCGTCGCTGCGCGATGCGTTCCTCGCGTACTACGCCGAGGCGTTATGCGAACACACGACGCTCTTCCCGGAGGCCGACCGGGTGCTGGCCGAGATCGAGCTCAGGGGTCTGCGCTGGGGCATCGTAACCAACAAGGCAGCGCGCTTCACCGTGCCGGTGATCGAGCGGCTCGCGCTCGCAGCGCGCGCCGGCGCGGTAATCTGCGGCGATACGACGCCGGAGAGCAAGCCGCATCCGGCGCCGTTGCTCGCGGGCGCCGCAGCGCTGGCGATCCTGCCGGAACAATGCGTCTATGTCGGCGATGCCGAGCGCGACATCATCGCCGGTCGGGCCGCACGCATGCATACGCTGTTCGCCGCGTACGGCTACGTCGGCGCCGATGAAACACCCTCGGCATGGAATGCCGATGGCGAGCTCGACTCGCTGCCGGAGTTGCTCGACTGGCTTCCTCTGGCGGATAGCGCGGCGGCGCAAGGCTGACTGCCGCTCGCTAGCCGATCGCGCCGCGATCAACCGGGACACGACCCCGCATTCAGGTAAAGCCATTGCTGCGGCTTGCCGTCGCGCGTTCCGGCGAGCCATACCGGCTGGCTGCGGGTCAGCGGCCGCAGTATCGTTGCCGCGATGTCGTCGGGCAGGGCCAGCGCGATGCCGTTCGCGCGCTCGACGCGGTCGCCGTTTTTCAAGCCCAGCATGCCGGCAAAGCCGCTTTGATCGCGCACGACGAGTGCGCCCGATGCCGGCGAGACCAATATCTTCCACGCGTCGGGCGCATCGATCATACCGCCGAGGAGCTCCGCGTTCAGACGCACGACAGGCCCCTTGAACCCGGGCGGGATGGCGCAGGCGGCCGGGCCGGCCGCTGCCGCGGCGACGCGCGGCCGGTCGGCGCTCGCCTGCGTACGCAGCGAAAGTTCCCGTCGAACGCCCCCCTGCACCACGCTGACGCCATCGGGGCGCACGCTTTCGATGCGCATGCCGGGCGCGATGTCCTGACCCGCCGCCACCAGCATCGCGGCGCGCGTTCCGGCGCGCAGCAGCGCATAGCCTTTGCCGTCTGCTTGCGCGAAGACGCCGAGCACGCGAACATCGCCGAGGTCTGCACTGGCCGGCGCATTCGCCGGCGCCGCTCCGGCCGGGCCGAACAAGTGGGCCTCCGCAGTGCGGCGCGCGAGATCGGTTTCAGGTGCGGGCGCGGCGATGACTATCGGCTGCGGTCCGAACCAGAGCCAACCCCAGTGCGCGAGCGTCAGAGCGAAGAGCGCCAGCGCGGCGAGCAATGCGACTGCCGCGGCGACGCGCCAGCGCCACGGCGCCGGCGGCACTCCGGGGGTCACGTATAATCCGGCATTGCTCGCCACGATTCGATGCCTTCGAGTCTCAAGCCGTTGAACCCGCAGCTCGCGTTGTTGCAGCCCTATCCGTTCGAGCGCCTGCGCCAATTGTTCGCGGGCGTTACGCCCGACCGCAGCGATGTCGCCGATCAGCCTGTCGATCGGCGAGCCCAGACATCCGACGCCGCAGTTCATTCGCGACGCGCTGGCCGCGGGCAGCGTCGGCCTTTCAAATTATCCCACAACGGCCGGAGCCCCCGCGCTGCGCGAGGCGATCGCGGCATGGCTCTCTCGGCGTCATCGCCTGCCCGCGCTGGATCCGATGTCGCAGGTTCTGCCGGTACTCGGCAGCCGGGAGGCATTGTTCGCGTTTGCCCAGACGGTCGTCGATGCGAGCCGCGTCGGCGCGACGGTGATCGTTCCCAATCCGTTCTATCAGATCTACGAAGGCGCGACGCTGCTTGCGGGAGCAGCGCCGCACTACGTCAACAGCCTTGCGGCGAACGGCTTCGCGCCGCAATGGCGCGAGGTCGGCGACGCGGTCTGGGCGCCGCACGCAACTCGTCTACGTGTGCTCGCCGGACAATCCCACCGGCCGCGTCGCAACGCACGACGAGTGGCGGACGCTGTTCGATCTCTCGGATCGCCATGGCTTCGTGATCGCTTCCGATGAATGCTATTCGGAGATCTATTGCGACGAAGCGCATCCTCCGCTCGGCGCGCTCGCGTCGGCCGCGGCGCTCGGACGCGACGGCTTTCCGCGCCTTGTCGTCTTCGGCAGCTTATCCAAGCGCTCGAACTGCCCGGGGCTGCGCTCGGGCTACGTCGCCGGCGACGCGGCGCTGATCAAAGCCTTTCTGCTCTACCGCACCTACCACGGGTCGGCGATGTCACCCGCGGTGGCCACCGCCAGCATCGCGGCATGGAACGACGAAGCGCATGTGCGAGCCAATCGCGCGCTGTACGCGCAAAAATTCGCGGCACTGGCGCCGCGCGTCGATGCGGTGCTCACCGCACCCACGCCCGAAGCGGCCTTCTATCTGTGGGCCAACGTCGGCGGCGACGATGCCGACTTCGCCCGGCGCCTCTACGCCGACCAGGCCGTCAGCGTCCTGCCCGGGAGTTACCTGGGTCGAACGGTCGGCGGCGTCAATCCGGGAGCCGGCTACATTCGCATCGCGCTGGTCGCCGAATTCGACGAATGCGCCGAAGGGATCGACCGGCTCGTCCGGTTCGCGCGCAGCGACTAGAAAGACGGCCCGTCCGTCTCCGCCCGCGCCGTTTTATCGTGGCCGGGCGCGGCCCGTCGCCTGACCGGGTCCGCCAGCGACGGCGCGCGTACAATCGGCGGCCATGGCGACTATGAGCACATCCTCCGGCGACAGACCCGCGGCGTGGTGGCAGCCGGCTTGCGCCGGATTTCGCGGCGTCTCCTGGCAGACGGTCGCGCTGATCCTGGCGATCAATACCGGCTACGCCGCGATCCTGTGGATCGAGGACAACCGCACGTTCTGGCATCCGTTCATCACGGCCCAGTGTTTCGGCCTGGCCATCGCGTACATGGTCAACGCCGCGCGGCCCTGGGAGCAGGGCCGTCCGCTCTGGCGCCTGCTGCCGGCGGTAGCCATCGGGACCGCCGCCGGCTTTGGGCTGCTGATCCTGGTCAAGATACCCTTGCTGCACATGTACAGCTGGTCCGAGCTGCAGCACGCGTACCAGCCAATTCGCCTGGACCGCGTTCGGCGGTTTTACCAACGGCGTTTTTGTCAGTCTCTTCTTTCTGCTCAAATTCCGCGAGGCGCGGGCGCAGGCCAAAATCCTCCAGGGCGAGGCCGACCGCAACCGGCTGTCGCGGCAGGCGATCGAGGCGCAATTGAAGCTGATGCAGGCACAGGTCGAGCCGCATTTCCTGTTCAATACGCTGGCGTCGGTGCAATTCCTGACCGAGACCGACCCTCCGAAGGCCGGACAGATGCTCGGCCACCTGCTTGCCTACCTCCGCGCCGCGCTGCCGCAATTGCGCTCGGGCAGCTCGACCTTGGGCCAGGAGATCGAGCTGGCGCGGGCCTATCTGTCGATCATGCAGATGCGCATGGGGTCCCGCCTCACCTTTTCCGTCGGCCTTCCCGAATCGCTGCGCGCCGCGCCCTTTCCACCGATGCTGCTGATGTCGGTGGTCGAAAACGCGGTCAAGCATGGCATCGAGCCCAAGGCCGACGGCGGCACGATCCGCATCGAAGCACAGCAAGACGAGGAGACGGTGACGGTGTCGGTCATCGACAGCGGCCAAGGCCTTGCCGGACAGATCGGCCGCGGCGTGGGACTCACCAACCTGCGCGAGCGACTGCAGGCGCTGTACGGCCGTCGGGCACGCTTCTCCCTTCAGGCCGAGCCCAGCGCAGGCGTCCGAGCCACGATCGAGGTGCCCATTGAAGCCGCAGTGGCAGGCTAGGCGCGTCACTGCGCTGATCGCCGAGGACGAGCCGATGCTGCGCGCGCAGCTGCGCGCGCGGCTGTTGCAGGCGTGGCCGGAGCTCGAGATCGTCGCCGAAGCAGAGAACGGCGAGCAGGCGCTGGCGCTGGCCGCCGAGCTCGAGCCGGAGATCGCTTTCCTCGACATCCGCATGCCCGTCAAGGATGGTCTCGACGTCGCGGCAGCGATCGGCGATGCCTGTCATGTCGTCTTTGTCACCGCTTACGACGAGTATGCGGTCAACGCCTTCGAGCAGGGCGCGGTCGACTACGTGCTGAAGCCGGTCACCCCCGAGCGTGTCGCCAAGCTGGTCGACCGGCTGAAGCAGCGGCTCGCCTCGCCCCCGGCCGATCTGTCGGAGATTCTGCAGCATCTGGCGGCACGCGCGAGCACCGGTTCGCTGCGCTGGATCAAGGCCTCGCTGGGGGCCACGATGCGCCTGATTCCGGTCGACGAAATCTGTTATTTCCGCGCCGAGGACAAGTACACGCGCGTCGTGACTGCCGACGGCGATGCGCTGATCCGCAAGACGATCAAGGAGCTGTTCGAGGAGCTCGATCCGGAATCCTTCTGGCAGGTGCATCGGGGAACGATCGTCAACCTGCGCGCGATCGCCCGCGTCGAGCGCGATCATCGCGACCAGCCGCTGATCGTGCTCAAGCACCGCAAGGAATCGCTGATGGTCAGCCGCACGTTCGCTCATCTGTTCAAGGCGATGTAGCGGCACCGAGCCGTCGCGCGGAAGCGCGGGCGTCGAGCCCCGGCGACCGAGCGAGCCCGCTGCGGCGCAGCCTGCCAGCGGGTAAAATAGTCACGTTTTGCCCGCGCCGACCCGGCGCCGTGCGTCCTTCTCGATGAGCACCCTGCAGCAAACGATCGAATCCGCCTGGGAGCGGCGCGCCGAGCTTTCGCCCGCGACGGCCCCGCGCGAGGTCCACGACGCCGTCGCAGCGGTCATTGCCGACCTGGACGCGGGCCGGCTGCGCGTCGCCGAAAAGCGCGGCGGCGAATGGGTGACGCACCAATGGCTGAAGATGGCGGTTCTGCTGTCGTTCCGTCTGGCCGAAAACGCACCGATCGGGCTGGCCGCGGCCGGAGCGCCGTTCCGGTTCTACGACAAGATACCCACCAAGTTCGCGCAGTTCGACCAGCAGGCCTTCGCCGAGGCGGGCGTGCGGGTCGTGCCGCCGGCGGTGGCGCGACGAGGCGCGTATATCGCCCCGAACGTCGTGCTGATGCCGAGCTACGTCAACATCGGCGCCTATGTCGACAGCGGAACCATGGTCGATACCTGGGCGACCGTGGGCTCGTGCGCGCAGATCGGGCGCAACGTTCATCTTTCCGGCGGCGTCGGCATCGGCGGGGTCTTGGAACCGCTGCAAGCCAACCCCACCATTGTCGAGGACAACTGCTTCATCGGGGCGCGCTCGGAGGTCGTCGAAGGCGTGATCGTCGAGGAGAACTCGGTGCTGGGCATGGGCGTTTTCATCGGCCAGAGCACCAAGATCTACAACCGGGCGACCGGCGAGGTCGGCTACGGCCGCGTTCCCGCCGGGTCGGTCGTCGTCGCCGGGACGCTGCCCTCGTCCGAAGGCAATTGCGCCCTGTATTGCGCGGTCATCGTCAAGCAGGTCGATGCGCGGACCCGGGCCAAGACCAGCATCAACGAGCTGCTGCGCGCGTGACGCGCGCGTAACGGCGGCGCGCGAGCGCCGCGTTCAAACCCAACACCGGAACCGATGATGTCCGTTTCCATCAAGACCGCCGAAGAGATCGACAAGATGCGGGTCGCGGGCAGGCTTGCCTCCGAGCTGCTCGACTTCATCACGCCGCACGTCCGGCCCGGCGTCACGACCGGCGAGCTCGATCGCATCGCCCACGATTACCAGGTCAACGTGCAGCATGTCGTGCCGGCGACGCTGAACTACGCGCCGCCGGGGCACCGGCCGTATCCGGCGTCGATCTGCACGTCGGTCAACCACGTCGTCTGCCACGGCATCCCCGGCGACAAAGTGCTCAAGGCCGGCGACATCGTCAACATCGACGTCACGGTGATCAAGGACGGGTTCCACGGCGACACCAGCCGGATGTTCTACGTCGGGACGCCGCCGATCCAGGCGAAGCGGCTGTGCGAAGTCACCTATGCGGCGATGTGGCGCGGCATCCGCGAGGTCAAGGCCGGCGCGAGCCTCGGCGACATCGGCTCGACGATCCAGCGTTTCGCCGAAGGCCATGGCTTTTCGGTAGTGCGCGAATTCTGCGGGCACGGCATCGGGCGCCAGTTCCACGAAGAGCCGCAGGTGCTGCACTACGGCAAGGCGGGCACCGGCATGAAACTCCAGCCGGGCATGATCTTTACGATCGAGCCGATGATCAATGCAGGCCGCGCCGGCATTCGCGGGCTCGCCGACGGCTGGACGATCGTGACCGCGGACCACAGCCTGTCGGCGCAATGGGAGCATACGGTCCTGGTCACCGAGCAGGGCTACGAGGTGCTGACGCTCTCGGCCGGCGCCCCGGCCCCGCCACTCGCGGCCGCGGCCTGAATCCCGAGCGCCGTGGCTGCGACGCTCGCCACCGCACTGCCGCCGGCTGGCGCCGCATCGGCGGCGCGCTGGAAGCGCGAATTGGCCGTCGGGCGAGAAGCGATTCGCGCCGCGTTTGCCAAAGACCATGCGCCGCATCGGCTGCAGGCCGCGCAATCCCGGCTGGTGGATCGGGTGCTTCGCGGACTCTGGGCGGACATCGGAGCTCCCGCGGGCTGCGCTCTGGTCGCCGTCGGCGGCTATGGCCGCGGCCAGCTCTTTCCATACTCCGACGTCGACGTGCTGATCCTGCTGCCGCGCGCGCCGGCCGGCCCCGTTGCGGCACCCGCGATCGAGCGGTTCATCGGCCTGCTCTGGGATACCGGCGTCGAGGTCGCGCATGCGGTACGCACGATTGCCGAGTGCGAGACCGAGATGGCCGGCGACATTACGATACGGACCAGCCTGCTCGAACATCGGCAGATCGCCGGCTCGCGCGCGCTCTACCAGCGCTTTCGGCGCAGCATCGCGGCAACGATCGACGCTCGCGCCTTTTACGAAGCGAAGGCGCTCGAGCAGCAGCAGCGCCACCTTCGCTACCAGGACACTGCCTACAATCTCGAGCCCAACGTCAAGGAAAGCCCGGGTGGCCTGCGCGATCTGCAGACGATCGTGTGGATCGCCCGCGCCGCGGGTCTCGGTCGATCGTGGCACGATTTTGCCGCACGGGGCCTGATGACAGCTGCGGAGGCGCGCGAGGTCGTCCGGCAGGAGAGGCTGCTGTGCGACCTGCGCATCCGGCTGCACTATCTTGCCGGTCGCCGCGAGGATCGGCTGGTGTTCGACGTGCAGACCGCGCTCGCTCGCGACTTCGGGCTGGCCGACACTGCCGAGCGGCGCGCGTCCGAACTGCTGATGCAGCGCTACTACCGGGCGGCCAAGTCGATTCGGCAGATCAGCGTCGTGCTGCTGCAGAACGTGCATTCCCGGCTGTTCCCCGCCGAGCTCGCGGCGCGGCCGATAGACGCGGAGTTTCAGGCCGTCGACGAGCTGCTCGACGTCGTCGACGAGCAGTTGTTCGCACGCCGGCCGGCCGCGATATTCGACAGCTTTCTCACGCTGCAGCAGCATCCGGAGCTCAAGGGAATGTCGGCCCGCACGCTGCGCGCGCTGTGGCGAAACCGCAATCGCGTCGATGCCGCCTTTCGCCGCGAGCCGGCCAATCGGGCGCGCTTCATCGAAATCCTCCGCCAGCCGCGCGGCGTCACGCACGAGCTGCGCCGGATGAACCAGTACGGCATCCTGGGCCGCTATCTGCCGGTGTTCGGACGGATCGTCGGCCAGATGCAGCACGACCTGTTCCACGTCTACACCGTCGACGAGCACATCCTGATGGTGATCCGCAACCTGCGCCGATTCACCGAGGCACAACACGCGCACGAGTATCCGATTTGCTCGCGCCTGATCGCCGATTTCGCGCGGCCGGAATTGCTCTATGTCGCCGGCCTGTTTCACGATATCGCCAAGGGCCGCGGCGGCGATCATTCGACGCTGGGCAGCACCGACGCGCGGCGATTCTGCCGCGCCCACCAGCTTTCGCGCGAGGATACCGAGCTCGTCGCATGGCTGGTCGAGCAGCACCTGATGATGTCGGCCACTGCACAGAAGCAGGACATTGCCGATCCGGCGGTCGTCGCGGCATTCGCCGGCAGGGTCGGAACCGCCCGGCGCCTGGCGGCGTTGTATCTGCTGACGGTGGCCGACATCCGCGGCACCAGCCCGCGGGTTTGGAACGCCTGGAAGGCGAAGCTGCTCGAGGGCCTGTACCACGCGGCCAGCGCGGTGCTGGACGGAGGCAGCGCGCGCAAGCGCGCGCCCGACAGCCTGGAAACGCGGCGCGCCGAGGCCGCGCGCCAGTTGCGCCTGTATGCAGTTCCGGAAGGCGCCGAAGACAGCCTGTGGCAGCGCCTGGACATCGTCTATTTCCAGCGGCACAGCGCCGGCGACATCGCCTGGCATGCGCGGCAGCTGTATTACCGGGTCGACGGCAAGCAGCCAGTCGTCAAGGCGCGACTCGCGCGCGACGGCGCCGGGCTGCAGCTGATGGTCTACCTGCCCGACCAGAAGGAGCTCTTTGCGCGCATTTGCGGATTTCTCGGCCGGGCCCAGCTGTCGATTCTCGAAGCCAAGATCCATACGACGCGGCACGGCTATGCGCTCGACACCTTTGTCGTGCATGACCCGGCGAACCCCAACGCCGGTTATCGCGAGGCGATCAGCTACATCGAATTCGAGCTGCAGCGGGTGCTGACCGAGCGGCTGCCGCTCGAGCTTCCGGCGGAAGGCAGGGTCAGCCGCCACCTGAGGCATTTTCCCCTGTCGCCCGAAGTCAGCATCTTCGCCGACGACAAGGGAACGCACTTCATCCTCGAGATCGTCGCCGGCGACCGGCCGGGCCTGCTGGCGCGCATCGCCTATACGCTCGCCAAGGCGAACGTCAACGTCGAAAGCGCCAAGATCAATACGCTGGGCGAGCGCGCGGAGGATGTCTTCCTGCTCGACGGCGCCCGCCTGCACGACGAGGCGGCGCGGTTGAGGCTGGAAACGGCGCTCTACGAGCAGCTGCGGGTGTAGCGCGCTCCGGCCGGCATCACTCGTCGCGGGCGTCGACGTCGGGAAACAGGATGTCGGTATAGCCGAACATGCGCATGTCTTCCATGCGCATCGGATACAGGATGCCGTCCAGGTGGTCGCACTCGTGCTGGACCACGCGCGCGTGGAAGCCGTTCGCCTCGCGTTCGATCGGCCTGCCCTGCGGATCGAAGCCCTTGTAGCGCAGGCGCGTGTAGCGGCGCACCCGGCCGCGCAGGCCGGGCACCGACAGGCAGCCCTCCCATCCTTCCTCGGTCTCGTCGGAAAGCGGCGTCAGCACCGGATTGACCAGCTCGGTGTAGGGCACCGGCTCGGCATCCGGATAGCGCTCGTTGTGCTCGAAGCCGAAAATGACCACGCGCAGTCCGACGCCGATTTGCGGCGCTGCGAGGCCGGCGCCCGTCGCCGCGATCATCGTTTCGCGCATGATCGGACACCAGCATCTCGAGCTCGGGAGTACCGAAGCGCCCGACCTCGGCCGAACGCTGCAGCAGCCTCGGATCTCCCATGCGGAGAATGTCTCGAATCACGGCACGCGCTCCACGACCTGGTCGATCAGCGCCCTCACTTGGTCCATCGCGGTCTCCAGCACTTCGGCGATGCTCGACATCGAAATCGCGTGGGCGCTCGCGCCACGGCCCGCGGCCTGGTTGACGACGACCGCAATGGCCGCGTAGTCGACGCCGAGCTCGCGCGCCAGCGCGGCTTCCGGCATCCCCGTCATACCGACCATCGTCGCGCCATCGCGTTCCAGGCGATCGATCTCGGCGGCGGTTTCGAGCCTCGGGCCGGATACCGCGGCATAGACGCCGCCGTCGCGCAGCGGGATCCCTCCGGCCGTCGCGGCGGCGAGACAATGGACCCGCAGCGCGAGCGAATAGGGCTCGGTGAAATCGACGTGGATCACGACCCGGTCGCTGCCATCGAAGAACGTCGTCTCCCGGCCGCTGGTGTAATCGAGCAACTGATGCGGCAGAACCAGGTCGCCGGGCCGGTACGCCGCAGCGATGCCGCCGACCGAAGCGACGGCCAGAATCGTGCCGACGCCACGGTGCTTGAGCGCCCAGAGGTTGGCGCGGTAGTTGACGCGGTGCGGCGGAATCGTGTGCCCGTGGCCGTGGCGGGCCAGAAATACGACGTCGCGGCCGCTGATCTGTCCGAACAGCAGCGCCGACGACGGCTCCCCATAAGGCGTGCGAACGACCTCGCGGTGGGCGACGGCGAGCGTGGACAGGCGGGTAAGCCCGCTGCCACCGATGATGGCGAGCATGGATTGGCAATCAAAAAGGGCCCGGCGGCCGCCGGTGCTAGAACGCATGGCGGGCCGCGTGCCAGTTGTTACTTTGCTCGACCTTGGTTATTCTTGTCAATTAATGACATTGTCAATATTTGTTGTCGACAGGTAAAACGAGCTTCTGGTCACCACTATTGCTGATACCGGGACCGAACCATGTACCTCGACCGATTGTTCAAGCTGATGGCGGAGAAACAGGCGTCCGACCTGTTCATCTCGTGCGGCGCGCCGATAAACATCAAGATCAACGGCGTCGTCTCGCCGATCTCGACCCAGCCGATGGATGTCGAGACCGTTCGCCGCATCGCCTACGAGCTGATGAGCAAGGAGCAGGCGCGCGAATTCGAAAACGAGCTGGAAATGAACCTCTCGTACCTCGACCGCGCCGTCGGCAACTTCCGTATCAACATCTTCCGGCAGCGCGGGACGATCTCGCTGGTCATCCGCTACGTGCGAAGCCGCGTGCCGCCGTTCGAGGCGCTGAAGCTGCCGTCGGTGCTGCTCAACCTGGTGATGGAAAAGCGCGGCCTGGTGCTGATCGCCGGCGCAACCGGCTCCGGCAAGTCGACCACGCTGGCCGCAATGATCGATTACCGGAACAGCAACCGCTCAGGCCATATCCTGACGCTCGAGGATCCGATCGAATACCTGTTCGAGCACAAGCAGTCGATCGTCAACCAGCGCGAGATCGGCATCGATACCCAGGGCTATCACCGGGCGCTGCCGAATGCCCTGCGCGAAGCGCCCGATCTGATCATGATCGGCGAGGTGCGCGACCGCGAAACGATGCAGCATGCGCTGCTGCATACGCTGACCGGCCACCTGTGCCTGTCGACCCTGCATGCGAACAACAGCTATCACGCGCTGTCGCGGATCATCAACATGTTTCCCTACGACGCGCGCTCCGGCCTGCTGTCCGACCTTTCGATCGGGCTGCGGGCGATCATCTCGCAGCGGCTGGTGCGCAACAAGGAAGGCGAGCAGCAGCCCGCGGTCGAAATCCTGCTCAACACCTCGCTGATCGCCGAGCTGATCAAGAACGGCGAGATCACGCAGATGAAGGAAGCGATGGAGCAAAGCCTGTATCCGGGGTCGCAGACGTTCGAGCAGGCGCTGTGCCGCCTCTACCTGGACCAGGTCATAACCTACGACGAGGCGCTTAGCGCGGCCGACTCGCCGACCAACCTGGCGTGGCTGGTCAACCAGAATACGCGCGACGACGCGCGTCGAGACCGAAAGCGGCGAAGACCCCGGCGACGGCGCGCTGTCGCGCGATTTCGTCAAGCTGGAAATCGATCCGGAATTCCTCAACCGTCCGTAGTCTCCTGTTCCCAAGCGACCGATAAGCGTGGCGACGAGTTCGTCCAACGCGCCGACACTCGATCTGGCGCGCGAGCTGATCGCGCGCCGCTCGCAGACACCCGACGACGCCGGCTGCCAGGACCTGCTCGGCACGCGCCTGGCCAAGAGCGGCTTCCGTTGCGAAAGTCTGGTCGCTAACGGGGTCAGCAATCTGTGGGCGCGCCGCGGCGACGCGCACCCGATCGTCTGTTTCGCCGGTCACACCGACGTCGTGCCGTCCGGCCCGCTCGACGCCTGGGAATCCGACCCATTCGACCCCAGCCTGCGCGACGGCTATCTGTACGGCCGCGGCGCGGCGGACATGAAGTCCTCGCTGGCCGCGTTCGTAGTCGCGATCGAGCAATTCGTCGCCGCGCGGCCCAAGCACCCCGGCTCGATCGCGCTGCTGATCACCTCGGACGAGGAAGGGCCGGCGATCGACGGGACGGTGCGCCTCGTCGAGCGCCTGCGCAGCCGCGGCGAGACGCTCGATTACTGTGTCGTCGGCGAGCCTTCGTCGGTCGAGCGCCTGGGCGACATGATCAAGAACGGCCGCCGCGGAACGCTGTCGGGCAAGCTGATCGTGCGCGGCGTGCAGGGCCACGTCGCCTATCCGCAGCTGGCCCGGAATCCGATCCATCTCGCCGCACCGGTCGATCGCCGAGCTGGCGGCCACCCGCTGGGACGAAGGCGACGCCTACTTTCCGCCGACCAGCTGGCAGGTGTCGAACGTACACGCCGGCACCGGTGCGACCAATGTCATTCCCGGCACGCTCGAGCTCGATTTCAATTTCCGCTATGCGCCGGTCCACACGCGCGAGGATCTCGAACGGGCGTTCCTCGCGATCCTGGCGAGGCACGGACTCGACCATGAGATTCGCTGGACCGGATCGGGCAAGCCGTACCTGACGGCACGCGGCCGCCTGGTCGATGTCGCCGGCGCGGCGATACGCGAGGTCTGCGGCATCGCGCCCGAGATCTCCTGCACCGGAGGCACGTCCGATGGCCGTTTCATCGCCGAGATTTGCACCGAGGTCGTCGAGCTCGGACCGGTCAACGCTACGATCCACAAGCTCAACGAGCGCGTCGCTGTCGCCGATCTGGAGCCTCTGGCGGCGATCTACCGTGGCATACTCGAGCGGTTGCTGATCTGAACGCGCCACGACGCGCCGATTGCCGATGAGCACAGTCATGCAGGAGCTGGAGACCGTCCGCGACTGGATACGCTACGCGGTGTCGCGCTTCAACACCGCCGGTATTTTCTTCGGTCACGGGCTGGCCGATGCCTACGAGGAGGCGGCGTACCTGATATTGCACAAGCTGTCGCTGCCGTCGGACCGAATCGACATGTTCCTCGACAGCAGGGTGACGCAAGCCGAGCGTGCGGAGCTGCTGCAGATCATCGAGCGCCGCGTCGACGAGCGCATCCCCGCCGCCTACCTGACGCACGAGGCGTGGCTCGGCGGCTTCCGCTTCTATGTCGACGAGCGCGTCATCATTCCCCGCTCGTTCATCGCCGAGCTGCTGCCTGACGGGCTCGCACCCTGGATTCCGGACGCCGCTGCCGTGCAAAGCACGCTCGATCTGTGCACCGGGTCGGGCTGCCTGGCGGTGCTGCTCGCGCACCACTATCCGAACGCCGACGTCGACGCCACCGATATTTCTCCCGACGCGCTGACCGTCGCGCAGCGCAACGTCGCCGATCACGGGCTGCAGGATCGCATCAACCTGATCCGCTCCGACCTGTTGTCGAACCTGACCGAAAAGACCTACGACCTGATCATCTGCAATCCTCCGTACGTCACGGCGATGGCGATGGAGGAATTGCCGGCCGAATACCGGCATGAGCCCGACATCGCATTGGCCGGCGGCGACGACGGCCTCGATGCGGTGCGGATCGTTCTCGCCAAGGCGCCGCAATTTCTCGCGCCTGAAGGCCTGCTGGTCGTCGAAATCGGCCACAACCGGGCGGCCGCCGAAAAGGCGTTTCCGCGCTTGCCCTTCACGTGGCTTGCGACCGGCGGCAGCGACGACAGCGTGCTGATGCTGAGGCGCGACGAGCTCGTCGCCGGCGCGTAGGGCCGCGCGCCGGCCTACATCCCGAAGAACGCCCGGATCTTCTGCACCAGGTCGGAAGCGCGCGAGCCTGTCGCGCGGGCGCGCGCCTCGGCGGAAAGCGAAGCGAGCGTCGCATCGTTGGCGGCCTGCCGGGCAGCCAGCGTCTGCGACAGCCCTTCCGCCATTTCGGGGCGCGCCTTGAGGATCGCTTCGAATCCCGGCTTGTCGAGCCGGTAGCAGAGCACCTCGCCTTCGGCAACGACGGTCGCCGTGCGCGCCTGGCCGGTCAACAGCCCCATCTCGCCGAAATAGCCGGGCGCCGACAAGGTGGCAAGCCGCTGCCGCGGCGACTCGGCCGGCTGCGCCGCATCGCGAAAGATGCCGACCTGGCCGCGGGCGAGAATATAGAGCGACTCGGCCGGCTCGCCTTCGCGCGTGATGACGTCGCCGGTGACGAACGGCGCCGGCTTGAGCTCCGCCGACAGCGCCTTGCGCTCGGGATCGGTCAACGGCCGGAACAATTCCAGAGAAACCAGTAGCGCGATCCGCGTATCGCGCTCGCGCACCGCCTCTTCGGCGCGGACGTCGCTGGCCGGATTCCAGAAGATCTCGGCGCGGGTGATCGGCACGTCCATGCCTTCGCGCTGACAGTGCCGCGAATGCGTGCAGCCGGACGACCGAATCGGTCAGCAGGTCCCGGCTGAGGTCGGTCAGCCAGTACAGGATGACGTACTTGATCGAGCTCGCCTCGAAACGCGGCGCAGGTGCACGACGGCGCCGGCGCGCGCGCCACGTTGGGCATGTCGGCGCGGGCGAGCGCCGCCTCGATAACGTTGATCACCCGGCTCGGCGGCCATTCGTAGCCGACGTTGATCTCGATCGGCCGCCGCCAGGGGATGCGCAGATCGCCGCGCCGCGCCAGCACGTGGACGCGATTCTTGACCAGGGCCGAATTCGGGATGATCAGCGTTTCGCCGCTGTTGGTCGCGAGCGACGTATAACGCCAGCGTATGCCGACGACCTGGCCCATCGCCTCGTCGATTCGGACCCAATCGCCGATCCGATAGGTGTTGTCGAGCTGCAGCGCGAGGCCGCCCCACAGGTTGGCCAGCGTTTCGCGCAGCGACAGTGCAATACCGCCAGTGAGGATTGCCGACGTCGTGACGATGCCTGCCAGATTGACGCCGAGCACGTCCATCCGGTAGATCGCCCAGACGATCAGCGACAGGGCAAACAGGACGTCGCTCAGGATGCGCGGCAGCGTCATCCGCGCCAGCACGCCCTGGAAAACGAAGACCAGCAGGATGCGGATGAACCCGATCGTGGCGATGACCAGCAGGCCCTCGCGCAGCGCGATGCCCGCTTTGGTGCCTTCGAGCCCGGCGCCGAACCGCGCCAGCGCCGAAAGACCGGCGACGGCGATCGCCAGTATGCTCAGCATCGGGATCAGGCCGGGCCGGGTCTCCGGCTTCCAGCGCATCATCACCAGCGCCAGCAGGCCACCGGCAGCGGCGAAGAGCAGCGCTTCGTGAAGCGTCGCGGCAATGTTCATTGTGGCAATCGTTTTTTGCCCGGGCCGCCCCGGCGTCGCGTGATTATAGAGCCCTACGACAGCCGGCGCGCGGGACGAAGGACGCGCATCGCCGCCGGAATCGCCATTCGGCGCCCCGGTACTCTAGAATGACGCCGCTCATGCCCTCGCCACGCACCGGCGGCCAGATCCTGGTCGCGAACCTTCTTGCCCAGGGCGCCGATCTGGCTTTTTGCGTTCCCGGCGAAAGCTATCTGCCGGTGCTCGACGCCTTGTACGATGCGCGCGACAAGCTGCGGCTTATCGTGTGCCGGCAGGAAGGCGGCGCGGCATACATGGCCGAGGCGTACGGCAAGCTGACCGGCCGGCCCGGGATCGCGCTGGTGACGCGCGGACCCGGCGCATCGAACGCCGCGGTCGGCATCCATACTGCGGCGCAGGATTCTTCGCCGATGATCGTATTCGTCGGTCAGGTCGGCAGTGATTTCGCCGATCGCGAAGCCTTCCAGGAAATCGACTATCGCCGCATGTATGGCAGCAGCGTCAAATGGGTCGCGCAGATCGATCGCGCCGACCGCATTCCCGAATATGTCGCGCGCGCTTTTAGAGTCGCGCAATCCGGCCGCCCGGGTCCGGTCGTTCTGGCGCTGCCGGAGGATATGCTGGTCGCCAGCGCGTCCGTCGACGACGCCGCTCGCGTCGAGCCGACGATCGTGTATCCGGGGCCCGAAGCAATCGCGGCACTGCGCGCAAGGCTCGAGCAGGCGCGCCGGCCGCTGGTGCTCGTCGGCGGCAGCGGCTGGAACGAGCGCGCCTGCGCCGATCTCGCGCGCTTTATCGCGGCCAACGCCCTGCCGGTCGCGTGCGCGTTCCGCAACCAGGACCTCATCGACAACCGCGACGAGCACTACGCGGGCGAAGTCGGCATCGGACCCGAACCCGAAGCTTGCGGCGCGCGTGCGCGATGCGGACGTGCTGCTGGTCATCGGCGAGCGTCTCGGGGAGTCGGTGACCTCGGGCTATACGCTGCTCAGTGTGCCGAATCCGGCGCAGGCGCTGATTCATCTGCACCCGGGCGCCGACGAATTGGGCAAGGTCTATCAGCCGGCGCTGGCGATCGCTGCGTCGTTGCCGGCGGCCTGCGCGGCGCTGGCCGACATGGCTGCCGATCGCCGCTCCGGCCTGGGCCGGCAGCGCCGCGGCGGCGCATGCCGAATACCTCGCCTGGCAGTCGCCGCGGCCGATGCCCGGCGAGCTCGACCTCTGGCAGGTCGTCGGATTTCTGCGCGACCGGCTGCTCGGAAGACGCGATTCTCGTCAACGGCGCCGGCAACTACGCGACCTGGCTGCATCGCCTGTATCGGTATCCGCGCTACCGTACCCAGCTCGCGCCGTACAGCGGCTCGATGGGTTACGGCGTACCGGCTGCAATCGCGGCCAAAGCCGTTTACCCCGAGCGCATCGTCGTATCATGGAACGGCGACGGATGCTTTCTGATGAACGGCCAGGAGCTCGCGACCGCGGTCCAGTACCGTCTGAACGTCATTTTCGTCGTCGTCGACAACGGAATGTACGGAACCATCCGCATGCATCAGGAAAAACACTATCCGGCGCGCGTCTACGGCACCGACCTCGTCAACCCGGATTTCGCCGCGCTGGCGCGCGCCTATGGCGCGCACGGCGAGAGCGTGAACCGCACGGCGGAATTCGCCCCAGCGTTCGAGCGCGCGCTGGCGCACGACGGCCCGTCGCTGCTGCACCTTCGCATCGACCCCCAGGCGATCACGATGAATGCGACGATAGCCGAATTGCGCGCCCAGGCGTCGCGATGAGCGTGTGCCCCGGCCTGCGATGATGCAAGCGGCATCCGGCGCAAACACGCTTTCGGTCACCGGGCTTTCGGTCGAGTTCCGCACGTCCGAGCGGGTCGTGCAGGCGGTTCGCGGCGTTTCGTTCGAGATCGGACGCGGCGAAACGGTCGCTATCGTCGGCGAATCGGGCTCCGGCAAATCGGTGACCGCGCTGTCGCTGATGCGGCTGGTCGAGCACGGCGGCGGCCGCATCACATCCGGCATGCTGGAATTCACCCGCCCCAGCGGCGATCGCATCGACCTTGCGCAGGCGAATGCCGCGACGATGCGCACGATCCGCGGCGCGGAGATCGCGATGATCTTCCAGGAGCCGATGACGTCGCTGAACCCGGTCTTTGCCGTCGGTGAGCAAATCGCCGAATCGATCCGGCTGCACCAGCAGATGGACTTCGCGGCGGCGCGCCGCGAGGCGCTGCGCATGCTCGTGCAGGTCCGCATACCCGATGCCGCCAACGTTCTGTCGCGCTATCCGCATCAGCTATCCGGCGGCATGCGACAACGCGTGATGATCGCGATGGCGCTGTCGTGCAAACCTCGCCTGCTGATCGCCGACGAGCCGACGACGGCGCTCGACGTGACGATCCAGGCGCAGATTCTCGAGCTGATCCGCGCCCTTCAGGACGAGATGCACATGGCGGTGCTTTTCATCACGCACGACATGGGCGTCGTCGCCGAGATCGCCGACCGTGTCGTCGTCATGGTCGGCGGCGAAAAGGTCGAAGACGGAACCGCGACCCGGATCTTCCACGCGCCCGAGCACCCCTACACCCAGGCGCTGCTCGCGGCAGTGCCGACCCTGGGGGCGATGCGCGGAACCGACGCGCCCGCGCGCTTCGTGCTGCGCCGGCAGGAACCCGGCGCGTATACCACGCCCGGTGCAGACTCCGGTCCACAAGGCGCCGTCCGGCGCCCGCGCACCGCTGCTGCGGGTGCGCGGGCTGAAGACGCAGTTTCCGGTGCGGGGCGGCATCCTGGGCCGCGTGCGCCGGCGCGTGCACGCGGTCGAACAGGTCAGCTTCGACCTCTATGCGGGCGAGACGCTGGGCCTGGTCGGCGAATCCGGCTGCGGCAAGTCGACGACCGGCCGCTCGCTGCTACGCCTAGTCGACATCGAAGACGGCAGCATCGAGCTCGACGGTCGCGAGATCGCGCGGCTGTCGCCCGATCAGTTCCGTCCGCTGCGGCGCGATATCCAGATGGTGTTCCAGGACCCGTTCGCGTCGCTCGATCCGCGTCTGACGGTGGGATTTTCGGTCGCCGAGCCGCTGTACATTCACGGCGTGGCATCGGGCGCGCGCCGCCGAAGAGCGCGTCGCTTCGCTGCTCGAGCACGTCGGCCTTTCGAAGGCCCATGCACAGCGCTATCCGCACGAGTTCTCCGGCGGCCAGCGGCAACGGATCGCATTGGCGCGCGCGCTGGCGCTGCGGCCCAGGATCATCGTCGCCGACGAGGCCGTCTCGGCGCTCGACGTCTCGATACGAGCCCAGATCGTCAACCTGATGCTCGATCTGCAGGATGCGTTCGGCCTGTCCTACCTGTTCATTTCCCACGACATGGCGGTGGTCGAACGGATCAGCCACCGCGTAGCGGTGATGTACCTCGGACAGATTGTCGAGATCGGTCCCCGCCGCGCCGTGTTCGAGAATCCGCAGCATCCGTACACGCGCAAGCTGATGGCCGCCGTTCCGGTCGCGGACCCGGCGCGACGCCGCCGCAAAACCGAGCTATCATCCGAAGAGATACCGAGCCCGATCCGGGCAGTCGGCGACGACCCGGTCGTCGCGCCGCTGGTCGAGGTCGGCCCCGGTCATTTCGTCGCCACCCATCGCATTTCCGCGCGCGTATTGAACGAGGGTCCACTCGCATTTCGGCATCATCTGGAGAACCGCATGAAATCCCTGCAACGTATGCTCGCCGCCATCATCGTCGCGTTCGCCGCCCTGGCGAGCCGGACCGTCGTTCGCCTCGAAGGATGTCGTGTTCGCCGTCGCATCGACGTTCACCACGACCGATCCCTACGACGCCAACGACACGCTTTCGCAGGCGATGGCGAAGTCGTTCTACGAAGGCCTGTACGGGTTCGACAAGGACATGAAAATGATCCCGGTGCTGGCCGACAGCTACGACGTCAGCAAGGACGGCCTCGTCTATACGATCAAGCTCAAAAAGGGCATCAAGTTCCATGACGGCACCGACTTCAAGGCCGACGCCGTCAAAGCGAACCTCGACCGGGTGACCAATCCGGAGAACAAGCTCAAGCGCTATGGGCTTTACAACAACAATATCGCCAAGACCGAGGTCGTCGACGACTACACGGCGCGCATTACGTTGAAGACGCCGTTCTCGCCGTTCATTGCCCAGCTCGCGCATCCCTCGACGGTGATGATCAGTCCGTCGGCGCTCAAGCAGTATGGCAACAAGGACATCGCCTTCCACCCCGTCGGCACCGGTCCGTTCAAGTTCGTCGAATGGAAGCAGACCGACTACCTGAAGGTCGCGAAATTCGACGGTTACTGGAGGAAGGGTTACCCGAAGGTCGACACGATCACCTGGAAACCCGTCGTCGACAACAATTCGCGCGCGGCCATCATGCAGACGGGCGAGGCGCACTTCACTTTCCCGGTGCCCTACGAGCAGGCCGAGGTTCTGAAGGGCAAGTCCGACCTGGAGGTAGTCGCTGCGCCGTCGATCGTGCTCCGCTATCTTTCGATGAACACGCAGCAGAAGCCCTTCGACAACCCCAAGGTTCGCCAGGCGATCGCCTATGCGATCAACAAGGAGGCGCTCGCCAAAGTTGCATTCAACGGCTACGCGACGCCTGCCGAGGGCGTCGCACCGCAAGGCGTCGAATACGCCGTCAAGATCGGCCAATGGCCCTACGACCTTGCGAAGGCCAAGGAGCTGATGAAGGAAGCCGGTTATCCGAGCGGATTCGAGACCGAGCTGTGGTCGGCCTACAATCACACGACCGCGCAGAAGGTCACGCAGTTCCTGCAGCAGCAGCTGCAGCAGATCGGCATTCGCACCAAGATCACCTTGCTCGAGGCGGGTCAGCGCGTCGAGAAAGTCGAAAGCTGGCAGGATCCGGCGACCGCCCCCGTGCGCCTGTACTACGTCGGCTGGTCGACGTCGACCGGCGAAGCGGACTGGGCGCTGCGTCCGCTGCTCTACGGCGAATCCTGGCCGCCCAGGCTGTTCAACACCGCGTACTACAAGAACCCGAAGGTCGACGCCGACATCAAGGGGGCGCAGCTCACCACCGACGGTGCGGAAAAAGCGAAGCTCTACAAGGACGCGCAGGAAACGATCTGGACGGATGCGCCCTGGGCGCCTCTGGTCGTCGAGAAGCTGCTCTCTGCAAACAACAAGAAGCTCAGCGGGGTCTACGTAATTCCGGACGCGTCGTTCAACTTCACCGAAATCGACCTGAAGCCCTGAACGCGGCGGTGGCGGCGCGCAACCGGCCGCCACCGGCTTCGCGCACCGTCTTAAGCCCGGTCCGCGCGCGGCGACCCGATGCTCCAATACATCGTCAAGCGCCTTCTCGGGCTGATCCCGACCCTGCTGCTGGTCGGCGCGCTGGCGTTCCTGTTCGTCCATCTGCTGCCCGGCGATCCGGCGCGTCTTGCCGCCGGCCCGGACGCGACGCCGGAAACGGTCGCGCTGGTGCGCCAGGATCTGGGGCTGGACAAGCCGCTGCCGCAGCAATTCCTGCGCTTCGTGTCGGGCATCGTGCACGGCGATTTCGGCCGATCGCTTCGCACCAAGCGCCCTGTCAGCGTCGAGATCGGCGAACGATTCATGCCGACTTTCTGGCTGACCGTCGCTGCGATGTCGTGGTCGGTCGTATTCGGCATGACGATAGGCGTCGTCTCGGCGGTCTGGCGCAATCGCTGGCCGGACCGGCTGGGCATGGCGCTCGCGGTATCGGGCATTTCCTTTCCGGCATTCGCGCTCGGCATGGTGCTGATGCAGATTTTCGCCGTGCAGCTGCACTGGCTGCCGACCGTCGGCGCCGACAGCTGGCGGCACTACATCCTGCCCTCGCTGACGCTCGGCGCGGCCGTAGCCGCGATCATGGCGCGATTCACGCGTTCGTCGTTCGTCGAGATCCTGCAGGAGGACTACGTGCGTACGGCGCGCGCGAAGGGCCTTGCCGAGCGGACGGTCGTCGTCAAGCACGGCCTGCGCAATGCGCTGATCCCGGTCGTCACGATGATGGGTCTGCAATTCGGCTTCCTGCTCGGCGGCTCGATCGTCGTCGAAGTCGTGTTCAACTGGCCCGGCATGGGACGGTTGCTGGTCGACGCGGTCGACATGCGCGACTACCCGGTCATCCAGGCCGAGATATTGTTGTTCTCGCTGGAATTCATCCTGATCAACCTGATCGTCGACGTTCTCTACGCCGTGATCAATCCGTCGATCCGATATCGATGACTACCGTCGAGGCAGTCGTCATCGAGAACACGGCGGTTCGCACACCGTGGACCGAGTTCTGGCGCAAGTTCAAGAAGCAGCACGTCGCTGTAGCGGCCGGCATTTTCGTGCTGCTGCTGGTGGTCGTCGCGATCCTCGCGCCCTGGATCGTTCCGTACGATGCGGAGAATTTCTTCGACTATGACAGGCTCAACGCGTTGCCCTCGCTGCAGCACTGGTTCGGCGTCGACCCGCTCGGACGCGACATCTTCAGCCGCATCGTGATGGGCGCGCGGGTTTCGCTCACGGCCGGCTTCGTCTCGGTTGCGGTGGGCGCCGTCATTGGCACTTTGCTGGGCCTCGTTGCCGGGTACTACGAAGGATGGCCGGAGCGCATCATCATGCGCATCTGCGACGTCCTGTTCGCCTTTCCCGGCATCCTTCTGGCGATCGGAATCGTGGCGATCCTGGGCGGCGGCATGACCAACGTCATCATTGCGGTGTCGATCTTCAGCATCCCGACTTTCGCCCGCCTGGTTCGCGGCAACACGCTGGCGCTCAAGCACCTGACGTTCATCGAGGCGGCGCGAAGCATCGGCGCTCCGGACCGGACGATCATCGCGCGCCATATCTTCCCCGGGACGATCGCAACGGTCGTCGTCTACTTTTCGCTGCGTATCGGGACGTCGATCATCACCGCGGCAAGCTTGTCGTTCATCGGCATGGGGGCGCAGCCGCCGACGCCGGAATGGGGGGCGATGCTCAACGAGGCACGCGCCGACATGATGACTGCGCCGCACGTCGCGCTCTTTCCCAGCCTCGCCATTTTCCTGACCGTGCTGGCGTTCAATCTGCTCGGTGACGGACTGCGCGACGCGCTCGATCCGAAGATCGATCAGAAGTAATCCGGCAGCCCGCGGATCCCGACGCGCGCCGGAATCGCGGAGCAACGAACGCTCCGCGCGCGAACCGCTCTAGGGAATCGTGACCCCGAGGGTAAGCAGCAGGCCCGCGCGTGCCGACGATGACGAGTTCCGAGCAGACGCGAGAAATGCAGTAGCCCACCGAGGGAAGGACCACGGGCGCGACGCCGGAATGGTTGAACGGAATCTTGTCGCGATACTGGCCGTGATAACCGTGAACCACGCCGCCGACAATTTTCAGATACAGCGGCTGCAGCTCGGGAAACGGCCGGTAGCGCCAGCCGCCGAACATCGCCTCCGACGCTTGTCCGAACGAATTGTCGAATGCCGCGGCGCCGACCAGCCACTGGTCGCTCAGATGATATTCGCCGTATATGAGCTTCGGATATTTGACGTGGGCGGGATCGTAGTGGAAGTGGATGTTGACGAGGCTCGTCTGCAGATAGATCCGGTCGGTGCGCCAGGGCTCGTCCGGCGCCGGCGCGTTCGCAGCAGCTTCGGCTGCCGGGTGCCCGCCGCCGGCAGCGGCGCCCTGCGCCACCGCCACAGCACTCGCCAACGAGATCAGCAGAGCAAGGAGGACGACGCAGCTTCGGCGCTGCAGTTCGCTACAACGTAGGAAAGGCACTTGTCGAGGCGGGCGGCGTCACGTGAAGGCGGCGACGGACGCCGTGCGGCGGATTGCGAAGACTGCCAATGCTACCAGATGCGGCGAGGCTTGTCGCGCCGCGCATCGCTGCAGCCGTCGTCAGACCGGGCAAGCGACCGACGGGCCGAGGCGCTCCTTCGCGGCAGCGACGCTGGCGACATCGGACAACCCGACGCCGTTCTTTATCGCGGTGATTTCGGCCAGTATCGACACCGCGATTTCCGGCGGCGTGCGGCTGCCGATGTACAGACCGATCGGCCCATGAAGTCTTGCGATCTCTTCCGCCGTCAGGTCGAATTCCTCCAGGCGCCGGCGTCGCTTGGCGTTGTTGGCACGCGAACCCAGCGCGCCGACGTAGAAAGCCGGCGACTTGAGCGCCTCCATCAACGCCAGATCGTCGAGCTTCGGATCGTGCGTCAGCGCAACCACCGCGCAGCGCTCGTCGAGCTTCATGTCGACGACCGTATCGTCGGGCATCGTCCTGACCAGCGTGACGCCCCCGATGTCCCAGGCTTCGGTGTATTCCTCGCGCGGGTCGCAGACGGTGACCTGATAGTCGAGACCGACGGCGATCTGCGCGAGGTACTTGGACAGCTGTCCGGCACCGATGATCAGCATCCGATAGCGAGGGCCGTGGACGGTGGTCAGCGCCGCCCCGTCGAAGCTCAAGTCCGTCGGCCGCGCGCGCCGGCGCGAGGCTGACGCTCGCCGTCTCCAGATCCAGCGTGCGCGCAACCAGTTGTCCCCGCTCGACCATCGCCAGCAGCTCGGCGATCCTGCTGTCGCCGCGCAAGGGCTCGAGCACCAGCTGGATCGTGCCGCCGCAGGGCAGACCGAATCTGCGCGCATCTTCCGCAGACACCCCATAGGTGACCGCCTGCGGCCGCGTCACATAAGCGCCTTCGCGACGCGATCGCTCGACGATGTCATCCTCGATGCAGCCGCCCGACACCGACCCGACCACTTGTCCGTCTTCGCGCACGGCGAGCAGCGCGCCGGGAGGCCGCGGCGACGAGCCCCAGGTGCGGACGACGGTGACAAGCAGCACGCGCTTGCCGGCGTCGAGCCATTCGGCGCTCCGGCGAAGGACTTCGAGATCGACGCTGTCCATGATGGTATGTCCTTGCGCAATCCGATAGCGGCCATTCTACGCCGGCTGCAGCCACCAATAAATCGCGATGCCGGCGACGATCAAGGCCGCGATCAGCAACCTGATGCGCATCGTTCGCAATGCTGCGGCGAGCTCCGGCGGCGGCGCTCCAGCCGTCTCCGCCGGCGCGGGCGCGGCGCCGCCGGCGCGCTCGACAAACCGTGCAAAAAAATCATCGGCGACCTTCGCCGCGGCGCCGTCGATCAGCCGCGAGCCGATCTGCGCCAGCTTGCCGCCGACCTGCGCACTCACGGCATAATCGATGCGCGTGTCCCCGTCGACCGGCGACAGCTCGACCTTTGCCATGCCGTTGGCAAAACCCGCGGCACCGCCCTGCCCTTCGAATTTCAGCGTGTACGAGCGCGGCGCAACGATGTCGGCAAGCAGCAGGCGCCCAGTGAATTTCGCGCTGACAGGTCCGACCCGCGCGGTCATCGCGAGCCGATACTCGGTGTCCGAGACACGGTCGATCGATTCGCAGCCCGGAATGCATGCGCGCAGCACTTCCGGATCGTTGAGCGCTCGCCAGGTCGTGTCGACGTCGGCCGGCACGACGCGGCTTCCCTTCATTTCCATGATCCAGCGGCCTATATGTGCGTCACGCGGCGCGTAGCCGCTCGGCACCCAAGCCGCGGCCGGCGGGTCGGCGGGCGAATGCGGTGGCCAGCTGCTTCAAGCTCTGCAGGTTGTGCACCGGCAGAAAATCGTCGACGAACGGCAGCATCGCGCGAATGCCCGCCGGCCGCGCTTCGAAGCCCTCGTAGCGCAGCAGCGGGTTGAGCCAGATCAGCCGCCGGCACGACTTGGCCAGCCGCTCCATTTCCTGCGCCAGGCCGTCGCCGATATCGCTGTCGAGGCCGTCGCTGATCAGCAGGACGATCGCACCCTGTCCGAGCAGCCGCCGCGACCAGCGGCGATTGAATTCGCCCAGGCAGGCGCCGATGCGCGTCCCGCCCGCCCAATCGGTGACGGCAGTGCTGATGCGCGCGATCGCGACATCGACGTCGCGCTGCTTGAGATGACGGGTAATGTTGGTCAGACGCGTTCCGAACAGCAGCGTATGCACGCGATCGCGATCATTGGTGATCGCGTGCAGGAAGAAAAGCAGCATGCGCGAATAGCGGTCCATCGACCCGGAAATATCGCACAGGACGACCAGCGGCGGACGGCGGCGGCGTTTTCGGCGCCACGCCAGCGGCACCATCACGCCGCGTGCCGAGGCCATTGCGCGCAGCGTCGCGCGCAGGTCGACCGCATGCCCCCGCGGCGCGGCCACCGTGCGCCGCACCGGCAGCTCGGGCAGCGGCAGACGCAGGCGCGCAATCATCGCCTTGACCTCGCGAAGCTCGGCGGCCGTCATCGATTCGAAATCGCGCGTCTGAAGCACCTCGCGCGGCGAGAAAGTGAACGCCGCGTCGAGATCGATCTCTTCGCCTTCGACTTCGAGTTCCTGGCGCGGCGGCGCCATCGCTTCGGCCAGCCGCGCCGGCAGCGGTGCCTGCGCCTGGTCCGCAGGCACGCGGCCGCGAACCTTCGGCAGCAGAAGAGCCATCATGCGTTCGAGCAGCTTGGGATTGCGCCAGAACAGGTCGAACGCCTGGTCGAACAGCACCTTGTGCTCGTGCCGCTCGATCAGCACCGCTTCGAGCGCCGCCCGAAAATCGTCGCGGTTGCCAACGCCCACCGCTTCGACCGCATTGAGCGCAACCACGACTTTCGCCGGGCCGATCGGCAGGCCTGCGGCCCGAAGAACCCGCGCGAAATGCAGAATGTTGCCGGCGAGCCTCTCGCGCCCGAACAGCGCTTCCGTCGATGCCATCATGCCGGCAATGCGACCGCTTCCGCGCGCGCCTCCGCGACCAGCCTGGCGGCTACCTCCGGCGTGATCGCACCGACATCGTCCTGGTATTTGAGCAGCGCTCCCAGCGTATTGGCCACCGTATCGGGATCGAGCGTTACGCGGTCCAGTGCGACCAGCGCCTCGGCCCAATCGAGCGTCTCGGCGATACCGGGCGCCTTGAAAAGGTCGATCGCGCGCAGACGCTGCGTGAACGCGACGACTTCGCGCGAAAGCCTCGCGTCTGCGCCCGGGAACCTTGCGCCGCACGATCGCAAGCTCGCGCTCGGCATTCGGATAATCGACCCAGTGATAAAGACAGCGCCGCTTGATCGCGTCGTGAATCTCTCGCGTGCGATTCGACGTGATGACGACGACCGGCGGCTCCGCCGCCTTGATCGCGCCGAGCTCGGGAATCGTCACCTGGTATTCAGCGAGCACTTCGAGCAGGTACGCCTCGAACGGCTCGTCGGTGCGGTCCAGCTCGTCGATCAACAGGACCGGCGCAGCCCCGTCATGCGGCTCCAGCGCCTGCAGAATAGGCCGTCGGATCAGGAAGCGCTCGGCAAAGATATCGGTGCCCAGCGTTTCGCGGTCGACCTTCCCCGATGCCTCCGCCAGGCGGATCTCGATCATCTGCCGCGGATAATTCCATTCGTAGACCGCCGACGCGGTATCGAGACCTTCGTAGCACTGCAGGCGGATCAGCGCGCGGCCGAGCGCAGCCGCAAGCACCTTGGCGATTTCGGTCTTGCCGACGCCGGCTTCGCCTTCGAGGAACAGCGGCCGGCGCATCTTGAGCGCCAGATAGACGCTGGTCGCCAGGCGCCGGTCGGCGAAGTAATCGTGCTGCTCGAGCAGTGCGGCGACGGCGTCGACGTTGGCCGGTAGCGCTGGCGTCATGGCGGAAGTGTGGCGACGGATGAATGCCGATTATAGCGGCAAGGCGTGCAGGGCGCTGCCGCTGCCCTTGCACCGCGCGCCATCGCGCGCCAGGCTTCGGACTGGCGGAACAGCACGCCCTCAGTGAAAATCGCGCGAGCGGGCGGCCAGCTTGCCGAGCAGCGCCGTCTGATCGTGCAATCGCGCCGCGATCAGGTGCACGACCTCGCCTTCGCGCTCGAGCGTGCCGTATACGGTCAAGAGATTCGCGCGCAGCAGCTCCTTGCGCTGCCGCTCGGCAAGGTCGCGCCAGACGATCACGTTGATCATTCCGGTCTCGTCCTCCAAGGTCACGAAAGTGACGCCGCTGGCGGTGCCCGGCCGCTGGCGACCCGTGACCAGCCCGGTGACGCGGGTGACCCGGCCATGCGGCAGCGCATGCAATTCGGCCGCGGTCAGCATGCGCTGACGCTGCAGCCGGTGGCGGAGCAGCGCCAGCGGGTGCCGGCCGAGCGTCAGGCCCAGGCTCGCATAGTCGGCGATGATGTTCTCTCCCTCATCGGGCGGCGTCAGCATCGGCGCTGTCTCCGCGATCGACGCATCGGCCAGCAGCGGCGGCATCCGCTCGATACCGCTGACGTCCCACAGCGCGCGCCGGCGATGTCCGGAGAGTTGCGCCAGTGCCCCCGCCGCGGCCAGGGCTTCGATGTCGTGACGGTTGAGCTCTGCGCGCCGGACGAGATCGGCGACATCGTCGAACGGTCGGAACCCGCGCGCCGCGGCAATCCGCTTGCCGCCGGCTTCCGACAGGCCCTTGACCAGGCACAGGCCGAGGCGCAGCGCCGGCTGCGGAGATGCTTGCTCGACACGGCATCGTCGTCCCAGCCGAACGCAGTGAGCCCCGGGACCCAGTGTCTTTTGGAGAACGACACTGGGTCCCCGCGTCCGCGGGAACGACAATTTCTTCCAACGTGCATTCCCACTCGCTGATGCAGGCATCGGCCGGCAGGATCGTGCCGCCATGCCGGCGCAGGTCCTGGGTCAGTTGCGACGGCGAATAAAACCCCATCGGCTGCGAATTCAACAACGCACAAGTGAACGTCGCCGGCTCGTAGCATTTGAGCCATGACGACACGTAAACCAGCAGCGCAAAGCTCGCTGCGTGCGATTCGGGAAAGCCATACTCGCCGAAGCCGAGTATCTGCTGGTAGATCTGCCTGGCGAATTGATCGTCATAGCCGTTGGCGCGCATGCCGTCGAGCAATCGCCGCTCGAGGTGCTCGAGCCCTCCCTTGCGCTTCCACGCGGCCATCGAGCGCCGCAACTGGTCGCTTTCACCCGGAGTGAATCCTGCCGCGACGACGGCGAGCTGCATCACCTGTTCCTGGAAAATCGGCACGCCGAGCGTGCGCTCCAGCACGCTCCGGACTTCCGGCTTCGGATAGATGGCCAGCGCCGGATTCTGCCGGCGCTTCAGATACGGATGGACCATGCCACCCTGGATCGGGCCGGGGCGGACGATCGCGACCTCGATCACCAGGTCGTAATAGCATTTCGGCTTCAGCCGCGGCAGCATCGCCATTTGGGCGCGCGACTCGATCTGGAAGACGCCGACGGTATCGCCGTGGCCGATCATGTCGTAGACCGCATCGTCGCTCATCGAGGGATCGATGTCGGCGAGCGACAGCCGACGCCCGTAGCGCACCGACAACAGGTCCAGCGCGCGGCGGATCGCCGTCAGCATGCCCAACGCCAGCACATCGACCTTGAGCAGGCCCAGCGCGTCCAGGTCGTCCTTGTCCCATTCGATCACCGTGCGTTCCGGCATTGCCGCGTTTTCGGTCGGCACCAGATGCGAAAGCGGGCCGCGTGAAATCACGAATCCGCCGGTGTGCTGCGACAGATGGCGCGGAAAACCGAGCAGGCTCGTCACCAGCGCCGATAATTGCCGGATTACCGGACTCGTCTCATCCAGACCGGCATCGCCGATTCTTTGCGGCAGCGCCTGGCGGCCGTCCCACCAGCCGACCGCCTTCGCCAGCCGGTCCACTTGCGTCAGATCCAGCCCCAGCGCCTTGCCGACGTCGCGCAGCGCCGAGCGCGGCCGGTAGCAGATCACCGTCGCCGTCAGCGCCGCGCGGTCGCGGCCGTATTTCCGATAGATGTACTGGATCACCTCCTCGCGGCGCTGATGCTCGAAGTCGACGTCGATGTCGGGAGGCTCGTCGCGCTCGCGGGAAATGAAGCGCTCGAACAATACCTCGGTGCACGATGGATTGACTTCGGTGACGCCCAGGCAGTAGCACACCGCCGAGTTCGCCGCCGAGCCGCGTCCCTGGCAGAGGATGCCGTTGTCGCGCGCAAATTTGACGATGTCGTAGACGGTGAGAAAGAACGCTTCGTAATGCTTTTCGGCGATCAGTGCGAGTTCCCGCTCGATCAGCGCGCGCACCTTGGCGCGATCCTTCGGCGGCGTGCCCGCGGCGGGAAAGCGTCGCGCAAAGCCTTCCTCGGTCAGCCGCCGCAGGTAGGCGGCCGGCGTTTCGCCCGCGGGAACGATCTCCTCCGGATACTCGTAGCGCAGCTCGTCCAGCGAGAATCGGCAGCGCCCGGCGATCGCCACCGTCTCGGCCAGCCACGCCGGAGGATAGATGCGCTCGAGCGTGGAGAGCGGCCGCAAATGGCGCTCGCCGTTCGGATGGAGCGCGTGGCCGGCTTGGGCGACCGTTGTCTTCAGCCGGATGGCGGTCAGCGTGTCCTGCAAGGCGCGGCGATCGCGGCCATGCATGTGGACGTCGCCGGCGGCAACGAGCGGCAGACCGGTCATCGACGCGATTTCGGCGAGATCGGCGCAACGCGCCGCGTCGTCGGCCTCGAGCAGGCGCTCGACGGCGATCCACAGCGCCTCTCGAAAGCGCGGCTTGAGCCAGCGCGCTTCGTCCGCGTCGGGAACCCGGCCCGGCAGCCATAGCGCGAGACAGCCGGCGACGCCGTCGGCAAGATCGGCGCGCGACAAGCGATAGCTGCCCTTCACTGCGCTGCGCCTGCCGCGCGTGATCAGCGCAGCCAGGTTGCCATAGCTCTCCCGATCGGTCGCCAGCAGGACCAGTCGCAAGCCGTCATCGAGGCGAAACTCGCTGCCGATGACGAGCTTCAGTGCGCATTTTTTCGCTTCGATATGCGCCCGCACGATGCCGGCGAGCGAGCATTCGTCGGTGATCGCCAGCGCTGCGTAGCCTTCCTCCTTGGCGCGCGCAACCAGCTCTTCAGGATGCGAGGCTCCGCGCAGGAAGCTGAAGTTGGAAATGCAGTGCAATTCGGCGTAAGTCATGCGGGATCGCGCCCTAGGAGAAGATGCCGTGCACGAACCATTGCCCGCCTCGATCGCGGTAGAGCCACAGCTCGCCTCCCTGCGCATCGCTGCCGACGAAATAATCGCGGCCGATCTCGCCGCCATCCCACCAGCCGCTTTCGATACGCTCCGGGCCGGACAGCAAGCTCAACTGCGCGGACACGAGATCGGCGCCGAGCGGACGCGGCCGGGGCAACAGCCACAGCGGCCGCCGCGGTGGATCGGCCGGAAGCGGCGCTGCGCTCGCCGATGCGGCGCCGCGATAGCGCCAGGCATGCTCGGGACGATGATCGGCGTTGAGACAGACCTCGCGCACCGAGTCATCGCCAAGCCGTGCCCGCACGCGCTCGATCCACTGCGCGCCGCTCTCGCCATGACGATGGGCTCCGGCAAAGAGCTCGCCATCCTGCCCGGGGAGCGGCGCGATTTCTTCCGACACCAGCCGGATCGCCTCGACCCGGTCGGGCAGCTCTTCGCGCGCCAGGCGCTCGCGCAGCACGTTGACGATGTGCTCGACCTTACGCGTCGCGGCAAGGCCGAGCACGATGGCTGTCGGCGGCGCGTCCTCGTGAATCAGGTCGCAGCGCAGTCGCGTGACGCCGGCGCCACGCCCCTGCAGGAATCCGGCGAGCTCGACGACCAGCCGCTTGGCGGCGAACAGCAGCGCCTCGGCTTCGGCAACCGGCACAGGCAATTCGAGCTGGCCGTGATAGCGCTCGGGCGGCACGAACAGCGGGCGCGGATCGGGCTGGATGCCGCGCGCGCGATCGATTTCGTCGAGCAGCCGCTGGCCGAACCGCCGCGCCACGCCGTCGCGCGGCAGCGCCAGCACGTCGGCTATCGTATGCACGCCGATGCCGGTCAGCGTGTCCAGAATGGGGCTCTCGCTGTCGAGCAGCGCGACGGGCAGCGCTCCGAGTCGCGGTTCGAGATCCATCGCATGCTCGATCGCGATCGCCTGACCGGCCCGCGCCAGCAGGCTCGCAGCAAGCGCGGTTGGCGCGGTAGCGATGACGCCGGAAAATCCCAGCGCGGCAAGGCCGGCATCGATGCGCGCGAGCAGCTTGGCCAAGCCTTCGAAATAATTGAGGCAGGCGGAGATCTCCAGCAGCACCACCGCCGGCGGTTCGATGCTGATCGTCGACGTCCATTGCCCGGCCCATAAGGCGATGCTTTTGAGCGCGACGGCTTCCGCACGTTCGTCGCGCAGATGAATCGCGATCTCCGGATCGAGCGCCAGCGCCGCTGCAATCGACAGGCCGGCAACGATGCCGCGCCTTTTTGCCGCGTCGTTCGCAGCTACGACATCGGGGCGATGGCTTGCGCTGCTGACGACTGCGGCGACGCTCCCGGTACCGGCGCGCGCGAACACGGAGAGCGGAAGGCCGGGAAAATAAAGCGCGGTCCAGAGCATGGCCCGACAGCAGAAAACTTAAGCGTCGGCGGAACGGCTGGCGCTGCACTCCACCATGTCGTCGTGCGTGCGATGGCGGGAACCTGTTTCGCGCGGATCCGGCCTCGACCCTCTCCTGCCTTCATCGGCGCGTGCCAGCGCACGATTCCAGATCAGTGCCGACGGACCGCCCACCGGATAGTGCGGCTTGAAGCTCACTCTCCGGATTGCCGCAAGACGATAGCCGGCCGCCGGCGCGCCGCCGGTTGCACCAAGCGCCGATGGATGCCGACCCGCCGCAGCGGACTCGGCCGAGACATCCAGCAACAAAGGCCGGACCATGACGCCGCCTCGGCGCTTGAACACATCGACGCGCAGGCAGCCTTTTTCCGCGGCCAGCCGCAAGCGCAGTGGCGATGGCGAGGCCTGCGCTGCGCAGGCCGTGCCTGCGAACAGGAAGGCCAGCGTATCGCTGTCCTGCGCGGCAAGCTGCAGGCGCCGCAAACGCTGATCGTTGAGGCTGCCCGGCCAGAAAAGCAGCGCCCCGACGCTGTCGGCGCGCAGTACCTGTTCGGCCGACCACCAGCGGTCCTTGCCTTCCTCCGCGGCGACGACCAAAAGCCGGGCCGGCTCGATGCCGGAACCGGCGAATGCCGGTGCGTAGGGAATCTGCGGCGGAGCGACCAGGACGATCGTCTCGCCGCAACTGGGCGAGCCGGCCTAGCGCCGGCAGCAGCAGGCGCAATTCGCCGATGCCCTGAGCGTCATGCAATAGCTCGGTCAGCGCCCTTTTCGGCCAGCCGCCCCCTGGCAGTTCCCGGTCGAGATCCGGAAAACCGCTGCAAACCGCATCGTCGGCACGTGCCAGCTGATCGCCGCGCCAAACGAGCGGGTTGTGCAGCAGCTCAGCGAGGGCGGGCTTCATCGGTGGAACCGCAAACCGGGCCCGCCCCGGCGAAAAGCCTGGACGGGCGACGGTCAGACAGGAAAGGACAGTCTATCGAACGATCGTTCGATAAGTCAAGCCCTAAGCCGCTGCAATCGCTCCGCAGCGGCCAGCAGCGTTTGCTCGCGCTTGGCAAAGCAGAATCGAATCACCCGATGGTCGGTCCCGCCCTGATAGAACGCCGACAGGGGAATCGTCGCGACACCGAATTCGCGGACCAGCCGCTGCGCGAACTCCTGCGCAGGCTCGTCGCTGACCCGCCGGTAGCGGGCCAGTTGAAAGTAGCTGCCGTGGCAAGGCAGGAGCTCGAGCGGGGTCGCGGCAAGCGCGGCCCGCAGCAGATCGCGCTTGGCGGCGAAGAACGCCGGCAGCGTTTCGTATCGTGCCGGCTCGCGCAGGAACTCGGCCAGCGCATGCTGAACCGCGCTGTTGACGGTGAAAACCGTGAATTGATGCACGCGCCGGATTTCGTCGCTGATCTCGCGCGGTGCCAGCGCGTATCCGACTTTCCAGCCGGTGGCGTGAAACGTCTTGCCGAACGAGCCGATGACCACACTGCGCGCCGCGAGCTCGGGATCTCGCGCGATACTCAGGTGCTGCGCGCCGTCGTACACCATGTGCTCGTAAACCTCGTCGCTGACGACCACGATCTGGGTGCCTCGCGTCAGCGCCGCGAGCCGCGCGATATCGTCGGCCGCGAGCACGCTGGCGCCTGGATTGTTCGGCGAGTTGATGACGATCATTCGCGTGCGCGGCGTGATCGCCAAGGTCAGCGCCGGCCAGTCGATCGCGTAGTCGGGAAAGGTCAGCGGCAGCGTGACCGGCGTCGCGCCGGCGAGCCGCACCGCGGGAACATAGCTGTCGTAGGCGGGCTCGAACACGATCACTTCGTCGCCCGGATGAGCGAGCGCCTGGATCGACGTGAATATCGCCTGTGTCGCGCCGGTGGTGACGGTGACTTCGCGCTCGGGGTCGTAGGCATGGCCGTAAAGACGCGCCACCTTGGCGGCGATGGCTTCGCGCAATCGCAGGACGCCGGCCATCAGTGGATACTGATTGTGGCCGGCACGCATCGCCGCGTCGACCAGGTCGATCAGCGCCGGGTCGATCGCATAGTCGGGAAAACCCTGTCCCAGGTTGACCGCGTCGTGCTTTTGCGCAAGGGCCGACATCACCGTGAAGATCGTCGTGCCGGTGGCCGGAAGCTTGGAGCGAATGGCGAGTGCCATGACAGGAGCGAGTTTAGCAGCGGCGCCGCATGCTCGAGGTTTGACGTCGCCGACGCGCGGAGCGATGCTAGCATGCTCGCAATAACCCGATGATGGCGATGGCCACCCTGCCCGCAACGTCTCGCAGCGATCCGGCGGTCCTTAGCCTGATCGGCAATACACCGCTGGTCGAATTGACGCGACTGGATACCGGCCGCTGCCGCCTGTTCGTCAAGCTCGAAAGCCAGAATCCCGGCGGGTCGATCAAGGACCGCATCGCGCTGGCGATGATCACTGCCGCCGAGCAGGACGGCAGGCTCAAGCCGGGGGGAACCGTCGTCGAGGCAACCGCGGGCAACACCGGCCTCGGTCTCGCGCTGGTCGCTCGCGCCAAGGGCTATCGCGTGTTGTTGGTGATCCCGGACAAGATGTCGAGTGAAAAGGTGCTGCATCTCAAAGCGCTCGGCGCCGAGATCCGGATGACGCGCTCGGACGTGAACAAGGGACATCCGGACTATTACCAGGACATGGCGGCCGCACTGGCTGCGGATATCCCCGGCGCGTTCTACGCCAACCAGTTCGGCAACCCGGCCAACCCGATGGCGCACGAGCGCACGACCGGGCCGGAGATCTGGGAGCAGATGCAGCATCGGGTCGACGCGGTCGTCTGCGGCGTAGGCTCGGGTGGCACGCTGACCGGCCTGTCGCACTATTTCGCCCGCGTCAGCGCCGCCACCGAGATGGTCCTCGCCGACCCGGTCGGCTCGGTGCTGGCGTCCTATGTGGAAACCGGGGAGATCGGCACCGCGGGCTCGTGGGTGGTCGAGGGCATCGGCGAGGATTTCATCCCGCCGATCGCCGACCTTTCGAGAGTGAAAAAAGCCTATTCGATTTCCGACAAGGAAAGCCTCACGACCGGCCGCGCCCTTCTCCAGTCCGAATTGATCCTCGGCGGCTCGTCCGCCGGCACGCTGGTCGCCGCAGCGCTGCGCTATTGCCGCGAGCAAAGCTCGCCCAAGCGCGTCGTCACTTTCGTTCCCGACACCGGGAGCAAATATCTTTCCAAGATGTACAACGATTTCTGGATGGTCGACCAGGGCTTCCTCGAATTGCCGCGATACGGCGATCTGCGCGACCTGGTGTCGCGCCGCTACGAGGACCGCGCCGTCATCGCGGCCAGCGCGGACGACACGCTGCTCGCCGCGTTTCAGCGCATGCGCATGGCCGACGTGTCGCAATTGCCGGTGCTTGCCGACGATGTGGTCGTCGGCATCCTGGATGAATCCGACCTGCTGCTGCACGTCTACAGGCAGCCTGATCGATTCCACGACAAGGTTGCGACGGCGATGACGCAGCGGCTCGAGACTTTGAAGCCGGACGCGAGCTTCGCCGAATTACTGGCCGTGCTGAATCACGATTACGTCGCGATCATCGTGCACGAGGGCCGTTTCTTCGGTCTCATTACCCGCTATGATCTGCTGACGCACCTGAGGAGAAGCCTGCCGTGAACGATTCGACCGTCAAGTCCGCCGCCACGGCGACACAGGGATTCTCCACGCGCGCGATTCACGCGGGCCAGGAGCCCGATCCATCGACCGGCGCGATCATGACGCCGATTTACGCGACTTCGACCTATGTGCAGACCAGTCCCGGCGTGCACAAGGGCTACGATTACGCGCGCACCGGCAACCCGACGCGGACCGCGCTGGAAGCATGCATCGCCAGCCTCGAAAACGGCGCGCGCGGATTCGCGTTCGCCTCGGGGCTGGCCGGTATGGCGACGCTGGTCGACGCTCTTGACGCCGGCGCGCACATCGTTGCCAGCGACGATCTCTACGGCGGCACCTACCGGCTGTTCGAGAACGTGCGCAAGCGCTCGGCCAACTTGCGCGTCAGCTTCGTCGACATGGCCGATCCCCAGAGGCTGCGCGCGGCGATCGGCGCCGACACCAAGATGATCTGGATCGAGACGCCGAGCAATCCCGTTGCTGAAGCTGATCGATCTGGCCGCGATCGCCAAAATCGCGCGTGAGCACAATCTGATCGCCGTCGCTGACAACACCTTTGCCAGTCCGTGGATCCAGCGGCCGATCGAGCTCGGCTTCGATGTCGTCGTTCACTCGGCGACCAAATATCTGAACGGACATTCCGACATGATCGGCGGGGCCGTGGTGATCGGCGGAGAAGCCCGCCATGCGGCGCTCGCCGAGCGCTTGGCCTATCTGCAAAACGCCGTCGGCGGCATCATCGGTCCGTTCGACAGCTTTCTCGCGTTGCGCGGTCTCAAGACGCTGTCGCTGCGCATGGAGCGACATTGCGCCAATGCGCTCGATCTCGCCAGCTGGCTGGCCGAGCAGCCGGAGGTCGCGCGCGTGCACTACCCGGGCCTGCCTTCGCATCCGCAGCACGCGCTGGCGCGGCGACAGATGCGCGCCTTCGGCGGCATGGTGACGATCGTGCTCAAAGACCGATCTCGCCGGGACCAAGCGCTTCCTCGAACACTGCCGGCTGTTCGCGCTGGCCGAAAGCCTGGGCGGCGTCGAGAGCCTGATCGAGCACCCGGCGCTGATGACGCACGGCTCGATTCCGGAACCGATGCGGGCGACGCTAGGCATCGGCGATTCGCTGGTACGGCTGTCGGTCGGCATCGAGGACGTCGATGACCTGAGACGCGACCTGCGCGACGCGCTGGATGCGATCTGACACAGGCGGGCCGGGCATCGAACCGGCAAGCGCGACCCGCTGCCCTGCGCCGCGCCCGAGTCCTTGGGTGCCGCGATCCTCGCGGGGCCGGTAACCCGTTCGACGCAAATCCGCCAGATGCCCCATTTTTCGGTCGTCATCGCCACGTACAACGCGGCACGCTGGATCGTTCCGACGATCCGCTCGGCGCTCGACCAGACCTATCGTGACTTCGAGATCATCGTCGTTGGAGACGGGTGCACCGACGATACCGCAGACGTGGTGGCCTCGCATTTCGCCGATAGCGTCCGGTGGACGAATCTCGCGCGAAATTCAGGCGGCCAATCGACCCCGAACAACGAGGGTATTCGCCTTGCACGCGGAACGCACGTCGCCTATCTCGGGCACGACGACATCTGGTCGCGTCGTCATCTCGAACAGCTTGCCGGCGTCGTCCGCGAATGCGATCCGGATTTCGCGGTCAGCGGCGCCGTCTACCATGGGCCGCCGGGCTCCTGCTACTACCAGACCACGGGACTGTTCGACGATCCCAGCGCGCCCGAGCGGGAGTTCTTTCCCCCTTCGTCGTTTGCCCATCGTCGAGACCTTGTCGACCGGATCGGGTTCTGGCGTGATCCGAACGAGTTGCGCGCGCCTGCCGACTGCGAATTCCTGCTGCGTGCGGTCGAGCATCGATGCACGTTTGCTTCGACCGGGACCATAACGGTCCACAAGTTCGCGGCCGGACACCGATATCTTTCGTATCGCTTTCCGTCCGACCTCGAGCAACGGCAATTGCTGGAACGCCTTGCCCAGGACGGCGGCGAGGCGGAGATTCTGGATGAGATTCAGCGCGCCATCGCAGACGGCGCAGAGCACAGCTCGGTTCGATACATGGACTTCGCGAAGTTTGGCGCCGGCGAGCTATTCCGAAAAAACCGCGGCAACAAGGGTCTCGATGCGCTGCCTCCGACGACGGTCGACCGCCCTCGATGGCTTCCGGTCGAGCCTTTTCCGGCGGGACTGGATTGGCACGAGATCGAGGAGCGCTGGCTGGTCGGACGCCTGCGATGGTCGGGGCCGAATCCGAACGCCCGCTATCCGGTCAACGTCCGCCTGAACGGCAAGGCTCGGTTGCGCATTCACGTCCTGGCCTTCGCTGCCGACGACCTCGCGTCTTCGCTCAAGATCGACGTCGACGAGCGGGATGCGCCGTTTGTCTGCACACACACCCCCACTGGAGGTTATGTGTTTGCGCTCGACGATCCCATCGGGCCGATCGCCGACGGCCTCGTCCTGCGCTTCCGGCTGCCGCGCTGTGCGCGCCTGCTCAATGACCCGAGGCGTGCCGGACTGGCACTGCGCGGAATCGAGATCGTACCCGTGAAGTGACCGTATGACCGGTCGATTCACCACACGTACGGAATGATCCGGCGCGCGGACTCCGAATCCCACGGCAGGTCGAGCGCGTCGGGTTGCTCGTAGTCGTACGCCCGCACGGGCATATTGATGATGACGGCCTCGGTCGTGCCGATGTTCTTCCAGCCGTGATAGACATTGGGCGGAACGACCAGCAAGCCGGGATTTTTTTCGCTCACGACGAACTCGTTCAGCTTGCCTATCGTCGGCGACTCCCGGCGTCCGTCGAACAGCACGATCTTGACCAGCCCGGAAACGACAAACAGACGGTCAGTGCTGTATTGGTGGAGTCCCCATGCGCGGATGCGTCCGGCGAAAGTCGTCGTGATGTGCACCTGATCGAGCGGGCCGCCGACGAGTCGCCAATCCGCGCGAGCTACTTCGGTGACATGCCCGTCCTCGTGCGGAACCGGTCGGGTCGGCCTGAAGGCGACCCCCGCCAAAGGCGCGACGTGGAGATTGCCCGCGCTGTCGACCGCGGAGTGCTTGGCGACTAGCGCTTCGGCGCCAATGACATCCGGGCGGCCGCGCTCCGCCGTCATCGTGCGGTCGCCGCGCAAGCGCAGTGGCGGGCGGGCACCCGGGGTCGACGAAACGTCCCTTCTTCGACACCGATCATCCGGCCGCCGCGACAGCGCGGCCCGCCAGCACCGAAACCAGGTGCGCGCGATATTCGGCCGAGCCGTGCAGATCGTTGTTGAGCGAAGCGGCCGAGATCTTGACCGCCTTGGCGGCATCGGCGGTAAAGCTCTTCGCTAGCGCTGCCTCGATCGCCGTCGCGCGATGCACGTGCGATCCAGCGCCGGTGACCGCGACGCGAACGCCGGCGCCGGTCTGCGCGACGAACACGCCGACCAGAGCAAAGCGCGACGCCGGATTCGGAAACTTGACGTAGGCGGCCTTCTTCGGCACCGGGAAGCTGATCGCGGTGATGATTTCGTCGGCAGCGAGCGCCGTTTCGTACATGCCTTTGAAGAAATCGTCGGCGGCAATCTTGCGCTTGTTGGTCTGCACGGTCGCATTCAAGCCGAGCACCGCCGCCGGGTAATCGGCAGCGGGGTCGTTGTTGGCGAGCGACCCGCCGATCGTGCCCCGGTTTCTCACCTGTCTGTCGCCGATGCCCTCGGCCAGCGCGGCCAGCGCCGGAATTGCCTGCTTGACGGCGGCGGACGATGCGACCTCGGCATGTGTAGTCAGCGCACCGATCGACCAGCGTCTCGCCTTCCTTCTTGATGCCTTTCAATTCCGCAATGCCGGACAGGTCGACTACGGTTCCCGGATTGGCGAGCCGCAGCTTCATCGCGCCGACCAGGCTCTGACCACCGGCCAGAGCCTTGCCACCCGTCCGGGCGAGTGCCGCGGCGGCGTCGGCGACCGATTTCGCGCGTTGGTATTCGATGGCGTACATGCGGATGTCTCCTTAAGAACGTCGCGCCGACTGCAGCGCGCTCCAGACGCGGTGCGGCGTCGCAGGCATGTCGATGTATTTGACCCCGGCCGCGGACAAGGCATCATGCACGGCGTTCATCATCGCCGCCGGCGCGCCGATGGCACCCGCCTCGCCGCACCCCTTGGCGCCGAGCGGATTGTGCGTGCACGGGGTGACCTTGGTCGCCACCTTGAACGACGGCAAATCGTCGGCTCGCGGCATCGCGTAGTCCATGTAGCTGCCGGTCAGCAACTGGCCGCTTTGCTTGTCGTAAACGCAGTTCTCGAGCAGCGCCTGGCCGATGCCCTGCGCGACGCCGCCGTGCACCTGCCCTTCGACGATCATCGGATTGATGATGTTGCCGAAATCGTCGCAGGCACTGAAGTTGACGACTTGGACCACGCCGGTCTCCGGATCGACTTCCACTTCGCAGATGTGCGTGCCGGCGGGGAAGGTGAAGTTGGTCGGATCGTAGAACGCGGTCTCTTCGAGCCCGGGCTCGAGCTTGTCCAGCGGATAGTTGTGCGGCACGTAGGCCGCCAGCGCGACTTCGCCGAAGGTCTTGCTGCGGTCGGTGCCGGCGACGGTAAACTTGCCGTCGCCGAACTCGATGTCGGCTTCGGCCGCCTCGAGCAGGTGCGCGGCGATTTTCCTGCCCTTGGCGATCACCTTGTCCAGCGCCTTGACGATCGCCGTGCCGCCGACCGACAGCGAGCGCGAGCCGTAGGTTCCCATGCCGAACGGAATGCGGCCGGTGTCGCCGTGGACGATCTCGACATTCTCGATCGGTATGCCCAGTCGACTCGCGACGACCTGCGAGAATGTCGTTTCATGTCCCTGGCCGTGACTGTGCGATCCGGTGAACACGGTGACGCCGCCGGTAGGATTGACGCGCACCTGCCCGGTTTCGAACAGCCCGGCGCGTGCGCCGAGCGCGCCCGCGATGTTCGATGGTGCGATACCGCAGGCCTCGATGTACGACGCATAGCCGATGCCGCGCAGCTTGCCGCGCTTGGCCGCTTCGGCCTTGCGCGCGGGAAATCCCTTGACGTCGGCCATCTTCATCGCCTCGTCGAGGCAGGCGTCGTAGTCGCCGATGTCGTAGAGAAGCGCCACCGGCGTCTGGTAGGGAAACTTGCGGATGAAGTTTCGGCGGCGCAATTCGTCCTGCGCGATGCCCATTTCCGCCGCCGCGGCATGGACCAGCCGCTCGACGACGTAGGTCGCCTCCGGCCGTCCTGCGCCCCGATAGGCGTCGACCGGCGCGGTGTTGGTGAACACCGCGGTCACCTCGCACCAGATCGCCGGCGTCGTGTACTGGCCGGCGAGCAGCGTCGCATAAAGAATCGTCGGGATGCATGAAGCGAACGTCGACAGGTACGCCCCCATCGCCGCAGTCGTCTGCACCCGCATGCCCAGGAACTTGCCGTCCTTGTCGAGCGCCAGCTCGGCATGCGTCACATGGTCGCGGCCGTGCGCATCGGACAGGAAGGATTCGCTGCGCTCGGCCGTCCATTTGATCGGGCGATTGACCTTTTTCGACGCCCAGACCAGCGCGGTCTCCTCCGGATACAGGTAGATCTTCGAGCCGAAACCGCCGCCGACATCGGGCGCGATCACGCGCACCTTGGTCTCCGGAAGGCCCAGGACGAACGCGGTCATCAACAAGCGCTCGACGTGCGGATTCTGGCTGGTCACGTAGAGCGTATAGCCGTCGTCGGCACGGCTGTAGCTCGCAACCGCTGCGCGCGGCTCGATCGCGTTCGGAATCAGCCGATTGTTGACGATGTCCAGCTTGGTCACGTGCGCGGCACCGGCGAATGCGGCGTCGACTGCGGCCTTGTCGCCCAGCGCCCACGTATAGCACTTGTTGCCCGGCGCGCCGTCATGGATTGCCGGCGCACCTTTTTTCAGCGCGTCGGCCGGATTCACGACCGCCGGCAACACGTCGTAGTCGACGACGATCATTTCCGCGGCATCCTTCGCCTGGTCCGGCGTCTCGGCAACGATCAGCGCAACGCCGTCGCCGACGTAGCGCACCTTGCCCTGCGCCAGTATCGGGTGCGGCGGCTCCTTCATCGGCTGGCCGTCGGTGCCCGTGATCAGCCAGCCGCACGGCAGACCGTTGACGCCGGTCAGATCCTCGCCGGTGAAGATCGCGAGGACGCCGGGCGCGGTCTTCGCTTTCGCGGTGTCGATGCCGCGGATTCGCCGCGTGCGCATGCGGCGAGCGCAGAAAGTAGCGCATGCGTATGATGCTGCGGATTGACGTCGTCGGTGAACTGCCCGCTGCCGGTGAGAAAGCGATAATCTTCCTTGCGGCGAACCGATTGCCCCACGCTGTTCAGGTCGCTGGCACCCATCGTCTATCTCCTCATCGCCTGCGCGCCCTGCTTTACCGCCTTGACGATGTTCTGGTAGCCGGTGCAGCGGCACAGATTGCCTTCGAGCTCGGCACGAATCGTCTTTTCATCCGCGTCGGGATGGCGCTGGACCAGATCGATCGCGGACAGCACCATGCCGGGCGTGCAGAATCCGCATTGCAGGCCGTGGCAGTCCTTGAACGCAGCCTGCATCGGGTGCAGCTCGCCGTCAGCCGAGGCGAGACCTTCGATGGTGGTTATCTTCGATCCATTCGCTTGCGCGGCGAGGATCGTGCACGCCTTGACCGCATTGCCATCGATCAGGACCGTGCAGGCGCCGCATTGCCCGGTATCGCAGCCGACGTGGGTTCCGGTCAGGCCGAGATTATTGCGAATGAAATCGACCAGCAGCGTACGCGCATCGACGTCGGCGGCTGCTGCCTTGCCGTTGACCGTGAGTGATAGCGAGACGGGCACGAGGCTCCTCCTTCGGATTGGGCGCCGTCGCGGAGAATGGATCGCTGGTGGATCGCGCGGCGACGGCGAAGCTAGGATACTCCGCGCGCAAGCGCGCGGCAACGGACGGGCTAGTACAGATTACCGATATATTGCGAGAGGTTCTCGATGTCGGCGTCCGACAGCGTGGCGGCGACGCTGGTCATGTTGCCCGCATCGTTGGTCCGCCGCCTGGCCTTGAAGTCGGCCAGCTGCTTTTTGATGTACTGCGGCCATTGGCCGGCGACGCGCGGAATCTCGTTCTGCCCGACAAAGCCGCCGAGGTGGCACATCGGACAGAGGACCGCGTCGGAAGTCTTCCGGCCGGCCTCGACTTTGGCGGAATCCACCTGGAATTTGATCGGGGCCTGCTTCTGTGCGGCGAAGAACTCGCCCAGCAGCGTCATGTCCTCGGTCGAGAGCTTCTCTGCCACCGGCGACATCTGCTCGTCGCTGCGGCGTCCCTCCTTGAAATCCTTGAGCTCGATGTAGATGTAGCGCCAGCTTTGTCCGGCGAGGGTCGGATATTCGCCGACGGTCGAATTGCCGTCCGGGCCGTGGCAGGCAAAGCAGACTTGTGCCTTGGTTCGTGCGGCCGCCATCTGCGTCGCGTCGAGCTGCTGGGCCTGCGCCGGGAGCGCACAGGCCAGCGCAGACAGGATCAGGATCGTCGTTTTGAGCATGTCCATTCAAACAAAACGCCCTCGACCGGAGACTTCAACGCGCGCCGCGCGCTCCGGCGGCGCGCTTGCGCGCCCGCGGGCCGAGCGGCCACATCCGCCACAGCAGGCCGTCGCGCAAGCCCCACTGATGATATATCGTTGCGGCGACATGCGCACCGATGGCGGCGACCAGCACCCAATTGCTGACCAGATGAACGACGCTGCAAGCGTCCTTGACCGCATCGTGGGCACCCGGCCCATGACGGAAGCACCCATCCGAAGAACTTCACCGGATAGCCGCTGGTCGCCGAGCCGATATAGCCGCTCAGCGCGGCGATGAACATGACGGCGTACAGCAGCAGGTGGACGGCCGCCGCGGCGTGCGCCTGCCACCGTGGAAGCGGAGGAAGCGCCGGCGGGCGGTGCGAGGCGCGCCAGGCAAGGCGTACAGCCATCAGCAGCAATGCCGCCAATCCAATCGACTTGTGCAGGTTGTACGCGTCGGCACGGGGTCCGACCGGCTGTTTCGGGATCGCCTGCATCCACCAACCGAGCACCATCAGGCCGACCACCGCCGCGGCGATCGCCCAGTGCATGACGATCACCGCCGTCGGATAGCGTTGGGCGGGATCAGAACCTGACATTCGCGCTGGCGCCGATCAGGTAATTGCGCCGCGCCGACGGCTCGAAGAAGCGCCCGTTGGTGTCGCCGACGATTACCGAGCCGACGTAGTTGCGGTCGGCGAGATTGTTGATGCGGGCGAATTCGCGCAGTGTCCACGTGCCGACACGCTGCTCGAATCCGGCGCGGACGTTGGCCACCGTGTACGCCGGGGCGGCGTCGGTATTGCGCTCATTGACGTAGAGCTTGGCCGCGTACTGCGCTTCCAGCGCGACCGAGAAGCCTGCCCAGTCGGCGCGGGTCCAGGCCAACTCGGCGTAGGCGCTGGTTTCCGGCACCGCAGGCAGGCGCGACCCCGAAGGCACGAGCAACGGCGGCGTGCCGGTGGTCGTGTCCTCGGCGAATTTCGCCGACAGGTAAGTGTAGGCCGCATAGCCGGTCAGACCGCCGCCCAGAGCGCCTTCCCACTGCGCCTCGACGCCGCGCCGCCGCGTCTTGCCGGCGTTCTTGTAGGTCGTGCGGCCGCCGGTCGCGGCGTCGACGATGATCTCGTTCGACGTGTTCGTGACAAAGGCCGCGAGATTGACGCGTTGCGCGTCGGCGAAGTACGCCTTGAGGCCGATTTCGGTCGAGCGGCTGATCGCAGGCTGCAGCGCGAAGTTGAGGCCGGTGCCGGCATTGCGGTAGGCGAGCTCGATGAAGGTCGGCGTCTCGAAGCCTTCGCCCCAGTTGGCGTAGACGTTGATGTCCTTCGCCGCGTGCCAGACGATGCCGCGCGACGGGGCTCGCATGCGAGAAAGCCACCCGTCCGCTGTCGTCCGGATTCAAGGCGGTGATGTAGTGATCGACCGAATCGAAGCGCACGTCGCTGTAACGCGCGCCGGCAAGCAGCGACAAGGCGTCCAGCGGAAACCATTCCGCCTGCGCGTACGCATCCTGATTGCGGACCGTGTCGTCTTCGTCGCGGCGCAGATCGCCCAGCGCGCCGTTGTTGTTGACGAAGCCCTTGCGCGCCTGTTGCTGGCGATCGTAGGCGGCGCCGACCGTCAAGGTCAGCGGCCCGCCGGCGGCGGCGATGCGCGTCGTCGCGCGAAGGTCGACGCCGGCGAAGTTGCCGTGACAGATCGGTGACGCCGCCCGACGAGGTGTCCAGCGTGCCGGCGAGTGCCAGGTATTGCCGCACCGAGCGCTGTCCGGCGTAGGTGGTCAGCCGCAATGTGGTGTCGGCGCCGATGCCGCGTTCGATCGTCGCGCCGCCCTGCTGCTGGCCGACGGTCTTCCGGGTATTGAACAGCGTCGCCACGGGGTCGGCCTGGCGCGGATTCGCCTCCCATTGCGCGCGCGTCAGCCCCAGCGGATCCTGCGCTTCGGGCTGGTAGAGCGAGTTGGCGATCATCGTGACCCGGGTGCCGTCGCCGAAGGCGAACTTGAGCTTCGCATTGAACTGGTCGCGCTGCGCTTCGCTATGGTCGCGGTAGCCGTCGGTGGCGAAGTGATTGGCGGTGACCGAGAAGTTGACGCCGCGCTCTTCACCGCCGAATTTCGCGATCGCATTCCAGGTGCCATAGCTGCCGCCGACGACCTGCGCCTGCGCCGCCGGCGTCGGCGGCCCGTCCTCGGTGAAGATCGAGATCACGCCGCCCGCGGCATTGCCGTACAGGGTCGAGAACGGGCCGCGCAGGACTTCGATGCGCTGCGCGGAGGCCAGACTGAAGCTGCCCGTCTGGCCCTGCCCGTCGGGCATCGTCGCCGGAATGCCGTCCTGATAGAGGCGTATCCCGCGCACGCCGAAGCTCGCCCGCGCACCGAAGCCACGCGAGGAAACCTGCAGGTCCTGCGCGTAGTTCCACCGGTTCTGCACGACCAGGCCCGGAACGCGCGAGAGCGATTCGGACAGGTTGATCTGCAGCTGTCCCTGCTGGATCCGTGCCGCGCCGATGCTGTCGATGGCTACCGGCAAGTCGAACGCGCGCTCTTCGATCCGCGTCGCCGTGATGACCAGCGGGTCGATGCGCACGACGTCCTGCGCCCTCGCCGACGCCGGCCGCCAGCGCGCCGGCGATGGCCAGCAGCATCGTTGCCGGCACGACTCGCGCCCGGCGTCCGCCGCAAGGGACGGAATTAGCATGTCTTCGCGCTGGGGCCAAGGAAGTTGCGACAAGTCGTGTAGCATAACCGATCGTTTGCGCCGCCTCCATCGCGATCGCAGCCGACGCCTTCGAGGAGCAATCATCTACCATGCGCTTTTCAGGGATCCTCATTGCGGCGGCGTTGTCGGCTCGCTCAGCTCGCTGCCGGTCGGCCGCGGCGCCGATCGCGTATGCCTCCAACGAAGGCTCGGGCACCGTGTCGGTGATCGAGACCGCCACCGACAAGGTGACGGCGACATTCAGCGTCGGCGGCAAGCCGCGCGGCATCGCGCTTTCACCCGACGGCAAGCGGCTTTACCTCAGCGACCAGACCGCCAACGCGCTGCTGACCGTCGATGCGGCGACCGGCGCGGTGCTTACGCGCACGGCGCTGGGAAAGTCTCCCGAAGGCATCTATCTGTCGAGCGACGGCAAGCTGCTGGCCGCCGCCGTCGAGGAAGACGATCAGGTGATGCTGGTCGATACGGCGAGCGGCAAGGTCGTACGACAGCTCAAGATGCGCGGCAAGAATCCCGAGCACGCGGTGTTCAGCCCCGACGATCGGTGGCTTTATGTCAGCAGCGAGGAAGCCGACAGCGTCGACATCGTCGACCTCGGCAAAGGAGAGGTCGTGCAGTCGGTGAAGGTCGGCGACCGCCCGCGCGGCATCGGTTTCCTGCCCGATGGCAAGCGCGCCTACGTCGCGGCGGAACACGCGGACACGGTCAACGTCATCGACGTCGCGACGATGAAGGTTATCGCAAGCATCAAGGCCGGCAGCCGCTCGAACGGCGTCACCGTCCGCCCCGACGGCAAGCGCGTTTATGTGAGCTCGGGCGGCGAAGGCACCGTGCAGGTCATCGATACGGCGAGCAACGCGATCATCGCCGCGATACCGGTCGGCAAGCGGCCGTGGAACATGGCGATCACACCGGACGGCAGCAAGCTCTATGTCGCCTGCGGCAGTCGAACGCGGTCGCGGTCATCGATACCGCGACCAACGCCAAGATCGCCGAGATTGCCGTGGGAGCGCTGCCCTGGGGCGTGGCCCTTCGCTGAACGCAAGCGACGGCGCAATCGGCGGGCGCACGCCGGCGCGGAATTGCCCGCGCAGCCGGACCCCGCCTCGATCAGCCGGCGAGCTCGAGCAGCTGCCGGTGCAATGCCGGTCCGATCTCAATGCCATCGCGGGCGGCTTGCGCTGCGAGCGCATCGCGACGATAGCCGGGAAGCCGCACGCCCGCGTCCTTTTCCATTTCCGCGATCATCGTTTCGATCCGCTCGAGATAGATTGCGGTGCCGGCGAGCGCCGCCGGATCGATGACCAGGAAGGCCTGTCCGACGCCGGGGCGGTTGCCCTCGTCGACCAGGAACGAATCGGCTTCGAATCCCATCGCGGCGCCGGTCAGCGCGCAGGCGAGCAATTCGACGACCAGGGCGAGCGTCGCGCCCTTGTCGCCGCCCATGGCCACCATCGATCCGGCCAGCGCCGCCTTGGCATCGGTCGTCGGGCTGGCCATCGGCGTCGAGCGCCCAGCCCGTCGGGATCGGTCGGCCTTCCTTCGCCGCGATCATCACTTTGCCGCGCGCGACCTGCGAGAGCGACAAGTCGACGGTCAGCGCCGCGCCGTCTCGTCGCGGAAAAACGGCAGCGATCGGATTGGTTCCGAGCAACGGGCGCCTGCCGCCCGCAACCGCCATCGCCGCCGGCGAATTCCCCAGCGCCAGGCCGACCATTGCCGCCGCCGCAACCGGCGCCAGGTGATAGGCGGCGACGCCGAAATGATGGCTGTTTGTGACGCCGACGAAGCTCACGCCGAATTCGCGCGCGCGCCGGATCGCTTCGGCGACGGCGAGCGCGCAGGCCGGGAACGCGAGGCCGCCGGCCGCGTCGACCAGCGCGGCGCCGCCACGCGAACGGATCACGCTGGCAACGGCATCGCCGACGGCGCGGCCGTTCTTGAGATGTGCCGCGTATTGGGGAACGCGGGCGACGCCGTGCGAGCCCAAGCCCTGCGCATCGGCTTCGATCAGCGCCTGCGCCGTGGCCGCCGCCATCGCCGCACTCGCGCCGGCGCGGCGCAACGCGCGCTCGACCAGGTCCCGCAGCGCGGCGGGTGCAAGTCTAGGCATGCGCGCTGTCGCCGCTACGCCGCAACAGCGCGGCGGCCACCGCGCTGGCGACCAGCGCCGAAACGCGTGCGTTCGACTCGCGCGTAACGCCGGCAATGTGCGGCGTGAGCAGCAAGCGCGGGCACCCGGCAAGGACGTTCGCCGCGGGCAGCGGCTCGTGCTCGAAGACGTCGAGCGCCGCGCCGCCGAGCGTGCCTCCGCGCAGCGCCGCGGCCAGCGCGGCTTCGTCGACGATGCCGCCGCGCGAGGTGTTGATCAGGATCGCATCGCGTTTCATCAGCGAGAGTCGACGCGCGTCCAGAAGCCGGCGCGTCCCCTCGGTCAACGGCACGTGCAGCGATACGATGTCCGACGCGCGCAAAAGATCGTCCAGCGACTGCGGCGCCGTGTGCTGCTCGGCCCACGACGCCGAGTCCGGACGCAATCGCGGCGTCGTGCCCGATCACCTGCATACCCAGCCGGTGCGCGAGCTCTGCGACCACGCGGCCGATGCTGCCGAAGCCGACGACGCCCAGCGTGCTGTCCGAGAGCTCCCGACCTTGGGCCAGCGCGGCGCGCGGCCACTCGCCCGCGGCGACTGCGGCGCTCGCTCCATAAGCCTGGCGCCGCAGCACCAGCGCGGCGCCGATCACGTATTCGGCCACCGAGCGCGCATTGGCGCCGGTCGCCGGTATGACGTCGATCCGCCGTGCCTCGCAGGCGGGCAGATCGATGTTGTCCAGTCCGACGCCGAGCCTGCCGACGACCTTGAGCCTCGGCGCCCCGGCCAGCAGCGAGGCATCGACCTGCGTGCGGTTGCGGACGATCAACGCGTCGGCGCTGCCCAATTCGACGCCGAGCTCGGCCGGCCGCTCGACCAGCGCGGCGTCGTAGCGCACGTCGAATTCCCGTGCCAGCGCCGTCACTGCAGCATCGTCGATGAATTCGCTGATGACGATGCGCACGCTATGAGGCTCACTGCGGCGAGAACAGCTGTTCGATGTTCTCGAATGCCTTGAACTCCAGCGCGTTGTCGAACGGGTCGAGCAGGAACATCGTCGACTGCTCGCCGATCTGGCCCTTGAATCGCACGTGCGGCTCGATGATGAACCGCACTCCCGCGGTTTCCAGACGGTCGGCCAGGCTGTTCCATTCGTCGACTTCCAGGATCACGCCGAAATGCCGCACCGGCACCTGATCGCCGTCGACCAGGCTGGTCGCCACTTTCATGTCGGCGGCGCCGACCCGGAACGCAACGATCTGATGGCCGAAGAAATCGAAATCCACCCATTCCTGGGCGCTGCGTCCCTCGGTGCAACCGAGGACGCCAACGTAGAAGCGCCGGGCCGCGCTGAGATCCGTCACCGGAAAGGCCAGATGAAATCGCGGATAGTCGCCCCGCGACGCTTGTGCTTGCCGCACCGGCTTGGCGCTCCAGCTCAATTCTGCATCCCCCATCTGCGCACCGTGCGCTGTTCGATTGTGCGAAAAATGACGTTCTCGACCAGGAGGCCGATCATGATCACCGTGAAAAGCCCGGCGAAGACGTTGGCGATCTCGAGCTGATTCTTGTTCTCGTAGATGAACCAGCCCAGCCCGCCGGAGCCCGACGATACGCCGAACACCAGCTCGGCCGCGATCAGGGTGCGCCACGCAAACGCCCAGCCGATCTTCAGACCGGTCAGGATGCTCGGGAACGCGGCAGGGATAAGTATTCTGCCGACGTACGACAGGCCGTGCAGCCCATAGTTGCGGCCGACCATGCGCAGTGTATTCGACACCGACAGGAATCCCGAATGCGTGTTCAGCGCGACCGCCCACAGCACCGAATGGATCAGCACGAACACCAGACTGCCATTGCCCAGTCCGAACCAGATCAGTGCCAGCGGCAACAGCGCGATCGCCGGCAGCGGATTGAACATCGAGGTCAGCGTTTCGAGAAAGTCGGTGCCGACGCGCGAGCTGATCGCGACAGTCGTCAATACTGCCGCCAGCGCGATGCCGGCCGCGTAGCCGATCAGCAGCACCTTGATCGAGGTCCAGGCCTTGCCCAGCAGTCCGCCGCTGACCATCGCCTGGACAAAGGCCTGCAAGGTCGCGCTGAAAGTCGGGAACAGGAGGTCGTTGTGCAGCCAGCGCGCATAGATCTCCCAGGCGGCCGCCAGCAGCACGAGTATCGCGAGCTTGCGCACCGCGCCGATGTTGTAGATCCGCTCCCCGATCGACAGCGGCCGTTGCACGACGCCGAATTGCGAGGCGTCGACGGTCGGCCGGAGAACGTCAGGACGTACCGCGTCGGCTTCAGGCATGGAATTCATCCTCACTCTCGACGGGCTCGGCAAAGAGCATCGCATGGATCTTTCGCTCGAGCTCTCTGGCCGCGTCGCCGTGCGTGGCGCTCCTCGGCAGACTGTTGAGCTCCGCCTTGACCTGTCCCGGGTGCGGCGACATCAGCAGGATCCGGCTGCCGATGGTGATCGCCTCGGGAATCGAATGGGTGACGAACAGGACGGTGAAGTGCGTGTCGTCCCACAGCTGCAGCAGTTCGTCCTGCATCTTGCGCCGGGTCAGCGCGTCGAGCGCGGCAAAAGGCTCGTCCATCAGCAGCACGTCCGGCTCCATCGCCATGCCGCGCGCGATCGCGACCCGCTGCTTCATGCCGCCGGAAAGCGTGTGCGGATAGCTGTCGGCGAACTTGGTCAGATTCACCTTGTTGATGTACTCGAGCGCCTTTTCCTCCGCCGCCTTGGCCGAAAGCTTGCCGCTCGATACCAGCGCGAACACCACGTTCTCCTTGACCGTCTTCCAGGGCAGCAACTGGTCGAATTCCTGGAAGACCATCATGCGGTCGGGTCCCGGCCGCGTAACCGGCACGCCTTTGAGCCGGATCTCGCCTTCGACCGGATTCAGATAGCCGCCGACTGCCTTGAGCAGCGTCGACTTGCCGCAGCCCGACGGGCCGAGCAGGATGAAGCGGTCCGATCGAAATACCTGGAAATCGACCCGATACGTCGCCGTGATCCGATGCTCGGTGGTCTTGTACTGGATCGTTACGCCGCGAACATCGAGCAGCGGCGCCGTGGTTTCAGCCATGCTTCCTCCTCGGCGGCGCCCGCGGACGCCGGATCGCCGGGCGGGTCTTGGGCCGCTGCGCAGTGTTCGCGTCAATGCTGCCAGGGCAGGCGGTCCAGATCGACGTTGCCGCCGCTGATGACGATGCCGACGCGCAGCCCCCCGACCGGCAGCTTGCGCTCGAGCAGCGCGGCGAGCGGCACCGCCGACGACGGCTCGATCACCAGCTTGAGCTTCTCCCAGGTCAGCCGCATCGCCCGTACGATCGCCTCTTCCGAGGTGGTGCCTATCGCATCGACCAATGTCGACAGCACGGCAAACGTCTTCACCCCGAGCGACGAGCGCAACCCGTCGGCGATCGTGCGCGGATCGGTCTGCGGGACGATATGTCCGCTCTGCAGCGAGCGCCAGGCGTCGTCGGCGCCCGCGGGCTCGGCGCCGTAGACGTGGATCGATGGCTTGATCCCTCGCGATGCGATCGCCGTGCCGGACAGCAACCCGCCGCCCCCGACCGGCGTGATGATCGCATCGAGGTCGGGAATCTCTTCGAGAAGCTCCAGCGCGGCGGTCCCCTGCCCTGCGATGACACGCCAATCGTCATACGGATGCACCAGCACCGCGCCGGTCTCGGCCTGTACTGCGGCGCAGGTCGTATCGCGCGCCTCGAGCGTCGGCGCGCAGAATCGCACCGTAGCGCCCAGACCCTGCACCGCGGCTTTCTTGATCTCGGCTGAATTCTCCGGCATCACGACCCACGCCGGAATGCCGCGCCGCGCCGCGGCCCATGCGACTGCGGCGCCGTGGTTGCCCGACGAATGCGTGACCACGCCGCGCCGCGCTTCGGCGTCGTCGAGCGAGAACACGGCGTTGCATGCGCCGCGCGCCTTGAACGCGCCAACTTTCTGCAGATTCTCGCACTTGAAGAACAGCTTTGCTTCGGCCGCCGCATCGAGCGAACGGCTGGTCAGCACCGGCGTGCGATGCACGTGCGGCCGGATGCGGGCATGCGCGGCGCGTACCGCCGCGAGATCGACGGCGATCTCGCGTGCTGCGGCTGTATCGGTCGCACCCATCGCTGCGATGCCCTAGCTTCCCGGCAGATTCTGCGCGTTCGGAAAGAACATCTCCTTCCAGGAATCCGGCCGGTTCTTGATCGAACCGATCTTGGTCATGAAATCGACGTACTTCATCACGTTCTGCGGCGTCGTCGTGAATACGATGGCCGGGTCGTTCAGCATGTCCTCGATCTCCTTGAGCGATGCCTTGTCCTTCGACATCCGGAGATACGCCTCCGCCGCCCAGCGCTTGTCCTTGTTGATCAGCGCCGTCGCCTCGTCGAGCGCCTTGACGAAGGCGTCGTACAGCTTCGGATTCTCGGTCCGGAATTTCGACGTCGTCCAGACGACGTTGAATGTTGCCGGGCCGCCGAGCACATCGTACGAGCTCAGCACCGTGTGGACCGCCGGATTCTTCAATTGCTGGTACTGGAACGGCGGCGAGCCGAAATGCGCGGTGACCTCCGATTGTCCGGACAGCAACGCCAGCTTGCGCATCGGGATGCGACATCGTCACGGTCAGCGGATCGAGCTTGTTCTGCTGTCCCTCGCCGAAGGCCTTTTCCGCCGCCATCTGCAAGGTCACGGCCTGGATCGACACCTTGACCGCGGGCAATGCGATCTTGTCCTTGTCGGTGAAGTCCTTGATCGACTTGACGGCGGGATTGCGCGTATTGAGGTAGAGCGGCATCGAGTTGATCGCCCCGACCGCCTTGACGTCGAGGTTGCCGCGCGTCTTGGCCCACAGCGTCACGAACGGCCCCACCCCGCCTGATGCGAACTGCAGGCTATCCGACAGCAGCGCATCGTTCATCACGTTGCCGCCGGCGAACTTGGCCCAGCCGACGCTGACGTCGACGCCGTTGGCCTTCGCGTACTTCTCGATCAGCTTCTGCTCTTCGATGATCATCAGCGGCAGGTAGCCGATGCCGTATTGCTGTGCGACCTTGATCTCGCTCATCTCGGCGCGCGCGCAAAGCGGCAGCAGCGCGGCCAGAAACATGGTCAGTGCGAGGACGCCTTGCATCTGCGGATATTTTCTCATCGTCGGTCCTGTGATATCGAACATATCGAAACAGCCACAGTGCGAATCCCGGCCGACGCGCTCACGCGCTCTCGTATAGCCGCGTCAGCACGAATTCGCGGTGACCCAGCGCTTCCGCCGCGGTCAGCCTTCCGTTCGCTGTGCGGAACATCATCTCGAGCAGCTTGTCGCCGGCCTGATCCATCGTGATGCCCCGCTGCAACAGCGCCGAGGTGTCGACGTCGATATGCTCGCTCATCGTTCGCACGGTGCGCGGATTGGCGCAGATCTTGATGACGGGCAGAATCGGATTGCCGATGACGTTCCCCTGCCCGGTAGGGAAGAAATGGACGACGAAGCCGGACGCCGCGCACAGCGTCACCATCTCCGCCGCCGCCGACGAGCTGTCCATGAACCACAGGCCTGGGCCGGAAGGCGTCTCGCGCCTTGTCGAGCACGCCGTCGATCGATGCACTTCTTGCCGATCTTCTGGATGTTGCCCAGCGCCTTCTCCTCGATCGTCGTCAGTCCGCCGGCGATGTTGCCCTTGGTCGGCTGCGAATCCGAGAGGTCGGTGGTCTTGTGCCGGTTGATGACTTCCTGATAGCGGTCGAACACGCGCATGAACTCGGCGCGGACCTTGTCGTCACGGCAACGCGCGGCGACGATCTGCTCGCCGCCGGTAAGCTCGGTCGTCTCGCCGAACACCAGCGTGGAGCCGGCTGCATAAAGCTTGTCGAATGCATCGCCGACCGTCGGATTGGCGCCGCACCCCGAGGTCGTATCCGACTCGCCGCACTTGGTCGATACCCAGAGCTCGTCGAGGCCGCATTCGACCCGTTGCTTTTCGCTGGCCGCCTGCATGAACTCGCGCGCGGCCTTGGACGCCCGCATGATCGTGTCGTGATCGCCGTGCAGCTCGATGCCGAAGCCCGCTGACCGGCTTGCCGGTCTCGGCGATGCCGTCGACGAGCTTTTGGTCCATCCCTCTTCGATCCCGATGACGACGACAGCGGCAACGTTCGGATTGCTCCCCGCGCCGATCAGCGTGCGAAAGTGCAGGTCGAGGTCGGGGCCGAACTGCAGCCTTCCATACGGATGCGGGATCGCCAGCACGCCCTTGACGTTGTGCGCGACCGCTTCGGCCGCGGCATTGGACAGATCGTCGACGGGCAGCACGATCACGTGGTTGCGTACACCGACGCGGCCATTCTCGCGGCGGTATCCCCAGAAACTTTTTTGCATCAATGATTCCTTGCTAACGATAGTAGGTCCGACGAGCCAGCATGCGGACACCAGGCGAATGCGCGATCCGCGCGAAGCGGAATGTACGGCTTCAGTACACGAGCACCGCAGCGTGCGCAGCAACGCCGCGTGGCGCCCGGCGGCGACGCTCGTCACCAGCGCTTGGTCTTGATGTTGTGGACGTGCGCGTGTTGTCCGGCCTTGATCGGCGCGACGACCTTGCCGATATCGACGCCATACTTGATCACGGTATCGCCGACGTTCAGATCTTTCAAAGCGACCTTGTGTCCGAGCGGAATGTCTTGCGCGCAGCGCAAATCTATCGTCCGGTCTTCGTCGAGGATCAGCCCGGTCAGCGTTTGTCCGGCCTTGATGCCTTCGACGACGACGACGGCGACTGAATCGTTGGGATCATGCAATACGCAATGGATCAATGCGGCTTCTCCTGCTTCGAACGCAGCTGGTGGCGACGCCCGATCGAGCGCCGCCGCGGGGTCAAACATAGCATATTGCGCCGCCTACAGCCCGAGCTGATCGGCGAGATCCTCGAAATCGCCGGCATTGAGCGTGCTGCGCCGGTCGGGGCCGCCATGCGCCGTGTCCGGACCGAATTCCAGCGGACGGTGCACATACGCGGTCTGCAAGCCGCAGCGCCGCGCCGCCGCCAGATCGTCCTTGTGCGCGGCGACCAGCATGACCTCGGGCGGGTCGAGCGCGAGGAGCGCGGCGGCACCGAGATAGACCTCGGGATCGGGCTTGTAGTGCCGGAAAAGCTCGGCCGAAAGGATGCAGTCCCACGGCAGGCGTGCGGCTTTCGACAGATCTACCAGCAATGCCATGTTGCCGTTGGACAAGGTGCCTATCAGGCAGCCGCGTTTAAGGCGGCGCAGGCCCGCCCGAACGTCGCGCCAGGCGCTGAGCCGGTGCCAGACCAGGTTGAGCGCGGCGAGCTCGCGGGCGTCGAGCTCAAGGCCGAAGCGATCGACGAGCCCGCGCAACATCGTCAGATGCAGGCTGTCGAGCGGCTGCCACGGCAGTTCGCCGCGGCGCACCCGATCCATTGCCGGACGATAGCCGGCGCGCCAGGCATCGGCGAACGCGCCCCAGTCAGCGCGCACGCCATGCGATCGACCGAGACGCGCGAGCTCCTTCTTGACGCTGCCGCGCCAATCGACAACGGTGCCGAAAACGTCGAACAAAAGCGCTGCCGGGCGCTTGCGCGACGCCGACCTCGCCATCAGAAATCGAATCCGGTCTGGCGGACCGGACCGAACCAGCGCCGGTGCGCCGCGCAAGGGCCGTGCAGCGCCAGGGCAGCGAGATGCTCCGGCGTTGAATAGCCCTTGTGCCGGGCGAATCCGTACAGCGGATAGCTGCGGTCGAGGTCCACCAGCATCGCATCGCGCGTCGTCTTGGCGAGTATCGATGCCGCGGCGATCGCGGCAACCAGGCGATCGCCGTCGACGATCGCCCGCGACGGATAGTCGAGCGGCGGACACTGATTGCCGTCGATCCAGACGACTTCGGGCGCCGTCGTCAGCTGCTCGATCGCCCGCTTCATCGCGAGCAAGGTCGCCTGAAGGATATTCAAGGCATCGATTTCGCCGACATCGCTATGGGCCACCGCCCATGCCACGGCGCGGGCCCGGATGATCACGGCGAGCTCGACGCGGCTTTCCGGCGTCAGCAGCTTGGAGTCGCGCAGGCCCTTGATCTTCCGCTGCGGATCGAGAATCACCGCGGCTGCGACTACCGGCCCGGCCAACGGCCCCCGGCCGGCTTCATCGACCCCCGCGATCAGCATGCCACCCCCGCCGTGCGCAATTCCGTCACCACCGCCTCCGCCGCGATTGTCGCACCATCCGCCGTCAGCGCATCGGCCAGCGAAGCAAAAAGCGCTTCGGTGCGGCGCCTCGTAACGGCGTCATCGTAAAGGTTCAGCGCCGCCCGGGAAAGATTGTCCACCGTCGCCGCCCATTGCAGGAATTCCGGCGCGACAAAGCGCCCGGCCAGAATGTTGGGCAGACCGACGAAGGGCAGCAGCAGCTTGCGCTTGACGATCTCGGCGGTAACCGGGTGGACCTTGTAGAAGACCAGGTGCGGGCAGCGCGCCATCGCCGCCTCGAGCGTGGCCGTGCCGGACGCGACGATGCCGACGTCGGCGGCGCGCAGGGCGTCGCTGGCATGACCGTACAACAGCTTCAGCGACAGGGACTCCAGTTGCAGGCGGTACTGGACACGCTCGAAATATTCTCGCGCAGCGCGGCTGACCAGCGGCACGACGAACCTCGCCAGCGGCTGCGCCTCGAACAAAGCCGCCGCGGTCTTCAGCAGAAGCTCGGTGTGCATCTCCAGCTCGGACATCCGGCTGCCGGGCAGCAGCGCAAAAACCGGCGTGCCCATCTCGAATTTCAAAAGTTCGCGCGCTTCTCGGCGGCTGGCCGCCGTCGCCGCACCGGCCGCCAGAGGATGGCCGACGAAGGTCACCCTGATGCCGGCATCGGCGTAGAGCGGCGGCTCGAACGGAAACAGTGCGAGCAGATGATCGGCCGAGCGCGCGATCGTGCCGATGCGCTCGCGACGCCACGCCCAGACCGACGGGCTCACATAGTGCATCGTCCGGATCCGCCGCCGCTTGAGCTTTGCCTCGAGCCCGAGGTTGAAGTCGGGCGCATCGACACCGACGAACAGCGGCGCGTTCGCCGCCCGCAGGCGCCGGAAGACATCGCCGCGAATGCGCAGCAGCGCGGGCAGATGGGTGATCACCTCGGCGTAGCCGCGTAGCGCGAGCTCGGTGTGCGGATACCAGAGCTCGCAACCCGCGGCTTCCATGCGCGGGCCGCCGATGCCGGCGAAGCGCACTCCCGGCAGCGCGCGCCCGGACGGCGCGGATCAGGTCGGACCCCAGCGCGTCGCCCGAAGCTTCGCCGGCGACGATTCCTATCGTCACCGCGGCCGGGTCGCGAGCGACGACGCTCAACGGACGATCCCGCGCCCTGGGATCTCCAGAAACGCCGTCAGCGCCCGCAGCGCGGGCACGGCGACGGCTGACGCGGCAATCTCCGCCCGCGCGTCGTCGAGCGTGAGGCCCTGGCGGTATAAGGTCTTGTACGCTCGCCTGATCGCGGCGATGTCCTCGCCGCTGAATCCGCGACGGCGCAGGCCCTCGCTGTTGGTCCCACGCGGCGTGGCCGGCGACCCCGACGACGGTGACATACGGCGGTACGTCCTGCAGCACGATCGATCCGGCAGCCAGCATCGCGTGGGTGCCGACACGACAGAATTGATGCACGCCGACAAAGCCGCCGAGCACCGCATAGTCGTCGATGATCACGTGCCCGGCGAGCTGGGCATTGTTGGAGAACGTCGTGCCGTTGCCAATCACGCAGTCGTGGGCAACGTGCGAGTACGCGAGCAGCCAGTTGCCGTCGCCGATCGTCGTCACGCCTTTATCCTGCGTCGTCCCGGCGTGGATAGTCACGAACTCGCGTATGACGTTGCCGTCGCCGATCACCGTGCGGGTCGGGTCGCCGGTATATTTCCTGTCCTGCGGAATTTCGCCGACCGATGCGAACTGGAATATCCGATTGTTGCGTCCGATGCTGGTCCGATCGGCGATGACGACGTGCGCGCCGATGCTGGTGCCCGCGCCGATCGTCGTCTCGCCGCCGACCACCGTGTACGGGCCGATCACGACATCGCCTGCGAGCTCGGCGCTCGCGGCGACGATCGCCGTCGGGTGGACGCGGGTCACAAGCGTCAGATGTCGCGCAACGCGGCCAGCAATTCGGCCTCCGCAACCAGCGCGTCGCCGACGCTGGCCCGCACCGCGAACTTTCCGACGCCGCGAACCAGCCGGATCTCGGTCGATTCCAGGGTCAGCTGATCGCCCGGCCTGACCTGCCGCTTGAAGCGCGCGTTGTCGATGCCGGCAAACAGGATCATCGACTTGTCGTCCGGCATTCGCTTCAATGTCTGATAGACGAGGATCACCGACACCTGCGCCAGCGCCTCGATGATCAGCACCCCCGGCATTACCGGATAGCCGGGAAAATGACCCTGGAAGAACGGCTCGTTGATCGTCACGTTCTTCAACGCCTTGATGCTGCGCCCTGGTACGCATTCGATGACGCGGTCGACGAGAAGGAAAGGCGGCCGATGCGCCAGATGCCGCATGATTTCGTTGACATCCATCTGCATGCTCATTCTCCCTGTCCCCGGCGGTCGCGCTCGAGCGCGCGGATCCGGTCGGCGAAGCTGCGCAGGCGCCTTATGATCGATGCGACGTGTTGCCACTCCCGATGCGGCAGCGAGGGAAAGGCACCGGTGTAGACGCCACGCTCGTGGATCGTGTCGAACACGCCGGACGCAGCGGAGACCACCGTCCCGTCGGCGATATCCAGGTGGCCGGTAATCATCGCCGCGCCGCCGATCTGGCAGTTGCGACCGATCCTGACGCTGCCCGCGATGCCGACGCAGCCGGCAATCGCGGTGTGTGCGCCGATGCGGCAGTTGTGCCCGATCTGGATCTGATTGTCGAGCTTGACGTCATCTTCGATGACTGTGTCGTCGATAGTGCCTCGGTCGATCGTAGTGTTGGCCCCGATTTCGACATCGGCGCCGACGACGACGCGGCCGAGCTGGGGCACCTTCAACCACTTCCCGCCCTCATCGGCCATGCCGAAGCCGTCGGCGCCCAGGACGGCGCCGCTGTGAATGAGCGTGCGCGCGCCGACGACCGTGCGCGCGTACAGGACGACGCGCGGATGCAGCACGATGTCGTCCCCGAGGCTGCAATCCTCGCCGATCGCGCAGCCGGCATGGATCCGTGTCCGTTCGCCGATGGTCGCGCGCTCGCCGATGACGACGAAGGGACCGATCGTCGCGCTGGCGGCGACGCGGGCGCTCGTCGCAACGACCGCAGTCGGGTGTATGCCAGCGGCGACCGGATGCGGCGGATGAAAGAGCGCCGCGACGCGCGCATAGGCCGCATACGGGTTCGAAGTAACCAGCTTCGGCAATGCGGTGTCGGCCGCGAAGCGCGGCTCGATGATGACGGCGCTCGCCCTTGTCGACTGCAGCTGATGGCGATACCTGGGATTGGCCAGAAAGGCGATCGCCCCTGCGGTGGCGCCGTCGAGCGTCGCGACCCGATCGATCATCACGCCGCCGTCGCCAACGAGCTCGGCGCGCGCCGGTTCGGCCAGCGACTTCAGAGCGATGCCCCGAGCGTCTTGACTGTTGCTCATGCGCTTTGGGCGGCCGCGGATTGGCGGGACTACTTGTCGGCGAGCGCCTTGATCACTCGTTCAGTGACGTCGATGCGCGGGCTGGCGTAGATGACCGGGTCCTGAATGATGAGATCGAACTTTTCATCGATCGCGATCTGCTGAATGACCTTGTTGGCGCGCTCCTGCACCGCAGTAAGCTCCTCGTTGCGCCGCAGGTTGAGGTCCTCGCGGAATTCGCGCTGCATTCGTTGCAGGTCGCGGCTCATGTTGGCGAGGTCCCGCTCCTTGGCGCGGCGGTCGTTTTCGGCCATCGTGACCCCGTCCTTCTCGAGCGCCGCCTGCAGGTCGCGCACCTGCTTGCCGAGCTTCTGAATCTCGGCATCCCGGCCGGCGAACTCCTTTTCCAGCTTCGTCTGTGCGCGCTTCGCCGGCGCCGCTTCGCGAAACAGCCGCTCGCTGTTGACGAAGCCGATCTTGAAGTCGGCGCCCTGGGCGAAGCCGGGAACGGCAAGGGAGGCCGCGAGGAACGCCCCCGCGGCACAAACGAGCAATTGCTGCATGCGATGTTTCAACTTTCTCTCCTGCGCAAATCCTGCGGCGCCCGCCGGGTCCAGTCGCGCGCTGGATGTCCGGCCGGCCTCCAGTCTACGCTCGCTCCACACTAGAATATCGTACCCACCTGGAACTGGAAGTTCTGAATGCGGTCCCCCTTCTTTTTCTTCAGCGGGTAGGCGTAGCTCAGCTTCAGCGGTCCGACCGGAGAATTCCAGGCGACCCCGACCCCGGCCGAATAGCGGAACGATTCGAGCTCGGGCTGCAGGCCGGCGTCGCGAATCATGCCTGCGTCCGTGAACACCGACAACCTGACCGACTGATCGTTCGACTTGGCGCCCGGCAGCGGAAAGAACAGCTCGGCGTTGGTTATGATCTTCTCCCGCCCGCCGATCACGTTGCCCTGGATATCCTGCGGGCCCAGCGACGCCGTCTCGTAACCGCGGACCGATCCCACCCCGCCGCCATAATACGCCTTGAAAAAGGGCAGCGTCTTGTTCTCCAGGCCGCCGCCGTAGCCGAAATCGCCGCGCAGCATCAGAACGGTGTTCAAGGGCATCGGCGTGAACCACTGGATCAGATAGTTGACCTTGTAATACGTAAGGTCGCCGATCGGCAACGCGAGCTCGCCGAAAAGGCTCTGCAGCACACCTCTGCTGGGGAACAGGATGCTGTCGCGGGAATCGCGCGACCAGCCGGCCGTCAGGATGTAGCTATTGGTCGTCGTGCCGAAGTCCTTGACAAACTGGAAATACGAGGGCGGACTCTGATCGAACAGCGTCACCTTCGTGTGCTCGATCCGACCGCCGACGTTAATCGAGTCGGTTTCGGTGATCGGCACGCCGAAGCCAACCGCACCGCCGAGGGTCGACGACGAGTACTGTGCGATCGGCAGCGACGACGGATCGACGTTCTTGTTGTAGAGCTCGAGCGTTCGCGCGACGCCATCGGTGGTCCAGTACGGCTCGGTGAAGCTGAGCCCGATGCTGCGATTGACACGACTGCTGTTGAGCGAGAAGGCCAGGGCGTTGCCTGAGCCGAAAATGTTGTTCTGGGAGATCGATCCCGACAGGACGACGCCGTCGGCGCTCGAATAGCCGACGCCTGCCAGCAGGTTGCCGGTCGATTTCTCGGTCACTGTGACCTCGATATCGACCTGGTCCGGGCTTCCGGGAACTGCGGGCGTCTCGATGTTGACGTCCTCGAAGAAGTTGAGGCGCGTGATCCGGACCTTCGATCGCTCGATGCGCGCGGCGTCGTACCAGGCACCTTCGAGCTGGCGCAACTCGCGGCGTATCACCTCGTCTCGCGTCTTGCTGTTGCCGCTGATGTTGATCCGCCGGATGTACACGCGGCGGCCCGGATCGATGAAAAAGGTGAACCCCGCCGTCCGCTTGACGCGGTCGATGTCCGGGACCGCGTTGACGTTGGCGAACGCATAACCGTCGCTGCCCAGACGGTCGGAAAGCGCCTTGGTCGACTGGGTGAGCCTTTCGCGCGAATAGACGTCGCCCGGACGGACCTGGACCAGCCGCATCAACTCGGCTTCGGGCAGCAGCAGCTCGCCGGCGAGCTGGACGTCCGACACCGTGTACCTCGGCCCCTCGGTGATGTTGATCGTGATGTAGATGTCCTGCTTGTCCGGCGTGATCGACACCTGAGTCGAATCGACGGCGAACTCCAGATAGCCGCGGTTCGTGTAGTAGCTGCGCAGTGTTTCCAGGTCGGCCTGCAGCTTCTGCTTCGAATATTGATCGTTCTTCGTGTACCAGGTGAGCCAGCCCGGCGTCGACAGCTGCATCTCGTTAGTCAGCGTCTTTTCCGGAAAGGCGCGGGCGCCGACGATGTTGATATTGGCGATCTTCGAGGGCTGCCCTTCCTCGACGGTGAAGTTGATGGCGACGCGATTGCGCTCCTGCGGCGTGACCGTGGTCGTCACCTTGACCGCATAGTAGCCGCGGTTGATGTACTGACGCTTGAATTCCTGCTCGGCGCGCTCCAGCGCCGAACGGTCGAATATCCGCGACTCGGCGATGCCGATATCCTTCAGCGCCTTTTTCAGTGTGTCCTTGTCGAATTCCTTGGTGCCGGCGATGTCGATCTGGCTGATCGTCGGCCGCTCCTGGACGATGACGACCAGCACGCCATTCTCGGATTCGAGGCGGACGTCGCGAAAAAAGCCGGTCGCGTACAAGGCCTTGACTGCGGCGGAGGCCTTCTCGTCGTCGACACGGTCGCCGACCTTGATCGGCAGGTAGCTGAACACTGTTCCCGCTTCGGTGCGCTGCACGCCCTCGACGCGAATATCCTTGACGACAAACGGCTCGAATGCCAGCGCGGCGTGCGCGAACAGCACCGCGAACAATGCCGCAAGCGCCTTCAGTTTCGAGCCGGCGCGACGTGCGCGCGCCGGCCGATGGCAAGCGGGGGGTTCAGAAGAGTCGGGACAGGTCATTGAAAAGCGCCAAAGCCATCAGCATGGCCAGTACGGCCATGCCAATACGCTGGCCGACCTCGATCACGCGGTCGGGAACCGGACCGCCTTTGACAATCTCGGCGAGATAATACATCAAGTGTCCGCCATCGAGTAAGGGAACGGGCAGCAGATTGAGCACGCCCAGGCTGATGCTGATCAATGCGAGATAACCGATGAACGTCAGCACGCCCGCCTGCGCCGATTGTCCAGCGTAATCGGCCATCGTCAACGGCCCACTGACATTCTTCAGCGACGCTTGGCCGGTGAGGATTCTGCCGAGCATCTTCACGGTGAACAGCGAGAGTTCCCAAGTCTTGCGCGCTCCCTGCACGACGGCCTCGACAGGGCCATAGCGCACCGTCGTTCCGATCTGCGCCACCGCGGCGGGATCGACCGCGAGTCGCATGCCGGCGAGGCCGATCTTTTTTCCGTCCTGATCGCTCGGCTCGGGCACGACGACGATGTCCTGCGATGCGCCGTCGCGGAGCACGGTGAAGGCAAGCCGCTCTCCCGGATGGGCATTGGTAATCGCCGCGACCTCCGAGGGAGAGCGAACCGTCTGACCATCGATCGCGACAATCGCGTCGCCGGCGCGCAGTCCGGCCACGGCGGCGGGCCGGCCGGGCAGTACGTCGTTGACCCGCGGCGGGCCGAGATCGATTTTCAGACCCAGCGCCGAGACGAAATTGCCTTCCCAGTCGTCGCGGCGCAGGCTCTGCAGCGACAGCAGGTGCTGCGACCTGATGCCCGATCGGTCCACGGTGACGGTAGCGTCGTCGCTGCCCGACGCCTTGAGCAGGCGCCAGCGCAGGTCCTGCCACGAAAGAACGTGCTCGCCATCGACCGCGACGACTTCATCGGAGGCGGCCAAGCCCGCGACGGCCGCCGGCGAGCCGGCCGGAGGCGCGGCCAGGATGGCGCGTTCGCCGGGAATCCCGGCGACGTAGGTGCCGGCGAAAAGCAGCACCGCCAGAAGCAGATTGGCGACCGGCCCGGCCGCGACGATCGCGATTCGTCGCCACACCGACTGGCGATTGAATGCGCGCCCCAGGTCCGCGGGAGAGACTTCGCCCTCGCGTTCGTCGACCATCTTGACGTAGCCGCCCAGCGGCACCGCCGACAGCGCCCACTCGGTGCGGTCCCGGCCGAGGCGACGCGACCAGACAATGCGGCCGAATCCAACCGAAAAACGCAGCACCTTGACCCCGACCAGCCGCGCCACGACGTAATGGCCGAGCTCGTGAAAAACCACGAGCACTCCGAGCGTCACGGCAAAGAACAGCAGTTTCTGCAGCACGCATCATGCCGGGAGCGTGTGCACCTGGTCGAGCTCGAGCAACTGCCGCGTCAGCGCACGAGCCTCGCGGTCGGCATCGAGCGCCTCGTCCAGTGTCGTCAACGGCCGCGCCGCAAGCCGCGACATCGTTTCTTCGCATACCGCCGCGATTTGCGTGAAGCGGATGCGATGCTCGAGGAAGGCGGCGACGGCGACTTCATTGGCCGCGTTGAGCATGGCCGGGGCGGTCCCGTCGGCGCGAAGCGCATCGTAGGCGAGGCCCAGGCACGGGAAGCGCGCGGCTTCGGGCGCTGCGAAGTCGAGCGCACCGAGTGCCGCCAGGTCGAGTGGCGCAACACCCGCGGCGATCCGATCCGGCCACGCCAGCGCCTGCGCGATCGGCGTGCGCATGTCCGGATTCCCGAGTTGGGCCAGGACCGAGCCGTCGACATACTCGACCATCGAATGCACGATGCTCTGCGGATGAATGACGACGTCGATCGCGTCGGCCGGCACGCCGAACAACCAGCGCGCCTCGATCACTTCGAGGCCCTTGTTCATCATTGTGGCCGAATCGACCGATATCTTGCGGCCCATGCGCCAGGTCGGATGCGCGCACGCCTGCTCAGGCGTGACTCCGGACAGCTCGTTGTGCGGCGTGCTGCGGAACGGCCCGCCGGACGCGGTAAGCAGGATGCGCCGCACGCCGCGCGCTGCCTCGCCGCAGGCCCGATCGGATGGCAGACATTGGAAGATGGCATTGTGCTCGCTGTCGATCGGCAGCAAGCGTCGAGCCGCCATCGCGCAGCGCGGCGATGAACAGTTTGCCGGCGAGAACCAGCGTTTCCTTGTTCGCGAGAAGGATGCGCTTGCCGCTCTTCGCCGCCGCGAGCGTCGGCTCGAGGCCGGTGGCGCCGACGATCGCTGCGATCACCGTGTCGGCTTCGGGCAAGGCCGCGATCGTGCACAGCCCGTCGGGCCCGGCGAGGACCCGGGTCGCCAGGCCCGCGCCGCGGATCGCGCGCTTCGAGCTCGCCTGCAGCGTGAATGTCGAGCATCGCGGCATAACGGGGCTTGAAGCGGCATACCAGCTCGAACAGCGCCTTCCACTGCCGGTTGGCAGTCAACGCCACCACCGCGAAACGTTCAGGATGCCGCGGCGATGACGTCGAGCGCCGACGCGCCGATCGATCCGGTGGCGCCGAGAATGGCGATGCTGCGCGCGGGCACGGGCGCGATCATCCGAGCAGGTGGTGCGCGATCAACGCAGCCGGCGGCATGGCGGCGGTCAGCGCATCGATTCGGTCGAGCACGCCGCCGTGGCCAGGCAGAATGCCCCCGCTGTCCTTGACGCCGCGCTGACGTTTCAACTGCGATTCGAACAGATCGCCGATGATCGACAGTCCGGTCAACAGCAGCGCCAGAGCGACCCAGATCGCCGCAGCGATCGCGTCGAGCGGCCGCGTGGAGCCGGCTGCTGCCGCGAGCGGCACCAGCAGCAACGCGTAGATCGCCACCGCAGCGAGCGCACCATAGACGCCTTCCCAGGTCTTGCCGGGACTGATCGACGGTGCGAGCTTCCTGCGGCCGAAACGCCGGCCGGTGAAATAGGCGGCGGTATCGGCAATCCACACGATCGCCATCATCGCCAGCAGCACGCCGGGCGAGCGCGTCTGCAGAGCGACCACCGCCACCCAGGTCGCGATCAGCACCAGCCAGCCGACGATCGCCAGCACAGGCCGCGATGTCACGCGCCGTCCCGAGACCAGCCACGCCGGCGCGACCAGCAGCCAGAACACGGTAGCAGCGCCGCAAATCCACGACACCATCGGCCCGGGCCAGCCGCGCTCGGACGTGAAGCCCGCGGCGGGATCGAGCAGCAGCACGCAACCGGTGAAAAGCGTCGCGCCGACGAAAAACAGCCAGCCGCGCTTCTCGAGCGCGGCGAGTTCCGCCCATTCGGCTGCCGCGACCACGACGACGGCGAGCGTCACTGCGCCCCAGGCGCGCGGCGGCAGCCCGAACAGCGCGGCGAGCGTCAGCGGAATCAGGACCAGCGCGGTGATGATGCGGGTCTTCAGCACCCGGCTCAATCGCGAACAGCTTGCAGTTGCTCGCTGGTCCGTCCAAACCGACGCTCGCGCTGCCGATACGAATCGATCGCCGCGCGACAGCGCTCCGGCATCGAAATCGGGCCACAGCAGGTCGGTAAAAAAGAACTCGGTGTAGGCGAGCTGCCACAACAGGAAATTCGATATGCGTTGCTCGCCGCCGGTACGTATGAACAGGTCCGGCTCCGGCGCGTACGCCATCGACAAATACGGTTCCAGCGCCTCGGGAGCGAAGCCGCGCAGCGCGCCCGGCTCCGTAGCCAGCAGCTTCTGCACTGCCTGAGCCACGTCCCAGCGCCCGCCATAGTTGGCGGCAACCGTCAGCGTCAAACGCGAGTTGCCTTCGGTCACCGCCTCTCCCGCGGCGATCAGCTCGCGTATCCTTGGCTCGAATCGCGAAATGTCGCCGATCACCTTGAACCGTATGTCGTTGTCGTCGAGCTTGGCGACTTCCTGTTCCAGCGCACGCAGGAACAGCTGCATCAGGATCGACACTTCGTCGGCGGGACGGCGCCAGTTCTCGCTGGAGAACGCGAACAGCGTCAGATACTCGACTCCCTGCTCGATGCAGCCGCGGACCGTCGCCCGCACGGCCTCCACGCCTTTGCGGTGGCCGGCGACGCGCGGCAGCATTCGCTGCTTGGCCCAGCGACCATTGCCGTCCATGATGATGGCGATGTGGCGCGGGACGGCGCGCACTTCCGGAACGTCGCGAGTCGAGCTGGTAAACAAGGTTGCGATCACACCGCCATCAGGTCGGCTTCCTTCGCGTGCAGCAGCTTGTCGACTTCGGCGATGTACCGGTCGGTGAGCTTCTGCACGTCGTCCTGCGCGCGCCGCTCCTCGTCCTCGGCCACCGACTTGGCCTTGAGCAGGTCCTTCAGGTGGCTGATCGCATCGCGACGGATGTTCCGAACGGCGACGCGCGCGTTCTCCGCCTCGCGGTGCACGACCTTGATCAGCTCCTTGCGCCGCTCCTCCGTAAGCGCCGGCATCGGCACCCGGATGAGGTCGCCGCTGGTCGCCGGATTGAGACCCAGGTCGGAATCGCGAATCGCTTTCTCGACCGGCTGGACCATCTTCTTTTCCCATGGCTGCACGGTGATCGTATGCGCGTCTGCCAAGGTCACGTTCGCGACCTGGTTGATCGGCATCATCGTGCCGTAGTAGTCGACCTTGATGTGATCGAGCAGGCCGGTGTGCGCGCGGCCGGTTCTGACCTTGCCCAGATCCGTCTTCAGGGCTTCGACCGATTTTTGCATTTTCTGCTCGGCGGCCTTCTTTACGTCAGCGATCATTGGGAGCTCCTTGCCGAATCGGTTGCACGCGGCCAGCGTCCTGTTGCGCGAATCCGCCCGATCGCGCGGCGTGCAGTCTTGTTCAGGGACCGCACGGACAACAGTGCTAGCAATGCACCAGCGTGCCTTCGTCCTCGCCCATCACCACGCGCTTGAGCGCACCGGGCGCGAAGATGCTGAATACCTTGAGCAGCATGTTCTGGTCGCGACACAGTGCCAGCGCAGTGGCGTCCATCACCTTCAGGTTCTTGACGATCGCCTCGTCGAAGGTAAGCGTCGGATAGCGCCGGGCCGAGGCGTCCTTGTTCGGATCGGCGGTATAGACGCCGTCGACCTTGGTCGCCTTGAGCACGATGTCGACACCCATCTCGCGGCCGCGCAGCGCGGCGGCGGTATCGGTGGTGAAAAACGGATTGCCGGTGCCGGCGGCGAAAATGACGATCTTGTTCTCTTCGAGGTAGCGCAGCGCCTTGCCGCGGATGTACGGCTCGGCTACCTGTTCGATCGACAGCGCCGATTGCACGCGCGAAACGAGCCCGGCTCGGCGCATCGCGTCCTGCAGCGCCAGCGCGTTCATCAGTGTGGCCAGCATGCCCATGTAGTCGGCGGTCGCGCGGTCCATGCCCGCCGCTCCCGGAGCCACGCCGCGGAAGATGTTGCCGCCGCCGATCACGACCGCGACCTGCACGCCCAGCCGGACCACCTCGCCTATTTCGGCAACGATCCGGTCGATGACCTCGCGATTGATGCCATAGGGATCGTTTCCCATCAGCGCTTCGCCGGAAAGCTTGAGCAGGATGCGCTTGTACGCCGGCTCGGTGCGCGGCAGCGGCGCCACGTTGGACACAGGCGCGATGTTTTGCGGTGTCATGGCAGGTTCGTCCTCCGCAATGATTGCTCAGGCCTTGGCCATCGCCGCGACTTCCGCGGCGAAATCATCTTTTTTTCTTTCGATGCCCTCGCCGACGACATAGAGCGTGAAACCCCGGACGGTCGCGCCCTTCGACTTCAGATACTTTTCGACCGTCTGCTCGGTGTCAATCGCGAACGGCTGGCCGAGCAAGGTCACCTCGGCCAGGTATTTGTTGATCCGGCCTTCGACCATTTTCGCCACGATGTCCGCCGGCTTGCCGCTATCGGCCGCTTGCGCGCTGTAGATCGCGCGCTCCTTGTCGATCAGCTCGGCCGGAACCTGATCGCGCGAAACGCACACCGGCCGCACGTTGGCGACACTCGCGGCGATATGCATCGCTATGTCCTTGCCGGTCTTCTCGTCACCGCCCTCGATCTCGACCATCACGCCGATGCGGCCGCCGTGCAGATACTGCGCCAGCCGCGCTGGCGTCGCAACGCGGGAGAAGCGCCGCACCGAGATGTTCTCGCCGAGCTTCTGCACCAGCGCCTGCCGCGCCGATTCGACCGTGCCATCGCCCAGCGGAAGCGCGAGCAGCGCGGCGACGCCGGCCGGATTCTTTTCGACGACGAGCGCGGCCAGTTTGCCCGCGAACGCGACGAAATCGGCGTTGCGCGCGACGAAATCGGTCTCGCAGTTGAGCTCGAGCAGCGCGCCGGTCTTGCCGTCGGCCGCGATCATCGCGCCGATCACGCCTTCCGCCGCAACCCGATCGGCAGCCTTCGACGCCTTCGCCCCGCTCTTGATCCTGAGCAGATCCTCGGCCTTCGCCATATCGCCGCCGGTTTCCAGCAGCGCCTTCTTGCATTCCATCATGCCCAGGCCGGTGCGCCCGCGCAGCTCCATCACCTTGCTCGCACTTACTTCCGCCATGCTTGTCCGCTCCACATCCTTCTGGTCGTCGACCCGCAGATTGCCCATGCGCGCCGGCGTGACGCCTAAACAAAAGGGGGCGCCGCCCCCTTCGCTGCGCTTTAGCTCCGTGCTTCGTCGCCGGAAATCTCGACGAATTCCTCGGTCTGGACGATTTCCTGGATCACCTGGCTGCGCCCTTCCAGAATCGCGTCGGCGACGCCGCGGGCGTACAGGCGGATCGCACGGCTCGAGTCGTCATTGCCGGGAATGACGTACGCGATGCCTTCGGGCGAATGGTTGGTATCGACGACGCCGATGATCGGAATCGACAGCTTGTTGGCCTCGGTCACCGCGATTTTCTGGTAGCCGACGTCGATGATGAACAGCGCATCGGGCAGCGCGGTCATCTCCTTGATGCCGCCGAGGCTGCGGTTGAGCTTGTCCATCTCGCGCTGCAGCGTAAGCGCTTCGCGCTTGCTCATCTTCTCGAAGGTCCCGTCCTGGCCCATCGCTTCGAGGTCCTTCAGGCGCTTGATCGACGCCTTGACGGTCTTGAAGTTGGTCAGCATGCCGCCGAGCCAGCGGTGGTCGACAAAGGGCATGCCGGCACGCTGCGCCTCCTCGGCGACGATCTCTCGCGCCTGGCGCTTGGTGCCGACAAACAGGATGGTGCCGCGGTTGCTGGCCAGTTGGCGGACGTATTTCATCGCCTCCTGGTACATCGCCATCGTCTTTTCGAGATTGACGATGTGAATCTTGTTGCGCTGGCCGAAGATGAACTCGGCCATCTTCGGATTCCAGTAGCGGGTCTGGTGGCCGAAATGGACGCCGGCTTCCAGCATTTGACGCATCGTGACCGACATTACTACACTCCTTTATCAGGGTTGAGCCTCGATCCGCGACTGGGCCCGTGTGCTTGGCACGACAGGCACCCTGATGGTGCGGATCTGCGAATTGCCTGGATTGAAGCCGCGCAGTACGCCGCCTTTGCGTACCGGCCCGGATTGCGAGAGCTGCCATCCAAGCTAACGTTCGATTTTAACACGCTTTTGTCAGCCTCCGCCAGCGCGGCGCCGGCGCGGTCATGTGGCCCGCCGGCACGCCCGGGACGGAACGTACACCCAGATGCCCCCGATGAATCCATCCTGGTCCGATTACCTCGCTGCGCATGGCGCAAGCTTCGACCGCGGCGGCGTAGCCTCGTTCGGCGCGCCAGCCGGCGAGCTCGTTGCCGCGCGAGACGCCGCGGTCGTTTGCGATCTGTCCGCATTGTCGGTTTTGCGGATCGCGGGGCCGGACGCGGCAGGGTTTCTGCAGGGGCAATTCACCGACGATGTTGCCGCACTCGGCCCGGGCGAAGCCCAATACGGCGCATGGTGCTCGCCCAAGGGGCGGATGCTGGCCAATTTCCTGATTCGGCGCAGCGGCGAGTCGATTTTCGAGCTGCTGTTGCCGGAGAGCTTGAGCGAAGCCATCGCCAAGCGCCTTCGCATGTTCGTCCTGCGTTCGCGCGTCACCGTGATCGACGCGAGCAGCGAGAGCGTTCGCCTGGGCGTCGGCGGGCCCGGCGCCGGCGGCGCGGTCGGCAGGGCACTGGGCGCAGCCCCCGCCGTCGGCGCTGTCGCGTCGTTCGACGATCGGCTTGTCGCGGCACTCCCGGGACCGCGCTATGTCATCACCGTCGCGCCCGATGCTGCCGCGGCGTGCTGGGAACGCCTGGCCTCGGTATGCCGCCCCGCGGGCTTCGCGGCATGGCAATGGTTGACCATACGCGCCGGTGTTCCTGTCATCACTGCGCCCACCTCCGACCTGTTCGTGCCGCAGGCCGCCAACTGGGACGCGCTGGGCGGAATCAGTTTTCAGAAAGGCTGCTACGCCGGCCAGGAGATCGTCGCCCGCACGCAGTATCTGGGCCGCCTGAAGGAGCGGCTCGCGCTCGCGCATCTCGATGGCGCACCGCCGGCCCCGGGCGAGCGCCTGTACAGCGCGACGTTCGGCGACCAGGCGTGCGGCACGATCGTCAACGCGGCCGCCTCGCCCGATGGCGGCAGCGACGTGCTGGCGGTGCTGCAGCTCGCGGCCGCCGAAACCGGCGACGTGCATCTCGGCGCTCCCGACGGTCGCGGCTCTGCGCCTGCTCGGCGCTTCCCTACGAGGTGCCTGCGCCTGCGGCGCCGCGCGGTCGCATCGCATGATCGCCAGACCGGTTCATTGCTATGTCTATTACCGGGTCGACCCCGCGCGCGCGGCCGCCGCGCGCGAGACGATTGCCGCGGTGCTCGCCAGTATCGAGGAGCGCGCCGGCGTCACCGGCCGCCTGCTGCAGCGGCAGGACGAGCCGATGCTGTGGATGGAAGTCTACGAAAGCGTCCACGATCCGGCGCGCTTCGAGGTGATGCTGGCGGACCTGCTCGATACCCACCGCTTTTCGCAGTTTCTGGCACCGGGATCGACGCGGAAGATCGAGCGCTTCGTTGCCAATATCGGCGCCGGATGAATCGCGCCAGCGCTCGGTCCTGCGCCGCCCGGGCTTGAAATGTGCCTGGCGCTGGTCGCGCTCGATGCGCATCCGAAATACCGCTGCGTGATCGCGGCCAACCGCGACGAATTCCATGCGCGCGCAGCGGAGCCGGCGCGTTGGTGGGACGAAGGCGTCCTGGCGGGCCGCGACCTCGTCGCCGGCGGCAGCTGGTTCGGCGTCACGCGAACCGGCCGCTGGGCGCTGATCACCAACTTTCGCGAGGGCATACCTCGCGACCCCTACGCGCCCTCGCGTGGCGAGCTGGTGATGCGCATGCTGCGCGAGGCCGCGTCGCCGCTGCGCTCGAGTGCGGCGCTGCTTCCCGACGGCGGTCGCTATCACGGCTTCAACCTGCTGGTCGGTGACGACATCGACGTGGCGTTCGCGTCCAATCGCGCCAGCGGTGCGCTCTCGCTCGGCGCCGGCATCCACGGCTTGTCGAATCACCTGCTCGACACCCCCTGGCCGAAGCTCCTGCGCAGCAAGACGCGCCTGGCCGCATGGCTCGCCGACGACGACCCGGCGATCGAGACCGCTATTCGCGCTCCTTGCCGATCGCCAGCCCGCAGGCGATGCCCACCTGCCTGCGACCGGCGTTTCGCCGCAATGGGAAAGCTTGCTCTCGTCGCCGTTCATCGTCAGCCCGGAGTACGGAACGCGCTCGTCGACCGTCCTGCTGATCGCGCGCGACGATAGCGCGCGCTTCATCGAGCGCAGCTTCGACGCCGGCGGGCGCGCCGCCGGAGAAGTCGCGTTCGACTTTCGGGTCGACTCGGCCGGCTGAGCGGCGCGCGACCCCTACCGGGGCGCAGCCCCGTAGCCGGACAGCCGGAGCCTGGCGGTGCCGCCGGCAACTTCGAGCTCGGCGTGTCCGCCGAAGGGCAAGGTCAGCTTGTCGCGGCAGTGGCCGAACGGCAAGCCGGAATAGATCGGCACGCCGAAGCGCGCACTGGCGTGTGCGACCGCCGTCGCCAGGTCGTAGCCGTTGTCGTTCGGCGAGGCCTCGAATCCGTTGAAGCTGCCGAGCAGGATCGCGCGCTGCCGCCCGAGCACGCCGGCGAAATGCAATTGGTAGAGCATCCGCTCGACCCGGTAGGGCTGCTCGCCGATGTCCTCGAGCATCAGGATGCCGCCGGCAATCGTCGGAAAGTGAGACGTCCCGACCAGGTGCGCGACCATCGCCAGGTTGCCGCCCCATAGCGTCCCGCTCGCAGAGAAGTCCGCGGGCCCCTCCAGCGGCAATTCGACCTCGTAGCTCGCGCCTGCGAGGAGCGCCCAGCAATGATCGTTCGTGAACGAGGACGGCTCGAGTGCGCCGAAATCGTAGGCTGCCATCGGCCCGGCGAAGCTGACGATCCTGGCGTGCGTCCACGCCGCAAGCTGAAATGCGGTGAAGTCGCTGTGACCGAGCCAGCGCGTCTTCGACGCGGCAATCGCATCGAAATCGATCCGGTCCAGCAGCCGGGACCACCCGTAGCCGCCGCGCACGGCGATCGCCAGATCGACGCGTGGATCCGATGCCATGCGCATGACCGCGGCCAGCCGCTCGTCGTCTGACGCCGAAAAACGCTGCCAGCGAGTCGATGCCGTCGGGTCGACGATGACGCGGTGCCCGAGCGCCTCGAGGCGTTCGGTCGCGCGCGATATCGCTTCGGGCTCGACCACAAAGCCGGCCGGCGCGTACAGGCCGATGCCGTAGGTGGGCGCCTTCATCCGCGCGCGTCCTGCCGCCGCGACGCGAAAAAATCCGAAAGCAGCGCGGCGCAGGCCTCCGCCTCGACGCCGCCGGTGACCGTCGTGTGATGATTGAGCCGTGGCTCGGCGAACAGATCGACGACGCTGCCGCACGCGCCGGTCTTCGGATCGGGCGCGCCGAACACCAGCCGGCGAATGCGCGCGTGCATGATCGCGCCGGCGCACATGGCGCAAGGCTCGATCGTCACATACAGCTCGCAGCCGGGAAGCCGGTAATTGCCGAGTGCGTGTGCCGCCTCGCGCAGCGCGGCGATCTCGGCGTGCGCGGTCGGATCGTTGCCGGCGATCGGAGCGTTGCCGCCGCGCCCGACGATCGTGCCCTCGCTGACCACGATCGCGCCGACCGGCACTTCGCCGCGCGCCTGCGCCGCGCGCGCGAGCGCAAGCGCCTCCGCCATCCACCGTGCTGCGGGATCGGCCGCGCGCACCGCTGGACGACGGCGCGGCATCGCGCCGCGGGCCGGCCATCGCGTCACCCCGCCGGGTCGGCAGCGTCGGCGACGACGGCGTCGGCCTCGATCTCGACCAGCATGTCGGCGTCGATCAGCCTGCCGGACCTCGACCATTGCAGTAGCTGGACGGATGTCCCGGAAGGCCTCGCCGTGCGCACGGCCGACCGCTTCCCACTGCGCGATGTCGGTGACGTACATCCGCGTGCGCACGACGTCGCCAAGGCAAGCGCCCGCCGCGGCCAGCGCGCGCTCGATGTTGGCGATCGCCTGCCGCGCCTGCGCGTACGTGTCTCCCTTGCCGACGATCGCGCCGTCGCGGGCCCGTCGCCGTCGTTCCGGACACGAACACGCGGTTCCCTACGCGCACCGCGCGCGAATAGCCGACCAGCGGTTCCCAGCGCGTGCCGGTGGAGAAATTCTCGCGTTTCATCGGCTTGGCCTTTACTCCCATTCGATCGTCGCCGGCGGTTTGCCGGAGATGTCGTAGACGACGCGGTTGATGCCGCGAACTTCGTTGGTGATCCGGTTCGACACGCGCGCCAGCAGCTCGTGCGGCAGCGGCGCCCAGTGGGCGGTCATGAAGTCGGTCGTCTCGACCGCGCGCAGCGCCACGACGTGCTCGTAGGTGCGTCCGTCGCCCATCACCCCGACCGAGCGGACCGGCAGGAACACCGCGAACGCCTGCGCGACACGATCGTACCACCCCGCTTCGCGCAGCTCGTCGATGAAAATCGCATCGGCGCGACGCAGCAGATCGGCGTATTCGCGCTTGACCTCGCCCAGGATGCGCACACCGAGGCCGGGGCCCGGAAACGGGTGGCGGAATACCATCGCGCGCGGCAGACCGAGGGCCAGGCCGAGCTCGCGCACTTCGTCCTTGAACAGCTCGCGCAGCGGCTCGAGCAGCTTCAGATGCAGCGTTTCGGGCAGGCCGCCGACGTTGTGATGCGATTTGATCGTATGCGCCTTGCCGGTCTTCGCACCGGCGGATTCGATCACATCCGGATAGATCGTGCCCTGCGCCAGCCACTTGGCCGCGATTCCTCCGGTCCGGAGCTTGGCGGCTTCCGCCTGGAAAACGTGCACGAACTCGCGGCCGATGATCTTGCGTTTCTGCTCGGGGTCGGTAACGCCGGCGAGCTCGCGCAAGAAGGCTTCGCTGGCATCGACCATGTCGACGCGCACGCCCAGATGCTCGGCGAACGTCGCCATCACCTGCGCTGCCTCGCCTTCGCGCAGCAGCCCGGTGTCGACGAATATGCAGGTCAGCCGCGGCGCCGATCGCGCGATGGATCAGCGCGGCGGCGACTGACGAATCGACGCCGCCGGAAAGACCCAGGATGACCTCGTCGTCACCGACTTGCGGCGCGGATCTTCGCGATCGCCTCGTCGACGTAGGCCGGCATCGTCCAGTCGCCGGGGCAGCCGCAAATGTCGCGCACGAACCGCTCGCAGGATGGCCTTGCCTTGCCGGGTGTGCGTGACTTCCGGATGGAACTGCACGCCGTAGAAGCGACGCGATTCGTCCATCATCGCGGCGATCGGCGTCGCCTCGTTGCTCGCCATCAACGCGAAGCCCGGCGGCAGGGAGATCACCTTGTCGCCGTGGCTCATCCACACGTCGAGCAGTCCCTGGCCGTCGGTGCCGCTGCGATCCTGGATGCCGTCGAGCAGCCGGCCATGTCCGCGCGCGCGCACCGCGGCGTAGCCGAATTCGCGCGTCCGCCCGTTCTCGACCGCGCCGCCCAATTGTGCCGCCATCGTCTGCATGCCGTAGCAAATGCCCAGCACCGGCACTCCGGCCGTCCATACCGGCGCCGGGGCACGCGGCGTGTCTCCGGCCGTCACGCTCTCCGGGCCGCCGGAAAGAATAATGCCGGCCGGCGCAAACTCGGCAATGAACGAAGGCGGCACATCGTACGGATGGATCTCGCAATAGGTATTGAGCTCGCGCACGCGTCGCGCGATCAGCTGCGTGTATTGAGCGCCGAAATCCAGGATCAGGATCTTGCAGTGCATGGATGCGCTCATGTTGCGGCGGCGATACGGCGCGCTGCGAAATGCCGTCGCGCCATCAGCAAGGCCGCGAGTTGCAGCGCCGCGCTGACGTAGAAGGTCGCGCCGATGCGCCAGTCCGACGGCGGCATCTCGCTGACCAGCGCAAGCAGCGGCGCGCCGATCAACGGTGCGACGACGAACATGATGCTGTTGATCGAATTGAGCGCGCCCATCGTGACGCCCTGCTCGGTCGGATCGACGGCGTTGGAAACCATGCCCTGCAGCGCGGGCCCGGCGGCGAACGACAGAAAGTTGCCGATGATGATCGCGTACATCATCCAGCCCTGCTGCGCCAGGCCGTAGAGCAGGTAAGCGCAAGTCCCCGTGGTCAGCCCAAGCAGCACCAGCCTCACGTCGCCGAACCGCCGCAGCAGCGGACTGAGCAGCCCGCCCTGCACGATCGCCGCCACCAGGCCGACGCAGAACAGCGCGAAGCCGTTCTCGCGCGGCCCCCAGCCGAAGCGGAAATGCGTGTACAGCACCCAGGTCGTCTGCAGTATCAGCTGCGCCAGCACGATCAGCGCGAACACGGCGACCAGGCTGCCGATCTCGCGGTGCCGGGCCAGGGTCAGCAGCGCGGCGAACGGATTGGCCCGAGCGAGCGCGAACGGCGCGCGGCGGTCCGCGCGGCAGCGACTCGGGCACCACCAGGTACCCGTAGATCGCATTGATCAGCGACAACGCGCCGGCGGCAAAAAACGGCAGATGCAGGTCGACGCTGCCGAGCAAGCCCCCCACCATCGGCCCGACGATGAAGCCCAGGCCGAACGCCGCGCCGATCATGCCGAAGCTCTTGGCGCGCCGCTCCGGAGGCGTGACATCGGAGGCGTAGGCACTGGCCACCGAAAAGCTCGCGCCGGCGGTGCCGCCGATGATGCGTGCCAGCAGCATCAGCGGCAGCGATGGCGCCAGGCCCAGCAACAGAAAATGAACGCCGAGCCCGAGCAGCGACCAGAGCAGGATCGGTCGCCGGCCGAAGCGATCGGAAAGCGCGCCCAGCAGCGGCGCGCAGAAGAACTGCATGACGCCGTAGGCGACGACCAGCGCGCCATACCAGTACGCCTGCAGTTCGCGGCTGGGCGTGTACAGGCCGACCAGCATCGGGATGACCGGAAGCGCGATGCCGATGCCCAGCACGTCGATGAAGACAACGACGAGGATGAAAGGCATCCCGGCCTGCCTGGCGGCAGGCTTAGCTCGCTTGACCAATCGCCGTCCTTCGTCCTAAGGCCGCACGCTAATCGACGCGATAGTTCGGTGCTTCCTTGGTGATCTGCACATCGTGCACGTGCGATTCGCGGATGCCGGCCGAGGTAATCTCGACGAACTCGGCGCGCGTGCGCAAGGCGTCGATCGTCGCGCAGCCGCAATAGCCCATCGCGGCGCGAACGCCACCCATCAATTGGTGAACGACGGCGGCGATCGAGCCCTTGTACGGCACCCGCCCTTCGATGCCTTCGGGAACCAGTTTTTCGGCGGCGCCTTCGCCTTCCGAATCCTGGAAATAGCGGTCGCTCGAGCCCTGCTGCATCGCGCCCAGCGATCCCATGCCGCGGTAGCTCTTGTACGAGCGTCCCTGAAAGAGCTCGATCTCGCCGGGCGACTCTTCGGTGCCGGCGAACAGGCTCCCCAGCATCACGCACGAGGCGCCGGCGGCGAGCGCCTTGGCGATATCGCCCGAATAGCGGATGCCGCCGTCGGCGATCAGCGGAATGCCGAGCGCCGCGACGCCTTCGAGCGCATTGAGAATCGCCGAAATCTGCGGCACGCCGACGCCGGCGACGATCCGCGTCGTGCAGATCGACCCGGGGCCGATGCCGACCTTGATCGCATCCGCGCCCTGGTCGGCCAGCGCCCGGGCGCCTTCGGCGGTCGCGACGTTGCCGCCGATGACCTGCACCTGCGGGTAGCGTCGCTTGACCGCGCCCACCCGATCGAGCACGCCCTGCGAATGGCCGTGCGAAGTATCGACGACGATGACGTCGACGCCCGCCGCGACCAGGGCTTCGACGCGCTCGTCGGTGTCGCCGGCGGTGCCGACTGCGGCACCGACGCGAAGCTGGCCGAGATCGTCCTTGCAGGCGTTCGGATGCTCGGTCGATTTGAGGATGTCCTTGACGGTGATCAGCCCGCGGAGCTCGAACTTGTCGTTGACGACGAGTACGCGCTCCAGCCGGTGCTGGTGCATCAGCGTCTTGGCGAGCTCGAGCTCGGTGCCTTCCGGCACGGTGACCAGGCGGTCGCCCTGGGTCATGATCTTGGCGACCGGCTGGTCCAGATTGGTCTCGAACCGCAGATCGCGGTTGGTGACGATGCCGACAACTTTTTTGCCATCGACGACGGGCAGGCCGGAGATCTTGTGCTGTCGCGTCAGCGCCAGCACTTCGCGCACCGACATCGTCGGCGGAACGGTGATCGGATCCTTGACCACGCCGCTTTCGAAACGCTTGACCTTGGCGACGTGCGCCGCCTGTGCCCTCGGCGACATGTTCTTGTGCACGACACCCAGGCCTCCCTCCTGCGCCATGGCGATGGCAAGGCCGGCTTCGGTCACGGTATCCATCGCCGCCGACAGCAGCGGGATGTTCAGCGAAATGGTCTTGGTAAGGCGGGTCTGGAGACTGACGTCGCGGGGAACGACGGAAGAATGGGCAGGGAGCAGCAGAACGTCGTCAAAAGTGAGGGCTTTTTGAACGACACGCATATCACCTTTTCTCCTATGCGCAAAAGCGGATTATACGCGCCTCGTCATGCCCGGTAAACGGCTGAAGCGACCGTTGGACTGCTGCGGGTTGACGCTGGGGAGAGAATGGCATTACCTTGTGCCGGTTCGCATTTTCCGGGGAAACTGGATGAAGTTGCGAAAGTCGCTGTGGTTCACCGCTTTGCGCACCGCCGTGATAGTGCTGGCGGCGCGCGAGCGCCCAAGCGGTCCTGTACAAGTGGACCGACGAGAACGGGCGCGTCGTTTACGGCGATCAGCCGCCGGCAAGCGCCAAGGCGGAAAGCGTCAATCCCGGCATCGCGCCAGCCGATCCCAACGCGGTGCGCAGCATGGCCGCCAAGGACGCCGAAATCAAAAAGCGCCAGCAGCAGCGCGCCGACGCCGAGGCCAAGTCCGACAAGGACCAGGCCGACGCGAAGAAGAAAGTCGACCATGTGCGCGCAGGCGCGCGGCCGAATCCAGACGCTGCGCGAGGATGTCAACGTCTATCGCTACAACGAAAAAGGCGAAAAGGTCTTTTTCGAGCCTGCCGAGCGGCAGAAAGCGATCGCCGACAACGAAAAGATGATGCGCGATCTGAACTGCGCGCCAGCGCCGGCGGCGCCCACGAGCTGACGCACGCCGGGCCCTCGCGCCGCTCTGACTTTCGCCGAGTACGCGCGTCAGCGGCGGCGTGCCGGAGGCGACGGAGCGGCAGGGGCCGGGGTCTCGCCGGAACGCGAGTCCTTTTCCAGAGCGGCCTGATTGATCTTGACCTCGGCCTTCGCCTTGAGGCTCGCGAGGTTGGCCGCGAAGAGCTCACGGCCGAGCTGCTCGCCGACGCGCGCGGAAAACGCCGACAGGCGCGCTGCATCCGGCGCGGGCGCTGCGATCACCTGAACGATCTTGTAGATGGCGAAGCCGCCGTCGCCGTGCGGGCATGCCGACGTATTCGGGAAGCTTGGCCGGATCGCCCTGGAAGATCCGAGCCAGCGCGTCGGTCTGAAATCCCGGCTGCGCCTGGTTTCGAGTCAGCGTGACCGGTTTGCCGAACACGAGTCCGGCATCCTTGCCCTGTTGGAGCAATGCGAGCTTTTCCTTGCCGGCCTTCTGCGCAAGCTCGCTCGCCGCGGTGTGCTCGAGTTGCCGGCGTATGTCGGCCTTGACCTCGTCGAACGCGCGCGGCGCGGCAGGCTTGTAGTCGATCACGCGCGCCGCCATCATCGTGTTCGGCGCGACCTCGATGGCATCGGTGTTCCGCTTCGCCTGCAGCGAGTCCGGGCTGAATACCGCCTGCACGAATTTGGGATTGTTCTGGCGCCAGCGGCTGCAACTGCGCGCGCGTCAGACCAGTCGGGTAGTCTGCACCTTCAGGTTGAGCGCCTTGGCGACCGGCTGCAGCGATTCCGCCTGCTCGTAGACCAGGTTCTGGAACTGGCTCGGCGGCATCGACGAATTTCCGCATCGCCTGCTGCCGCTTCAGGTCCTGCTCGATCTGCGCCTTGGCCTCCTCGAAGCTCTGCGTCTTCGCCGGCTTGACGCCGGTCACCTTGATCACGTGCCAGCCGAAATCGGTTTGCACCGGCCCGATGATGTCGCCCTCCTTGCCTGAAAAGACCGCGTCCTCGAATGGCTTGACCATCGAGCCGTCGCGCGCGAACGAATCCGAGATCGCCCCCCTGCGCGGCCGAACCCGGATCCTGCGAATTCTCCTTGGCAAGCTCGGCGAACTTCGCGGGCGTTCGGCGCGCCTGGGCCGCGAGATCCTCGGCTTTCTTTTTCGCCGCCGCCTTTTCATCGTCCTTGGCGTCCGGCTTGACGGCGATCAGGATGTGGCTCGCCTGCCGCTCTTCCGCCTTGGCGTACTGCTTCAGGTTCTCATCGTATTGCTTGCGGACCTCAGCAGGATCGACATTGGCTTGCGCGCCGAGCGAATCCGGCGTCAGCGAGACGTACTCGATTTTCGCCTGTTCAGGCATCTGGAACGCCGACTGGTTGGCGTCGTAGTAGGCCTTGATCGCCGCGTCATCGGCCTTCACATCCTTGCGAAAGGCGTCGGAGCCGATCGCTGCATACGCGACCTCGCGCTTCTGGTCGACCAGCCCGAGATAGCGCTCGACGTTGCTCTTGGCGACGATGCTGGCTGCCGGCGATCGGCTCCTGCAGCGGGGTCTGGATCAGCGCCCGCCGCACGTCGTTGACGAACTCCGGCGAGGACTTCGGCGGACTCTGCATCGCCAGCAGCTGCTGGTAACGCTCGCGGCGAGAATTTTCCGTCGACCTGGAACGCAGGAATCTCGCTGATGTACTGACGGCACCTGCTCGTCGGAGACGCGGAGCCGGTCGCGGCGCGCCTGATCCTCGAGCAGCCGCTGGCTGATCAGCTGCTCGAGCGTCGCGTACCGCACTTCGGGATTGTCGAATACCGCCGGGTCATAATTCGCGCCCAGCGACTGCCGCATCCGGTCCTGCTGGTCGCGGATCGCATTGGCGAATTCCGCCTGGGTGATCTTGTCGCCGCCGACGCGCGCCACTTCGCCCGCCGAGGCGGTCCCCGGAAATAATAGTCGACGCCGAAGAATGCGAACGGCAGCGTGATCAGCGCCAGCACGACTTGCACCAGGCGCTTTTGCTTGTAGACGAAATCGAACATGAGCAGGTTCCAGTAAGGCCGGGTCAGGCGGCCGTTTCTCCGGCGCGTCGCATCCGGGAGCAAAAAGGGCGAACTCGCGTTCGCCCTTGCATCGATGTGGGGACCGGCAGGTCCGCATCCACCGCGCCAGGCGAGGCCGAGCGGGCCGCTCAGGGCGGTCCTGTTCCCGATCCCACTTCGCCGTGGCGAAGCAGATTTTACCACCTGGCGCGCCGACCAGGGATAGATGTCCGCATGCGTCAGAGATACACCTACCGCCAATCCCTCCGGGTCCTACGGAGTCTTCGTCCGTCGGCTGATATCTTTGCGTCGCGGTTACCGGATACTTTCGTTTCGCCGTGCACACGGTCGGGGCCTTTGCGAGCGAAGATGCAGTTCCGAATCCGAGCTCGCGCCTGTCTGTAGTCCGAAACAAAAACGAGAAGGGAGTACAGCAATGGGCATCATCTGGACCATACTCATCGGCTTTATCGTTGGCCTCCTGGCGAAAATGTTGACTCCGGCGCGCGATCCGGCGGGCTTTCTTCCTCACTGCTGCGATCGGGATTGCCGGCTCTTTGCTCGCGACTATGGCGGCCAGGCGATGGGGCTCTACCAGGCTGGCGAGCCCGCGGGCTTTCTCGGCTCGCTCATCGGCGCAATCATTCTTCTGGTGATTTATCACATGATCAGGCGTAAACCCGCGGCCTAGGCGGTGACATCAGGCACGACCGATTCATTTCGAAGTTGCTGGAGACCAGGAGATAGCGATGGGACTGATGGACATACTGCAGCAATACGCCAACCCGAGTGGCTTCAATCCGGACGCCGCACACCAACATTTTGACGAAGTCGCACGCACCGCGCCTCCGGATATCGTGGGCAAAGGCGTCGCCGACGCCTTTCCGCGCGGACAGCACGCCGCCCTTCGGCGAAATGGTAGGGCGAATGTTCGGCCAGTCGAACCCGGAGCAACAGGCGGGCGTGCTCAACCAGTTGCTGCGCTCGATTGGTCCTGGCGTGCTTTCCGCGCTCGGTGGCGGCATCCTCGGCCGGATGTCTGCGCCGGCGAACGCCGGGATTCCGCAGCTGACGCCCGAACAGGCTTCGCAGATGACTCCGGCGCAGGTGCAGGAGATCGCGACGCGGGCGGAGCAGCAGAACCCCAGCGTACTCGACCACGTCGGCGATTTCTACGCACAACACCCTCAGCTCGTCAAAACGCTGGGCAGTGCTGCGCTCGCCATTGCGCTTGCCGGCGTCGCCAATCGGATGCGCAGGTAATCACAGCCACGGCGGGTTGTCCTACAACAGAATCAGACGCCGACCTCTGGCGGCCGAGCGACGCTTTGACGCAAAGTCGGGTCGCTGAGCCTGTAGGTCCAATTGTGTGCTCACTCATTTCGGACGCATAGGGGAAATCGCCATGAGATATGCACTGGTAGTCTGCCGCAGCGCTTTCGGCAGTCGCATTGAGCGGATGTGAACGAACAGTGGTCACACCTCCTCCGGCGGCTTCGCCGCCTCCGGCTGTCGTGGTCGAGAAACCCGTAGTGGTCGAGAAACCCGTAGCTGTTCCAGGGCCGCCAGGACCGCAAGGAGCGGCCGGCGCGCCGGGGACCCCAGGCCCCGAAGGTGAGAAGGGAGACAAAGGCGAGAAGGGCAAACCGGGCGATACCGCCGTCGTGGTGGTTCCCGAAACGCCGACCAAACGCTGATGTTGCTCCGTCGTCAAAGGAGAAGTGAATGAATCGGCTTGTTTACATCGTCGGTTTGGTCGTCATCGTTTTGGCTGTGCTCTGGTTCTTTGGCTTGCGTTAGCCGTTGGGCGACTGCTGCCGGCCCGGCACCCTATCGGGCGAAAGCAAGCCGCTTGCCGCAGTAGACCAAGTCAGACGCGCGTCGCCACCGTCTCAAAACGAATGCGCGACAAAGAGGGCCGGGCGTGGAAACGCCAGGTTGTTGCCATTGATACGCTCGAGCAGCTTGGCATTCACCACCGGCGCGAGGGCCGAATGCTGCTTGTCGGTCCTCGCTGGTTTTCTTTGCTGACTGATTTTTGGCGGAGTGGACGGGACTCGAACCCGCGACCCCCGGCGTGACAGGCCGGTATTCTAACCAACTGAACTACCACTCCTGCGAATTCGCTATGCTCGCTCGCTGTTGGTGGGTGCTGAGAGGCTCGAACTCCCGACATTCGCCTTGTAAGGGCGACGCTCTACCAACTGAGCTAAGCACCCGCGGCCGCGCCGGCATCCTTCGTCGCGGCTCGCACTGGGTTTGCCTGGACGCCCGAAGAGTGCTCGACCGGTGCGGAAAAGCCCGTTAGTTTACCGAATCCTTCAGCGCTTTGCCAGCCCGGAACTTCGGCACCCGCGCAGCCTTGATCTTGATCGTCGCGCCGGTGCGCGGATTGCGGCCCTGTCGCGCGGTACGCTTGCCGACGTAGAACGAACCGAACCCGACCAGCGTGACGATGTCGCCTTTCTTCAACGAATTCTTGATCGAATTCACCGTCGCATCCAGCGCGCGGCCGGCGGCCGCCTTCGAGATGTCGGCATGCTTGGCGATTGCGTCGATCAGTTCCGATTTGTTCACGAATGTCCCCTTTCGATTGCCGGGCGAAGTGCCGCGGTGCCGCGAGTAGGCCGGATGCGCGTGATTTGAGCGGGAGGTGCTGCGGAACGAAGCTGAGCGTACTTTATAGCAATCGCGAATTCACCGTGTCAAGCGGTTTTCCGTGCGCGATGCAGCAAACGAAAACGCCGCGGCACACGCTTCAAATGCGCGGCTGCCGCGGCGCGATGCTTGCTGCGCCGCGCGACGCGATCGTCAGTGCTTGATCAACGCGGTCGGCTCTTCGACCGGCGCCGCCGGAACCGCAGCGGCGCTCCGGCAAGGGCGCGTCGGAAAGCGGCGTCGGGTGACGCTCCAACGCGTGTTCGAGCACCTGCTCGATCCACCGCACCGGATGGATCTCGAGCCGATTCTTGATCTCTTCGGGAATCTCGACCAGATCCTTGACGTTTTCTTCCGGGATCAATACCTGTCTGATGCCGCCGCGTCCGCCGCGAGCAGCTTTTCCTTAAGTCCGCCGATCGGCAGCACTTCGCCGCGCAACGTGATCTCGCCCGTCATCGCCACGTCGGCGCGTACCGGAATGCCGGTGAGGATCGACACGATCGCGGTGACGATCGCCGCGCCGGCGCGACGGACCGTCCTTCGGCGTCGCCCTTCAGGCAGGTGAATGTGCAGATCGGTCTTCTGATAGAAGTCGGGCGCGATGCCGAGCTGCTTCGACCGGTGCCGCACGACCGACAGCGCGGCCGCGATCGACTCGTTCATCACGTCGCCGAGCTTGCCGGTGGTCGTCGTCTTGCCCTTGCCCGGCAGCGCGACCGCCTCGATCGTCAGCAGGTCGCCGCCGACTTCGGTCCAGGCGAGCCCGGTGACCTGGCCGACCTGGTTCTTCTTTTCCGCGATGCCGTAGGTATAGCGGCGCACGCCCAGATACTTGTCGAGATTCTTCGCGTTGACGTCGACCGGCCGCCTGGCCGCGCGCGGCTTGCCTTCGCTCGCCTTCAGCAGCAGCGCCTTGACGACCTTGCGGCAGATCTTGGAGATGTCGCGTTCCAGCGCCGCGCACGCCGGCCTCGCGCGTGTAGTAGCGCGTGATGTCGCGCAGCGCCGATTCGGCGATATGCAGCTCGTGGTCCTTCAGCCCGTTGTTCTTCATCTGCTTGGGGACCAGGTACTGCTTGGCGATCGCGATCTTCTCGTCCTCGGTGTAGCCCGACAGCCTGATCACTTCCATGCGGTCGAGCAGCGGCGCGGGGATGTTGAGCGTGTTCGCGGTGGCGACGAACATCACGTCGGACAGGTCGTATTCGACTTCGACGTAGTGATCGACGAAGGTGTTGTTCTGCTCGGGATCGAGCACTTCGAGCAGCGCCGATGACGGATCGCCGCGGAAGTCCATGCCCATCTTGTCGACTTCGTCGAGCAGGAACAGCGGATTCCTGACCCCGACCTTGGTCATGTTCTGCAGGATCTTGCCGGGCATCGAGCCGATATAAGTCCGGCGGTGACCGCGAATTTCCGCTTCATCGCGAACGCCGCCCAGACTCATCCGCACGAACTTGCGGTTGGTCGCGCGCGCGATCGACTGGCCGAGCGAGGTCTTGCCGACGCCGGGCGCGCCGACGAGGCAAAGGATCGGCGCCTTCAGCCGGTCGACCCGCTGTTGCACCGCCAGGTATTCGACGATGCGTTCCTTGACCTTCTCCAGCCCGTAGTGATCGGCGTCGAGCACCTTGACCGCGTTCGACAGGTCCTTGTTGATCTTGCTCTTCTTGCGCCATGGCAGGCCGAGCAGCGTGTCGATGTAATTGCGCACGACCGTCGCCTCGGCCGACATCGGCGACATCATCTTGAGCTTCTTGAGCTCGCCCAGCGCCTTGGCCTCGGCTTCCTTCGACATCTTGGCGGCCTTGACCTTCTTGTCCATCTCGTCGAGGTCGGCGTTCTCGTCGCCCTCGCCAAGCTCCTTCTGGATCGCCTTGACCTGCTCGTTCAGGTAATACTCGCGCTGGCTCTTTTCCATCTGCCGCTTGACGCGGCCGCGGATGCGCTTCTCGACCTGAAGAATGTCGACCTCGCCCTCGAGCAGGCCGAGCAGGTGCTCGAGCCGCTTGCCGACGTCCTGCATTTCGAGGATTTCCTGCTTCTGCTCGAGCTTCAGCGGCAGATGCGCGGCAATCGCGTCGGCCAGCCGGCCACCATCGTCGATGCCCGACATCGACGTCAGGATTTCCGGCGGAATTTTCTTGTTGAGCTTGACGTACTGGTCGAACTGCCCGAGCAGCGCCCGGCGCATCGCCTCGATCTCGTGTGTGCCGTTTTCGACGCCGGTCAGCAAGGTCGCTTCGGCGGACAGGTATTCGCCGGGATCGGTCACGCGGACGATGCGCGCGCGCTGCGTGCCCTCGACCAGCACTTTCACCGTGCCGTCCGGCAGCTTCAGCATCTGCAGCACCGTCGCCACGCTGCCGATGTCGTACAGGTCCTCGGCCGCCGGCTCGTCCTTGGCCGCGGACTTCTGGGCGACCAGCAGGATGTGCTTGCCCGCCTCCATCGCCACGTCGAGCGCCTTGATCGATTTCGGGCGGCCGACGAACAGCGGGATCACCATGTGCGGGAATACGACGACGTCCCGCAACGGAAGCAGCGGGAAGATCGTCAGCTCGGATATTGCGCTTCGGTAGGGTCAGTTGCCATGCGGCTGCATCCGGATAGGGTGGTAGGGGCAAAGCATGAAATGGGGCCGGCGGCCCGCAAGTTCAAGCAGGCTGCCGGGCGTCAGGCTGCGACCGCGGCGTGCTCAGGAGTGCGCCGCCGCGACCTTGGCCGCTTCGGCAAACATCAATAGCGGTTTGCCGTCGTTGTTGATCGTCGCCTCGTCGACAATGACGCGGGACAGATTGGCCTGCGAGGGCAGGTCGTACATGACGTCGAGCAGCACCTGCTCCAGGATCGAGCGAAGGCCGCGTGCGCCGGTCTTGCGGGCGAGCGCCCTGCTGGCAATGGCACGCAGCGCAGGCTCGCGCACTTCGAGCTCGACGCCTTCCATGCGGAACATCTTCTGATACTGCTTGATCAACGCATTCTTCGGCTCGACCAGAATTTGGATCAGCGCCGCATCGTCGAGTTCCTCGAGCGTGGCGACGACCGGCAGCCGGCCGACGAACTCGGGGATCAGGCCGAACTTGATCAGGTCCTCCGGCTCGGTCTCGCGCAGCAGGATGCTGATGTTCTTGCGATCGTCGGGGCTCGCGACCTCCGCGCCGAACCCGATACCGGTCTTGGCGGTGCGCTGGCGGATGATCTTCTCCAGCCCGTCGAAAGCGCCGCCGCAGACGAACAGGATGTTGGTCGTGTCGACCTGGACGAACTCCTGATTCGGGTGCTTGCGTCCGCCCTGCGGCGGCACCGAGGCGATCGTGCCTTCGATCAGCTTGAGCAGCGCCTGCTGCACGCCTTCGCCCGAGACGTCGCGCGTGATCGACGGGTTGTCGCTCTTGCGCGAGATCTTGTCGATTTCGTCGATATAGACGATGCCGCGCTGCGCCTTGTCGATGTCGTAGTCGCACTTCTGCAGCAGCTTCTGGATGATGTTCTCGACGTCCTCGCCGACGTACCCTGCCTCGGTCAGCGTCGTCGCATCGGCGATGACAAAAGGCACGTCGAGCAGGCGCGCCAGCGTCTGGGCCAGCAGCGTCTTGCCCGAGCCCGTCGGGCCGATCAGCAGGATGTTGCTCTTGGCGAGCTCGACGTCGTCTTCCTTGACGCTGGTCTCGAGACGCTTGTAGTGGTTGTAGACTGCAACCGACAGGATTTTCTTCGCGAACTCCTGACCGATGACGTATTGGTCGAGGATCTGCCGGATCTCATGCGGCGTCGGCAGCTTGTTCTTGTCGGTGCGGGTCGCGTCGGCGGTCGCGCCCTCTTCGCGGATGATGTCGTTGCAAAGCTCGATGCACTCGTCGCAAATGAACACCGACGGGCCGGCGATAAGCTTCCTCACCTCATGCTGGCTCTTGCCGCAGAAGGAACAGTAAAGCAGCTTGTCGCCGGTCGCTTTTTCCGCCATTCACCCGCCTTTATCGCCCCGATCAGCTGCGGAGCCGTATCGCCGACGGCGCCCGCGGGGCGTTTACACTGTACCCGGCCTAAGCCCGGCTCTGCAACACTTTATCGATCAGCCCGTAGGACAAGGACTCGTCCGCCGTCAGGAAATTGTCTCGCTCGGTATCCTTCTCGATCTGTCCGATCGGCTTGCCGGTGTGCTCGGCCAGCAAGCGGTTGAGCCGCTCACGCAGGCTCAGGATGTACTTGGCGTGGATCGCAATATCCGATGCCTGTCCCTGGAAGCCGCCCAACGGCTGATGGATCAGGACGGTTGAATTGGGCAGCGCGAAGCGCTTGCCCTTGGCGCCCGCCGCCAGCAGGAACGCACCCATGCTTGCCGCCATGCCGACGCACAGAGTCGATACGTCGGGCTTGATGAACTGCATCGTGTCGTAGATCGCCATCCCGGCCGAAATCGATCCGCCCGGCGAATTGATGTAAAAATTGATGTCCTTGTCGGGATTCTCGGACTCGAGGAACAGCATCTGCGCGACGACCAGATTCGCCGTCGCGTCGTCGACCGGCCCGATCAGGAATACGACGCGCTCCTTCAGCAATCGCGAGTAGATGTCGTAGGCGCGTTCGCCGCGCCCGCTTTGCTCGATCACCATGGGGATCAAGCCCAGCGCCTTCGGTTCCTCCCACCTGCCTGCACTCGTCATCGGTTTGCCTGTCGTCGGTTGAAAGGTGTCGTCCGCACCGCGCGTTCAACGCGCCGGCGGCTCCATCAATGTCGCGAAGCTCGTCGGTCGGTCTTCGACGCGAGCGCGTTGCAGCGCCCAGTCGACGACGTTTTGTTCGACCGCCTGCGCTTCGAATTCGTTCAGGCGCCCGGGCTTTTCGTAGTGCCAGCGCACCACCGCTTCCGGTTGCTCGTAGGCCTGCGCCGCCTCGCGCACCAGCGCCAGCACCTGCTCGGGCTTGGGCGCCAGCTGGTACACCCGGGTGATCTCATTGACGATCAGGCCGTAGGTCACACGCTCCTCGGCCTGAGGGCGAAAAGTGTCGGGCGAGAGCTGCATGTCTTCGGCCTTGACGCCTCGGCTCTGCAAGTCGGCGACCGCCCGCTCGAGCAGCCGCTGCGCTTCCAGCTCGACCAGCGATCTGGGCACGATCAGGTCCGAAGTCGATTTAAGCGCCTGCAGGACCTGCTCGCGAAGCACGCCTTCGATCTTCCGCTTGAGCTCGAGCGTGAGATTGGCGGTTATTTCGGCGCGCAACTCCTCGACGCTGCCGCTGGCGATGCCGAATTTGACTGCGAACTCGGAATCGACTTGAGGCAGCTTGGGTTCGCTGACCGATTGGACGGTCATCGTGAATTCCGCCGCTTTTCCGGCGACTTCCTTGCCGTGGTAGTCGGCGGGGAAAGTCAGGCCGAATGTCTTGGTTTCACCCGCCGCCATGCCGGTCAGCGCGGTCTCGAACTCCGGCAGCATGCGGCCTTCGCCGATGACGATCGGAAAGTCCTTGGCCTGGCCCCCGGGAAACGCCACGCCGGCTATCGTGCCGGTGAAATCGACCACCGCGCGGTCGCCGTGCGCGGCCGGCCGTGCGACCCCCTCGTAGCGGACGTTCTGCTGGCGCAGGATCTCTATCGTCCGGTCGACGTCGGCGCGGGGCCACTTCCGACACCGGGCGCTCGATCGTCACGCCGGACAATTCGCCGAGCTTGATTTCCGGATAAACCTCGAAAATAGCGGAGAACTCGAGCTGATCCCCGGCCGCGGCCTCCTTCGGCTCGATCCGCGGATAGCCGGCCACGCGCAGGTTCTGCTCGCGAATGGCGTCGTTGAGGCTCGCCTGGACCGTGTCGGAGATCACGTCCGAGCGCACTTGCGGGCCGTATTGCTGCGCCACCATCTTCAGTGGAACCTTGCCCGGCCGAAAACCCGCGATCTTGACCGTCTTCGCAAGACGCGCCAGCCGCTTGTGCACTTCGCCGTCGATCTGCTCCAGCGGCACGGCGACATTAAGCCGGCGCTCGAGCTGGCCCAGCGTTTCCAGTGTCGTTTGCATACCCGATGATTCCTTGCTAGCCTTAATTGTTGTCGTGGTGCTTGTTTCGTGGTGCGAAAGGAGAGACTCGAACTCTCACGCCTTTCGGCTCCGGCTCCTAAGGCCGGCGCGTCTACCAATTCCGCCACTTTCGCAGCCGGTTTCGCGAAACGCGCCAGTATAGCCGAAAAGTCCCACCCCCGCCACGCGAAAGAGTCCGGCCGGCGCCGTGTTTTCGCAGAACAATTGTGAACGCCCTCGTGCAACAAGCTCCGATCGCCGTGCCAGTCAGCCACTACGAAAATTTTCCCGTCGCATCATGGGTGGGCCCCCCGGCGCTTCGCGCGGCGATTTCGGCGATCTATGGTTTCGCCCGCGGCGCCGATGACATCGCCGACGAGGGGGACGATCCGCCGGCGGTCCGCCTCGCCGCCCTCGACCGTTATGCAAGGATGCTCGACCGCATCGAGAGTGCGTCCGATGCGCGCGTCGAACCGGCCGGGCCGCCGTTCGAGGCGCTGGCCGCGGCGATACGCCGCCACGCGCTTCCGATCGGGCCGTTTCGCGAGCTCCTGTCGGCGTTTCGCCAGGACATAACCAAGCCGCGGTACGCGGACATCGACGAGCTTTTCGACTATTGCCGGCGCTCAGCCAACCCGATCGGTCGCCTGCTGCTGCATCTGTACGGCGTGTCCGCCGAGGTCGAGCTCGGCCGCGCCGATGCGATCTGCACCGGATTGCAACTGGCCAATTTCTGGCAGGACATCGCACTCGACTGGGCGAAGGGACGCGTCTACCTGCCGGCCGACGACATGGCGCGCTTCGGCGTCAGCGAGCGGCAGATCGCCGACGGCATCGCTGACGAGCGCTGGCGCCGACTGATGGCATTCGAGGTAGCGCGAACGCGCGAGCTGCTGCGCTCGGGACTGCCGCTCGCGAACGCGTTGCCGCTGCGCGCGCGGCTCGAGCTGAAGATGGTGGTCGCCGGCGGCTTGCGCATCCTGAGGGCAATCGACCTCGCGCAGGGAGACGTCTTCCGGCGCCGTCCGGTGTTGCGCCGGCGGGACTGGGCGATGATGTTTGCGGCGACGCTGGCCGGTTAGCGATGCAGCCCGATGCCTATTGCCAGCAGAAGGCCGCGCAAAGCGGCTCGAGCTTCTACAGGAGTTTTCGCTTTCTGCCGGCGGCTCGCCGGCGCGCGATCACCGCGCTGTATGCGTTCTGCCGCGAAGTCGACGACGTGGTCGATGACACCACCGATGTCGGCGTTGCGCGCATCAAGCTTGCCTGGTGGCGCGGCCAGGTGGCGGCGATTTTCGGCGGCGCACCGCAGCACCCGGTCGCGCAGGCCTTGCAGCCGGTCGTCGCGGAATTCGCGCTCAACGAAGCGCAGTTGCAGGCCGTCATCGATGGCATGGCGATGGATCTCGAGCAGCAGCGCTACCTCGACTTTGCGATGCTCGAGCGCTATTGCGACCTGGTCGCCGGCGGCGTCGGACTGATGTCGGCGGAAATATTCGGTTATTCCGATCCGGCGACGCGCGCTTACGCTCGAGATCTCGGCATCGCATTCCAGCTGACGAACATCATCCGCGACGTCGGCGAGGACGCGCGCCGCGGTCGGATCTATCTGCCGCAGGACGAGCTCGACCGCTTCGGCGTCAGCGCGGCCGACATACTCGGCGCACGCCACACGCCCGGCTTTGTCGCGCTGATGCGTTTCCAGGTCGCGCGTGCGCGCGCCATTTACGCGCGGGCGCTCGGCGCGCTGCCCGCCGCCGACCGGCGCGCGCAACGTCCCGGTCTGATCATGGCGGCCACCTATCGCGCGCTGCTCAGGGCGATCGAGCGCAACGACTTTCAGGTCCTCGACCGCCGCGTCGCGCTCTCACCGCTGCGCAAGGCCTGGATCGCCTGGACGACGTCCTGGTCGTATTAGTGGCGGAGCGAATCGCGGTCATCGGTGGCGGCTACGCGGGCTTCGCGGCGGCGGTGACGCTTGCCCAGGCGGGGCGCACGGTCACGGTGTTCGAAGCCGCGCAGACGCTGGGCGGCCGAGCCCGTCGAATCGAAGCCTACGAGGTCGTCGTCGACAACGGCGAGCACATGTTGCTCGGCGCCTACACCGAGCTCCTCGCGCTGCTGCGCACCGTGCACGGCCCCGGCGCCGAGCGCGATCTGCTCGAGCGGCGGCGGCTGTGCCTGGCAGAGCCCGGCGTGTTCCGCCTGGCCGCGCCGCGGCTGCCCGCGCCCTGGCATCTCGCTGCTGGCGCTGTTGCCGCGCACAAGGCCTTACCTGGCCCGAGCGCCGCGCGACGCTCGCGTTCGTCGGTCGCCTGCGGCGCGACCGGTATCGCTGTTCGCCGGCAATGACGGTGGCCGAGCTCCTCGATGGGCAGCCTCAGGCGGCGATACGAAATCTGTGGGAGCCCCTGTGCATCGCCGCGCTCAATACGCCGCTGGCCGTCGCGTCGGCGCAGATCTTTCTCAACGTGCTCGCGGCCGCGTTCGCCCGCGAGGCCCACGATTCGGACACGCTGATGCCGCGGGTCGACCTGTCGTCCCTGTTTCCCGATGCCGCGGCCGCCTATGTCGTCGACCGCGGCGGCTCGATCCGCAAGGGTACGACCGTGACCGGCGTCGCGCCGCGCGGCGACCACGTCGTGTTGCGCAGCGGCTATACCGACGAGTCGTTCGGCGACGCAGTCATCGCCGTTGGGCCGCACCAGCTCGAGCCATCTGCTCGGCGGCGCGATCGAATCGCCCGAGGCCGCCCACGCGGTCGCGTGTGTCGAGCAGTTCGCCTACGAGCCGATTGTCACCGCGTATCTGAAATACGATCGTCCGCTGGGTCTCGCGCAACCGATGCAGAAGCTCGCCGGCGACGCCGGGGCAATGGCTGTTCGATCGCGGGCAGCTCGAAGGTCCGGACGGTCTCGCCGCCGTCGTGATCAGCACCGAGCAGCCCGGCGCCCGTCAGGATCACGCAGCGCTGCTGCGCGCGATCGACGATCAGCTGCGTCGCTTGCTGCCAGGCCTGCCGCCGCCAGCATGGCTCAAGGTCATCGCCGAGCGGCGTGCGACGTATGCATGCCGTGCCGGGCTGACGCGCCCTCCTGCCGGGATCATCGCGCCGCACCTGTATCTCGCCGGCGACTACACCGATCCGGAGTTCCCGGCCACGCTGGAAGCGGCGGCGAGGAGCGGCGTCGCGGCCGCGCGCGAGCTGCTGGCCGCACGCTGAACGCGGCAGGCTAGATCGGACCCGTCGCCCCGCCCGGGCCGAGCGCGCGCTGCATCAATACGCTGTCGACCCAGCGATCGAATTTGCGACCGACTGCCGTCAGGCAGCCGACGCGCTCGAAGCCGAGTGCCGCGTGCAGCCCGATCGACGCGGCATTGTCCGAGCCGCCGATCACGGCCACCATCTGCCGGTAGCCGAGCGGCGTACATGCGCCGATCAGCGCGGCGAGCAGCGCGCGCCCCGCGCCCTGCCCCATGCAGACGGGATCGACGTAGACCGAGTCTTCGACCGTGTAGCGATACCCGGGCCGCGCGCGGTAGGGACTCGCATACGCGTATCCGGCGATTCCCGCGTCACGCTCCGGCAGCATAGCCACCAGATACGGCAAGCCGCGCTCGACGACGTCGCGCCAGCGCCGCCGCATTTCCTCGTCGTCCGGCGCGGCGAGCTCGAACGACCCGATGCCCGGTTTCGACATGGTGCGCGTAAATCGCGCTGATCGCCGCCAGGTCGCCGGCGACTGCCGGACGCACGCTAACCAGGCCCGACGACATGCTGCTCAGCCGGATCGCGCCGTCTTGGCGCTGCCCGAGCGGTTGCGCAGCAGCCGCTGCTTTTCGCGGTTCCAGTCGCGCAGCTTCTCGGTTTCCCGCTTGTCGTATTGCTTCTTGCCGCGCGCGAGGCCGATCTCGATCTTGATCCTGCCTTTGACGAAATGCAGATCGAGCGGCGTCATCGTGTAGCCGGCGCGCTCGACCTTGCCGACCAGGCGATTGATCTCGCTACGATGCAGCAGCAGCTTGCGGGTCCGCGTCGGGTCGGGCTTGATATGCGTCGATGCAGTCGGCAACGGCGTCACGTGCGCGCCGAGCAGGACGATCTCGCCACCCTTGACGACGACATAGGCTTCCTTCAGCTGTGCACGCCCCGCGCGGATCGCCTTGACCTCCCAGCCCTCCAGCGCAAGGCCCGCCTCGAATTTCTCCTCGACGAAATAGTCGTGATAGGCTTTTTTGTTTTCTACGATGCTCATACAACGGTGCTCGTTCGCTTGCCAGTTCCATATTGTAGCAATGCGCAGCGTACACAAGTCGGTGCTGGTGCCGTACAGCGCGCAACAGATGTTCGATCTCGTCGAACGCGTCGAAGACTATCCGCAATTCCTGCCATGGTGCGGGGGAGCCAGGATCCTGCAGCAGACCACGGAAGAGACGCTGGCGCGGATCGACATCGATTACCACGGCGTGCGCACGCATTTCACCACCGCCAATCGGAACCAGCCGCCCGAACGGATCGTCATCTCGCTGCGCGACGGCCCGTTTCGCCGCCTCGACGGCATCTGGCAGTTTCGCGCGTTGAGCGATTCTGCATGCAAGGTCGAATTCGAGCTCAACTACGAATTCGCGACGCCGGTGCTGGAAGGGCTTATCGGGCCGGTGTTCGGCCGCATTGCCGACAGCTTCATCGACGCCTTCGTCAAGCGCGCGGTAGCGGTCCACGGCAGCGGCGCGTGAAGCGGATCGCCGTCACCGTCGTCTATGCGCTGCCCGCCGGCGCCACCGAGATCGAGGTCTCGCTGCCGTCCGGAGCCAGCGTTGCCGACGCACTGGCCCTGTCGGGGATAGCGGGACGCCACCCGGAAATCGACCTCGCCGCGATGGCGGTCGGCGTGTATGGCGTGAGGGTCGCGCTCGATACCAGGCTGTCGAACGGCGACCGGGTCGAAATCTACCGGCCGCTGCAGGCCGACCCGAAGGACCTCCGGCGTCGGCGCGCCATCCGCCGCGGCGCGAATTGACTCGGCTCGCCGGCCCGCGTATGGTGGCAAGTCGCTGAATTAGCGAACAAAATGCAATCAGATGCCGATACCTTGCCGCAAGCCCGCGCAAACGGTGACCGCGCTGCGCCACGCTGCGATCGTCGCGCTGGCCGCCATTGCGCTGGCGCTGCTGTCGCGCCCCGGACTCGCGGCGCAGCCCGTCACTGCGTCCAGTCACGCCCGCACCGTCGAGCGTCCGGTGGCTAGCGTGCTGCAAAGCGCCCAGGATCTCGCGATCTATGCGCTGGGTCTGATCGGCGTCGACTACCGCTACGGCGGCAGCACCCCCGAGCATGGTCTCGATTGCAGCGGCCTGGTCCGCTACGTGTTTCAGGAGGTCGTCGGCCTGACCCTCCCGCGCACGGCGCGCGAAATGGCACGGCTGGGCGGCCGGGTCGCCCCCGGCGATCTCCAGGCCGGCGACCTGGTGTTCTTCAACACCCGAAGCTCGCCGTTTTCGCATGTCGGCATTTATCTCGGCGACGATCGGTTCATCCACGCTCCGCATCGCGGCGGGGAGGTCGAGATCGTCACGATGTCGCAGCGCTATTGGCAGCAGCGCTACGACGGCGCACGCCGGCTTGTCGCGTTTGTGCCCGAGCTGATCAGCGCGGCGCAGGCCGCGGCGGCAGACCCGGCACCGCTGCGTCCACACACCATCGCCGATTCGCATCGTTAAAGCGCGGCACAACGCCGCGCTTTAGTCCTTGGCCCCGCGCCGCCGCAACGCTCGTTCGATCGAATCGAACCCTCCGCGCTTGGCCCATGCCAAGGCCGTCGCACCGTTCTCGTTGCGATGTTCGACGTCCGCACCCCGTTCCAGCAGCAAGTCGACCACCGCGGCATGCCCCTCGCGCACCGCCATCATCAGCGCCGTCGTTCCGTTCGGCGATGCCGCATTGACGTTGGCGCCGGCATCGATCAGATAGCGGGCAACGTCGGCGTGACCGCCGGTTGCGGCGTAGATCAGCGGCGTCCATCCAGGGTGATTGATTTCGGCGCCCCGCGCGTAGAGCTTTTTCACGATCGCCAGCTCGTCCGCCGATCGCCGCGACCATGATCGCGCTGTCGCCAAATGGATTTCTGTTGTTGACCTTGGCTCCTGCAGCCAGCAGCGCATCGAGCGTGGGCTCGAATCCCGAGCGCGCCGCGATCACCAGTACCGGGTCGCCATTGGGATCGACGGTGTTCGGATCCATGCCGCGCCGGAGCAGCGCGATGACTTCGTCGGACCGGTCGATCGTGACCGACTGGATGAAGCGCTCGTAGAGCGCCTGCGCCCCGGCCGGCGCCGGCGCGAGCCCGAGCATGAGCAGCGGCAGCAACCGCAGCAGCACGCGCAGCGCGGCGATGCTGCCGCCGCTATGCGGCATGCGCGCTCGCCCGGATCAGCCGGAAAAAATTGGCCGACGTCGCGGTGGCGATCACTTCGACCGGCACTTCGCGCAGCCGGGCGATTTCCTCCGCGACGTATCGCACGTACGCCGGCTGGTTCAGCTTGCCGCGATACGGCACCGGCGCCAGGTAGGGTGCATCGGTTTCGATCAGCATGCGGTCCAGAGGCACGCGCCGCGCAACGTCCTTGAGTGCAACGGCATTCTTGAACGTGACGATGCCGGAAAACGAGATGTGGAATCCCAATTCGAGCGCGCCTTGCGCGACATCCCAGGTTTCGGTGAAGCAGTGCATGACGCCGCCCACGTCGCCGGCGCGCTCGTCGCGCATGATGGCAAGCGTATCGGCCGCGGCGGAACGCGTGTGGATCACGAGCGGCTTGCCGCAGGACCGTGCCGCGCGAATGTGCGTGCGGAAGCGCTGGCGCTGCCACTCGAGGTCGCCGGTGGCCCGGTAATAGTCGAGGCCGGTTTCCCCGATCGCGGCGACCTTCGGCCGCGCCGCGAGCGCGATCAGCTGCTCGACGGACGGCTCTGGGCGTGTCCTCGTAGTCGGGGTGTACGCCGACGCTCGCATAGATATTCGCATGCTCGTCGGCCAGCGCCAGCACTTGCGGAAGATCGGGCAGGTTGACGCCGATGCACATCGCGTGGGTGACGCGATTCCCGGCCATCGCTTCGAATACCGCCGGCAGGTCCGCCGCCAGCTCCGGAAAATTGATGTGGCAGTGTGAATCGACGAACACAACTACATCGTATGCGTCGGCCGATTCGAGGCGAGCGTCTCGCCGAGCAGCCTTTCGATCGTCGCCCGCGCCGAAGCGCCGGTCTCGTCCGGGGTGAACTGAACGCCGATGCCCTGCGTCCGGTTGCCCTGCACGCCTTCGGGCGTGATCCAGACCACCCTGCCCTGCACTGCAATGCGCTGCGGATCATCCATCAGCGACAGCAGCATGAAGACTTCCTCGCCCAGCTGATAGGCCCGATTGGTCGGAATGAATATCCCGCCACCCTTGAGAAAAGGCATGTACGCCGCGTATAGCGCGGCCTTTTCGCGAATGTTGAGCGAAAGCACGCCCGGCCGGTTGAGCATCGCCCGCGTCGCAGTGTTGGGGGAGCGGTCCGCCGCCATGATCCTGAGCTCAGGTTGATTGTTGATCGCGCCGCGAACGCGCCGTGGCGATGAAGTCTGGCCGAGCGGTCGCTGCAGTCAACCGCCCCGGCCTCGTACGAACAGATCGCGATAATCGATCAGCAGCGCCTCCGCGACCAGCCGCGGCTGCAACGGATGCGTACAGCAGCGCGCGCTGCTGCAACAGCGACTGATAATAGCGGAACAGTGGGACCCGCGCCACCCGCGCCGCCAGCGCCGCCAGCGCGTCGCGCGCGTTGCGGGATGAAAGCGCGGCGGTGCCGCCGCTGGCCACCGAAGCAAGGTCGGCGGTCCAGGTCAGCAGCCAGTACACCGCGGCGGCAAGCAGCGGCTTGCGCTCGTCCTTCGGCAGCTGCCTCCAAGCGGGCGCCGACCGCGACCGGCGACAGCCGCTCGGGCCGCGCCAGCTCGGCCAGCAAGCTGGTCGCCTTCGCGCTGCAGCACGCGGATCCGCCAAGCTCGAGCGCCAGCAGAGGCGCCCCGCCGGCCTGCGCCAGCACCCGGTCGGCGTCGGCGACGCCTTGCGCCGCTAGCCACGCCGCCGCCGATGCCGACGTCCGGCTCGGCGACGGGCAGGCGTCGGCAGCGGCTGATGATCGTCGCCGCCAGGCGCGCGGTCTGATGGCTGACCAGCATCAGATAGGTCTCGGCCGGCGGCTCCTCGAGCGTTTTGAGCAACGCGTTCGCGGCGGCGGCATTCATCGCTTCGGCCGGCGCGATCACCGCGACCTTGGCGCGATGACGATGGGTCGAGAGCTGCGTGAAATGCGATGAGCTCGCGAATGCGATCGACGGTGATCGCGTCGACGGCGGTGACGTTGCCTTCGTCGTCGGACGATCACCGGCTCGATCAGCCGCAAATCCGGATGCGCGCCGACAGCCACGTACAGGCAGCTCGGACAAACGCCGCACGCATCTCCGTCGGGGCGCGGGGCTTCGCACAGCAGTGCGCGCGCAAAATGCAAGGCGAGCGCGCGCTTGCCCAGGCCGCGCCTGCCGGCGATCAGCAAGTGCCTGCGGCCATCGCGACCGCTGTTGCAGCATCGCGGTCGCGAGATCGCGATGCCACGGCAGCAGAGCCTGCGCGGCAGCCGACGGCGAGCAGTCGATTCGCTCACAGGGCGGCGATGATCGCGGCCAGTTCGGCCCGCACGTCGGCCTGCGGCCGGGTGCTGTCGATGACGCGAAACGCGATGGCTCGGCCGCCGCGCGAGTCAGATACGTCGTACGGACGCGCTCGAAGAATCCGGGTTGCTGCCGCTCGAATTTGTCCAACGGCCGTCCGTCGGCCAGTCGCTCGCGTCCCACCTCGACCGGCACATCGAACAGCAGCGTCAGGTCAGGATGGAAGTCACCCAGGCTCAGCCGTTCGAGCGCTGCGATGCATTCCGGCCGAAACGCCATGGCCGCCGCCCTGATAGGCGTAGGTGGCATCGCTGAACCGGTCGCAGACGACCCAGACTCCCTGATCGAGCCGGGGCCAGATCTCGCGCTCGCAATGCTCGCGCCGCGCGGCGAACATCAGCATCGTCTCGGTCAGCTCTCCCATCGGCTGATGCAGCAGCAGGTCGCGCAACCGTTCGCCCAGCGGTGTGCCGCCCGGCTCGCGCGTCAGCCAGACCCGCCGGCCCCGGCCCTCCAGCGACTGCTTGAGCCATGGCAGATGCGTGCTCTTGCCGGCGCCGTCGATGCCTTCGACGGTGATCAGGCGGCCGCGGGATGAATCAGTCGTCAATGGAAGGCGGGATCGGCGCGACGAAGGAGCGAACGCAACGCGAAGGAGCGCTAGCGTCCGCCGCGCTGATATTTTGCCACGGCGCGATTGTGATCGGCGATATTGCTCGAGAATTCGCTCGAGCCGTCGCCGCGCGCGACGAAATAAAGATAGGGCACCGCCGCCGGATGCAGGACCGCGTCGATCGACGCCTGTCCGGGCAACGCGATCGGCGTCGGCGGCAGGCCGCTGCGGACGTAGGTATTGAACGCGTGGTCGTTTTCGAGATCGCTCTTCTTCAGGTTCCCGTCGAAACGCTCGCCCGATGCCGTAGATCACGGTCGGGATCGGTTTGCAGGCGCATGCCGATCTTCAGGCGATTGATGAACACGGCTGCGACCAGTGGCCGGTCCGCGGCGCGACCGGTTTCCTTTTCCACGATCGATGCGAGCGTCAGCGCTTCGTAGGGATTCGGCCAGCGGCAAGCCGCTCGCGCGGGAAGCCCACGCCGCGTCCAGGCGCTCATGCATCAGCGCGATAGGCGCGCTTCGAGCAGCGCGGCGTCGGTCGATCCGCTGGCAAAAAAGTACGTGTCCGGGAAAAAGAGGCCCTCGGGCGCGGTCTCCGTGGCGCCGATGTCTCGCATCAGCTCGGCATCCGGGAAGATCGATCGCACGCTTGGCGATCTTGGCGTCGCTCTTCAGCGCCGCCTTGAGGTCGCGAACGGTCCAGCCTTCGACGATCGCGAAAGACGACTGCGTGACGTCGCCCTGGGTCAGTTTGGCCATCAGGCCGGCCAGCGTCGTCCCCGGTCCGATCTCGTAGTTTCCTGCCTTGATCGTTCGGTCGGCGCGGCTGAGCACGCGCCAGCGCGACCAGCATCCAGTCGGCGGGCATCACGTCCGCAGCAGTCAAGTCGCGCGCAACCGAGCGCAGCGTCGCGCCGGGTTTCACTGTGAGCGCATAGCTCATCTGCCGGCAACGTGCAGAGGCTGCGTCGTCGCCCACCAATAGGCGGCGCCGCAACTGACCAGCGCGAGCAGCAGCAATCAACCACGACGAAACGCATCATTGCGACGGACCTGGAAAGCGAACCCGGGCGATTATAATGGCTGCATGCGCCAAAGCTTGCCGTCGAACGCGCCGCACCGGATTCGATCGTTGCGCGGCTTTACGCTGGTCGAAGTCCTCGTCGTCATCGTCATCCTCGGCATTCTCGCCGCGCTGGTCGTGCCGCGCGTGCTCGAACGCCCGGATGAAGCGCGCGTCATCGCGGCCAAGAACGACATCGCCGCGATATGCCAGGCGCTCAAACTCTATCGCCTGGACAATGGGCGCTATCCGACCAGCGACCAGGGCCTCGCCGCGCTGGTGGCCAAGCCGACTGCAGCCGCCGGTACCGCCGAACTGGAAGCCGAACGGCTACCTGGAGCGGCTGCCCAAGGACCCGTGGGGCAACCCTATCAATACATCAATCCCGGGCTGCGCGGCGAATATCGACGTGTTCAGCTTCGGCGCCGACGGCGCGCCGGGCGGCACGGGATTCGACGCCGACATCGGCTCGTGGGACCTGTAAGCTGCACCGTCGGATTGCGCGGCGTGCGCGCCGCACGCGGCCGGGTTCACGCTGGCGGAAATTCTGGTCGTGCTGATCGTCGATCGGGCTCGCCGCGGGCTCGCCTATGCGCGTTTCGAGACCGATCCGCGGCACACCGTCGAGCGCGAAAGCCAGCGACTGCGCCGCGGCATCGAGCATGCGGCGCTGCTCGCGCAATGGAAAAGCGAGACGCTGGGCGTCTCCGCGGCGGCACGCGCTATCGATTCTGGCGGCGAGCCGGCACCGACGGCGACCGCTGGCTGCCGCTGTCGACAGACGACGTCCTCGAGCCGCGCGCGCTGCCCGCGACCGCTCGACGTCTGCGGCGCGCGAATATGCGGGGCAGCCCGTTACCGCCGGACGCGATCCTGCCGCTTCGTGCCAGCGGCCGCAACGAGCCCTATGTCATCCAGATCACATCGCCCGAATGGCTTACGCCTGCTCGCCGCCGACCCGCTCAACCGCGTCGCGCTGTCCGGCCCGATAGCCCGCTAGCGCGCACCGGCTTCACGCTGGTCGAGGTGCTCGTCGCGCTGGCCATCGTCGCCGTCGCGCTGGCCGCCGGATTTCGCAGCGTCGCGCAGAGCGCGGACAGCGCCACTGCGCTGAAAGCGCGCACGCTCGCGCTCTGGGTCGCGCAGAATCGGCTCGCCGCCGGCGCAGCTCGAATCGCCGGCCGCCGCCGTCGGCGAGCGCTCCGGCATCGAGACGCAGGCCGGCGCCACATTCGCCTGGCGCGAAACCGTCAGCGGCACGCCGAATCCCGCGTTCCGCAAGATCGAGATCACGTCGCCGACTCAGCGCGCCCGATTACGTGCTGGCGCGGCTGGTCGGCTACCTGGGACAGGCGGCGCAGCGATGAGCACTGCTCCCGATGCGAAGCGTCGGGCTTCACGCTGCTGGAAGTTCTGATCGCGCTCGCGATCGTGCGACGCTGCTCGCGTTCTTGGGCTACCGCGCGCTGTCCGCGCTGTCCGAAAGCGAGTCACGCCTGTCGGCGGAAGCGACGCGATGGCGCACGCTCGATCTTTTTTTCGCGCGTCTCGAAGCCGATCTTGCGCGAGGCTGTTCCACGCCGGCGCGCGTCGGTGCGGTTCGCGCGAGCCGGCCTGGCTCGCGGCCGTCGACGGCGACGGGCAACGCGTGCGCTGGCGTTTTCGCGCGCCGGCCCCGAATTCAACGTCGATCCCGGAAGCGCCGGGCAGCGCCTCGGCTACCGCTTCCACGATGGCAGTGATCGAAGTGCTGTATTGGCCGGGATACGATCGGCCGCGCGACGCTGAGCCCAGCCGCTTACCCGCTGCTCTCCGACGTCGCGCACTTTCGGCTGTCGTATCTGACCGCGGACCGGCACTTGGGTCGACCAATGGCCGATCGGCGGCGACGCGGACCTGCCGCGCGGCGCGCGCGTCATCTGACGCTCGCGTCAGGCGAAGCGATCGAGCGATGGCTGGCGCTGCGCTGATGTGGACCGCGCCGCGGCGGCGCGGCGCCGGCGGCGCGGCCATCGTGCATGGCGATGCTGCTTGCCGCACTGGCGGCGACCATCGCCGCGACGCTGCTCTGGCAGCAGCAGCGCTGGATCAACGAGCATGCGCATCGCCGCGACCAGGTGCAGGCACAGGCGCTCGCGATGGCAGGCGTGCAATGGGCGCGGCAGATCGTCAACGACAACGCCCCGGCCGGCGGCATCGTGCACCTGGCTCAGCCCTGGGCACTGAGGCTGCCGGCGATTCCGCTCGAGAATGGCTCGATCGCCGGCTACATCGTCGACGCGCAAAGCCGGATCAACATCAACAATTTGCCGGCGACGCCTGCAGCGCCGGCAGCCGACCCGCGCCGCGCTTGCAACGCCTGTTCGCCGCCCTTGCGCTGCCGCCATCGCTGCTCAACGCCATCGGCGACTGGGTCGACGCCGACGACCGCGTCAGCGAACCCGGGCGGCGCCGAAGATGCGTGGTATCATGGCGCAGCCACGGCCCGGGTCTCGCCGCCAACGCTCCGGTCCGACGCGCGAGCGAATTGCTCGCGGTCCGCGGCGTCGGCATCAACTGGCTGCTCGCCCGCCTGCGTGCCATTCGTCGACGCGCTCGACGCGCCGACCGCGGTCAACGTCAATACCGCACCGCCGAGGTCCTGGCCGCCGTCGCCGGCGGGCTCGATGCGGCAGGGGCCGCCGCGCTGGTCGCGTGCGCGCGCGCAGACGCCGTTCGCCAGCATCGCCGATTTCCGCGCGCGCCTGCCGCGGCCCAACCTGATCGTCGACGAAACGCTGATCGACGTCAAGAGCGACTGGTTCGAGGTGTCGATCGAGGCGCGGCAGGGCGACACCCTGGCGCGCGCGCGCGCGCTGCTCAAGCGCGTCGACCGGCGGCGAACACCTGGCCGCTGGTCGTGTGGGAGGTGGTCGAATGACGCAAGGATCGCGATCGCGGCCCTTCCCGCGGGTCGCGTACAATCGGCGCGCATTGGCTACGATGCACCCGATGACCCGCCGATGACCACGCTGCGCGTGTTGCTCGACACCGCGCCTGCCGCGGAACGCGCCGCCGACTGGGCACTGTTTGCCGACGGCGGCCGCCTGGTCCGCACCGGGCGCAGCCGCCCTTCCGAATGGCCGGCACGCGATCTGACCGAAGCAGTCATCGCGGCGGCGTGCGGCAGGCTGGTGACGCTGACCTTGCCGCCGCTACCGGCGCCGCGCGTTGCCGCGGCGGCGGGCTACGCACTCGAAGATCAGCTTGCCGGCGCTCCGGAAGACAGCCATGCGGCGTTTGGCGCGCAAGCTGCCGACGGCACAGTACGCGGCGCCATCGTGGCCGCATACGTGGCTGCGCGCTTTCAACGCGGGATCGCAGCGCGCGGGCATACGCTGGGGCCGGATCATCCTCGAAAGCGATCTGGCGCGGCCTCCGGCTTCCGGCTGGTGCTGGTGCGCGCGCTCGAGCACCGATGCGGGATTCGTCGTCACCGATCGCGGCGCGTCGATCGGCGTCGGCGCAGCGCGAGAGACCGGCCTTCCGGCGGAGCTTGCGCTGGCGATCACGGCGGCGGGTCAGCACGCGCCGCGCGTGGTGCGGGTGGACATCGGCGGCATCGGCCCTGAGCGACTCGCGCAGGCGAACGAACAGACGGGCGTCGCGTTCAGCGTCGGGCGTGCCGTGGCGCTGGCCCGAGGCGACGCCGCAGGCGTTCGCTTCGGCGGTCGACCTCGCCGCGATCGGCGCCGATGCCGGAGCCCCGTCACCGCGATCGACGCTGCTGCGCCTGTTTCGCCCGGCGCTGGCGATAGCAGCGCTGGCATTGGGCATCCATGTGATCGCCACGCTCGGACAGTGGGCGTGGCTGCAATGGCAGACACGCGCCGTGCAGCGCGAGCTGGCCGCGGTGGCCCAAACCGCTGCGCCGGAGTCCGCGGCGGCGATGCCGCCGCTGCAGGCCATCGGCCGGCGCGATGCCGAGCTACGCCATCGCGCGGGACTGCCTGCGCGCGACGACTTTCTGCCGTTGCTGGCGCGAGCCGCTCCGGCACTGGCGACGCTGCCGGCTGGCTCGGTGCGCTCGCTGCGCTATGCCGATGGCCATGTCGTCCTCGAACTGCAGAAATCCGACGCCGCGCAGATCGCGCACGTCCAGCGCGAGTTGCAAGGACGGGGGCTGACCGCGATCGCCGCAGCCACGGCGACCGGGGCGCGGTTGCGTCTGGGCATCGATTGATGGCCACCGCGGTCGAACTCGATCCGCGCGACCGGCTGACGCATTGGTGGCGCCTGCGCACGCATGCTGAACGCGCCGCCGTTGTCGCCGGCGCGGTGCTCGCCATAGCGGCGCTCGCCTGGCTGCTGGTCTGGCTGCCGATCCAGGCCGATATCGCCAGACTGACGCGAGAGCTAGCCGTACAGCGCGCCGCACTGGCGCAGGCACGTGTCCAGGCCGACGCCATCGGCGGACTCGAACGCCGGACGCCTCCGCCTGTGCGCGAGCCGCGCGCGGCGCTCGACCTGGCGCTCGCGCAGTCCGGCATCAAAGCCAGCGCGATCGACCGGACCGGCGACGATCTGCGCGTCACCATCGACGGAATTTCGTTCGACGCCCTGACAATCCTGCTCGAATCGCTGCAGCGCGATGCGGCGCTGCGCGTGGTCGACCTCACTGCCGCCGCGCGCGTCGAGTCCGGAATGGTTCGCGCCGAGTTCACGTTGCGGCGCTAGCGATGCGCGGCTGGCTGGTCATCGGCGCCGGCGCGATATTGCTGGCGGCGGCTCTGGCGATCGAGGCGCCGGCGAGTCTCGTCGATCGCCGCGTCGCGGACCTGACCGACGGCCGGATTCGCATCGCTGCGGCGACCGGCACCGTGTGGAACGGGTCGGGCGAGCTCGCGCTCCTGCCGGACGGCGCGCGCATTCCGATCGCGTGGCGTCTCGAACCGATCCCTTTGTTGCGGGGCGGGCTTGCCGGATCGCTTACTGCGGGCGACGCGACCCGGCCCGCGACGTTCACCGTCGAACGAGAGGATTTCATCGTGCACGACTTCGCCATTGCATTGCCCGCCAGCCTCGGTGCTGCGCACCGCCGGCGTACCGGACGCGCTGACGAATGCCGGTGGCACGCTGGTGCTCGACGTCGCAGACCTTGCGCGCCGCGGCGATCGGCTCGAAGGTCGCGCCGACCTCAAGTGGACGGACGCCGCGCTGCCCGCGCCACTGACCGGGGCGCGCATCGCGCTGGGAGACGTGCGCCTCGCTGCTGCCGGCAGCGGCAGCGAAATCCCGGCAACGCTGTCCAACAGCGGAGGCGAGGTCGATGTCGCGGGGACCCTGCTTGTTCTCGACTCGCGGCATGCCGCAGATCGACGCAAGGATCAAGCCGCGCGCGGGGCTGCCTGCCGATCGCAGCGAAGCGATCGCCGCCGCCCTGTCGAGCATCGGCAGGGCGGACGGCGCGGGCAGCTACCGCATCGTGTGGCCGCTCACCGTGCGATGAGCCGGCGACGCGAGCACCGCGCGGCGCACGCTGCGCGGCGATCGACGGCGAAGCGTGCCGAGCAGGCGCGAGCCGCGGCGCCTGCGGCGTTGCGTATAGGCGCGATCGACGGCCTGCGCGGCGTCGCGCTTTGCCTGATGATCGTCTATCACTTTTCGTTTGACCTCAATTGGTTCGGTTTCATACGCGCCGACTTCGACCACGATTCGTTCTGGCTGGGTTTTCGCGGCGTGATCGTCAGCGCGTTCATGCTGCTGGTGGGATTGAGCCTGCTGCTCGCGCGCCATGCCGGCGTCACGCCGCGGCATTTCTGGCGACGGATCGCGCTGATCGCGTTCTGCGCGATCCTGGTCAGTGTCGCCAGTTACCTGACCTTTCCGCAAACCTTCATCACCTTCGGCATTCTCCATTGCATCGCGGTGGCGTCGGTGCTGGCATGGCCGGCCACGCGCTTCCCGCGCGCGGCATTGGTCGCCGGAGCCGCCATCGTCATCGTCGGCAATTTCGTCGCGCTGCCGCTGTTCGACACGCGCTGGCTGCAATGGCTGGGCATGATGACGCACAGGCCGCCGACCGAGGACTACGTGCCGCTGCTGCCCTGGCTGGGCGTCGTCCTGATCGGCATTGCGCTCGGCCACTGGCTATCGCTGCAACAATTCCGCCCGCTGCGGCCCTTGACCCGGATAACGCCGCATTGGCTGATATGGATGGGTCGACACAGCCTGCTCATATACATGGTGCACCAGCCGGTCCTGATCGGCCTGTTGCGCGTGCTGCGCGACTAAAGGCGATCGGCGCCGAGGGCGCGCTTGGCGGCAGCAAGCCGACTCGGCTATACTCTTTTCTTTGCAGGACAGGCGCGTAGCTCAGCTGGTTAGAGCACCACCTTGACATGGTGGGGGTCGTTGGTTCGAGTCCAATCGCGCCTACCAGTCACTGCATCGGACTGGCTAGAGGTCGAACGGAGAAAGGCATGGTTATGACACCGCGAACGCGCAGGGAGACCGACTGACAGGCCGGCGGGTTCGCACGCGTGTATAGCGTCAAAAAGTGCGGCTCGTCCGCACTTTTTTTTCGCATCGAGGAATAAGCCATGCCCGATATTCGATTACCCGACGGAGCAATCAAGCATTTCGACGCGCCGGTGACCGTCGCCCAAGTGGCGGCATCGATCGGCCCCGGGCTTGCCAAAGCCGCGCTGGCGGGCCGGGTCGACGGCAAGCTGGTCGATACCTCGTACCGCATCGACCGCGATGCGGCGCTCGCGATCGTCACCGACAAGGATGCCGGACGGCCTCGAGGTCCTGCGCCATTCGACCGCGCACCTGCTCGCCTATGCGGTCAAGGAACTGTTTCCCGACGCGCAGGTGACGATCGGGCCGGTGATCGAGGACGGTTTTTATTACGACTTCTCGTACAAGCGCCCGTTCACGCCCGAAGACCTCGCCGCGATCGAGCAGAAGATGGCCGAGCTCGCGAAAAAGGACGAGCCGGTCGTGCGCAAGATGATGCCGCGCGACGACGCGGTGCAGTACTTCGAATCGCTCGGCGAGCACTACAAGGCGGAGATCATCGGCTCGATTCCGGCCAACGAATCGATCTCGCTGTACAGCGAAGGCCGGTTCACCGATCTTTGCCGGGGCCCGCACGTGCCTTCGACCGGCAAGCTCAAGGTGTTCAAGCTGACCAAGCTCGCCGGAGCGTACTGGCGCGGTGATTCCAGGAACGAGATGCTGCAGCGGATCTACGGCACCGCGTGGGCGAAAAAGGAGGACCTCGACGCCTATCTGCACCGCATCGAGGAGGCGGAAAAGCGCGATCACCGCAAGCTCGGCCGCCAGCTCGACCTGTTCCACTTGCGGGAAGAAGCGCCGGGGATGGTTTTCTGGCATCCGAAAGGCTGGACCATCTGGCAGCAGGTCGAGCAGTACATGCGCCGCGCCTACCAGCAGAACGGCTACCAGGAAGTCAAATGCCCGATGATCCTCGATCGCTCGCTGTGGGAGAAGTCGGGTCACTGGCAGAACTACAAGGAGCAACATGTTCACGACGGAGTCGGAAAAGCGCGACTTCGCGATCAAGCCGATGAACTGCCCGGGCCACATCCTGGTCTTCAACTCGAACATGCGCAGCTATCGCGACCTGCCGCTGCGTTACGGCGAGTTCGGCTCGTGCCATCGCAACGAGCCGTCGGGCGCGTTGCACGGCCTGATGCGGGTCCGCGGCTTCACCCAGGACGACGGTCACATCTTCTGCAGCGAGGAGCAGATCCAGCCCGAGGTCACCGCCTTCAACCAGCAGGCGCTGGCCGTATATCGGGATTTCGGGTTCGACCAGGTGACGATCAAGCTCGCGCTGCGGCCCGACCAGCGGCTCGGGACCGACGACACCTGGGATCGCGCCGAGAGCGCGCTGCGCGCGCGCCTTGAGCGCCTGCGAAGTCGAATGGACCGAGCTGCCGGGCGAAGGCGCCTTTTACGGACCGAAGATCGAGTACCACCTGAAGGACTCGCTGGGCCGGTCGTGGCAGTGCGGCACGATGCAGGTCGATTTTTCGATGCCGGCGCGGCTCGACGCCGAATATGTGGCCGAGGACAACGCCCGCAAGGTCCCGGTGATGCTGCATCGGGCGGTCGTCGGCTCGCTGGAGCGGTTCATCGGAATCCTGATCGAGCACCACGGCGGCGCCCTGCCCTTGTGGCTCGCGCCGGTCCAGCTGGTCGTCCTGACGATTACCGACCGCCAGGCGGCGTACGCCCCGAAGGTCGTCGCTGCCCTGAAGGCGGCCGGCTACAGGGCGATCGCCGATTTGCGTAACGAGAAAATAACCTATAAAATTCGAGAACATAGCCTGCAAAAGTTGCCGTACCAGATTATCCTGGGCGACAAGGAAATGCAGACTGAACAGGTGGCCGTGCGAACCCGCGCCGGCGAGGACCTGGGGGCGATGCCTCTGGAGTCCCTGATGCGCCGTCTCGAAGCCGAGATGGCGTCCCGTTGCTGATGCACCGGGACTTTAGCCAAGCGCGCGGGCGGGACGGCCGATTTTTTTCTTATTGAGGAGCAACACAATAGCCCAGGACAAAGCACAGCGGGTCAACGGCGAAATCAATTGCCCGGAGGTCCGCTTGGTCGGTGCAGAAGGTGAACAACTCGGTATCGTGCCGATCGCGGATGCGATCGCGCGGGCGGAAGCTGCGGAACTCGATCTGGTGGAAATCGCGCCACTCGCCGAGCCGCCGGTTGCCCGCATCATGGACTTCGGCAAGTTCAAGTATCGCGAGGCCAAGCGCCAGCACGAAGCGAAACTGAAGCTGAAGCAGATCCAGGTCAAGGAAGTCAAATTCCGGCCCGGGACCGATGAAGGCGATTACAAGATCAAGCTCAGGAACCTCATTCGGTTCCTCGGCGAAGGCGACAAGGCCAAAGTGACGTTGCGCTTCCGCGGACGCGAAATGGCGCACCAGGAGTTCGGCATTCGCCTGCTGGAACGTATTCGCGGCGATCTGGAGCCGCACAGCGTAGTCGAGCAGTTTCCCAGACTCGAGGGCCGGCAAATGGTGATGCTGCTGGCCCCGAAGAAAGTTGCGGTAACCAAGCATCATCCGAACAAGCCCGAAGCCGGTAAAGGCGCAAGCCAGAAAGCCTCTCCTCCGGAGAGCACCGCCGTGGGCAGCAAATAGGAAATTGTCATGCCGAAGATGAAGACCAAGAGCGGCGCGAAAAAGCGCTTCCGCGTGCGCGGAAGCGGCAGCATCAAGCGCTCGCAGGCGTTCAAGCGCCACATCCTTACCAAGAAATCCACCAAGAACAAGCGGCAGCTTCGCGGTTCCACCTGCGGTCCACAGCACCAACGCGGACTCGGTGCAGGCCATGCTGCCGTACGCCTAACGGGAGCCCACGATGCCAAGAGTCAAACGTGGGGTGACCGCCAAGGCGCGGCACAAGAAAATACTGACGCTGTCGAAGGGATATCGCGGCCGCCGCAGCAACGTCTATCGCGTCGCCAAGGAAGCGGTGATGAAGGCGGGGCAATATCAGTACCGCGACCGCCGCAAGAAGAAGCGCGAATTCCGCGGGCTGTGGATCGCGCGGATCAATGCCGCGGTACGCGAGCTGGGAATGAGCTACAGCGTGTTCATGAACGGACTGAAAAAGGCGTCGATCGACATCGACCGCAAGGTGCTTGCCGACCTCGCCATTCACGACAAGGCGGCGTTTGGAAAGATCGCGGAGCAGGCCAAAGCCTCTCTGGCCTGAGCCGACGCGAAGATCCACGAGGGAGGCGCTAAAACGCCTCCCTTTTTTTGATCTCCAACTGTCGCATCGATGGACGAGACTCGAGACCATCGTCGCCGGCGCGCTCGCCGACTTCGCGGCATGCGCGCGACCCGGCTGCGCTCGAGAACGTCAAGGCACGTATGTCGGCAAGTCCGGCGCGCTGACCGAGCTGCTCAAGGCGCTGGGCAAGCTCGCCGCTGCCGAGCGCCCCGCCGCCGGCGCGCGCATCAACGCGGCGAAGGACGCGCTCGAAGCGGCGCTCGCCCGCCGTCGCGAAGAACTCGCCGACCCGAAGCTCGCGCAGCAGCTCGCCGGCGAGGCGCTGGACGTTTCGCTGCCCGGGACGCGGCATCGGCGTCGGCGCTGCATCCGATCACGCGCACCATCGATCGCATCGAAGCGCTGTTCCATTCGCTCGGCTTCGCCGTCGCCGACGGGCCCGAAGATCGAGGACGACTTCCACAACTTCACCGCGCTCAATACGCCGGAAGATCACCCGGCCCGCTCGATGCACGACACGTTCTATGTCGACGGCGGCATGGTGCTGCGCACGCACACCTCGCCGATGCAGGTGCGCTACATGGAAACGCATCCGCCGCCGATCAAGATCATCGCGCCAGGACGCGTGTATCGCGTCGACAGCGACGCGACGCATTCGCCGATGTTCCATCAGGTCGAGGGCCTGTGGATCGACGAGCACGTGACGTTCGCCGATCTGAAAGGCGTGTTCACCGAGTTCCTGCGCCGTTTTTTCGAACGCGACGATCTGAAGGTGCGGTTCCGGCCATCGTTCTTCCCGTTCACCGAGCCTTCCGCCGAAATCGACATGAGCTTCGGCGACGGCTGGCTCGAGATATCCGGCGCGGGACAGGTCCACCCGAACGTGCTGCGCGCGGTCGGCATCGACCCGGAGCGCTACCAGGGCTTCGCCTTCGGCATGGGCCCGGACCGGCTGGCGATGCTGCGTTACGGCGTCAACGATCTGCGGCTGTTCTACGAAAACGATCTGCGCTTCCTGCGGCAGTTCGCCTAGCGCGATCGTCGCGACGATCGTCCGAACGCCATGAAATTCTCCGAGCACTGGCTGCGCACGCTGGTCGACCCGCCGATCGGCGGCGACGCGCTCGCCCACGCGCTGACCATGGCCGGGCTCGAAGTCGAGGACCGCGTCGCCGGTCGCGCCGCCGTTCACCGCAGTCGTCGTCGGCAAGGTGCTCGCCGTCGAGCGCCATCCGAACGCCGAACGCCTGACCGTCTGCAGCGTCGACGCCGGCCAGGACGCGCCGCTGTCGATCGTCTGCGGCGCGCCCAATGTCGCGCCCGGCGTCGTTCGTGCCGTGCGCGCTCGTCGGCGCCGAGCTGCCGGGAGGCCTGCACGATCCGCAAGGCGGCGATGCGCGGCGTCGAGTCGCAGGGCATGCTGTGCTCCGCCGCGGAGCTCGGCATCTCCGACGATGCGTCGGGACTGCTGCTGCTCGACCCGGACTGCGCCGATCGGCGCCGACCTGCGCCAGCGCTCGATCTCGACGATTCGCTGCTGACGCTGAAGCTGACGCCGAATCGCGCCGATTGCCTGTCGATCCTCGGCATCGCGCGCGAAGTCGGCGCGATCACCGGGGTCCGGTCACGCCGCCGCCGCTCGCAGCGGCGCCGAGCCGCGGCAGAGGACGCCGCGGCGTCCGCGTCGAGGACCCGCTCGCGTGCCCGCGCTTTTGCGCCCGCGTCATCGAGGGCATCGACGCGCGCGCGCCGACGCCGGCGTGGATGAAGCAACGCCTCGAGCGCAGCGGCATCCGCCCGATCTCCGCGGTCGTCGACGTCACCAACTACGTGATGCTCGAACTCGGCCAGCCGCTGCATGCCTACGACGACGCGCTGCTCGAAGGCGACATCGTCGTGCGCTTCCCGCGCGACGGTGAACAGACTGACGCTGCTCAATGGCCAGGCGCTCGATCTCGATGCCGACCTGCTGCTGGTCGCCGACGAAAAGAAGCCGCTCGGGCTCGCCGGAATCATGGGCGGCGAGCACAGCGGCATCAGCGACGACACGACCACGCGTGTTCCTCGAAGGCGCGTTCTGGAATCCGGCGGTGATCCAGGGCAAGGCGCGGCGGCTCGGCTTTGCCACCGATGCCGGCTACCGCTTCGAGCGCGGCGTCGATTTCGCCATCGGGCCGGCGGCGGTCGACCGCGCCACGCCATTGATCATCGAACTCTGCGGCGGCCGCGCCGGCCCGCTGATCGACATCCGCGGCACGCTGCCGCGGCGCGATCCCGTGCGCGTGCGCAGCGCGCGCATTGCGCGCATCCTCGGCGTTGCGATCGCGCCAGAGACGATCAGCTGCGATCTTCACGCGCCTCGGCCTCGAGGCCGAACGCGAAGGTCGACGACTTCGTCGTCACGCCGCCGTCGTATCGCTTCGACCTCGCGATCGAAGAGGACTTCATCGAAGAAGTGGCGCGGCTCTACGGCTATCGACAACATCCACGCGCGCCCGGCGAGCACGCGCAGGCGATGCTGCCGGCGCCGGAGAGCGCTCCGCTCTGCAGCCGCGCTTGCGGCAGCGGCTGGTCGATCGCGACTATCAGGAAGTCATCACCTTCAGCTTCGTCAGCTCCGAGACCGAGCGGCTGCTCACGCCGATCCGCCACCCGATCAAGGTGCTCAATCCGATCGCGAGCCATCTCGACGTCATGCGCACCACGCTGCTCGGCGGACTGCTCGACACGCTGCGCACCAACGTCAATCGCAAAGCGGAGCGGGTGCGCATCTTCGAAGCCGGTCGCTGCTTCCTGCGCGACGGCGAGCGCTTATGACCAACCGCTGCGGATCGGCGGACTGGCGTTCGGCCCGCGCTGGCCGAGCAATGGGACGGCGGCAAGCGCGACAGTCGACTTCTTCGACGTCAAAGGCGATGTCGAGGCGCTGGCCGCGCCGCTGGCGGTGACCACCGAGGCCGCGACCCACCCTGCGCTGCATCCGGGTCGTTCGGCGCGTGTCCTGATCGCCGGAACAGCCGCCGGCTGGATGGGCGAACTGCACCCGCGGCTGATCCGCGAGTTCGAGTTGCCCCGCGCGCCGATCGTTTTCGAACTCGACCAGGACGCGATCCAGCGGACCGGCTTGCCGGTGGCGCGCGCCAGTGCCCAAGTTTCCCGTCGGTTCGGCGGGACTTGGCCGTCGTCGTCGACGACGGGATTCCGGCGCAATCGCTGCTGGACGCGTTGAATGCCGAACGACCCGCCCATGTCGAACGTTTCGCGTATTTGACGTCTACAGCGGCCCTGGCGTCGAGCAGGGTAAAAAAAGCCTTGCAATTCTTGTGCTTATGCAAGATACTGCACGTACTTTGACGGACGCCGAAATCGACGCCACCGTGGCCGATTTGCTGCGGGAACTCCAGAATCGATTCAAGGCGACGTTACGCCAGTAGGAATTTCCGATGACGCTCACCAAAGCCGAACTCGCCGATTTGCTCTTCGAGCAGCTCGGCCTCAACAAGCGCGAAGCCAAGGACATGGTCGAGCGTTTTTTCGAGGAAATCCGCATCGCGCTGGAATCCGGCGACAGCGTCAAACTGTCCGGTTTCGGCAATTTTCAGCTTCGCGAAAAGCCGCAGCGCCCGGGACGCAATCCCAAGACCGGCGAAGAAATCCCGATCACCGCGCGGCGCGTCGTCACTTTTCACGCCAGTCAGAAACTGAAGGCAATGGTCGAAGCCGCGAACCATGGCCGAGCACAGGCAGACTAAGTCCGACCTTCCGGCGATCCCCGCCAAGCGCTACTTCACCATCGGCGAGGTGAGCGACCTTTGCGCGGTCAAGCCGCACGTGCTGCGCTATTGGGAGCAGGAATTCACGCAGCTCAAGCCGGTAAAGCGGCGCGGCAACCGGCGCTACTACCAGCACCATGAGGTCCTGCTGATCCGCCGCATCCGCGACCTGCTCTACGAGCAGGGATTCACCATCAATGGCGCGCGCCACCGGCTCGAATCCGACGCGGTGCGCGACGAGCCGGCGGCGAGCAACGACGGGGGCCGGCATCGGGATACCCGCCGAAACGCGGCACTTTCGTCTGCCCAAATGCGGCAGGTCATCGAAGAAATCCGGCAGCTTTTGGCCCCAGCGGGATGAAGGCGATATAATTCGAATTTATGATTTCCGTCGGGGCGTAGCGCAGCCTGGTAGCGCACCTGCATGGGGTGCAGGGGGTCGAGTGTTCGAATCACTTCGCCCCGACCATTTTCCCCGGGCTGGACAAGCGCATCGGGCCTCGGCGCCCCATGGCGTTGTCCGTGCCCATTTCAGCCGGCAATTGCCAATCGCCGGGATTCAGCGCACGCTCATAATTAGCTGTTCTGGACAAAGCGTTTGGACGGCACAACTTTTGCTTTCAGAGCCTAAGTCCCTAACTCGGTGACCAAAAGCGGACGATGAACTCGCCGCAACAGCGTCCCAGCAACAAAAGCCCGGTCGTCTCCGAGCTGGCGATGGCGCGCGCGCAGCGGAACACCGTTCTGATCATCGACGATCTGTTCAGCAGCCGCCTGCTGCTCGCGGAAATCGTCCGCCAGATCGACGGCAAGCTCAACCTGGAGCTTTTCGACACGCCGGGCCGGGCGCTCGAGTTCGCGCGCAACAACCGCGTCGACATGGTCCTGACCGACTACAAGCTGCCTGAATTCGACGGCGTGCAGCTGGTTCGCCAGATCCGCGCGCTGCCGCATTGCATCGATGTACCGATCGTCGTCATTACCGTCGTCGACGACCGGCGCGTGCGCTATGAAGCGCTCGAAGCCGGCGCGACCGACTTCCTGATCAAGCCGCTGGACGAGCACGAGACCCGGGCGCGGTGTGCCAACCTGCTCGACCTGCGCCGGCACAAGATCGTCCTGTCCGACCAGGCGCGCGTTCTGCAGTACCAGGTCGACAAGTCGATCGCGGAGATTCACGAGCGCGAGCTGGAAACGCTGGCCAAGCTTGCCAAGGCCGGCGAATTCCGCGACCAGACGACCGGCAATCATCTGACCCGCATGGCCAGATACTCGGCGCTGATCGGATTGCAGCTCGGCCTGGCGCCGGAGACCGTGCACGTCCTGGAAGTTGCAGCGCCGATGCACGACATCGGCAAGATCGGCATCTCGGACGCCATCCTGCTCAAGCCAGGTCCGTTGACGGACGTCGAGATGACGTCGATGAAGAACCATCCGCGCATCGGCTACGACATCCTGAAGGGCAGTCCGTCGAAATATCTGAGCATGGGCGCGATCATCGCGCTGGGGCACCACGAAAAATTCGACGGCTCGGGCTATCCGAACGGCCTGCACGGGGAAGACATCCCGATCGTCGCCCGCATCGTGGCCGTCGCCGACGTCTTCGATGCGCTGGTCAGCGAACGACCCTACAAGCACGCCTGGACCGTCGACGAAGGCTTCGCGTACCTGAACGCCCAGAAGGGAAAACACTTCGATCCGCGATGCGTGGAGGCGTTTATGAGTGCGGAGGAGCGGACGCGAGCGATCCAAAAGGAACTCGCTGATAACTAGGCGAGCCGACCCGACGCTGCAAAGAATTCGATCCTCTATCGCATGGCCCCTATTTTAACCGCGGGTCGAGGTTACTGCAAGAAAACGCGTCTTTTATCGAAGTAGGCATTATCTCGCGGCTTTCCGCATTCTAGGGTATGCTTTTCCTTTCGTTACAGCTGGATGAATGCGTAACGTGCAGAGCCGGCGACGCCTACACGACCTCTTACTCACGCGTGCAAGCGACTTACGAGAAGAACGGCTATTACGCCAAGGCAAGGGTTGGTTTCATATTCCTTGCTTAGGACACGAAGCCCTAGGCGTAATCGCCGAATCACTTTCCCCCGAAGATCTGCTGTTCCTGTATTACCGTGACCGCGCATTAATGCAGGCGCGGGGCGTTAGTCCGCTCGAAATAGCTCGGGACCAATTCGCCACAGGGCTTTCGTCGTCGGCTGGCAGAGTAATGCCTCTTCACGGTTCGTACCGTCGACTTGGCATCTTTCCCCCCATCGGCCCGACTGGGGCGCAGTGCCTACCTGCAGTAGGTGCTGCGTGGGGTTTCAAAATGGCCGGGAAAGCAAACATTGTCCTCTGCACAATTGGGGATGCCGCAACGCGACAAGGCGAATTTTTCGAGGCCATCACTTTCGCTATCCAAGAATCGCTTCCAATCGTTTTTGTCATAGAAGACAACGGATTTGGAATCAGTACGTCGACCGCGCGGCAACTGCCGTTTCGACTCGACATCTTTGCAGAGAAGATATATCGAAAGGTGGACGGACGCCTCGTCGAATCTGTTCATGCCGCAAGTTCCGACGCCATCGCACAGGCACGCCGCGGCGATGGACCGATGATCCTGTGGATGGAACTCGACCGTCTTGCGTCTCACACTCACTCTGACGATCACCGGACCTATCGTTCTGCAATCGAAATCGCAAATCTACGGTCGCGCGATCCTGTTGAGGTATACGCTCAATCGCTCATTGCGAGTGGTGAGGTTACGGATGCCGAAATCCAGGCTCTGCGACAGGAAGTTGCAGTCATTGTTGATGAGGTATACCTAGCGGCCGAAAACGAGCCTGGGCCCGACTTAGGCGTCTGCCGAGAAGAACGTGTTCGGCCCGTTGAATGCACACGGGCACGCTCTGCCGTTCCCACTTGGAAGAACCGGATCCACCATGGTCGGGGCTCTCAATCTGTGTCTGCGAGAGGCCCTGGACCGTCTGCCAACGACGATCTTGTTTGGAGAGGACATCGAAGACCCGAAGGGTGGGGTCTTTGGTTTCACGAAAGGCCTATCGACGCGCCATCCAGGTCGAGTCATTAACTCACCCCTCGCTGAAGCGACGATCGTCGGCGCCGCTGTCGGGCTAGCAGTGACCGGGTATCGGCCTATATTCGAATTGCAGTTTATCGACTTCGCCATCCCCGCACTCAATCAACTCATAAATCAGGTTGCGACCTTGCGTTGGCGGTCCAATGGCGATTGGACATGTCCCGCCGTTTTTTATGCTCCATGCGGCGCTTATTTGCCGGCCGGAGGGCCGTGGCACAGCCAATCCAATGAGGCTTTTTGGACCCATATCCCGGGGCTGCGTGTCGCTGTCCCCAGCACCCCTGAAGATCTGGCGGGGATTCTTTGGACATCGCTACATGAAGATGATCCGACCTTATTGCTGATACCCAAGCACATCATGCGGGTGCGACATGAATCCGTTGAGCCGCGCGCTGTTGGCTTTGGACGAGGACGCGTCGTTCGCTTCGGGACTGACGTTACGGTTGTTGCATGGGGCAACTGCGTTGAGCTCGCCCGCCAAGCCGCGGAGCACTTGAGCGCCGACTGTTCAGTCGAGATCGTCGATCCAATTAGCCTTGTGCCTTGCGACTGGGAGATAATCGAGACGTCGATAACCAAGACTGGTCGCTTGGTTGTCGTCAGCGAGGACGCGCGAACAAGCAGCTTTGGTCAAGCGATTATCGCCCACGTAGTTGGCTCGCAGGATCAATTCAATCGCTTCCTGTCGCCACCCCTCCTCGTCGCGCGGCCTGACGCACATATCGCATTTCACCCGGCAGTGGAGTATGCGACATTACCCGATTTGGCCAAGGTCAAAGCGGCCATTCTCGATGTCTTAGGATAGGATTGCCGCGAATGCTTGAGGTCCGTGTACCCCAACTTGGTGAAGGTCTCAGGGAAGTACGCATTGTCCACGTATTGCCCAAGCCCGGCGATCTAATCCATCGTGGCGACCCTTTGTATGTGATCGAGACCGACAAGACGACTGTTGAAATGGAATCACCCCATAGCGGACGTGTGCATCGCTGGCTCGTGGAAGTGGACGATGTTGTTCCGATAGGCGCCCCGATCGTAGTACTGGCGATCGATGCCAATGAAGGAAGCGACAAGATCTCACCGATTGCCAGCTCGAGACTGATCCCTCCAAGAACCCGTGCCTATGCCAAGGCGAAAGGCATCGAAGACTATACGTTGGAGGAAATTGCTTCTGCCACAGACAAGGTCCTTCCCTCCGATATAGATGCTTATCTCGCAAAGCTTAGCGCCATTCAACCGCCGCAAACGGGCTATGTTGAGCGTAAGGTAACGCCAGAACATCGGACGTTTATTTATCGATTACGCCGCAGCGCCACTACGACAATACCTGGAACGATTGCGATTGAGCTGCCATGGAAGGAGTTCTCCCGTACACGAGCGCAGTCCGAGGGGCCGAGGCCATCGCCTTTCCAAATGTTCGGACACGCCGTCGCCAAGGCTGCTCAAGCACATCCAAAGCTTCGATCGGTAATGGGTGGCGATGATGCAATCCGAGAATATGATCATGTGAATCTCGGACTGGCGCTTGCGCGGCCGAATGACGGACTTATCACGGCCGTGATACGCGGAGCTGATCAGATGACGCTGTCGGAATTCGTTCGCGCGTGTGCCCAGCAGATGCGAACGGCTATTCGGATCGGAGATCAGGCAACTGACGACACACAAATCATTTTGACTCACCTTGGCAAATTTGACGTCATCGACGCCACTCCAACGCTTATGGCACCCGCGTCGTCAATAATTTTCCTCGGAGCGCCCTCAGGCCAATCCGACATTGCACGTGTCGTTATGACCTTCGATCACCGCTTGATGAACGGAATGGCTGCAGCAGCTTTCTTGAAGACCCTCACGGACAATTTAAGACGCAAGCTGCTTTTCTCAGCGCGTCGATGAAACTGCCGCATTTGGTCAGAAACTCGACGGATTTCGACATGACGAATTGCCAGGCGCGACGGCCCTTAGAGGGACAAAGTCGCTGTACCTTACGGCACGAAAATTGCTTCTACTAGTGCGTTTATCTGTCGGCGATAGTACGGCGTAGAATTCTCCTTCGACGCTAGGCAGTAGCGATCTTAGACGGATCAAATACTTGAAGCTCTCATTGCAATCGAATATGAGGCGCTGGACCACCCGGGCCGGGTGGGCAGAGACGATCGCGCTCGCGCCGCGGCTAGAACTCGAACAGGCCGGCTTTCGGTTGGCCATCGGTACAGCGGTTCTCGTTGGCCTGATGTTGTGGGGACTGCTCAGTCAGCCCAATCCCAGTACGGATCTGTCGCACATGGTCTGGTTCCTTGCGGGCTTCGTTACGTTCGCAGTGGCGATCACCATATGTATCCTCGCCTTTCCGCAAGAGTCTCCACTGCGGCGGATTCTCGGAATCATTGCGGACAATGCCGGTACTACGTACTTCATGCTTCTCATGGGAGAAAGCGGAGCACTCGTCGTTGGCATTTATTTGTTTGTGGCTTTTGGCAACAGTTATCGCTATGGCCGCCTGTACTTGAACATATCCCACGGTATGGCGCTTGCTGGCTTCTCTCTCGTTCTTTATTTTTCGGACTTTTGGTCGCAACACGTTTTGATCGGCGTAGGGATGCTTATCGCCCTGCTGTTCTTGCCGCTATATGTCGGATATCTATCTCAGCGACTCAAAAAAGAGAAGCTTCGTGCAGACGAAGCAAACGCATCCAAGGACCGATTTCTCGCGAACGTAAGCCACGAAATGCGGACGCCATTAAACGGCGTCATCGCAATGGCGGACCTGTTGCGCGAGACCAGCATGAACGAGTCCCAGCGTGAGATCGTTCAGACGCTCGGGACATCTGCTCAACTTGCGCTTGCCCAGATCGAAGACGTCCTCGATATGGCCAAGCTTCAGGCGGGTCGTGTAAACATCGAAACGAGGCCGTTCGACTTCGGCAGATTCATAACCGAGACCGTCAAGGTCATTCTGCCTCAGGCTCGATACAAGAAACTTGCGGTTAATACTAATGTTGCGGATGACGCGGCTCGTTGGTTCGTAGGCGATTCTCACCATCTGCGACAGGTACTCCTGAATCTCCTTTCAAACGCTGTCAAATTTACGGAGCGTGGAGAAATCTCTCTCAGTGCAAGAGTCGTTAACACCGTTGACGCAGTGTCGATGATGCGCATCGAAGTCCGTGATACCGGTATCGGCATCGATCCGTCCAAACAGACGGAAATATTCGAACCGTTTGCCCAGGCGGATGACTCTATTACTCGCGTATACGGAGGCACCGGCCTCGGGACTACGATTGCTCGCCAACTTGTGGGCTTAATGGGCGGCACAATTGGACTCGAGAGCCAGCTCGGCCAGGGTTCGGTTTTTTGGCTAGAAATACCTCTGCCGCATAGCGTGCCGCAAGGAATCGACCTTGTTGAAGAGCTCGCGGCGAGCGTTAAATTGTCGAGCGGTGCACGTCCGGGGGGCCATGAGGCTTCAGTTCACAAGATGCGCGGCGCCCGTATCTTGGTCGCCGAAGACAATCCAACGAACCAGCGCGTCACTCGGTTAATACTTGAAAGCGGTGGCCATATTGCGACAATCGTCAAAAATGGCGAAGAGGCGCTTGATGCCCTCGAAAGTGGCAGCTTCCATTTAGCATTGTTCGACATGTCAATGCCCGGGGTAAGCGGCCTTGAGGCGTTGAAGCTCTATCAATTTACGGCGTCAAAACCTATCCCGGTCTTAATGCTGTCTGCGAACGTCACTACGGAAGCAATCGCCCAGTGCCAAGCGGCTGGCGCTGCCGAGTTCATTCCAAAACCAGTGCGGCCGTCGGCATTGCTCGACGCGATTGAGCGTCATCTGGCTGTCGAAATAGACGCTTCCGTAGCTCCCCCGGTTCGCACCGAAGAGCGCCCCGCGCTTGCGGTGGTAGATATTCCGGTACTTGATCAAGGAGTACTTTCGGACCTTGCGCAGATATCGTCGGATCCGACCTTTGTGGACCGATTGATTCGCGGGTTTCACTCTGACAGTGAACGGCTAGTCGCCGAGGTCTGCGATGCGCTAGCACATCGAAGGTACGAGAGCGCCAAGGATTCTGCGCATGCACTTAAAGGCGGCGCCGGCAGCGTCGGCGCCAGTCAACTCACCCAATTTTCAGTTCGGCTCAAAAAAGCGACCCACGAGACGCTGCGCTTGAAAGCATCGCAGTGGGCGGACGAACTTGTCAGAACTGCGACGCGCACATATGCCGCATTAGAAGAGCATCTGGAGTCACGGCGCAAATCGCAATCATCGTCATCGTAGCAACGACGACGGTAGGTGGAGACCTACCTCCCCAATCCTAAGTCAAGAAGCGGAAGCGACTACACGAACTCTAGTCTGCGCCTCCTACCGCTTCCAACAGAGTTACAGGCGACGATTTGGCATGGTCTTCTGCGTGGCCAGCGGTGCGCTGTTGCGCACGCACCAGACGTTCCATCATCTTTAAGTCACGTTCTTCAAGTCTCATTGCAGTGTCGACCCAGACTTCGACAATGCGCGCCAATTCTTCGTGCGTTATGGGGTTGAGATCCGTGCGCACCTGTTGGACGCCACGACGACCATTTCCATTCTTCGCGTGCTTGCGAACGTAGCTGTAGACTGCCGCTTCACCTGTACCGTCGGGAGTTAGCACATCTACGACGCCCATGTCGAACAATTGCCGGGCCGTGTAAGTGTCGCCGCTTGTAATCAATTCCTCAGTTATACGCCGTCCGACTTTCCGAGACAGGAAACTGTACGCGCCCATTCCCGGAAAGAGGTTAAAGAGAATCTCTGGGAACCCCATCCGCGCCGATTCCTCAGCGACAACAACAGAGCTAGCTAGTGCACCCTCGAAGCCGCCGCCGAACGCCGTTCCCTGAACCAGAGAGATAGTTGTCAGCGGCAAATCGAAGTTACGGTGCCATGGCAACAAATCACTAATGCAGAGATTCCCGTAACGCAGAAGCTCCTCGCGGTCCTTTCGTGCTATTGCACTCTTGAACAACGATAGGTCACCTCCAAGACTAAATACACCCGGCATTTTTGAGGCCAGTACAACGTATTGAATTGAGTGGTCTCGCCCTTTATGACGCATGACTCCGTGCGCGTCGACAATGCCGTCAATAAACTTGCGGACTTCACCCAGGAACTGCGGATTAAATGAGCCAAAACGAGGATTCATCATCGCCCAATAGACGCCATACTCCTCGTCGAAACGCGGTTCGAGCTGAGTAGATTGTGGTTGTTGTAGAAAATGGACATCAGCGATTGCGTTCATAGCCCAGCCCCCTCAGGTGAGATATACGACTCTGAATTTCAACTTGCAAAAAAACGAGCCAAGTCCGGCGCAAGCGAACGTTCGGATTCTTTAGCCGGTGCAGATAAGAATAATAGACTTATTGTGGCGAACAATATGGCACAACTCAGGTTGTATAGGGAAGAGCCCCCGCTGTCTCTTCGCCTAGAACTGAGCCTTACGCCGAGGAGTTAAAGCACGATATACAGCTGGTAGGCTACAAACCACTCTACGAATGGGCTGAATTTTCCTGGCCGGTCGAGCGCCATGAGAGCAATGGTTTTGCCCGTATTTTCAGCAACTTATGGCCGTCGTACGGGAGGCAACATTCTCACGGATTACAACCTTCTCCACCCCCCCGCCCCCAATCCCTCGATCGGCCTGAAAGTCGCCTTATAGGCCATCTTCCGGCTTTGCTGCGATCCAGTAGCCTAGGTAGAGATGGCGCAGGCCGAGCTCGCGGCAACGCTGGATCTGCCACAGGACGTTGTAAGTCCCGTAGCTGGCGCCGGGCGGCGCCGGGTCGTAGAACGTGTAGACCGAAGAAAGACCGTCTTGCAGCCGGTCGACCAGGCTCACCATCCTCAGCCTGCCCTGCTCCCGAAACTCGAACAGATCGGTCGTGACGTTGCTGTGCAGGAGGAAGTGCTGATACTGCTCCCGGCTGTCCTGGTCCATGCCACCGCCGGGGTGGCGGTAGCGCTGATATTGCAGATACAGCGCGTAATGGTCGTTATCAAACGCTAACTTGCGCTGAACTGCCGTTAACTTCCCATGTCGTCGCCACGTCTTGCGCTGGGTTCGGTTGGGTTCGAACTCCGTTACGGGAATGCGCACAGGGACGCATGCCCGGCAATGGTCGCAATACGGCCGATAGGTAAACGCCCCGCTACGACGAAATCCCAGCCGTACCAAGTTCGCTGTAAACGCCGCTGTCGATCAGGTGGCTGGGCGTCGCGACCTGTGATCGCGCCAGCGCGATCGGGCAGGTAGCTGCAGGGATACGGCGCAGTCGCATAAAACTGCAGCGCCGTCAGCGGAAGGTCGTTGAGTTTGGTCACGGTCGGTCGGCTTCGCCCGGCGGCGCTTGGTTCCAAGGCTCCGCAGGCTGAGCCGAGTTTACCAACCGGCCGACTTCCTCGGCAAACTCGCGCCGTGGAATCGGCCGTGCGCCGAAGCGTGCCAGATGTTCGGTCTGCTGCTGGCAATCGATCATCGGCATTGCGCGCTGCTTGAGCAAGCCGATCAAGTGGACAAGCGCCACTTTGGACGCGTCCGGCGCGCGCGTGAACATCGATTCGCCGAAGAACATGCGGCCGATGGCCACGCCGTACAATCCTCCGACCAGCGCATCGCCCCGCCACGCTTCGACCGAATGCGCATGACCCAGCCGATGCAGCTCGCTGTATGCGTCCACCATCGCGGGCGTGATCCATGTGCCGCCGTCGTCCGTGCGCGGCTCGGCGCACGCCTCGATCACGCGCCCGAATCGCGCTGTCGACGCGGATGTCAAATCGCCGCTGCGCCACCACCTTGCGCAACGAGCGCGGCACGACGAACTCGTCGACGAACAGCACCATCCTCGGATCCGGACTCCACCAGAGGATCGGCTGCCCGGTGCCGTACCAGGGAAAGATGCCCTGCCGGTACGCGGCGAGCAAGCGCTCGGCCGAGAGATCGCCGCCGGCGGCAAGTAAGCCGTTCGGATCGGGCAGCGCGGTATCGACCGGAGGAAACGCGCCGGTACGCAACCATGGGATCATCGAGACATTCTGACACCATCACGCCTCGAACAATTGGCCCGTTGCCGTGGCCAGAAACTTGTTCAGCGGGATCTCTTCCTGCTTCAGAAAGCCATGTTGCGGCAGCACGCCGTCGCGGACCATTTCGATGACCGCGACAACTGATGCCGACGTGGTCCACGCGATCGCCGTTTGCATGCCGCCGGCCAGCTCGATCGGTCGATAAGCGCGAACGAATTCGCGGCGTTGCAGACGCGCATCGAGCAATCCTTCTGCTGAGACGTGGATGTAGACGATGTCGCTGGTCACTGGCGGTTTCGCGTTGGTGAGTATTTCTCCGGCGAGCTCTCGGCGTTCGCGCATCAGGAGTTCGTGAAAGAAAAAATTCATCAAACGCATGTGCCCGGGATATCGCATCGTCTTGTAGTCGACGTTAGCAACCTTTCCATGAAACGTCTCACAAATTGTCCCGAGCCCGCCTGACGTCGTGAAAGCCTCCAGCATTACACCTTCCACATACAGCGTTTCGTGCCATTCCATCGACGACACGGTCTTGCGGACCCCGCCTTCGATCACTTCGCAGTCGTTCAGGTATTCGTTGACCACGCCCTCGGGGGACCAGTTGAATGCGTAGCCCATCAGACCGGTCGGATTCTGTGGCAGCGCACCGACGCGGAGACGCAGCGAGCGGCACTCGTCAAACGCGGCAACCTGCGCGGCGCCGACTATGCCGACGAAGCCGGGTGCCAAGCCGCATTGCGGCGCCATCAGCCCGCGTGAGGTCTTGCTGAGCTCTCTTATTGCCTGCGTCGTTGGAACGTCTTCCGTGAGATCGAAGTAGTGCATGCCCTGAGCATGCGCAGCCGCGGCGATCCGCTGGTTGATTCGATACGGCAGGCACGAGAGCACGGCATCGAATCCTTGCGTTGCGATTCGCAAACCGTCCTCCGATGCAACGTCCACGGTCTGTACGGCGAAGGGTAGCGCCTCGGGCGGCGTTCGGTTATCGAAACCGATTACCTCAAGACCGGCTCGATGAAGAAGTTTGGCGGCGAGGGTCCCCACCTTTCCGAGGCCGAGAACGGCGATCTTCTTCAACGGCACTGTCGTCTCCTCAAATCTCGAACTTTATGCCCTGAGCCAGCGGCAATGCGCGTGAATAGTTCACTGTGTTGGTCTGGCGACGCATGTAGGATTTCCACGCATCCGAGCCGGATTCACGACCGCCGCCCGTCTCCTTCTCACCGCCGAATGCGCCCCCGATTTCGGCGCCCGACGGTCCGATGTTGACGTTCGCTATGCCGCAGTCGGATCCGGTTGCCGACAGGAAGGTCTCGGCTTCGCGAAGATCCGTCGTAAAGATGCACGAAGAAAGCCCTTGCGGCACGTCGTTATGCATGGCGATTGCCTGCGCCAGGTCACGATATTTCATCACGTAGAGTATGGGAGCGAAAGTTTCTTCACGAACGACCGCGGTCTGGCTTTCCATTTCGACCAACGCCGGCCGCACGTAATAGGCATTGGGATATGCCGTCTCCAACGCGCGTTCACCGCCGGTGACGCGGCCGCCTTGCGTTCTTGCGGCGCCCAGTGCGCGCTCCATTGCATGAAACGCGGCCGCATCTATCAGCGGACCGATCAGCGTGCCTTGGTCGAGCGGATCACCGATGGGCAGGCGACTGTAGATGGTCTTCAGCCTGGTAACGAGCGATTCGTAGACTCTGTTCGTGAACGAGCAGTCGGCGCAAACTGGTGCAGCGCTGTCCCGCCGTACCTACCGCCGAGAACACGATGGCGCGCAATGCCAGGTCGAGATCGGCCGACGCAGCCACGATCATCGCGTTATTGCCGCCCAGCTCGAGTATGCATTTGCCGAACCGTGCGGCAACCTTGGGGCCCACCGCGCGGCCCATTCGCGTCGATCCGGTGGCCGAGACGACGCGGACACTTGTCGCTGGATACCAGTACGTCGCCGATGACTGCCGTACCGATAACCACCTGCGAGAGTGCGTCGGGCGCGTCGCCGAAACGCGCCATCGCACGCGCGAAAATCTGCTGGGTTGCAAGCGCTGACAATGGCGTCTTCTCGGACGGCTTCCAGATCACCGGGTCTCCGCACACCAGCGCGAGCGCCGCGTTCCAGCACCACACTGCGACCGGGAAGTTGAACGCCGAAATTACGCCGCATACGCCGGCCGGATGCCAGCTTTCGCGCATCGCATGGCCTGGCCGCTCGGACGTCATCGTCAAGCCGTAGAGTTGTCGCGACAGACCCACGGCGAAGTCGCAGATGTCGATCATCTCCTGTACCTCGCCGAGCCCTTCCTGGAGGATTTTGCCGGACTCGAGCGTCACCAGCGCGCCCAGATCGGATTTGGCCAGGCGTAGTTCTTCGCCCAGCAGTCGCACCAGCTCGCCGCGGCGCGGCGCAGGGACCAGCTTCCAGTCATTGAACGCAGCAACCGCGCGCACAACCATCGATTCGACATCGGCAGTGGTATGGGGCGTCAGCGCGGCGATGCGCGTTCCATCGATGGGTGTAGTGACGTGAAGAGCGTCGCCGGTGAGATTCGCATTGGGGAATTCGAAGCGGTTCAGAATTTCGTGATGCGACATGGGTAGTCTCCGCTACTGAGCTTCGCGCCCTGGACCGAGCGGCTGGTCGATTGACGCGCGTGTTCGAAACAGAGATGCTCTTGTACGCGCCGCGACCGCGAGACGCCCTCGGATCGCTTGAATTTCACTGCGGAGTATAGGCTATTGTCGATGAGCGAGACCAAACGCTGCGGCTGGGCAGGCACCGATCCGCGGATGATCGCGTATCACGACGACGAATGGGGCACGCCGGTCCACGACGACCACAAGTTTTTCGAGTTTCTCGTGCTGGAAGGCGCGCAGGCTGGCCTGAGCTGGAAGACGATTCTGGACAAGCGCGAAGGCTATCGCGAAGCGTTCGCCGACTTCGATCCGGCCAAGGTTGCGCGGTTCGACCGCCGGCGCATCGACAAGCTGCTGCAGAATCCGCAAATCGTGCGCAATCGCCTCAAGGTGGAGAGCACGGTGAGCAACGCTGCGGCGTTCCTCGCCGTCCAGCGCGAGTTCGGCACCTTCGATCGCTTCGTCTGGGCGAGCGTAGCGTCGGCGCCGCGCATCAACCGGTGGCGCCGCATCGGCGACGTGCCGGCGAGCACGCCTGAATCCGACGCCTTGTCCAAAACGCTCAAGCAGCGCGGCTTCCGCTTTGTCGGAACGACGATCTGCTATGCGTTCATGCAGGCGACCGGCCTGGTCAACGACCACCTGATCGACTGCTTCCGCTATCGGCAGCGTTCGCGCTGACCGCCAGCGGCTGCGCCGTTCAGCCGCCGGGCGACTCGCGCAATCGCCGGCGACGCATCGACCGCGCCGGCGTCGAATCCGAATTGCAGCGCCGCGAGGCGGCGATAGAGCGGATCGGTCGCGCACCAGCGATTGGTGCGTGCCTTCGGCGACGACGATGCCGCCATCGAGCACGACGATGCGATCGGCGCCGATCACCGTCGCCAGGCGATGCGCGATGATCAGCGTCGTGCGCCCGTGCATCAGCCGATCGAGCGCCAGCTGCACCATGCGCTCGCTCTCGGCGTCGAGCGCACTGGTCGCCTCGTCCAGCAGCAGGATCGGCCGGCGCGACAGCACCGCGCGCGCGATCGCCAGCCGCTGCCGCTGGCCGCCCGACAGCCTGACGCCGCGCTCGCCCAGGTCGGTGTCGAATCCGCGCGGCAGGCGAGCGAGAAACTCGGTGGCATAGGCCGCTTCGCAGGCATCGCGCACCTCGTCATCCGACGCGTCCAGGCGCCCGTAGCGCACGTTGTCCCAGACGCTGGCGGCGAAGATCACCGGGTCCTGCGGCACCACGGCGATCCGGCCGCGCACGGCACGCGGGTCGGCGCGGCGCACGTCGACGCCGTCGATCAGCACCCTCCCCTGCTGGGGATCGTAAAAACGCAGAAGCAGCTGGAACAGCGTCGTCTTGCCCGCGCCCGAGGGTCCGACCAGCGCCACGCGCTCTCCCGCGGCGATGCTCAAGCGTCAAGGCGGTCAACGCCGGATCGTTCCGGCGCGACGGATAGGCAAAGGTCACCTCTTCGAGCGCGACCGTTGCCAGCGGCGGTTCGGGCAGAGGCACCGGATTCGGCCGGCGCCGCGATCTCGGCCGGCGTGTCCAGAATCTCCATCAGGCGTTCGGTCGCGCCGGCCGCGCGCTGCAATTCGCCGGCGACCTCGCTCACCGTGCCCACCGATGTCGCGACAATCACCGCATAGAAGACGAACGATGCGAGCTGTCCCGCCGACAACCGTCCCGCCAGCACGTCGTGGCCGCCGATCCACAGGATGATGCCGACGGCGACGAACACCAGGAAGATCACCGCGGCGATCAGCAGCGCACGCTGGCGGATGCGGCGCACTCCTGCCCTGAACGCGGCCTCGACCCGTTCGCCGTAGGCGTGCCGGTCCTCGGGTTCGTGCGCATAGGCCTGAACCGTGCGGATTTCGTGGATCGCCTCGTCGACGTAGGCGCCGGTGTCGGCGACGCGATCCTGGCTGCGTACGACTGAGGCGGCGAACGCGACGGCCGAAGACGATGATCGGCAGGACGACAACCGGGAGCCCGGCGAGGACCAGCAGCGTGAGCTTGAGGCTGGTCAGCATCAGCAGCACCAGCGCACCCGCACCCAGCACGGTGTTGCGCAGCGCCATCGACAGGCTCGATCCGATGACGTTCTCGAGCATCGTCGTATCGTTGGTCAGGCGCGAAATGACCTCGCCGGTGCGCGTCACCTCGAAAAACCCCGGCGAGAGCGTCAGCAGGTGATTGAACACGCGCCGGCGCAGATCGGCGGTAACTCGCTCGCCAATCCACGAGACGTTGTAGAAGCGCACGTAGGTCGCTACCGCCATGACCGCGATGATGGCGAGCAGCTCGAACAACGCACGGTCGAGCTCGGCGCCGATGCCGGCGGTGAAACCGCGGTCGACCACCAGCTTGAGCCCCTGCCCGACCGCCAGAGTGCAGCCGGCCGCGACCAGAAGTGCGATGCCGGCGTACACGAAGCGGCGCCGGTACGGTGCGAGGAAGCTGCCCAGTCGTCGCAGCGTGCGCACGACCGGCGGCCGCGGCGGCGTGGATGCGGAGGTGCTCATGGCGGTCATCGATTGAAATTCAACGCATTATAGGTGGTGCCGGCAGTGCCTTTGGACGGCGGCCGTGCCGATGCGTTCGGGTAGAATTCGAACGCGTTGCCCTCGTAGCTCAGTGGATAGAGCACCTTCCTCCTAAGAAGGGGGTCGCACGTTCGATTCGTGCCGAGGGCGCCATGCACGTCCACTCACGACGCGATATCAGGTCCACGACAGAGAAATCGACCCAAGCCAAGCCCTGCCCCAATCTGATATAATCATTGGTTTTGTGGGGATGCCAACCTTGACTCAAATCCTGCAGTGCCTGAAGAAGCACGGTCAGCGACTCGATTCGGAGATCGCCAAGGAGACCGGCATGCCGCTGGCCGCGGTCCGCACGGGTGCAGCCGGTCTGGCGTCGACCGGGGCGCTCATCGCTTGCAGCCTTGTCCGTTTCGAGAACGGCAAGCGAATCGAAGGATGGGTGTATCGCATGTCGGGCTACGTCCCGCCCGCGGCGCCCGGTCGAAAGGCCAAAACGGCAGTTGCACCGCGCAAGCCCGTCCAGTCCTGAAGACGCATTCGCTGCGACGTCGCGCGGATGACGCCGACCCGCTATCGGATCGTCGCGTCCGATCCGAACGCGCATCTGTTCGAGGTCTCCTGCACCGTCGCCGATCCCGACCCGGGCGGACAGGCGTTTCGCCTGCCCGCCTGGTCGCCCGGCAGTTATCTGATTCGCGAGTTCGCCCGGCATTTCGTCTCGGTACGCGCCGAGTGCGAAGGCGTACCCGTGGCGGTGCGCAAGGTCGCCAAGGACGTCTGGCTTGCCGACCGGTGCAGTCGGAGCGCTGACGCTCGTCGCCGAGGTCTATGCGTTCGACCCTTCGGTGCGTGCCGCGTACGTGGACACGACGCGCGCGTTCTTCAACGGCCCCAGCGTTTTCGTCTGGCCGGTCGGCCGCGAAGACCGGCCGTGCGAGCTCGAGATCCTGCCGCCGGCCGGCGATGTGCTATCGCGACTGGCGCGTCGCGACCGCGATGCCGCGCGACGGCGCGGAGCCCTTCGGCTTCGGCCGCTACCGCGCAAGCAGCTATGACGAGTTGATCGACCATCCGGTCGAGATGGGCCGGTTCGACGTCGTCACCTTCGACGCCGGGCGGTTCCGCATACGGTCGCGATCACCGGCCGGCACCGTGGCGACGGGGAGCGCCTGGCGCACGATCTGGCGCGCGTCTGCCAGGCGCAGGTCGACCTGTTCGGCGGCGCGCCGGGCAGCCGCGCGCCGGTCGACGCCTATCTGTTCCAGCTTGCTGGCGCTGACGAAGGCTATGGCGGGCTCGAGCATCGCGCGAGTACGAGCCTGATCGCCAAGCGCGACGGCCTGCCGCAACCGGGCGCGACCGGCGTCAGCGACGACTACCGGTCGCTGCTGGGTCTCGCGAGCCACGAGTATTTCCATACCTGGAACGTCAAGCGCATCAAGCCGGCGGCTTTCGTGCCGTACGACCTGACCCGCGAGAATTTCACGACCCAGCTCTGGGCCTTCGAAGGGATCACGTCCTACTACGACGACCTGATGCTGGTACGCAGCAAGGTCATCGGCGTCGGCGACTATCTGGAGCTCGTCGGCCGCCAGATCAGCGCGCTGCTGCGCACGCCGGGGCGAGAACAGGCAAAGCGTCGCCGAATCGAGCTTCGACGCCTGGATCAAATACTACCGCCAGGACGAGAACGCGCCGAATGCGATCGTCAGCTACTACGTCAAGGGCGCGTTGATCGCGCTCGCTTTGGATCTCGAGCTGCGACTGCGAAGCGCGGTCACGCTCGACGACGTCATGCGAGCCCTATGGAAGCGCCATGGCCAGACCGGCCTCGGCGTGCCCGAAGACGGCATCGAGGCGATCGCGGCCGAGCTTTCCGGGCTCGATCTTGGCGCGTTCTTCCGCGACTATGTCCACGGCACGGTCGAGCTGCCGCTGCCGTCGCTGCTGGGGGAATTCGGCATCGGCTGGAACCTGCGGCCCACCGCGAACGCGAAGGACAAGGGCGGCGCGCCAGGCAAAGACCCGGCGCCGCGGGTCTGGCTGGGGGCGACCCTGGCCGAAGGCACGGACCTGCGGCTCAAATATCTAATTCCGGACGGCCCGGCAGCGCTCGCCGGCCTCGCATCGGGCGATGCGATCGTTGCCATCGACGGCTTGCGGGCGACCGCCGACGGACTCGAGCGCCTTGTCCGGACGAGGAACGCCGGCGACGTTGTCGAGATCCACGCGTTCCGGCGCGACGAGCTGATGAGATTCTCGATCGAGCTCGCCGCCGCCCGGAACGATGCCTGCTGGCTGACCCTGGCCGAAGCCGTCGGGCCGGAGGTCGCGGCCCGCCGGGCAGCGTGGCTGGGTGCGTAAGGCCGCTGGACTAGGACTTCCGCCAATGCGGCGGAATCGTCTTGTCGAAATACGGCAGCGCCTCGATCCGCGCCTTCCAGCGGGCGAGCTGCGGCGTCAGCATGCTGTCAGCGTCCAGATCCGGCAGCTTGATCTCCGACCGCCACACGAAAGCGAGCAAGGTATAAAGCGCGTAGTCGGCCGCCGACAGCGGTCCGGCAAGATAGTCGCCGCGCATCGACTGGCTGACGAGCGCCATCTCGTCGACCAGCGCCTTGCGCGAGTCGGCGATGGCTTTGGCGTCGCGTTCCTCGGGCTTCTTGCTGAACGCCTGCGTCGTGAGCGGATCCAGCGCCGCATCGAAATCCTCATCGACCTCGCAGATCATGCGCCGGATGATCGCCCGCGTCCTGGCGTCGCCTGGGAACAGCGGCGCACCGCGGCCCGGATAGGCTTCGTCGAGGTATTCGACGATGGCGCTCGACTCGTACAGGACGAAATCGTCTTCGACGAGCACCGGCACGCGATGCCGCGGATTGAGCGCCAGGAATTCGGGTTTGCGTGTGTCGCCCGCCGCGAACGAAAGCACCTTGAGCTCGTACGGCAACGCCTTGTGCTCGAGCGCGAGCTGGGCGCGCCACGCATAAGGCGAACCCGATCCGTAATACAGCGTGATAGCCATCCATTCTCCTTCGAATCAAGACCCGGATTTCTTCTTGGCAGGCTTCGCCGGCGCGGTCGCGGCGCGCATCGCCTCCAGCGAGGCCTTCTGCAGCTCCATCGTCTTGATGCTCATCTGCAGGAAGTTCTGACTCATGCCGAGCCAGTTTTCGATCACGCGCAACTCGGCGATCTTCTTTTCGATCTCGGCAGGGTCCAGTGTTGCGATCATCGCCGCCGGATTCGGAAACGGAATCGCCGCGGCGACGGCGCCCTGTGCGCCGGGCGGCGAAAAGCCCGGCACCGGCACACCGAACGGGTTCCACATCCGCTGCATGAAATCCATCGCTTCCTGCGGCGTCAAAGGTATCGACGGCTGATCGGACATGGTCAATCTCCCGCTGGGCGCCCCGCTACGATCGGGCGTGATTTCCAGTATTATGCCCCACATGTTTGACGCCGCCGCGTCCCTCCTTGTCACGCTGAAGTCGATCGTCGGCGAGGCCAATGTTCTCACCGCCGACGCCGACGTCGCGTCGTATGTAACCGACTGGCGAGAGCGCTACCGCGGCCGCGCGCGCGCAGTGGTCCGACCGGGGTCGACCGACGAAGTCGCCGCCGTCGTGCGCTGCTGCGCTGGTCATCGGGTGCCAGTCGTGCCGCAGGGAGGCAACACGGGGCTCTGCGGCGGCGCAACGCCGCACGCGACCGGCGACGAGGTCGTGCTGACCTTGACGCGAATGAATCGCGTGCGCGCGATCGACGCCGACGACGCGACGATGACCGTTGAAGCCGGAATGCCGCTGGCCAGCGTTCAGCAGGCGGCCGCGGCCGCCGGCATGGTGTTCCCTTTGTCGCTCGCCTCCGAAGGAAGCTGTGCGATCGGCGGCAATCTGTCGACCAATGCCGGCGGCACGGCGGTGCTTCGCTACGGCAATGCTCGAGAGCTCGTGCTGGGCCTCGAAGTCGTGCTCGCCGACGGCGAAATATGGAACGGCCTGCGCGGGCTGCGCAAGGACAATACCGGATACGACTTGAAGCAGGTTTTTCTGGGCAGCGAAGGCACGCTGGGCATCATCACCGCGGCGGTCCTCAAGCTCTTCCCCAGCCCGCGCACGTCGGCGACCGCGTGGGTCGCCCTGAGCGACGTGTCGGCAGCGATCGCCCTGCTCCGCGCGATGCGCCAGGCGATCGGGGACCGGCTGACCGGCTTCGAGCTTGTATCGCGCGATTGCATCGCGCTCGCGCGTGCGCAATTTCCTGCGCTGCCCGATCCATTGCCCGGCCATCCCTGGTACGCGCTGGTCCAGGCGGACGACGCCGCCTCGCATTCGCCGCTCGCACCGAAATCGAAACGGCACTCGCCGAAGCGATCGAAGCAAAGATCGCGCTGGATGCCGTCATCGCCGGGTCGGAAGCGCAGGCGGCAGGATTGTGGGCGTTGCGCGAGCATATTCCAGACGCGCAAAAACGCGAAGGCCCGAATATCAAGCACGACATCGGCGTGCCGATCGCGCGCATTCCGGCGTTCCTCGCGCGCGCGGAGCAGGCGCTCGACGCCGCCTTTCCCGGCGTGCGCTATGTCGTCTTCGGCCACTTGGGCGACGGCAACCTGCACTACAATCTTTCCGCCCCGCCCGGGGTCGACGCCGCACTGTTCATCGAGCATACGGCCAGCGCCACGGCGATCGTCTACGATCTGGTCGCCGAGTTCGGGGGAAGCTTCAGCGCCGAGCACGGCATCGGCCAGATGAAGCGTGACGCGATGGTGCGTTACAAGGCGCCGATCGAGCTCGAGCTGATGCGGCGGATCAAGCAGGCGCTCGATCCGCATGCCACGCTCAATCCCGGCAAGGTAGTCTGATGAACGACCGGCAATAAGCTCATGGGCAAGATCATCGCCTGGCTGGTTCTGATCTTTATCGTGCTGCTCGCGCTGCGTCTGGTCAATCAGCGCAAGTCGCGCAGGCAGCAGCGCGCCGCAGGCGCGGCCGGCAGCACCGCGGTCGAGCCGATGGTGCGTTGCACCCGCTGCGGCGTCTTCCTGCCGCGCGCCGATGCGATCCAGCGTGCCGGCGAATACGCCTGCCCCGACGGTCAATGCGTGAAGCGCTGAAGCCGATGCCATCCGATTCCTCGATCCCTTCACTCGAACCGACCACGCTGCCGGCGCTGATCAACGAGTCGGGCCGGCGCATCCTGTGGATCGTCGGCGTGTACCGCGCGGTTTGCGCGGCGCTGCTGCTCAGCACCGCCTTGTTTCTCGACCTGCGATCCGCAGGCATCGTCGCGCCGAACGCGTTCGTCACGGCGGCCGGTCTCTACTTCCTGTTCAGCATGGCGGCGTTCTGGTGGGTCCAGCGCGACTCATTCGATCACCCATTGGCGCCGCTGCTCCTGTCGCTGCTTCTGGGCGACATCTTCTTCATCGCGCTGCTGACCTACGCCAGCGGCGGTGCCGGAACCCCGCTCTCGATACTGCTGTTTCCGCAGCTTGCCGCCAGCGGCTGGCTGATGCGCACGCAAATCGCCTTCTTTCATGCGGCGTTGGCAAGCTCGGTGCTGATCGCGCTCGAAGGCTGGCGGTTGATCGAAGGCGACGTCGGCGCGGCGCAGATCCTGCAGACGGGTCTGGTCGGCTTCGGCTATTTCGCGACGGTCGCGATCGCGCTCGCTCTCGGGACGTTCACCAAGGCGAGCGAAGACCTCGCCGCACAGCGGGGCATCGACGTCGCCAATCTCGAGCAGGTGAACCGGCTGATCATTCAGGACATGCAGGATGGCGTGCTGGTCGTCGATCTGAACGGCGTCGTGCGCGGCCACAATGCACAAGTGACCCGGCTGCTGGGCGGATTCGGCCGCATGCGCGGCGGCATGCGGCTCGCCGAATTCAGCGCGACCTTGCACGACTACTGGCGGCGCTGGCAGGAGGATTTCTCCGAAGCCCTGCCTCCGTTCAAGGTCGACGCGACGCAACGGCTGCTGCGCGTGCGGCACGTGCGCATCGGATCGGGGCTCAACGGCGGCACGCTGATCTACCTCGAGGACCTGGGACGCGCCCAGTCGGATGCGCAGCAGATGAAGCTGGCGGCGATGGGCCGGCTGACCGCGAGCATCGCGCACGAGGTGCGCAACCCGCTGTCGGCGATCAACCAGGCTGCGCAGCTGCTCGAGGAGGATGGCTCGGTCGCGCCCGAAGGCGAGCGTCTGCTGTCGATGATCCGCAACAACGCCAAGCGCATCGATCGCATCGTTGGCGAAGTGCTGCAGCTCAATCGCCGCGACCGCCAGCAACCGGAGGTCATCGATTATTCGGAATTCATCTACTCGCTGGTCGAGGAAGTCGTGCAGGCCGAGGATATCCCGCCCGCGAGCGTGATCATCCAGTGTCCGAGCGAGCTGTACGTGCTGTTCGATCGCGGCCACTTGAGCCAGATCATGTGGAACCTGGTACGCAACGCATGGCAGCACTGCCAGAAGAAGGACGGCAGCATCCACATCATGGGCCGCGCCGGATATATGGGCGATGCCGTAATATCCGAGCTTTCCGATGACGGCCCGGGCATTCCGGCCGAGTTGCGGGCGCAGATATTCGAGCCGTTCTTCACGACGCGGCCGGGCGGGACCGGGCTGGGCTTGTACATTGCCCGGGAGCTTGCTGATGCAAACGGTGCGGCGCTCGAGCTCTTGCCCAAGGGTCCGGGTGCCAATTTTAGATTGACGTTGAAGCGGGCGGCGAACCCGCCGACCTAGCCAGCTATTGCCTTGGGAGGCACTATGGCGCGAAGAACACGCGATCGCGGGCAACCGAAAGTGCTGGTCGTCGACGATGAACCGGACCTGCTCGAGCTGCTCGAGCTCACCTTGTCGCGGATGGGTCTCGACACGACGCGCGCACAGTCCGTCAGCGAAGCGATCCAGCTGCTCGACACCCAGGCTTTCGACCTCTGCCTGACCGACATGCGACTGCCCGACGGCGAGGGACTCGCTGTCGTCGAGCACATCACCGAAAAGGCGCTCGACGTGCCGGTTGCGGTCATTACCGCCTTCGGCAGCGCAGAGAACGCCGTGGCCGCGCTCAAGGCCGGTGCATTCGATTATCTGGCGAAGCCGGTCGCGCTCGAGCAGTTGCGCGCGCTGGTCAAGCAGGCGCTCAAGGTTCCGGAGAAGCCCTCCGCGCCTTCGTCGTATCAGCTGCTGGGCGAATCGGCGGCGATCATGCAGGTGCGGTCGATGATCGAGCGGCTGTCGAAAAGCCAGGCGCCGGTGTTTATCACCGGAGAGTCGGGCAGCGGCAAGGAGCTCGCAGCGCGGATGATCCACATCGGCGGCGCTCGCGCCGAGCACCCGTTCGTACCGGTCAATTGCGGCGCGATTCCCGAGAATCTGATGGAATCGGAGTTCTTCGGCTACAAAAAGGGCGCTTTTACCGGGGCCGAGGGCGACCGCGACGGATTCTTCCAGGCGGCGAACGGCGGCACGCTGTTTCTCGACGAGGTCGCCGACTTGCCGCTGGCAATGCAGGTCAAGCTGCTGCGCGCGATCCAGGAGAAAAAAGTCCGGAAAGTCGGCGCGACGACCGAGGAGCCGGTCGACGTGCGCATTATCAGCGCAACCCACAAGAAGCTGCCGGCCCTGGTCGATGCCGGCGAGTTCCGGCAGGATCTTTTCTATCGGCTGCACGTGATCGAGCTGGCGATGCCCAGCCTGCGCGAAATGCGCGAGGACATTCCGTCGATCGCCGACGCGATCCTGAAAAAGCTGGCGCGCACCACGCCGGCCCGGCTCGACCCCGAGGCGGCCGCCGCACTGGAGGCTTATCCGTTTCCCGGCAATGTCCGCGAGCTGGAGAACATCCTCGAACGCGGACTCTCGCTCGCCGCCGATACCGAGCGGATTACCGCCGACGACCTGCATCTGACGCCGCCGCCCGACGAAGGCGACGCCGTACTGCCGGCAGGCGACAAGTGGCCGCTGCAGGACTATCTCGACCGCGTCGAGCGCGCCGCGATCAACGAGGCCCTGGAAAAGACCCGCTACAACCGGACCGCGGCCGCCAAGCTGCTGGGCATCACCTTCCGGGCCATGCGCTACCGGATGGAGCGGCTGGCCATAAAATAGCGGCACATCCATCCCGGCGGAGCGTGCTTTCGGCGCATCGACCGATAGCGATGGGTGCTGAAGGCCATGCCGGGGCCATGTCGTTGACTCAGATCAACGACGCGCCTCAGCGCGTGGGTCCAAAATCCCCCTGTTGCAACGGTTCGCGCTCGCCAGTCGACGAGCCGGCGGCCGCCTTCTCGACGGCACCGATGCAGGGGGAGCCGGTCGAGCCGGCGATGGAGAAACGCATGGAAGCCATCCGCATCATCAAGGACGAGCACCGCTCACTTGGGGCAGTGCTGCACGGCATGCTGTATCTGGTGCACCGTACCAGGGATCGCGGCGACAAGCCGAATTTCGATCTTCTCGGCGCAATGGTCTACTACATCGACGCCTTTCCCGAGCGGTTCCATCATCCGAAGGAGGACCAGTATCTGTTTCGTCTGTTGCGAATCCGGTTTCCGGATTCTGCCGAGGTTCTCGATCGGCTGAAACACGAGCACCGGGCGGGCGCCGAGAAGATCCGCACGCTTGAGCAGGCGCTCGCCCGCTACCAGCAGGGGGGAGCCGGTGAATTTTCCAATTTTCTTGCGGCGGTGGAAGCTTATGCGGCTTTCCACTGGACTCATATGAAAACCGAGGAGCACGTCGTGTTGCCGATGGCTGAGAAATATCTGACCGCCGGCGACTGGGAGTCGATCGACGCCGCTTTCCTTGGACATACCGATCCGATGCTCGGCATCGAAGCGGGCGCCAAGTACGAGGAGCTCTTCCGCCGTATCACCTGGCTCGCGCCCGCGCCGATCGGCTTGGGGCCGGCACGATGACCGAGTATGTAAAGGCATGGCAGTGCATCGGCTGCGGAAAAATCGAGGCGCCGCAAACCTGCATCGGAGTCTGTCAGGACCGGCGGGTCGAGTTCGTCTATGCGTCGGACCATAAGGACGCTGCTGGCGCAACTGCGCGTCGCGCAGCGGCATGCGCTCGCGGCATCCGCAGTGCTGCGCAGGTTGGCGTCGACCAAGCCGCATGATCACGAATGGGAGCGATCCTACCGAGCAATACAGGAGCAGGCGCGCCACGTGCTGACGATGATCGGCAGCGAGGAAGCGCAAGCGTGGCGGCAACTCGATTGCCCGGAAACCACTGCGTGAAGCCAATGTGGCCGCGCAGCTTTGCCACCCGAGATTTCTATTAGTACTTGGTTTGACGCCCGCGTCTTGATGGCAAACCCGGCTGATCCGGCGCGCCGCGAGGACATCGTCTTATAATGGGCACCCGCACGCTGCCGAATCGCCCACACCGATTTCACGCTCGATAGCTTCCCATTCGCGCCCGAAGGCCGCCGCTGCCGCGCGCCGCCTGTACGTCGATCGATCGGGGATCGTTGCCGCGGCGACGCAAATCGCTTCGCCCAATTGCGACGCGCGGCCGGAGGGCGAGCGCATTTCGCTGCTGGTCGTTCACAACATCTCGCTGCCTCCGGGCAAGTTCGGCGGAAACGCCATCAGCGAGCTATTCACCAATCGGCTCGATCCCGACGCGCATCCCGATTTCGGCGCGCTTGCGGGAGTGCGCGTCTCCGCGCACTTCCTGATCCGGCGCGACGGCTCGCTGCTGCAGTTCGTCCCCTGCGCGCTGCGCGCCTGGCATGCCGGAGCATCGTCGTGGCAAGGGCGCGAGCGATGCAACGATTTTTCCATTGGCGTCGAGCTCGAAGGCACCGATCTGCTGGCTTACGCGGACGCCCAATACGCGATGCTCGGCCGGCTCACCCGCGCGCTGCGCCGGCGTTATCCGATCGCGGACCTCGCCGGCCACGACCAGGTCGCGCCGGGGCGAAAGACCGACCCTGGGGCCGCCTTCGACTGGGCGCGCTATCGGCGCCTGGCCGCTGTCGGCGTAGCCGACGGCCCAGCGGCCACTGCACGGACGCCCGGCCAGGCGCTAATCGGTTCCGCAGGCTTTCCGTGGCTGCCAGCTAGACGTCGGCTCTTGGCCCTGTGGCGCTCGAAGGTATAATTAAAGGTTATGCAATTTCTGGTCGATTACTTTCCGCTGATCCTGTTCTTTGTGGCGTTCAAGCTGCAGGGCATTTTCGTGGCGACCGGCGTCGCCATCGCCGCGTCCGTCGCGCAGATCGCCTATGTCCGCTGGCGCCATGGCAAGGTCGCCGCCGTGCACTGGCTCAGTTTCGCGATTATCGCGACCTTCGGCGGGGCGACGCTGCTGCTGCACGACGAGACATTCATCAAATGGAAGCCGACGGTTCTGTACTGGCTGTTCGCCCTCGTGCTGGCCGTCGGCAGGCTCGTTTTCCGCAGGAATCTGCTCGCCGCGCTGCTCAAGGACCTGACGCTGCCCGATCCCATATGGTCGCGACTGACCTGGGGCTGGGTCGTGTTTCTGGCCGCGATGGGGATCGCCAACCTTTACGTCGCGGCCAATTTCACGACCGATACCTGGGTCAACTTCAAGGTCTGGGGCGGCATGGGCCTGTTCATGCTGGCCGCAGTCGGGACCGTGGCGTCGGTCGCCCGATACCTGCCCGGTGAATCGTGACCGACATCGCGACGACGCTGCGTTCACGCCTTGCCGACCTCTCGCCTTCCGCGCTTGAAATCCATGACGACAGCGCCGAACATGCGGGCCACGCCGGCGCGGCCGGCGGCGCCGGGCACTTTTCCCTGCTGATCGTGTCGAAGGCCTTTTCCGGAGTTCCGCGGCTTGAGCGTCACCAGAAGGTGCTGAACCGCGTCAACGATCTGCTGCCGCACCCGATCCATGCGCTGTCGATCAGGGCGTTGTCGCCAGAAGAATTTTCCTGACGCGGACCGAATTTCTTCCCGGACCGATTTGCTTTACTCCTTTCAATCGACTCACCGACAAGGACTGTCATTCATGTCACAGATCCTTCGACTTTTCACCGCGCTCGTGGCAACGTCCGCGCTGCTGCTGGCGCCCGTCGCATTGGCGCAGGATGCCAAAAGCAAGGCGGCGCCAGCCAAGTCCGATGCGCCGGCCAAAGGCAAGGACCTTTACTCGCAGGCCTATTTCGACTTCATGCTCAAGCAGCGGACTGCCCAGGGTCAGCCCGACACGCCCGAGTTGCGCACCGCCGTTCGCGACGAGCTCAACACGCGCGAGTTGCTGGTGCGCGAGGCCAAGAAGCAAGGGCTCGACAAGAACCCGGCCCTGAAGACCGAGATGGACCTGACCCAGCAAACCGTCCTGGTGCGCGCGTACATGGCCGACTATCTGAAGGCGCATCCGGTACCCGAAGACGCGATGCGCAAGGAATACGACGCCATCAAGGGCCAGATCGGCGACAAGGAATACAAGGTCCGCCACATCCTGGTCGACAAGGAAGACGAGGCCAAGGAAATCATCGCCGCGCTGCAAAAGGGCGAGAAGTTCGAGAAGCTCGCCGACCGCTCGAAGGACACCGGCTCGAAGGCCAACGGCGGCGACCTGGACTGGAATGCCCCGGCCAACTTCGTCAAGCCGTTCGCCGACGCGATGGTGCACTGCCGAAGGGCAAGTTCACGACCACGCCGGTCAAATCGCAGTTCGGCTGGCACGTCATCGAGGTCGACGACATTCGCGATGCCAAGGTTCCGACGTTCGAGGAAGTCAAGCCGCAGCTGGCCCAGCGCATGCAGGGCCAGGTCGTCGACCAGTATCTGCAAGCGATCTGCGCGCCAAGAACGGCTTCTAAAGCGCCGACGCGATCCGATGTCGGTGACGAGGGCAGGCAGCGACAGCCTGCCCTTTTTCTTGCGCGTGCGCGCCGTTCGCTGGCGGCGGTTTTTGCCTGGATGCTATTCTTCGCCCTTCGCGAAGCTGAACGGCCCTGCACAGCGGAAGTGGATGCCATGGCGAAGATTCCTCGTCCGAAAGACTTCTATGCCGGACTGCTGTTCGTGGCGTTCGGCGTCTTCGCGATCATCATCGCCACGCAATTATCCGCTGGGCACCGCGGCGCGAATGGGTCCGGGCTATTTCCCGCGCCTGCTGGGGATCCTGCTGATCGTGCTCGGCGCCGCGCTGTCGCTCACGGCATTGCGGGCTCAGGGCCCGCCGCTGCCGGGATGGAAATGGCGGCCGATCAGCATCGTGCTTGCTCAGCGTCGTCGCTGTTCGGCCTGGTCGCTGACGCATGCCGGGTCTGGTGCTGTCGACGATCGGCCTGATCGTCGTCGCCAGCACCGCGAGCCGCGAATTCCGGCCCAAGGAATCGCTGATCAGCGGCGTCCTGCTGGCCGCGCTTGTCGGTCGGTGTCTTCGTCATCGGCCTGAAGCTGCAGCTGCCGATCTGGCCCGGCAGCGGCTGAGCGCCGACCGATGGATCGTGTTCGGTCATCTCGCGCTCGGCTTCAGCGTCGCGCTGACGCCGATCAACCTGCTCTACGCGCTGATCGGCGCGCTGGTCGGCACGCTGATCGGCGTGCTGCCCGGAATCGGTCCGGTGGCGACGATCGCGATGCTGCTGCCGACGACTTACGGGCTGCAGCCGGTTTCGGCGCTGATCATGCTCGCCGGCATCTACTACGGCGCGCAGTACGGCGGCTCGACGACGTCGATCCTGATCAACATGCCGGGAGAAACCTCGTCGGCGGTCACCTGCCTGGACGGCCACCAGATGGCGCGTCAAGGGCGAGGCCGGCGCCGCGCTGGCAACAGCGGCGCTGGGCTCGTTCTTTGCCGGATGCGTCGCGACCGTTTTGATCGCCGCATTTTCGCCGTCCGCTGTCGCGAGTCGCACTCAAGTTCGGACCCGCCGAATACTGCTCGCTGATGGTGCTGGGGCTGATCGGCGCCGTGGTGCTCGCGCACGGCACGCTGCTGAAGGCGATCGCGATGGTCGTGCTCGGGCTGCTGCTGGGCATCGTCGGCACCGATGTCAATTCAGGCATGGCCCGCTTTGCATTCGGCATTCCGGAGCTGATCGACGGCATCGGCGTCGTCGCGTGGCGATGGGCCTGTTCGGCTTCGCCGAGATCGTCAGCAATCTCGAAAGTACCGAAAACGCGAGCTATCGTGACCGCCAAGGTCAAGGGCTTGTGGCTGACCAGCAAGCAGTTGCGCCACGCGGCGCCCGCCGTGCTGCGCGGCACCGCACTCGGATCGGTGCTGGGACTCCTGCCCGGCGGTGGCGCGATGCTCGCCTCGTTCGCCGCCTACGCCGTCGAAAAGAAAGTCGCCAAGGACCCCAGCCGCTTCGGCAAGGGAGCGATCGAAGGCGTCGCCGGTCCCGAGTCGGCCAACAACGCCGGTGCGCAGACCTCGTTCATCCCCCTGCTGACGCTCGGCATCCCGGAGAACGCCGTGATGGCCCTGATGGTCGGCGCGATGACCATCCACAACATCCAGCCCGGGCCCGCAGGTGATGACCTCCAACCCTGCGCTGTTCTGGGGATTGGTCGCGTCGATGTGGGTCGGCAATCTGATGCTGGTCGTGCTGAACCTGCCGATGATCGGCATCTGGATCAAGCTGCTGCAGGTGCCGTATCGCGCTGCTTTATCCGGCGATCCTGCTTTTCTGCGGCATCGGCGTCTACTCGACCAACAACGCGAGCTTCGACGTGGTGATGACCGCGATTTTCGGCTTCCTCGGAGTCATCTTCGTCAAGCTCGAATGCGAGCCCGCGCCGCTGCTGCTCGGCTTTGTGCTCGGACCGCTGATGGAGGAAAATCTGCGTCGCGCGATGTTGCTCTCGCGCGGCGATCCGACGGTCTTTTTGACCCGGCCCATTTCGCTGGCGATGCTGATCGTTGCGGCGGGCTTGCTGCTGCTGATCATTCTTCCGAACTTCCGCAAGACGCGCGCCGCCGCGTTCCAGGAAGAGACCTGATGCACGCACCGCGCGAGTGAGACGACGATGACCGATCCAGTCGTGCCGGAAGCGATCGTGCGCGATTCCCGCAGCCAGGGAGAGGGCTTCGACTGGAGCCTGCCGTACCGATCGCGCCGGCAGCCGATTTTCGCGCGCAACGTCGTGGCGACCTCGCAGCCGCTTGCGACGCAGGCTGGCATTGCGATGCTGCAAAGAGGGGCAACGCCGTCGACGCGGCGCTGGCAACGGCGATTGCGCTGACCGTCGTCGAGCCGTGCAGCAATGGCCTGGGCAGCGACCTGTTTGCGATCGTGTCGGACGGGGCCGAGCTGTCCGGCCTCAACGCTTCGGGCCGCGCGCCCGAAGCCTGGATCGCCGGCGCGTTTCGCCGGACTCGAAACGATGCCACGAACCGGTTGGGACACGATCACGATTCCGGGCGCCGTGTCCGGCTGGGTCGCGCTTTCGCAGCCGATTCGGCAAGCTCCCTTTCGCCGACCTGTTCACGCCTGCCATCCGTTACGCCGGCGAAGGTTATGCGGTTTCTCCGGTCGTTGCCGAGAAGTGGGCCAAGGCCGTGCCGATACTCGGCCAGGTCGAAGGATTCGCCGAGCACTTTCTCCCGCGCGGCCGCGCGCCGACGCCCGGGGAGATTTTTTCTTCAGCGGCGATGGCGCGATCGCTGCAGAAAATCGCGCGCCAGCAGCGGCGAGGCGTTCTATCGCGGCGAGCTGGCGGAAGCGATGGTCGCGCACGCCCGCGCGAACCGGGGCGCCCACACGCTTGCCGATTTCGATGCGCATCGGTGCGATTGGGTAACGCCGCTGGCGCACGATTACCATGGCCATACGATCCACGAGCTCCCGCCCAATGGCCAGGGCATCGCGGCGCTGATGGCGCTCGGCATCATCGAGAATTTCGATCTCGGTGCGGACCCGGTCGATGCTGTCGCGACGCAGCATCTGGAAATCGAGGCGATGAAGCTCGCCTTCGCCGATGTCTATCGCTACGTAAGCGACCCGGCGACGATGCGAGTGACAGCTGCACAGTTGCTCGATCGCGGCTATCTCTCGGCGCGGGCGCGTCTGATCGATCTCGGCCGCGCGCAGGACTTCGGCCACGGCACGCCGCCGCCCGGCGGCACCGTCTATCTCGCCGCAGCGGACGAACATCGGCATGATGGTGTCGCTGATCCAGTCGAACTACATGGGCTTCGGCTCGGGCATCGTCGTCCCCGGCACCGGCATCAGCATGCAGAATCGCGGCACCGGATTTTCACTGGAGCCGGATCATCCGAACCTGGTCGGTGGCGGCAAGCGTCCGTTCCACACGATCATCCCCGGCTTCGCCACGCGCGATGGCGCCCCGTATGCGGCATTCGGCGTGATGGGAGGGCCGATTCAGCCGCAGGCGCATCTGCAAACGCTTGTGCGGCTGATCGACTATCGCGGCAATCCGCAGGCGGTGCTCGATGCGCCGCGATGGAAAGTCAACGGCGGTTTGTCGGTCGACCTCGAGGCGGATGCGGCGACATCTCTGCGCGAGGGCTTGCGCGCGCTCGGCCACACGTTCGCGTCCGTCCCCGATTCGTACATGGATTTCGGCGCCGGTCAGTTCATCGTGCGCGGCGAGCACGGCTATATCGCCGGATCCGACCCGCGGCGCGACGGCCAGGCCGCCGGCTACTGAGGCGTCTCGGTCATCGATCTCCGAAGTGGCAAGGGCACCGAGGCAGCCGCGCGATTCGCCGCTTGAAATGACCCTGTAAAGGGCATAGAGTTTTTCGCCTCGCCCCAAAAAACTCCCGGAGCCCCCCGTCGCGGGTTTGTGGCGACGACCGACACCAAGCTTTGCGGTTGCAGGACATTTCGCGGTTGGCACACTCATTGGGTCCATCGAGGGAGACGGCACACCATGAAATCCAAGAACCTGTTATCAGCTTTTTCGGCAACGCTCGTGATTGGCGCAGTGGTCCTCGGAGGTTGTCTGGCCGACGGGCAGACGCCCGTATTCACACTGTCGAGCCCTGACTTGGCGAGCGGCACCTTTGCCCCGCAATACATCCTCAACGGGTTTGGCTGTAGCGGGCAGAATATTTCGCCCGAAGTCGACTGGAAAAACCTGCCCGCCGGCACCAAGTCCCTCGCGCTACAGGTCTACGATCCCGACGCACCCTCGGGCAGCGGCTTCTGGCACTGGGCGGTCTACAACATTCCTCCCGATACCAACGGGCTGGCGCGAGGCGCCGGAAACAACCTCGCGTTGCTGCCGCTTGGCGCTTTCGGTGGCACCACCGACTTTTTCGACACCGGCGTCATCGGCGCCAACGGCAATTACGGCGGGCCATGTCCACCGGCGGGAGACCCGCCCCACCGCTACATTTTTACGCTGTATGCGCTCTCGGTCGACAAGCTGGAAGTCGCGGGAGGCGTGCCGAAAACGGGAACGGCGGGGCTGTATGGCTTCGTGCTGAACAAGGGTGTCGGCACCGCCTTGCTGGGCAAGGCAAGCTTTACGGCCACGTACGGCAGGCAGTAACCAGGCAGAGTTCCGCGACGCCGGGACGAGGGCCGCCGGCGAGTGAAGGTATGCCGATAGGCTTGCCCGAAACGCGAGGCTCATCGCCGGTTTTAGTCTTTGCCGCGCGCCTTGACGGCGGACAGCGGCAGCAATGCGGGGAGCTCGATGCGCCGGCGTCCCGGCTCGACGCTGGTCAGCGCGTCGGTCTCGAGCATCGTCGCGAGGCTGCGGCGTGTCAGCTCCTGATAACTCTGCGTCCCCTCGACTTTCCAGGCAAGCTCCTGTTCGGTCAGCTCGCGTACGATCCTCGCCGGCACGCCTGCGACCAGCATGCGCGGCGGCACGATCATGCCGGCCTTGATGAATGCCATCGCCGCCACGATGGCGGATTCGCCGATTACCGCGTTGTCGTTGATCACGGCGTTCATGCCTACCAGCGCGTTGGCCTTGACCACGCAACCATGCAGAATCGCGCCGTGGCCGATATGGCCGTTCTCTTCGACCACGGTGTCGGTGCTGGGAAAACCGTGCATCACGCATGAATCCTGCACGTTCGAGCCGGCGCGAAGCTCGATGCGGCCAAAGTCGCCGCGCAGCGATGCCGCCGGTCCGACATAGCAGCCCGGGCCGACGATGACATCGCCGATCAGCACGGCGCTGGCGTGCACGAACGAGGTCGGATCGACGACCGGAGTCACGCCGTTGATCGCCCAGACTTTCATCTGCGTTGCATCCTCCGGTAGCGAAGGCACGATACGAATCGCATGTCTGCCCTCATCCGATCCAGCGCCGCGCGTTGCGGAACATGCGCATCCACGGCGAGTCCTCGCCCCAGTCGTCGGGATGCCACGACATCTGCACGCTGCGGAATACGCGCTCCGGATGCGGCATCAATATGGAAAAACGCCCGTCGGCCGTCGTCAATCCGGTGATGCCCTGCGGCGACCCGTTCGGATTGTACGGGTATCGCTCGGTCGCCGCACCGCGGTTGTCGACGAAGCGCAAGGTCACCAGCGCTTCGGCCGCGGCCTGCTGCGCAGCGTCGCGGAACTCGGCGTAGCCTTCGCCATGGGCGAGCGCGACCGGTATCCGGCTGCCTTCCATCCCGGCGAAAAACAGCGACGGTGAGGGCTGCACTTCGAGCAGGATCAGTCGCGCCTCGAACTGCTCCGAGCGATTGCGCACGAAGTGCGGCCAGTGCTCGCTTCCCGGGATCAGCTCGTGCAGGTTGCTCATCATCTGACAGCCGTTGCAGATGCCGAGGGCAAAGGTCTCGCCGCGCGCGAAGAATGCGGCAAACGCATCGCGCGCACGCGCATTGAACAGTATCGATTTGGCCCAGCCTTCGCCGGCGCCGAGCACGTCGCCATAGGAGAATCCGCCGCCGGCCGCGAGGCCCGCAAATCCGGCGAGCGTTTCGCGACCGGCGATGATATCGCTCATGTGCACGTCGTAGGCCGCGAAGCCCGCGCGATCGAACGCGGCCGCGAGCTCGACTTGACCGTTGACGCCCTGCTCGCGCAGCACCGCCACGCGTGGCCGCACGCCGGTCGCGATGCAGGGCGCGGCGACGTCCTCGGATGGATCGAAGCCGAGCATCGGCGCGAGACCCGGATCGTCGGCGTCGGAGATCCGCTCGTATTCCTGGTCGGCGGACGCCGGGTTATCGCGCATCCGCTGCAGCGCATGCGTCGTCGCCGACCAGGCCCGATGCAATTCGACGCGGGAAGCCTCGAACAGCGTCGCCGAATCGCCGAGGATGCGGATACGGCCATCGGACGTCGGCTCGCCGACGCAGATGCAGCGCAGTCCGGCGGCTTCGAACGCAGCGACGACATCGTGCCGGTCGGCGGCACGAACCTGCAGTACGGCCCCGAGCTCCTCGTTGAACAGCGCTTCGGCGGCAGAACCCGGCAGCTCGTCGATGCAGATCTCCAGACCGCAACGCGCTGCGACGGCCATCTCGACCAAGGTCGCGAACAGGCCGCCGTCCGAGCGGTCGTGATACGCCAGCAGCTTGTGCTGCGCATGCAGCGCCTGCACGGTCGCGAAGAATGCGGCGAGCGCCGCAGGATCGTCGACGTCGGGCGCGACGTTGCCGAGCTGACCGTATACCTGCGCCAGCGCCGAGCCGCCCAGCCGGTTCTTTCCGTTGCCGAGATCGACCAGCAACAGCACCGAGCCGACGTCGGTACGAAGCTCCGGCGTCAACACGCGCCGCGCGTCGGCAATGGCGGCGAACGCCGACACGATCAGCGACACCGGCGCGGTCACCGCCTTGTCGACGTCGCCGTCGCGCCACGAGGTCCGCATCGACATCGAATCCTTGCCGACCGGAATACTGACCCCCAGCGCCGGACACAGATCGAGGGCGACTGCGCGCACGGTGTCGTACAGCGCGGCGTCCTCGCCCGGATGCCCGGCCGGTGCCATCCAGTTGGCCGAGAGCTTCACGTCGCGCAGCTGGTCGATCGCGGCGGCCGCGATGTTGGTCAATGCTTCGCCGATCGCCATGCGTCCCGACGCCGGCGCATCGATCAGCGCCAGCGAGGTGCGTTCGCCGATTGCCATTGCTTCGCCGGAATAGCCGTCGAAATCGAGCAGGGTCGCGGCGACGTCCGCCACCGGCACCTGCCATGGCCCGACCATCGGGTCGCGCGCGCTCAAGCCGCCGACGGTCCGATCGCCGATCGTCACCAGAAAGGTCTTGTCGGCCACGCTGGGCAGTTGCAGCACGCGGAATGCCGCGTCGGCGAGCTCGATCTGGCGCGCATCGAATGGCGGAAGCTCGCGCTCGAGATGCACTGCTTCCCGCGTCATTCGCGGCGGTTTGCCCAGTAGCACGCCCAAGTCCATGTCGACCGGCTGGCTGCCCAGGACGCGGTCGGTGACGACCAGTCGAGGCTCGGCGGTCGTGCTGCCGACGACGGCGAATGGACAGCGCTCGCGCTCGCAGATCGCGCGAAAGCGATCGAGCGATGCCGGTGCGATCGCCAGCACATAGCGCTCCTGCGCCTCGTTGCACCAGATCTCGCGCGGCGACATGCCCGGCTCCTCGGACGGTATCGCCCGCAAATCGACGCGCGCGCCGCGCGGCTGCGTGCCCGGACCGCCGTGCACCAGCTCGGGCAGCGCGTTGGACAGCCCGCCCGCGCCCGACGTCGTGAATCGACAGGATCGGATTGTCGTCGCCCGATTGCCAGCACCGGTCGATGACTTCCTGCGCGCGTCGCTCGATCTCGGCGTTGCCGCGCTGCACCGAGTCGAAATCGAGGTCGGCGGTGTTCTCGCCGGTCGTCATCGACGATGCCGCGCCGCCGCCCAGACCGATCCGCATGCCGGGGCCACCGAGCTGGATCAGCAGCGCATCGTCGGGCAGCGCGCGCTTGTGCGCATCGCGAGCGGCGATGTTGCCGATGCCGCCGGCAATCATGATCGGCTTGTGATAGCCGCGCACCTCGCCCGCGACCTGCTGCTCGAACGTGCGGAAGTAGCCGAGCAGGTTCGGCCGTCCGAATTCGTTGTTGAACGATGCGCCGCCGATCGGGCCGTCGAGCATGATGTCCAGCGCCGATGCGATGCGGTCCGGCTTGCCGTAGTCGACTTCCCACGGCTGCGGCAGCCCGGGAATACGCAAGTTCGACACGGTAAATCCGGTCAGGCCCGCCTTCGGCTTCGCGCCTATGCCGGTCGCGCCCTCGTCGCGGATTTCGCCGCCGGCGCCCGTCGAAGCGCCCGGAAACGGCGCGATCGCCGTCGGATGATTGTGCGTCTCGACCTTCATCAGCACGTGAGTCATCTCGGCGCGCGCTCCGTAATGGCCGTCCGGACCGGGATAGAAGCGCCTCGCGGTCGCGCCCGCCATCACCGCGGCGTTGTCTTCGTACGCGACGATCGTGCCTTCGGGATTGGCTTCGTGCGTTCGCCGGATCATTGCGAACAGAGACAGTGGCGCTCGCTTGCCGTCGATCGTCCAGTCGGCGTTGAATATCTTGTGCCGGCAGTGCTCGGAGTTGGCTTGCGCGAACATCATCAGCTCGACGTCGGTCGGATTGCGTCCCGCGTCCCGGAAGCTCGCCGCCAGGTAGTCGATTTCGTCGTCGGACAGCGCCAGACCCAGGCCGGCATTCGCTTCGACGATCGCCTCGCGTCCGCGGCCGATCAGCTCGATCGATTCCAGCGGCAGCGGCGCAACTTTGGCGAACAGACGCGCAGCGTCGCTTAGAGCAGGAAACACCGCCTCGGTCATGCGGTCGTGCAGCAGCGGCAACAGCGCCGCGCGATCGCCGTCGGTCAGTGGAGCACCGTCGCGCGTGCTGATCCGGTAGGCGACGCCGCGTTCGATCCGCTCGACCGCCGGCAGGCCGCAGTTGTGCGCGATGTCCGTGGCCTTGGATGCCCACGGTGAAATCGTACCCGGACGAGGCAGCACCAGCAGCAACTCGCCCGCATCGTCATCGCTTGCATCGCGCGGTCCGTAAGTGAGAAGGCGATCGAGCGTCGCCCGCTCGGCCGCGGTCAATGCATGCGAAGTTCGTACGAAATGCCAGTAGACGGCGGCGACCGCGGCGACCCGGGTCCCGGTGAGCGAAGACAAGAGCTTGGCGACGCGAAACGACGACAGGGCATTGCGCCCGCGGAGCGAAAGAAGCTCGGCCATCGATACGGGGATGCGCGTAAAACCGGATTATACGCCGCTTGCCCGCCATCGGCAGGTGGCTTCGACGAATCAGCGACCGCGCCGCCATGGCGCGGGCAGCGTCAGTGCTGCAGGATTTTCGACAGGAACAGCTGCGCGCGCTCCGACCGCGGCTTGCCGAAAAAGTCGTCCTTGCTCGCGTCCTCGACGATCCGTCCCTGGTCCATGAAGATCACGCGATGTGCGACCTTGCGTGCAAATCCCATCTCGTGCGTGACGACCATCATCGTCATGCCTTCCTTGGCGAGGCCGACCATCACATCGAGTACCTCGTTGACCATTTCCGGATCCAGCGCCGACGTCGGTTCGTCGAACAGCATGCAGATCGGGTCCATCGACAGGGCCCGCGCGATCGCAACGCGCTGCTGCTGGCCGCCGGAAAGCTGGCCGGGGAATTTGTCCTTCTGCTCGATCAGGCCGACACGGTCGAGATACTTGAGGCCGCGCTCGATCGCCTTGTCCGGCTTGCGATTGAGGACCTTGATCTGCCCTATCGTCAGGTTCTGCGTGATCGTCATGTGCGGGAACAGCTCGAAGTTCTGGAACACCATGCCGACGCGGGCACGCAATTTGGGCAGATTCGTCCTCGCCGCATTGACCTTGGTTCCATCGACGACGATGTTCCCCTTCTGAAACGGCTCGAGCGCGTTCACCGTCTTGATCAAAGTCGACTTGCCCGACCCCGATGGGCCGCAGACGACGATAACCTCGCCCTTTTCAACCTTGGTCGTGCAGTCGGTCAGCACCTGGAACTTGCCGTACCACTTCGAAACGTCGTTGATCTCGATCATCGGCATGGTGCGAATCTCCCCGGCGCCGCCATCAACGGATGATGGCGATGCGTAGCTGCAGCCGCTTCACCAGCTGCGACAGCAGGTAACTGATAATGAAGTAGACGAGCGCGGCAAAGATATACATCTCGACCAGGCGGCCATCGCGCTGGGCAATCTTGGACGCGGCGCCCAGAAAGTCGGTGATCGACAGTACGTAGACGAGCGAAGTGTCCTGGAAGAGGATGATCGTCTGCGTCAGCAGGATCGGAACCATGTTGCGAAAAGCCTGCGGCAACACGATTTCCTTCATCGTCTGCCAGTAGTTGAGCCCAAGCGCGAGTCCGGCCCACACCTGCCCGCGCGCGATCGACTGGATGCCGGCGCGCATGATCTCCGAGTAGTAGGCCGCCTCGAACAGCATGAAGGTAACCACCGACGAGGTGAAGGCACCGACCTTGACCGGCTGCGACGAGCCGGTTACCCACGCGCCGATGTACGGAACGAGGAAGTAGAACCAGAAGATGACCAGCAGCAGCGGGATCGATCGCATCAGGTTGACGTAAGCGGTTGCCGGCAACGACAGCCACTTGTGCGACGAAAGCCGCATCATCGCGAGCAGCGTGCCGAAGAAGATTCCGCCGGCGGCGGCGATTCCGGTCAAGGTCAGCGTAAAGGTCATCCCCTCCCGGAACAGGTAGCCGAGCGAGCGCTGGATGACACCGAAGTCGAACTCGCCCACGTCAATGGCCTCCGCCGCCGACGGCCGGGCCGATGAATCCGGGCACGGCGATGCGCCGTTCCAGCCAGCGCATCAGGTTGACAGCGATCAGGTTGACGACGATGTAGATGACGGTCGCGGCAGTGAACGCCTCGAACACCTGAAACGTGAATTCCTGCATCGATCGCGCCGCCGCGGTGAGCTCGATCAGACCGATCGTCAATGCAACCGACGTGTTCTTGATCAGATTCATCGTCTCGGAAGTCAGCGGCGGCATGATGATCCGGAACGCCATCGGCAAAAGGACGCTGCGATACGTCTGCGCCAACGTGAGGCCCAGTGCGGTGCCGGCCATTCCCTGGCCTCGCGCCAGCGCCTGGATGCCGGCTCGAACCTGTTCGGCCACGCGCGCGGCGGTAAACAGCCCGAGCCCGATCACCGCGGGAACGAACGAAGCCCAGGGCGGGTTCATCTGCTTGATCGAGTTTCCAAGCGACGCCGGCAGCAGCTCCGGCAGGACGAAGAACCAGATAAACAACTGGACCAGCAGCGGAATATTTCGAAACAGCTCGACATAGGCGTTGCCGATTCGCACCGCCCACTTGATCGGCATCGTGCGCACGACACCGACGAACGAACCGAGGATGAAGGCGATGACGCCCGCGCAGAACGCCGTTGCCAGCGTCCAACCCAGGCCCATGATCAAGGTCATGAACCAGGTATGCCGGCCGTCCGCCGACATCTCCCAGAAGATGCCCCAGTTCCAGTTGTAATTCATTGCGCGCCGTGGCGGCCGGGCTCAGTCGTCATCAGCGTGCCACGCATGGAGACAGGGAGCCGAAGCTCCCCGTCGCGATGGTGACTCGCCAGCGCCTACTGATATGCAGCGGGGTCGCCGTTGCTGGTGGGATTGGCCAACGCCTTTTTCAGCTGCGGGCTCTCCGGCAGATTCAGCGTAATGCCTTTCGGCGGAATCGGCTTGAGGAACCATTTGTCGTAGATCGCGTGGATCTCGCCGCTCTTGTACAGATTGGCGGTCGCGGTGTCGACGACCTTGCGGAACTCCGCGTCATCCTTGGGCATCATCGCGCCGTACGGCTCGACGCTGTAGGCTTCGCTGCCGATGACATAGTCTCCCGGCGTCTTGGCGCTTGCTGCCAGGCTGGACAGCAGGATGTCGTCCATGAAGAACGCCGCCGCGCGGCCGGTTTCCACCATCAGGAACGCTTCGGCATGATCCTTGGCCGGGATGATGCTCATGCCCATGTTCTGCTTGCCATTCTCTTCGGTCAGCCATTTGATGTTCGTCGTTCCCGCCGTCGACACGACGGTCTTGCCTTTCAAGTCGGCAAGCGTCTTGATGTTCGACGCCTTTTTCGCAACGTAGCGATTGGCGGTCACGAAGTAGGTATTGGTGAAGCCGACCTGCTTCTGGCGATCGAGGTTGTTGGTCGTCGATCCGCATTCAAGATCGATCGTGCCGTTGGCGATCAGCGGGATGCGGGTCGCGGAAGTGACCGGATTCAGCGCCACCTTCAGGTTCGGCATGTTGAGCTTGGCCTTGACCGCATCGACGACCTTCATGCAGATGTCCATCGCGTAGCCGACGACTTTCTGATTCTCGTCGTAGTACGAAAACGGGATCGACGAATCGCGGTGCCCGATCGTGATCGTGCCTGTTTCCTTGATCTTCTTCAGCGTGCCGGTCAACTCCTGCGCCGACAGCGTGCTCGCCATACCGAGCACGAGCAAGCCGAACAGGCTTCTGGTGACGAACTGCAACATGGCTACCTCCCGTGGATGAATCGTTTCTGGCCGCGCCCTCCGACCGACGGTGCCGAAACACACCCGTGCGTGCAGTCATCCGACGCGGGCTGGCACCGGCCAAGCGGCCTCGGCGGCTAGTGTATCGACTGGTGCAGCCGCTGTCTAATCGCGCGGCCGCAGTGAATCGGCCTCTTGACGGCCGCTCGGAAAGGCGAAACGGTGCCTATAATCAGCCGATGCGTTCCGAGCCGATCTGTCGCGTCGCGGACATCCGCGCCATCGAGACGCGGATGGCAGGGCAGCCGCTGATGGAGCGTGCAGGACTCTCTGCCGCCACGCTCGCGCGCGACATGCTCGCGGACCGTCGAGCGCGCGTGCTGGTGCTGGCGGGACCGGGCAACAATGGCGGCGACGCGTTTGTCGTTGCCCGGCACCTTGCCTCGTGGTTTTTCGATGTCGTCGTCTGCGCGCTGGACGGCGCCGCGCGCATGCCGGCCGAAGCCGCTGCCGCACGCGCCGCATGGCGCGAGCGCGGCGGTACGATCGTATCGGACTGGAGCGGGGATCGCGAATTCGGTCTCATCGTCGACGGCCTGTTCGGCATCGGACTCGCTCGCGCAATCGACGAGTTGCACGCGCGCTGGATCGTCCAGGCCAATGACAGCCGCATACCGATCCTGGCGCTCGACGTGCCGAGCGGCCTCGATGCCGAGACGGGAGTCGCGCAAGCGCGAACGATCCGCGCCGCGCGCCACGGCGACTTTCATCGCCTTGAAGCCCGGCCTGTTGACCCTGGATGGACCCGACTACTGCGGCGCGATCAGCGTGCATCGCCTCGACGCTGCCGACAGCGACATGCCGCGCGACAGCCGGCACGCGGCTCGACTGGGCGGTGCTGCGCACTGCGCTGCCGGAAGTGCTTTTGCGTTCGCGCCGCAACGCGCATAAGGGGACTTACGGCACGCTGGGCGTCGTCGGCGGCAGCGAAGGGATGGTGGGTGCGTCGCTGCTGGCGGCGCGTGCCGCGCTGCATCTGGGCGCGGGCAAAGTGCTCGTGGGCCTCGCCGCGACCGATCGACCGGCGGTCGATTGGCAGCAGCCTGAGTTGATGCTGCGCGGCGCAGCCGATGTGCTCGAACGAACGCTCGACGCCATCGTCATCGGACCCGGTCTCGGCACCGGCGAAGCGGCGCGCGCATCTTCTCGGCGGCGCCCTGCGGCTGGCCACTCCGATGGTGATCGACGCCGACGCCCTGACCTTGATCGCGGCCGATGCGGCGCTGTCCGCGGCGGTAGCCGCGCGAAGCGCTCCGACGGTCGTTACGCCGCATCCGGCCGAAGCAGCGCGGCTTGCCGGCGTCAAGACATCGGACATCCAGGCGAACCGGGTCGAAGCCGCGCTGACGCTGGCGCGGCGGCTCAACGCCGCCGTCGTGCTCAAAGGCGCGGGCAGTGTGCTGGCTTATCCCGACGGAAGCTGGGCGATCAATGGCAGCGGCAACCCGGGGCTCGCCTCCGGCGGTACCGGCGACGTACTTGCCGGCATGCTCGGAGCGCTGCTTGCGCAAGGCATTGCGCTCGGCGATGCCCTGCCGCTGGCCGTATGCCTGCACGGCGCCGCCGCCGATGCGCTGGTTGCGCAAGGCGTCGGGCCGCTCGGTCTTACCGCGTCGGAGCTGGCTCCGTGCCGCGACGTCAATTGCTCAACGACGCGGGCCGCCGCTGACCCGCCGTTCGATCCGCGCTACGGCAGCAGTATGGTCGCGCCGGTGGTCTTGCGCGATTCGAGATCGCGATGTGCCTGCGCGGCATCCTTGAGCGCATAGGTCTGGCGCGGCTCGTTGGCGAGCTTGCCGCCCAGGACCAGAGAGAACATCTCCTCGCTCATCTTGAGCATCGCGGGGCGGCTCGCCGTGTAGGTGGCCAGCGTCGGCCGGGTCGCGTAGAGCGAGCCCTTCTGCGACAGCAGCAGGATGTCGAACGCGGCGATCGGTCCCGACGCGTTGCCGAAGCTCACGAACATGCCGCGCGGCGACAGGCAGTCGAGCGATGCCGGAAATGTGTCCTTGCCGACACCGTCGTAGACGACCGGCACGCCCTTGCCGCCGGTTAGCTGCTTGACGCGCTCGACGAAATTCTCGCGCGTATAGACGATCGTGTGGGTGCAGCCATTCGCTTTTGCCAGCGCGGCTTTTTCATCCGAGCCGACGGTGCCTATCATCGTGACGCCGAGCGCGCGCGCCCATTGGCAGGCAATCAAGCCGATGCCGCCCGCGGCGGCATGGAACAGGATGGTCTCGCCGCCTTTGAGCGGGAACGTCTGCCGGAACAGATATTGCACGGTCAGACCCTTGAGCATCAGCGTCGCGGCTACCTTGTCGGAAACCCCCTCCGGCAGCTTGACCAGCCGGTCGGCGGGCATCACGCGCACTTCCGAATACGCGCCGAGCGGCCCGCCGCTGTACGCGACGCGGTCGCCCGACCGCACATCGGTGACGCCGGGCCCGACCGCTTCGACGATGCCCGCACCCTCGGTGCCGAGGCCCGACGGCAGCGCCAGCTTGTACAGGCCGCTGCGATGATAGGTCTCGATGTAGTTCACCCCGATCGCCGTGTGGCGGACGCGGGCTTCACCGGCGCCGGGCTCGCCGACTTCGACGCTTTCCCACTGCAGCACTTCGGGGCCGCCGTTCTTATGAAAGCGAATCGCATTGGGCATGACCAGTCCTCGATATCGTCGACGCGTGAGAGTTTACCGCACGACCGTCATCGCGATGAAGCGCGCAGCCCGCTTGCTTCTTTCGCGTGGGGTGAAAAACGCGCACCTACCAGGCGATGGCGCGATGCCGGATCGATTCAACGATCGCCGTCGATCGTCCCGAATTCGGCAGGAACGCGCGCGTAGAAAATGCTCACGCGTTCGCGTCGCAACAGACCCAGTAGAGCGTCGGCTTCGGCGTCGGTCACGACGAATTCGACCGCGATGGTCAAATCGGCCGCGAGCTCGAAAAAATGCTCCTCGTGCAGGATGCCATGACGCCCGAATCCGGCGATGGCGCGAAATGCCGACCCGCCATGGATGCCGATCTTCTTCGCCTGCTCGAGCAGCCATTCGAACAGCGCCACATGATGGTGAATTCGGCCTTCGTGCACGTAAAACCGCAATATCGTGCCCTTCATGCGAGCCCTCCTTTCGCACGACGGCGCCAGCCGGTATCCCCGGGCCTCGATCGAAGCGGCACCGTCATTGGCTTCATGCCGGCGCCACCCATGCGTACAACGCGCGAACCAGCAATATGCCGAGAATCGTCGCCGCCACCGAACCGACGACGTGGCTCGCGACGGCGATCGATCCCCACAAGTATTCCTTGCGCAGCAGCAAGGTGACGATCTCGGCGGAGAATGTCGAAAAGGTCGTCAGCCCGCCCAGAAATCCGGTGGTGATCAGCAGACGTGCTTCAGGCATCACGATCGCGTGCCGGCGTCAGCAGCTCCATCGCGAAGCCCATCAGCAATCCGCCGACCAGGTTGGCGGCAAGCGTGCCCAGCGGCAGCGTCGGAAATACCGGGTTCAACAGAATGCCCAGCCACCAGCGCAGCCATGCACCGACTGCCGCGCCCCCGCCTACCGCAAGAATTCCGCCCCAAGGCATCCCAAGCTCAGCGGATGAATTGATCGACGAATCCCGCGCCGAGGCCCGCCGCCGCGTAGTGAGCGCGGCACATGTCGATTTTGCTGAACACGTCCTCGTATCCGGTTTGCCGGCCGGACTCGTCCAGATAGATCATCGCGCCGGCAATGTTGAAGAAGGTAATCATTTCGGCGCAATCCTCGGGAACGACCAGCGTGTGCGTCTCGCCGGGCGGTTCGTAGACGAAGCTGCCTTCCTCGGCTACCCAATCGTGCTCGAGATAGCGCCAGCGGCCCTTGATCACGTAACCGACGACGAGCATCGGATGGCGATGCCGGGAAAGGATGCCCGATCGCCGCACGCGCAGCAGATTGCACCAGCCGCCGCTGACGGTGTTGAGCAACAGCGGACGGAACCAGACGTCGGGCGCCTGCGGCACCCAGACGCGCTCGTCGTCGGGCATCGCCGCAATCGCCAGCTCGGGGACGATGCCCTTGGCCGGAAGGATCGCACCTGCGCTCACTGCGCCTTTTTCAGCGCCGCCGCCAGCGCAGCGACTTCACTATCGACATCGAGGTCCTTGGGAAACGGTCTCCCCGCGCGGCGATACCAATATCGCGCGTTGCCTAGGTCACCCTCGACGATGTGCACGATGCCGTGCGCCCAGCAACCGAGCTTGGTCTCATCCTGCTGCGCAATCGCGTGCGCCTTGTCCCATTCGCCCTTTTTCAGATGTCGAATCGCAGTGCCTAGCTGCATGGCCATCCCCCTTTTGTCTTCCGTCCGCGCCCCGCGTGTGGAAGCGATAGCGAATCGCGTCACCGGAGGTCTCTCTGGACGGGTGCTTGTGCCCGCCATCATACTCATGCCACCAGATAGCCGCCATCGACCGGCAGAATGACCCCGGTGACGAAGGCGGCGGCAGGAGAGCAAAGGAAAACCGCCGCCGTCGGCGACTTCCTCGGGCTCGCCCCAGCGTCCCAGCGGCGTCCGCGCGGCGACGGCCGCCTTCTTCTGCGGGTCGTCACGGACCGGTTGCGTCATCGCCGTGTGGATCCAGCCCGGCGCGACGGCATTGACGCGAATTCCTTCCGGCGCATAAGCCGCCGCGAGCGACTTGGTCAGCTGCGCGACGCCGCCCTTGCTGGCCGCGTATCCCGGCGCATGCGGGCCGCCGAAGAACGAATACATCGATGCGGTGTTGACGATGCATCCTGCGCTTTTCGCCAGCAGCGGCCGCGCCGCGGCCGCCAGCCGCATCGTGCCGGTCAGATTGACGTCGACGACTTCGGCAAAGACGACAGGATCGTGCTCGGCGGCGCGGCGAATCACGCCTGCGCAGTTGATCAATATGTCGAGGCGGGGAAAATCGCGCAGGCATGCTGCGATGGCGGCTCCATCGCGCACGTCCAGCCCGATCGCGCGTTCGGCGGCGAAGCCGGCGAGCGGCGCGTGCCGCGTCGGCGTCGGCCTGCGACGGCCCGGTGACCGTGACCCTCGCGCCGAGGCGGGTCAGCAAGGCACGCGATTGCGGCGCCGATGCCGCTGGTGCCCCCCGAGACCAGCGCTACCCGGTCCGCGAAGAGCCCGCTTCGGAACGTCTCGCGCTGTCATCGGCCTGCGGTAGCCAGCAACGCAGCCACGTCGGCGTGCCGAGGCAGCGGCGCCACTGCACCGTATCCGGTCGTCGCCAGCGCCGCGGCGGCATTGGCATAACGTCCCGCCGCAAACGGCGTGTCCCCGGCGACGAGTCCTGCGGCGAACGCGCCGTCGAAACAGTCGCCCGCTCCAGTCGCATCGATTGCGTTAACGCGCATGCCGGCAATGCGCTCGCGCGCCTCTCCGGTGGAAACCCAGACGCCTTCGCCGCCCATCTTCAGCGCGACGACCGGCGCGCCCTGGACATGGCACCAATCGAGAATCGCATCCGGCGTGCTCCTTTCCCGACAGCTGAACGGCTTCGTCCAGGCTCGGCAGGAACCAGTCGCACAGCCCCATCGTCGCCACGATTACCGCCCGTGCGCGCGGCAGCGGCCAGAGCTTCGGGCGAACGTTGCAATCGAAGGAGATCCGCGCACCGGCCTCGCGCGCCGCGTCGATCGCCGCGAACACCGTGTCGCAGGCGCTGGCGCTGATCGCCTGGCTGATGCCCGAGACGTGCAGCACCTTCGCGCCGATCGAATGACCGGCAGCGGCAGATCCGACGGGCGCATGCGGCTCGCCGCCGAGCCGGCGCGAAGATAGCTGAACTCGTGGCCGCTCGCGCCGTGCGTGACAAAGTAGATGCCGGTGCTGGCGTCGGCATCGATCGCCACACCGCTGGCATCGACGCGCTCGCGCTGCCACAGTGCGAGGAACTTGCGGCCGAACGCATCGTCGCCCAGGCGCGTGATGTAGGCGGTCGCGGCGCCGAGCCGCGCCGCGGCGATGACGCAGTTCGACGTGTCGCCGCCGAATCCCTGCAAGTACTGATCGCTCGCGTCGCGCGTCTGGTTGAACTCGAGCAGCGGTTCGCCCAGCGCCACCAGGTCGAAACGCGCGTCCGCTCATCGCTCGCGCTGCAATGCCCGAAAGCCGGACGCATAGGCGGCGGCCGAGGCGCGCACCGTTTCAGCCGAGGCACCCGGCTTGTACAGATTCGAGCCCGTGCCGAATCCGTCGGCGCCGGCGGCCCAGAACGGCGCCATGTTGTCGGGGCGGATGCCGCCGACCGGAAACACCAGCGTGCCGTGCGGCAGCACGGCGCGCCATGCCTTCAGCACCGCCGGCGACAGCTGCTCGGCCGGAAACATCTTGAGCCCATCGGCACCGGCGTCGAGTGCGGCGAAGGCTTCCGTCGGCGTGGCCACGCCGGGAAGACAGACCAGGCCGCGCCGCTTGGCTTCGCGCACGATCGCGACATCGCCATGCGGCATGACGATAAGCCGCCCGCCGGCATCGGCGACCCGCGCAACATCAGCGACCTTGACCACGGTACCCGCGCCAGTCAGACAGTGGTCGCCGTACTGCTCTGCCAGGCGCTTGATGCTGTCGAACGGCTCGGGAGAATTCAGCGGCACCTCGAGAATGCGGAAGCCGTGCTCGGTGAGCGCCGATCCGACCGCTGCGATCTCGGAGGGCGTGATTCCGCGCAGGACGGCGACCAGAGGCAGCGGGCTCAGATAATCGGAGAGAGCAGTCGTCATCTCAACAGTCCCGCGTGCCGCGCAATCCGCCACAGCCCGCGCGCCGCGGCGTCTTCCGCACCGATGTCTGCATCGATCCCCGCGATCGCCAATGCCGCTCGATACTTATCGACCAGAGCTTGTGCGCCGACCAGAGTCAGGCGTGCAGCGGCAACGCGCATCCGCTCGAGCCAGCGCTTCGCCGCCGCGATCTCGGTGCCGAGCAACAAGCCCGAAAGGTAATCGCCGACGCCCGAAGGCGCAAGTCGATCGGTCAGCGCCAGCGTACGCGCGCTGAACAAATCGTGGGTGAGCGCGCCGGTGCTGCGAAGACTGTGACGCACGCCGCGCGCGAAGGCCTCTTCGTCGCTGCCGGGTGCGGCCAGCCTTCCGAGAATGCTGTGTTCGACCAGCAGCGCGTAGAGCTCGCCGGTCATGAATGTCGAAAATGTCTCGATCCCATCGGGGCCGATAATCGCCCATTTGCTGTGCGTGCCGGGTAGAAGCAGGACTTGCCGCGTCCTGGCATCGCCGGCCAGCGCGCCGAGAATCTGCGTTTCTTCGCCGCGCATGACGTCGGCGATGCCATCGTCATCACGGCATATCAGGCCCGGAACGATCGCCAGCGCCGTGCCGGGGACGCGAGTCAGCGCTGCCGCTATGGCGTCGAAGTCGGCGGGACAAGCGCAATACGGCGCCTCGATCCAGCCCTGACGGCTGCCGATCATCCCGCAGGCGATCAAAGGCACGCTTTCGGGAAAGCCGTCGCCACACAGCGTCTTGAGCGCTTGCGCGAATTCACCGCTGGCCACGCGTTGCACGCCCAGCGGTGCGCTGCGCGCATCACGGATATAGCCCTGACGATCCATCGCGTAGACGCGGGTCGAGCTCGTACCCCAATCGATGGCAAGCAAGGCGATGTCCTGCATGGCGGGAAGATTCGAGCGCTGCGTGGCGGATGTTTTTTGACCGCGGCGATCGGCCGCCGTGTGCGCAGCGAGTCGCACTCTAGAACCGAAACCGCTTCAGGGTCAAGCCGGCCGCGAGTGGCTGCACGCCGCGGTCGGCGCGAAGCTCGCGCAATCTACCAGCGAGCTGCCGCTTCGTCGTCGCTGGCGCGCGCCTCGACCCAGCGCTCGCCTTCGGGCGTCAGTTCCTTTTTCCAGAACGGCGCCTGGGTCTTCAGGTAGTCGATGATGAATTCGCAGGCGGCGAAGGCATCGCCACGATGCGCGCTCGAGACCGCGACCAGGACAATCTGGTCGGTCGGCGCGAGCTCGCCGACCCGATGGATGACCACCGCGTCATAGATCGGCCAGCGCCGCCGAGCTTCGTCGACGATGCCGTCCAGCGCCTTTTCGGTCATTCCCGGATAATGTTCGAGCGTCAGCGTGCGCACGGTCGCCGCATCGTTTTCATCGCGCACGAGGCCGACGAACGAAGCGACCGCGCCGACTCGCGCGTCACTGCCGCGGAGCAGTGCGATTTCGCGCGCGACGTCGAAGTCCTCGGTCTGAACGCGAACGCCCATCGAGAGTCTAGCCTCCGGTCACCGGGGGAAACAACGCCACTTCGTCACCGGTCCTCACCGGTGTGTTGGATTGCGCGATGTCGTGATTGACCGCGACGCGGACTGCGCGCCCGGGTGCCAACTCGGACGACCACGCGCCGCCGCGGTTGCGCAGCCACGCGAGCAGCGCACCGACATCGGCGACATCGCCTGGCAGCGCGACCCGTTCGCCGGCCGTGCCGAAGCGGTCCCGAAGGCGGGCAAGATAGACGATCTCGACCATGATGGAATCTTAGCGCATCGGCGGCGCGGCAAAACGAAAACGCCGGCGCGAGAGTCGCCGGCGTCGCTTGAGTCCGGCAGTTAGAAGCGGTACTGGACGCCGATGGTGACCTGATCGGATTCGGGAAGAACGCTGACGCTGCTCGACTCACCGGCAAACCGGCCGAATCGCGAATACTCGACGCGAAGTCCCAGCGCCTGGCTCAGTATGTAGCGCAAGCCGACGCCGTAGTTGACGCCGTCGCGGAACCGCCGCGGGTCGCCCGGCACCAGGGAGGCGCCGCTGAACAGCGGGCGCGAATCGTTTTGCGCATAGCCGAGGCGTCCGTACAACGAAAAGCTGTGCAGGAATTCCCAGCTGGTATAGACATCGGCGTTCCAGGCCCGAGTCGACGTGTCGACCAGTCCCAGACCCACGCCCGCCGGACGGTCGGAGCCGGCCTTGAGCGCGTACTGGTCGCGGCTATTGAATGCGGCCTCGACCGAAATATCGCTCTTCCAGCGGTACCCGCCGAAGAGCAGCGTCTGCTGGGCGGCGTCCTCGGCCGCTGGGGCCACGAACCGGTTCCAGACGAGCCCTGGCCCGCCCAAGGCCAGCCCGACGGCATCCGCGCCGCCTTGGCGCAGCGACACGCCGCCGTAGAACCCCTCCTGGGCGTACAGAGGCAGCGCCGTCCCGATCAGCGTCCCGACGATCGCGAACCTAAGTAGCTGTTTGTTCACGTGTTTTATGCCGTTGTCCCGCCGCTGTACCTGCAGTGGTCCACCGGGATGTCCACAGCTTCAACTTACTGCTCGGGCGGGCCCGTGTCAATTTCCATCGTCGCTGTCGGGCCGACGGCGTCCGCCAGTGTTGCAGGTGCGCCAAACGCGCTCGTCCGTTCGGTCAGCGCTTGGCCGTTCGACGCCCGGCGGAAGGGGCTAGTTCCAGGCGGCCGGGGCCGGCAGTCGGCACGCGGCGATAAAGTCCGCGATTCCCGCCACGTCGGCGATATCGAAATGCGGCAAGGATGTGACCAGCGCCGCGTCGGTGGCGATCGCGACGATGTGCGGGTCGCCTGGATGGAGCAGCGGCTTGCCGACGCTCTCCCGGTAGACCTCGAGCTTGGGAATCGCTGCGGCCTTGAAGCCTTCGACCAGCACCAGATCGCAGGGCGACAGCCGCTGCATGGCCTGCGCGAGCGAGAGCTCGGGTGCGCCGCGCAATTCGTGCATCTGGGCCCAGCGCGCCGCCGACGACACCAGCACTTCCTGACATCCCGCGGCGCGATGGCGGTACGAATCCTTGCCCGGCTGGTCGACGTCGAATTCGTGATGCGCATGCTTGATCAGCGAGACGGTAAGACCGAGCGAACCGAAGCGCGGAATCAACTGCTCGATCAGCGTCGTCTTGCCGCTGCCGGACCAGCCGGCGAATCCGAATACCCGCATGACGTTTCCCAAATTCCTTGCAGCGCTGTCTTGTACTGGAGTTCGTTGGCGCGGGCAAGGATTATTGCCACTGGCGCAGCGAATAGACCGACGTCGGCGGCAAGCGCCGGGTGCACGATCGCGCCATCCCAGACTTGCAGCCCGGCGCGCAAGCCCGCGTCGATGCGAAGCGCTGCCGCGACGCCCTGCTCGGCAAGCCGATGCACGCAGGGAAGCGCGGCTTGCGCCAGCGCCAGCGTCGCCGTGCGCGCGACCAGCGCCGGCATGTTCGCCACGCCGTAATGCAGGACGCCTTCAGCGACGAAGGTCGGCGCCGAAATCGAGGTCATGCGCGAGGTCTCGGCCGATGCCGCCGTGATCGATCCCGACGTCGATGAAGACCGAGCCGGCGCGCATGGCGCGCAGCATCGCGCGCGATACCAGCTTCGGCGAAAGCCGGCCGGGCTCGAGCACCGCGCCGATCACCACGTCGGCTTCCGCGATCGCCGCGGCCAGAGTTTCGGGGTCGCTCAGCGCGGTCGACAGCCGCTCTCCGGCGACGCCTCCGCAACGCGCGCGCAGCAGGCCGAGCCGCGCCTGCTTGCGCGCGAACACGGTCACGCTTGCGCCCAGCGCAAGCGCTACCTGCGACGCTTCGCTGCCGACGTTGCCGGCGCCGACGATGACGATTCGGGCCGGAGCGATCGCGTCGACGCCGGGCAGCAGTACGCCCGCGCCGCCGCTATCGTTCATCAGCAGCGATGCCGCGATCAGCGGCGCGAGCCGGCCTGCGATGCGCGACATCGGCGCAAGCAGCGGCAGTCCCCCACGACCGTCGCCGACGGTCTCATAGCCGATCAGGCCGATGCGCGCCGCGAGCACCGCGTCGAGCAGCTCGCGATCGCGCGCCAGCTGCGCGAATCCCATTACCGTCGTCGCCGGCTTGAGCAGCGCGATCTCGTCGCGCTGCAGCTCCTTGACCTTGACGACCAACGGGCAATCGAAAGCAGACGCGGCGTCTGCGGCTATGCGCGCGCCTGCCGCGACATAGGCCGCATCGCTGAAGCCGACCCTCTCGCCGGCGCCGCGCTCGACCATGATCTGATGGCCCGCGGCGACCAGCGATCGCGCGCCGTCGGGCGTGAGAGCGACGCGGCATTCGCCGTCCTTGCGCTCGCGCGGGACGCCGATACGCACCGGTCCGGCCCGTCAGTGCAGGCTGCGGCTCAACACCGCGCTGATGAATTCGCCCTTGGCGTGCGTATAGTCGTTCGAGCTTTCGACGCCCGACTGGAGGATCGCGCGTTTCTTTGCCTGGTAGGCATCGCGCAGCGCCGGATCGGAGCGAAGGACATCGCGAAAGCGATAGAGAGACTGCGCCTCGTCCGAGTCGGCCGCGACCACGTGCATGTGCAGCCGATACACCTGACCGCGGTGCTCGATCGCACCGACGCGCATCGGCCGGTCGGCGGGGAAAGCATGGCCGGTACGCTGCGGTTGAAAACCCAGGGCATCGATCGTGTCGCGCATGGCCTCCAGCCTGCCATCGGGATAAAGCGCAACGAGGTCGATAATGCCCTTGCCGGCGCAACCCGGGATCGCGGTGCTGCCGATATGGTCGATGCGCGCCCAAGGCGCCGCGGCTCCGACCAATTCGATGACGCGCCCCGCGACATCGGGTGCGCTGGCGTCGTATTCGACGTACACAGGCGGTAGGATCGCGTACGGCAGTATCGGCGACATCGCGGGCGCTCGGCTGCTTTTCCTGCGGGCGATTGTAACCTTTATACTCGGGTTGTCTGTCGCCCTGGTTGTGGCGGTGCGGCAATCCGGCCGCGGGCGAGAGTCGAGGAGGTCGTCAATGACCGGTTTATCGTCGGTGGCCCCGTTCGCCGGCTCGGTGGCCGACGCCATCGAGAACATCGTCGCCAGCATTCCAGCGCCGCGCGAGGCGGCGAGCAATGAGCCTGGAAGCGCCGCGCGCGCGCTCGCGCGCAAGTCCGCGACGCGGGCGGCGGCGCTGTCGGGGGCGCTCGCGCTTCCGCCGGGGCTGTTCGGCATGCTGACCGTCCTGCCCGACCTCATCGCCATCTGGCGCATCCAGGCGCAGATGGTCTCCGATATCGCGGGCTTGTACGGCAAGGAAGTCGAGTTGACCCGGGCGCACATGGTGTACTGCCTGTTCCGGCACGCGACCAGCCAGGTGGCGCGCGACGTGGTCGTACGCGCCGGCGAGAGGATGGTCATACGGCAGGTGTCGGGCGGAGCGCTGAAGAGCGTATTGACCAGCGTCGGCATGTCGGTGACGCAGCGCGTCGCGGGTACTGCGGCAAGCCGCTGGCTCCCGGTAATCGGCGCGGCCGCGGTTGCCGGCTACGCTTATTACGACACGCTGCAGGTGGCGAAAACCGCGATCAGCTTGCTCGAGACGCCCGAGCTGGCGATTCCCGCCTGAAGCCGGAAGCGCGCCAATCGCAAGGCTGGCTGCAGGTCCCTCGTCAGCGATGGAAGGCGCGGCCCAGCGCCTTGCCCAGGTCTTCGACGACCGTGCCTGCACCGCCGCCGCCGCCGGCGATCTGCGCCGCCGCGCCCGATGTCCGGCCGAGTGCGATTTCGCAGGGATTGCCGCCGGGCCGCGACAACAGCGACTCGCCGACGATCGATAACCCGCCGGTGTAGGCGGCTGCGCCGATGCGGGCGATGGTGGCGGCGGCAGCCACCGAATCGATCGCGACCGCGGGCGAGGCGAACGGCCCGCGGAAACGAACCAGCTCGGCAACCTGCGGAATGTCCACCGGGACGCCCTGCCGGAGTTGCGGCCGGATGGCGAGGTCCAGCGTGCGCGTACGAAAGTCCAGCGTGCCGCTCGCGGTAGCGCCGAATTTTTTGGTCTCGACGGCGATGCTCCGCTCGACTTCCGCGACGCCGTTGTGCAAGGGAAGCCGAATCACCGCGCATTGCAGCTCGGTCGACGGATCGACATTGTGAAACGGATTGACCGTAGCGCCGAGCTTGTTCAGCGGCGAATTCAGATCGACCTTCGTGTTTACCAGCGTCGCCGGCCCGACCAGCGCGATAACCGTCCCGCTCATCGTGCTTTCCCATTGCCTCGGTGTATTGCCGGTGGCGCCGATATCGATCCGGCCATCGGTCTTGCCGCCGCGCACCTCGCGCCTGGCGCCTACCGCCGCGAGCAGCGCGCCCAGGTCCATGCCTTTCATCTGCGCGTGCAGCGCCAATGCGGGCGTCGGTTGGTGCGCGGCATCGAGCGACAGATTGGCGGTGACCGTGCCGCCGAATACTGACGCCTGGAGCGCGGGTACGTCGAGGCGTCCGTCCTGGAGCTTGATCTGCAGCAGCAGATCGCCCAGACGGTTGCCATCGGCGAGCGCCAGCTCGCCGATGCTGATTTCGCCCTCGGCATCGATGCTGCGCAGCAACGCGATCGGAATGGGCTCGTCGCCGACGCCGTGCGTCGCTACTGCCGTGTGCGCAGCGGCGACAGCTCTCGCCGCGGCGCCTGCAGGTGGCAGATCCGAAAGCGCGAAGCTCGGCGCCGCGAATCGGAAGGTCAGCTTGTTGCGCGGCGCCTGCTGCACGATCGGCCGCATCGCCGGTGATGGTGCTCGTACCCGTCTGCACCGTCATCGCCTCGAGGCCTATCCTGCCGCCGTTGATGCTCATCTTCGTCTTCACCGAGGCCTTCTGCCCGTTGACGTCGCCCTGCAGCGTCACCGGATACGGCCAGCGACGCTGCAGCAGCGCGTCGAGCGGTCCCAGATCGCCCTCGACCGAGACGGCGATGTCGTCCACCTTGCCGCGGAATTGCGCACTGATCGGCGACTGCGGATCGCGCGCGTGAAGCGACAGCGTTTCGATCGCGATGTTGGTGACTTTGCCGGTGGCGCCATCGCGATAGGTCATCGTGCCGTTGCTGATCGTGAGATCGCCGAAGGCAAGCCCGCCCGGCGAGCGCGCCGCCCCGCCGCCTTCACCCGACGCGCCGCCGATCTGCCAGTTGCCATTGCCTTTGCCGTCGGTCTCGAGCGATATCGTCGGCTCGATCAGCGCGAAGCGGACGACGTCGACACGGCGCCGGAGCAGCGGCAGCAGCGCCACCTGCGCCTCGATGCGCTTGGCGGTCAGCATCTGCGGCGATGCGCCCCACGCGGCATTGCCGAGCGCGACGTCGTCGATCACCAGCTTGGGCTCGAGCGAGAGCTTGAGCTCGGCACCACCGCGGATCGTCAGCTCGCGCCCGGTGGCATCGCGGAAGTGCTGCTGGATCGGGCCGATCAGCTCGTTGGCGTCGAATTTGCGCAGCGTAATGCCGGCCGCGACGATCACCAGAAAGAGCAATCCGCCGAAACCCGCGAGCATTCGCCAGAACAGACGCATGCGCCGATTGTAGCGCGGCTTGGCCGTGCAAAGGCGTCGCCGCCGCCCGACAATGCGGGCTAGCGGTCGCTAACGCAGTGTCGCGTTGAATTTCTCGAGTGCGGCCGCGCCGGGGATAAGCTCCCTGGCGCCAAGCTGATTCAGCGGCGTTTCGACCGTGTTCAGCGCGGCGTGGAGATCGCCGGCGTCAGGGTCGAGGTAGAGCAGGCCCGGTGACGATCTCTCCGTCGGCATGGCGCCGCTGCAAATAATCCATCGCCGCGATCCTGTCGCTCGGATCGTAGTCTTCGTGCAGCTTGCGCAGGCGCAGAATCGAGCCGTCGTGCTGGCGCACTTCGCGAAGGGAGCCCGGTGCGTAGTCGGCCGTGATTTCGGCATGCTGCGGCATGAAGTCCAGCCGGTTGACCGATTCGTTGTGCTCGCGCACGAAATCGTAACTCTTGGTCGACCCGGCGTGATTGTTGAATGCGACGCACGGGCTGATCACGTCGAGAAAGGCGGCCCCCCGGTGCTGCACAGCCGCCTTGATCAGCGGCGTGAGCTGCGTCTTGTCCCCGGAAAAACTGCGCGCGACAAAGCTCGCGCCGAGCTGCAGCGCCATCATGACCATGTCGATCGGCTCGTCGTTGTTGATCGCACCGCGCTTGCTTTTCGATCCCTTGTCCGCCGTCGCCGAGAATTGCCCTTTGGTCAGTCCGTACACGCCGTTGTTCTCGACGATGTAGACCATGTTGACGCCGCGGCGCATCGAGTGCGCGAACTGGCCGAGCCCGATCGAGGCCGAATCCCCGTCTCCGGATACGCCCAGATAGATCAGGTCGCGGTTGGCCAGGTTGGCACCCGTCAGCACCGACGGCATGCGACCGTGCACGCTGTTGAAGCCATGCGAATTGCCGAGAAAATAGGTCGGAGTCTTCGAGGAGCAGCCAATGCCGGAGAGCTTGGCCACCTTGTGCGGCGCGACATCGAGCTCGAAGAAGGCCTGGATGATCGCGGCCGAGATCGAGTCGTGGCCGCATCCGGCACACAGCGTCGACACCGTTCCTTCGTAGTCGCGATGGGTATAGCCCAGCTTGTTCTTCGGCAGGTCGGGATGGTGGAGCCTGGGTTTGGCCAGATAGGTCATACGTCCTCTGTCATGCTGAATTCCCGCGCCGATCGATGCCGCGTCACGGCGCTACCTTGCGCAGCGGCGTCACATTGAACATCGCGAGCTTTTCGGCGATTTCGCTGCCGATGAAACGGGCGGTGATCGGCGTGCCGTCGTAATGCAGCACCGGCATCAGCCGGGCCGGATCGACGACCAGCTCGTTGACCAGCAGCGACTTGAGCTGCGCGTCGCGATTCTGCTCGACGACAAAGACCTGCTCGTGCGCCGCAATGAAGTCGGCGATGCTGTCGTGAAACGGGAAAGCGCGCACGCGCAGCGCGTCGAGGTGAATACCCTGGCCGGCCAGCGCCGCCAGCGCTTCGTCGATCGCGGGCGCAGTCGAACCGTAGTAGATGACGCCGAAGCGGGTCGCATGGCCGGCATCGCGACGCGCCGGCTCGGGTACGAGGCTCTTTGCGGTCTCGAACTTGCGCAGCAGGCGTTCCATGTTGTCGACGTAGGTCGCCCCGTCCTCGCTGTAGCGCGCGTATCGGTCCTTGGTCGTGCCGCGGGTGAAATACGAGCCGCGCTTCGGATGCGTTCCCGGATAGGTCCGATACGGAATGCCGTCGCCGTCGGCGTCGAGATAGCGGCCGAACTCCTTGCCCGCCTCCAGCATCTCGTAACTCATCACCTTGCCCCGGTCGTGCGTGCGCGCATCGTCCCAGACAAGCGGTTCGCACAGCCAGTCCTGCATGCCGATGTCCAGGTCCAGCATCACAAAAATCGGCGTCTGCAGGCGGTCGGCAAGGTCGAACGAGAGCGCGGCGAATTCGAACGCTTCCTTCGGATCTTCGGGAAAGAGCAGCACGTGCTTGGTGTCGCCATGCGAGGCATAGGCGCACGAAAGCACGTCGGCCTGCTGCGTCCGCGTCGGCATACCGGTCGACGGGCTTCCGCGCTGAACATCGAACACCACCGACGGTATTTCGGCGAAATAGGCGAGCCCGATGAATTCCTGCATCAGCGAAATGCCCGGCCCGGACGTGCAGGTGAACGCGCGCGCGCCGTTCCAGCCCGCGCCGATCACGATGCCGATCGAGGCCAGTTCGTCCTCGGCCTGAACGATCGCATACCGGGCCTTGCCGCTGACAGCGTCGGTGCGGAACCTGCGGCAATGGCGCGCGAACGCCTCGGCCATCGATGACGAGGGCGTGATCGGATACCACGCGGCCACCGTCGCCCCGCCGTACACGGCGCCCAGTGCCGCGGCGCTGTTGCCCTCGATGAAAATACGCTCGCCGACGGCATTGGCGCGCCTGACCTTGATGCCCAGCGGACAGTCGAGGTTGTTGACCGCATAGCTTCGCCCGATCGTCATCGCGTGCACGTTGGGCTTGAGCAGCGCCTCCTTGCCCTTGTACTGGTCGCCGATCAGGTGCGCGATTTCCTCGGGATCGATTTCGAGCAGCGCCGACAGCGCGCCGACGTAGATGATGTTCTTGAACAGCTGCCGCTGCCGGGCGTCGGAGTATTCGCGGTTGCAGATCTCGGTCAGCGGCACACCGATGACCGTAATGTCTTCGCGGAATTTCGCGTCCGGCAACGGCTTGGTCGAATCGTAGAACAGGTAACCGCCCGGCTCGATCTCCTTCAGATCCTGATCCCAGGTCTGCGGATTCATCGCCACCATCATGTCGACGCCGCCGCGCCGGCCACGCCAGCCGGCCGCGTTGACGCGGACCTCGAACCACGTCGGCAGGCCCTGGATGTTCGACGGAAAAATATTGCGCGGCGCGACCGGAATACCCATGCGCAGGATGGCCTTGGCGAACAGCAGGTTCGCCGATGCGGAGCCGGAGCCGTTGACGTTGGCGAACTTGACGACGAAGTCGTTGACGGCCTGGATCGGGCCGGCCGAGGCCTTCATTCCGCCGCCCTCGCCGCAGGCTCCTTGCGCGCACCGACCGCGTTCGCGTACGGCTGATGACAGCGATGGCCGGCTTGTGCGATATCGAAGGCGAACTTCTGCATGTCCCAGGCGCCGGTCGGACAGCGTTCCGCGCAAAGCCCGCAATGCAGGCACACGTCCTCGTCCTTGGCCATCACGCGTCCTGTTTTCAGCCCGTTCGCGACATAGAGGTCCTGGGTCAGGTTGCGCGAGGGCGCATTCAGCCGCGTCCGGAGGTCGGTCTCGTCGCCGTCGTCGGTGAAGGTGATGCAGTCCATCGGGCAGATGTCGACGCAAGCGTCGCATTCGATGCATGCCTTCGAGGTGAAGACCGTCTGCACGTCGCAATTCAGGCAGCGCTGCGCTTCCGCGAACGCCTGTGCCGCGTCGAAGCCGAGCTCGACCTCGACCTTGATGTTCTTCAGCGCGATCGACACATCCTTCAGCGGAACCTTGAAGCGCTGATCGTTCGAAATCGCGTTGTCATAGCTCCACTCGTGGATCCCCATCTTCTGTGACATCAGGTTGACCAGCGGCGGGGGCCGTATCGCGACGTCCTCGCCGCGGCAAAACCGGTCGATCGAGATCGCTGCGTCGTGGCCGTGCGCGACCGCCCAGATGATGTTCTTCGGACCGAATGCCGCATCGCCGCCGAAAAAGACCCGGGGCAGCGTCGATTGCAGCGTCTTCTTGTCGAGCACCGGCAATCCGGACTTGTCGAAATCGACGCCGGCGTCGCGCTCGATCCACGGGAATGCATTTTCCTGCCCGACGGCGATCAGCACGTCGTCGCATTCAAAGTGGACATCGGGTTCGCCGGTGGGCACGAGCTGGCGGCGGCCGTCGGCGTCGCGCTTTGCTTCGACTTTCTCGAACACGACGCCGGTCAGGCGCCCGCTCTCGTGGGTGAACGCCTTGGGCACGTGATAGTTGATGATCGGGATGCCCTCGTGCATCGCGTCCTCCTTCTCCCACGGAGACGCCTTCATCTCGTCGAAGCCCGAGCGCACGATGACCTTGACGTCGGTGCCGCCGAGGCGGCGCGAGCTGCGGCAGCAATCCATCGCGGTGTTGCCGCCGCCGAGCACGATCACGCGCTTGCCGATCTTCTCGATGTGGCCGAATGAGACGCTGGACAGCCAGTCGATGCCGATGTGAATGTTCGCCGCGGCTTCGCGGCGTCCGGGCAGATCGAGGTCGCGTCCGCGCGGCGCGCCGCTTCCGACGAACACGGCGTCGTAGCCCTCGCCAAGCAGACGCTTGAGGCTGTCGATGCGCGAGTCCGCCGCGAAAATCGATGCCGAGATCGATGACGTACCCGACCTCCTCGTCGATCACCGACTCGGGCAGGCGAAACTTCGGAATCTGGCTGCGGATCATGCCGCCGGCGCGGGCGTCGCCGTCGTACACGACGCACTGGTAACCGAGCGGCGCGAGATCGCGGGCGACGGTCAGCGATGCCGGTCCGGCGCCGATCAGCGCGATCCGCTTGCCGTTCCTGCGCGCCAGCTTGGGCAGGCGTTCGCGGATATCGTCCTTCAAGTCGGCCGCGACACGCTTAAGGCGGCAGATCGCGACCGGCTCGGGCTTGATCGTGCTGCCGTCGGGCTGTCCTTCCTCGACGCGGCTTCGGCGACATGCCGGCTCGCAAGGACGATCGCAGGTCCGGCCCAGAATGCCGGGAAAGACGTTCGACTCCCAGTTGACCATGTACGCGTCGCTGTAGCGACCCGCCGAGATCAACCGGATGTATTCAGGAACGGGCGTATGGGCTGGACACGCCCACTGGCAGTCGACGACCTTGTGGAAGTAGTCGGGGGCTGCGATGTCCGTCGGTTTCAATACTGCTCCTCGGTTCGAATGCATAGACACGCACTCGGATCGGACGTGCGCGCGATGACTCGGTTTGTTACTTTTTCGGTTGGGCGTACCGGATATTCGGCCGCCAAGTGGCGCCGATACTACGCCTGTGTGACAGCTATGAAAAGGCCTTTGCTTTCAACTACTAGCAGTATGGCTTTTCATGTGGCCTCTAAACAACGGCGGAAGGGCAAAGACAGCTCGATTTCCGTGGCGGCAATTCAACGCGTTGCGCCGAGGCTCATGTGCCGGGCAGATTGTGCACTACGCGATTATTCTTTCGGATACCGCGATCTAGCGTACTCCCGTCCCTCCGCTCGCGCCACTGCCGATAGCGGGCGAGCGTGTCGGCATCCGGCGGATACGTGCCGGGCAACGCGCGGCCCTGCTCGATCTCGCGCAACACGAATTCCTCCATGATTTCCTGCTCGTGTGCGGCAAGGGCGACCTCCGCGACGATAGCCTGCGGAATGACGACGACGCCTTCGCCATCGCCGACGATCGCGTCGCCTGGAAACACCGCAACTCCGCCGCAGCCGATCGGCACGTTCATATCGACGGCGTGATGGCATACGAGATTCAACGGCGCGCTGCCTCCCGCGCCGTACACCGGATAATCCATCGCCGCGATCGCCTCGCTGTCGCGCAGGCAGCCGTCGGTGACGACACCCGCGGCGCCGCGGACCTTGAGACGCGTAAGCAGAATGTGCCCGCCCGACGCAGCGTGCGTTTCGCGCCGGCAGTCCATCACGAGCACCTGGCCGGGGGGCACCGTTTCGATCGACTTGCGCTGCGGGTGCTCGGGATTCTCGAAGACGCTCAGCTGGTCGAGATCCTCGCGCGCCGGGATATAACGCAGCGTAAAGGCTTCTCCAACCAGATTGTCCGAGGCCGCGCTCATCCGGTGCACGCCCTGGATGAACACGTTGCGCAGCCCCCGCTTGAACAATTGGGTCGTCAGCGTAGCCGTGCTCGCTCGCTTGAGGTGCTCCCGGGTTTCGGCGGACAGTGGCATCGAAGCGTCGTCTTTTCGGAAATGATGTTCGCGGCGAGGGCGCTATGATAGCGCGGACGCTGTTCGGCTCCGCAGCTGCGGCTCAAGGTTCGTTCAGGACCGCCCCGTTGCTCGCGATGATGCTCGAATAGAGGCGCGCGCTGTTCTTGGGCGTGCGCTTCTGGGTCTCGAAGTCGACGTGCACTATGCCGAAACGCTTCGAGTAGCCGAGCGACCATTCGAAATTGTCGAGCAGCGACCAGGCGAAATATCCGCGCAGGTCGACGCCCGCCTCCCTCGCCGCGTGCATCGCCGCGATGTGCTTGCGCAGGTAATCGACTCGCAACGGGTCGTCGACGCGATCGGCTTGCGCCGTCGGCGGGTCGAAAAACGCGGCGCCATTTTCGGTCACGTACAGCGGAGGATTGCCGTAACGCTGCTTGACCCAGACCAGGATGTCGGTCATGCCTTGCGGGAAGACCTCCCAGCCGGTTTCGGTGTAGGTGGCTCGCTTCTGACGCACCGGCGCGGCGCGCAGCGGCCACGCATCGGGGTCGAACCGCGTGACGTTGCGCGTGTAATAATTGACCCCGACGAAGTCGAGCGGCTGGTTGATCAGCTCGAGATCCCGGGCCGGCCAGCTCGGCCAGGCCTCGCCGAAAATCTCGGCGAGCTCATCGGGATACCGGCCGAGCAGCATCGGATCGAGAAATTGGCGGTTCATATAGGCATCGGCCCGCGCCGTGGCGGCGCGATCGTCGGCGTCTTCCGAGGCCGGATACTTGGGCTCGAGGTTGACGACGACGCCGATGCGATGCTTGCCTTCGCTGCGATAGGCTTTGACGGCGGCCCCATGCGCGCGCAACAGCTGGTGGGCCGCGATGGGCGCCTCGAAGCGGTTGCGATGTCCGGGCGCCAGCGCGCCGTGCAGGTAGCCGCCGTCGGTCACGACCCACGGCTCGTTCAACGTCGCCCACAGCTTGACCCGGCCGTCGAGCCGGCGAAAGGCGGCCGACGCGTAGTCGGCAAACCATCCGGCGATATCCGGATTGAGCCAGCCGCCGAGATCGTCGAGCGCGGCAGGCAGGTCCCAGTGAAACAGCGTGACCATCGGCTCGATGCCCTGCTGCAGCAGCGTATCGACCAGCCGTTCATAAAAGTCGAGTCCCGCAGCGTTGACCGGTCCCCTGCCGCTCGGCAGCACGCGACTCCACGAAATGCTGAACCGATAGGCGTTCAGGCCGATCTCGCGCATCAAGGCGACGTCTTCGCGATAGCGCCGATAGTGGTCGCATGCGACGTCGCCGGTGTCGCCGTCGCGGACCATGTTCGGCGTGTGGCAAAAGCGCTGCCAGATGCTCGGGCCGGCGCCGTCGGCGAGCGGCGAGCCTTCGACCTGGTAGGCGGAAGTAGCGCCGCCCCACAGAAAGTCCGCCGGAAATTCGATTCGTCTGCTCATGTACGTTCCGTTTTCTTGTTGGGTAGTCATCGTCCGTCGATCAGCACGCTGGCCGGCACCGCGCCAACGCGCAATTCTGCACCGGAAAAAGTCGCCGGCTTGCCGTTGATGCTCGCCGAGCGCGGCGGCTTGTCGCCCGGCCAGACGAAGATAAAGCCGCCGGGCGGCAATCCGGACCCCGGCGCCAGGCGCAATGTCACCCGATCGCCGTCACGGCGCAGCGTATAGCTCAAGCGTCCGTACGGCGTGCGCAGGTTCTGCACCGCGACGCCGCCTTCGTCGAGCCAGTCTGGCGCGATGCCTGCGGCGAGCAAGACCGCGTGATCGGCGTCGCGCTCGTACGCGAACAGATCCAGGGCCGCGCGAATGAAATCGGAGGCTACCCAGGCGTGCGGCATGTCGCCGACAAAGCGCGGCTGACGCGGATCGCGGCCGACGACCTCGGGCCACTGGTTCCACGCCAGCGGGCGCCGGTCGGCGAGAAAGAACGCGAGCAGCGCCTGCGCGCGGTCCCGCCAGCCCAGCCGTACCAAGGTCCCGACGACGCGCAGCTCGTAAGGCGTGTACACATCCCACGCCGTCTTGCCGTCGCGGCGGTCGGTGAACTCGCGCCAGTAGCGCTCATAGGTGGCTCGCACCAGCTCGGACGGCAGCGCGCCTGTGTCGCCTCGCGGCGCGAACGCGATGGCGGTCGATGTCGGATCGAAATCGCCAAGCTCGGCCGCTCCCGGAAGGTATCGGATGCCGCGCGCCGCGGCGGCGGCGCGCAGCGAGTCGATAAGATCCTGGCGAAAGGTAGCGCGCTCCCGGCGCAAGCGGTCCGATTCCGCGTCGTGGCCGAGCGCAGTGGCGATATCGATCGCGCCGTCGTATCCCTTCAATGCCCAGAAGTCGTCCCAATACGAGTGCATCGGCTTTTCCGAATACCCCTCGTGGCTGATCGATGCCGGCAGCAACCCGTAGAAGCTGCGCCTGTCCGGCGCGAGATTGGCATCGATGCGCTCGGAGCGCCGCAAGGCGTCGAGGTAGGCCGCGGCCGCCTGCACGTGCGGCCACATCGCCCCGATCAACGCGCGATCGTGCGTGTAGCGATAGATCTCGGCGGCGAGAAAGATGAATTCGCCGGCGCTGTCGTTTTCCGGGACCGGATCGGCGCCGCGCTGGTCGACACAGCACGGGATCTTGCCGTTGGCAAATTGATGCGGCGCGTACCAGCGCAGATACTCGGCAGCCACACCTGCGTCACCGAGACGCAGCAGCGACTCCGCGATCATCGCGCCGTCGCGTATCCATGACCGTGCGTAGGATCTCGTTCCCGGACGCAGCATCGGGCCATCGCGCGTCATCAGGATATGCGCGAGCGAGGTGCGGACCGCGTCGACCAGCGGCTGCGCGGCCGGGGGAACCTTGAGTGAAACCCGATTGAGTTTTTCGCGCCATGCGGCCGCGACGGCGCGCTGCTCGCGCGCCACCCAGGCCTCTCCCGAGACGCGGCGCAGATCGGGACGCGCCGCGCTGCCGGACAAGGGAACGACCAGATCGATGGTCCGGCTGCCATGCGGCGGGAGATCGAGCTTGTAGCCGAGCGCGCCTGAGGCATAGCCGAAAGCGTCGTGCGCGCGATTCGCTTCGGCCCAGGCCGAACGCGCCAGCAGCTTGGGCAGCGCGGCGGGGTCGGAAGAGAACGCGCCGATCCTGTCGGGCCGCTGCAACGCGTAAACCTTGCGCTGGTCGTTGACGGTGAACGCCGTTCCGTCCCAGGCGATGTCGCGAATCGCACTGACTCCGCCGACGGTATTGAGGAATTGCGTCGGCGGGTTGACCTGGAAAGGCCGGAGCGGCAAGCACCAGCTCGAGCGGCAGCCGGCCGCCTGTCCGATTGGTGATTTCGTACCGGGCGACGAGCCACGACGACCCGCGCGCTCCCGACGCGAACGACGAGACGCTGAGCTCCCACTGCGGCTGCCGCCATCGCACGCCGGGCATCGGCAAATAGCCTTCGGCCAGGAACGGTTGCGGGTCGGCCTCGGCCCAGGTGGTCAGCTTGCCGCCGGCGACGACGAACGGCTCGATCGAGAAACCGCCCTGCCCGGCCTCGAGCGCGCCGTCGGTCGACAACAGAGCGTTGTCGCTGCCGCCATCGATGCCGACCAGCGTCCAGTAAGCCTGCTCGCCGGAAAAGCCGCGGGGAAAATAGCCGCGCGGCGAGTTGCGCGCGACCACTTCGATGAACGCGTTGGCCGATTCGCCGAACTCCGGGTCCTTGATTTCGACTTCGGCAAGGCCGTAGGCCCCGGCAGGGCCGTCTTGCAGCGACAGCCGCAAGTAACGGCTCTCGGCTTCCGGCAGCGCCAGCGCATCGTTGCCGCCGCTGCCCTCGCTGACGCTGCGCAGCGTCCGCCATTGCGCACCGTCATCGGACACCTGCACCGCGTAGCGCGACGCGAATTCCTTGTCCAGCCAATGCAAGACGATGCCGCCGAATTCGCGCCGCTGCCCGAAATCGAGCGTGATACTTTGCGCCGGCCCTCCTCCCGGATCACTGCGCCATGCGGTCGCCAGTTGACCGTCGACCGCGAACGCCGGGTCGGCGCCAGGTCCAACGGACGAGGCACGAACGGCAGGCATCGGCCAGATCGCGGGCACCGGCGGAAGTTCGCGCACTGCGAGCCGGCTGAACCGGATCGACCCTGCGCCGCCGCCGCGTCCCGCGGCGACGACGAACTCCAGTCGGGCCGCATGCGTGAGCGTGCGATCGGCCGTCGGCCCCCAGGCGAATTCGATCTGGCGCTTGCGAATCCTGATCTCTCGCCACTCGTGAGGAAAGGTGAAATTCGGGCGATTGAACCACCAGACGTTGTCGCCGCCCGCATCGGTCAGCTTGAACTGGAAATTATTGACCGGCGCGTCGGCGCGCATGTAAAACGAGATCTCGTAGTTGGCGGGCAGGTCGAGCGGCAGCGCGCGGTCGGCAATCGCGTAGCCCGCGGTGCCGGCGAGATCGAAATCGAGCTGCAGCGCGCGGCCGTCGATGCCGTCGGCGGCATGGATCGATGCCCGCACGCCGTCGGACGCGCCGGCATGCCAGGACGAAAGGTCGGCGAAATCGTCGAGCAGCCGCAGTGGTGCCGCAGGCGCCTGCGCCGCCGCCTCTCCGAGGGCCAGCGCAGCGGCGAGCGCGATCGCGACGAGCGCAGCCGGAGCACGCCCGTGCCGCCGCGGGCCATGGTCAACGAGCCGTCTCACCCCTTGACGCTTCCCGCCAGCAATCCTTGCATGTAGTAGCGCTGCAAGGCAAGGAACACCAGCAGCACCGGCAGCGTCGTCAGCACCGAGCCTGCCATCATCAGCTCGTTATCCTGCACGTGCTCGCGCGAAAGACTGGCCAGCGCGACCGGCAATGTATAAAGGTCCTTGTCGGTGAGGACGATCAACGGCCACATGAAATCGTTCCAGGTTCCGAGCAACGTGAATACCGCCAAGGTAACGATGATCGGTTTGAGCGCCGGGACGACGATGGCGCCGAAGATGCGAAACTCGCTGGCGCCGTCGATGCGCGCCGCTTCCAGCAGGTCGTCGGGGATCGACAGCGCGTACTGCCGGACCAGGAAAATGCCGAAGATCCCCGCCATCGCAGGCACGATGACGCCGCCGTAGCTGTTGACCAGCCCCAGCTGCTTGAGCAGCAGGAACAGCGGCACCATCGCCACCTGCCCGGGAATGACCAGCGCGCCGAGCAGAGCTTGAATATCCGGTCCCGCCCGGCAAAGCGAAGCTTGGCGAACGCATAGCCGGCCGCCACGTTGAACACCAGCGACACCGCGGTTACCGCGGCCGCGAGAAAAACGCTGTTGACCAGATAGCGGCCGACGCCGGCACGGCCGAAAAGCTCGCGATAGTTGCCGAGCGTCGCGCGTTGCGGAACCAGCGGCGGCGGATAGCTGCTGGCTTCGCCCGGAGACATCAGCGAGACGGAAACCATCCACAACAGCGGGAACAGCGTGAGCGCCGCGGCGGCCAGCAGCAGACCGTTCACCAGCGGCGCCTGGACGCGGCGCGCTACTCGCCGATCCATCTTTTTCCGCGAAGCTGCAGCGCGGTCACGGCGAAGATCAGCAAGAACAGAACGAACGCGACCGCCGAGGCGGAACCGAGGTTCCACCACTTGAATCCTTCCTCGTACATGAAATAGAGCACGCTGACCGTGCTTTGCAGCGGACCGCCCTGCGTCATCACATAGGGCTCGGCGAACAGCTGGAAGTAGCCGGCTATGGTCAGGATGCCGACCAGCATGACGACCGGCGAGAGCATCGGCAGCGTGACGGAAGCGAACTGTCGCCACACCGAGGCGCCGTCGATGCGCGCCGCCTCGTAGAGCTCCTCGGGAATGCTCTGCAGGCCGGCGAGAAAGATGATCATGTTGTAGCCGAAATTCTTCCATACGGCGAAAAGAATGATCGCCGGCATCGCCCAATGCGGATCGCCGAGCCAATCGATCGGATCGATGCCGAGCCCGCCCAGCGCGTAGTTGAGCAATCCATAACGGGTGTTGAACATATAGCGCCAGATGACGGCGACGGCCACCAGCGTCGTCACCACCGGCGCGAACAGCGCGGTGCGAAAAAACGGCTTGAATCGCGCCAGCCGCGAATGCAGCAGCAGCGCGGCGCCGAGCGACGCGCCGATCGACAAGGGCACGCCGACGGCGACGAAGTACAGCGTGTTGCCCAGCGCCTGCCAGAACAACGGGGTCTGCAGAAGCTTCAGGTAGTTGCCGAAGCCGACGAAACGCAGATTGGCCAGATCGGCGAGAGCGTAGATGTCGAAATCGGTCAGGCTGATCAGAAGCGCGGCAACGATCGGCAGGAAAAAGAATACGGCGATGACCAGCAAAGCCGGCGCGACAAACCACCAGGCGGCGCGATCGAATCTCAATGCGGTTCCCCGCGCGCGAGCATCCAGCGCCGCTTTTCGAGAATATCGTTGGCGCGCGCATCGAGCTCCTTCGCCGCCTGGTCGACCGACAGCTGACCGGACACCGCGCGCTCGGCCACCAGCCTCATCTGGTTGGCGATGCGCTCCCACTCGGCGACCTTGGGCGTGGGCTTCACGCGCTCCAGCTGGTCGCGAAACGCACGCGCATAGACGTCGTCGGCAAGCGGCGCGCCGCGCCACGGCTCGCGTCGCGGCGGCAGATCGCCGGTAAGCTCATGGAACCGGCGCTGAACGTCGGGCCGGGCAAGGTATTCGATCAACTGCCACGCTGCATCCTTCGACCGCGAGGCGCGGAACACGACCAGGCTCGATCCGCCCGCGATCGACGCGCCCGGAGCGCTCGGGCCGGGCAAGGGCGCCGTCGCCCATTCGCCTTGCACGCTCGCCGGCAGGCGCCGCTTGAACTCGGCGATATTCCACGGACCGGAGATGTAAAACGCGAAATGGCCGCGGCCGAACTCGTTCCATACGTTCGAGACATCGATGCCGGTCGAAGCCGGGGCGAAGCCGGCACGGAACGCATCGACATAGAATTGCAATGCGCGGCGGAATCCGGCGCTGTCGAAATTGCCCCAACGGCCATCGTCGCGCAGCAGCGGCTCGTCCTGCTGCAGCGCCAGCGCCAGCAGCGGCTCGAATTCGTTCAGCGGCAGCAGGATCGCGTAACGATCGGGCCCGGCGCGTTGCTTGACGGCGGTCATCATCCGCGTCCATTCCGGCCACGACGCGGGCGGCGACGCATAACCGGCCTGGGCGAGCAGGTCGCGCCGGTAGAACAACAGCCGCGTGTCGACATACCAGGGCACGCCATACAGCGCGCCCCCGACGATATTGGTCTGCCAGATGCCGCTGAAATAGTCGGCGGGATCGACCACCGGCGAATCGGCGACATAACGGTCGAGCTGCGCGATGGCGCCCAGCGCCACGAATTCCGGGATCCAGGTATTACCCAGCTGGCAGATGTCCGGCGTTGCGTCGCCGGCAAAGGCGGTCAGGAGCTTTTCATGCGCCGCAGTCCACGGCAACTGCTGGACGTCGACGCGGATGCCCGGATGCGTGCGCTCGAACTCGGGCAGCAGCTGGACGACGACTTCGCCCTCGCGGCCCATCGCCCAGAACTTCAGTACGGTTTCGCCGGCGGGGGGCGAGCGGGCGCAGGACGCCGCCAGCGATACGGCGGCGATGGCGAAAAAGAGCACCGCCGCGCGCGAGCGCGCGAGCGTGCCCGGGCAATTCATCGCGACGCGGTGAGCCAGCCGCCGGAGAAGCCGGCGCGTTGCAAGCCGGTCCGGACGTAAGGATTGGTGTGCATCACCCGCCAGATCATGTCGCTGCGGTAATTCTCGATCATCGTGAAGATCGCCCCCTGGTCGATGCCGAGGTAGTCGCCATCGACCCAGCCGAATCCGGGAATGCAGCGGCCATGCGCCAGCGGTCCGTCGAAATTGAAGTTCAGGTTGAATGCGTCGAGAAAGCCGTACTGCGCATAGATATAGTTACCGAAGCGCTTGTTCATTTCGAGCACGGCGGGGATCGCAAGTTCCGGCGCGAAGGGCAGCGAGGCCACCGCCGCCGTCGGCGCCAGCGTGCAGTCGTCGTGGGTGCCCGCGCCCATGCCGCCGATTCCGCGCGCCGCGTAGCTGCGGTACAGCCGCATGACTCCGGCGACTTCGAGCTCCATGTCTGCCGGCCCATCGCTCGCCGTCAGTCCCCAGATCATCGCGCCATAGTCCTTGCATTGCCGCGGATTGGCGACCGCGTACGCCTGTTGGGCGTAGATCGCGCGGCGGGTGTTCTGGAAGTAGTCGAGTCCACGCCGCCGCATATACGCATCCTGGACATCGCGGAAGTCGAGCCACACATGCGTGTACTGGTGGCCGAACAGCGGGGCGAAGCCCAGGTATTCCTGTCCGAACTGCTTGCCCCAGGACTGGTCGTAGGTGCTGGTCCATGCCGCCCACGCCTCGGGTCCGACCGGGTGCGTCGGCGAGCCAAGCGCGAGCAGGTAGACCAGCATCGCCTCGTTGTAGCCGCGCCAGTCGTATTCGAGGAACCCCTCTTCGGGCGACCAGCCGAGACTGATCGCCGGCGCCCTCGGCTGCGCCCACGTCCAGTCGACGCGGCGGTAGATGTTGTCGACGAGCGAGCGGATTTCGACTTCCTCCGCGTCCGACCCGTCGAAGTACGATTGGCAGAACAAGGCGCCGGCCAGCAGGATCGCGGTGTCGACGGTGGAAAGCTCGCTGTCCGCGAAGCGCTCCCCGGTCTTCATGTCCAGGAAATGATAGAAAAAGCCCTTGTACCCGGCGACGCCCCGGGCATGGGGGCTCTGCGGGGCGCTGTTGAAGAAGCGCAGCGTCGCCAGGACCCGCTGCCGCGCTGCCTTGCGCGTCACATACCCGCGCTCGACGCCGACCGGGTAGGCGGTCAGCGCAAAGCCGACGGCGGCGACACTGGAGAACGAGGGCGTCGGATAGCGATCCGGCACCAGGCCGTTCTTCGGATTGGCGGTATCCCAGAAAAACCGGAATGTCCGCTCCTGCAGATCGATCAGGAAGGGGTCGACGACCGGACTCGCCTTGCGCAATCCCAGTGCGTCGAATCCGAATTTCGGCGCTTCGCTGCCGTGGACCATCGTTACGACCGCGGCCACCATCGCTATCGTCGCGACGAGACGAGCCCAGCGCCCGACGGACATCGCCACTTCTTTGCGCACTATTCGATGTCCCGGTTCTGCACTGTCAGAAGAACTCCTCTCAAGCCCTGGAACCTTGCTCGCTCGCGTCCTGCGGTCGCAACGCCCGACCGCTCTCGATCCGCCCGCCGTAGGATAGCGGAATGCCTGCCACCAGCGAAAGGGCATGGCAGTTCGGCCCGACAAGACCAAGCTTCCGGCCGACGAATGCCGTCCGCGGCCCGCTTCGACTGTCGCTTGCGCCGATAGTTCTCAAGGGCGCGTCGTTGGAAGCGCCGATCGCGGCTCGGGCACGGCGGCGGCCTGTCGTTCGATTAGAATGTCGGTGCGAGCGACGTATGCTCGGATTGTCAAAGACATACGACCGGATGGATACCACCGCTGCTCCCGCCGATCCGCCTGACCGAATTCAGTCATGGCGGTGGTTGCGGCTGCAAGATCGCCCCGGGCGTGTTGCGGGAGCTGATCGCCAAATCGTCGCCGGGCTTGTTGCCGAAAGATCTGCTGGTCGGCATCGAAACGTCGGACGATGCCGCCGTGTACCGGCTGAACGACCGCCAGGCGATTGTCGCCACGACCGATTTTTTCACGCCCATTGTCGATGATCCGTTCGCCTTCGGCGCGATCGCCGCGACCAACGCGCTGTCGGACATCTATGCGATGGGCGCAACGCCGCTGTTTGCGCTGGCGCTGGTCGCGATGCCGCTCGACCGGCTGCCGCTGGCTACGATCCGCGCCATCCTCGCCGGTGGTGAGGCCACTTGCGCCAGGGCGGGCATTCCGCTGGCCGGCGGACATACGATCGATTCGGTCGAGCCGATCTACGGACTGGTCGCGATCGGGACCGTCGATCCGGCCCGGGTCAAGCGCAACGTCGGCGCGATGCCCGGAGATGTGCTGGTGCTCGGCAAGCCGCTCGGCATCGGCATTTGCGGGGCGGCGCTGAAAAAGCAGCAACTCGGCGCCGAGCAGTACACCGCCATGGTCGCGCAGGCGACGCAGCTCAACACGCCCGGCATTGCGTTCGGCGGCCTGGACGGCGTGCATGCGCTGACCGACGTCACCGGCTTCGGCCTGCTCGGCCACCTGCTCGAGATCTGCCGCGGCTCCGGCGTCGGCGCGCGGCTTCTCTTCGACCGCGTACCGCTGCTTCCCGGCGTCCTGACACTGGCTCGCGCCGGAATGATCACCGGCGGATCGGGTCGCAACTGGGCCGGCTACGGCGCCGAGGTCACCTGGCGCGCGGGCGGTGACGTCGCCGCGCAGGCCTTGCTGACGGATCCGCAAACGTCCGGCGGACTGCTCGCCGCATGCGCGCCGTCTGCGGTCGAGCAGGTCCTGGCGGTCTTCGGCCGCGAGGGCTTCGAGCACGCTGCCGTTATCGGCGAGATCACCGCGGGCGTCCCGCATGTCGTCGTCGACTGAACTCCAGCCGCCGAAGCCGCATCGTAGTAGAGCCCGTCAGCGCAAGGACCCTGCCATGACCGAACGATCGCATCTGCGCACGATCCCGCCATCCAGGGCGAGGACCCACGAAGGTTCGCTGTCCGACCGGTATCGCAAGGTTCGCGCCGCCACCGAGGGCGCTGGCCGCCGTCCTGTCGGACGAAGACTGCGCGATTCAGTCGATGCCCGACGCGAGCCCGGTCAAATGGCATCTCGCCCACACCAGCTGGTTTTTCGAGACCTTTCGTGCTCGATGCCGCGCTTGCCGGCTATCGTCCGTACGATCCGGCTTTCCGGATCCTCTTCAACTCCTACTACAACGCCGTCGGCGACAAGCACCCGCGGCCGCAGCGGGGTCTCATTTCGCGTCCGTCGCGCCACGACATCGTCGCCTATCGCGCGCATGTCGACGAGGCGATGCAGCGCTTGCTGGCACGGCACGATGCCGGCAACACCGAGCTTGCGCGATTTGATCGAGCTCGGTCTGCAACACGAGCAGCAGCACCAGGAGCTGATCCTGACCGACGTGCTGCATATGCTGTCATGCAACCCGCTGCAGCCGGCGTACCTCCCTCTCGCCGGCGCGCGACGGCCGCGCCGCGAGCGACGCGGCCGCGCCGTCCTGGATCGAGTTCGACGGCGGACTGGCCGAAATCGGACACGATGGCGTCGGTTTCGCCTTCGACAACGAAATGCCCCGCCATCGAGAATTTCTGGCGCCGTTCGCGCTGGCGAGCAGGCCGGTCAGCAACGGCGACTACCTGGCCTTCATCGGCGACGGCGGCTATCGGCGACCCGAGCTGTGGCTCTCGGAAGGCTGGGACTGGCTCAACGCCGGCGGAATCGGCTCGCCGCTTTACTGGCGGCTCGACGCCGGCGGTTGGCGCCAGTTCACCTTGCGCGGCACCTTGCCGATCGACGCTGCCGCGCCCGTGTGCCACGTCAGCCTGTTCGAGGCCGATGCCTACGCGCGGTGGGCGGGCGCGCGGTTGCCGACCGAATCGGAATGGGAGCTAGCGGCCGCGCGCGCTCCGGTCGACGGCTAGTTTGTCGAGGACGGCGCGCTGCTGCCGCGGCCTTCGGCTGCCGCTGCCGGCGCGCTGACGCAAATGTTCGGTGACGTCTGGGAATGGACGCAAAGCGACTATGCGCCGTATCCGGGGTTTCGCCCGGCGTCCGGCGCAATCGGCGAGTACAACGGAAAGTTCATGTGCAACCAGTACGTGTTGCGCGGCGGCTCCTGCGTGACGCCGCGTTCGCACATCCGCGCGACCTACCGGAATTTTTTTCCCGCCGCGGCGCGCTGGCAATTTTCCGGCTTCCGCCTCGCGCGGGATTTGAGCCGGCGCAGCTGACCTTGACGACCGGTCGCTCGATCGATGCCTGAGCGGGCATCGGCGGCGCCGATAACTCCTTTGCGACCTGGCAGACGGGCATGATCGCCAGCAATTCGATGCCGATCGGAAGGCCCCGGGATGGCAGGCGCCCGGTTCGACCATTTGCGGCAGTGCTCGCCGCCGCGACGCTGCTGCTGGCCCCGCTTGCGACCGGCTTCGGCTTCGACGACGTCGCGAAACTCGCCGCGCAGCGCGCCGCGACCTCGTACAAGGCGCGCAACGACAAGCTGCCCGATGCGCTGGCCAAACTCGACTACGATCATTTCCGCGACATCCGCTTCAAGCCGGATCGCTCGCTCTGGCGCCCCGAAGGGCTGCCGTTCGAGGTCGCATTCTTTCACGAGGGGCAGAACTTCAAGGACCCGGTCAAGATCAACGAGCTGGTCGGCGACGTCGTGCGCGAAGTGCGATTCAATCCCGAGCTGTTCGACTACGGCGCCAATGCCATCGATCCCCGCGACTTGCGCGGGCTCGGGTTCGCGGGATTTCGCGTGCATTACCCGATCAATTCGCCGAAGTACAAGGACGAGGTCGTCGTGTTTCTTGGCGCCAGTTATTTTCGCGCGCTCGGCAAAGGCCAGCGCTACGGGCTATCGGCGCGCGGCCTTGCCGTCGACACGGCGCTCGGCTCGGGCGAGGAGTTTCCGCAGTTCGTCGAGTTCTGGCTCAGAGCGGCCGACACCCGGTGCGACCGAGCTCACGATTTTTGCGCTGCTCGACTCCCGGCGCATGACCGGCGCCTATAGCTTCGTGGTCAAGCCCGGTATCGACACCGCAGTCGATGTCAAGGCTCGGCTCTTCCTGCGCGAATTCGTCAGCAAGCCCGGCCTTGCACCGCTGACGACGATGTATTTCTTCGGCGAAAACCAGCACGCGGCCCGCGACGACTACCGTCCCGAAGTCCATGACTCGGACGGTCTGTCGGTCGCGTCGGGAACCGGAGAATGGATCTGGCGGCCGCTGGTCAATCCCAAGCGGCTGCTGGTCACGTCGTTTGCGACGGCGAACCCGTCCGGATTCGGCATCATGCAGCGCGACCGCGACTTCGAGCATTACGAGGATCTGGAAGCGCGTTACGACCTTCGCCCCAGCGCATGGATCGAGCCGAAAGGCCTTTGGGGAACCGGCAGAGTCGAGCTGGTGCAGATTCCCAGTCCCGACGAGACCAATGACAACATCGTCGCTTACTGGGTGCCGGACAGGACGCCGGCACCGCAGCAGCCGTACGACATCGAATACCGCATCCTGTGGCAGAAGGACGCCTGGGCACGCCCGCCGACTTCGTGGGTGACCCAAACGCGGCGCGGTCGCGGCTACGTCCGCAACGATGACGGCAGCATCGGCTTTGTCATCGACTTCGACGGTCCCGCGCTGCGCAAGCTGCCGGCCGATGCCAAGATCGAGGGCATCGCCTCGGCGGACGCCAACGGCGAGGTCGTCGAGCTGATCGGCCACCGCAACGATGCAGAAGGCGGCTGGCGCCTGGCTTTGCGCGTCAAACGTCGCGATACGAGCAAGCCGGTCGAACTACGCGCGTATTTGCGCGGCGGCAACAACGCGGTGTCGGAAACGTGGAGCTACATCCTTCCTCCCGAGTAGCCGGCGCCGACGACGACGCCGACGCCTGCATCCGCTATCTGGATCGATTGCCGCTCGCGCCCGAGCAGCGCGCTGCACTGCTGCGGCGCATCGCGGCCGACGTCGGAACGGTCGCCGACTCCGTTCGCGCGAAGATGCTGCGCTTGCACGAGGCTCTGGCCGGCGGCGACGTCGATCCCGACAATCCGGGCTTGGCGTCGATCCGCCAGCGTCTCGAGCTCGCGTACGGGGCGAGCGACGCCATCCATCCGCCACCGCTGACGCACGATGCCCTCGGACGCGACCGCCTGGTGACGGCTCCTCCGCTGACGCGAACCTCGATGGTGCCGCACGCCTGGCCGCGCGGGCTGCTGGCACGGTGGTTCCTGCGCTTTGTACGCCACGACGAGCCGCGCGCGAGCGACGCTGGCGCACCGGGCGACGCCGGTGCGATCCGATTCAGCGCGCGCCGAAACATCGCGAACGATGGCGTCGCGCCGCGACGCTCCGGCGCATCGTCCTGATGGGCCTGATCGTGTCGCAAACCTATATCGCGAGCAATTTCATGGTCGCCGTGCTGCCGTATCACGGTCGCCAGCCGCTGGAAATCGCGATCCTCATACTCTTCGCGATTCTTTTCGGCTGGGTTTCGGCGGGTTTCTGGACCGCAATGGCCGGCTTCGTCCTGCTGGTGTTCGGCAGCGATCGCTATGCGATCACCGATGGCGCGCCCCGCAATACGGCGATCGATCCCAAAGCACGGGTCGCGATCATCATGCCGATCTGCAACGAAAACGTGTCGCGGGTCTTCGCGGGACTGGCTGCCAGCTACGAATCGCTGGCCCGCACCGGAGACCTGAAGCATTTCGATTTTTTCGTGCTCTCCGACAGCAGCAAGCCGGACATACGCGTCGCGGAGCTGGATGCGTGGCTGGCGCTGTGCCGCGCGGTAAACGGCTTCGACCGGGTGTTCTACCGATGGCGGCAGCACCGGATCAAGCGCAAGAGCGGCAACATCGCCGATTTCTGCCGGCGCTGGGGGAACCGCTACCGCTACATGGTCGTGCTCGATGCCGACAGCATCATGAGCGGAGCTTGCCTCACCGCGCTGTTGCGGCTGAGCGAATCGAACCCCGATGTCGGCATCATCCAGACGGCGCCGCATGCGGCCGGACGCGAAACGCTTTATGCCCGCGTCCAGCAGTTCGCTACCAGCGTTTATGGGCCGCTGTTCACCGCCGGCCTGCACTTCTGGCAGCTCGGCGAATCGCATTACTGGGGGCACAACGCGATCATTCGCGTCGCTCCGTTCATGCGGCATTGCGCGCTCGGTCGTCTGCCGGGGCACGGCACGCTGTCCGGGGAAATCCTGTCGCACGATTTCGTCGAGGCGGCACTGATGCGACGGGCCGGGTGGCAGGTCATGATCGCCTACGATCTCGACGGCAGCTACGAGGAAATGCCGCCGAACCTGGTCGACGAGCTTACGCGCGACCGGCGCTGGTGCCGTGGCAATCTGATGAATTTCCGCCTGTTCCTGATGCGCGGCCTTCACGCCGCCCACCGCGCGGTGTTCATGAGCGGCGTCATGGCCTACCTTTCCGCCCTGCTGTGGTTTCTTTCGCTGATCCTGTCGACGGCCCTGCTGGCGGTTCACGCCTTAAGCGAGCCCAAGTATTTCGTGCGGCCCTTCCAGCTTTTTCCGCTTTGGCCCGAATGGCATCCGGAATGGGCCATCGCGCTTTTTTCGGCGACGGCGATTCTGTTGTTCCTGCCGAAGGTGCTCGGCGCCCTGCTCATCGTCGTGCGCGGCGCAGCCGAGTACGGAGGCCGCGCGCGCCTCGGCTTGAGCGTGCTCGGAGAGATGCTGATATCGGCGATGCTCGCGCCGATACGGATGCTGTTCCACTCGCAGTTCGTCGTCGGCGCTTTTGTCGGGTGGGCGATCCACTGGCAGTCGCCGACGCGCGAGGACGCCGAAACCACGTGGCGTGAAGCGCTGCGGCGACACGGGGCGCACACGCTGCTGGGCACGCTTTGGGCCGCTGGCGTGTATTGGCTCAATCCGTCGTTCCTCTGGTGGTTGCTGCCTATCGTCGGCGCGCTGATGCTTTCGATACCGCTTTCCGTCTATTCGAGCCGACTCCGCCTCGGGCGCCGACTGCGCGCGGCCCGGCTGTTCCTGATTCCGGAAGAAGCGCGGCCGCCGGCGGAGATACGCGCGATGATGCAGGCGGTTGCCTCCGCGCCGATGCCGCCGGGCTTTGTCGATGCGGTCGTCGACCCCGCCACCAACGCGCTGGCCTGCGCCGCCGCCGTCGCCCGATTTACGCGGACAGCGCTGATCCAGAACCAGCGGATGCAAAAGGTCGACGTCGCGCTGGTCGAAGGACCCGACGCCTTGAGTGCATCCTCGAAACTCCGCTTGCTCGGCGACCCGATCGCCCTGTCGCGTCTGCATTGGCGCGTATGGACCTCGCCCGATGCCCATGTCGTGTGGCGGGAAGCTATCGCGTCTGCGCGCCGCACGGCTGTCGTCGTCGCAACACCGGCGCACCGCCAGGTCCGCGCCGACCTGCGATCGCCAGCCAAGGTCTGGTCATGACCGGCCGCCCGACGCAGGAGCCTGCCGCCGACGGCAACATCGGTCTTTATCGCGCCGCCGACTTCCGGCTGACCGACGGGCGCTGCGCCGATTGCGACGCGATACCGCAGGCGCTGTGGTATTTCCGCGATGAGGCGATCGCCGTACCGCGACCCGGGCTACCCGTTGCAGGATTCGCCCGCGGCGCAAGCACGTTCGACGACGTCGCGCGCTGGGCGGCGAGCCATGCGCCGGGAACCCCGCCCGATTATCCGACGCTGATCTGGGTCGCCTCGCCGGCGGTGCTGCGCGGCGCGCGACTCGACGCGGCGGGTGCGCACATCGCGGTCGCGGGCACGACGACGGCGTTCGAGGTCGTGCCCAAGATCCCGCTCAATCGCTCGTATTACAACGCAGCCTCGGTCGCTTATTTCACCGGCAGGACGCTGAAGATGCGCGGCGAACTCGCCGAAGGCAAGTTCATCGCCCGCTCGATATGGCCGGAGGATTTCCGGCTCGACGTGAATGACGCCGCCGCGTCGTCGCCCGAGGCTGCCGCAGACCCATCGCCCGAGGCGGTGCGGAAGCTTTTGCGCGCCGAGCCGCGGGGCGGCGCGACCAGCGGCTTCGCCGCAATCAGCTTGTGGGAGCGCACGCCGGGCGCGGCGCGCCGCTGCGTGGGCAAGCCGGTGCTCGCCGCGATGCTCAACGGCGCCCAGGGCGACGACGACGAAGCCCACGGCGGCCACTTCGCGATCGTCACCGGCCGCGTCGGCGCCGACGGCGGGATCGACGACTGGATGGCAAACAATTTCTACACGCTCGATCTGTTCAGCGAAAAAGGCATCATCGCCGCCGCTGTGCCGCTCGACCGCTACCTGGCCGACCTGAACAGCGGCCAGGCTTGGTACCGGCCCTCGCACCTGCTGGTCGCGGTTCTCAGCCGCGATCGCACGGCAAGCCATGTGCAAGGCGCGATCAACCGCGTCTACAACCAGTTCTACCGGCATCAGCTCGTCTACGGCAACGTGACGATGAACTGCGCCGGCATCAGCATCGACGCGCTGCGCGCCCTCGGCTGGAACGTCCACGCGCGCAAGCCCGTCAGCCGCGTGCTGGCCTGGCTCGCCGTACCCTGGGTCGCGCTTCTCGAGCGGAGCATCGCCAGCGCGCGGCGAGCGTTCGATTATCTGAGCGAGGATGGCACGCGCATGTTTCCCGCGGCGGCGTTCGAGGAGACCGCAGCCGATCTGTTGCGATTGGCGGCGCGACCGGATTCGCGCGAGCTCACGCCGTTCGAGACGATGCTCGCCGAAGACATCGAGGCGCTGGTCTGGCTGCGCGTGCCGCAGCTTCCGTCGAGCCGCGCCTGGGGCGACTCTGCCGTCGTCACCAAGCGCGAGTACGAAGCGCGGCTTCCCGCCGATCGCAGCCAGGCCAAGATCATTCCGGTGCCGCCGCGTCTCTTTCCGCCGGAACTGCGCGACCCCGATCTCCTTCCACCGCCGCCGAGCCGCAGCGCCTTGGCGGTCGTCCTGTGGACCGTCGTTTCGCTGGCCGGCATACCGTGGTTGCTCTGGCGCTGGCGGCAAAGTCAGAAAACCGGGGAGAAGCTGTTGACATAGGACCTATATTTCCATTATTCTGGAAATATGGAAACATTGTCCGCCCTGCGTGCCTTGGCTGCGCTAGCCCAGGAAACCCGCCTTCGTGTCTTCCGCTTGCTGGTCGAGCACGGACCTCTGGGCCTTCCCGCGGGCGAGATCGGCCGTCAGCTCGGCTTGCCGCCCGCAACCCTGTCGTTCCACATCAAGGAGCTGGCGACGGCGGGGCTGGTGTCGGCGCGGCAACAGGGCCGCTCTATTCGTTACGCGACTGACTTCGCCGCGATGCGCAATCTGGTCGCCTATCTGAGCGAGAACTGTTGCCGCGCCGCCCGTGGCGACGACGATCAGCCGACCGCCTGCACCTCCGATTGCTCGCCGCAGCCCGCGGCCGAGCGCACGGTGTTCACCATCCCCAAGCCCACGGTACGACCCAAGAGGAGAGCCGCATGAAACGATTTCATGTCCACGTCTCGGTACCGGATCTCGCAGCGAGCATCCGGTTCTATTCCGCGTTGTTCGCCGCCGAGCCCACGCTGCGCAAGGACGATTACGCCAAATGGATGCTGGACGATCCACGCATCAACTTTGCCATCTCGACGCGCGCTCGGCAGCGGGGGCGTCAATCATCTCGGCTTCCAGGTTGAAAGCTCGACCGAGCTCGACGCGATGGAGGCCCAACTTCTGGCGGCAGATCGGCACCTGGTTGCGGAAAAGAACGCCGACTGCTGCTATGTGCGTTCCGACAAATACTGGGTCACCGACCCTGCCGGGATCGCCTGGGAGACTTTTCATACACTGAGCGGCGTCCCTGTCGTCGGTGGCGCGGACGCCACGCCCGTCGAGACAGCGCAGAGTGGCTGCGGCTGCGCACCGCGCGCCATCGCGGGCGCCAAGTCCTGCTGCAGCTGACAAGGCGCGGCGATGGAGCGACGGCCCGTAGGGCTGTTGCATGAAAAACCGCGGCTCGATCCGGTCGCGGCGCAGACTTGCGTAGAATCGCAGGCCAGCGGCGGCGACCCGCAGCGACTGCCAGCATCGGCTGGCGTGCCCGCGCGATTCGCGACGCGATGACGACAATGCCCGCGCTTCTCACCGACCAGACCTTCTGGGTCAACGTTTTTTTTGCCGCCGAATGGGCGGTGCGTATCGCGATGATCGTCGTCGTGCCATTCCGGCGCTCGCCGGAAGCGGCCAAGGGCTGGTTGCTGCTGATCTTTTTCGAGCCGGCGATCGGCATCGCGCTGTATTTGCTCATCGGCCGGCCGACGCCGCCGGCCTGGCGCCTGCAGCGTCATGTCGAGTTCATGGAGCTTTCCAAGCCGGTCTACGAGCGGCTCGGCCGCGACCCGAACATCTTCCATCCGCAGCTCGGCCCGACGCTCGATCATGCCGTGACGTTGGCCGAAAACCTCGGGCGGCTTCCGATACTGGGCGGCAATACCGCGGAAATCCTCGCCGACTACGACGGGACGATCGACCGGCTGATCGCCGACATCGATATGGCGCACGACCATGTGCACCTGCTGTTCTACATCGTTGCCGACGACGCCACGACGGCGCGGGTCGTCGATGCGCTGCAACGGGCCGTCGACCGCGGCGTCGTCTGCCGCCTGCTCGCCGATTCGCTGGGGTCGCGTCCGGATTTCGGACGGATGCTGCCGCGGCTGCTGGCGGCGGGGATCCTGGCGGAGGAGACGATGGGTGTCGGCTTCTTCCGCCGCCGCACCGGCCGCATCGATCTGCGCAACCACCGCAAGATCGCGGTGATCGACGGGCGCGTCGCGTATGTCGGATCGCAGAACCTGGTCGACGCGACATTCAAGCGCGGCCTCACCTACGAGGAGCTGAACGTGCGCCTGAGCGGGCCGATCGCACTCGAGCTGCAGGCGGTTTTTGTCGAGGATTGGTACGCCGAAACCTCCGAGGCTCTGGGCGATCTGCGCTACTTTCCGGAGCCGAGGATCACCGGCGACGTGACCGTGCAAGCGCTGCCGAGCGGCCCCGGCTACCCGCGCGAGAACAACCAGCGCCTGATCGTCTCGCTGATCCACGCGGCGGCAAGCCGCGTCGTCATCACGATGCCTTATCTCGTTCCCGACGAAGCGTTGCTGCAAGCGCTGCAGACCGCCGTTTTGCGCGGCATCGAAGTGACCCTGGTCGTGCCGCTGCAGATGGATCAGATCCTCGTGCACCTGGCGCAGCGCTCCTACTACGACGAGCTTTTGGACTCGGGTGTCCGTATCTGCCGCTATGGCACGCGGTTCCTGCACGCCAAGCACGTCACGATCGACGACCGGATCGCCTGGATCGGATCGTCGAATCTCGACGTGCGCTCTTTCGCGCTCAACGCCGAGATCGTCGTCCTGCTCTACGACGCCGGCGTGTGCGCCAGCCTGGCACGCGAACAGGCGCGCTACCTTCGCGACGGACAGATGCTCGACCCGGCCGGTTGGTCGAAGCGACCCGGGGCAATGAAGGTGGCAGAGAATCTGGCGCGGCTGCTGAGCCCGCTGCTTTGATCAACGCCGGCGCGCCCGCGCCGTCCGGGAAGAGCGTGAGCCCAGTCCTAGCGGTGCTTGAACTCGGGCTTGCGCTTTTCGACGAACGCGCGCATGCCTTCCTTCTGATCGTCGAGTGCGAAGGTCGCGTGAAACTCGCGGCGCTCGGACATCAGGCCCTCGGACAGCGATGACTCGTACGCGCGATTGATCGCTTCCTTGATCTTCAGTACGACAGGCAGCGAATAGCCGGCGATCTTGGCCGCCACCGCCAGCGCTTCGTCGAACAGCTTGTCGGCAGGCACGACCCGCGCGACCAGCCCCGAGCGCTCGGCTTCCTGCGCATCGATCATGCGACCGGTCAGGCACCAGTCCATCGCCTTGGCCTTGCCGACCGCGCGCGGCAAGCGCTGCGTCCCGCCCATGCCGGGCATCGTTCCTATGGTTATCTCCGGCTGGCCGAATTTCGCCGTATCGGCGGCAATGATCAGATCGCACATCATCGCCAGCTCGCATCCTCCGCCCAGCGCATAGCCGGCGACCGCGGCGATTACCGGCTTGCGCGTGCGCGCGCATCGACTCCCAGCTCATGATGTAGTTGTCGGCGTAGACCTTCTGGTAATCCCACTCGGCCATCGCGCCGATGTCGGCGCCGGCGGCAAAAGCCTTTTCGTTGCCGGTGATGACGATCGCGCCTATGGCGGCGTCGCTATCGAATGCGGCGAGCGCGCGGCCGAGCTCGCTGGCCAGCGCTTCGTTGAGCGCGTTCATCCGCTGCGGCCGGTTGAGGCGGATGATGCCGACGCGGTCCCGCGTTTCGACGACGATGTTCTCGTAGGAGTCGCTCATCGGGCCTTTCAGGGTTTGTCCGGATCGAAATGGCTGGCCAGCGTCGCCCAGCAGCGGTAATACTCGGGTTGGCGCTGCGCCGATTCCAGCGCGAATCGCGTCGGGTGGATGACCGCGCGCGTCTCGAACATGAACGCCATGGTGTCGGATACGCGCTGCGGCCGCGAGACATCGGCTGCGGACGCGCGCGCGAAAGTTTCGGCGTCCGGCCCGTGACCGCTCATGCAATTGTGCAGGCTCGCGCCGCCCGGCAGGAATCCTTCGGCCTTGGCGTCGTAGACGCCTTCGATCAGGCCCATGAACTCGCTGGCGACGTTGCGGTGGAACCACGGCGGGCGGAACGTGTGCTCCATCACCAGCCAGCGCGGCGGGAAGATGACAAAGTCGATCATGTCGACGCCGGCTGTGTCGCTGGGCGACTGCAGCACCAGGAAGATCGACGGATCCGGATGATCGAAGCTCGTCGATCCGAGCGTGTTGAAGCGACGCAGGTCGTATTTGTACGGCGCGTAGTTGCCGTGCCAGGCGACGACGTCCAGCGGCGAATGATCGATCGGCGGCCGTCCAGAGATTGCCCATGAACTTGGCGATCAGCTCGAAGCTGCCGCTGCGGTCCTCGTACGATGCCGTCGGCGCGAGGAAATCGCGCGGATTGGCGAGTCCGTTGGAGCCGATCGGGCCCAGGTCCGGCAGCTTGAACGGCGCGCCGAAGTTCTCGCAGACATAGCCGCGCGCCTCGGCGTCGAGGAGCTCGACGCGGAAGCGCACGCCGCGCGGAATCACGACGATCTCCTGCGGCGCCGCCGCGATGCGCCCGAGCTCGGTGTCGAAGCGCAGCCTGCCCTGCTGCGGAACGATCAAGCAGCTCGCCGTCGGCATCGTAGAAAAAGCGGTCGCGCATCGAACGATTCGCCGCGTACAGGTGAATGCCGCATCCGTTCTGCGCCGCGGGCGCTCCGTTGCCGGCCATCGTCACCAGGCCGTCGATGAAGTCGGTCGGCGCCGTGGCCGACGGCATCGGCAGCGGGTCCCAGCGCAGCTGATCGGGCGGCGTCGGCAATTGGTCGAAGCGGCTTTCGATGCGAGCCGTTGTCGATCCGGCGAAAGGGCTCATGCACGGCGGCCGGCCGGATGCGGTACAACCAGGCGCGCCGATTGACGGCGCGCGGCGCGGTGAACGCCGTACCCGACAGTTGCTCGGCGTAGAGACCGTACGGCGCGCGCTGCGGCGAATTCTGGCCTTCGGGCAATGCGCCGGGCAGCGCTTCGGTCGCGAACTCGTTGCCGAATCCGGATTGGTAGCTCAACGCCGCATCCGCGATCGGGCTTTCCGCGGCCCGCGCGGCGCCGCTTGCGCCGCGTCGGCGCTCGGTCGTCTTGATCGTCATGGGGTCTCGCCGCGGCGGATCGTGCCGCCGAAGCTCATTTTACCGCGCCCAGGTCCTCGCGTGCCGCGGCGAGCGCCTCGCGCAGCACCGCGAGGTCGCCGACGTGGTTGGCCAGCAACAGGATCAAGCGCGCGTTGAGCAGCGCGCTTTGCGCCTCGGTAAGATCGCGGTGCGCATCGATCAGCTCCTGATAGAAGTCGTCGGGCGCCGAAAGATTGGCCTCGGTGTTGAGCGCCGTCACGCCGCCGCCTTCGCTGCCTGGACGGACTGGGCGGAGGCACGCGCGATCGCCGCGCGCACGGCGCCGAGCTCGAACGCGCGCCAGCGCGCGCAGACATGCTGGTCGGGACGCAACAGGTAGCAGGTGCCCGGCCTCGCGTCATAGCGCTTGGCCGCGAGGCCTTCACTGTCCTCGATCAGGCAGGCGCCGCTCGCCGGCGCCCCGCCGACCTGCACGACCGTGCACGCGATGCCGTCCCGGGCAAGCGAACGCACCGCATCGGCGGGCACGGCGCTTCCGAAGCACAGCAGGGCGAAGCCGGCATCGAGATAACCGAGCAACCAGCCGCCGCGCGGACCGGCGACCGGCGCGTCGATCGCGACGGCGCCCGGAACCGGCCCGCCGCCGAAAGCGCCCGCGCTGTCCGGCGTATTGAGCGACGATCCGGAAAGGGTCGCCGGCAGCGACAGCCGGCCGCTGTTGACCAGCGCTCGCGCGAACGGGTGGCGCTTGGCGAGGCCCAGCACGGCGTCGCGAAATGTGCGGCTGACCCCGCTTTTCGGCGTGATGAAATCGGTGCTGCGCGTCGAGTGCCGGATGTTCTCGTCGGCTGCGTAACCACGCTCGGCGTCATAGCTGTCGAGCAAACGCTCGGGCGCCTGCCCGGCGAGCACCAGATCGAGCTTCCACGCCAGATTGTCGACGTCCTGGATGCCGGAGTTCGCGCCCCGCGCGCCGAACGGCGACACCAGGTGCGCGGCGTCGCCGGCGAACAGCACGCGGCCGTGCCGGAACGAACGCATGCGCCGGCACTGGAACGTATAGACGCTCGCCCATTCGATTTCGAACTGCGCGTCGTCGCCGAGCATCGCGCGGATCCGCGGAACGATGCGTTCCGGCTTTTTTTCTTCCTCCGGATCGGCGTCCCAGCCGAGCTGGAAGTCGACCCGCCAGACGTCGTCGGCCTGGCGATGCAGCAGCGCCGACTGGTTGCGATGAAACGGTGGATCGAACCAGAAACGGCGCTCGGCCGGAAAGCCGGAGCGCATCGCAATGTCGGCGATCAGGAACCGATCGTGGAAGACCTGGCCTTCGCATTCGAGCCCGAGCATGCTGCGAATCGGGCTGCGCGCGCCGTCGGCGGCGATCAGCCAGTCGGCATGCACCGTGTATTCGCCATCGGGCGCGCCGATCCGAAGCGCGACGCGGTCGGCTTGCTGCTTCGACACCGACGACTTTGCTGCGCCAGCGGAGCTCGGCCTGCGCGCAGCTCGCTCAGGCGCTCGACCAGGAACTGCTCGACCCAGTACTGCTGCAGGTTGATGAACGCCGGCCGGCGATGACCCTCGCCGGGCAGCAGATTGAATTCGTAGACTTGCTCGTCGCGAAAGAAAACCCGGCCGACGCTCCAGCCGACGCCCTTTTGCACCAGCCGCTCGGCGCAGCCCAGGCGATCGAGAATCTCCAGCGTGCGCTTCGACCAGCAGATCGCGCGGGAGCCGACGCTGACCGTGTCGTCCTCGTCGACCAGCAACACATCGATGCCGCGCAGCGCGAGATCGATCGCAGCGGTCAGGCCCACCGGGCCGGCGCCGGCGACGACCACCGGCCAGTGTCGCGTCGTTCCGCCCAGCTCGGCGGGCCGGACATAGGCGTAGACCGGATGGGTATAGGTCTTCAACGGCGGACGGCGCGTGCAGCGCCTAACCTTCCAGCGACTCCCACATTTCCTTGTCGCGCTGCGCCGTCCAGATGCGCGGATCGCGGTACTTGGTCGCCTCGTCGTAGGCGCGCGTCACGTCGAACGGCAGGCAATGGTCGAATATCACCCAGTCGCCGAACCTGGGCTTCAGCGCCGCGTAGGTTTCCTTGTATACGGTGCGCAAGTCCTTGCCCTGCGCCGCGCCCGCCTTCACCGCGCCGAACATCTCGGTGATGAACGCGCGCGTGCCGTCGAGACCGGCCGCGACTTGCGCTTCGTTCTGCAATGCGGCACCGCGGCCGGGCACGAGCTTCGCCGGCTTCAGCGCTGCGATCGCATCGAGCGTCGCCGGCCAGTCGCTCAAGTAGGCATCGCCGGTGTACGGCGTCGTCTGATATTCGACCAGGTCGCCGGAGAAGAGGATGCGTCTCCTGCGGCAGCCAGACGACGGTGTCGCCCTTCGTATGCCCGCGTCCGATCTGCATCAGCTCGACCTGCAGCTTGCCGATCCAGAGCGTCATCCGCTTTTCGAACACCAACGTCGGCCAGGTCAGCCCGGGCACCGATTCGACCGCCTGGAACAGGCGCGGAAAACGCTCGATCTCGCTTTTCATGTCGGCTTCGCCGCGCTCGACGATCAGATCGTAGGTGTCGCGGCTGGCGATGACGTGCTGCGCCCCGTAACCCGACGCGCCGAGCACGCGCACCGCGTGATAGTGCGACAGCACGACATAGCGGATCGGCTTGTCGCTGACCGTGCGGATGTGGCGGATGACGTCCTGCGCCATCACCGGCGTGGCCTGCGTGTCGATGACCATGATCGCATCGTCACCGACGACGATGCCGGTGTTCGGATCGCCCTCGGCGGTGTACGCATAGGCGTGATCGGACAGCTTGTCGAAGCTGACCTTCTTGGCTTCCAGGTCGGCTTGGGAAGCGAATTTCTTGTCGTTCATTGCGAAGTCCTGTGCATCAAGCGGGTGCCGACCGCGGCGGCGATGGGCCATTGTAGGAGGGATTGCCGCGGGCCGCACGACCCGGTGCTACGACGGGTAGAGCCCCTGCACTCTCGCCTGCAGCCGCGCCAGTCCCAGCAGCGCATCGATCGCCGGCGTGGAGACCTCGACCCGCTCGCCGATTTCGCGCACGGCGCTCAATAACACGTCGATCTCGACCTGCCGGTGCGCCTCGACGTCCTGCAGCATCGACGTCTTGACCGCGCCCAGCCGACGCGTCACGGCGATCCGGTCCTCGCCGCTTTGTTCGATCGGACAGCCGATCCTAGCGCCGATCGCCGCGGCCTCGCTCATCGCAGCAAGACAGAACCTCTTCACCAGCTCGTCGTCGAGGATGCGGTCCATCGTCGCGCCGGTCAGCGCGGAAATCGGATTCATCGTCATGTTGCCCCACAGCTTGTACCAGATGTCGCGCTGGATGCAGCGACGAGACTTCGACGTCGAATCCGCGCAGCGGTCAGCTGCGCCGCGATCGCCTGGGTGCGCGGCGCCGGATCGCCAGCCGGCTCGCCGATGATCAGCCGTTGGCCGCCGTGGTGCTGCACCAGGCCGGGCTCCGGCGTCGAGCACGACGCATGGACGACGCAACCGACGATCCGTCGCGCCGGCAGCGCCGCGTCGATGCGGCCGCCGGGATCGACCGAGTGCAGCTGCAAGTCGCGATACGCCGTGCCGAAACCGTGAAAGAACCACCAGGGCACGCCGTTCATCGCCGTGAGCACCGCCGTATCGGGGCCGAGCAGCGGGCCGACGCTCGCCGCCACGCTGGCCAGCGACGGACCCTTGACCGCCACGATGACCAGATCCTGCGGGCCGAGCGCCGAGGCAGTCTCGGCGACGTTCGCCAGTGCGCTGATCAATCCTTGCTGCGTCTGCAGCCGCCAGCCGCGCGCGCGCAGCGCGGCGGCCGTCGTGCCACGGGCGAGCACCGCGACGTTGGCACCGGCGCGCGCCAGCCGCGTGCCGATGAATCCGCCGATGGCCCCGGCGCCGACGATGCAGATCTTCAGCGTCGGTCCTCAAGCTGGCGCGGCTGCCTGGCGTCGACGTTCAAAGCTTCGGCCTCTTGTCGACGACGCGCTTTGCCTTGCCCAGCGAGCGCTCGATGCCGCCGCTTTGCACGACCCGCACCTCGGCGCTGACGCCGATCAGGCTCTTGATCAGGTGCGCGAGCCTGGCGCCCGCGGCGTCGCCGTCGGCGCCGCCGGCGCCCGGCGCGCGCTCGACCAGCACGGTGAGCTCGTCGAGCACTTTGGGTCGCGTGATCTCCAGCTGGTAATGCGGCGCCAGAGCCTCCTGCTTGAGTATCAGCTCCTCGACCTGCGTCGGAAATACATTGACGCCGCGGATGATCAGCATGTCGTCGGAGCGGCCGGTGATTTTTTCCATGCGGCGCATCGAACGCGCGCGTGGGCGGCAACAGGCGCGTCAGGTCGCGCGTGCGATAGCGGATGATCGGCAGCGCTTCCTTGGTAAGCGACGGTGAACACCAGTTCGCCCTTTTCGCCGTCCGGCAACGCCTGGCCCGTCTCGGGATCGATGACTTCCGGGTAGAAGTGGTCCTCCCAGATCGTCAGGCCGTCCTTGGTCTCGATGCATTCCTGCGCGACGCCGGGACCGATGACCTCCGACAGGCCGTAGATGTCGATCGCGTCGATGCCGAGCTTCGCCTCGATCGATCTGTCGCATCGTCGCGCGTCCACGGCTCGGCGCCGAAAATGCCGATCTTGAGCGACGTTTGCCGCGGATCGATGCCCTGCCGCTCCATTTCCTCGGCGATCGCCAGCATGTACGACGGCGTCACCATGATGATGTTGGGCTTGAAGTCCTGGATCAGCTGGACCTGCTTTTCGGTCTGGCCGCCGGACATCGGAATCACCGTCGCGCCCAGCCGCTCGGCGCCGTAATGCGCACCGAGACCGCCGGTAAAGAGTCCGTATCCGTAGGAGACGTGCACGATGTCGCCGGCGCGCCCGCCGGCGGCGCGAATCGAGCGCGCCATCACGTTCGCCCAGGTTTCGATGTCGCCGCGCGTGTAGCCGACGACCGTCGGCTTGCCGGTCGTGCCCGAAGACGCATGGATGCGAACCACCTGTTCGCGCGGCACCGCGAACATCCCGAACGGATAGTTGTCGCGCAGATCGGTCTTGACGGTGAACGGAAAGCGCGCGAGGTCGGCGAGCGAACGGCAATCGCGCGGGTGCACGCCGGCACCGTCGAACGCCTTGCGGTAATGCGGGACGTGGTCGTAGGCGTGCGCAAGCGACCATTGCAGGCGCTGCAACTGCAACGACTGCAGCTCGTCGCGACTGGCGGTCTCGATCGGCTCGAGATCGCCGGGCGCGGGCTTCCTGACGGCCATCGATTTCCTCCTGCGCTGCGGCGCTAGGCGGCCCTGTCGGCGCCGTCGAGCACGTGGCCCTTGATCCGGTACGACTTGCCGCGGAAAAAAGCGATCGCGGCGCCGTCCTGGTTGCTCACCTCGATATCGTAGACGCCGGTCCGGCCGCTGACGCTGCGCTCCTGCGCGACCGCGGTGAGCACGTCGTTCTCGCGCGCAGGTGCGACGAATTCGATCGTGCAGCCGGAAGCGACCGTCGTCAGGTTGTAGCTGTTGCAGGCGAACGCGAATGCGCTGTCGGCCAGCGAAAAAATGAACCCGCCGTGGCAGGTGAGGTGCCCGTTGAGCATGTCGGCGGCGCACGCGCATCGAAAGCTCGGCGCGACCGGCGCCGACGCGCACGATGTGCATGCCCAGCGCCTGCGAAGCCCGGTCGCGCTCGTACATCGCCGACGCCACCCGCTCGGCCAGCGCCTGCGCCTCGTCGGGACTCGTGGCAGGATGATGCTCGCCCATCGACGCCAGCCGTCCGCTATTTCCCGACGAACTGCGGCGGACGCTTCGCCGCGAAGGCAGCCACGCCTTCGCGATAGTCGGCGCTTGTGCCCAGCTCGCGCTGCAGATCGCGCTCGAGGTCGAGCTGCGCTTCGAGCGTGTTGCCCGGCTGCGGCATAGATCGCCTGCTTGGTCGCGGCGAGGCCGCGCGTCGGCGCGCTCGCCAATTGCCTCAATATCGCGTCGACGGCAGCCGGCAACTCTGCGTCGTCGACGCAGCGCCAGATCAGTCCCCAGCTCGCCGCCTGCTCCGCCGGAAGCTTGTCGCCGAACATCGCGAGCCCCATCGCGCGCGCGGTTCCGATGAGCCGCGGCAGCAGATAAGTTCCGCCGGAGTCGGGGATCAAGCCGATCTTGCTGAACGCCTGCACGAAGCTCGCCGATTTCGCAGCGATGACGATGTCGCAGGCGAGCGCGATATTGGCTCCCGCGCCGGCGGCGACGCCGTTGACCGCGCAAACCACCGGCAGCGGCAGCGCGCGCAGCGCGAGCACCAGAGGCTTGTAATTGCGCTCGATCGACGCGCCCAGATCGACCGGGTCGGCGCCCGGCGCGACCGCGCGATCGCCGAGGTCCTGCCCGGCGCAAAACCCGCGTCCCGCGCCGGTCAGCAGCAGCACGCGCACCGACGGATCGGCGCGCACGCGGCCGAATCGCGTCGCGCACCTCGGCGTGCATCGCGTCGTTGAAGCTGTTGAGCCGATCGGGCCGGTTGAGCGTCAGGCGCGCGATGCCGCCGGCGACCTCGAACAGTATGCTGCCGTAGCTCATTGCGGCGCCGCCGCGACGTGCCTCCGGTGCTGCACGACCCGGAATCGGCCGGCGACGAACGCCGAATCGGTCAGCGCGGCATTGGCAGCCGGATTGGCGCCGGTGCCGTGGTAGTCGGAAAACGCCGCCGACTGATTGACGAACACGCCGCCGGTCAGGTTGATCGACAAGGCGACCCCGGCGTCTTCGGCCATCGCGATCGTGTTCTCGATCACTTCCGGCCGATTCGAGTAGAGCGACAAGGTCAGCGCGCCATGATCGACGACCGCGCGGCGCGCGATGCCGAGACTCTGCGCCGTGTCGTCGGTGGCGATGACGAACGCGATCGGACCGAACCATTCCTTCAGATACTTGGCGCCATCCGCGGCGTCGAGCTTGACCAGCAGCGGCGTCGCGATGCGGGCCTCGGGGAACTGCGGATGGACCAGCGCCTGGCTGTCGTGCACGACCGCGCCCAGCGAGCGCGCGGCATGGATCCGCTCGGCGACGCCGTCGTTGACCACCGCACCCAGAATCTCCACCGCGCGCGCCGGATCGCCGACCAGCTTCTGCACCGCGGCGCCAAGGCCTTGCGCGACGTGGTCGAACGACAGGTGCCCGTCGCCGGTCTCGATGCCGTCGCGGGGAACGTAGATATTCTGCGGCGCCGTGCACATCTGGCCGGTGTACAGCGCCAGCGAAAACGCGATGTTGCGCGCCGCGCCGGCAAAATCGTCGGCCGAGTCGATGATGATCTGGTTGACGCCCGCCTTTTCGGCGTACACCTGCGCCTGCTGGGCGTTGCGCTCGAGCCAGGTTCCGTGCGCGCTGCTGCCGGTGAAATCGATCAGCTTGATCTCGGGACGCAGCGCAAGCGCTTGCGCGGTGTCGTCGTCGGGCTCGGTGCGCGACCAGCGTCACGACGTTCGGATCGAAGCCCGCCTCCGCCAGCACTTCGCGTGCGATCGCGACGGTGATCGCGAGGGGCAGGATAGCGTTCGGATGCGGCTTGACGATGACCGCGTTGCCGGTCGCGAGGCTCGCGAACATGCCCGGGTAGCCGTTCCAGGTCGGGAACGTGTTGCATCCGATGACCAATCCGATGCCGCGCGGCACGATCGCATACCGCTTTTCCATTTTCAGCGGCTCGTTCTTGCCCTGCGGCTTTTCCCAGTAGGCGCTGGCCGGAATGCGCCGCATCTCGTCCCACGCATAGGCGACAGCCTCCAGCCCGCGGTCCTGCGCGTGCGGGCCGCCGGCCTGGAACGACATCACGAACGCCTGTCCGGTCGTATGCATGATGGCGTGGGCGATCTCGAAGCTGCGCTTGTTGATGCGCGAGAGAATCTCGAGGCAGACGCCGACCCAGGCTTCGGGACCGGCCTTGCGCCACGATTTTTCCGCGACGGCGATCGCCGCAAAGAGCTGGTCGAGGTCGACGCGCGGATAGGTAACGCCGAGCGCGATCCCATACGGCGAGCGTTCGCCGCCGACGGTCCCGACGGTTGCGGGCAGGTCGATCGGAAACGGCTTGTTGGCCAGCGCGTCGAACGCCGCCTTGCCGGCGTCGGCGGAGCCTTCGCCGTAGACCTTCGGGCTCGGCGACTCGGGAAACGCCGACCAGTAGCCGCGCTCGGCGATCGCCTTCAGCGCCTGGTCCAGCAACGCGCGGTGGCGCTCGAATAACGGATGGGACACGGCGTGCTCTCCTGACTCTGGTTCAACGATAGCAACGGTTGCGTAGCTGCGGCGCCAGCCGCAAGCTCATGCGCCCTGATCGAAGTCGACGACGACCTTGTCGGTGACCGGATAGCTCTGGCAGCACAGGATGAACCCGCGCGCGACCTCGTAGTCCTCGAGCGCGAAATTGACATCCATGTCGACCTCGCCCTCGACCAGCTTGGCGCGGCAGGTCGAGCAGACGCCGCCCTTGCACGAGTACGGCAGCTCGATACCGCGCTGCAACGCCGCGTCGAGGATGTTCTCCTTGGTTTTCTCGAGCGTATATTGTCGCACCGATCCGTCGATGATGACCGTCACCTCGCATTCGGCGTGGCCGGGCTCGGGAGCAGGCTGGGCTTTGCGCTCGTGCTTCGGAATGCTGGCCGCGAACAGCTCGATCTTGATCCGCGACTTGGGCATGCCGTGCGCCTGCAGCGACTCGGCTACCGCCTGCATCATGCCGTCGGGCCCGCAGACGAATGCGGTGTCGATGCCGGCGAGGTCGACCCAGTGCTCGATCAGCGCGTCGGCCTTTTTTCGATCGATGCGGCCGTTCAGAATGTCGATGTCCTGCGGCTCGCGGCTCATCACATAGATCAGGCTGAAGCGCTCGAGGAAGCGATCCTTGAGGTCGGCCAGTTCCTCGCGGAACATGACCGCGCTCGACGAGCGATTGCCGTAGAACAGCGTGAACCGGCTGTGCGGCTCGGTCAGCAAGGTCGTCTTGATGATCGACAGCAGCGGCGTGATGCCGCTGCCGGCGGCGAACCCCAGGTAATGCTTGCGATTGGCGGCGGCCAGCGGCACGTTGAAGTGGCCGAGCGGCGGCATGACCTCGATCGTCTGCCCGGGCGCGATGTGCTCGTTGGCCCAGGTCGAGAATACGCCGCCGGGCGCTTTTTTCACCGCCACCCGCAGCGTGCCGTCCTGCACCGCCGAGCAGATCGAATACGAGCGCCGCACGTCGTCGGAGCCTATGGTCGTGCGCAAGGTCAGATGCTGGCCGGGCTCGAAGCGGAACGCGTCGCGCAGCGCGGCAGGCACGTCGAACGTCAGCGCGATCGCGTCACGCGTCTCGCGCGCCACCGAGGCGATCGTCAACGGATGGAATTTGCTCAACGCGGAACCCGGATTGCCGTGCGCTCGATCGAAACTGCCGATCAATGCGGCTTGAAGTAGTCGAAAGGCTCGAGACAGTCTTCGCAGCGATGCTGCGCCTTGCATGGCGTCGAGCCGAAGCGCGACAGCTCGCGGGTCCGGGTCGACCCGCAGCGCGGGCACGGCACCGGCGGCTCGCGGCGACGCAAGCCGCCGATGTCTATCGCCTGCACGGCCGCGCGAGTCCCGGGCGGCGCGATCCCGTAGCTCGGCTAGCCGCCTCTTCGCCGCAGGCGCGATCCAGTCGGTCGTCCAAGGCGGGGAAAGACGCGTCTCGATCCGCGCGCCGACGATGCCGGCGTCGGCCAAGGCTGCGGCAACATCGGCGGCGATCACCTCGGTCGCCGGGCAGCCCGAATAGGTCGGCGTCAAGGTGACGACCAGCTGGTCGTCGCGCCAGGCGACGTCGCGGACGACGCCCAGCTCGACCAGCGAGATCACCGGAATCTCGGGATCGGGAATCGCCGCGAGCGCGGCCCAGATGGCGTCCATCGTCGGGCGGGCTTCGGTCGCGACGCGAATCGCGTTCACCATTGCGCCCCCGGGTAGGCGCGCTGCAGCCATTGCATCTGCGCGAGCATCGGGCCGATGTGCTCGGTATGCACGCCCTGCTTTCCGCCGCGGCCGCCGCTGCCCTGCATCCAGGCGCCTGCGGGCAAGGCGAGCGTGGCCTCGGCGAAGATCGCGCCGACGCGCTGCCGCCACGGCTCGGCCAGCGTGCGGGCGTCGCAGGCGATGCCGGCATCGATCAGCGCGAGCTCGATCGCGTCGACTTCGAACATCTCGCCGGTGTACATCCACAGATCGTCGACCGCCGCCTGCATCCTGCGATGGCTCTCTTCGGTGCCGTCGCCCAGGCGTATCACCCAGTCGGCGCTGCGCTCGATGTGGTAGCGCACTTCCTTGACCGCCTTGGCGGCGATTTCGGCGATGCGCGCGTCGGTCGATTGCGTCAGCCCGCGCAGCAGCAGCCCGTGCCACACGTCGAAGTAGAACTGCCGCGCCATCGTCACGGCATAGTCGCCGTTCGGCTGCTCGACCAGCATCAGGTTGCGGAATTCGGCGGCGTCGCGCAGGAACGCGAGCTGGTCCTCGCTTCGTCCGGCTCCGTCGTTGAAACGCGCTTCGACTTCGCCCGCGTAGGCGAACCAGAGGCGCGACTGGCCGAGCAGATCGAGGCCAACGTTGGTCGTCGCGATGTCTTCCTCCAGCACCGGCCCGTGGCCGACCCATTCGCCAAGGCGCTGCGCCAGGACCAGATCGCTGTCGGCGAGCCGCAACAGGTAGTCGAACAGCGTCCGCTGGTCGTTCATGTTCAGATGTGCTTGACTTCGTCGGGCATCGGAAAGAACGTCGGATGGCGATACACCTTGCTCGACGCCGGCTCGAACATCGGTTCCTTGTCGCCGGGCGAGCTGGCGACGATGTCCGAGGACCTCACCGCCCAGATGCTGACGCCTTCGTTGCGCCGCGTGTAGACGTCGCGCGCATTCTTGATCGCCATTTCGGCGTCGGGCGCGTGCAGGCTGCCGACGTGCTTGTGCGCGAGCCCGTGCTGGCTGCGAATGAACACTTCCCACAACGGCCATTCATTCATGTCGACCTCCGACAAGCACTTTCGATGTCCAGCTCCATCACGCCGCCTTCGCTGCGCGCGCCGCGCGCTTTTCGGCATGGGCAAGCGCCGCCTCGCGCACCCACGCGCCGCGCTCCCAGGCTTCGACCCGGGCCCGCAGTCGCTCGCGGTTGCACGGCCCGTTGCCCTTGACGACCTCGTACAGCTCGTTCCAGTCGATCGCGCCGAAATCGTAGTGGCCGCGTTCGGCGTTCCATTTGAGATCCGGATCGGGCATGCGAATACCGAGAAAGTCCGCCTGCGGCACCGTCTGGTCGATGAAGCGCTGGCGCAGCTCGTCGTTCGACAGGATCTTGATCTTCCACTGCGCCGACTGCGCGCTGTGCACCGAGCTCGCGTCGGGCGGACCGAACATCATCAGTGACGGCCACCACCAGCGATTGAGCGCGTCCTGCGCCATCGCCTTCTGCTCGGGCGTTCCCCGGCAGAGCTTGATCATGATGTCGAAGCCCTGCCGCTGGTGAAAGCTCTCTTCCTTGCAGACGCGGATCATCGCCCGCGAATACGGGCCGAACGAGCAGCGGCAAAGCGGAATCTGGTTCATGATCGCCGCGCCGTCCACGAGCCAGCCGATCGCGCCGATGTCGGCCCAGGTCAGCGTCGGATAGTTGAAGATGCTCGAATACTTGGCCTTGCCGGAATGCAGGTCGGCGACCATCTGGTCGCGCGACACGCCGAGGGTCTCGGCCGCGCAGTAAAGATACAGTCCGTGGCCCGCTTCGTCCTGGACCTTGGCCATCAGGATCGCCTTGCGCTGCAAGGTCGGCGCGCGCGTGATCCAGTTGCCTTCGGGCAGCATGCCGACGATCTCCGAGTGCGCATGCTGCGAGATCTGCCGGATCAGCGTCTTGCGGTAGGCCTCGGGCATCCAGTCCTTGGGCTCGATCTTGATGTCGGCGTCGACTCTCGCCTGGAATGCGCGTTCCTCCGGCGTCATCTCCTCGACCGAGCGGAGCTTCTTGGCGCCGGTGTCGACCATCTGCGCATACATCGCCTGTCCTCCTCGCCGCGTCGGATCCGGTACTGGCCGCCGACGACTTAAAACGATACACTTTTGCGATGATAATGGCAATTTCTGTATCGGATGGCGTCGGCGACTGGCGGCGATGAAAAGCCGTTCGCATGCGTCGGTCGCGCGCTGGATCCGGCGCGAGCTGGATACGGCGCCGCCGCGGGCCAAGTCGCTGGTCGTGACCGTCTGGGGCGACGCACTGGCCCCGCACGGCGGCGCGGTCTGGCTGTCGGGGCTGATTCGCCTTCTGGCGCCGCTCGGACTCAACGAGCGGCTGGTGCGTACCAGCGTCTATCGGCTCGCCCGGGACGGATGGCTCGCCAGCCGCCAGGCCGGGCGGCGCAGTCTCTACCGGCTGACGGCGCAGGGACGGCGGCGTTTCGAAAGCGCCTATCGGCGGATCTATGCCGCACCGTCGGACGCCTGGCACGGTTACTGGGACCTGATCGTCTCCCGGTCGCCAGGCGGCGGGACGCGGCGCGACAAGTTCCGCCGCGAGTTGGCCTGGGAGGGATTCGGCGCGATCGCCGCCGGCGTCTATGCGCGACCGGCCCGCCCGGGCCAGACGGCCCCGGCCGAAATCGTCGGCGCGCTGGACCGCTCGCTGGAAGTCGTGCTGCTTCGCGGGAAGGAAGCGGCGCCGCGCGCGGTGCCACTCGAGTCGCTGCTACGGCAGTACTGGGACCTGGCGAGCCTCGATGCCGGTTACCGGCGTTTCATCGGCCGCTTTCGCCGGGTCGTCGAGCTCTTCCGCGACGACCCACTGCCCGACCCTGGCCAGTGTTTTGTCGTGCGTACCTTGCTGATCCACGAATATCGGCGGGTGACGCTGCACGATCCGCAGCTGCCCCCGGCCATGCTGCCGGCGCGATGGCACGCGCGCGATGCCTATGCGCTTTGCCGGGACTTCTATCGCCTGACGCATCGCTGCGCCGAGCAGCATCTGGCGGCGACGCTGGAAACCGGCAGCGGACCGCTGCCGCCGGCGGCGCCGTACTTCTACCAGCGCTTCGGCGGCCTGGAGGCACCGCCGGAGCCGCCTCGAGGCGTCAGTCGGGCGAGCTAGCGGCCGCGTCCTGCCGCTTTGCCCTGCCAGCCCGAACGCGGCTGCGTTCCCTGCCCGCGCGAATCGCGCGCGTACGTGCGGGCGCTGCCGTTGTTGCGCGGTCTTGCGCGGGAAGGCGCCGCATCGTGCACGCCGCGGTTGCGGTTCCGCGGCTCGAGTCCCGGGATCACGTGCGCGGCGATCGCGGCGCCGGTGTGGCGCTCGATCTGACGCAGCGTCCCGCGGTCGGCGAAGGAGGCGAGCGAGATCGCGATGCCGGTCGCGCCGGCACGGCCGGTGCGTCCGATGCGGTGAACATAATCGTCGGCCTGGCGCGGCAAATCGAAATTGATCACATGGCTGATGCCGGCGACGTCGAGCCCGCGTGCGGCGACGTCGGTCGCGACCAGCGTACGCACGCGGCCGCGGCGCATTTCCTGCAGCGTGTAGGTGCGCTCGCGCTGGCGCATGTCGCCATGCAGCGCGGCGGCGGCATGGCCTTCGCCGCGCAGCCGTATCGCCAGCGTTTCGGCGTCGCGCTTGGTCGCGATGAACACGATGCTCTGCGTCATCGTGATGTCGGTCAACAGATGATCGAGGATCCGGTGCTTGTGCGCATGATCGTCGGTGAAATGCACGCGCTGCTCGATCGCAATCGGGGCTGCCTTGCCCGCGGCGACTTCGATACGCACCGGATCGCGCAACAGTTTGCCGGCCAGACGTCCGATCGCGCCGTCGAGCGTCGCCGAGAACAGCACCGTCTGGCGCTTTGACGGCGTGCGCGCGGCAATGCGCTCGACGTCGTCGATGAAGCCCATGTCGAGCATTCTGTCCGCCTCGTCCAGCACCAGCATGTCGATCTGCGACAAGTCGATGCGGCCGCGTTCCATGTGATCGATCAGCCGGCCCGGCGTTGCGACCAGGATGTCGACGCCGCGCGCGAGCTGCTTGTTCTGCACCGGATACGGCGCCCCGCCGTAGATACACACCGTCTTGACGCGCAAGTGCGCTCCGTAGCGCATCGCCTGTTCGGCGACTTGCTGCGCCAGTTCGCGCGTGGGTGCCAGCACCAGAACGCGCGGGCCGTGGCCGAACGGGCGCTTGCCCGGGGCGGCCCCGCTGGAGTCGACAAAGCGCTGCAAGGCGGGAAGCACGAATGCCGCGGTCTTGCCGGTGCCGGTCTGCGCGGATCCGACGACGTCCCGGCCCTGCAACAGCGGCGGGATCGTCTGCGCCTGGATGGGCGTCGGCTCGGTATAGCCGCAGTCGGCCAGCGCGCGCAGCAGCTCCGGCGCCAATTGCAATGATTCGAAATTCATCGTTCGTCCGATCAATGAGCATCGCGTCGCTTTTTCGAGGCGTCGCGAAAAAATCAGGCCGCGCCGGCAAAAATGCCGGGGTCAGCTCAAATTCCGGAAACGCGGAAATGGCGCCAGGTCGTCAGGCTCCGGCCAGCGCCGGGCAGACGTTACCGTGCGCAAACGGCCGCAACCGGGTCGAGAAACCATCATCTCTAACCGGGAAGTGCCGCTCGGAAAAACGAAAGGAGCGAGGGATTAGAAACCGATGATCGGATTGCCTGAATTCCGTGCGGAAATGTGCTTTCCGAAACGCGGCGGGCAATCGTACGCCAGGGCAAAAGCAGCTGGCGTAACGCCGTACAGCCGATACTATAGCACGAAACGCGCGTCCGCGACGCCGGCCGACGCATCGCGTCGCCAGGCCCACTGCTTGTCGGCTTCGTCGTCGTCATCCTCGTCGTCGTCGAGATCTTCATCGTCATCCGGATCGATGTTTCCGCCCTTGCCTCCGCCTTTGCTATCGTCCTCCTCGTCGTCGTCGTCATCGTCGACCGGCGGAATCGGGCCGGGGGTATGGAGCAGCAACGGTGACGGCACCGTGTCGCTGAGCGACTCGTTCGGCCGGAACGGCAAACGGTCCGGCGTGTCGGGTGAAGTCGTTGGCGCACTCATCGCGAGCCTCCTGTAATCGGGCGGCAACGGGTATTATCGCAGGCGGCGCTATGCGCTGACCCGCTTCGCCCCGTCCGCCGGCGCGCGGACGCTTCGATTATCTCAAATCTCTCGATCGCAATGCCATCCTCAGCGCTCGCCGCCCTGCCCTCCGACTGGAAGACGTCGACCTTGCTCGGTCGCGCCTGGCTTCCCGGCAATCCGGGCGGCCCGGCGCCGATTACCGTGCGGTCCGACGGTGCGGTCGTCGATCTGTCGGGAATCGCGCCGACGGCCAGCGCGTGGCTCGAACGCGACGACCTCGCGGCGGCGATGCGTGCCGCGGCCGGACCCGCGGTGGGCCGGATCGATACGCTTCTGGCCAACAGTCGCAGCGATTTCGACGCCGGTGCGCCGCGCCTGCTCGCCCCGTGCGATCTGCAGGCGATCAAGGCGGCAGGCGTGACTTTTGTCGCGAGCACGCTGGAGCGCGTGATCGAAGAGCAGGCGCGCGGTGACGCCAGCCGCGCCGACGCGATACGCGTTCGCCTGCAAGGCATACTCGGCGATGACCTGGCGAGCGTGCGGCCCGGCTCGGCCGAAGCGATGCGCATCAAGCAGATCCTGGTCGAGCAAGGCGCCTGGTCGCAGTACCTGGAAGTAGGCATCGGTCCCGACGCGGAAATCTTCACCAAGACGCAGCCGATGGCCGCGGTTGGCCTGGGTTCGCTGATCGGCGTGCACCCGAATTCGACATGGAACAATCCCGAGCCCGAGATCGTGCTGGCCGTCGACTCGCGCGGCAGGATCCGCGGCGCGACCTTGGGCAACGACGTCAACCTGCGGGATTTCGAGGGACGCAGCGCGCTGTTGCTCGGCAAGGCCAAGGACAACAACGCCTCGTGCGCGATCGGTCCATTCATCCGCGTCTTCGACGATGGCTTCGCGCTGGATGATGTGCGAAACGCCGAGATCACACTCGATGTGCACGGCCCCGAAGGCTATCACCTGCGCGGCGCGAGCTCGATGACCAAGATCAGCCGCGATCCCGAGGACCTGGTCGCGCAGGCAATCGGCGCGAACCACCAGTACCCCGACGGTTTCATGCTGTTCCTTGGCACGATGTTCGCGCCGGTCGAGGATCGCGGCGCGCCGGGCATGGGGTTCACGCACAAATCCGGCGATCGCGTCGTCATCGCGGCGGCGCGCCTGGGCGCGCTCGAGAATCGGGTGACGACCAGCGACAAGGCGCCGCCCTGGACTTTCGGCGCCGGCGAATTGATGCGCAACCTTTCGGCGCGCGGACTGCTCCGCCCCGGATGACCACGAGGAAGACACGATGAGCGATCTGCACCGCAACTACATCGCCGGCGAATGGACGCCGGGCGCGGAAACCGCGAACAACATCAATCCGTCCGACCTGAGCGACGTCATCGGCGTCTATGCGCGCGCCGACCGGACCCAGGCCGACGCGGCGATCGGCGCCGCCCGCGCGGCGTTTCCCGCGTGGGCCGCGTCGTCGGTGCAGGATCGCTTCAACAGCCTCGACACGATCGGCAACACTATCCTCGCGCGCAAGGACGAGCTCGGGCGCCTGTTGTCCCGCGAGGAAGGCAAGACGTTGCCCGAGGGCGTCGGCGAAGCGGCGCGCGCCGGTCAGATCTTCAAGTTCTTCGCCGGCGAAACGCTGCGCCTGGCCGGCGAAAAGATTCCCTCGGTCCGTCCCGGCATCGACGTCGAAGTCACCCGCGAGCCGATCGGCGTCGTCGGCATCATCACGCCGTGGAACTTTCCGATCGCGATTCCAGCCTGGAAAATCGCGCCGGCGCTCGCTTACGGCAATTGCGTCGTGTTCAAGCCGGCCGAGCTCGTGCCCGGATCGGCGTGGGCGCTCGCCGAAATCATCGTCAACGCTGGCGTGCCCAAAGGTGTATTCAACCTCGTCATGGGACGCGGCAGCGTCGTCGGCGAGGCAATGATCAACGACCGCCGCGTCGACGCCATCAGCTTCACCGGCTCGGTCGCGACCGGCCACGCGATCGCGGCAAAAGCGATCAAGCGCATGGCCAAGCTCCAGCTCGAAATGGGCGGCAAGAATCCGCTGGTCGTCCTGGACGACGCCGATCTGGGCGTGGCGGTCAATTGCGCGATCAACGGCGCTTTCTTTTCGACCGGGCAGCGCTGCACGGCCTCGTCGCGTCTGATCGTCGGCGCGGGCATCCACGACCGTTTCGTTTCCGCGCTGTCCGAACGGCTGACCAAGCTCAAGGTCGACGATGCGCTGGCGCCCGGGACCGACATCGGCCCGGTCGTCGACGAGACCCAGCTCAAGCAGGACCTCGAATACATCGGCATCGGGCAGCAGGAAGGCGCGAAGCTGGTGGCCGGCGGTCAAGTTCTCGAGCGCGAGCAAAAAGGGCCATTACCTGGCGCCGGCTCTGCTGACCGAGGCGACCAATGCGATGCGCACGTCGCGCGAGGAAATCTTCGGACCGGTCGCCAGCGTGATCCGGGTCAAAGACTACGACGAAGCACTTGCTGTGGCCAACGATACCGACTTCGGGCTTTCCGCGGGCATCGTCACCACGTCGCTCAAGCACGCATCGCATTTCAAGCGCGCCAGCGAGGCCGGCATGGTGATGGTCAACCTGCCGACCGCCGGCGTCGACTACCACGTCCCGTTCGGCGGCCGCAAAGGCTCGAGCTACGGTCCGCGCGAGCAGGGACGCTACGCCCGCGAGTTCTATACCGTCGTCAAGACTGCCTACACCTTGCCATGAACCGGATTGCCTCTTTGTACCCGACAATCGAGTCCGGGATTAGTGTCGAGAATTCTTACGGACTCCTGATCTTCATCTTCCGCCTTCCAATCTAAGCTGTTGTAATTAATCAAATCGTGGTCTTCGGTACGGTTGTTGCGTACAACCTGTGCGCATGACACTACCATGACGGAGAAGGCCATGTTTGCACTGATCAAGTCGACGATCTCCGAGGCCTGTCCGCTCGCCTTTCCTGTCGCTGCGCTCTCGATATGGGCCGAGCCCGCAGTCGGCGGCACGCCGGTCGGTCAGGTTCCCGAGCCGGCAACCCTGCTTCTGCTCGCCGTGGGCCTGATCGTCCTTTGGTGGGGGCTGAAGAAGCGCAAGCCCTGACCGACTCGCGCCGCGCGGCGACGCGGTTCAGCGGCCCACCATTGCGAGCACGTCTGCCTTAAGGAAGCGCTCGACGACCAGCATGAAGCCGATCGATGGGATCAGCAGCAGCAGCGCGGTGATCGACGCGATCTGGTAGTTGCCGCCCATGCTGGCGTTGAACATCAGCAGCGGCAAGGTCGTCACATCCGGAACGCCGACGAAGTAGGTGCCGGTAAATTCGTCCAGCGATTCGAGAAATACGAAAATCGCGCTGGCAATCAGACCGGGAGCGGCGATCGGAAGCGTGACCGTGCGAAAGCATGTCCAGGCCGAAGCCCCAAGGTTGCGCGCCGCCTCTTCGAGCGAAACGTCGACCGAGGCGAACGCGGCCGAGGCGATCCAGACTGCCAGTACCAGTCCGTGCGAGGCATGCACCAGCACGACGCCGAGTATCGTGCCGTTGAGGCCGATCTGATAGAACACCTGCGCGATGTTGACGTAGACCGGCAGGTTGGGCACCGCCTGCGGCAGCAGAAACGCGAGCAGGATCGCGCTGCGCCAGGGCAGCCTCAGGCGGGCCAGAGCATAGCCGGCCGGCACGGCGACTGCGAGGCTCAGAAAGACCGTCAGCACGGCAATCCATATGCTGGTGCCGAGCGAGGCGAGCGCGTTGCCGCGCGGCTGAAAAACCCGGTACCAGAACGTCAGCCCGTACTCGAGCGGCAGCTTGCTCGGGAAGTACCAGCGTTCGGCGAACGCCCACAGGAACAGGTTGAGCAGCGGCCCGAAAATCGCAAACGCGAACAGCGCCAGAAGCACGGCGCGCAGCAGCGACCGCAGCGGCGAAGGGAGGGTCATCGCGTTCATGCGACGGCCTCCTCAGCAGAGGCCATGATCGCATCTCGTGTCGGCCGCCCGCCGCTCTCGCGGGTCGCATCCCCGCTTCCGCGGGGCGGCCCGCGCGGCGGAGCAGGGCCCCATCGATTCGATGGGCGACCCGCGCGCGGACGCACGAAACCGCAAGCGCCTATCCCGCCTCCGCGGTCAGATCCCCGGCTATCGCCGGGGCCCCTCTTCTGCGCTGCGGCGGTTTCTGCTCCGCCGCTCATGCGGCTACCTCGATCTTCTTCGACGTGTGCCGCAGGTAGAACCAGGCCCCGCCCGCGGCAAGCACCAGGGACAGCAGGCACAACGCATTGGCGACCGGATAATCGGCGAAGGTGTTGATCCGATAGGCGACGTCGACGGTGACCATCGTCGGCGAATTCGGATTGATCATCAGTGGCACCGACAGCACCGAGAGCATCGTCACGAACGAAAGGACCAGCCCGACCAGCAAGGTGCCGCGCACCTGCGGCAGCACGATGTCGAGCAGCACGCGCAGCCGCCGCGCGCCGAGGTTGCGCGCCGCCTCGATGTGCTGCGACTCGAGCGAGGCCATCGCGCCGGCCAGGAGCAGGGTTACGAACGGCGCCTGCTTCCAGACGAACGCGACAACGATGCCGCGCCAGTCGAGCATGCTTTGCGCCGACAGGGGCTCGATCAGCCCGCTGCCGATCAGGACATGATTCAGCATCCCGTTCTTGGCGAGGAAGGTCCGCATGACCTGTCCTGCGACAACGAACGGAATGAACAGCGGCCAGCGGTAAAGCCAGCGCAGCATCGCGACGGCGCGCGGATTTTCGCCGAGGGTCAGATAGCCTGCGATCGCGATCGACACCAGGCCGATCAGCACCGTCGACAGCAGCACGATCGCCAGCGTGAACAGAAGGTCGGTCGTGTAGAGGTCGAACGCCTTGCTGAAATGCTCGAGGGTAAAGCCGCCGCCCTTGTTGCGAAAGGCGACGATCGCCGACATCGCCAGCGGCGCGATGAAGAACGCGCCGACGACAGCGAGCGCCGGCGCGGCGAGGGCGAGCCCCGTCCAGCGATCAGCAGGCCGTCTCGCCGCGGCCAAGGGGCCTCTCGCCGCAGCCCTGAGCGATTACTTCAGGACGACCCGCTCGTAGCCTTCGACGATTTCCTTGAAGTAAGGCGACAACGGAAACGGGCGGCCGTACTTGGCCAGATCCTGCGGCGAGACATCGGTGAACAGCTTGTTCCACGCCGCCTGATCGAGCTTGGGCTGCACGTACTGCGGATCGATGCCCGGATACCAGTTGAACTGCTTGATGATGCCGTCGGCCTGCACTTCGGGGCTTTCCGCGAGCTCGATGAACTTCTTGGCGAGCTGCGCGTGCGCCGCCTTCGCGGGAATCACGTAGTACATCGGCTGGCCGGGAAGTCCCGGCGACGGCAGCGCCAGCTTCATCTTGGGACTCATGCGCCCGTCGGCCTGCCAGGTATAGAACATGTCGACCCAGACGGGGCCGATCGCGATCTCGCCGCGGTTCAGCATGTCCAGCGTGCCCGCGTTGCCCGGCGTCATCACGACGTACTGGTTGAATTCCTTCAGGCCGGCCAGCGCCTTGTCGATCGCCGGTCCCGACGAGGCATCGAACGGGCCCTTTTCCAGCTTGTCGCCGATGCCGCTGTACGCCGACACCCAGCCGGTGACGAAGCCCACGCCCGACATCCCGCCCTTGACGCCGTTGTAGCCGAATTGTTTCGGGTTCTTTTTCACCCACTCGGTCAATTCGGCGAACGATCTCGGCGGCGCCTTCACGAGCTCCGGGTTGTAGGCGAACACGATCTGGCTGTGGAACATCGGCATCACATAGCCGTCGACGTTCGCGCCCAGCGCGTTCTTGGCCGTGTCTCGCGAGACCAGCTTGCCGGCGCTGATGTCGTTGCGATACGGCATCAGCAGCTTCTCGTTGACCATCGTCGCCGAGGCAAGCTGGTGGATCACCGCCACATCGACATCCCAGTCGGCGTTGCCCGCCTTCTGCTGCGCCGACAGCTTTTCGTAGATCTTCTGCGAACCCGAATCGCCGGGGCCGGTGCCCACGGCGCGCACCTTGACGCCGGGGTTCGCCGCCTCGAACTTGGGCGCCAGGTAGTTGTTGACGTAGTCGACCATGTTCTGGTCGCCCGCGGTGACGACGTTCAGCGTGGTTTGCGCGAACGCCGCGCCGGCGAAGGCGAGCGCGGAAGCGAGGCGCAATCAGGCGAGATTTCATCGAATCCTCCTAAGATTTTGTTCCGGCGGCGATTCTCGTGGCGGATGTCGCTCGCGCAAACGGCGCATCCGCCCGCACCGCCGCGGCAGTGCAGTCACAATTGGCGACAATACCCCAAATCGTCCGCCGCCGACATCGGCGCGTCCCTTTATGCCGCCGGACGCATTGCGTCCGCGGCGGCCTTGTCCACCCTGTCCTGGTCCGGCGGAAACAGCAGCACCGCTTCGCGCGGAACGATGACGCAGGCGGCGGCCCCTTCGGGCAGGCGGTCCGGCGCATGGACCCACACATCGCCGCCGGCGGTGCGCACGCGATAACGATAGCCCTGGCCGACATACACGGCCTGTGCGATCGTCCCCGAGAGGACCAGGCTGCCATCCGCCGACGCCGTCGCGGTCCCCAGCCGGGCCGAATCGCTGCGAAAATGCGCGCGCACGCGCCGGTCCGATCCGCCGTCCGCCGCCGCGATCAACACGCCGTCGTCGCGCTGAGCGACATCGATCGCGTTGTCCGCTCCCATGAAGCCGGCCACGAACGCCGACGTCGGCCGATGAAAGATTTCCTCGGGCGCGCCAACCTGGACGATGCGGCCGGCGTCGATGACCGCGATCCGGTCGGACAGCGTCAGCGCTTCCTCCCGATCATGCGTGACGTAGACCGCCGTGATGCCGATGCGCTGCTGCAGCGCGCGAAGCTCGTGGCGCAGCTCCAGGCGCACCTTGTAGTCGAGGTTCGACATCGGCTCGTCGAGCAGCAAGAGGTGCGGGTCGATCGCCAGCGCGCGCCCGAGAGCGACGCGCTGGCGCTGGCCGCCGGACAGTTGCGTCACCGGCCTCGGCCCGAAGCCGTCGAGTTGCAACAGCTTCAGCATGTCCGCGACCCGGCCGGCGATCGCGGCCTTCGTCCAGCCGCGCATGCGCAAACCGTAGGCGATATTGTCGGCGACGTTCATGTGCGGCCACAGCGCATAGGACTGGAACATCATCGCCGTCCCGCGCGCTTCGGGCGGCAGACCGGTGATCTCCTTGCCGCCGACCCGGATCGCGCCCGATTCCGGACGCACGAATCCGGCGATCGCGCGCAACAACGTGGTCTTTCCGCAGCCGGAGCTGCCCAGGAGCGCGATCATCTCGCCGCGCTCGACGCCCAGGCTTACGTGATCGAGTACACGCGTCGCGCCGTACGAGACGGTCAGCGCTTCGATCGAAAGATACGGCGGGTTTGCGTTCAATGAGTCACCGCGATCACGCCGCGTCCGAGGCAGCAGGGAATGCGCTCGAATATCGCGGTCGGGTGCATCGGCGATTGTGGCGTAATTGCAGATGGCGTTCAAGGTGTTCAGTCCAGCTGGAACGAGAGTTGCATAGGCTTGGATGATTACGACGATCGTGCGTCCTTCCGCCCGTTGAGCGACTGATCGCTCGGTGATGACGGCGCCGATCGGGTGACGCGTTGCGTCGCAAAACGCCGCGCCGTGTCGCGTTCGCGCGACCGGGCAATGACGATGTCATGACCACAGGCGTTTGGCGGTTTGGCGTATGCTGTTTTCGGGGCCGCGGCGACAAGCCGCCAACAGGCGCGCGCGGCCCGGAATGATCAGGGGAATTCACGCATGACGACGAGGATGAACATTTTGCGCAGGATGTCGATCTTGGTGGCGGCGTTCGCGCTCATTGCACCGCGTGCAGCGGCCGCGGATTTCGTTTTTTCGATCACCGAGGGTGTCACCTACTATCAGACCAATCGCGAAATCCAGGCGCGATTCCAGCCGTTGTCGGACCTGCTGGCGAAGGCGCTCAAGCGGCCGGTGCGCATGGTGGTGGTCAGCCCCTACAACGACCTGCGCGAAGGTCTCGCCAAGCAGGAATACGACCTGTCGTTCATCCATCCGGCGCACGTCTCTCTCGCTGCGATCAAGTCGGGCCAGTATCATTCGGTCGCATGGACGACCGGCTTCACCGACTACTCGGTATTTCTGCTGATCAACAAGGATCAGCCGTACACCAAGTTCGATGATCTGAAGGGCCACACGGTCGTCAGTCCCGATCCGGATTCGATCACCGCGGCAATGTTGCGGGCGATGCTGCGCGACCAGAAGTTCGGGTCGACCGACGTCAAGGTGATCACTACGCGCTACCAGGACGCGGTGCCGTTTTACGTCGAGTACGGTTTTGCGCAAGCCGGCGCGACCGCGGCCAAGTCGGTGGCGAAGTCGTGGACCTCCAAGGGTGGCAAGATCCTGCTGACCTCGCGGCCGACGCCGATCAAGCAGTTCATCGCCTCGTCCAGGCTGTCCGCCGACGACGACGAGAAAGTGCGCACGGTGCTGACGACGTTGGGGCAGAACGATGGCGGCAAGCACGCTCTTACCACGCTCGGTTACCAAGGATTCGTAGCGCCGAATCGCGACGACGAACTGAAGGCGATCGCCTGGCTCGGCCTGTGAGACGGCGGGTCTCCGGGCCGCCGCCGATGCACCGCGTCGCCGCCGCGCTGATTGCCCGGCGCTGACGATGGCGCCCGGACGCGCGAGACGGCCGTACACGGTCCGGTCATCTCCCACGCACGGCCGGGGCGCATTCGCGACCCGGACGATAAGAAAGGGCGCCCGCATCGTCGAGTACCGCGGCGCCCGCTCGAGCTGGGATGTGGCCTGCGAGCGCCCTCCGAGCGATCCTTCCGACCCCTATCACACGCTGCTGTTCGAGCTTTCCGATGGCCGCGTGATCGACGCGGGCGTGCGCGGCAACGCGGCGCGCTGGATCAACCACGGCTGCGAGCCGAACTGCGAGGCGATCGAATACGACGACGGTCGAGTCTTCATTCACGCCAGGCGCACGATACGCGCCGGAGAAGAGCTGACTTACGATTACCGCCTGAGCTTCGTCGGCCCGATCAGCCGGCGGGCGCGCGAAGCACTGCGCTGCCGCTGCGGCGCGAAGCGCTGCCGTGGCACCCTGTTGCTGAAACCGCCGGCCAAGGCGAAACGGCGCGCGCGGCCGGGCTGATCGCGGCGATCAGTGCTTGGCGAGCTCCAGCTTGCCGATCTGATTGCGATGCACTTCGTCGGGTCCGTCGGCCAGGCGCAAGGTCCGGGCGTGCGCATACGCCTGCGCAAGGCCGTAGTCGTCGCAGACGCCTGCGGCGCCATGCGCCTGGATCGCCCAATCCAGGATCCGGCAGGCCATCGCGGGCGCTGCGACCTTGATCATCGCGATTTCGGTCCTCGCGGCCTTGTTGCCCACCGTATCCATCATGTAGGCTGCCTTGAGCGTCAACAGCCGCGCCTGGTCGATCATGATGCGCGACTCGGCGATCCGCTCCAGGGTCACCGTGCGTTCGGCCACCGGCTTGCCGAACGTCGTTCGTGACTTGACCCGCAGGCACATCTTTTCCAGTCCGCGCTCGGCCAGCCCGATCAGGCGCATGCAGTGGTGAATGCGGCCCGGTCCGAGCCGCCCCTGCGCGATCTCGAACCCCCTGCCCTCGCCGAGCAGCATGTTGGACTGCGGGACGCGCACGTTCTCGAAATCGATTTCCATGTGCCCGTGCGGCGCGTCGTCATAGCCGAACACCGGCAGATGACGCAGGATCTTCACACCGGGTGCGTCGCGCGGCACCAACAGCATCGACTGCTGCGCGTGACGCGGCGCTTGTCGGATCGCTCTTGCCCATCACGATAAAGATGCGGCAGCGCGGATCGCCCGCACCCGACGACCACCACTTGCGCCCGTTGACGACATAATGGTCGCCGTCGCGCATGATCGAGCTTTCGATGTTGGTCGCATCCGACGATGCGACGTCGGGCTCGGTCATGCAGAACGCCGAGCGGATCGTTCCCGCCAGCAGCGGCTCGAGCCATTGCGCCTTTTGCTCTGGCGTGCCGTAGCGCTCGAGCACTTCCATGTTGCCGGTGTCAGGCGCCGAACAATTGAAGACTTCGGGCGCCCAGAGCACGCGCCCCATGATTTCGCACAGCGGGGCGTACTCGATGTTGGTCAGGCCCGCGCCGCGAGCCGACGCCGGAAGAAACAGATTCCACAGACCGGCTGATCTGGCCGCCGACTTGAGCTCCTCGACCAGCTGCGTCGGCTGCCAGCGATCGCCGGCGGCCACTTCCTGGTAATAGCGCTGCTCATTCGGATAGACGAATTCGTCGAAGAATGCGTTGAGGCGAGCCTGCCATTGGACAACCGCAGGCGAGTAGTCGAAATCCATCGTCATCCTTTCGTGGCGCGCGTTTCGCCGCTTCAGCCGCGCCGCGTTTCCTGCGCGCGGCTTCGCTCGACCTGTTTCCACGCGAGCTCGGCCAGCGGCCGGGCACGCCGCCCGGCCTCCAGCGCTTGCTCGCTTGCGGCGTTGCCAGCCAGGGCACGGCCCAGAACGCCCTGAAGTATGCCCGCCATGCGAAACATGTTGTACGCCATGTAAAAATCCCAGGCCTGCTCGTCCGGTTGCTCGAGCGTCGGATTGTCGCGCAGATACATCGCGACGTATTCGGCCTCGGTGGGAATCCCGAGTGCCGCGAAATCGCAGCCGCGCAGGCCGCGAAACTCGTCCGGCGCGAGCCGCCAGGCCATCAGGTGATAGGCGAAGTCGGCCAGCGGATCACCGAGCGTAGACAACTCCCAGTCGAGCACCGCCAGCACCCTGGGCTCGTGCCTGTCGAAGATCACGTTGTCCAGGCGGAAGTCGCCGTGGACCAGCGACGTTCGCTCGCCCGGCGGAATGTGCCGCGGCAGCCATTCGATCAGGCGATCCATCGAGTCGATGGCTTCGGTCGCCGACGCCTGGTATTGGCGGCTCCAGCGGTCGATCTGGCGCGCGAGATAATTGCCGGGCCGGCCGTAATCGGCAAGACCGATCGCGGCGAAGTCGACGCGATGCAATGCGGCGATAACCCGATTCATCTCGGCGTAAATCGCCCGGCGCTCCTCCGGCGCCATTCCCGGCAGCAGCGGATCCCAGAGGATCCGGCCGTCGACAAAATCCATCAGATAGAAAGGCGTGCCGATCACCGTCTCGTCCAGGCACAGGCAATGCGTGCGCGCGACCGGGACCGCGCTCCCGGCGAGCGCGCGGATCACCCGGTATTCGCGATCGATCGCGTGCGCCGATGGCAGCAGCTTGCCCGGCGGCTTGCGGCGCAGCACATACGACTTTCCGCCGGCGGTGAGCTTGTAAGTCGGATTTGACTGCCCGCCTTTGAACTGCACGACGTCGAGCGGGCCGGCGAAACCCGCGATGTTGGCGTCGAGATATCGCTCGAGCGCAGCGACGTCGAAGCGAAGCGCGTCGGCGACCGGACGCGTACCTGCGAACTGACGGTAATCGCTCATCTACGCGCTGGCCGGAATGCTCTAGACGGCGGTGACGCCGCCGTCGACCGCGACGATCTGGCCGGTGATGAACGCGCCCGCGTCGGAGGCCAGCAGCACGGTCAGACCCTTCAGGTCTTCCGGACCGCCGACCCGCTTCAGCGGCGCCTTGGCCGCCACCGCCTCGCCCATCATCTCCAGCACGCCCTTGGTCATCTTGGTCGGAAAAAAACCGGGCGCGATCGCGTTGACATTGATGTTGTACTGCGCCCATTCGGCCGCGAGCGACCGCGTGAAATTGACCACCCCGCCCTTGGTCGTGTTGTACGCCAGCGTCGCGGGCCGGCCCGGGTCGCCGCCGCCGACGAGTCCAAGTATCGATGCGATGTTGATGATCTTGCCCTGCCGGCGAGGCAGCATCGACCGGCGGCCGACTTCCTGGCAGACGACGAACATCGAGGTCAGATTGAGATCGACGACCTTCTGCCACGCCTCGAGCGGATGGTCGATCGTGGCCGCGCCCCAGGTGGTTCCGGCGTTGTTGATCAGCACGTCGATCGGTCCGAGCGCGGCGATCGCCCGCTCGACGACCGGGCCGATCGCGGCCGGTTTCGACAGGTCGGCGACCAGGGTAACGACGTCGGCGCCCCATTGCGCGCGCAGCTCGGCCGCGGCCTCGTCGAGCTCGTCTCCTTTGCGCGCAACCAGGGCGAGCCTTGCACCCATTTCCGCCAGCGCCTCGGCCATCTGCAACCCCAGTCCGCGCGACCCTCCGGTGACCAGCGCCGCCTTTCCGGTCAGATCGAATCGTTGCTTGACGCTCATGGTCGCTCCTGCCGCCCTTCTTTGTACGTCGATCGTGCGATTGGCATCGGCCAGCCGTTGCGTCCGCGCACCTGCCGTGACCGCCGCATTCAGGTTAACATTGTCCGCCAACGCGGGATCGATTGCGTCGGTCGACGGGGTCTTCCGTCATCCGAGCCGGCGCTGACGCCATCATCCCCGACGCGCCGAGGTTGCCCGATGACTGCAAACAACAGGCAGGTCCTGCTGGCCAGCCGTCCGCGCGACCAGGTCAGCGAGGACAATTTTCGAATCGTCGAAACCCCGATCGCGCAGCCGGGCGACGGCGAGGTGCTTGTCAGAAACGAATGGCTGTCGCTCGATCCCTACATGCGCGGCCGGATGAACGACGTCAAATCGTATGTGCCGCCGGTACAGCTTGGCGCGGTGATGGTCGGCCAGACCGTCGGCGAAGTTCTCCAATCTCGTGACGCGGCTTTCCGTCCTGGCGACAAGGTGCTGACCTCGCTTGGCTGGCAGCTGTACGGGGTCGCCAAAGCGCGCGACCTGGCCCGGATCGATGCGACGCGCGCACCCGCATCGACTTATCTGGGCCCGCTCGGCATGCCCGGCATCACCGCGTGGTTCGGCCTGCACGAAATCGGTCAGCCCAAACCCGGCGACACCGTCGTCGTGTCGGCGGCATCGGGCGCAGTCGGCAGCGTGGTCGGGCAGCTGGCAAAGATCAGCGGTTGCCGCGCCGTCGGCATCGCCGGTGGCAGCGCCAAATGCCGGTACGTGGTAGAAGATCTCGGCTTCGATGCATGCGTCGACTACAAGGCGGGCAGCCTGGAACACGACCTGAGCGAAAGCTGTCCCGACGGCATCGACGTGAATTTCGAGAATGTCGGCGGCGAACTGCTCGACACGGTCCTGCGCTTGATGAATCCGCACTCGCGCGTGGTCCTCTGCGGACTGATCGCCGAATACTGTGCCACCGAACCGTATCGCTACAAGTCGCTGCGCGCGATCCTGGTCAAGCGCATCAAGATGCAAGGGATGATCGTGTTCGACTGGAAGGACCGCTACGGCGAGGCGCTGCAGCAGCTGGCGGCGCTTTTCGTGGCCGGCAAACTCAAGTACCGCGAGTCGATCGTCGAGGGCATCGACAATGCGCCGCGCGGTCTGATCGGCCTGCTCAAGGGCGAAAACTTCGGCAAGCAGCTGGTCAGGCTAGCCTAGGCAGGTTGTCGATGGCGCCGAGTATTTCCTCTGCACCCGCACAGCACATGCGGGGCGATCGGCAATCACCGCCGCGTCGGCCCGCTTGATCCCGTCGGCCGCGCGGCGTATGGTCGCAGCATGATCGCGACCGCGAACACGCGTCTCGCGAAAGCGCCTCGTCGAACGTCGACAGGCGCTCAACGATAGGAGGAATGACGATGAAAAGGGCGATGGTATCGATCGTCACATTGGTAGTGGCAGCAGGCATGCTGACAGTCGGCGCCGCCGAGCTCAAGAAGGAGGTCACGGTCGAGATTCAGAGCGCAGGGTCTCATGCGGACATGGCGCCGGGGATGTATGTCTGCGCGGAAGGCCACCTGCATATCAAGGGCACCGTGCAGAACCTCACCGAGGCGCCGGTCGGTCCGATCAAGGTCGCCGGCAAGGTGTTCGATGCCAACGGAAAGGTGTTGGGGACCGCGACCGCATCGACCAAGCGTCCGGTGCTGAATCCCAACGACACCGCGGACGTCAATCTGGAATTCCTCACGGTCACCGGCCCGCTGATCAAGCAGGTGAAGAATCAGACGCTTGAGGTCATTGCCGTCGCGCCCAAGCCGTAATTCAGCGCCGAGCTACTCTGGGCGCTGGCCTGCAACGGCGACCCTGAGCCGTTTCCGCATGCCGGTGCCCGTGGCCTCGTGGCGAAGGAGCGGGGCTCCGGCCACCGCTGCGCCGCCGCAGTTACAAGCTAGTCCGCCGGTCGTTCAGATCGTATGGTTGACCTTGAACCGCGTTTCGATCGGCTTTGCCCCAGGTCGCGTGATGGTGACCCGGATCGAGTACTCGCCGGACCAGCCGAACACGAAAAGTTCGCTGTAGTCGGGAAAGCCGCCTGACTGCGTGTGCAGCAACGCCTTCTTGTCGACGCGGCCGTGAGGATCGGTCACTTCTACTGCCACCTCCGCGTCGCCGATACGCGCGCCGCTTTTCTCGTCGTCAAGCGTGATCAGAAAATGCTGCGAGCCCCCGGGCGGATGCAACGGATGCGCATCGCGATGGCCATCGGCACGCAAGGCGGCCTCGGCTGGCATCAGGCCGAAATTGATAATCAGCCCGGCGACCGTTTTGCTCTGCTGCGCAGCCACCGACGTCCAGCCGAACGCCATTACCAACGCGGCTGCTGCGATCACCCAGGTGCGCGACATAGAAAATTTCATCTAGGATGCACGATATGCCTTCCCATGGTGCGGCGATTGATCTGCATCAAACGATGGCCGGAACCCTATCGAACAACCAAGTCAGAGTTGCGAGACGACCCCCGTAGGGTCGGCAAGCGCAAATCCTCGCCCGCCTCCGCCCATGAGTGATGTCCTCAGCCCCGTTCGACGATGCGGCCACCGCAGCGGACGTCATCGCGTCGACTCAGCACTGGCTGGAGCGGGCAGTTATCGGACTCAACCTGTGTCCCTTCGCCAAGGCCGTCTATGTCAAGCGGCAGATCCGGTACGCGGTCACCGCGGCGACAACGGCCAAAGGCTTGCTTGCGGAACTTCGGCACGAGATCGAGCTGTTGGGAAAGGCGAACCCGGAAGAGATCGATACCACGCTGCTGATCCATCCGGAGGCGCTGAAGGATTTCATCGACTATCACAGGTTCCTGAAGCAGGCCGATGTCGCGATCAGGAACCTTGGACAGGAAGGAAGCCTGCAGATTGCGAGCTTCCACCCGGCCTACGAGTTCGCCGGCAGCGCCCCCGACGACATCGCGAACTTCACTAACCGTTCACCGTACCCGATGCTGCATCTGTTGCGCGAAGCCAGCATCGACCGCGCCGTGGCGGCGTTTCCCGATGCCGCCACGATCTACGAGCGCAATATCGACACGCTGCGCCAGCTCGGTCACGAGGGATGGCGACGGTTGTGGACGGCCGACCAGGCTTGAGCCGATGGGACTACCCGCCGGCGCGCCCGCGCCTGGCCGACCGCGACGGACGTGCCGCGACTGATGCCGCCGATGGCCGAGGCCCGCGTCGGCAATAGCGGTACGGCCGGACGCGCCAAGTCTACGTCGTCGGGCGCGCCTACGTCGATCGCTGGGGAGCTGGCTGCGTCGCATCGGTCGGCCCGCCCTTGTCGCCCACCCTGGCGCCCTGCACCATCTCGGTCATCCAGTTCACCAGCAACGAGGTATACGAACGCTGCGAGGCTTCGTCCGACAAGCCGTGATCCGCGCCTTGAATCATCCGGTAGGTAAGCGAATGGGCTCGCGTGCACGCCTCCACGTAGCTGGTGATCACGGTGTGCGGGATCACGCCGTCGTTTTCCGACTCGATCACCAGCACGTCGCCCTGAAACTCCAGGCATGCGCGCAGCGCCCGATTTTCGGCCGGTGGAATCAGTTTCTTCCGATACGCGACCAGATCGTGGTCGCGGTGCAATTGCAGCTTGGGCAATTCCCAGCCGCTATCGAGATAGAGCGCCGGTGCGCGCAGCGCCAGCCATTTGACGGCGCGCATCGACGTTAAGAACGGCGGCCAGGTAACCGCCGTAACTGCTGCCCACCACTGCGATGGCGGAGCTATCGACGTTGGGATTGCCGGCGATCACATCGTAGGCCGCCACGACATCGGCCAGATTCTGCTCCCGCGAGACGGCTTCGTATTGGACCCGGTTTCCGCGTGGCCGCGCAAGTCGAAGGTCAGGCAAGCGCATCCCAGCGCGGAGACCTCGCGCGCGCGCGCCAGGTATTGTTGCTGACTGCCGCCCCAGCCGTGCACGAACAGTACGCCGGGAATCCTGGTCCCCGGCATGATCAGCGTTCCGGCGACGTGGCCGTCGCCGATCGCGACTTCGATCGCCTGGTCACGGGTTGGCATGGCGCTCGATACGCACGTACTTGGTCATGGCCCCCGCGTGCTCGTCGACGCCGCGAAAATACACGTGGGCATCGGCGGGGATCGACCCGGTAGAATACACTTCGGTGGTCGCGGCGCGGACGACCTCGAGCGATCGGTCGGCACGGAAAGCTTCAAGCGCCGCCACTTCCGCCGCGCTCGCGCCTCCAACCCGCCAGGATTGCTCCAGCACGCCCGAGTGCCACTGTCCCCGGTCATCGATACCCTGCACGACATCGTAGTTGCAGCGCGACGCGAACATGCCGCGAAACGACGCCATCGCGGCCGTGTGATAGCCGCGGGCCTGGTCGATGGCGGTCTCGACTTCGCTGGCCAGCGCGAGCTTGATCAACTGGTCGAAGCCGCCGCGCGCAATGGTCAGGTCAGAACCGCCGTACACCTGCTCGCCGTGATGATTGGTCGTGAGCCGCTGCACGCCGCAGTAGCTTGCGCGCATATCGTCCACGCATACCTGCCCGACGCTGTGCGTAACCACGTCCGCCAGGTCCTGTTCGAGCACCAGGCCTTCGCGCGACAGCGTGGCGTCATCGAGGGACTCGAGCTCTCCATCGAGCGCCCGCTCATCTTCGACGATCGACTGGCCAAGGCCACCTATCCCCGCCGGAAGCTTCAGGCGAACGCGTCCCAGCTCGAGCAGTCGCATCCCGGCAACGCGAGCATCGCGCCTCGCAAACGCCGAGTAGCCCGGAAGCACCAGGTCGCGAACGCGATCCGCGAATTCCGGAGACCATCCCTCCGGTGAGTGCGACTCGGCATCGGGCAACGGATGGGTGATCGTCTTCGTGGCGGTGAACGCAAAGGGCACGACACCGCCGAACAAATCCGCCTCCCCTTTTATGCCCAAGCGCTGTGCGGCATCTATCCCGACCAGCGTATCGTTCGGCACGAAGTACAAATGGTCCGAGTAGCGAAGCGCAGGATCGTATTCACCCGCGAAGCCGCAGCCCTTGATCGCGGCGAGCCGGGACGCGAGCTCGCGCAGCGTCACGCTTTCGTGATGGCGAGAGGCACGGCAAGAATAGGTGACGACGATGCGGCCGCGCTTCGTTGCCAGCGTCATCGGTCAGGATCTTCCGCCGCCCGCAAGACCGACGCTGCCGACATCAGGGTCTCAGCGAATGCTTACGCGATCTCGAACAGGCCGGCGGCGCCCATGCCGCCGCCTATGCACATCGTCACCACGACGTATTTGACCCCGCGACGCTTGCCCTCGAGCAATGCGTGGCCGGTCAGCCGAGTCCCCGACACGCCGTAAGGATGTCCGACGGCGATCGCGCCCCCGTCGACGTTCAGGCGATCGTCGGGTATCCCCAGCTTGTCGCGGCAGTAGATGACCTGCACGGCGAACGCCTCATTGAGCTCCCACAGACCGATGTCGCCGATGTTCACGCCGGTTCGCGCCAGCAGCTTCGGTACGGCAAAGACCGGTCCGATGCCCATTTCGTCGGGTTCGCAGCCGGCGACGGCGAAGCCGCGGAATATCCCCAGCGGCTCGAGGCCACGCCTCGCGGCGAGCTTGTCGCTGATGACGACGCATGCCGCCGCGCCGTCGGAGAACTGGCTGGCGTTGCCGGCGGCGATGACGCCGCCGGGCAGCGCGGGCTTGATCCGCGCCACTGCGTCGTAGGTCGTATCGGCGCGAATGCCTTCGTCCGATGCCAGCGTGACTTCGCGCGTGTACAGGCGATTGGACTCTTTGTCGGCAACCCCCATCGTCACCGTCAGCGGGACGATTTCGGCGTCGAACCGGTGCGCTGCCGCGGCTGCGGCCGCGCGCTGCTGGCTGCGCGCGCCGTACTCGTCCTGCGCCTCCCGCGAAATGCCGTAGCGCCGCGCGACGTTCTCCGCGGTCTCCAGCATCGGCCAGTAGATGGCGGGCTTGTTCTCGACGAGCCACGATTCGCGCAACATGTGCTTGTTCATTTCGTTTTGAACGCACGAGATCGATTCGACGCCGCCCGCGACGAACGCCTCGGCTTCCCCTGCGATGATGCGCTGCGCGGCCAGCGCGATCGTCTGCAGGCCCGACGAGCAGAAACGATTGACCGTTGCACCGGGGACGCTGACCGGGCAACCGGCACGGATCGCGATCTGGCGCGCGATGTTGTGTCCGGTGGCGCCTTCGGGAAACGCGGATCCGATCAGGACGTCGTCGATTTCGCCCGGCGCCAGGCCCGCGCGCTCGATCGCGTGCCGGACGGCGTGGGCACCCATGGTCGCGCCGTGCGTCATGTTGAGCGCGCCGCGCCAGGATTTCGCGAGTCCGGTGCGCGCGTAGGATACGACGACTGCGTCGGTCATGACGGCATGCCTTCAGCTATTGAACGTCTTGCCTTCGGCGGCGAGCCGGGCGAGCAGCGGCGCCGGCTGCCAGAATGCCGGATCGCCGCGGCCCGTTGCGGCAAACCGGTGCATCGCGCGGATCACGTTGAACAGGCCGATCGTGTCGGCGTAATGCATCGGCCCGCCGCGATAGAGCGGAAAGCCGTAGCCGGTCAGATAGACGACGTCGATGTCCGAGGCGCGCGACGCTATGCCATCTTCCAATATGCGCGCACCTTCGTTGACCAGCGCGTAGATGCAGCGGTCGACAATCTCCTGGTCTGCGATCTTTCGCGGCGCCATGCCATGCTCGGTCCGGTAGCTCGCGATCAAGGCGTCGACCGCGGGATCGGGCAGCGCATCGCGGCGTCCCGGCTCGTACCGGTACCAGCCCAGACCGGTCTTCTGGCCGAAGCGGCCGAGCTCGCAAAGCCGGTCGGCGATGCGCGAATAGACCACGTCCGGCTTCTCGACGTAGCGGCGCTTGCGGATGTACCAGCCGACGTCGTTGCCGGCGAGGTCGCTCATGCGAAACGGCCCCATCGCCATGCCGAATTTCTCCAGCGCGCGATCGACCTGCCCGGGCGATGCGCCTTCTTCGAGCAAAAAAAGCGCCTGGCGCAGATACTGCTCGATCATGCGGTTGCCGATGAAACCGTCGCATACGCCCGAGACGACGGCGGTCTTGCGCATCCTCTTGGCGACGGTCATGACGGTGACCAGCACGTCGCTTGCGGTCCTGGCGCCGCGCACGACCTCGAGCAGCTTCATTACGTTGGCAGGACTGAAAAAATGCATGCCGACGACATTCTGCGGACGCGCGGTGAAGCCGGCGATCTTGTTCAGATCCAGGGTAGACGTATTGCTGGCGAGGATCGCAGCGGGCTTCGCCACCGCGTCCAGACGCTCGAACACGAGCTTCTTCACCGCCAGGTCCTCGAACACCGCCTCGATGACGAGATCGGCGCCGGCAAGATCATCGTACGCCAGTGTCGGCTTCAGCATGCCGATCCTGCGCTGGAGCTCGACGGCGGTGAGGCGGCCCTTGGCGAGCGCCTTGTCGTAGTGCTGGCGGATAGTCGTCATGCCCTTGTCGAGCGCTTCCTGCTTGGTTTCGAGCAACGTGACCGGAATGCCGGCGTCGAGCAGGCAGATCGCAATGCCCACCGCCCATCGTTCCGGCCCCGATCACCGCCGCGGCGTTGATCGCGCGCGGCGCGGTGCCGGAAGGAACATCGGGAATCTTGGCCGCCGCGCGCTCGGCGAAAAATGCATGCCGCAGCGCACGCGATTCCGGTGTCTGTGCAAGCTGAATGAACAGCTCCCGCTCGTAACGCAGGCCGTCGTCGAACGGCATCGCGACGGCCGCCGCCACCGCATCGATGCATTTGAGGGGGGCGGGAAAGCCGCGGGCCATGGGGCCGACGGTGTTGCGTGCAAACTGGAACAGAGCATCGGCATTCGGATAGTCGATGACGATGTCGCGCACGCGCGGCAAAGGGCGCTGTCCGGCGCGGGCGCTCGAAGCGAACGCAAGCGCGCCCTGCAACAAATCGCCGTCGACGATGGCGTCGAACAATGCCGTGCCGCGAAAGCGTTCGCAAGGCACGCTGGCGCCGGAAACGATCATGTTCAACGCGGCTTCGACACCGATCGCTCGCGGCAGCCTTTGCGTGCCTCCGGCGCCCGGCAACAGACCCAGCCTGACCTCCGGCAGCGCGATTTGCGCGTGAGGCACGGCGACGCGGAAGTGGCAGCCGAGTGCGAGCTCCAGTCCGCCGCCCATGCAGCTGCCGCCGATCGCGGCGATGACGGGCTTTTCGCTGGCCTCGGCAATGGCGATGACGGTGTGCAGCGTCGGTTCGGCCCGCGCCTGTGGCGTGGTGAATTCGCGGATGTCTGCGCCGCCCGAGAACAGGCCTCCGGCGCCGGTCAGAACAATCGCGCCAACCGACGAGTCGGCCTGCGCGCGATCGATCCCTTCGACGATCGCTTGTGCGCAACGGATGATTCAAGCCGTTGACTGGCGGATTGTCGAGCGTGATCACCGCCACCGACCCATGCAGCGCGTACCCGCTACTCATTGCAAATTCCCCCTGCGCGTGGCCGTGCCGTGGCGACGCCATCCGGAGCCGGTCGACGCACCGCGGCCGAATCGGCATCCCAGCGCGTCACTCCCTATGGCGATGCTACCGACCTCACGCACCGCTTACAAGCGGCCCCTGGACACGATATCGAACCGGCGCATCGATCAGCGGCGGCGCGGCCAGCTCAGAGCATCAGCATCGCAGCCACCGCCACGGCCATCGTCGCCATCGCCAACCAGCCGGCGACCTTGAGCCAGCGCCGCACGGCGAACTTGCCCAGCACGCGCGAGTCGGTCGCCAGCAGCATCATCACCGCCATGATCGGCACCGCGGCGACACCGTTGATAACCGCCGCCCAGACCAGCGCGCGGATCGGATCGATGCCGATAAAGTTGAGCAAAACGCCGCCGGCAGTCGCCAATGCGACGATCGCATAGAAGCCTCGAGCCTGGTGCGGCTTCAGATCGAGGCCGTGCTTCCAGCGAAAGGTCTCGGCAACGGCGTACGCAGCAGACCCGGCGAGCACCGGGACCGCCAGCATACCCGTGCCGACGATGCCCAGGCAGAACAGCACGAAGGCGAACGGCCCGGCGACGGGCCGCAGCGCTTCTGCTGCCTGCGCTGAGGTTTCGATGTGGGTGATGCCCGCCGGATGCAGGGTTGCTGCCGCGCTGACGATGATCGCCAATGCAATCAGGTTCGAAAAGGTCATGCCGGCGATCGTATCGAATTCGATGCGCCGCAATTGGCGACCGGTCGAAGCCGCGTTTGCGCGCTTGCCGCCCGAAGCTGCCGAGGCAGCCTCCTCGACTTCCTGCGCCGCCTGCCAGAAAAACAGATAAGGGCTGATCGTCGTGCCGAAAATCGCGACGACCAGCGTCACCGCAGCGGCGGACAAATCCATTCGCGGCAGCGTAATCCCCGCGACCACTTCGCCCCACGGTACATCGACCGACAGCACGACGCCGACGTAGGCAAACAGCGCAAGCGTCAGCCATTTGAGGTAACGCACATACTTGCGATACGACCATGAAGACCTCGAGGCCGAGACATACCGTGCCGAAGGCGACCGCATAAAGCTGCGTGGGGCCGCCGGCGACAAGGTGGACGCTTTCGGCCATTGCGGCGATGTCGGCAGCCACATTGATCGTGTTCGCGACGAACAGCAGCGCGACGACCGCGTACAGCACCGGCGCGGGTAGTGGCGGCGAATGTTGCTGGCGAGGCCGTGACCGGTCACCCGGCCGATGCGCGCGCTGATCATCTGTATGCCGATCATCAGCGGCAGCGTAAGGACCACCGTCCAGCCGAGCGCGAACCCCAATTGCGCGCCCGCCTGCGAATAGGTCGCGATTCCGCTCGGATCATCGTCCGCGGCGCCCGTGATTACGCCGGGGCCAAGCTTGCGTAACCAGCGCTGTGGATGCGTCTTCATCTGACATTGCCGCGAGACAACTGTTGCTGGCGACGCCGGTGCTCTCCGCTCGACACCGAGGGAAACGGACAGCAGAGAGCGCTGCCGAGTGTAGGAGCGCGTCCTATAGCGACGGCGCGCATAGCGGAAGAAAAATCAGACAAACACCGACAGCAGCCGTTGTTCGCTTTGTGTAACGTTTGCGACGTTGCCAGGCCGACTGGGAGTGACCATGAAATCCGTTCTCGACCCGACATTCCGCTACACGCCGAGTATCCATACCGATCTGCGCAAGACTTTTGCGCGACTGAGGCGCGAGGCTCGCGCACAAGAAGCGCAGCGCGATGAACCGCGTCCGCCGGCGAACAATATCGCGCTGCTCTTCGCCGAGCAAAAGCTGGCGCACAAATAGGCTCCGCCGCCGACGCCCCCGCCGGCGGTCGGGGGCCGGCGTGTAGACGAAATCTTGACCATGAACGACACCACCGTTACCGCCAAGACCCGGTCCAAATCCAAAGCCAAAGGTCCGCAGCGTCCATCCACCGAGCTCGCTCCTCCGCCGCTGGAGCAACCCCGGCCGCCGTTCGCAGAGCAGCACCAGCGCGCGCCCGGCCTCGAATCCGAACTCGACCCGCGTCCGCGCTATCGCGCCGATCGCTACCGCGCCGCCCGCAAGCTCGAAGGCAAGGTCGCCTTGATCACCGGCGGCGATTCCGGCATCGGCCGCGCTGTCGCCCTGCTCTATGCTCGCGAAGGCGCCAACGTCGCGATCTGCTATCTGCCCGTCGAGCAGTCGGACGCCGACGAAACCCGCACCGCAGTCGAAGCGGCCGGCACGAAATGCCTGCAGATTCCGGGCGATCTTACCGACGCCGGCGCTTGCGACCAGGCGGTGGAACAGACGGTCGAAGCGTTCGGCCGGCTCGATATCCTGGTGGCCAATGCCGCCCATCAGCATCGCAAGAAATCGCTCGCCGAAGTCAGCGACGAAGAGTTCGACCGGACGTTCAAAACCAACATGTATGCCTATTTCTGGCTTGCGCGCGCTGCGCTTCGCCACATGCAGCGCGGCGCGGCGATCATCGCGACCAGCTCGGAAACCGGCATCATGGGCTCGAAGGAGCTGCCGGACTATTCCGCGACCAAGGGCGCCATCAACGCATTCACCAAGACGCTGGCGCTCGAGCTGATCGACCGCGGCATTCGCGTCAATGCGGTTGCGCCCGGTCCGGTGTGGACGCCGCTGAATCCGTCGGATGCAGGCCTGACGCCGGATCGCGTCGCCAAATTCGGACAGGACAATCCTATGGGGCGGCCGGCGCAGCCGGAAGAGCTCGCGCCGACTTATGTCTTCCTCGCGTCCGAAGCCGACTCCTCGTACATCACCGGAACCATCATCCAGGTGATGGGCGGCGAAACGACCGGCGGCTGAATCTCGAGCCATCCCGCGCGTCTCGCTGAAAACGTTGCGCAAGAAAAGGGAGCGCGATGCGCTCCCGAGTGTGACGCCGCTGACCAGTCTTATTTGGCTGGCTTGGCCGGCATGCCTGCGTTCGCCGGGTAATCTCCGTGAACGCACGCGTCCAAGGCATTTCCGGTCAGTTTCTGGCATGGACCCGGGATACCCGCGTAGTCCCTGCTCAGAGCCGACTGGCATTCGCTGCGCTGCGCCGCAGGTCCCGCCTCGCAATTGGCACGCGCATGCTCGTAGGCGCGGATTCTCTCCAATGACATCGGCTGCCTGGTGCCCGTCTGAGTCGTGCCGTACGCGCCGGCGCCCATGGTATTGGTGGTAGCGCCAGTCGTGCCTCCGGCGGTGGTTCCGGTTCCTGCCGCAGGCGTAGCGGCGCCAGGCGATCCCGGCGTCTGGTCGGTAGTCGTGTTCGTCTGTGCGTAGCCGGTCGCGCCAAAGGCCCCCAACGAGGCGACCAGCAAGGCTTGCATTAGGTAACGACGTTTCATGATATTCATCCTTTCGACTTGAGTGGCATTCGAATGCCGGCAAAGCTCTTCACCGTGCGCCGCGCAGATCCGTTCGCAGGCCGGCCCTCCCGGCAGACAACATAGAGGCGTTCGCCGCAGGGCTTGTGTCGACAGGTGGGATGATGCCGCGCGAGAGCGCGCGCAACTATCGGCGAATCGCTGTTTTGCGTCTAGGCGCGATCAGCGCCGGCCGTCGGCATTCGTCTTACGTCGCGGCGACCGCGGCTGGCGCCGGGGATTTTGCGAGCGAACCGAGGCGACGGGCATAGACGGCGGTGAATTCCGCGCCCAGAAGGAAAACCTGCGCCGAGTAGTAGAACCACAGCAGGAGGATGATCAGCGCGCCCGCCGCGCCGTGCATCGACGCGGTGGGGTATGCGTCAGGTAGATGCCGATCAGCAGCCGGCCGATGCTGAACAATACCGTCGTCACGAACGCGCCGGCCAGGACGTCGCGCCACGCCAGGCGGATGTTCGGCAGCCACTTGTACAGCAGCGCGAAGCCGATCGTGAGCATGACGCCCCAGGCCAGGACATGGGCCGCCGTAAGCATCACCGGCGATCCCGGCAGAACCGCGACACCGTGCGCTGCGAGCGCGGAAAGCGCGGTGCTGACCACCAGCGAGGCGAGGAACAGAAATCCGATGCAGACCACCAGGCCGAACGACAGCAGCCGCGACCCGAGCGCGGCGATCATGCCGCTCGATCGCCGAGGTGGCGCATGCCAGATCATGTCGAGGTCGTATTGGACCTCGGTCAGCACCGTCGTCGCGCCGATGATCAGCGTCACCAGACCGACGGCGCCGGCCAGCCATCCGCTGGCGGCATGCGGCGCCGCGTGCAGCATGAACTCCACACCTTCGGCAGCATGTGGCCCTAGCAGAACCGACGCCTGATCCGCGATCGCGCGCGCCGCGACATCCGAATCGACCCAGATCCCCGCGACCGCGATCGCGATCAGCAGCAGCGGGGCAAGCGAGAACGCCGTGTAGATAGGCGAGCGCCGCACCCAGGCTCGATGCACGATGGTCGATCCAGCCCGACACGGTTTCGCGCACCAGCAGCCACGCGGTCCGCATACCCGGCGCGCGCCGGACAAACGCCGGCGCCGCGCCGATGCTCGGGTTCCAGCGCATCGCCAGCGATCGCCGCGCGCGGCGGAGGAATGCCGGTTGTCATGTCGTTTGCGGCGAATACGTCCGTCGTTCTTTCTGGCCTAGCTTAGCAGCAGCGATTTCGCCGGTCGAGACGGTCGCTGCAACGCAACGTCGCAACCACGCAGCCGGCTTTGGCATGGGCCTTGCGTCGCTTTTCACAAGCCGCGTGCGACCGGCCTCGACCGGGGAAATACGTCTGCGACGCCGAAAATCGGGCCGTTGCGTGCGCGCCGGGCAAAAAGAAGCTCGAATCGCAGCAAATAAGACACGCGCGGCTTGTAAAATTTGCAAACCTGCATCGACCGGTCCACCCCGATATGACCCGCCCTGCCGATCCGTTGGCAAAAGCCGCGACGCCGGGTGCGGGGTCGGCGCTCGAGCAGCGCCTCCACGCTTTCCGATTTCGACGTCTTCCTGTTCCGTCAGGGCACCCACACCCGCCTTTACGATCGCCTGGGCGCCCACCTCTTGGCCGACGGAAAGCCTGGCGCACGCTTTGCCGTCTGGGCGCCGAACGCCAGTCGTGTTGCGGTCATCGGCGATTTCAACGGCTGGCGCGGCGACGCCGATCTGCTGACGCCGCGCGCTGACAGTTCCGGCATCTGGGAGACCTCAGTCGCCGCCGCGGCAGGCGGCGCCAATTACAAGTACCGGATTACCGCGGCGAACGGAGACACGTTCGAAAAAAGCGATCCTTTCGCCTTCTATTGCGAAGTCCCGCCCCGAACGGCGTCGCGGGTCTGGGCGCTCGACTATGGCTGGGGAGACGGCGAATGGATGCGCCGGCGATCGGCGGCCAACGCGCTGAGCGCGCCGATGTCGATCTACGAGCTGCATCTGGGCTCGTGGCGCCGCTTCGGCGAGGACTCGACTCGCCTGCCCGGCTACGGCGAGATCGCCGAGGAGCTCGCGCGCTACGTTGTCGAGATGGGCTTTACGCACGTCGAGCTGATGCCGGTTTGCGAGCATCCGTTCTATGGCTCATGGGGCTACCAGACGACCGGCTATTTCGCTCCGACGTCGCGTTACGGTACGCCGCAAGACTTCATGCGCTTCGTCGACCATCTTCATCAAAACGGCATCGGCGTCATATTGGACTGGGTGCCTTCGCACTTCCCCAACGATCCGCACGGCCTGGCGCAATTCGACGGCAGCCATCTCTATGAGCATGCAGACCCTCGTCAGGGCTTCCATCCCGAATGGAAGAGCCTGATCTTCAACTACGGCCGGCACGAGGTCCGCGCTTTCCTGATCAGCAGCGCGTTGTTCTGGCTCGACCACTACCATGTCGACGGCCTGCGCGTCGATGGCGTTGCCTCGATGCTCTACCTCGACTACGCGCGCGCGGCCGGCGAATGGATCCCCAACGAATACGGCGGGCGCGAGAATCTCGCGGCGGTGAAATTTCTGCAGGATTTGAACCAGGCGGTGTACCGCGACTTTCCCGACACGCAGACCTTCGCCGAGGAATCGACCGCCTGGCCTGCGGTTTCGCGTCCGGTTTACGTCGGCGGGCTGGGATTCGGGCTGAAATGGAACATGGGGTGGATGCACGATACGCTGGCCTACGCCGCCACCGATCCGTTGTTCCGCCGCTATAACCATCACCAGCTGACGTTCAGCCTCTGGTACGCGTTCACGGAGAATTTCGTCCTGCCGCTATCGCACGACGAGGTCGTCCATGGCAAAGGCTCGCTGCTGGGAAAGATGCCCGGCGACGACTGGCAGCGCTTCGCGACCTTGCGCTGCCTGCTCGGCTACATGTGGTCGCATCCCGGCAAGAAGCTGCTGTTCATGGGCGGCGAGTTCGGCCAGCGCCGCGAATGGGGGCACGACGCCGCGCTCGAGTGGTTCGTGCTGCAGCACCCCGAGCACCGGGGCATTCAGGCCTGGGTGCGCGACCTCAATCTCTTCTACCGAGCAGCGCCCGCGCTGTATCAGCGCGATTTCGATCCCGCCGGGTTTGCCTGGAGCGATGCCGACGACGCCCAGAACAGCGTCGTCGGCTTTCTGCGCTTTCCCTCCGGCGAAGGCCGCACGCTGCTGGTCGCCTGCAACTTCACACCGGTGCCGCGCCGCAATTACGTGCTGGGCGTGCCGGGCGGCGGATTCTGGCGCGAAGTGCTGAACAGCGACGCGACGGTCTACGGCGGCAGCGGCCAGGGCAATCTGGGCGGTGTCCATGCCGCACCGCTGCCCTCGCACGGCCGACCGTACTCGCTGACCTTGTCGCTGCCGCCGCTGGCAACGGTCATGCTGGAGCAGGCGCCGTGACGCCGGCAGGCGCCGCCGACGGCCGCCGGCGCGCGGTCATCGAGAACATCTCGCCCTGTGTCGATCACGGACGCTTCGCGGCCAAGCGCTGCGTCGGCGACCTGGTGACGGTCGAGGCTGACATCTTCGCCGACGGGCACGATCGGTTGCGGGCGCTGCTGCTCGTGCGCAAACGTGGCGCCGCCAAATGGACCGAATTCGACATGGTCGCGCTGGACAACGACCGCTGGCGCGGCGCATTTCCCGTCCCGGATATCGGCAGCTACGAATATACGATCATTGCCTGGGTCGACCGCTTCGCGTCATGGCGCCACGACCTCGCCCGCTGGGTCGCATCGGAGGATATCGTCCTCGCACTCCAGGCCGGCGCCGCGCTGATCGCCGGACTCTCGCGCCGCGCGCGCGGCGCCGATGCGAAGGCGCTGCGCGAATGGGCGCATCGCATCGGCGGCGATGAGCCCGCGGAGGCGAGGCGCGCCGCGGCGCTCGATGCGGCGCTGGCGGAAATCGCTGCGCGTCACGCCGATCGCAGCCTCGCGACCACGTTCGAGCCGGCGTTGAAGCTGACGGTCGACCCGCCCCGCGCCCGGTTCAGCAGCTGGTACGAAATGTTCCCGCGCTCCGCCGGCGACGGACGCACGCACGGGACCTTCGCCGATTGCGAAGCGCGGCTGCCCCACATCGTCGACATGGGCTTCGACGTGCTCTATTTTCCGCCGATTCATCCGATAGGAATGACGCGGCGCAAGGGCAAGAACAATGCGCTGGTCGCTTCGCTCAACGACTGCGGCAGCCCCTGGGCGATCGGCGGCTCCGATGGCGGCCATACGGCCGTGCACCGCGAGCTCGGCACGATCGAGGACTTTCGCCAGTTGCTTGTCGCCGCACGCACCGTCGGCATCGACATCGCGCTCGACATCGCGCTGCAATGCTCGCCCGACCATCCGTACATCAGCGCTCATCCCGAGTGGTTCCGGCAGCGGCCGGACGGCACGCTGCAGTTCGCCGAGAATCCGCCGAAGAAATACGAGGACATCTATCCGTTCGACTTCGAGAACGAGGACTGGCGCGGCCTGTGGCGCGAAGTCAGAGCGATATTCGACTACTGGATCGCGCAAGGGCGTGCGCATCTTCCGGGTCGATAATCCGCACACCAAGCCGTTCGCGCTGTGGGAGTGGGTCATCGGGGAGATCAAGCAGGAGCACCCGGACGCGATCTTCCTGGCCGAAGCGTTCACCCGGCCGAAGATCATGCACCGGCTGGCCAAGCTGGGCTTCACCCAGTCGTATACCTATTTCAGCTGGCGCAACAGCAAGGCGGAGCTCACCGCGTATTTCACCGAGCTCACGCGATCGGATTCGCGCGACTATTTCCGCCCCAACGCCTGGCCCAATACGCCGGACATCCTGCCGGAACCGCTGCAAATCGGCGGCCGGCCCGCGTTCATTGCGCGGGTCGTGCTGGCCGGGACGCTTGCCGCGAACTACGGAGTCTACGGACCGGCGTTCGAATTGCAGGAGCATGTCCCGCGCGAAGCTGGCAGCGAGGAATATCGCGACTCGGAAAAGTACCAGTTGCGGCAATGGGACCTGGGACGCGCCGACAGCCTGGCGCCACTGCTCGCACGGCTCAACCGCATCCGTCGGGAGCAGCCGGCGCTGCAGCAGGACTGGCGGCTCGATTTCCAGCCGACCGACAACGATCAGTTGCTGTGCTACGCGAAGTCGACGCCGGACTTGTCGAACGTCGTCGTCACGATCGTCAATCTCGATTATCACCATACGCAGTCGGGCTGGGTGACGCTCGACCTGGAAAACCTGGGCATCGCCGCCGACAAGCCGTTCCAGATGCACGACCTGCTGAACGACGCGCGTTACATGTGGCACGGCGCGCGCAACTACGTACAGCTCGATCCTGGCCTTTTCGCCGGCGCACATCTTCGTCGTGCGCCGCCAGTCGCGCCAGGAACAGAACTTCGACTACTACGCCTAGGCCCGAAATGGACACCTATTCCGAACTCGTCGCCGACACCGCTCCGGCAAGCGGGTCGACCCAGCCGAAGCCCTCGCTCGAGGATCCGCTTTGGTACAAGGACGCGATCATCTACCAGGTGCACGTCAAGGCGTTCTTCGACAGCAACGGCGATGGCATCGGCGATTTTCGCGGACTGACCGAAAAACTCGACTATATCCGCGACCTGGGCGTCAACACGCTCTGGCTGCTGCCGTTCTATCCGTCGCCGCTGAAAGACGACGGCTACGACATCGCCGACTACCACGGCGTGCATCCCGACTACGGCACGCTCGCCGACTTCCGCCATTTCATCCGCGAGGCGCACCGGCGCCACCTGAAGGTCATCACCGAACTGGTCATCAATCACACCTCCGACCAGCATCCGTGGTTCCAGGCCGCCCGGCGCGCGCCGCCGCAGTCGTCGAAGCGCAATTACTACGTGTGGAGCGACAGCGACAAGAAATGGCCGGAGACGCGGATCATCTTCACCGACACCGAGAAGTCGAACTGGACCTGGGACCCGGTCGCCGGCGCCTACTACTGGCACCGCTTCTTCTCGCACCAGCCGGACCTCAACTTCGCCAATCCGAACGTCATCCGCGCGGTCGTGCGCGTGATGCGCTACTGGCTCGACATGGGCGTCGACGGCATGCGGCTCGACGCGATCCCGTACCTGTGCGAGCGCGACGGCACCAACAACGAAAACCTGCCGGAGACGCACGAGGTACTGAAATACATACGGTCCGAGCTCGACGCGCGCTATCAGAACCGCTTCCTGCTCGCCGAGGTCAACCAGTGGCCGGAGGACGTCCGCGAATACTTCGGCAACGGCGACGAGTGCCACATGGCGTATCACTTCCCGCTGATGCCGCGCATCTACATGGCCGTCGCCGAGGAAGACCGGCACCCGATCGTCGACATCATGTCGCAGACCCCCGACATACCCGACAACTGCCAGTGGGCGATTTTCCTGCGCAACCACGACGAGTTGACACTCGAGATGGTCACCGAGCGCGAGCGCGACTACATGTACCGGACGTACGCGGCCGACAAGCGCATGCGGATCAACGTCGGCATACGCCGCCGGCTGACGCCGCTGATGGAGAACAACCGGCGCAAGATCGAGCTGCTCAAGAGTCTTCTGCTTTCGACGATCGGCTCGCCGATCCTGTATTACGGCGACGAAATCGGCATGGGCGACAATGTCTTTCTCGGCGACCGGCACGGCGTGCGCACGCCGATGCAGTGGAGCCCCGATCGCAACGCGGGATTCTCGCGCGCCGATCCGCAATCGCTGTATCTGCCGCCCATCATGGACGCGGTCTACGGCTTCCAGTCGGTCAACGTCGAGGCGCAGAGCCGCAGCCCTTCGTCGCCGCTGCAGTGGATGCGCCGGCTGATCGCCGTGCGCAGCGCGCACCCTGCCTTCGGCCGTGGCAGCCTGCGCTTCATCCACCCCGGCAATCGCAAGATTCTCGCCTACGTGCGCGAATACCAGGACGAGATCATTCTTTGCGTCGCCAACCTCTCACGCTCGAGCCAGCCGGTCGAGCTCGATCTGCGGCCTTACAAGGGACGCATCCCGGTCGAGATGCTCGGCCGGACGCCGTTCCCGCCGATCGGCGATCTCACTTACCTTCTGACCTTGCCCGCGTGGGGGTTCTACTGGTTCGTGCTCGCGATCGACGCCAAGGTGCCGGAGTGGCACGACGAGCGTCCGGTGCCGGTCGAGCTCCCGGTGCTGGTGATTCCCGAAGGCCTGCGTGCGCTGTTCGCCTCGCAACCGAGCGAGCCCAGCGACATGCGCGGCTTGATGGCCGTGCGCGTGCGCACGATGCTCGAGCAGCAGATCCTGCCCGACTTTCTCGCCGCGCGGCGGTGGTTCGCGGGCAAAGGCCGGCCGATCGTCGCGGCGCGGCTGACCGAGCAGGACGAATGGCAGACGCCGGAGGGAAGCTGGCTGCTGGGATTCGCGCAGGTCGAGTTCGCCGACGGCGGAACGCAGAACTACGCGCTGCCGCTGGCGCTGGCGTGGGAAGACAGCGACGGCGAGCGGATGCCGGCATTGCGCTATTGCACGCTGGCCCAGGTCCGCCAGCACGCGCGGGTCGGTATCGTCTACGACGCATTCTGGGACCGCGCGTTTTGTCGCAGCATCGTGAAGGCGATGGGCAACGATCTTGTCCTGCCGGTGCATGGCGGCAAGCTCGTGTTCACCCACACCCGCGCATTCGCCGAGGCGGCCGGAGTCGAAGTGCTGTCGGCGCGGCATCCGGCATTCGAGCAGAGCAACTCGATCGTGATCCTCGACGAAAAGCTGGTGCTCAAATGTTATCGGCGACTGCGGCAGGGCATCAATCCGGAGATCGAGGTCGGCACGATACCTGACCGACGTGTCGCCGTTCCCGCACATCGCTCCGGTGCTCGGCGCGCTGCAGTTCTTCGACGAGGCCGGACAGCCGACGGCGCTGGCGGTGTTGCAGCGGTACGTGCACAACCAGGGCAGCGGGTGGAACTACGTCATCGAATACTTGCGGCGCTACCTCGACCAGCAGCTTCCGCTGGCGCCGGACGAAGCCGACGCCGCTGCGGCGGCGAATGCCGCAGCGACTGCCGCGGATTCGGCCACCGCTTCGCCGGCCATCGTGCCGGCGCCTGGCCCGAGCGTCGCACGCGGCCCGGCCGGTGCGTCTGCTGCGGGCGCCGCGGCGATCAGCGCCGGCACGCCGACGCCGCACGCCAGCTTTCTCACGCTGGTCGCGATGATCGGGCAACGCACCGGAGAGCTGCATGTCGCACTTGCCGCCACGTCCGGCGATCCCGCGTTCGATCCCGAACCGGTGTCGACCGACGACGTTGCCGCATGGATCGCCGCCGTCGTCGCCGAGGTCGACCAGACCTTCGATCAGCTATCGCAGCGCCAGGGCGATCTTCCGCCGCCCGTGCGCGCGGCGGCCGGGCGACTGCTCGCCATGCGCGCGAGCTTGAAGGACCGCATCGCCGCGCTCGCACCTCGCGTCCTGACGTTCACCAAAACCCGTTTTCACGGCGACTTCCATCTGGGCCAGCTGCTGGTGGTCGAGCATGATTTCATCGTCGTCGATTTCGAGGGCGAGCCGTTCCGCCCGATGGACGAGCGGCGGCGCAAGCATTCGCCGCTGCGCGACGTCGCCGGCATGCTGCGCTCGTTCAGCTATGCCGCCGCTATTGCGCTCGACGAGGCAACCAGCGACCGGCCTGCCGATCGCGTTCGCGCCGCTGCGCACATGACCCGCTGGGAGCGGGAGACCGCGGCGGCGTTCCTTGACCGCCTACGCGCGCGCGGTGCGCGGCGCAAGCTCGTATCCATCCGATCCCGTCGACGTGGCGCGGCTGATCGACTTGTTCGTCCTGGAAAAGGCGCTCTACGAGGTGCGCTACGAGCTGGGCTCGCGTCCGGACTGGGTTCGCATTCCCATCGCCGGCCTGCTCGAACGCATGCAAGTCGCGGCAGCGGCCTCGTGAACGCCGGCGAGCACGCGACGGCCGCGCCGATCAGCGTCTGGCGCGGCAAACCGCGGCCGCTTGGGGTCGTCGCTGGGATGGCGCCGGCGTCAACTTCGCGCTGTATTCGGAAAACGCGGAAGCGCGTCGAACTGTGCCTGTTCGACCCGAAGGGCCGGCGGGAGATCGCGCGGATCGACATACGCGAACGCACCAACTTCGTCTGGCATTGCTACCTGCCCGAAGCCCGGCCCGGCCAGCTCTACGGCTACCGCGTGCACGGTCCGTACGCGCCGGAGCGCGGCGATCGGTTCAACGCGCACAAGCTGCTGCTCGACCCGTACGCCCGCCTGGTGGCCGGGCCGCTGCGCTGGACCGACGCGCATTACGGCTATCGCGTCGGAAGCCGGCGCGAAGATCTGAGCTTCGATACGCGCGACAGCGCGTCGGCGATGCCCAAGTGCCGGGTGATCGACTCCGTCGTTCACCTGGGGCAACGACATACGACCGCAAACGCCGTGGGAACGACACGGTCATCTACGAATTGCACGTCAAGGGTTTCACGCAGCTGCATCCCGCGATCCGGCCGCAGCTTCGCGGAACCTATGCCGGCCTGTCGACCGCGCCGGTGATCGCTCATTTGCAGCGCCTGGGCGTCACCGCGGTCGAGCTGATGCCCGTTCACCTATTCGTCGACGACCAGGCGCTGGTCCAGCGCGGGCTGCGCAACTACTGGGGCTACAACAGCATCGGCTTTTTCGCGCCGGACACCCGCTATGCCGCGGGCGATGCGGTCAACGAGTTCAAGACGATGGTCAAGACGCTGCATGCCGCCGGGATCGAAGTCATTCTCGACGTCGTCTACAACCATACGGCCGAAGGCAACCATCTCGGCCCGACGCTGTCGTTTCGCGGCATCGACAATCGTGTCTACTACCGTCTCGACCCCGAGAATCCGCGCCATTACGTCGATTACACCGGCACCGGCAACACGCTCAATACCGTGCATCCGGCGGCGCTGCAGCTGGTGATGGACAGCTTGCGTTACTGGGTCACCGAAATGCACGTCGACGGCTTTCGCTTCGACCTCGCGGCGACGCTCGGCCGGACCGATCGCGCTGGTCGATCAGCAGAGCGGTTTTTTCGCATTGCGTGCGCCAGGACCCTGATGCTGGCGCACGTCAAGCTGATCGCCGAGCCCTGGGACCTCGGCGACGGACGGCTATCAGGTCGGCAATTTCCCGCCCGGCTGGTCGGAATGGAACGGCAAGTATCGCGACGCCGTACGCTCGTACTGGAAAGGCGACGGCGGCGTCATCGGCGAGCTGGCGTCGCGGCTGTCGGGATCGAGCGATCTGTTCCGGCAGCGGCCGCGGCCCGACGGCAAGCATCAACTTCGTCACCGCGCATGACGGCTTCACGCTGCACGACCTCGTCAGCTACAACGAAAAGCACAACGAGGCCAACGGCGAAGACAACCGCGACGGCGAAGCCGACAATCGCAGCTGGAACTGCGGCGTCGAAGGCCCGACCGACGACCCGGCGATCCGCGCGCTGCGCGAGCGGCAAAAGCGGAATTTCCTCGACGACCCTGCTGCTGTCGCAGGGCGTTCCGATGCTGCTGGGCGGCGACGAGATGGGCCGCACGCAGCAGGGCAACAACAACGCCTATTGCCAGGACTCGGAGCTGTCGTGGGTCGACTGGAAGCTCGGGCCGCGACGCGCAGAACCTGATCGATTTCACCCATCGGCTGGTCGCGCTGCGCAACGGCCATCCGCTGTTTCGCCGCCGCACGTTCTTTCACGGCCGCTCGATCGCCGCTGCCGACGCCAAGGACATCGCCTGGCTCAATCCCGACGGCCAGGAGATAACCGGCGACGACTGGCACAAGGCGTTCGCGCGCTGCCTGGGCGTGTTCCTGTCGGGGCACGGCCTGGCCGAAAGCGATGCGCACGGCGATCCGCTCGACGACGACGACCTGCTGCTGCTGTTGAACGCGCATCACGAAGCGATTCCCGTTCGTGCTGCCGAAACCGCGGCTGACGCATTGGCGTTGTGCTGCTCGACACCGCTGTCGCCGCCGACGCGCCGTCATCGGAGCGCGCTGCCGTTCGGCGCGCCGTACCCGTTGCAAGGCCGCTCGATGGCGGTGTTGTGCAGCACGCCGCGGCGACGATGAAACGCCGGCATGAGATGGACTTCGGGGCGATGGTCCTCGACGATGGTGCGGTGCGCTTCCGCCTCTGGGCGCCGGCGGCGCGCCAGGTCGGGCTGTGCCTCGACGGTGCATCGCATCCGTTGCCGCTAGCCGCCGCGCCGGGCGGGTGGTTCGAGCTCACGACGCGCGAAGCCGCACGTGGCACGCGCTACCGCTATCGAATCGACGACGAATTATCGGTGCCCGATCCGGCGTCGCGGCACAACCCGCACGATGTCGATGGACCGAGCGCCGTCGTCGATCCGTTCGACGTCGACTGGGACGATGAAGATTGGCTGGGCCGGCGCTGGGAAGACGCGGTCGTCTACGAGCTGCATGTCGGCACGTTCAGCCGCGAGGGCACGTTCGCCGCGATCGAGGCGAAGCTCGACCACCTGCGCGAACTGGGCGTGACCGCGCTCGAATTGATGCCGATCGGCGATTTCGCCGGCACGCGCGGCTGGGGTTACGACGGCGTGCTGCCGTTCGCGCCCGATGCGAGCTACGGCGAGCCCGCCGCGCTGAAGCAACTGGTGCTCGCGGCCCACCGCCGCGGGCTGATGGTGTTCCTCGACGTCGTCTACAACCATTTCGGGCCGGTCGGCAACTACCTGCACCGCTACGCACCGCAATTCTTCACCTCGCGCCACCGCACTCCATGGGGACATGCGATCAATTTCGACGGCGAGGACAGCCGCGTCGTGCGCGATTTCTTCATCGACAACGCGCTGTACTGGCTCGACGAGTTTCACTTCGACGGCTTGCGCCTCGATGCCGTGCATGCGATTCGCGACGATTCGACGCCGCATTTCCTCGACGAGCTGGCGGCGACGGTGCGACAGCGGTGCGCCGGCGGCCGGCACGTCCACCTGATCCTGGAGAACGACGACAACGCGGCGAGACTTTCTCGCGCGCGAAGCCGACGGCGCCGTCCGGCGCTACACCGCGCAATGGAACGACGACCTCCACCACAGCCTGCACACCCGCCTGACCGGCGAGCGTGGCGGCTATTACGTCGACTATGCCGATGCGCCGCTCAAACATCTCGGCCGTTGCCTGACCGCCGGCTTCGCCTATCAGGGTGAGTATTCTCCGCTGCGCGGGCGGGCGCGCGGCAGCTCGACGGCCGGACTGCCGCTGACGGCATTCGTCTCCTTTCTGCAGAACCACGACCAGGTCGGCAACCGCGCCTTCGGCGAGCGGCTGACGGTGCTCGCCGAGCCGGCGGCGCTCGCCGCGGCGGTCGCGATCGTCTTGCTCGCACCTTCGCCCCCGCTGTTGTTCATGGGCGAAGAATTCGGCGCGACGACGCCGTTTCTGTACTTCTGCGACTTCGACCCGGCATCTTGCCGCGGCAGTGCGCGCCGGCAGGCTCAAGGAGTTCGCGCGCTTCGCCGATGCGACGGCCGCGCCGCGGCGATTCCCGATCCGCAGGCGGCGGCGACCTTCGCCCGGAGCAAGCTCGACTGGAAGTCCAGCACACTTCCCGAGCATGCGGGCTGGCTCGACCGCTATCGCGAGCTGCTGCGGGTCAGGCGCGACGTCGTGATCCCGATGCTGGCCAAACTCGATCCACAGCGCTGCGGTTTCGCCATCACCGGTCCGCGCAGCCTTGCCGCGCACTGGTCGACCGACGACGGCGCCCGCCTGCTGCTTTTCGCCAACCTGGGCGGCGCACCCGACGCCGGCCCGGCGCTGCCGCCCGGCAAGCTCGTCTACACGACAGGCAATACGGCCGCGCAGGCGCTCGTCTCGCCCTGGTCGACAACCTGGTTGCTGATCGACGAGCGCACCGCGGAGGCACACAATGCCTGAGCGCGCGATCGCTCGAGCACTTGTGCGAGCGTTACGGCATCGCGGCCGGCTACGAGGATGCGTGGGGCGCCTCGCGGCAGACGCCGGAAGATACCAAGCTTGCGCTGCTGCGGGCGATGGGGATCGATGTCGCGGCGGCGGCCAACGATGCCTCCGGCGCCGACTCCGATGCCGGCGCAAGCGGCGAACCGGCGCCGGCCATCGTCGTCGACGAACGCGCGGGCCGAATCGCGCTGCAACTCGAGGCCGTCGAGCGCTCCGCCTTTCTCAGTCGACTGGCGGATCGATCTGGAAACCGGCGAAAGCCTGGAAGGCGTTGCCGCGCCGGCCTCGGTGGCAGGCGGCGACGGTCGGAGCACGTTCGAGATCCCGCTGCCGCAGGCCAGCGGATATCACACGCTGACGATTCGCGACCAGGCGAACAGGCGCGCAGCTTGCATCGTCGCCGCTGATCGTCACGCCTTCGCGTTGCTACAGCCCGCCGCTGCTCGCCGGCGGCTCCCGGATCTGGGGACTGGCGCTGCAGCTTTACGCGCTGCGCTCGCATCGCAACTGGGGCATCGGCGACTTCACCGACTTGCGCAACGCCGTCGGCGTCGCGGCCGCCACAGGCGCCGACTTCGTCGGCACCAATCCGCTGCACGCACTGTTTCCCACCCGACCGGACGCGGCGAGTCCGTACAGCCCGTCGAATCGCGCCGCCTTGAACGTGCTCTATATCGACGTCGAGGCGGTCCACGATTTCGTCGACTGCAAGGCCGCCCGCGCGCGCGTCTACAGTCCCGCCTTCCAGAGCACGCTCGCACGCTTGCGAGCGTTCGACCATGTCGACTACGGCGCGGTCGCGCGAGTGAAGTTCGAGATTCTCGCGCTGCTATACGATCACTTCCGGGAGCATCAGCTCGGCGCGAGCCTGGGCGAGCGTGGTCGCGCGTTCCGCGATTTTCAGCGCGAACGCGGGCCGGCGCTCAAGCTGCATGGGCTGTTCGATGCGCTGCACGAGCACATCGCGGGGATCACAGGCGATCGCGGTGGCTGGCGCAGCTGGCCGGCCGAGTATCGCCCGCCGTCGGCCACCGGCGATGACGAGCTCTATCGCCGTCATGCCGATCGCGCCGAGTATTTCCAGTACCTGCAGTGGCAGGCGGAACTGCAGCTCGGCGCAGCGAGCGAGCACGCCCGCACCTGCGGCCTTGCGATCGGACTGTACGGCGATTTTGCCGTTGGCGCGGACGCAGGCGGCGCGGAAACGTGGATCCAGTCCGCCGTTTACGCGCCGGACATGAATATCGGCGCGCCGCCGGATGACTTCAATCTGCGGCGGACAGGACTGGGGCTTGCCGCCGATGCTGCCGCAGCGTCTGAAGGCCGCAGGCTACGCCCCGTTCATCACCGCCTTGCGCGCGGCCATGCGCCATGCGGGCGCATTGCGCATCGATCACGTCATGGCGCTGATGCGCTTGTTCTGGGTGCCGCAGGGGACGGGGCCCGTCGACGGCGCCTACGTCGCCTATCCTTTTTCCGAACTGCTGGGCATCGTCGCGCTCGAAAGCGGGCGCAACCACTGCCTCGTCATCGGCGAGGACCTGGGAACGGTCGCACCCGGCGTTCGCGCCGCGCTCGGGGCGGCGGGAGTGCTCTCGTACCGGCCGCTGTATTTCGAGCGTACCGGCGACGCCGAATTCGCGCCGCCCGAAAGTTATCCGGCGCAGGCGCTCGTCACCATCGGCACGCACGACCTGCCGACGCTGTCCGGTTTCTGGGCCGGGCGCGACATCGCCGCGCGCAGGCGGCTGCGCCTCTATCCCGACGAGAATGCCCCGGCGGAACAGCTGGCTGCGCGATCGCGCGATCGGGGACGGCTGATGAGCGCGCTCGAGCGCGCCGGGGTTCTCGCCGCCGCCGATGCGCCGCGGCGAATGACCGTCGATCTGATGATCGCCGTGCATCGTTTCCTGGCCCGCACGCCGGCGGCGGTCATGGCCGTGCAACTCGAGGACGTTTTCGGCCAGGACACGCAGGTGAATCTCCCCAGCACCACCGAAGACCAATATCCGAACTGGCGGCGCAAGCTGAACATCCCGCTCGAATCCTGGGCGTCGAACCGCCGCTTCGCCGCGCTCACCCGGATGCTGCGCAAGGAACGGCGACGGCGGGCGCCGCACGACCCGCATCGCGCCGCTGGCGACGGCTGGCCGCTCGGCCGCGACCCGGGATGAATATTCCTCGAGCGACCTATCGCCTGCAGCTGCACCGCGATTTCGGATTCGCCGACGCTACCGCGCTGGTCCCGTATCTCGCCGAACTGGGCATCAGCCACATCTATCTCTCGCCCTGGCTCAAGGCGCGGCCCGGAAGCACGCACGGCTACGACATCGTCGACCATGGCCAGCTCAATCCGGAGCTTGGCAGCGACGATGACTTTGCCGCGCTCGCCGCTTCGCTTGCCGCCCACGGCATGGGGCAGATGGCCGACATCGTGCCCAATCACATGGGCGTCATGGGCAGCGACAATGCCTGGTGGCTCGATGTGCTCGAGAACGGCCGCGCCTCGCAATACGCCGGCTACTTCGACATCGACTGGACGCCGCCGCTGGCCGCGCTTTCGGGCAAGGTTCTGGTTCCGGTGCTGGCCGACAACTACGGCGAGGTGCTGCTGCGAGGCGAGCTGCAGCTCGAATTCGATTCGGAGACCGGCGAGTTCAGCATTCGCTATTTCCAGCATCGCTTTCCGCTCGATCCGCGCTCGTACGCGCCTATCCTGCGCGATGCGGCGTCGCCGGGCTGCCCTCCCCCGCGGCCAGGCGGCGTATCGGATGATCGATCTGGCGCACGCATTCGCAGCGTTGCCTGGGCATGACCATGCCACGCCGCGCCGACTCGCCAGACGCTGGCGCGACAAGGAGCGCCTGAAGCAGCAGCTCGCAGCGCTGGCGGCCGGCGCCCCGGAAATCCGCAAGCGCATCGGCGACGCCGTGGCGACGCTCAACGGCCGCCCGGGCGATGCAGCCAGCTTCGACGCGCTGCACGCGCTGCTCGAAGGCCAGGCGTTCCGCCTGACCAGTTGGCGAGTCGCGGCGGACGACATCAACTACCGCCGGTTCTTCGACATCAACGAGCTCGCCGCGTTGCGCGCCGAAGATCCGCAGGTCTTCGCCGATTCGCATCGGCTGGTGCTGCGTCTGGTGGCCGAGCGCAAGATCGACGCGCTGCGCATCGATCATCCCGATGGCCTGTACGATCCGAAGGCGTACTTCGAACGGCTGCAGGCCGCCGTGCGCTCTGCGCTGCTGCCGAGCGGGGCAAAGCGCGCGCAGCGCGGAAGCCCCGCGCCGGCGGCCGCGCTCTACACCACCGTGGAAAAAATCCTGGCCGAGCACGAGACCTTGCCGGGGGACTGGCCGGTACAGGGAACGACCGGCTACCGGTTCGCCAACCTGGTCGGCGGGCTGTGGGTCGACGGCGCGGCGAAGTCCCGATTCGATCGTGTCTATGCCGCCTTCATCGGCGGATGGGTCGATTTCGATCAGATCCTGCGTGAAGCGAAATTGCTGATCATGTCCGGCGCGCTCGCGTCCGACCTGAACCTGCTCGCGCACGCGCTGACCCGCATCGCCGAGGCCGACCGCGACACGCGCGATCTTACGTTCAATGTCCTGCGTCGCACGGTGATGCTCTACACCGCGGCGCTGCCGGTCTACCGCACCTACATCGACGGGCGCGGTCCGGGCGCAGCCGATCTGCGCTACATCGACTGGGCGATCGGTGTCGCCCGGCAATGGCGGCCTGCTCCCGATCGGATCGCCTTCGATTTCCTCCGCCGGGTGCTGACCGGCGAGGATGCCGCGGCGCCGGGGCCGTTGCGCGCCGACATCGATCGCTTCGCGCGCCGCCTGCAGCAATTCACCGGGCCGGTCATGGCGAAGGCGATGGAAGACACGAGCTTTTATGTCTACAACCGGCTGGTCGCGCTGAATGAGGTCGGTGGCGATCCGCGGCGATTCGGCGTCAGCGTCGCCGCCTTCCACGCCGCGGCGCACGAACGCCAGCGCGACTGGCCAGGAGAAATGCTGGCGACATCGACCCATGACAACAAGCGATCGGAGGACGTCCGCGCGCGGATCGCGGTGCTGAGCGAAATGCCCGCCGCATGGCGGCTCGCACTGCGCCGATGGGCACGTCTGAACCGGCGGCACGAGACGCGGCTGTACGATCTCCCGGCGCCCGACCGCAACGACCAGTATCTGCTCTATCAGACTTTGCTCGGCATCTGGCCTTCGGCTCAACCGGACGCCGGCGAGCTGGACGCACTTCGCCAGCGCGTCCAGGCATACATGCGCAAGGCCATACGCGAGGCCAAGGTCCACAGCAGCTGGGCCAGTCCCGACGAGGCCTACGAAACCGCGCTGGCTTCGTTCATCGATGGCCTGCTCGGACGCCTCGAGCCGAACCCCTTCCTGCATGAATTCCATGCGCTGCACGCGCTGGTCGCGCGCTGCGGTCTGTACAACAGCCTCGCGCAAACCGTGCTCAAGCTCACCTCACCCGGCGTTCCCGACATCTATCAGGGCAACGAGCTATGGGACTTCAGCCTCGTCGATCCGGACAATCGGCGCCCGGTCGATTACGCCAGGCGGCGCACGCTGCTGCGAGAGATCAAGCGCTCGTTCGGATCCGACGGCCCGCATGAGGTGCAGGCACGCGAGATGTTCGAATCGATCGACGACGGGCGGCTCAAGCTGTATGTCATCTGGCGGGCGCTGGCGCTGCGGGCGCGGCTCCCGGGACTGTTCGAGCACGGACGCTATGTCGCGCTTCCCGTCGCCGGGGCGCATGCCGCGCACATCTGTGCGTTCGCTCGCGTGCACGCCGGCGGCAGCGTGTTGACAGTCGTGCCGAGGCTGCTGCTGGACCTGACGGCGCGGACGGCGCGTCCGCCGCTCGGCGCGGTCTGGGCCGATACCCGAGTCGTGCTGCCATCGCGGACGACGTACCGCGACGTGCTTACCGGCGCGATTCGCGAGAGCACGCCGGCGACCAAAGGCGCGCGTCTGGCCGTCGCCGCATTGTTCGATACCGTGCCGGTCGCCCTGCTCGAGAGCACGACGGTGCCCGTTTCCTCCGCCACCCAGCGACCGCTGGCACGCGACATGCTTTGATTCAACGATGAACGGACGAGCCGTGCACCGCCGACGGCAGCGATTGCTGCGGCCGTGGCCGGCGGGAACTTGCCAGCCAGTCTGGCGCCATGACGTCACAAGCGGAAGGACAGCATCGCTGCTGAAGCGCAATCAACCAAACAAGGTGACAAGCCATGCGTACGATATTGCTGATCCTGGTCATCATCCTTTTGATCGGTGCGCTGCCGGCGTGGCCGTATAGCACTGGTTGGGGCTACTACCCCAGCGGCGGTCTCGGACTGGTGTTGTTGATCCTCATCATCCTGGCGCTGATGGGTCGAATATAGATCGCCGCGCGACGCACCCGGAGCGGACGGCGGCGCCGGCAAGCGCTGGCCGCGTGACGGCGATGAAGGCAGCAGGACCTCGAGGTCCGGTCGCGATCGGCCTTGCTGCTGGTCGATTTCATCAATCCGATGGATTTTGCCGGCGCCAACGCGCTCGCTCCGCGCGCCCTCGCGGCAGCCGCTGCGGCAGCGCGCCTGAAATCGCGCCTCAAGCGCAAGCGCGTGCCGGTCATTTATGCGAACGATAACTTCGGCGCCTGGCGAGCGGATTTCGCGATGATCGTCGATGCCTGCCGCCGCGGCGTCCCCGCGGCGCGCAAACTGGTGGCGACGATCGCCCCCGCCGACGATGACCTGTCGATACTCAAGCCCAGGCACTCCGCTTTTTTCGGCACGCCGCTCGAATTTCTGCTGGACGAGCTGCGTATCAATCAGCTGATCATCGCCGGCCTGACAACCGACAACTGCGTGATGTTCACCGCGCACGACGCCTACTTGAGAAAGCTCGCGGTGTTCGTGCCGTCGAACTGTTCGGCAGCCAAGGATCCGCGCGATCATCGCGGCGCGCTGCGGCCACATCCGGACGGTGCTCAAAGGCCGGACGGCGCGCGCGTAGGGCGCGCATTGGCGCCGGGTCGTTTCCGGCGGGTCGCGCCATCCGCGACCGACTACTGTTCTACAATCGAGCGTAACTTTTGCAATGTTTCGGCCCGTTACGATAGCCCAGGGCCGCTGCGCTTACGCTGGGGCGATGTCGTCGCCATGGAGCGCGATCGACTGCTTGGGGGCGCGCACCGATGACTCATGCTCGGGGGCTCCCGCTCGCAAAGGGCGATATGCACTTCGGTTGCTGCCCGGAATGCCCCAATCGTGTCTTCGCTTTCATGCAACGCGCGCATGCGTTCGATCTCGACCGCGACCGCCTGCTCAAGCGCCGCACGGACGGCGCCCGGCTTGGCCGCACATCGGGCCTCGCGCAGAACGCAATCGGCGCGCTTCCGCGCATTCAGCTTGATGGGCTGCAACAGCTTTTGCCAGGTTCTATAATTTCGTTTTCTTGTTTGCGTAGCCATCGCACAGGCTCCTCACCTGCCCGAATCGACGATCCGGCGCGGGACAGACTATCGTGGATCGAGACTCATGGACGACAATCGGACGGCGGCTGATTTGTGTTGTCAGACATCGCCTACGCGGTTCGCGGCCGGAGGCTGCCGCACCGATCAGCGCGGCATACCGAGGTGCGAGCCCGGCGCGTTACGACTTCTTTTTGCTGGACGAAGATTTCCCTTTGGCCGAAGACTTTCGTTTGGCTGAAGGCTTCCGTGTGGATGAAGCCCTCTTTTTGGCTGCAGGCTTCCTCTTGGATGAAGATTTCCTTTTGCTCGACGATGATTTTTTCGGGACCTTGCCCCCCGCTTTCCTGGCCTCCGACAGTCCGATCGCGATCGCCTGCTTGCGGCTCTTGACCTTTTTCCCCGAGCGGCCGCTTTTGAGCGTGCCCGCCTTGCGCTCGTGCATTGCCTTCTTGACTTTGCTCTGCGCCTTCTTGCCGTATGTTGCCATGTCGCATCTCCTTCGTAGTTTGTTTGTGCGCGGGTGCGGATTTTGACGCGCACGAACGCTTAGAGGCTCCATGTATACAAACGTTCGTCCCCAGCCCAAACGCGCCCGGCGCACCCTCGCCGCGACGCGCGTGCGCTGATGTCGACGACCAGGAAGACCAGCGCAGGCATCCTTCTCTACCGGATGCGGGATCGCGCGGTCGAGGTGTTCCTCGTGCATCCCGGCGGCCCGTACTGGGCGCGCAAGGACGATGGCGCCTGGTCGATTCCAAAGGGCGAGGCCGCCGAGGGCGCCGACCTGCTGAAGACGGCATACACCGAATTTCACGAGGAAACCGGTTCGCCTTTGCACGGTCGACCGATGCCGCTCGACGCCCATAAAGCAGGCGGGCGGCAAAGTCGTCCACGCCTGGGCGGTGCAAGGGGATATCGATGCCGCGTCGATTCGCAGCAACACGTTTGCGCTCGAATGGCCGCCGCGGTCGGGCAACACCCAGGAATTTCCCGAAGTCGATCGAGGCGGTTGGTTCGATCTGCCGACCGCGCGGCTCAAACTGCTGCCCGGACAGCGCGGATTTATCGATCAGCTGCAAGACCTGCTTTCGACTTCCTGAAGGCGTCCTACGCTTAAATCAGACGGCGTCCGATAGGAGTCCCGAGCGACGCGACCAATAATCCCGCTACAGGCGGAAGGCATCGGTTTTGCGATCGGGCCGCGCGCCCCAAGTGCTTGAGCCCAACGCAAATCACGGAGACGACGATGCCAAGAACGACCACCGCAACCCGCACGACGCGCACGCAGACCGCGCTCGATCTGCTGAAGGCAGACCATGCGGAAGCAAAGAAGCTTTTCCGGCAGTTCGAAAAGCTGAAGAAGAGCGAGGACACCGACGGGATGCAACAAGTCGCGCAGACGATCTGCGACGCGCTGCGGATTCACGCCCAGATCGAAGAGGAAATATTCTATCCGGCGCTGCGCGAAGCCGGCGACGCCGACGATGCGCTCGACGAGGCCGACGTCGAGCACAGCCACGTCAAGGAGCTGGTCGAGCAGATCGCGACCAGCGGCCCCGGAGACGAACATTTTGAAGCGCGCGTCAAGGTGCTTTCCGAATATGTCGAGCACCATGTGCAGGAAGAGGAGTCGACGATCTTCTCGAAGGCCAGGAAGGCCGACTTCGATCTGGTCGCACTGGGCCAGCAGCTCGAAGCGCGGAAGGCCGAGCTCAAAGGCGAAGAGCCGCCTGTCGATGTCGCCGCGCTGGCCGGCAGGCAGCAGGCGATGCAAAAACGCAACGGCCAGCGCGCCAAGCGCCAGTCGTAGCAATCGAGGGCTACGACGTCTTCTGGCGGCGCCATCTGGTGTCGCCAGCAGGGTCGGCAGGCCTGCGGCGGCTCGCGGTCCTTGGGGACTGCGAGGCCGCCGCACACCTGTCAATGAATTTTACGGTGGCGCCGCCGCAGCCGGCGGCCCGAAGACTAAGTGCTTGATAGCGTAGCCCCGCGGCAAGGTGGAACGTCTCTTGCGAGTCAGGCGGGCCAACATGTCCTTACCCCATTCCATAGGCCTGGGGCCGGCGCGAAACGCCGGAGTCCAGGCAAGTGGAAGGGATTGGCTTGGACTGCGATGCCGCCAAGCCGCGACGCGGCTGTTCGAGGCGGAGGAACGCCTGATGCTCGAATACAGGGATGACGCATTGATCATGTCGCAAATACGCACCGCCGACTTTGCCCGCATGAGCACGTCCAAGCAGCTGTCGCTGTGGGCGATTCTTCGTGCGCAGGTGAGCAGCAAAAAGCAGCTCGAGGCGCAAACGCAAGCCCCGCCCTCGGAGCAAAAAACCATTCCTGCGTCGCCCGCCAAGTAAGACCCGGCGAGGATCGTGCGCTGCTGCGCGACTGGCGCAGCGCACGAGGCAAACCGTCCTAGTGCGTGAACAGCGCGATCAGGATGATGATCGGGATCGGCACACCGAGCAGCCACAACAGAATCGAGCGCATGGGAATCTCCTAGTGAGGTTGATCGTCCCGCCGTGGCATTTAGCCACCGGCGGTTGTTGAGTTTGCTCGCGCGTTCCTACGCATAGACGCCTATCGCGCAGCCGGCCGCCGACAGTCGCGGCGAACGTTGCGGAGAATGCGCCGACGAGCAGGGCGATGAACATCCACAGCGACGTGTAGCTCGCGGCCTTGCGCGCCGCGTCGGCAGCTTCACGCGCCTTGGCTTCGGTGTCGGCAGCGACGGCCTTGGCTCGTGAATAGACGTCGTTGACGCGCTTGTCGGCGTCCTCCGGGCTCAAGCCGGTTCGCGCCGCCACCAGTTGCGAAACATAAAGACGATCCGACGGAGGGATGTCGCCGCTGCGCAGGCCGTTGGCGAAAATTCTGCCGACTTCGGCGCGTGTCGCGCTGTCATCCGCACTGGGAGCTTCGGCCGGTTTGTCGGTGCGAAACAGGCTATCGACGTAATACGCATTGGGATCGGCCCCTTCGATCGCCTTTCCCGGTGTCACGCCATTCGATGCCGCCGCCATACCCGCGGCACCTGCTCCGGCAACGGCGGCGCCCGTACCTGCGGCCGCCACCTTGGCCGTACCGCCGACCAGCGCGCCGGCAGCCGACGTAAGCACTGCGGCGGTGATCACCGTCCCGACCGCCCAGGCGAGAAATCCATGCGCGGTATCGCGAAAGAAAACTTCGTCGCCGTGCAAGTCGACCCAGCGGGTGCGCAGCCGGCCGGCGAGATAGCCTCCGATCGCGGACGCGATCGCCGACATCAGCAGCAGCCAGATCGCGCCGGCGATGGTCATCGTCGTCGCCGATGCGCCCGAGTTCGACCAGGGCGACACGGCTGCGAAGCCGAGGCCTGTGCCGAGCGCAACCAATATCAGTCCCATCGCCGCGGCGGCAAATGCGCCGCCGATGATGGCACCCCAGGAAATCGCGGATGCCGTCGATTCGTTCCGCTGTTCCCACCGCGACGACCGCCTTTTCAGGCCGGTAGACCGCGGCTTGCGGAGCTGTAGCTTGCATGGCGCCTCCTCTTCGGTGTAGTTTGCGGCAAATGGCCGCGCACCAACGCGATGCAAGTCGCGTGCCATGCAAAATCCACGTCATCTCGGGACATAAGGCGGCGGTTAACTGCTGCCTCCGCTGTACGAATTACGCAGAGCGCGAACAAACGTACCGGCAACAGTAACAAACGCTCGACCGGACGACGGCCGTCTCAGGCCGCGGCGCGCAGCAACTCGGACGGTTCCAGGCGTTTGGGCTTGATGCGCCGCGTCCGCAGCGAGGACTTGAGCGTCGCGGCGAGCGACGGCGCCGACGCCCGCTTGGCGCGCCGCGCCTGTCTTGCGCAGGAACGCCGGCACCAGGCGCTCGGCCCGCCGAGGCGCGCCGTGCATCCTCTCGCCGATGCCCTTGTGCAGCGCGCCGCTTCGCCACGCATCGAACACCAGCGGATTGATGTACGACTTTCGGCAGACGGTCGGCGTGTTGCGCAGGTCGCTCGGCGACCTGCTTTACGGCATCGACGATGCACGCCTTGAACGCCCGCTCGCTGACAGGATCCGGCAGCGGCGTCGCCATGCATGATCGCGATGGCCCGCAGCGTCGCGCCCCAGGTGCGAAAGTCCTTGGCGGTGAAATCGTCGCCCATCGCTTCCTTCAGATACAGCGTTGACCTGATCGGAATCGATCGGATCGCCGCTCGCCGGTCGTCGTCGACGTACTGGAACAGCCGCTGACCCGGGAGTTCGTGGCAATCGCCGCACCAGTCGCGCAGAGCCGCTTGTCGTCGACGGCGATCTCGTGCTCCGCCCCGCCCTTGCCGCGAAACCGGAACAGCAGCCGCCCGTCGCGGACGAACCGCACATGCCGGTTGCGCAGCGTCGTCAGTCCATAGCTGTCGTTGTCACGCGCGTACTCGGCGTTGCCGATGCGCACCCGCGTCGCGTCGAGCAGGCTGACGATGACCGCCAGCACCTTTTCCCTCGGCAGTCCGGCGAGCGCGAGGTCGCGACGCAAGCGCCGGCGCAGCCGCGGCAGAGCTTCGCCGAACGCGGGCATGCGCTCGAACTTGGCGCCGTCGCGCGAACGAGCGCCATTTCGGGTGGTAGCGATACTGCTTGCGGCCGCGCGCGTCGCGTCCGGTCGCCTGCAGGTGTCCGCGCGGCTTGCGACAGATCCAGACGTCTTCGTAGGCGGGCGGGATCGCAAGGCTCGCGATGCGCTCGAGCTCGCGCCTCGTCGGTCATGCGGCTCGATCGCCGAGCATGTAGACGAACTTGTCGCCCTGCGCATGCGCCGGATGCCGGGCACTCGCGTCCGAGACGTAGACCAGGCCGGCGGCGGCCAGGATCGCCTTGGACTCCGCGCTTCGCTCGCTCAGGTCGTCCACGCGCTAGCCCTCGTAGCGGACGCGCTTGAACATCGCGCGCGTCACCGTCTGGCGGACCTCGCCGATCGACGCCCACGGATCCTGGCGCAGGCCGCGCAGGCGCTCGGGTACGTTGCGCACGTTGAAGTGATCGAAGCGCACGTCGTCGTCGAGCTCCTCCCACGCGATCGGCGTCGACACCGGCGCATTGGCGCGGGCGCGGACCGAGTAAGGCGCGATCGCGGTCGCGCCTTCGGCGTTGCGCAGGTAGTCGATGAAGATCTTGCCCTTGCGCTGCGCCTTGGACAGCGTCGCGATAAAGCGGTCCGGGAACGTGCCGACCAGCAATTCGGCGACCGCCTTGGTGAAGCCTTTGGCCTGCGTCCCAGTCGAGCGTCGGACGGATCGGCACGACGACGTGCAGGCCCTTGCCGCCGGTCGTCTTGAGAAAGCCGTCGAGCCCCATCTCGTCGAGCAGCGTCGCGCAGCACGCCGACGGCTTCGACGATCTGCTTCCAGCCGATGCCGTCGTCCGGATCGAAGTCGAAGATCAGGCGATCGGGCCGATCGAGCTTCGGCGTCGCTCGAGCCCCACGGATGCAGCTCGAGGACGCCCCACTGCACCAGCGCGACCAGCGCCGGCAGCGAATCGGCCGTCATGTACGTCGCCGTGCCCGTCGCCTTCCGGCACCTGGACGCGCGTCGACCGCCTCGTTGACGCTCTTGTCGGCATGCTTCTGGTAGAAGCACTGCTTGCTCCAGCCGTCGGGACAGCGCACGAGGCTCAGCGGCCGGTCGCGCGAGTGCGGCAGGATCCAGTCGCCGATCGCTTCGTAGTAAAGCGCCAGATCGCGCTTGATGAGCTTCGCCTCCGGGAAAAGCGGCTTGTCGGGATGCGAAAGCGTGATGCCGGCGACGGTGTCGGTCGAGGCTGACGCGTCGCGTCTTGCGCCGTGTTGCGCGACTCGTGCGCGGTCGTCGCGCGGCGCTGTCGCGCGCGTGCGCGGTCGACCGTTTGCGCGCGGTGGCTCGGCTGCCGTCGCTCGCCTTGACCGGCGCCGCCTGCTCGCGCACGACGTCGGTCGCCTTCTTGTCCTCGCGCAAGCCCTGGAACGACGGATGCCGCAGCGCGCCGTCATTGCTCCACTCGGTGAACGCGATTTCGGCCACCAGCTGCGGCTTGACCCAGTGCGCGCCCTTCGCCTCGAAGCCGCGCGGCGGGTTGACGAACGGCGGCTTCCTTCTGCTCGAGCTTGCCGAGCGATAGGCCGCAGCTTGGTCAGCGTCTTGTCGTCGAATCCGGTTCCGACCTTGCCGGCATAGCGCAGCTTGCCGCCTTCGTAGACGCCCAGCAGCAGAGCGCCGAAGCCGCTGCGGCCGCCCTGCGGGTCGGTGAAGCCGCCGATCACCATTTCCTGGCGTTGGCCGCACTTGACCTTCAGCCAGTCACGCGTGCGCACGCCTCCTCGATACACCGAATTGGCGCGCTTGGACACCGCGCCTTCGAGCTCCGAGCTTGCAGGCCTGCTCGAAGAATTCGGCGCCCGAGCCTTGCACGTCGACGCTGTAGCGCAGAACGGCATCGCGACTTGCCCACCAGTGCGCGCAACAATTGCTTGCGCTCGGTCAATGCGACGCCGCGCAGGTCGTAGCCGTCCTGGTAGAGCAGATCGAAGACGAAATAGCTGATGTTCTTCGCGCGCGGATCGGACAGCGCGTTTTGCAGCTGCTGGAAGCTGGTCAGCCCTTGCGCGTCGGCGACGGCAATCTCGCCGTCGAGCCACGCCTGATCGACGTCCAGCCGCTGCAGCGAGGCGACGACCGACGGCAGCGCCGCCGTCCATTCCTTGCCGTTGCGCGAGTAGACGCGCACGTCGCCGTGGTCGATCCGGCCGACCATGCGATAGCCGTCGAACTTGACTTCGTGGATCCAGTCGTCGCCGGTCGGCGCGCTGTCGACCAGGGTGGCCAGCGTCGGCGATAGCGACGCGGGCATCCTGGCCTTCTTCGCGCCGGCCGCCGACGCCGGAGACATCTGCGCTGCCTTGTTTTTCCCGTTCGCGCCGCCGGCGCTCACCGAGCGCGACGCTTTGCCGGCCGACGGCTTCGCGGCTTTGCGCGATTTGGCCGAGACGACATCGGCCAGCGCGCCGCCGCGCACATTCGCCGCGACCGAACGGTTCGAATGCCATTCGTTCGCCTTGTCGCGCGCGATCTCTTCCAGGCTGCGGCCCGACACGACGCTGTCGGGCTCCTCATCGACGATGCGGGCCGCGTTGCCTTCCTTCGCGTACTCGTCGCTCTCCTTGATCAGCAGCCACGCCTGCTTGCCCGATTTGCCGCCGTACTTGCTGCCATGCGTGCGGATCAGCGCCCAGCCGCCCTTGAGCTTTTCGCCGTCGAGCTCGAACTTGAGATGCCCCTTCTGATATCCGGCGACCGGATCGCCGATCGGATGCCAGGTGCCGCGATCCCACACCATCACGGTGCCCGATCCGTACTGGCGCGGCGGAATGATGCCTTCGAAGCCGCCGTATTCGAGCGGATGGTCTTCGACGTGCATCGCCAGCCGCTTGTCGTGCGGGTCGAGGCTCGGGCCCTTGGGCACCGCCCAGCTCAGCAGGACGCCGTTCAACTCGAGCCGGAAGTCGTAGTGCAGGTGACTGGCCGCATGCTTCTGGATGACGAAGCTCAGCTCCTTCGCCTTGCCGCGAGCGACGCGGCCGCGCGGCTCGGGCGTCGCCCGAAAATTGCGCTTCTCGCGGTAGCGTTCCAGTCCCATGCGTGTCGACCGCGGCGTTCAGGCCCGCTTGCGCTTGGCGGTCGAGCGGCCCGATCCGCGCGACGCGGCGACCATGCGCAGCGCCGGCTTGCCGGTCTCGGCCTTCGAACGGCGCGCGTCGGCCGGTTTGCGTCGCGTCGCGCCCTTGTCGAGGCTCTGCTTCAGCAAGGCCGCGAGATCGATGATCTTCGCCGAGCGGGGCTCCTCGCCCTCCTCCGCCGTCCGCTTGGTGATCTCCTTGGTTTCCCCGGCCTTGATCTTCTCGTGGATGCGACGCATCAGATCTTCGTGATAGGTATCCTTGAATTCCTCCGGCTTCCAGTGCTCGGTCATGTCGTCGACCAGGCGCTTGGCGAGATCGACTTCCTTGCTGCTGACGCCGGCGCTCTTCAATCCTTCCGCCGGCAGCTCGAAGCCGCTGGCGCCGCGGATCTCGTCGGCATGGCGCATCGTGACCAGCATCAACGCGCGCCCCTGAGGAACGACGGCCGCCAGGTGCTCGCGTCGTGCGGATGACGACTTGCGCCACGGCGACGCGCCCGGTCGCGCGCAAGGTTTCGCGCAGCAACGCGTAGACCTTTTCGCCGCGATCGGCTGGCGCGAGATAGTACGGCGTCTCGTAGTACTGCGGCGGGATTTCGGTGGCCGGCACGAACGCCTTGATGTCGATCGTCCGGGAGGCCTTGACGTTGGCGCGCCGGAAATCCTCGTCCGACAGGACGACGTACTGGTCTTTTTCGTATTCGTAGCCCTTGACGATGTTGGCCCACTCGACTTCCTTGCCGCTCTTCTTGCTGTAGCGCTTGTATCCGACCGGCGAAAGGTCGCGCTTGTCCAGCATCGAGAACTGGAATCCCTTGCGCTCTTCCGCGGGAAAAAGCTCGACCGGTATGTTGACCAGTCCGAACGAGATCGCACCTTTCCAGAGTGAGCGAGCCATGATCTACCCTTTCTCCTGCTCGACGACGTGGACGGTTATGCAATCGACGCACAGGCCGTGCGCCACCGGACGGACGATCAAAATGCCGCAGCCGACGCATTGCAGCAACGGTTTCTCGCCGGAGAGCTCGCACGCGCTCTTGCAGCCGGCGAGGTCGCACCAATGCATGTCGTACGGGCAAACGAGCATCGTCTCTCCTTGCATCGAGCCTGTGCATTCTGGCTACGGCGGCCAAGGATTGGCCATCGGCGGGCGTCTTGTTCTGGCGTCGGCGCACTGCAGAACCGATGTAGGAGCGTGTCTTACCCGAGGACGGCTACGACTGGCAAAACCTGCGGCACGCGAAGAAGCCATCGCGCTCGGACAGGAGGCCGACAAGCAGCGTTCGCGCGAATCCGGCATCGACCATCACCTGGTCAAGCCGCTCGAGCCTTCGTCGCTGTTGCGGCTGCTGCAACCGCGCCGCGGCAGATCAGGCTGGCCGCGTCCTGACGGCAGCGCATCGTCCGCGCGAGGCTGAGCGGGCGCCGCTATCGCGGGCAGCCGAAAGCTTATCGTCCCGTCGGTACAGTCGCATGGCACGCGAACCGCGTTGCCGATCGTCATCACGTCGTCGTAGGTCAGCGCGCGATAAAGCGTCATCGGCGGGAACTGCGTCTTGCGCGCGGCCTGCCTTGGCGGACAGGCTGACGACGACTTCATCGCCGTTCGCCTCCGACGCGATGGCGATATCGATCGGGCCCGGATGCGTGTCGGACAGCGTGAGCAGCGACGTGACCAGGAGCTCGCGCAGAACCGGCTTCGAGACCAGCGCGCCGCCGCTGCGAATGTCGGTCGATGCTTCGATGCCGCGCAGCGACCAGTCGTCGCCGGCGACCTTCAGGCATTGTCGCAGCGTTTCGTCGACCGTCGTCGTAGCTTTGTCTTCGGGGCGCAGCCATTCGACCATCGCGCGGCAGCTGTTCACCGCAGCACGCGTCTGATCGGGCAGCATCTTGATGCACTCGTCGAGCTTCGGGCCGCCCGAACCGTTGTCGATCATCCGCGCCGCCAGCTCGGCAGAGAACTGTATCGTCTGCAGATCGCCCATCAGGCTGTGCCGGATCGCCGAGGCGAGCTTGCGCAGCACCGCGTACCGGATCGCATCGGCGTCCCGCCCATTCGTGTCGCTCATCGCATCGGCCCCCTTCGCTGCAGCAGCCGAAACCACGGCTGGCAGCGCCGGTACCGAGTATCGCAAAAAAACGGAAAGTTGGGCAGCTCTCGACGTCGCGAGAGCGCCGGACCTACAGCGGCCTCAGTACCTCCGCTGGCGCCGGGACCGGCCGTTACCGCTGCCGTTGCCGCGTCCCACCTGGGCAGCGCCGTTATGGCGCAAGGCCCGCGAGTGGATCGACCACTCGCCCGGCGGCGTCCTCGAAGGCGCGGATCGCGTCGGTGCGGGCACCGCGCTCGAGCATATGGGCCGTCTCGCGCACGACAGAGTCCTCGAACACGCGACGAAAATCCTGCGCGTCGGTCTGGCGCATCAGCGCGGACAGCAAAACCGATGCTGCCCGCAGTTCCGCCTTCAGGCGGAGTTCGTCTTGCAACGACATCATCCCACCCTTTGTTCCACCGGCATTTCTGCCGGCGTCCCCACGACCTGCCACGATCGCTTCAGGACGGGTCGTCCCCGACGGTCGCCGGCCACTGCCGGAGACCGCCGGGCTAATCGCATCAATAAACCTTCGGCTCGCCAGGCAGCCAGATCCCTCTCCGTGCGGCGCTCGCGATATTCCTGCTCGTCGTCTTCCCAGTACGGCGTGACGTTGTAGTAGGAATGGATCTCCGAGGCCCAGTTGGCATCGGCCATGCTCGGCCAGTGATCCTTGTCGAAGCCTTCGGCGTTCTCGAGCTTTTCCTTGCTGGCATCGAGGATGAAGCCGTGCTCGCGCGCGTCGAGCGTCAGCGCGCCCCACGGAATCGCGAACAGCTTCGAGCCCATGCCCAGGAAGCCGCCGAACGACAGCACCGCATACGCGATGCGGCCGCTGGTGACGTCGAGCATGATCGCTTCGATCTTGCCCAGGCTCTCGCCCGCGGCGTTGACGACCTTGTCGCCGATCAAGGTCGCGGCGTCCATCACCTCGGGGCCGGGACCGCTGTTGTCCGGATTGTCGGACGGAATGATCTGTGCGCCCGAGCGCTGGGTGGTCGAGTCGTACGGGTTGGTTTGGGTGGCCATAAAGAAACTCCTCACAAAAATGCTTCGACGAAAAACGGTCCCCGGGTTTGCCGGAGTTGCCGGAAGGCGTGGCATTTTCGCGATCTTGCGTCGCCGCCTGCCGCACTCTCGGTCCCGTGTCCATAGTCTCCCCGGGCGACGGGCGAGCCAATCCGTACGCGTCCTATTTTGGTGTAGGTCGCCGCAGCGCTGAAGGTAAGACGAACGCTGTCATCCACAGTTTTGGATGTCGTCCGATCCGGCCGTGGCACGTGGCCGATTGCGATCAGCGGACCTTGGCGAGGAGCTTGAAGTCCCGGACCAGCGCGGCGTAGGCGTCGTCGAAGTCCTCGCGCGGCACGCGCAGGATCGACGACGGGTGGACGGTGACCATCACGTGCTCGGCCAGGTCGCTCTCCAGCCACTTGCCGCGATCGACGGTGACCCGGACCGAGGGCCCGAGCAGCGCCTTGGCCGCGGTCGCGCCCAGGCAGACGATGATGCTCGGCTTGACCAGCCGCAGCTCCTGGCGCAGCCAGTCGAGGCAGGCGGCGACCTCCTGCTGCGTCGGCGTCTTGTGCATCCGCCGCTTGCCGCGCGGGAACCAGCTGAAGTGCTTGACCGCGTTGGTGACGTAGACCTGCTTGCGGTCGACACCCGCCTCCGCCAGCGCCTTGTCGAGGAGCTTGCCGGCCGGACCGACGAACGGACGCCCCGCCAGATCCTCCTGGTCGCCCGGCTGCTCGCCGATCAGCATGATGCGGGCGTGCGCGGCGCCCTCGCCTGGCACGCCTTGGGTCGCGTTCTTCCAGAGATCGCAGCGGCGGCAGGCGTCGATCGCCTTGGCGAGTTCGGATAGCGACGAAGCGTCAGGCGCGGGAGGTGGAGGCTTGGCCATCGGATCGACGTTGGTCCCAGGGCCGAATCAAGCAAGACCGGTGCCGGACTCGATCCGGTCGTTGCCGACGCATGATCGGTTCGATCGGCCGTGCGATCTAGGCGGAGCGGCTTAGCACTTTCGGCCTAGCCGTGAACTGCGGTCCGCGGCAAGAGTTACATGCATTTTCTACTCTGCCGATCGAGTCTTTTGCCGTATCTGGCAACCGTCGATCCGATCGAATTCCTGTAGTAACTGACAGCTGCACCGCCGATCAAGGCGAGCGTAGCGTGCCGCAAGTCGTACCGCTGATCCGGGCCAATGCGCGCCCGCAGGGACATGCGATCGATCACAAGGAGAGACGCTTATGGCGAGGTTCCTCTTTCAGCACGTTCGAATCAGATCCGTCACGAAGTCTCGCGTCTGCCGCAGCGATGTCTCTTGCGCAGATCATCTTGCTTGCGGCTTCGTCCGTCGCCGGCGCCCTCACTGCTCAGACCATCACCTTTGCCGCCTTGGGCGCGAAGCGCCTGGGCAATGCGCCATTCACCGTCAGCGCCAGCGCCTCATCCGCGCTGCCGGTCGCGTTTTCTTCGTTGACTACGGCTACGTGCCGGGTCGTTGGATCCGTCGTGACGCTGGTCGCGCAAGGCACGTGCACGATTCGCGCGTCCCAGGCGGGTGATGGATCGTACGCGGCAGCGGCGCCCGTCGATCAGACCTTCGGCATTTCCGCAACGGCATTGTCCAATTTACCTACGATGCGGCGGGCAACATTCTCACGATCCAACGCATCGGATCTCCCCAGTGAAAAATAGACCGACGCGCGTTTCGATTCCCGGGTTGGCGATGGCGCTCAATTCATACACTGACGCGACGCAGCATCCCGAACGGCGCATTGGCCGAGACGGCCGGCCAAACAGAACGCTGTTTCTCCTGTTCGTCGTCTGCGTCGCACTGGTGAAAATATCGATCGGTCTTCGCACGCCGCCGGAAGTTTTTGCACGCGTACGGACGGCGGCAATTGCGTTGTGTGCTCCGATGGAGACTTTTTCGGTTCCTCACTGGGGCCTTGCCGCAACCGCGAGCTGGAACGCCTACTACCGTTATTTGCCTGGCCCCTGGCCCGATTTTCCCAGCCCGACAGCCCTCATTCAGGCATTCGTCGCGGCAAATCCCGAAGCGACAACGTGTGGTACGGCACCCTATCTGTATCGAGGGTTCCAGTTCGAGCCTCGTTTGGCTGGACACTATAACTATGTCTACCCGATAACTTCCGCGATGAGCTATGCGGACGGTATCTCGCCGGATTTTGGTATCGACCGGCAAGCTGAAGAAGGGTCGGTTTGGTACAAATGGCTCGTACCCTTGGGCGGCGCGCCTGGACCTTGCGTGCAGACAATCGATATTCTTCCATTTCAACGTCGCATCGGCGTCTGTCCGGCAGGATTCAGGTTCGCTCCGCCTCTTGCCATGACGGGCTCAGAATTCCTGCAGGACCCCGAAGCTTGCGTCAAGCCGCTGTCCGTTGAACCCAAAAATCTTGGCGCCTGTACCGGTCCCAATCAGATTGCCGGCAATCCCGTGAGTATCGCCAGCGGTAACAAGTTCCAGCAGGAAGACGACATCGCTCCAGGGCCCTTCGGTACTCTCGGTTTTCAGCGATACTACAATTCTGTGCACATCGGTTCCTATGAGCTCGGCTTGCAATGGCGCCACACCTACGATCGTGTCGCCACTCCCGCAGCTCTGGCGATCGCGGGAGCAATCGCGAAAGTCAGTCGCCCCGATGGCAAGCGATTCACTTTCTATCGCGCGGGCGCAGCATGGACCGCGGAGCGCGATGTTGCCGATCAGTTACTGCCGGTCGTCGACGGCAACAACACGCTCGTTGGGTGGCGGTATGTTACGACGACCGACGACGTCGAGTCGTATGATGCTGATGGCAAGCTACGGTCGATCACTGCCCGCAATGGAATGACGCAGACTCTGGTCTACAGCGACGACTCCACGCATGGCGTACCGAAGTCGGGTTTGTTGATGCAGGTAATCGATTCGCTGGGACGAACCCTGAGCTTCGAGTACGACATGCAAGCACGCGTCGTCAAAGCAACCGATCAGGCGGCGCAGCCGTATCTGTACGCATATGACCAGGCAGGCAACCTCGCGACGGTGACCTACCCGGACCTTACGCAACGCCACTATCTCTATAACGAATCGGCGCACGTTCAAAACCTGAATGCCCCATGGTTGTTGACCGGTATCGTCGACGAGAACGGCGCTCGATTTGCCACATTCTCTTATGATGCCAACGGCCGCGCCATTGCGACCGAGCATGCAGGCGGTGTGGAGAGATATCAATTCAGTTTTGCCGGTGCATTGCCGGCCCTGAGTACGGTAGTGACCGATCCGCTCGGAACCCAACGCACATACGACTACTCGTACCCGAATAGCCACTACACCAACACGGCGCTGTCTCAACCGTGCGTTGCCTGTGGTGGCAAAAGCGGTCGCTCGATTGCCTATGACAAGAACGGCAATGCAACGGCCATCACCGACTTCAACGGTATCAAGACGACTTTCGCTTTCGACTTGACCCGCAATCTCGAAACATCACGGACCGAGGCCAGCGGTACGACGCAGCAACGGACGATGACTACGCAATGGCATCCGACGTATCGACTGCCGACGCAAATAACAGAACCCGCACCAGGTGGCTTACGAAGACGACTACCTTACATACGATTCGTCAGGCAATATGCTGACGAAATCGATCACCGCGCCGAAAAACGACGGCACGGGCCTCACGACGACGCGAACCTGGAGCTGGACCTATGGAAGTTTCGGTCGGACGCTGACCGCAACCGATCCCAATCTCAAAATAACGACCTTTGCCTATTACTCCGATTCGGACCCGACCTCGGCAAGCGCGGCAACCTGGCTTCGATCACGAATCCCGCTGGCCATGTGACCTCTGATCAGCGGACTACGACGTTTCAGGACGGCCGACGGTCAAGCCACAGACGCGAACGGATTGACCACAACATTGACCTACGACGAGCGGGGCAGAATGACGCGCGGCAAAGTCGGGACTGAAACGACCATGTATGCATATGACGGCGCCGGCCAACTGCGAAGGTCACGTCCCTGGACGGGTCTTACCTGCAGTATGCCTACGATGATGCGCATCGCCTGATAGAAATCAGTGATGCGACTTGGCAACAGCATTGTCTACACGTTGGACGCGATCGGCAACCGTATTCAAGAGCAAGTATTTGATCCGGCGGACAACCTGGCACGCTCGCGGTCGCACACCTTAACAGCCTGAATCAGTTGGCCTCCGATCTCGGTGCACAGGCCCAGCGCACGTCCTATACCTATGACAATAACAATAACCTCTTGACCACGGTGACCGATCCATTGGGACACTCGAATGGCAACATCTACGACGCACTCAATCGACTGACCGCTGTTCTGGATCCCAATCTAGGAACGGTCCGCTATGCCTACGACGCAGCCGGCAACCTTGGGCAAGTCACGGATCAACGCGAGCTTGTCACCAGCTATACGTACGATGGATTGAATAATCGCGATCAAGATCCAGAGCCCGGATACCGGAACGACAGTCAACACTTACGATCTGGTCGGGAATCTGCTTACCAAATTGGATGCGCGCGGCGTTACGGCGACCTATACCTACGATAAGATCAACCGAGCAACGCAAATCGTATTTCAGCGAGGCGGCGTCGACGATACACACCAATTCCAGTACGACGCCGGCGTTAACGGCAAAGGCCATTTGACGAAACTGCTGGATCCGGCAGCGGTGACGACCTGGACGTATAGCCTGCAAGGCCGTGTGGCGAGCAAAACGCAGACGGTCGACGCCCTTACGAAGATGGTGGCGTATGGCATATAACAATGCAGGCCAGTTCGTTGCGAATGACGATCACCTTCGGGTCAACAGATTGGATACAGCTATATCAACAATCGCGTTTCGGCAATCACGGTTAACGGGCAAACGCTTGCTGCACGGCGCAGTCACGCTGCCCTTTGGTCCGATGTCCAGTTGGCTTTGGGGCAATGGCCTGTTTACGTTTCGCAATTACGATCGCGATGGACGTGTCGCGAGTTGGGAGTTTCGGAATGGCGTCAGCATTTTGCGAAGGACGCAAACCTTCGACGCGGCCAGCCGAATTACTTGCCATCAATGACCCGGCTCACGTCGCGGGAACCAAAGTTACCAGTACGATCTCGTTGGATAGGATCACTGTCGCGCAGACGGGTATCTCCGCCTGTGCATACCCAGCAGTTCGCATACGATTCGGTTGGCAATCGACTGAACATTACGATCGACAATTCGGTTGTAAACTCGACCGTTGCGCGACGAATAACAATCAACTTCAAATGCTTACCGGGTCGCTTCGCGGCAGGATATTTGCTAGGAAGTGGACCGTGGACATTTAAGTATAACAATGCGAATCGCTTAGCCACAGTGCTCAACGGAAGCACAACCATCGCGACTTATCGGGTGAATGGGCAGGGGCAACGGGTGAGCAAGAACGTCGGCGGCGCGATTACGTATTTCTTCTATGATGAACGAGGACACATTCTCGGCGAATACGATGGCACCGGTAGACTTATCGAGGAAACGATTTGGCTCGACGACTTACCCGTTGCAACGCTGCGACCGACGGGCGCGGGCGGGATGCCGACGCCGATTAGCATCTATTACGTTCATGCCGATCACCTCGGTAGCGTGCGCGCAGTCACACGGCCGAGCGACAACAAGCTTATGTGGCAATGGGACAATCTAGACCCTTTCGGCGCCAATCCGGCCAACGAAAACCCGGCTGGCCTGGGAGTCTTCAAGTACAACCTGAGATTCCCGGGCCAGTACTACGATGCCGAGGTTGGAACGCACTACAACTACTTCCGTGACTACGATCCCATGATCGGTAGATACACGGAGAGCGACCCAATTGGACTGGACGGAGGCATCAATACATTTGCTTACGTCCTTAACTCCCCGTGAAGCGCAAGGACTTTTTCGGGCTTGACACTTGCGGATCAGGTTTCAACGAAGGGCTGGTACCTGATAATCCGTTCGGTTTTCCCTTCAGCCATTGCTGTAATCGACATGACAATTGCTACGACGATTGTTTCAACAAACCAAGCCGCGCCGAATGCGATGAAACATTCTGCCAATGCATGCTAAACCGCTGCAGCCGATATGCAGGCGGCGTCCGTCGCCTTTGCACTGATATCGCCGATGTTTACTGCTGGGCGGTGATGAGAGGTGGTGCCGACGCCTTTGCCGCAGGACGAAGGAAGTGCTGTTGAATTACTTTGGAGGCGGAAATGAGTAACGGTGCGGTAGGGATCGGTATTTTGATCGTAATTACCGCTGTTTTATCGACGCTGGTTCACCTTTGGACGACGCGATTCTGGGTTGCCTGTTTGTTGGCAACGGCAACAAGCGTCATCGCGTTTCAACTCGCAGCATACGCTTACGCTGGACATCTCGATCCCCTACTCCTAATTGCCGTTCCGATGAGCAGCTTACTGAGTTTTCTGGTGTCGATGGTTTTCGGAAAGATAGTCCAAGGCCAGCGCCGACGGAAACAGTCTGCGAGCGCGCGTGACGAGCATTCGTAGGCCTCTATAGAGGAAACGTCCCCATTTCGTCAGATCGGCTGGCCTAGCGTGTTCACCTGATCAAAACCCGTGCCGGGGCGCGCGCAGTCTCAGCGTCGATGCCGCTGCGACGTCAATCAACCCCCAGCCGGCGGCACATCCGGATCGAACATCGGATTCTCCGGCATCTTCTCGATGATCGGAGGCGCCGTGAGCGCCATCCGGTCGCGCGCGCACTCGCGATGCCCCTGCGCCGGCACCTGCCGCGTCGCGCGGCCCAGGCCGAACGGCGGCATGTTGTTGTAGATCGATTCCATGTCGCCCGGCCGGACGCGGTAGGTCTCGTGCCAGATGCCGACGTCGCCGTTGCCCGCGGTCGCGCGATTGAACGCCGCCCACGCCGGCCGATGCGTGCGCGAAGCGTCCTTGGCGAAACGCTCGAGGTCGTCGAACGATCGCCAGTACTGCACCATGACCGTCGGATTCCCGCGCCACGATTCGCCGCTCAGGAAACCGGATGCCGGGTCGGCCTGCAACTCGCGCAGCATGCGCGGCATCGCCAGCGCCACCGGCAGCCATTTGTGGATCTTCCAATAACTATTGATGCGCATGCCGATCAGGAAGACGATCACCTCGCTGTCGACATCCGCCGTCATCCGCTGCGCGATTACCTGTGCCATCGGTCAGCCTCTGATCCTCATTTGGCTCACAGTGCGCTCATTTTGCCTTCCCCGCCCGCTCGTAGCGCTGCTTGCCCGACGCACCGACGGCGGCGAAGCGGAATCCGGCGCGCTTGAGCACCTTGTGCGAGGCCACGTTGTCCGCCTCGACGTGCGCGATGACGCGGCGCACGCCGGGGTGGCGCAGCGCCCGGTCGGTCAGCGCCTGCGCGAGCTCGGTGCCGTAACCCTCCCCGCGCGTCTCGTCGACGATCGAGTAGCCGATCTCGACGGTGCCGTCGGCACTCGGCGGACCGAAATAGCCGCCGGCGCCGACCAGTTGCGCGGGCGATTCGCCGTCCGCGCGGCGCACCGCGTACCAGCCGTACCATCCGATCGCCTCGGGGCCGCGGATTTCGTATTGCGACAGGAAGTAGACGATCGCGTCGCGGTCGTACTCGCCCGGAGGCCAGCTCGCGGGAATCTCGACGCCGAGCAGCGCAGCGAGCTGCGACGGCTCGGCAAGCTCGGTGCGCAAGTGCGCGAGCTGCGCCGCGATCAGGCGCATCCGCGCCGTGTCGATGACGAAGTTCTCGTCGGGGACGAGACGCGATGCGGGTGGACGAAGCACTTACCGCGGCCGCCGCGCTATTTCGGCGCCATGCGGATCGCGCCGTCGAGACGGATCGTCTCGCCGTTGAGCATTTCGTTGCGCACGATCTCGGCCACCAGCGACGCATATTCCGCCGGCCGGCCCAATCGCGGCGGGAACGGCACCATCTTGCCCAGCGACTCCTGCACTTCCTTCGGCAGGCTGCCCATCATCGGCGTCTCGAACAGGCCCGGCGCGATGGTGACGACGCGAATGCCGTTACGCGCCAGCTCGCGCGCGATCGGCAAGGTCATGCCGACCAGGCCGCTCTTGGATGCGCTGTACGCCGCCTGGCCGACCTGACCGTCGTACGCGGCGACCGATGCGGTGAACACGATCACGCCGCGCTCGCCGCCGGCATTGGGCGTGTTGCGCGCCATCGCTTCCGCCGCCAGGCGGGCCATGTTGAACGATCCGATCAGGTTGATGTTGATCGTGCGGGTAAACGAGGCGAGGTTGTGCGGCCCCTCCTTGCCGAGGATCTTTTCGCCGTGCACGACGCCGGCGCAATTGACCATGCCGTGCAGCGCGCCGAAGGCGCTTTGCGCCGCGTCGACCGCGGCCTTGCCGCTCGCCTCGTCGGTGACGTCGGTCCGGACGAATTTCGCCGACGCGCCGAGCTCGCTCGCCAGCGCATTGCCGTCGCGCTCGTTGACGTCGGCGAGCACCGCCTTGCCGCCGCCGGCGACGACCATCCGCGCCGTCGCCGCGCCGAGACCCGACGCGCCGCCGCTGATAACAAAAACGCTGCCGCGAAGTTCCATCGTCCTGCTCCGTTGTTCGATTCGATCGGCCGCCGCCGCGCGAGCCCGCGCAAATGCGGACGCCGGCCGCCGCCGCGCCCTACTTTTCCTGCGCCTTGAATACCGTCGTCGCCGTCGCCACCAGCCCGGCCAGGTCGGACAGGTTCGACGGCACGATCAAGCGTGTTGTTGGTCTTGGCGAGATTGGCGAACGCGGCGACGTATTGCTCGGCGACCTTCAGGTTGACGGCGTTGATGCCGCCGGGCGACACGATCGCCTCCGCGACCTGGCGGATCGCCTTGGCGTTCGCCTCGGCGATCGACAGGATCGCCGCCGCCTGACCCTGCGCGGTATTGATCTCGGCCTGCTTGACGCCTTCCGACTGCGCGATCGCCGCCGCGCGCGCGCCGGCGGCCAGGTTGATCTGCTGCTGCTGCGCGCCCTCCGAGGTCGCGATCACCGCGCGCTTTTCGCGCTCGGCGGTGATCTGCGCCTGCATCGCATGCAGGATCTCCTTCGGCGGCGTCAGGTCCTTGATCTCGTAGCGCAGCACCTTGACGCCCCAGTTGCCGGCCGCCTGGTCGAGCGCGGCGACGACCAGTCCGTTGATGTGGTCGCGCTCCTCGAACGTGCGGTCGAGCTCCATCTTGCCGATGACGCTGCGCAGCGTCGTCTGCGCGAGCTGCGTGATCGCGACCATGAAATTGCTCGATCCGTACGAGGCGAGCTTGGGATCGGTGACCTGGAAGTACAGGATGCCGTCGACCTGGAGCTGCGTGTTGTCCTTGGTGATGCAGATCTGGCTGGGGACGTCGAAGGGTATTTCGCGCAGGTCGTGCTTGTAGGCGACGCGGTCGATGAACGGCAGCACGAAATTGAGTCCCGGCGCCAGCACGGCGTGGAACCTTCCCAGCCGCTCGATCACCAGCGCATGCTGCTGCGGCACGATGCGGATCGTCTGGATGATGACGATGATCGCCACAATGAATAGCGCCAGCGTGACGGCCGAGGATCCGAGCATGAGGTTCTCCATCGTTCAGGCGTTTTCGGGTCGATGATTGGACAGCAGCAGCACCGATCCGCGCATGCCGGCGATGTACATGGTCTCGGTGTGCGGCGTGTCCGGCGTTGCGACTTCGGCGTCCCAGGTGCTGCCGCGGTAAGCGACCCGAGCGGTCCCGGCCGGCCCCCAGCTTTGCACCTGCACCATCTGACCGATGTCGAGCCCCTTCTGCGGCGGCGTGCTGGCCGCGAGCCCGCGCTTCCATCGCTGCAGCAGCACGGTGCCGATGACGCCGAGCGCGGCGGCGATCAGCCACTGCACCGGGATCGCGGCGCCGAGCCACGCGGCGACCCCGCCGCAGAGGATCGCCAGCCCGATCACCAGCAGGTAGAACGTGCCGGTGACCAGCTCGGCGGCGATCAGCACCGCGCCGGCAATCCACCACATCCAATAGTCGCCCATCGACCCTCCTCAGGCGGCAAAGGATAGCAAGGAACGACTACCTTGGGCGGCCGGCGCCACGGGCTTGCAAGGCGACGGGCCGCCCCGACATTGAGCTATAATTAGCTCTTTCTTTTCAGACGTTTCGCGACGCACCGGAGGTCCGGCAATGCCCATTTACGAATACCGCTGCAATGCTTGCGGGCACAAGCTGGAATCGCTGCAGCGGCTCTCGGACGCACCGTTGGTCACCTGCCCCGCCTGCGGCAAGGACGCGCTGGCCAAGCAGCTGTCGGCCGCGGGCTTCCAGCTCAAAGGCAGCGGCTGGTACGCCACCGACTTCAAGAACTCCGGCAGCAAGCCGCCCGCGAAGGACGCTGCCAAGCCGGACGCCAAGGCTGATGCGCCCGCCAGCGCCGCCGGCGAAGCCAAGCCGGACACCTCGACCGCCGCCAAGGCGGATGCTCCCGCCGCATCGTCCGGCACGAAAACGAGCGAGAGCAAAAGCGAAACCCGCAGCACCAGCGACAAGCCGGCGGCCACCGGCACGACCTCCGGAGGCTCGTGACCACGCGCAAGGAATCGGTGGAGGCGCTGAAGCGTTACCTGATCGCAGGGCTTCTCGTCTGGGTTCCGCTCGGCATCACCATCTGGGTGCTGCAGCTGCTGCTGTCGACGCTCGACCAGACGCTGCTGCTGGTGCCCGCGCAGCGCGCGTCCCGAAGCGCTGTTCGGATTCCACATTCCGGGCCTCGGCGCATTGCTGGCGTTCGCGATCCTGATCCTCACCGGCGTCGTTGCCGCCAATTTTTTCGGCGCGCGGCTGATCGCCGTCTGGGAATCGCTGCTGGCCCGCATCCCGGTCGTCAAATCGATCTATTCGAGCGTCAAGCAGGTCAGCGACACCCTGCTTTCCGACAGTGGCAATGCGTTTCGCAAGGCGCTGCTGGTCGAATATCCGTATCAGGGCTGCTGGACGATCGCGTTCCAGACCGGCGTTCCCGCCGCGGCGGTCGCCGGACATCTGGCCAGCGAGCACGTCAGCGTCTACGTGCCGACGACGCCGAATCCGACGTCCGGGTTCTTCCTGATGATCCCTCGTTCCCGCGTGCACGAGCTCGACATGACGGTCGACGAGGCGCTCAAATACATCATCTCGATGGGCGTCGTCTCGCCGCGCCCGCACCCGAACATCCCCGTGGGCACGATTACGCCCGCGCTCGATCGCCGAAATTGACCGCACCGGATCACATGGCCCACTGCCGGCCGGCAGTGGCCGGCGGGCGCGTGTTTGCGCATCGCCTGCGCGTGGCCTCCGGAATGACGCCGCGGGCGCGCGGGATCTCGCCGCCCGATCGTCCGGCGCCGGCAATCGCACGTCTTTGGAGAACCGCTTGAAGCGCACCGATTATTGCGGCCGGATCGACCGCAAGCGACTCGGCGAAACCGTGACGGTCTGCGGGTGGGTTCATCGCCGCCGCGACCACGGCGGCGTCATTTTCATCGACCTGCGCGATCGCGAAGGCCTGGTGCAGATCGTCTGCGATCCCGACCGCGCGGCCACGTTCGCGATCGCCGAAAAGCTCCGCCACGAATTCGTCATCGCGGCCACCGGCCGCGTGCGGCCGCGCCCCGAGGGCACGATCAATACCAGCCTGGTCAGCGGCGAGATCGAGATCCTGGCCCACGAGATCGAGCTCCTCAATCAATCGCTGACGCCGCCGTTCCAGCTCGACGACGACAACATTTCCGAGAGCGTCCGGCTCGAGCATCGCGTGCTCGACCTGCGCCGGCCGGTGATGCAGAAGAACCTGATGCTGCGGCACAAGGCGACGATGAGCGCGCGGCGCTATCTCGACTCGCACGGCTTTGTCGATATCGAGACGCCGATCCTCTACAAGTCGACGCCCGAGGGCGCGCGCGAGTTTCTCGTGCCGTCGCGCCTTCACCATGGCCAGTTCTACGCGCTGCCTCAGTCGCCGCAGCTGTTCAAGCAGATGCTGATGATGGCCGGCTTCGATCGCTATTACCAGATCGTCAAGTGCTTTCGCGACGAGGACCTGCGCGCCGATCGCCAGCCGGAATTCACGCAGATCGACGTCGAGACTTCGTTTCTGGACGAGCTCGAGATCCGCGAGCTGATGGAAGGACTGGTGCGGTCGATGTTCAAGGAGACGCTCGGCGTCGATCTGCCGCATCCGTTTCCGGTGATGACCTACGCCGATGCGATGCGCGATTACGGCTCGGACAAGCCGGATCTGCGCATCGCGCTCAAGCTGACCGAGCTCACCGACCTGATGAAGACCGTCGACTTCAAGGTCTTTCGCAGCGCCGCCGACCTCGCCGGAGGCCGGGTCGCCGCGTTATCCGTACCCGGCGGCGGCTCGCTGTCGCGCAAGGAGATCGACGACTATACGACGTTCGCCGCCGTCTACGGCGCCAAGGGACTCGCCTATATCAAGGTCAACGACGCCGCGCAGCCGAACGAGCAGGGACTGCAATCGCCGATCGTGAAGTTCCTCGGCCGCGACGCGCTGGTCGAGATTCTTCGCCGCACCGGCGCCGCCAGCGGCGACCTCATTTTCTTCGGCGCCGACCGCGAGAAAGTCGTCTCCGACACGCTCGGTGCGTTGCGCGCCAAAGTCGGACACGAGCGCGGCTTCGCGACTACCGGCTGGCGGCCGCTGTGGGTCGTCGATTTTCCGATGTTCGAATTCAACGACGAGTCGAAGACCTGGGGCGCGCGGCATCATCCGTTCACCGCGCCGAAGGACGGTCACGAGGAGCTTTTCCAGACCGATCCCGGCGGCGCGATCGCCAAGGCCTACGACGTCGTGCTGAACGGGTGGGAAATCGGCGGCGGTTCGGTCCGCATCCATCGGCCCGACGTGCAGGCGAAAGTATTCAGCTCGCTCGGCATCAGCGTCGAGGACCAGCGGAAAAAATTCGGCTTCCTTCTCGACGCGCTGCAGTACGGCGCGCCGCCGCACGGCGGCATCGCCTTCGGCGTCGACCGCATGACCGCGCTGATGGCCGGCGTCGACCAGATCCGCGATGTCATCGCCTTCCCCAAGACGCAACGCGGACAGGACCTGCTGATCGACACGCCCTCGCCGGTCACCGAGCAGCAATTGCGCGAGCTGCATATCCGCATCCGCGCCAGCGACGCCGCGAAAAATACCTAGCTGGGACTGGCGCGATGCCGCATGCGGTTGTCGGCGGCGTATCGCCGCCCGCACGCCTTCTGCCGGCGATCCACTCAATGCGCAGGCGAATATTTGTGCGGATTGCCGATGACCTGGCGCTGCACTTCGCACAGGCGCGCGAGCTCGTCGTCACGATATGGCGCAGCACGGCAAGCAGGTTCTCGCGGCGCTCCCCGTCGCCATTTTCGCGATAAGTCAGAATACAGGCGGCATCTTCCATCGGCAGCGCCATGATAAGTTGTCTGACGGTCACGCGCGAAGCGCGATTTGCGAGCCTCGAGCGGGCAGTCGCCGATTTCGTGCGCCAGACCTGGGCCGAGCGCGAGCTGGTGATCGTTCACGACGGCGACGCGAGCCTTCGATGCGAAGCTCAGGACGCTGGCCGCCTCGCACCAGGGCGCGGCGATTGCCGTTCGTCGCGAACCCGAAGGACAAACGCTCGGCGAGCTGCGCAATGCCTCGGTCGAGGCCGCGCGCGGCGACATCGTCTGTCAATGGGACGACGACGACCGCTACCATCCGCGCCGGCTGGAATTGCAGTTCGCGGCGATGCGCGTCGAGAACAGCGAGTTCTGCTTTCTGACCGACCAGCTGCACCTGTTCGCCGCGGACCGGACGATGTACTGGGACGACTGGAACCTCGAGGTCCATCCGCTCAACCTGGTCCAGGGCACGCTGCTCGGGAGCAAAGCCGCGCTCGGGCGCTATCCGCCGCTGTCGCGCGGCGAGGACACGCCGCTGATCCTGGATCTGCTGCGCCGCGGGCGCCGGATCACGCGGCTGCGCGAGCACGGTTACCTGTACGTCTATGTCTTCGACGGAAAGAACGCCTGGGGCCACGATCACCACGCGACTATCAGCGCGTGGAAGCGTTTTCGCGGCGCGCGCCTGCTGGCGCTCGAACCCATGCTGCGGGCCCGGCTCGCCGAATACGAGCCGCCGCTCGGCCACTTCGTGATGCCCTACGAGAGCGGCGAGCTGGTCTTCGCTGGGGTCAGCGGCGGCGAAACGTGATGGTGCGTCCCGAGGCCACGCACGACCGACCAACCGCGCCGTGCGCGCGCGAGAAGTGTCCGCATCGAGATGCGCGCGGGATCGTAGTCGATTCTAAGCAGATTGGACACGCGCGAGCCGGGGGCGACGCGTGCGACGCCGGCGAGCCTCGTCAGGTCGCGTATGAGAGCACGAATGTCGTTTCCGACGCTCGGTCTGGCAAGATGCAAGAGGACGTTCACGTTGCGCTTTTCCATTTGAATCTCCTTGAAGCCGGGATTGTGGTTCGGCCGGCCTTTGCTTTCCCGTTGGAACATGGCAGCCGCGCTCGCCGCCAACAGAATGGCGACCGATCCTGCGAGGCCCGCATAGAGCGACTGCGTCGCGTCTGCGAGCCATCCGGACAGGATGGGGCCGATCGCCTGGCCAATCGCGAAGACCACGGTGAATGTAGCGACTGCGGGGCCCCACGCTGTCCTGGGCAGCGACGTCTTGACCAGATCGGTCACCGCCGTGGGAGCCGTAAACATCGCCGCGCCGAAAAAGAGCGCGGAAAGAATCATTGCCGGCAGCGAGGTGCTGACCAGCGGTATGGCCGCGCCGACACCCAGGATCACGCCCACGGCGGCGAGCACCTTGGCGGGGTACCACCGGGCGCGCGGCACACGCCATCCGATCGGAGCGAGCATCGTGGCTATCCCGAGTGTCCCCCACGTCAACGCGACGTCGAGTGCCGATGCCCCGTGCGACACCATCCACGCCACGACGAACGTCATGTAGGCGATGTAGCCCACGCCGAACAGAAAATAACTGCCGAGCGTTGCCTGGAACGTCCTCATTTGCCAAGGGCTCTTCGGAGCACTGCTCGACGGTTCCCTGATCTGCCGCGCCGCCCATATGGCCAGCACGGAGAACACAGCCGAGACGCCGCCGATGGCGAGCCAGGCGGTACGCCACGCGTCGTCGCCCGCGACCGCGAGCAGCCAGGGTATGCCCACACCCGATAGCAGAATCCCCGCGCCAGCCCCGCTGAAATAGATGGCGATGGCGCTGGACGAGAGCTCGGGTCGGTTGGGGTAGACATTGCTCGCAAGGACCGCGCCGGAGACGAATACCATCGCGCCGCCGATGCCCGCGACGGCGCGCAAGGACAATTGCGCGATAAATCCCCCGGCAAGCCCCGAGCCGACCAGAGCCAATACGGTTACCACCATTCCGACGCAGAACACCCGGCGATTGCCCAATCGCGAAACATAGCCCATCGTCAACAGCGCGCCCGCGAGATAGCCGAGGGCGTTTGCCGTGTTCAGCGAGCCTGCCTGGGAATAATTGAGGCCCAGCTCCGCGCGCATCGCGGGCAGAAGCAGCGCGTAGGCGAATCGTGCAAACGAATTGGCGACGGCGGGGCCGAGTGACAGCGCCGCCACTACCCAGAAACGGGACCCGAAATCCATATCGATGCGCGGTTTGATGTGGTGAAGGGCGTTCAGTCTACGGGGGTGATGCGGCAGCGAAGCTTCATTGCGAGGCCCTTTCTGTTTCGTTTGTTTCAACACCTCGACCGGCGACCGGAATTCGAGGCGCTGCGCGGCGCATCCGGCCCTGGACGGCTTATTCCCGTAAGCTAGGCCGGGGCCAGCCGCGGGGGCCGCGCAGCGATTCGCAGCTGCGCCGTTCCGAATCGACGGGTCGCCCATCGCATGCGCTCGATGGCATGCAGCAGCGTCAGGTTAAGCACGTCGCGCTGCGCGTGGCTGCCGCCGAGTCGATGCGCCAGCGCGGGCAGGCTCGCGAGCAGCGCAATCGCCACGGTGTCGTTGCGGCGCCCGAATGCGATCAGCGCGCGGCAGGCCGGAAGGCCGAGCAGCCGAGTGGTCTCGCCATAGCGCGTCGGCCGCGACGCCGCTTCGGCCACCGCGAGCTCGAGGCGTCGCGCCCGATCCCAGTCGCGCGCGCCGACAAATGCCAGCATCGCATGCACATCGTTGAAGCTGCAGAACCGGTCGTCTATCGTCGGCGCCCATGCAGCGGCAAGCTCGGTCCAGCGGGTACCGGTGTTGGCGCCAAGCAGCTGGATGCGCCACAGCAGCGCGGAGGCATCGATCATGTCGGAGATTTCTATCGAGTGCTTCGCTCTGACGCGCCCGTCGTACAGCGCCATCGCCTGATCGAGCTGGCCCTGCGCCAGCTGGAACAGCGCCAGGTGCCACCAACCGTGCGTCACCATGACGGTGTCGACGCCCCAGGCGGCGAGGTGCTGGTTCATCCAGCGCACACCCGCGGCAGGACGCTCGCTCATTTCGAAGACGTGCGCCATCACATGGTGCGCTCGCGCGTCGAATGCGTTCAAGGTCAGCGCTTCGCGGGCGGTGTCCTCGGCGCGCTTGTACTCGCCGCATTCCTCGAGACTGAAGGCGTGCATCGCCAGCACGGCGTGGTAGCCCGGCAGTTCGCTCGACCACGCCGGGAGCACGGCCGCTACCCGGTCATTCATCCGGTCCAGATCGCCGGTGATGTAGTCGAACGCATGCGCCACTTGCAGCCCCAGCACATCGCGCGGATACCGACTCAACAACTCGCTCCACCGTGCCTTGGCGCGTTCATAGTGATCGGCGAGCGCCGCCGAGATCGCGGCAAGGTGCAATCGTTCGCGCTCGTTGGCGGGCAGCTCGGAGGCGCGCGCCAGCACCGGACGCGCCAACCGGACATGCCCCGGATCGCGACTCGAAAGAAGCAGGTACGCTTGAAGCACATGCGCCATCACAAAGCCAGGCGCCTCCCGAAGCGCCGGCGAAAGCTGTGCGTGGATCCCGATTCGCCAGCTCTGGAAGGTGGCGAGCGCGCGTTCGTAGGCTTCCAGCGCCGTCGGTGTGGCGCCGGAAATGCTGTACCCCCGTGCGTCGATGCCGCTCATAGCGCTGCCTGAAACAGCGGTGCAGCCGCCGGCGAGATGTTGAGGTTCATCCGGAACAGATTGCCCGGATCGAAACGGTGCTTTACGGTCTGGAGACGCGATAGTTCGTGCCGTAACTCGCGACGGCCCGCTCGGTTTCGTCCTCGGTCAGGAAGTTGACGTAGCCGCTTCCGGTAGCGTGCGGCGCGGCTTCCTGAAAGGCTCGGCGCGCCCATGCGCGGACCTGCTCATCGTCGTGCGCATCGGTGCAGCGCCCGTGCAGATTCATGATATAGCGCACATCGCGACCGAAAAAGGCAGTGGCCGCCGGTTTCACGCGCGCCATCGCGCCACCGAGTTGAGCAACGAAGATCTCGCATTCCGGTCCCGGAAGGCGGCCGGCGGCTTCGATCATGACGTCGAGCGCTGCATCGGTCAGCTTGCTGAAGTTGTTCGACTTCCAGTAGTTGCGCGCGCCTGGCATCAGCAGCGGATCGAAAGCGGACTGGAACGCGGCGTAAGGCGTCGGCGCCAGCGCGGTCCCGATCGGATCTCCGAACTGCAGCACCGGGGCTGCGGCGCGCCTTCCCGCTTCGACATCGCCGCTGTAGACGAGGGGAAGGATCACGACCTCGGTGCCGTGCGCCGATGCAGGGAGAAACGGCAGCGGCGGAGCCTTGCGCAGCACCGTCCAGACGCTCAGATCATCGGGGGCGCCGGCGGTAAAGTCGCGCCACGCGCGCAGAACCTGGCGGGCCTGCGTGAACGGATAGACGACCAGGCCCGCATAGACCTCCGGGCCGACCGGGTGCAACTGGAATTCGAACGACGTACGACGCCGAAGTTGCCGCCGCCGCCGCGAAGAGCCGAAAAGAGGTCGGGCTCCGAGGAAGCCGATACGACGCGCACGGTACCGTCGGCCGTCACGACGGTCGCGCTGAGCAGATTGTCGACGGTCATTCCATAGCGTCGCGTCAGCCAGCCGAAACCGCCGCCGAGCGTGAGCCCGGCGACGCCGGTGGTGGAATTGATGCCGAGCGGCGTCGCCAGGCCGTGCGCCTGCGATTCGCGATCGAGGTCGCTCAGCAGCGCGCCCGCGCTGACGCGCGCAGTTTGCCTGGCGGCATCGATGTTGATCGCGCGCATGCCCGACAGGTCGATCATCAGACCGCCCTCCGCGACTGCGTTGCCGGCGATGTGATGGCCACCGCCGCGCATGCTGACCAGCATTCGATGCGCAGCGGCAAAGCGGACGGCAGCCTGGACATCGCTGTCGGTCAGGCAGCGAGCGATAAGCGCAGGACAGCGATCGACACTGCCGTTCCAGACCTTCCGCGCTTCGTGATATCCCTCATCGGACGGACCGAGCGCACCGCCGCGAATCTGCGCCGCGAAGGCGTCGATGTCGGACCGGCGCACTTGCCGGACATCCCTGTCCAGCGTAAGGTACGGCAGCGAATGCATGTGATCTCCAAACGTCAACATGAAAAACACCCGGCGATTCAATCGCGACGAGTGGACCCATTATTTTGGATTACAGGATCGGCCGCTTGACCCCACGTCGCTGGTGCTTGCCTGCGCGTCCGTCGTTCTTGGCGCACGATCGAAGAGCTTGATCGATCGTCCGCACGACTTGATCGAAACGCCGCGGCGTCGGTGAAATGAGCCAGGACACGCTGTCGGATGTCCTGCGGGGGTGCGCCTGCGCGGCGCCGTGTTTTTTTATGTCACCGGCAGCAGCGAGTGGGCCGCCGAGGCGCCTGCGGCAAAGGAGATCGCGCCGCTGCTGATGCGCGGCGTCGAGCACGTAATGGAGTACCACGCGGTCGCGCAGGGGAGTTGCTGGGCCGGTATTCCCGGTGGACCGTCCGTGCAGCTGTTTGCCGGGGACGTGGTGATGTTTCCGCACGGAGACTCCCATGTCGTGTCGAGCTCGCCCGGAATGCGCGGCAACCCCGACTTGAGCTGGTTCTCCAGTGCGGAAGTCGACCAGTTGCCGCTGCGCCTTTCCATCAACGGCCAAAATGCGGTGCGCTTGACGCCGCCGGTCGAGCGCAGCACCGATACCACCATCGTGTGCGGCTTTCTCGGTTGCGATCTGCAGCCCTTCAACCCGTTGATCGCCGCCCTGCCACGACTGCTGCATTTGCGTGCGTCCGACGGTGACGCATGGATCGCGAAATTCACCGAGCAGGCGGTGGCCGAATCGCACGCCCGACGCCCCGGCGGCGAGGCGATGCTGGCGCGCATGAGCGAAATGATGTTTGTCGACGCCGTACGACGTTATGCCGATCGTCTGCCGGCGCAAAGCGAAGGCTGGCTTGCCGGCCTGCTCGACCGCTTCGTAGGTCGCACGCTGGCACTGATGCACGAGCAGCCGGAGCAGGACTGGACGATCGACGAGCTCGGACGGCGCGTTGGCTTGTCACGCTCGGCCCTGCACGAACGCTTCGTCCAATTGATCGGCGTGCCGCCGATGCAGTATCTGGCGCAGTGGCGCATGCAGGCCGCGGCGCGCCTGTTGCTCGAGACGCGAGCGACCATCGCCGCGATTGCGCTCGATGTCGGCTACGATTCGGAGGCGGCTTTCACGCGCGCCTTCAAGCGCCTGGTCGGCAAGCCGCCGGCCGCATGGCGCCGCGAGCGCGACGCGGCGGTGGCGTGACAGCGCGCTGTCGGCAGGCACTGATCGACAAAGCGGCGCGCGATCGCGTTGCAGGCCGAGTCCTCGGCGCGAGTCAACACCTCGCTCAGCAGATCTCGATGACTCCCTCGCGCAACGTGAAGAACCACCGCACGGCGCCGCTCAACCGCTCAATCTCCCCGCAGGTCGGTCGCGCCAACCTTTGTTGATCCGATCAGCTTACACTCGTCCGCGTCGAGATCTTCCACCGTGATTGCTGCCTTCCGAACCGCCTGCAACGCAATGCGCGTAACAATTCTGCAACATCACTTCTGTTTCGGGACGAAGTGATTCGATGACTTCGCGCCGGACGTTTCTGCTCGCGGGTGTAGGCACCGTCGCCGCATCCGTCGGCGGCTGCGGAGGCGGAAGCTCAGGATCGACGGAGACGAGCTCCCCGTCCGGGCCGCCCACGCCGCCCGCGCCGCCTACGCCGCCCTCCCCTCCGCCTCCAACCACTACGACCTGGCTGCTCTTGTCGGATGCCGGGTCGGGTGTCAACGGATTTTTCACTATCACGTGCGCCTCACCTGGCAAAACCCCGGCGGCGACTGGGTCGATGCTGCCGGCGTGAAGCAAGGATCGGAATCTTATGGGCTGGCGCAAATTCCAAGCACGTCCAGTACGACGCAGTACAACGTCGACGTCAAGCGCTGGTGGTCGCGTCGCTGGCGGCGGGCGACAGCGGAATTCTCTTGCGCGGCACGTCGGGCGCGTCCAGATCGTATCGCAGATGATCCGAACGCCGCGTTGCGCCCCGCAGTCGTCGTTACCGGCCGGACAAGTCCGTCCAGATCTGCTCTTGGATTTCAGACGCCGTGCTGTCACCGAGACCGAGTTGTCCGACACCCAAGGTCCGATATTCGCGCCCGGGGCAGGCGCGTCGTGGATCATGCAGTTCGATTACGGGACTTTGGCGGCCGCCGACGTAGCGGATGCAGCTCGTGATAGCGCGCTCAAGTTCGGTCCGGCGCAATCCGCACTCTACCGCATCGACCCGCCTGCGATCATGCCACCTGGTCCGTCGAACAAGGGCTCGCACAGGGCAAAACGCTGCGCAGATCGCCGCGAGTCCGGATGTCGTTTTGCGAACGATTGGCCGGCTCGTTCCCGCAGGACATTTACCAAGGCTATACGACCGCGGGCTGTTTCAGCTACCAGCGATCCCCAGTTGGGAACTGCATCGAGGCCGCGTTCACGCCCAACATCGGCAACGGTGAAGGCCGGTGACTCCACTCTATCGAAGCGATCACAGCCTCGACGGCCTCGAGGAAGCATTTCTGCAGTATCAAATCCTGTTGAGGCCCGACTGGGGGCCGACCGAAGACAGGCGGCAAGCTGCCCGGAATCGCCGGACGTTATGGCCGTCGGCCGGTCTACCAGGATCCACTGCTTTACGAACCACTCTCCGGCAACGGCGGCGATCGCACGACGGGCAAGCACGAACCTGCCGGCGCGAAGGGCGTGCCTGTCGATTGGTGGTCAGGATGGTCGGCGCGCGGATGGTTTCCCCGGTTCCAAAATGACGGCAATCCCTACGGCGATCTGAGCAACGGGGCATGTGTCGGTCTCTTGGCCCGGGTGCCGCAAACCGGATCGAGTGGGTGTTCCCCGGCACCGGACAGACGTTTTTTGTCGGTGAAAATGCGATGGAAAAGGGGAAGGCGTACACGATCGAGCATCGCATCAAGATGAACAGCATCGACCTGTCCAGCCCCGATGCTCTTGGCAACGGCGTCGGGCGCACGGACGGCATGATTGAAGTCTGGCTCGACGGCATCAAGCGCCCGGTGCTGGATTACTCGACGCTGAAGCCTCTGACGGGGATTTGCTTTCGCCACCATCCGGCGATCAAGATCGACGAGGCGTGGCTGACGATCTTTCTGGGTGGTGCGACCCATCCGGTAAAGCGGTCGAGCCTGCGTCTTGGCCGGATAGTTTTCGCAACCAAATACATCGGCCCTTCAGCATGAGTTGCAGGGCGGAATGCGTCTTCCTCTCCACATGTTCGCGATTGTTGTCGACGATTTGCACGGTACTGCTTGACATTTGTCTATGACAATGTCATAATTGAACTGCTGCACCGGCTACCGCTGTAGTTGCACAGGTCACGCAACACGAGCGACGGCCGTAGTTCCGCCTTGCTTCATGCTCGATCGGAGTGGCACGAGCCCGGCCTCCGGGCACCTTGCCACGCTCTCGCAAACGCACGCAATGACTTTCGACCGGATTACTCATGACTCTTACACGTCGCGAATTAATGCGCCGCCTGTCCGCCCTTTCCGGTGCGGGCGTGGTGGGCCTTCTCCCTGCACGAGTTTTGTCCGCCCCCGGCGAAGGTGTACCGCCGCGGCAGATTTGAGCGCCGCTGCGGCGTCGCCATCCGACGCATTTTTATTGGCGCAGACATCCACGCCCGCGCCACCCGCGCTATGGGATGGCCCGAGCGGCGTCAGCAAGGATTTCTTCAACTACGGCGCCCAGTTGCCGTGGCAAAACACCGGTGGCGACTGGAGCGATGCGGCGCACGTCCAACAGGGCTCGTCCGCCTATGCGACGATCACGTTCGCCACGGCAGGTCCGGCAGCGGCGACGATCACACCGCTGGTGCAACGGTGGTACGCGAACGGCAACACCGGTGCTTACCTGAAGTGCACCGCCAATGCCGCCTATGTCGCGACTCGCACCAACACCAGCGCGGCGTTGCGCCCCGTCATCGCGCTCAGGTTGAGCGATTCGACGACAGTCCAGGTTCTCTGCTCGAGCAGCAGCGTCGCCGACCTGACGACCTCGTATCCGCTGACCGGCCAGACGCTGGTCGTGCAGACAACCTCGTCGATGCTGCTGCAGTTCACCTTGCCGCCTCTAGGCACGCGGACCATCGTCAGCGCGACGCTGACGCTCAACGCGACCAAGATCTTCGGCGCAACGACATTGAAGGTGTTCGAGATTCGTCCGCCGAAGTTCTTCGACGGTGGTACGCCGCAACTCGGTATCGCCAACCGCTACGACCACGACCAGGGGATCGCAGGCGACGGGCAAGTCTATTTCGCGACCCAGTTCGATGAACCGAACTGGCAGGGCCAATGGTTCCCTATCGGCTTGCTCGCAAGCGATGCGATCGTCGTCGATGACGATGAGCTCGATACGCCGGCGCTCGCCGTGCACTATCACGTCGGCGAGACCTCGCCGTGCTATC
>CAWKAQ010000018.1:0-4929 GCA_963847585.1 uncultured beta proteobacterium | reverse complement strand
GCTGACCGGCGCACAGTCGATGCGAAGCACCGACTCGATTTCCTCGAGCAGCGCCAGCGGCTCGCGGACTTCGCGATCCATCTTGTTGACGAAGGTGATAATCGGCGTGGCACGCAGACGGCAGACTTCGAGCAGCTTGATCGTCTGCTCTTCGACGCCCTTGGCGGCATCGATCACCATCACCGCGGCGTCGACCGCGGTCAGCACCCGGTAGGTGTCCTCGGAAAAATCCTGGTGCCCGGGGGTATCGAGCAGGTTGATCGTGTGGTCGGCATAATCGAACTGCATGACCGAGCTGGTGACCGAGATGCCGCGCTGCTTTTCGACTTCCATCCAGTCGGACGTCGCATGGCGCGAGCTCTTGCGCGCCTTGACGGTGCCCGCCATCTGGATCGCGCCGCCATAGAGCAGCAGCTTTTCGGTCAGCGTCGTCTTGCCCGCGTCCGGGTGCGAAATGATGGCGAACGTCCGCCGGCGCGCAACGTCGCGCACGAGCTCGGGCGAATACCTGGGCTGATTCATCGATGATCCACCGCGGAAAAACAAGCGCCGCCGGCCGAAAGCGGCGGGCGGCGCACGAAGACGACATTATACGCTGGGGGCTGCTGAAGATTATTTATCAATAAATACAGTCACTTATTGTATGTTCTCCCGCACATCGTCCCGCCGACAATTCGTGAATTTTCACCATCCCCGCCATGGATTAATCCGTTTCTGCCGGACGGCCGCGCGACTATCGTCATGGCATCCGGGTAAGCGACGCCGCCGGATCAACGAACCCGCAGGCGTCACGAAGTCGAGGAGTGCACCATGTCTGAAGTCACCGCGTCGTCCCATGTTTCTTCGCCCCACGTTTCCCTGCCCTCCGGCCGAGGCATTGCCGCGGCAGCGAAGATCGTCGTCGAGGGTTTTGCCGTGCTGCTCGACCAGCGTGCTTTGGCCAATCGTGCCGCCTCCAGCGCAGCGCTTTCGCGTCGCAACGTGGCCGCGGTTCGTGCGATGTACGTCGGCAAAGCCTGAATAGCAAGCAGCCGCGCGCGCAAGCTGTTATCATTCGCGCGCGGCATTTGCTCCAGTCCCCTGCCGCAGTCGAATCCGACCCTTCCGCAGTACGCACCGTTTGGCTGTGACTGGACGTCAGCGAATTGACGACATGCCGAGCGTTTTCCCAAGGCTGTCATGTCATTTGCTTCTCTCGGACTATCCGATGCGCTGGTGCGCGCGGTAAACGCGCACGGCTACACCACCCCCACGCCGATACAGACCAAGGCTATTCCCGCCGTTCTCGCCGGCGGCGATTTACTGGCCGGCGCGCAGACCGGCACCGGCAAGACCGCCGGCTTCGTGCTGCCGATGCTGCAGCGGCTGTCGACCAGCGAGGCGCCTCCGCGGCGGCCGCGCATCGCGCAAGCCCTTGCGCGCGCTGATCCTGACGCCGACCCGCGAACTGGCAGCGCAGGTCGAGGAATCGGTGCGCGTCTACGGCAAATTCCTGACGCTTACTTCAACGGTCGTCTTCGGCGGCGTCGGCATCAACCCGCAAACGGCGCAACTCAAGCGCGGCATCGACATCCTCGTCGCCACTCCGGGTCGCCTGCTCGATCACCACGGCCAGGGCAACCTCGACTTGTCTCGCATCGAGATCTTCGTTCTCGACGAGGCCGACCGGATGCTCGACATGGGCTTCGTTCGCGACATCAAGCGCGTGATGGCGCTGCTTCCCCGCAAACGCCAGAACCTGCTGTTTTCCGCGACGTTCCCGGACCCGATCAAGGCCCTGGCCGACTCGCTGCTCGATCGTCCGGTGATGATCGAGGTCGCGCCGCGCAATGCAACCGTCGACATCATTCAGCAGAAAATCCATCCGGTCGACCGCGATCGCAAGCGCCAGCTGCTCGCCACACTGATCAGCGGCAACGACTGGCATCAGGTGCTCGTTTTCACGCGAACCAAGCACGGCGCCAACAAGCTTGCCGAACAGCTCGGCCACGACGGGATTCGTGCATTGGCGATTCACGGCAATAAAAGCCAGGGTGCGCGCACGCGCGCGCTGGCGGAATTCAAGGAAGGCGGCCTGCGTGTCCTGGTCGCCACCGACATCGCCGCACGCGGCATCGACATCGACCAATTGCCGCATGTCGTCAACTACGATTTGCCGAACGTGCCCGAGGATTACGTGCATCGGATCGGCCGCACCGGGCGGGCCGGTGCGATGGGCGAGGCAATTTCACTGGTCTGCGTCGACGAGCGCGAATTCCTGCGTGACATCGAGCGACTGCTCAAGCGACAGATCCCGGAGGAAGTCATCGCCGGCTTCGAGCCGGACCCTCGCGCACGGGCTCAGCCGATTCTGCAACGACAAGGTCGCGGCCAGTCGCAGGGACGCGGCTCGGCGTCGGGCCAGCAGCGACGCGCGCCCGCCGGGGGCCACGGTGCCCACGGCCAGCCTCGCAACGCGCCGGCAGCGCATGGTTTGCAGGCCGGCGGGAAGAGCCGGCATGCGCCGGTCGCCTCGGCACCGCGGCACGGCACGCGCAGCGGAACGTCGCCGCGCGCCCACGCGCCGAAGGCGGCGACCGGCATTTCGCAGCGGGACCCGGGACCGATAGGCATCCATCGGCAGCGCGGCGGCCCGCGAGCGTGATCCTGAGCATGCGTCCGATCCGGCATCGCGTTCGCTAATTCGCGCGTTGGCGCCCGCGGCACTAGCTCTGACCGCCAATAACTGGAAAAATCGCGGTACGCCGCCTCGATTCGGCGGCCATCGACGAACGGGCGCCAGCGATAGCCCGCGCTCCCGGAGAATGCCATGTTCCCGCAATCGCACGCGCAGGTTTGGGTCATGGCCGCGCTTGTGTTTGCGCTCGGCTTGGTTGGCACGGGTCGCGTCCACGCGCAGGACTATCCTTCGCGGCCGGTGCGCGTCGTCGTGCCGTTTTCGCCCGGAGGTGCGGTCGACGGACCGATGCGCGTGATCGCGCAGCAACTGTCCAAGCGTCTCGGGCAATCGGTCTTCGTCGAGAACAAGCCCGGCGCGGGAGCGACGATCGGCAGCGAGCTCGTCGCCAAGTCTCCGCCCGACGGCTACACGCTGCTGCTGGCTTCGCAGACCAATGCGATCAGTGCGACCCTGTATCCGCACCTGGGATTCGATCCGATCGACGACTTCGCGCCGATCTCGCTGATCGGTCGCGAGCCGGGGGTCGTCGTCGTCAATCCAGCGCTGCCGGTGCAGACCTTGCAGCAGTTGATCGCCTACGCCAAGGCGCGGCCCGGCCAGATCGACTATGCGTCGTCTGGCAACGGCAGCGGCCAGCACCTGTTCGCCGCCATGCTTTGCTCGATGACCGGCATGAAGCTCAATCACATTCCGTATCGCGGCAGCGGCCAGGCAACCAGCGATCTTATCGGCGGCCAGGTTTCGCTGTCGATTCCGGGCATGTCCGGCATGCTCGGCCATATCCAGGCCGGCAAGCTGCGTGCGCTCGCCGTCACTGGCAGCAAGCGCGCGCCGCAGTTGCCCGACGTGCCGACGGTGGCCGAGGCAGGCGTTCCGGGCTATCTCGCGTATGTATGGCTGGGATTGCTCGCGCCGAAGGGCACGCCCGCCAACATCGTCGACAAGCTTCAGCAGGCCATCGTGCAGGTACTCGCCGAGGAGGAGGTCAAACGCTATATGGCGCAGGCCAGCATCGAATCGGTCGGATCGACGCCCGCCGAGTTCGGGGCATTTTTCCGTGCCGAGAAGGACCAATGGGCGAAGATCATTCGCGAGACCGGAGCGAAAATTGACTAGATCGCCCACCGCAACCGGCCGCGCCGACCCGGAAGCGGGGCGCTCGAACCTGGCGCCCGTGGCGACCGACGCGCGCGTCGAAGGCGTCGAGCACTGGGCGCACAAGGGGCCGGTCCGCCTGTTTCTCTGGGAAAAATTCGTCGACTCGCCGCAAGACAAGCCGCTGCTGCTGTTCGTTCACGGCTCGTCGATGGCGTCGCAACCGACATTCGACCTTGCCGTACCCGGCCGGCCCGACTCGTCGGTGATGGATTGGTTCGCGCGCCGCGGCTTCGTCTGCTGGTGCGTCGATATGGAAGGCTATGGCCGCTCGGACAAGTGGCGCGACACCAACGCCGACATCGCCAACGGCGCCGACGATCTCGACGCCGCGACCGAATACATCCTGAAGACGCGCAGCGTAGGCCGGTCGCTGATCTACGGGATTTCGTCGGGCGCGCTGCGCGCGGCATTGTTCGCCCAGCGACATCCGGGAAGGGTCGAGCGGCTCGCGCTGGATGCTTTCGTCTGGACCGGCGCCGGCGCGCCGACGCTAGAGCAGCGACGGAAGAAGCTGCCGGAATTCCTCGCCGCCAGGCGCCGGCCGATCGATCGCGCGTTCGTCCATTCCATTTTCGAGCGCGATCATCCGGACACCGCCGACAAGCGCGTCGTCGATGCCTTCGCCGACGCGATTCTCGCGCTCGACGACTCGATGCCGAACGGAACCTACATCGACATGTGCTCGAAGCTTCCGGTCGTCGATCCGGCCCGGCTGACGATGCCGACGCTGATCATGCGCGGCCAGTACGACGGTATCGCCGCGCTCGACGATCTGATCGAATTCTTCAAGCGCCTGCCGCATCCGGACAAGCAGTTTTCGATCATGGCCGGCATATCGCATGCGAGCTTTCAGCAAAAGAATTACCTGCTCGCCTATCACATCCTGCATGCTTATTTCACTCTGCCGGAGCCGCAATATGTCGGGCCGGCCGATTGACCCGCTGCGCCCGCGGCGTGCCCGATGACGCTCGCTGCGGACGAGCTGGCGGCGATCGCGGCGCGCACGCTCGAGCATTACGAGCAACGCGCGGAAAGCTTCTGGGAAGGCACGCGCGATCACGACGTCAGCCAGAACATCGCGACGCTCTTGA
>CAWKAQ010000017.1:0-25069 GCA_963847585.1 uncultured beta proteobacterium | reverse complement strand
CGATTCGCTGGTCTCGCCGCCGTGCGCGATTCTATTGATCGATGCATGCCTCAGTCAAGCAGCGATTGCAGCTTCGGCGTCCTTCTTGCGTTGCCGGCTGGCGTTACAATGCGCCGATGAAGGCCTGTTCACGCCCGGATTCATGGCGGGCAGCGATGCTGGTGATCGTCGCGTTCGTCGCCTGCCTCGCCTCGCCGCTCGCTACAGCGAAAACGTCCTCTGCGCCAGCCGAGATCCGCATCGACGCGCTGCCTGCGGAAGCGCGCGAGGCGCTCGAGCGCATCCGCACCGGTGGCCACTTGCCGTACGAGCGCGACGGCGTCGTGTTCGGCAATCGCGAACGCCTGCTGCCCGAGCGAGCGCACGGGTACTATCATGAGTACACGGTGAAAACACCGGGCGTGCACAGCCGGGGCGCGCGTCGCATCGTCTGCGGCGGCGCAATCGCATCGACGTCGGAGTGCTACTATTCCGATGACCACTATCGTTCGTTTAAGAGAATACGGCAATGAAGGTTCCCGACCTTTCCACAGCCGCGGACGCAGGCGTGCATGACTGGACCGGCGCGCCCGAACCGCTGAAGACCGCAGCCGCCGCAGCGAAGCTCAGGTTCTGCTCGCTTGACCTGCACGGCATCGACAACAAGCCCGCATTGCTGGAAACGCTGGGCAAGAGCCTCAAGCTGCCCGAGCATTTCGGCAACAATTGGGATGCGCTGGCCGATTGCCTGGAAGACAGCGACTGGCTCGGCGCCCACGGCATCGCGATCGTACTGCGGCACGCCGCGGCCTATCGCAAGGCGCACGCCGCCGACTGGGAAACCCTTTCCGATATCCTGAGCGAGGCCGCCGAATACTGGCAGGAGCGGCACAAGCCCTTCTGGGTATTCGTCAGCTAGCCGCCGATTCGAAAACGGCGGCACATTCGATCGGGCCGCTTTCGTTGCCGCACAAGCTTCCCGTATCGACGCTGGTTCTGGTGCACACGGCGGATCTCAAGGTCCTGCTGCTGGAGCGCGCCGACTTCCCCGGCTACTGGCAGTCGGTGACCGGCAGCCAGGAAACGGGCGAGACGCTTGCCGAAACCGCCCGGCGCGAGTTGCACGAGGAAACCGGGATCGAGGCCGACCGTTATGGCGGCGTCTGTGACTGGAACCTCTCCAATGTTTACGAGATCTATCCGCAGTGGCGCTTTCGCTACCCCGAGGGAACGACGCACAATACCGAGCACGTATTCTCGCTCGAGGTGCCCGAGCCGGTGCCGGTGATCCTGAATCCGCGTGAGCACCTGGCGCACGACTGGCTGCCGTGGGCGGAAGCCGCGCGCAAATGCTTTTCGTGGTCGAATCGGGCGGCAATCGAGCTGCTGCCGCAGCGAGTCGCTAACAGTGCAAGGAGAACTCGATGACCCTCTGATTCCGATGCCGCACGCGGCGGCTGATGGCCGCTGCTGCTCGCTGCCGGTGCGGCGCGCAGGCGTCGCCGTGTGCGCAGTCCCGCGGTGCCGACGCAACCTATTGTCACCGTCTCGGCCTCCGCCGACGGCAACGGTAAGCAACGATCGCTTGCAGGCATGGTTGCGCGCCGAGGCCGAAAATCCCAGTCCGGCCGCGGCGGCGAGCCAGGTCAACGCGATCGTCGCCAAGGCGCTCGCCGGCGCGCGATCGTATCCGGCCGTCAAGCTCGCGACGGCGGGCTACTCGACGCAGCAAATCAGCGAAAAGGGCAAGCCGAGCCGCTGGCACGTCACGCAAGCGGTCAGCCTGGACTCGGCCGACTTCACCACCGCGGCGATCCTGATCACCAAGCTTCAGGACGAGGACGGGCTATTGCTGTCGGGCATGGGATTCTCGCTGTCCGACAAGACACGGCGCGATGCGGAAGACGGCGTGACGCAGCAGGCGATACGCAGCTGGCAATCGCGCGCGGAGCAGGCGGCGAAGGCCTTGGGCTTCGCCAGCTGGCGTCCCGGGCATCTGACCGTGCAGACCGGCGACGGCGGCAGGGCCTATCCGACGATGCGGGCGCAAGCCACGCCGGGGTTTGCGCAGGCCCCGATCGCGATCGAGGCCGGAACGACCGACGTGACCGTCACCGTGAACGGCGAGGCGCTCCTCGAGGCCGCGATGACGCCGGCGCGCTGACCGGTCCGCGCGCAATCTATTGCGGCCCGATCATCCGCTGCGGCTGCACCCACTGGTCGAACTGCTCCGCGCTGACGTAGCCCAGCGCGAGCGCCGCCGCCTTCAGCGTCGTTCCCTCCCGATGCGCCTTCTTGGCGATCGCCGCCGCCTTGTCGTAGCCGATATGCGGATTGAGCGCAGTGACCAGCATCAGCGAGCGCTCGAGCAATTCGTCGATGCGCGCGCGATTGGCCTCGATGCCGGTGGCGCAATGGGCGTCGAAGCTGGCCATCCCATCGCCGAGCAGGCGGATACTCTGCAGCACGTTGTGGATGATCAGCGGCCGGTAGACGTTCAGCTCGAAGTTGCCCGACGCTCCGCCGATGTTCACCGCGACGTCGTTACCCAGCACCTGCGCGCACAGCATCGTCAGGGCCTCGCATTGCGTCGGATTGACCTTGCCCGGCATGATCGAGCTGCCCGGCTCGTTCTCCGGAATCGTGATTTCGCCCAGTCCTGAGCGCGGACCGCTGGCCAGCCAACGGACGTCGTTCGCGATCTTGGTCAGGGCGGCGGCCAGAGTCTTCAGCGCGCCGTGCAGGTTGACCAGCGCATCGGCGGCCGCCATCGCCTCGAATTTGTTTGGCGCGCTGACAAAGGGCAGGCCCGGTGAACTCGGCGATATCGGCCGCCGCGCGAGCGCCGAATTCCGGGTGCGTGTTGAGGCCGGTTCCGACCGCCGTCCCTCCCAGCGCGAGCTCGCAGACGTGCGGCAACGCCGCGTCGATGTGCGCTCGCGCATGCGCGAGCTGCGCCGCATAGCCGGAGAATTCCTGGCCCAGGGTCAGCGGCGTCGCATCCTGCAGATGGGTGCGGCCGATCTTGACGATGGCGGCAAAGCTTTCCGCCTTTGCCGCGAGTGTCGCCTGCAGCGCGTCGAGCGCGGGCAGCAGATCGCGCACCACCGTCTCGGCCGAGGCGACGTTCATCGCCGTCGGAAATACGTCATTCGACGATTGGCCGCGATTGACGTCGTCGTTCGGATGCACGAGCCTCGCCTCGCCGCGCTCTCCGCCCAGGAGCTCCGATGCGCGATTGGCGAGCACCTCGTTGACGTTCATGTTGGTCTGCGTGCCGGATCCGGTCTGCCAGACGGCCAGCGGGAATTCGGCCGCGTGCGCCCCGGCCAGCGCCTCGTCGCAGGCCGCGACAATCGCGTCGGCGACCTTGAGCGAAAGGATGCCGAGGGCCAGATTGACGCGAGCGGCGCTGCGCTTGACGATCAGCATCGCGCGTATCAGCGCCGCCGGCATCTTCTCGGTCGAGATGCGGAAGTGCTCGAGCGAGCGCTGCGTTTGCGCGCCCCACAGCCGATCGGCGGGCACTTCGATCGGTCCGAAGGTGTCGCGCTCGATCCGTGTCGAGGACTGGCTCATCATATAGCCTCCAGGCGGAAAAAAGGGGCGCCGCGCGCCCCTTTTCATTGCTCGCGGCATGCGCGTCGCTACACCGCCGGCGTTTGCTCCGACGGAGTCGTTTGCGCGCGCGGGCGCGGGCAGCCGCGGCATCTTCGGCGGCGGCCTTCATCGACAGGCGCAACCGGCCCTTGTCGTCGGCCTCGAGCACCTTGACCTTGACGATCTGGCCTTCCTTGACGTAGTCGGAGACCTGATTGACGCGCTCCTTGGCGATCTGCGAGATATGCAGCAGACCGTCCTTGCCGGGCAGGACCTGCACGATCGCGCCGAAATCGAGCAGGCGCAGCACCGTGCCTTCGTAGATGCGTCCGACTTCCACTTCGGCGGTGATTTCCTCGATGCGCTTCTTCGCCGCATTGCAGGCGTCGGCGTTGACCGACGCGATCGTCACCATGCCGTCGTCCTGGATGTCGATCGTCGTTCCGGTCTCCTCGGTCAGCGCGCGAATCACCGCACCGCCCTTGCCGATAACGTCGCGAATCTTTTCCGGATTGATCTTGAAGGTCATCATCCGCGGCGCATGCTGCGAAATCTCGGTGCGGGCGTGCGGCATCGCCTCGTGCATCAGGTGCAGGATATGCATCCGCCCTTCGCGCGCCTGCGACAGCGCGACCGCCATGATTTCCTTGGTGATGCCCTGGATCTTGATGTCCATCTGCAGCGCCGTCACGCCGCGGTCGGTGCCCGCGACCTTGAAGTCCATGTCGCCGAGGTGATCCTCGTCGCCGAGAATGTCGGTCAGCACGGCAAAGCGATTGCCATCCTTGATCAGGCCCATCGCGATGCCCGCGACATGCGCCTTGAGCGGCACGCCGGCGTCCATCAGCGCGAGGCTGCCGCCGCAAACCGACGCCATCGACGAGCTGCCGTTGGATTCGGTGATTTCCGACACGACGCGGATCGAGTAGGCGAAGTCCTCGGGCGACGGCAGCACCGCAGCCAGCGCGCGCTTGGCGAGCTTGCCATGGCCGATTTCACGCCGCTTCGGGCTGCCGACCCGCCCGGTCTCGCCGGTCGCGTACGGCGGCATGTTGTAGTGAAGCATGAAGCGCTCGCGATATTCGCCCTGCAGCGCATCGATGATCTGCTCGTCACGCGCCGTGCCCAAGGTCGCTACGACCAGCGCCTGGGTCTCTCCACGCGTGAACAGCGCGGACCCGTGCGTACGCGGCAGCACGCCGTTGCGAATCGAAATCGGGCGCACCGAGCGCGTATCGCGGCCGTCGATGCGCGGCTCGCCGGACAGGATCTGGTTGCGCACGTGCCTTGATTCGAGCTCGAACAGGAAATTCTTGACCTCGTTCGCGTAGCCTGGCTTGGCGTCCGCCGGAATGCATTCGGTCTCGACCCGGGCGCCGATCTCCTTCAGCCGCTGCTGACGGGCCTGCTTCTGACGCAGCTGATATGCCTCCTTCAACTGGGCCTCGGCGACCGCGGTGACCTTGTCGATCATCGCCTGATCCTTCGGCGCCGGCTGCCAGTCCCAAAGCGGCTTGCCAGCCTGTTCGACCAGCTCGTGAATCGCGTCGATCACCGCCTGCTGCTGCTGGTGGCCGAATACCACGGCACCGAGCATCACTTCCTCGGGCAATTCCTTGGCTTCCGATTCGACCATCAGCACGGCGGCTTCGGTGCCGGCGACGACCAGATCCAGCTTCGAGGTCGTCGTGAGCTCGGTCTTGCTCGGATTGAGCACGTATTGACCGTCGATGTAACCGACGCGCGCGGCGGCGATCGGACCATTGAACGGAATGCCCGACAGCGAGATCGCCGCCGACGCGCCGATCAGCGCGGGAATGTCGGGATCGATTTCAGGATCGACCGACAACACCGTCGCGACGACCTGCACTTCGTTGTAGAAGCCATCGGGAAACAGCGGACGGATCGGGCGGTCGATCAAGCGCGAAGTCAGCGTCTCCTTTTCGGAAGGCCGTCCTTCGCGTTTGAAGAACCCGCCGGGAATGCGTCCGGCGGCGTAGGTCTTTTCCTGGTAGTCGACGGTCAGCGGAAAAAAGTCCTGACCCGGCTTGGATTGCTTGGCCGCGACGACGCTGACCAGCACGACGCTGTCGCCCAGGCTGGCCAGCACCGCGCCGCCTGCCTGGCGGGCGATCTCACCGGTCTCCAGCGTCAGCGTGTTGCGGCCGTAAGGTATCGATTTCTTGATTGCTGTAGGCACGTTTATCCTCGGAATCCGAAAACAACAATGGCCGCGCTCAGCTATCAACCGAGTTGCGGCCATTGTCGGGTTATGGGTGTGGCTGCGCGGCACGGCCGGCTGCTCGGGATTGACTGATAGCAGATACATTCGCAGCGGCCGTCGGCCGATGTGCGCTTACTTGCGCAGGCCCAGCTTTTCGATCAGACCGCGGTAGCTGTCCGCGTTGCGCGTCTTCAGGTAGTCGAGCAATTTGCGCCGGCGCGAGACCATGCGCAGCAGTCCACGGCGCGAATGATGATCCTTGACGTTCGATTTGAAATGATCGCCGAGGCCGTTGATGCGCGCCGTCAAAAGCGCGATCTGCACCTCGGGGGAACCGGTGTCGCCCTTGGCCCGCTGATGGTCGGCGATGACCTTGGCCTTCTCTTGAATCGTGACTGCCATGCAAGTTACTCCAAACCTCGCGAAAGGGTGGAATTGTACCTCGAAAAATGCTTACGATTCAAGCGATTCAACCGGCGAAAGCGGCGCACTGCCGGCATCGCCGGTGGCGAGCAGGCGGCGGGGCCGCAAGACGCCCGTGCTCGCCCTGGCGACGCCGAGGAACCGGCCCGCGGCATAGGCTCGGAAATCGCCGTCGGGCAGATCGTTACCGGCGATCGCCTGTCCTCGCCCGAGGCGCCAAGCGTCCGCGGCGTCGAGTTCCAGCCGCGGCAGGGTCGCAAGCAGCGCATCGACCGGCAGCAGGCGGGCATCGCGCTCGGCATCGGCCAGCGCCTCGAGCGCTTCCAGTGACAGCGCGTCGCCGATATCGAATCCGCCGCTCGCCACACGGCGCAGCGCCGCCAGATGTCCGCCACAGCCGAGCGCCGCACCGAAGTCCTCCGCCAGCACGCGTATGTAGGTGCCTTTGCCGCAGCGCACGCTGATCTCGACGTCGGGCGAGCTCCATCCGTCCAGCGCAAGCTCGTGAATGATGACCTCGCGGGCGACTCGAGGAATGCTCTATGCCCTCTCGCGCGTACTCGTAGTAATTGCGTCCGCGGTACTTGAGCGCCGCATGGCGCGGCGGAATCTGTGCGATCGAGCCGACAAAACGCGCAAGTGCGCTTTCGATGTCGCGCCGCGACACGCGCACCGGCCGTTCATCGACCGGATCGCCCTCCGCATCGCCGGTGGTCGTCGTCAGGCCGAGCCGCACCGTCGCCGCGTACGTCTTGTCGCCTTCGAGCAGCATGTGCGCGAATTTGGTCGCCTCGCCGAAGCATATCGGCAGAAGTCCGCTGGCAAGCGGGATCGAGCGTGCCGGTGTGGCCGGCCTTCTCGGCGCGGTAGAGTCGTCGCGCGCGCTGCAGCGCCGCGTTGGAGGAAAGTCCGACCCCCTTGTCGAGCAAGAGCACGCCGTCGATCGCGCGGCGTGGCGTGCGGGTCGGGTCGCTTGCCATCGCTTGGTCGGAACCTTGCACCGCCGCGCTGGCGCGGCTCGAGACCGGGCCGCCGGCGGCCGAGGCGCCGCAAGTCAATCCGGGTGCTTCCGATCTTCGGCAACCGCGTCGTCGATCAGCTTCGACATGCGCAGCCCCGATTCGATCGAGTCGTCGTAGGCGAAGTGCAGCTGCGGCACCGAGTAAAGCTTCAGCCGATGCGAGAGCTCGGTGCGCAAGTAGCCGGCCGTGTGCTGCAGCGCCTTGACCGCCTCGTCGGCGCGCTCCTTGCCGGCAAGATGCGTGAACAGCACCTTCGCATGCGACAGGTCGGCCGAAACTTCAACCGCGGTCACGGTGACCATGCCGATGCGCGGATCCTTGACATGCAGGCGCAACAGGTCGGCGAGCTCGCGCTGGATCTGATCGCCGACGCGCTGCGCGCGCTGTGAGTGTCTTTTCATCGTTATCCTTCGCGCGGAAGCCGAGCGCGCCGCCCGCGAGCCGGGCGCGCCGACGCTCCGCGCCCGGCTTGCCTACAGCGTGCGCGTGACCTCGACGATCTCGTACACCTCGAGCTGATCGCCCTTTTCGATGTCGTTGTAATTCTTCAACGACAGACCGCACTCGAACCCCGCCTTGACCTCGCGCACATCGTCCTTGAAGCGCTTCAGCGAATCGAGCTCGCCGTCGAAGACGACGACGTTGTCGCGCAGCAATCGAACCTTCGATCCACGCCGCACGACGCCTTCGAGCACATAGCAGCCGGCGACCGTGCCGACCTTCGAGATCTTGTACACCTCGCGGACTTCGACCAGGCCGAGCTGGCTTTCCTTCTTTTCCGGCGCCAGCATGCCGGACAGCGCCGCCTTGATCTCGTCCACCGCCTCGTAAATGATGTTGTAGTAGCGGATGTCGACGCCCGAATGCTCGGCGAGCTTGCGCGCCGCCACGTCGGCGCGCGTGTTGAAGCCGATGATCACGGCCTTCGATGCCAGCGCGAGGTTCACGTCGGACTCGGTGATGCCGCCGACCGCGGCGTGAACGATGTTGACCTTGACTTCGCCGGTCGACAGCTTGGTCAGCGCGTTGGCCAGCGCCTCGTAACTCCCTTGCACGTCGGCCTTGACGATCAATGCCAGCGACTTGATCTCGCTCTCGGCCAGCTGCTCGAACATGTTCTCGAGCTTCGACGCCTGCTGCTTGGCGAGCTTGACGTCGCGGAACTTGCCCTGGCGGAAGAGCGCGATCTCGCGCGCCTTGCGCTCGTCGCCGAGCACCATCACGTCCTCGCCCGCCAGCGGCACATCCGACAGGCCCTGGATCTCCACCGGAATCGCCGGACCGGCAGAGGCTACCGTCTTGCCGGTTTCGTCGGTCATCGCGCGCACTCGCCCGAACACCGCGCCGGCGAGCACGATATCGCCGCGCTTCAACGTTCCCGAATTGACCAGGACGGTGGCCACCGGACCTTTGCCCTTGTCGAGCCGCGATTCGATGACGATGCCTTTGGCCGGCGCATCCTTCGGCGCCTTGAGCTCCAGCACTTCGGCCTGCAGCAGAATCGCGTCGAGCAGATTGTCGATGCCGGCGCCGGTCTTCGCCGAGACCTGGACGAACTGCGTGTCACCGCCGTATTCCTCGGGCAGCACGCTTTCGGCGACGAGCTCCTGCTTGACCCGATCCGGATTGGCTTCGGGCTTGTCGATCTTGTTGATCGCGACGACGATCGGCACGTTGCCGGCCTTCGCGTGCGCGATCGCCTCCTTGGTCTGCGGCATCACTCCGTCGTCGGCCGCAACGACCAGGATGACGATGTCGGTGACTTTCGCGCCGCGGGCGCGCATCGCCGTGAACGCCTCGTGGCCCGGCGTGTCCAGGAAAGTGATCACGCCCTTCGTCGTTTCCACGTGATAGGCGCCGATGTGCTGCGTAATCCCGCCGGCTTCGCCGCTGGCAACGCGCGTGCGGCGTATCGTATCGAGCAGCGACGTCTTGCCGTGGTCGACGTGGCCCATGACGGTGACGACCGGCGGCCGCGGCAGCGATTCCGCCGTCGTCGCTTGCGCGCTTTCGGCGAGCAGCGAGTCCGGGTCGTCGAGCTTGGCCGCGATCGCCTTGTGGCCCATTTCCTCGACGACGATCATCGCCGTTTCCTGATCGAGCATCTGATTGATCGTGACCATCGTGCCGAGCTTCATCATTGCCTTGATGATCTCGGCGGCCTTGACGCTCATCTTGCGGGCAAGATCGGCCACGGTGATCGTCTCCGGCACCGCGACTTCGCGGATCAGCGGCTCGGGCGCGAGCGCCTGCGCGCCTTCCTCGACCTCGTCGCCTTCCTCGTGCCGGTGCTTGCCGCCTTTCGGCTGCTTCCATCCGGCCGTCGCTGCGCCGCTGGTGACGTCGCCGCGCAGCTTGAGCGCCCGCCGGCGCGCCGCCTCTTCCTGGAACGCCGTTGCCGAGGGCTTGCGTGAAGGCTTGTCCTTTTTCGCGCCGGGCTTGGCCACCGGCTTGTGCAGCGTGCCTTCGGTCTTCGCCTTGGCTTCGGGCTTCGCCGTGGCCGCGGGCTGCGCGACCGGCGCCGCTTCCTTGGCGACCGCTGCCGCCTCGGCTTCGGCTGCCTTCGCCAGCGCGTCTTCCTCTTCTTTTTCCTTCTTGGTCTTGCGCTTCTTCGCCTGTTCCTGCTTTTGCTGTATCTCTTCCTGCTGCTTGGCGATCAGCGCGGCGCCCTTGCGCGCTTCCTCCTCGCGTGCCGCGAGCTCGGTCGCGGTGACGACAGGCTGCGGCGCGACCGGCGCGGCCTCCTCCGTCGCCGCTGCCGCGTCGGCGCCGTCGCGCTTGACGAACACCCGCTTCTTGCGGACTTCGACCTGGATCGTGCGCGCGCGACCGGTGCTGTCGGCGGCCTTGATCTCGGTCGTCTGCTTGCGCGTCAGCGTGATCTTCTTTTTCTGGTCCAGGCCGCCGTGCTGCTTGCGCAAATAGTCGAGCAGCCGGGTCTTGTCCTGCTCGGACAGCTTGTCGCCCTGTTTCTTGCCGGCAACGCCGGCGGCGGCGAGCTGCTCGAGCAGGATGCCTGCCGGCATCTTGAGCTCGGTCGCGAATTTATCGATGGTGGTCTGGGGCATGTTTTTTCTCCTGCCGCGCTCTTCCGCCCGGCCTTACTCTGCGTGTTCCGTGTTTTCGAACCAATGGGCGCGCGCTTTCATGATCAGGTCCTGCGAGCGTTCCGGCGGCAATCCGGTCAGTTCGACCAGCTCGTCGACCGCGAGGTCGGCGAGGCCGTCGCGTGTCGTGATGCCCTTTTCGGAGAGCAGGCCCGCGGTCTCGTTGTCCATGCCTTCGAGGTTCAACAGATCCTCGGCGACGTTCCCCACCGACTCCTCACGCACGATCGCCTCGGTCAGCAGCGCGTTGCGCGCGCGGCTGCGCAATTCGTTGACCGTGTCCTCGTCGAAGGCATCGATCTCGAGCATCTCGTTCAGCGGCACGTAGGCGATTTCCTCCAGCGAGGTGAATCCTTCCTGGATCAGGATATCGGCCACTTCCTGGTCGACGTCGAGCTTGTCGATGAACAGCGCACGCGTGCGCTCGCTTTCGACCTGATGCTTCTGCTGCGATTCCTCGACGCCCATCAGGTTGATTTCCCACCCGGTGAGCTCGGAGGCCAGGCGGACGTTCTGGCCGTTGCGACCGATCGCCATCGCGAGATTTTCCTCGTCGACGACGACATCCATGCTGTGCCGTTCCTCGTCGACGACGATGCTGGAGATCTCCGCCGGCGAAAGCGCGTTGATCACCAGCTTTGCCGGGTCCTCGGAGAACAGGACGATGTCGACGCGCTCGCCGGCGAGCTCGTTGGTCACCGCGGTCACGCGCGATCCGCGCATGCCGATGCAGGTGCCCTGCGGATCGAGCCTTGGATCGTTCGACTTCACCGCGATCTTGGCGCGCACGCCGGGGTCGCGCGCCGCCGCCTTGATCTCGATCAGCCCCTCTTCGATCTCCGGCACCTCGAGCTCGAACAGGCGCACCACCAGGTCGGGGGTGATGCGCGACAGCAGCAGCTGCGGGCCGCGCGCCTGCGCCTCGATCTTGATCACATACGCCCGGACGCGATCGCCGACGCGCAGATTCTCCTTCGGGATCAGCTGATCGCGGGGAATCATGCCTTCGATCCGTCCCGATTCGACGATCACGTTGCCGCGCTCGATGCGCTTGACGGTCCCGGTCAGCAGGTTGTCGTCGCGGTCCAGGAAATCGTTCAGGATCTGCTCGCGCTCGGCGTCGCGGATCTTCTGCAGGATCACCTGCTTCGCCGCCTGCGCTCCGATGCGGCCGAATTCGACGGGCTCGAGCGGCTCCTCGATCACGTCGCCCAGCTGCGAGCGGCGGATCGCGCTCGGCGGCATCGGTGATCGCGATCTGACGCGCCGGCTCCTCGTGCTCCTCGTCGGGCACGACCGTCCACCGCCGGAACGAGTCGTAGTCGCCGGTTTCGCGATCGATCGACACGCGAGCATCGATATCCTGGGTAAAGCGTTTCTTGGTCGCCGACGCCAGCGCCGACTCCAGCGCCGTGAACACGATATCCTTCGGCACGTTTTTCTCGCGCGCCAGCGCGTCGACCAGCAACAGCAATTCGCGGTTCATCTTGCGTTTCTCCACTCAATCTTCGGCACCAGCCGCGCCCGGTCGATATTGGCCAGCGCGATCGTGCGTGGACCCGTCTCGGTGTCCAGCCGCACCGCATCGCCTTCCACGCCGCGCAGAATGCCTTTCAAGCGACGGGCGTTGTCGATAGCCTCGCGCAAAGTCAGCCGCACTTCCTCGCCCGAGAAACGGGCGAAGTCCGCGGCCTTCTTCAGCGGCCGGTCAAGTCCCGGCGACGACACCTCGAGCCGGTCGTAGTCGATCTGCTCGGCAGCGAATAGATGGGTCAAATGCGTGCTCACCTGCGCGCAATCCTCGACGTCGACGCCGCCCGGCTTGTCGATGAATACGCGCACGAGCCCGCTGCGGGCCGAGTGGTCCCAATCGACCAGCTCGTAGCCCAGCGGGGGCAACGTGCGTTCAAGAACATCGGACAGCTTCAGCAATGGCGCCGCCATGAATCCGAAAAAGTAAAAAAAAAATGGGCTGTCGAGCCCATTTCTTATCGTTTACATCCGAGCTGGATTATAGCAAAAATTCCTGCCGACTTGAAGGGGCCGGCCAGCCCCGGCGCGGCACGCCCCGGCTCGGCGCGAAGTCTGGCCAGCCGCGCATGCCCGCATGCGTCAACCTGGGCTAAACTTCCGGGGCAATAACCCTGTTCAGGAGATGTCATGGCGCAGCCTTTGCCCATCGCAAAACACGGCAAACTGGAGCTGTTTCTCCTGCCGGCGCTCGCCAACCGCCACGGCCTGATCACCGGGGCGACGGGAACCGGCAAGACGGTGAGTCTTCAGGTGCTCGCCGAACGATTTTCCGCGCTTGGCGTGCCGGTCTTCATGGCCGACGTCAAGGGGGACCTCGCCGGGATGAGCCAGCCGGGCGCAAGCTCGCCAAAGTTCGACGAGCGGCTGAAGCTCGTTGGCGTTCCCGCGCCGGCATACACCGGGTTTCCGACCGTCTTCTGGGACGTATTCGGCGAATCCGGCCACCCGGTGCGGGCGACCGTCTCGGACCTGGGGCCGCTGCTTTTTGCGCGCATCCTGAACCTCAACGAAACCCAGGAAGGCGTGCTCGCCCTCGCGTTCAAGATCGCCGACGACAACGGCCTGTTGCTGCTCGATCTGAAGGACCTTCGCGCCCTGCTCGAGTACATCGGCAACAACGCCCGCGACTTTCAGACCCAGTACGGCAATATTTCCGCAGCCAGCGTCGGCGCGATCCAGCGCGGCATACTGGCGCTGCAGCAGCAAGGCGCCGACAAGTTCATCGGCGAGCCGATGCTCAACATCGACGACCTGCTGCAGACCGACGGCAGCGGCAAGGGCATTGTCAACATCCTGACCGCGGACAAGCTGCTCAGCGCTCCCGCGCTGTATTCGACCCTCTTGCTCTGGCTGCTGGCCGAGTTCTACGAGCGACTGCCTGAAGTGGGCGATCCCGACAAGCCGAAGCTCGTGTTTTTTTTCGACGAGGCGCACCTGCTGTTCACCGATGCGCCGAAACCGCTGCTGGACAGGATCGAGCAGGTCGTGCGGCTGATCCGCTCGAAGGGAGTCGGCGTGTATTTTGTCACGCAGAACCCGCTCGACGTCCCGGACAAGGTGCTGGGCCAGCTTGGCAACCGGATTCAGCACGCGCTGCGTGCGTTCACGCCGCGCGACCAGAAAGCGGTTGCCGCCGCCGCGACGACGATGCGCGCCAATCCGGCGCTCGACATCGAAAAAGTCATCACCGAGCTCGGCGTCGGCGAAGCCCTGGTTTCGTTTCTCGATGAAAACGGGCGGCCGAACGTTGTCGAGCGCGCATACATCCTGCCGCCGGCGAGCCGCATCGGGCCGATCAGCCGTCGATGAGCGGAAGGCGGTCATTGCCGCGTCCGCGGTCGCCGGGGTTTACGAAAAAACCGTCGATCGCGAATCGGCGTACGAAAAACTTCGCAGCAGGATCGCGGACTCGACGCCGACCATCAACGCGCCGTCCGACGGAGGAATCATGGGCACGATCAGAGATTCGATGGGCGGACTGATGACCGGGAGCGGGCGCAAGGACAGCCTGATCGAGGCGATGGCCAAGAGCGCTGCCCGGACGGTCGGGTCGACGATCGGCCGGTCGATCGTGCGCGGCGTCCTCGGATCGCTGCACGGCGGTCGCCGCTAGACTCCTCTCCGCGCCCGGATCATCGCTATGAAAAAACCGGCACCTTATCTGCTCGCCGGAGTCGTCGTATTGACGGCTTGCAGCGGGCCCGCGCCGGACCGTCAACCGCTACCGACCACGCCGCCCGGCGAGGCCGCCGGGGCGGCGGTCGTGCGACGTGCGCTGCCGGGTACGACGCCTCCGCCCGCCCCGCCGGTAGCTGCTTCTCCAGTCAATCCGCCCGCCGCGCCGACGCTGGCCATCGCGGCGCCACCGGGCGCACTTTATGTGTGTGTCAGCGGCGCCGGCGCGCAACTTCGGCAGACGGCGATCGAGTTCGCACCCGGCGTCGGCGACCTTTGCCGAAAACACCCCGAGATGGGTCCATGCCAGTACGAGCGCGACGCTTGCCGTCGCAGCGGTGGACGGGTTTTCGCGGCCGATGGCAGCGAAATCACTCGCAGCGTCGAGGATGAGTACGACAAGCGCGTGATGCGAATCCGCTTGCGCTCGAACTGACGCCTGACCGGGACGGGCGGCAGCGCCAAGGGAATAGCCGGCGCGATCACCTGTTTGTCACCCATGCTATCGTCATAGATCCGGCACGGGCTTTTCTGCGCTTTTGCGTATAGCGTGCCACAGCCCGAAAAGCGGGCATCGCCGAGACCGGAAAGGAACGACGCCGCATGGCGAGCCTGCACCGACGTGGATGGAGCAAAGGACTGGGGGCCGCGACGCTCGTGCTCTTGCTGGGCGCGCGCGGCGCATCGGCCTACGACTGGCTCCAGTTCGGCGGCGACCCGCAGCACAGCGGCCGGAACGTCGCCGAAACGATACTGACCCCGGCCAACATCGCAACGGCGGCGCTCAAGTACCAGGTGACGCTGCCGGCAACGGTCGATGGCGCGCCGGTATTCCTCGAGAGCGTATCGACGCCGGGAGGGCTCAAGGACCTGCTGTTCGTCACGACCACCGACGGCCGCATCGTCGCGGTCGATGCGCAGAACGGTGCCGTGGTGTGGTCCCATCAAAACGGACCCAACGGTTGCACGATCACCAACAACGGCGGCGGCGTGTGCTACACGACCTCGTCCCCGGCAATCGATCCGAACCGGCTCTACGTCTACAGCTACGGCCTCGAGGGCTACGTCCACAAGTACCAGGTGGGCGACGGCAACGAGATCCTCACCGGCGGCTGGCCGCAGCTCGCGACGCTCAAAGGCTACGACGAAAAGGGTTCGTCGGCGCTGTCGATCGCGACCTCCGGCGGCGTGAAATACCTCTATGCCACCCACGCCGGCTATCCCGGCGACCAGGGTGACTACCAGGGTCACGTGACCGCGATCAACCTCGGCACCGGCGCGCAAAAAGTGTTCAACACCGCGTGCAGCGACAAGACGGTGCACCTCGATCATTTCGTCGCGCCACCGGAAACGACGACGACATGCGCAACGCGCCAGAACGCGATCTGGGCGCGACCCGGCGTCTTCTACGACGCCGGGACCGATCGCATTTTCGTCGCGACGGGCAATGCGTTCACCGCCGGTGTCGGACGATTCGACGGCGTTCACAACTGGAGCGAATCGGTCCTGGCGCTGCACCCCGACGGCACCGGCGGCAGCGGCAAGCCGCTCGACAGCTACACGCCCCCGAACTGGTCGGCGCTCGACGACAGCGATGCCGACATCGGGCAGCACAGGACCGACGATTCTTCCTGCGCCGCCAACCTCCAACGTGCAGCATCTGGCAGTGCAGAGCGGCAAGGACGGCATGCTGCGGCTGCTCAATCTCTCCAATCTGAGCGGTTCCGGGAGTCCGGGGCATATCGGCGGCTCGATCGGCGCGCCGTTCGCGGTGCCGCAGGGCGGCGGAGTTTTCTCGCAGCCGGCGACCTGGATCAATCCCGCCGACGGCAGCACCTGGGTATTCGTCGTCAACGGCAAAGGCGCCTCAGCGCTGCGACTCGCACGTCGACGGCGGCGGGAATCCATCGCTGGTGACGCAATGGATGAGCAGTTCCGGCGGCACGTCTCCGATCGTGGCCAACAACATGCTGTTCCACGTGAGCGGCGGGACCGTGCGCGTGCTCGCTCCCGTGACGGGCAACGTACTCGCCGCGCTGTCGGGCACCGGCGCCCCCCACTGGCAGAGCCTGATCGTCGCCAATGGTGTCGTCTACGCGACCGACCAGGCGAGTCACCTGACCGCGTTCGCCTTGCCGCCGCCGGTGCCGCCGACGACGACGGTGCTGTCGAGTGGGAGCAATCCGGCCAATGCGGGGACCAGCGTGGCCTTGACTGCGACGGTGACCGGCGCGGGGCCGACCGGCACCGTCAATTTCAGCGAGGGCGGCACGGCGCTGGCCGGCTGTAGCGCGGTAGCGCTTTCGGCCGGCAGTGCGATCTGCCACATCAGCAGCTTGAGCGTCGGCAGCCACGCCATCGTGGCGAGCTACGGCGGCGACGCCGGCAATGCCGGCTCGACCAGCAACACCTTGCTGCAGGTGATCGACACCGCTTCCGGCGGCAGCAATGTCGCTGCCGCAACGGCCGGCGGCATAGCCTCGGCCTCGAGCGTATTCAGCAGCCAGTTTCCGGTGGCGGCCATCAACAACAACGAGCGCAAGGGCGCCGGCTGGGGCAGCGGCGGCGGCTGGAACGACGCCACCGCCAATGCCTTCCCCGATTGGGTCGAGATCGATTTCAACGGCAGCAAGACCATCGATCGGGTCATCGTCTACACCTTGCAGGACAACTATCCGAATCCGATCGAGCCGACCGATGCGCTGACTTTCGCTCAATACGGCGTGACCGACTTTAACGTGCAGGGCTGGAATGGCGCCGCCTGGGTGACCTTGGCCACCATCAGCGGCAACAACCTGGTCAAGCGCGCGGTCACCTTCGCGCCCTTCACTACCACGCGCATCCGGGTCAACGTGACCAGTGCGCTGATGCAGTACTCGCGCCTGGTCGAAGTCGAAGCCTGGGGCTCTGCCGCGGCCGGTCCGCCGCCGTCGACCACCACCTTGGCCAGTTCGTTGAATCCGTCGACCGTCGGCACGCCGGTCACCTTCACCGCCACGGTCACCGGGACCAATCCTACCGGCAGCGTCGCCTTCAGCAGCGACGGCAATGGCATCGCCGGTTGCAGCGCCGTCGCACTTACCGGCAGCGGCAATGCCCGCACCGCAGCGTGCGCCACCAGCGCCTTGAGCCAGGGCACGCACAGCATCGTCGCCGCCTATGCCGGGGACGCCGGCAACGCCGCCTCGAGCAGCAGTCCGTTAGCGCAAGGGGTCAATGCCGCCGGCGCGAGCAATGTCGCGCTGGCCAGCAACGGCGGCGTCGCATCCGCTTCCAGCACCTACAGTGCCGCCTTTCCCATTGCCGCGGTCAATAACAACGAGCGCGCCGGGGTGAACTGGGGCAACGGCGGCGGCTGGAACGACGCCACGGCCAACACCTTCCCCGACACCGTGTCGATCAGCTTCAACGGCAGCAAGACCATCGATCGCGTCGTCGTCTATACGCTGCAGGACAACTACACCGCCCCGGTCGAGCCCACCGACAGCATGACCTTCAGCCTCTACGGCATCACCGCCTTCACCGTTCAGGGCAGGCAAGGCACCAAGTGGATCACCCTGGCCACCGTCAGCGGCAACAACCTGGTCAAGCGCACCGTCACCTTCGCCCCCTTCACCACCAGCCAGATCCGCATCCGCATCACCGCCGCCCTCGCCTCCTTCTCCCGTATCACCGAGATCGAAGCTTGGGGAAATTGAACGTTTTGGCAATTTGTTTACAACAACAAGGCGACCGTACTCCCGTCTTAGCCTGTGCCCAAACCCACGCTCGGCGCAGCCACAACTCACTTTGGACGCTAAATCCTAGCCCGTTTTTTGCATTAACCCGGTACTGGCGCATTTTAATGCTTGGCAAATACCGCTCATGCCATTAGCATGGCGCCTGACGTCAGTTAACGCCTTCCCGCGTTACCTGGCGGCGCGTAGCAAGGAGCTGAGACAGATGAGGTCACCCCGTCTTCCGGTTTTGTGCACGACAATCGCGTTGCTTGTCGCCGCGATTGCCCTGCCTTTGGCCGCCAACGCCCACCATGGCGCCGACGCGGTCATCACCGGATCCCAATCGGCGCCGCTCGCGGCGACCGTCGAGACCGCGACGGGCACGGTCGATGAGCTCGTGGTCGACAATCGCGTCACCGGCACCACCACCCGATATACGCTGCTGCGAGGCGACGACGGCAACGTCGTGGGCTTGCGCGGGGCCAACGCCGAATCGCTGTTCAAGGGGACCCGCATCGCGGCCTCCGGACGGCGCGCTGGCGACATGCTGCAGGTGGAAAGCTACGGCGTGATCTCAGCAGCCGCGCCTCGCGCGGCGATCCAGTCCACCGGTTCGGGGCAGGTGCAAGGAACCCTTCTGCTCGCTCACGCCGACGATTTCGAAAACAATCGCGGCGAATTCAAGCTGGTCGTGCGCGCCGACGACGGCAACTCGACCGAGCTGCGGATCGGCATCATGCCGGATGCACTGCGCGCCGGAATGACGGTGGTTGCTTACGGCGCGCCCAACGCGGACAACATCTCGCTGGACACCCATCGCGTCGAGGTGCTGGCGCTCGCGCCAGCGTCGAAGGCGAGTGCGCAGCGCTTCAGCATCCAGTCGCTCACGACCAACAACGTTCTTGTCATGCTGGTCAAGTTCACCGATTCACCGGCCGCCGACGCCTTCACTCCTGTTCAGGTCCAGCAGGTGATGGTGACCAACCCCGGCAGTGTCGCAAACTATTACAGCGAGGTTTCGTTCGGTCAGCAGGCACTGAATATTACGGTGGCCTGTCTGACGCCGAGCGCGGGCTGCACGGCGAATACGTATGCCGGCGGCTGGCTGAAAGGCCTCGATCCGACGACGAAGTTGCCCGTTGCGACGCCGGCGAACTGCAGTTACAGCACCATACGCCAGTATGCCGATGCCGCAGCAACCAAAGCAGGCTACAACGTCGCGAGCTACAGCAATCGGTATTACGTGTTTCCCTATGAATCGGCTTGCGGGTGGGCCGGGCTCGCCTATGTCGGTTACGGCGAAGCCTATAGCAACGGCTACAACCAGCTCGGCGTCTACGGGCACGAGCTCGGCCACAATTTCGGTCTGCTGCACGCCGGCAGGCTTACCTGCACCGGATTGTCCGTATGCGCCAGCGGCGGCGTCTCCGAGTATGGCGACTCGTTCGACGTAATGGGCAACATCAGCACCATGCATTTCAACGCCATGCAGAAATCGCTTCTGCAGTGGATTCCGGCGACGTCTGTCAAGACGCATACGAGCGGGACGGCGACGTACACGCTTTCGCCGATCGAGTCCGGCGGCGGCTGCAAGCTATGCGATCAAGATCCCGGCCGCCGCGAATCGTACCTACTGGGTCGAATACCGGCAGCCGATCGGCTTCGATGGCCCCGGCCTCGGCGGATTGGCCTTCCCCGAGCAACGGCGCTCAGATCCGGTTGTCGAGCCCGTTCAAGTCGATTTCCGGCTCGGACGACACCCAATTGCTCGACATGACGCCGGGGACGAGCAGCTTTACCGATGCCGCCTTGCTCGCGGGACAAAGCTACACCGATAGCACGTACGGCGTCACCGTTACCGTCGGCACGGCGTCGCCGAGCGTCGCTCAATGTCACCGTCGCGATGGGAGCGGGCGCGCCGACGACGACGACGCTGGCCAGCTCGATCAATCCCTCGGGGCTCGGCGCGATGGTGACGTTCACCGCAACCGTAACGGGCAGTGCGCCGACGGGCACCGTCAATTTCACCGATAGCGGCAGCTCGCTCGCGGGATGCGGCGCCGTGGCGCTGTCCGGATCCGGCAATGTCGCGCACCGCCCATGCTCGACCAGCGCGCTGAGCGGCGGAACGCACAGCATCGCCGCCGCATACGGCGGCGACGCCGGCAACAACGCCTCGAGCAGCGCCGCGCTCTCGCAGGTCGTCAACAAGGCGACCAGCACGTCCGCCGTCGTCAGTTCCAAGAATCCGTCGACGTTCGGTGCGAGCGTGACCTTCACCGCCACGGTCACCGGCATCGCGCCGACCGGCAGCGTCAACTTCAAGGACGGCGCCGCATCGATCACCGGCTGCAGCGCCGTCGCGCTGGCCGGCTCCGGCAACAGCCGGACCGCCACCTGCAGCACCAGCGCGCTGACCGCCGCCACGCACAGCATTACCGCCGCCTATAGCGGCGATGCCGCCAACGCGGCATCGACCAGCGCCGCGCTGTCGCAGGTGGTCAATGCCGGCGGTGGGTCGATCAATGTCGCACTGGCCAGCAACGGCAGTGTGGCCACCGCGTCGAGCACTTACAGCTCCAGCTTCCCGGTGTCGGCCATCATCAACAACATACGCACCGGCGCGAACTGGGGCGTCAGCGGCGGCTGGAACGACAACACCCAGAACGCCTGGCCCGACTGGGTGCAGATCAACTTCAACGGCAGCAAGACGATCGACCACGTGGTCGTCTACACGGTGCAGGACAACTACGCCAATCCGGTCGAGCCGACCGACACGACGACGTTCACGCTGTACGGCATCACCGCGTTCACCGTTCAGGGTTGGAATGGCACGGCTGGGTGACGCTGGGCAGCGTCAGCGGCAACAACCTGGTCAAGCGCACGGTCAACTTCTCCGCCTACACCACCGACCGCATCCGCATCAACGTCACCGCCGCGCTCGCCGGCTACTCCCGCATCACCGAAGTCGAGGCCTGGGGCAACGCGGCGCTGGGGCCCGCAGTGTCGACGACGACCGTCGCGAGCTCGCTCAACCCCTCGACCCTTGGGACCAACGTGACCTTCACCGCCACGGTGACCGGCACCGCGCCGACCGGCAGCGTCAACTTCAAGGACGGCGCCGCATCGATCAGCGGTTGCAGCGCCGTCGCGCTGGCCGGCTCCGGCAACAGCCGGACCGCCACCTGCAGCACCAGCGCGCTGACCGCGGCCACGCACAGCATTACCGCCGCCTATGGCGGCGATGCCGGCAACGCGGCGTCGACCAGCGCCGCGCTGTCGCAGGTGGTCAATGCCGGCGGCGGGTCGATCAACGTCGCCCTGGCCAGCAACGGCGGTGTGGCCACCGCGTCGAGCACTTACAGCTCCAGCTTCCCGGTGTCGGCCATCATCAACAACATACGCACCGGCGCGAACTGGGGCGTCAGCGGCGGCTGGAACGACAACACCCAGAACGCCTGGCCCGACTGGGTGCAGATCAACTTCAACGGCAGCAAGACGATCGACCACGTCGTCGTCTACACGGTCCAGGACAACTACGCCAATCCGGTCGAGCCGACCGACACGACGACGTTCACGCTGTACGGCATCACCGCGTTCACCGTTCAGGGTTGGAATGGCACGGCTGGGTGACGCTGGGCAGCGTCAGCGGCAACAACCTGGTCAAGCGCACGGTCAACTTCCCCGCCTACACCACTACCGCATCCGCATCAACGTCACCGCTGCGCTCGCCGGCTACTCCCGCATCACCGAAGTCGAAGCCTGGGGGCATTAACGACGCGACAGTGCCGACGCTTCTTGCCGGCGCCCGACATTCGGGCGCCCGGCCGCGACAAGTGAGCCAGCGCGTTCGCGCGCCTTTGATATTATCGCGCTCGGCTATCCCCTCGTGTCGCGCGTGACCGCTGGTCCCGCGGTTCGCCGAGAATCTGACCCGGAGCAATGATCGTTTCTGCCTTGGACGCTTTCGTCCAGCGTCGCTGCGCTTTTTTTCTGCGCTGTTCCTGTTGGCTTCGAGCTGCCTTTACCCTGCCCTCGCCGGAGGCGCGGGAACGCCGCAGGTCGCTGCGATCACATATGGCCAGCCTGCCGTTCCTGCGGCGCAATTCGATGGCGATCTGCGCAGACTGCCGTTGGCACAGTCACCGGCCCAGGTGCCTCGCATCTATCGTCCATTGCTTCGCGGGCCGGCAGCATCGAAGCTGCCTTCGGGCGCGCTTGCGCCGCTCGGGCCGCAGCAGCAAGGCGGGCCACTGGCGCCGATGCCGAGTCCGATCCAGAACTTCGCCGGCATCAGCTTCAACGATGCTGCACCGGCGGTCAATGCGGCGGCGGCTGGCCGCCGGATCCCAACGGCGACGTCGGGCCGAATCACTACATCCAGGCGGTCAACACCGCGTACGCGATCTACAACAAGAGCGGAACGCGCCTCGCGGCGTTCACCGAGGATCAGTTGTGGAGCGGCGTACCGGCATCGCCGTGCAATCGGCTCCGCAAGGCGATCCGATCGTCGTCTACGACTGGCTGGCCGATCGCTTCATTCTGACCCAGTTCGCTTTCGCAGCGGTCAACGGCGCCGTTCTACCAGTGCATCGCCGCGTCGAAGACCAGCGATCCGGTCGCCGGCGGCTGGTGGCTGTACGCGGTGCGCATGGACCCGGGCGGACGCGGCTGCCGCCGGTCGGCGACATCAACGACTACAGCAAGTTCGGCCTGTGGCACGACTGCCTGTACATGGCGGCAACGCGTTCACGCCGGCAGCGCCTACGACGGCGTCGTGTTCGGCTCGTTCAGCCGGGCCGACCTCTACAGCGGCGCGCCGCTGACCTACTCGATCGGCTATCTGCCGCCGTCGACCAATGCTTTCAGCTGATCCCGAGCAACAACCAGGGCAAGGGCGCGAATGCCGTCCAGCCGGGAACGCCGAACTACTTCGTCTCCGAATCGGGAGTCGTCGCGGAATTCGAAGTCCGCAAGTTCACTCCCGGCGCGAATTGCGGCGCCGGCGGCACGCTGAGCGCGCCGACGATCGTGAGCCAGGCTCAGTACACGTTCCAGCAGGGCGCCATCGTTCCGCAGCCGAACACGTCGAGCAAGCTGGACATGATCGACGACCGGCTCATGCAGAAGGTCCAGTACCGCAAGATCGGCGGCACCGAATCGTTGTGGGTCACGCACCCGGTCGGAACGCAGCTCGGGTAACGACCGCGATGCAATGGGCGCAGATCGACGTCACCGGCGGCACTGATCGCACCACGCCGGTGCAGCAGCAGATCTACGCGCCCGATACGACGCTCTATCGCTTCATGGGCAGCCTTGCCGTCGACCGTCAGGGCAACATGGCGCTCGGCTACAGCACGTCGAATGGCACGGCGCCGAACTTTCCGAGCATCGCCTACTCCGGCCGGCTCGCGACCGATCCGCTGAACACGCTGCCGCAGACCGAAGTGGTGCTGATCGCCGGCGGGGGTTCGCAGACCAACATTTGCGGCGGCGGGCCTTGCGATCGCTGGGGCGACTACAGCTCGATGAGCGTCGATCCCGCCGACGATTGCACGTTCTGGTACACCAACGAGTACTACAGCAGCCAGGCGAACGGCAACAGCGGCAACTGGCAGACGCGCATCGGGTCGTTCAGGTTTCCGTCGTGCCGGGCCTGTCGCACGCCGACGACGACGACGCTGACGAGCGCGAGCAATCCGGCCAATGCGGGGACCAGCGTGCCTTGACCGCGACGGTGACCGGCGCGGGGCCGACCGGCACGGTCGACTTCTCGACGATGGCAGCTTCGATTCCCGGGTGCACCGCGGTCGCGCTGACGCGGCGGCAACGCCGACCGGCCTCAGCACCAGCAGCCTGACCGTGGGGACGCACACATCGTCGCCCAGCTATGGCGGCGAGTCAACAATGCCGGCTCGAGCAGTACGGCGTTGTCGCAGGTGATCAATGGTCAGGGGTAGTTCGACGAACGTTGCGTTGGCGACAATGAAGGGGGAGTGGCCAGCGCCTCGAGCAGCTTCAGCAGCCGGTCCCGGTATTGGCGGGGGTCAACGACAACGAGCGGGCGGGTGAATACACCTGGGGCAACGGCGGCTATTGGGACGACGGCACCAAAAGCATCTTCCCCGACTGGGTACAGATCAACTTCAACGGCACCCAGACCATCGACCGGATCGTCGTCTACACGGTGCAGGACAACGCTGCGAACCCGGTCGAGCCCACCGACACGCTGACCTTCACGCAATGGGGCGTCACCGACTTCACCGTGCAGGGCTGGGACGGTTCGGCTTGGGTCCACCCTGGGCAGCGTCAGCGGCAACAACCTGGTCAAGCGCAGCGTCGGTTTCGCCGCGTTCACCACCGACCGCATCCGGGTCAACGTAACCAATGCGCTGGCCTCATCTTCCCGCATCACCGAGATCGAGGCCTGGAGCGTGCCGCGCAGCTTGGCGCCGAGCACGACCACGCTGACGAGTTCGGCCAATCCGGCGACCGTCGGTGCCGGTGACCTTCACCGCGACGGTGAGCGGCAACGAGCCGAGCGGCAGCGTCAACTTTACCGATGGTGGTGCCGCATCAGCGGCTGCAGCGCCGGTGGCGTTGACCGGCAGCGGCAACACCCGGACCGCCACCTGCAGCACCGGCACTTGACGCCAGTCGGCACCCACAACATCGTTGCCCAGTTATGGGGGCGACGGCGCCAACGCTGCCTCAACGAGTCGCTTGCGCAAGGCGATCATGCCGACCGGAGCGACCAACGTGGCGTTGGCGAGCGGGGGGGGGTGGCCTCGGCGTCGAGTACCGTCAGCGTATCGGTTTTCCGGTGTCCGCAGTCAACAACAACGAGCGCGCCGGAGCGAACTGGGGCAACGGCGGCGGTTGGAACGATGCGACTTACGAGGACTATCCGGATTGGGTGCAGATCAACTTCGCCGGCAGCAAGACCATCGACCGCGTCGTCGTGTATACCCTGCAGGACAATTACGGTGCCGATCGGCAGCCTGCCGATAAACACGACCTTTACCACGTACGGTATTCAGGACTTCACGGTCCAGGGCTGGAACGGCTCGAGCTGGGTTACGCTGGGGACCGTCACCAACAACAACCTGGTCAAGCGCACCGTCACCTTCGCCGCTTACACCACCTTGACCCGCATCCGCATCACCGCCGCGCTCGCCTCCTTCTCCCGTAATCACCCAGATCGAAGCCTGGGGAAATTAGGTCGCGCTAAAGCAGAGTCACGTGTGCAAAACAAAACGCCCCGATGACCGGGGCGTTTTGTTTTAA
>CAWKAQ010000016.1:0-112959 GCA_963847585.1 uncultured beta proteobacterium | reverse complement strand
ATGAATCGGCTTGCGGGTGGGCCGGGCTCGCCTATGTCGGTTACGGCGAAGCCTATAGCAACGGCTACAACCAGCTTGGCGTCTACGGGCACGAGCTCGGCCACAATTTCGGTCTGCTGCACGCCGGAAGGCTTACCTGCACCGGATTCTCCGTATGGCCAGCGTCTTCTCCGAGTATGGCGACTCGTTCGACGTAATGGGCAACATCAGCACCATGCATTTCAACGCCATCCAGAATCGCTTCTGCAGTGGATTCCGGCGACGTCTGTCAAGACGCACACGAGCGGAACGGCGACGTACACGCTTTCGCCGATCGAGTCCCGCGGCGCTGCAAGCTATGCGATGAAGATCCCGGCCGCCGCGAATGGTACCTACGGGTCGAATACCGCCAGCGATCGGCTTCGATGGCCCCCCTCGGTGGATTTGCCTTCCCCAGCAACGGCGCTCAGATCCGTTTGTCGAGTCCATTCACGTCGATTTCCGGTTCGACGACACCCAATTGCTCGACATGACGCCGGGGACGAGCAGTTCACCGATGCCGCCTTGCTCGCGGGACAGAGCTACACCGATAGCACGTACGGCGTCACGGTTACCGTCGGCACGGCGTCTCCGACCGCGCTCAATGTCACCGTCGCGATGGGAGCGGGCGCGCCGACGACGACGTCGCTGGCCAGCTCGAACAATCCGTCGGCGGTCGGCGCCAGCGTCACCTTTACCGCCACCGTCGCCGGCAGCAACCCGACCGGCAGCGTCAATTTCAAGGATGGCGCCAGTTCGCTCGCGGGTTGCAGCGCCGTCGCGCTGGCCGGCATCGGCAACAGCAAGACCGCCGCAGTGCACGACCAGCGCGCTGACCGCGGCAACGCACAGCATCACCGCCGCCTACGCGGGCGACGCCGGCAACGCCGCCTCGACCAGCGCCGCGCGTGTCGCAGGTCGTCAACTCGGCGGCCAGCGACGACGCACGACGCTTGCCAGCTCGAAGAATCCGTCGACGGCCGGAGCCAGCGTAACGTTCACCGCCACCATTATCGGCACCGACGCCGACCGGCAGCGTCAATTTCAAGGATGGCGCGAATCGATCAGCGGTTGCAGCGCCGTCGCGCTGGCCGGCAGCGGCAACAGCGGACCGCCACGTGCAGCACCAGCGCGCTGACCGCCGCCACGCACAGCATTACCGCCGCCTACGCCGGCGACGCCGGCAACGCGGCCTCGGCCAGTGCCGCGCTGTCGCAGGTCGTCAACGCCGGCGCCAGCATCAATGTCGCGCTGGCCAGCAACGGCGGTGTCGCCACCGCTTCGAGCACCTACAGCACCAGCTTCCCGGTGTCCGCGATCATCAACAACATGCGCACCGGCGCCAACTGGGGCGTCAGCGGCGGCTGGAACGACGCACCAGAACGCCTGGCCCGACTGGGTGCAGATCAACTTCAACGGCAGCAAGACGATCGATCACGTCGTCGTCTATACGGTCCAGGACAACTACGCCAACCCGGTCGAGCCGACCGACACGATGACGTTCACGCTGTACGGCATCACCGCGTTTACCGTGCAGGGCTGGAACGGCTCGGCCTGGGTGACGCTGGGCAGCGTCAGCGGCAACAACCTGGTCAAGCGCACGGTGAATTTCGCCGCCTACACGACCGACCGTATCCGCATCAACGTCACCGCCTCGCTTGCCAGCTACTCCCGCATCACCGAAGTCGAAGCCTGGGGCACCGCCGCGCTCGGGCCCGCAGTCGACGACGACGCTCGCGAGTTCGCTGAATCCGTCGACGCCGGCGACCAGCGTCACGTTCACCGCCACGGTCGACCGGCAGCAGCCCCGACCGGCAGCGTCAATTTCAAGGACGGCGCCAGTATCGATCACCGGCTGCAGCGCCGTCGCGCTGGCAGGCACCGGCAACAGCAGGACCGCCGCGTGCAGCACCAGCGCGCTGACCGCCGCCACGCACAGCATTACCGCCGCCTACGCCGGCGACGCCGGCAATGCGCCTCGACCAGCGCCGCGCTGTCGCAGGTCGTCAATGCCGGCGGCGGATCGATCAACGTCGCCCTGGCCAGCAATGGCGGTGTGGCCACCGCATCGAGCACTTACAGCTCCATCTTCCCGGTTCCGCATCATCAACAACGATACGCACCGGCGCGAACTGGGGCGTCAGCGGCGGCTGGAACGACAGCACCCCGAACGCCTAGCCCGACTGGGTGCAGATCAACTTCAACGGCAGCAAGACCATCGATCACGTCGTCGTCTATACGGTCCAGGACAACTACGCCAACCCGGTCGAGCCGACCGACACGATGACCTTCAGCGTGTACGGCATCACCGCGTTCACCGTGCAGGGCTGGAACGGCTCGGCCTGGGTGACGCTGGGCAGCGTCAGCGGCAACAACCTGGTCAAGCGCACGGTGAATTTCTCCGCCTACACCACCGACCGCATCCGCATCAACGTCACCGCCTCGCTCGCCAGCTACTCCCGCATCACCGAAGTCGAAGCCTGGGGGCATTGACGAGCGCGACACTGCTCGGCGCTGCTGCCGGCGCCCGACTTTCGGGCGCCGCGAGCCGCGAAAGTGAGCCAGCGCGTTCGCGCGCGCCTTTGTTACTATCGCGCTCGGCAGCCCCTCGTGTCGCGCGTGACCGCCGGTGCCCGCGGTTCGCCGAGGATCTGACTCGGAACAATGATCGTTTCCGCCTTTTACGCTCTCGTCCAGCGTCGCTGCGCTTGCTTTTGCGCGTTCCTGTTGGCTTCGGGCTGCCTTTTCCCGCCCTCGCCGGAGGCGCGGGAACGCCGCAGGGCGCTGCGATCACGTACGGCCAGCCCGCCGTTCCTGCGGCAGAATTCGATGGCGATTTGCGCAGACTGCCGTTGGCACAGTCACCGGCCCAGGCGACGCGAATCTATCGTCCGTTGCTTCGCGGACCGGCATCATCGAAGCTGCCTTCGGGCGCGCTTCGCGCCGCTCGGGCCGCAGCAGCAAGGCGGGCCACTGGCGCCGATGCCCAGTCCGATCCTGACTTTCGCCGGCATCAGCTTCAACGACAGCTGCACCGGAGGTCAATGCGGCGGCGGCTGGCCGCCGGACCCCAACGGCGACGTCGGGCCGAACCACTATATCGAGGCGGTCAATACCTCGTACGCGATCTACAACAAGAGCGGAACGCGCCTCGCGGCGTTCACCGAAGATCAGTTGTGGAGCGGCGCACCGGCATCGCCGTGCACTATCCGCTCCGCAAGGCGATCCGATCGTCGTCTACGATTGGCTGGCCGATCGCTTCGTTCTGACCCATTTCGCTTTCGCAGCGGTCAACGGCCCGTTCTATCAGTGCATCGCCGCCTCGAAGACCAGTGATCCGGTCGCCGGCGGCTGGTGGCTGTATGCGGTGCGCATGGATCCGGGCGGAGCCGGCTTGCCGCCAGTCGGCGACATCAACGATTACGGCAAGTTCGGACTCTGGCACGACTGCCTGTACATGGCGGCGAACGCGTTCACGCCGAGCAGCGCCTACGATGGCGTCATGTTCGCGTCGTTCAGCCGGGCCGATCTCTACAGTGGTGCGCCGCTGACCTTCTCGATCGGCTATCTGCCGCCGTCGACCAACGCTTTCACACTGATCCCGAGCAACAACCAGGGCAAGGGCACGAATGCCGTGCAGCCGGGGACGCCGAACTATTTCGTCTCCGAATCGGGAGTCGTCGAGGAATTCGAGGTTCGCAAGTTCAGTCCCGGCCCGAACTGCGGCGCGGGCGGCACGCTGAGCGCGCCGACGATCGTCAGCCAGGCTCAGTACACGTTCCAGCAGGGCGCAATCGTTCCGCAACCGAACACGTCGCGCAAGCTGGACATGATCGACGACCGGATCATGCAGAAGGTTCAATACCGCAAAATCGGCGGAACCGAATCGCTGTGGGTCACGCATCCGGTCGGAACCAGCTCGGGTCCGACCGCGATGCAATGGGCGCAGCTCGACGTCACCGGCGGAGTGATCGCGACCACGCCGGTGCAGCAGCAGATTTACGCGCCCGATACATCGCTCTATCGCTTCATGGGCAGCCTTGCCGTCGACGGGAAGGGCAACATGGCGCTCGGATACACGAGGTCGAACGGCAACTGCGCCGAATTTTCCGAGTATCGCCTATTCCGGCAGGCTCGCGACCGATCCGTTGAATACGCTGCCGCAGACCGAAGTGATAATGACCGCCGGCGCCGGCTCGCAGATCAACAATTGCGGCGGCGGGCCGTGCGATCGATGGGGCGACTACAGTGCGATGAGCGTCGATCCCGCCGACGATTGCACGTTCTGGTACATCAACGAGTACTACAGCAGCCAGACCAACGGCACTAGCGGCAACTGGCAGACGCGCATCGGGTCGTTCAAATTTCCATCGTGCTCGGGACAGTCGCAATCGCCGACGACGACGGTGCTGTCGAGTGGGAGCAATCCGGCCAATGCGGGGACCAGCGTGGCCTTGACTGCGACGGTGACCGGCGCGGGGCCGACCGGCAACGTCAATTTCAGCGAGGGCGGCAGTGCGCTGGCCGGCTGTAGCGCGGTAGCGCTTTCGGCCGGCAGTGCGATCTGCCACTCAGCAGCTTGAGCGTCGGCAGCCACGCCATCGTGGCGAGCTACGGTGGCGATGCCGGCAATGCCGGCTCGACCAGCAACACCTTGCTGCAGGTCATCGACACCGCCTCCGGCGGGAGTCAATGTCGCTGCCGCAACGGCCGGCGGCGTAGCCTCGGCCTCGAGCGTATTCAGCAGCCAGTTTCCGGTGGCGGCCATCAACAACAACGAGCGCAAGGGTGCCGGCTGGGGCAGCGGCGGCGGCTGGAACGACGCCACCGCCAATGCCTTCCCCGATTGGGTCGAGATCGATTTCAACGGCAGCAAGACCATCGATCGGGTCATCGTCTACACCTTGCAGGACAACTATCCGAATCCGATCGAGCCGACCGATGCGCTGACCTTCGCTCAGTACGGGGTGACCGACTTCAACGTGCAGGGCTGGAACGGCGCCGCCTGGGTGACCTTGGCCACCGTCAGCGGCAACAACCTGGTCAAGCGCGCGGTCACCTTCCCGCCCTTCACCACCACGCGCATCCGGGTCAACGTGACCAGCGCGCTGATGCAGTACTCGCGCCTGGTCGAAGTCGAAGCCTGGGGCACTGCCGCGGCCGGTCCGCCGCCGTCGACCACCACGTTGGCCAGTTCGTTGAATCCGTCGACCGTCGGCACGCTGGTCACCTTCACCGCCACCGTCACCGGGACCAATCCTACCGGCAGCGTCGCCTTCAGCAGCGACGGCAATGGCATCGCCGGTTGCAGCGCCGTCGCCCTTACCGGCAGCGGCAATGCCCGCACCGCAGCGTGCACCACCAGCGCCTTGAGCCAGGGCACGCACAGCATCGTCGCCGCCTATGCCGGGGACGCCGGCAACGCCGCCTCGAGCAGCAGTCCGTTATCGCAAGGGGTCAATGCCGCCGGCGCGAGCAATGTCGCGCTGGCCAGCAACGGCGGCGTCGCATCCGCCTCGAGCACCTACAGCGCCGCCTTTCCCGGTGTCGGCCGTCAATAACAACGAGCGCGCCGGTGTGAACTGGGGCAACGGCGGCGGCTGGAACGACGCCACCGCCAACGCCTTCCCCGACACGTGTCGATCAGCTTCAACGGCAGCAAGACCATCGATCGCGTCGTCGTCTATACGCTGCAGGACAACTACACCGCCCCGGTCGAGCCCACCGACAGCATGACCTTCAGCCTCTACGGCATCACCGCCTTCACCGTTCAGGGCAGGCAAGGCACCAAGTGGATCACGCTGGCCACCGTCAGCGGCAACAACCTGGTCAAGCGCACCGTCACCTTCGCCCCCTTCACCACCAGCCAGATCCGCATCCGCATCACCGCCGCCCTCGCCTCCTTCTCCCGCATCACCGAAATCGAAGCTTGGGGCACTAAATTCGCGAAAAGCATTACCTCGCACAAGCAAAACGCCCCGCTTATGCTGGGGCGTTTTGGTTTAAGGGTGCCTGACGATGACCTACTTTCGCACGGGCAATCCGCACTATCATCGGCGCGCCGCCGTTTCACGGTCCTGTTCGGGATGGGAAGGGGTGGGGCCAGCGGGCTAAGTTCGTCAGGCATTGACGGGTGTCGGCTGGAGCAGTCTGCCTGCGGCTCAGGCCAACGCGAAGAGGAAGAAGCAAAGCTTGGATTAGATGGTCATGTGCGCGTCCACCGTAACGCTGGCGCTTCAGCGCGCACCGTTATGGGATCAAGCCGCACGGGCAATTAGTATCGGTTAGCTCAAGGCGTTACCGCCCTTCCACACCCGACCTATCAACGTGGTGGTCTGCCACGACCCTTCAGGGGGATCAAGTCCCCGGGAGATCTCATCTTCAGGCACGTTTCCCGCTTAGATGCTTTCAGCGGTTATCGCTTCCGTACATAGCTACCCGGCAATGCGACTGGCGTCACAACCGGTACACCAGCGGTACGTCCACTCCGGTCCTCTCGTACTAGGAGCAGCCCCCGTCAAATCTCCAGCGCCCACGGCAGATAGGGACCAAACTGTCTCACGACGTTTTGAACCCAGCTCACGTACCACTTTAAATGGCGAACAGCCATACCCTTGGGACCGGCTACAGCCCCAGGATGTGATGAGCCGACATCGAGGTGCCAAACACCGCCGTCGATATGAACTCTTGGGCGGTATCAGCCTGTTATCCCCGGCGTACCTTTTATCCGTTGAGCGATGGCCCTTCCATTCAGAACCACCGGATCACTATGTCCTGCTTTCGCACCTGCTCGACTTGTCAGTCTCGCAGTCAAGCCCCCTTGTGCCATTGCACTATCAGTACGATGTCCGACCGTACCTAGGAGACCTTCGAGCTCCTCCGTTACTCTTTGGGAGGAGACCGCCCCAGTCAAACTGCCTACCATGCACGGTCCCCGAACCGGTTAAACGGTCCTGGGTTAGAACCGCAATGACACCAGGCTGGTATTTCAACGTTGGCTCCATGCCAGCTAGCGCCACCACTTCATCGCCTCCCAGCTATCCTACACAGGTCCCATCACAGTCCAATGCAAAGCTACAGTAAAGGTGCACGGGGTCTTTCCGTCTTGCCGCGGGGAGATTGCATCTTCACAAACACTTCAACTTCGCTGAGTCTCGGGTGGAGACAGCGTGGCCATCGTTACGCCATTCGTGCAGGTCGGAACTTACCCGACAAGGAATTTCGCTACCTTAGGACCGTTATAGTTACGGCCGCCGTTTACCGGGGCTTCAATCAAGAGCTCGCACCCCATCATTTAACCTTCCGGCACCGGGCAGGCGTCACACCCTATACGTCGACTTTCGTCTTTGCAGAGTGCTGTGTTTTTGTTAAACAGTCGCAGCCACCATTTCTCTGCGGCCCCTCTCGGCTCCAGCCGTAAAGCCTTCACCTACCAGAGGCGCACCTTATCCCGAAGTTACGGTGCTAATTTGCCGAGTTCCTTCACCCGAGTTCTCTCAAGCGCCTTAGAATATTCATCCTGCCCACCTGTGTCGGTTTGCGGTACGGTCAACCTGTAACTGAAGCTTAGAGGCTTTTCCTGGAAGCAGGGTATCAGCAACTTCCGGCGGGCAAGCCCGCCTTCGTCATCACGCCTCAGCTAAGATCCCCGGATTTGCCTAAGGACCACGCCTACACGCTTAAACCGGGACATCCAACACCCGGCTCGCTTAACCTTCTCCGTCCCCCCATCGCATTACAGATCGGTGCGGGAATATTAACCCGCTTCCCATCGGCTACGACTCTCGTCCTCACCTTAGGGGCCGACTCACCCTGCGCCGATGAACGTGGCGCAGGAAACCTTGGGCTTTCGGCGACAGAGCTTTTCACTCTGTTTATCGCTACTCATGTCAGCATTCGCACTTCCGATACCTCCAGCAACCCTCACGAGTCACCTTCACCGGCTTACGGAACGCTCTCCTACCATCCACGCGCCTGATTCAAACTTCCTGCTCGCACCACTACGCCACCTTCACCGACTCGATCAGTGAGGAGCGCTTTGGTCTCGGCCGCGCCTGATCGGCGCTTAACCTTGCGCAACAGCAAGTGCGCGCAAGTTAGCCTCGCCCACGCTTGTCGCTGTCGGCAAGCAGTTTGAATCAGACGCGTGAATCCCTAGCTTCGGTACACAGTTTGAGCCCCGTTACATCTTCCGCGCAGGACGACTCGACCAGTGAGCTATTACGCTTTCTTTAAATGATGGCTGCTTCTAAGCCAACATCCTGGCTGTCTGAGCCTTCCCACCTCGTTTCCCACTTAACTGTGGCTTGGGGACCTTAGCTGAGGGTCTGGGTTGTTTCCCTTTTGACCCCGGACGTTAGCACCCGGAGTCTGTCTCCCACGCTAACACTTTGCGGTATTCGGAGTTTGCCATGGTTTGGTAAGGCGCCATGCCCCCCTAGCCATAACAGTGCTCTACCCCCGCAAGTCATACGTGAGGCACTACCTAAATAGTTTTCGGAGAGAACCAGCTATTTCCGGATTTGTTTAGCCTTTCACCCCTAGCCACAGCTCATCCCCGTCTTTTTCAACAGACGTGGGTGCGGCCCTCCACGAGGTGTTACCCCCGCTTCAGCCTGGCCATGGCTAGATCATCCGGTTTCGGGTCTACGCCATGCGACTATGTTTCGCCCTGTTCGGACTCGCTTTCGCTACGCCTCCCCTATTCGGTTAAGCTCGCCACACAACGTAAGTCGCTGACCCATTATACAAAAGGTACGCAGTCACCCAGTTAGCCGCGGCTCCCACTGTTTGTATGCATGCGGTTTCAGGATCTATTTCACTCCCCTTCCGGGGTTCTTTTCGCCTTTCCCTCACGGTACTGGTTCACTATCGGTCGATCACGAGTATTTAGCCTTGGAGGATGGTCCCCCCATCTTCAGACAGGATTTCACGTGTCCCGCCCTACTTCTCGTACCCTCAGTTCCACTCCCAACCTTTCGCGTACGGGGCTGTCACCCTCTTTGGCCGCCCTTTCCAGAGCGCTCCGCTAAGTCGAAAGCTAAAAGGTACCGGCTGCTCCGATTTCGCTCGCCACTACTTTCGGAATCTCGGTTGATTTCTGTTCCTGCGGTTACTGAGATGTTTCAGTTCTCCGCGTTCGCTCTACCCGACCCTATGTATTCAGCCAGGAGTGACCCTTGCGGGCCGGGTTTCCCCATTCGGACATCTCCGGATCAATGCTCGTTTACCAGCTCCCCGGAGCTTTTCGCAGGTTGCCACGTCCTTCATCGCCTGTGATCGCCAAGGCATCCACCACATGCACTTAGTCGCTTGACCCCATAACGCTACGCACTATCCCGCCTCGCATTACAGGTGTTCGCGCGTCTCCCGCTTGCTCCGACTAAGACCAAGCAGGCTCGATACAATCTAACCCAGTCTCGCCCGTTGTTCAGGTCCACGCTCGCGCCGTACTCCCCGCTCTCCCGAGCAAGACGCTTTACTTCTTCCATTTTGTTAAAGAACGACTCCGAAATCGCTGCTCAGGCCCGAAAAAGCCAGAAGCAAACGCCTGCTCGCTTGCTTCTGCCTTCTACCGTTCGCTGCCTCGCTAACTGGTGGAGCTGATCGGGATCGAACCGACGACCCCCTGCTTGCAAAGCAGGTGCTCTCCCAGCTGAGCTACAGCCCCCTCGCTTCAAGCCATGCTTCATGCACTCGTGGCTTCGCGACCTTGAAGCTGGTGGGTCTGGATGGATTCGAACCATCGACCCCCGCCTTATCAAGACGGTGCTCTAACCAACTGAGCTACAGGCCCGATTCCTGTCGACACCAACGAACAACCGATAAGCGTGAGCACTTGAGATTCTGGCGTTGGGTAAGCAGCACGACTCAAACTTCGGATCCTTGCGGCAGCCCTTCGCTCGAACCCGTGTTACCTGACTCCGAGAAAGGAGGTGATCCAGCCGCACCTTCCGATACGGCTACCTTGTTACGACTTCACCCCAGTCACGAAACGCACCGTGGTAAGCGGCCCCCTTGCGGTTAGCCTACCTACTTCTGGTACATCCCGCTCCCATGGTGTGACGGGCGGTGTGTACAAGACCCGGGAACGTATTCACCGCGACATGCTGATCCGCGATTACTAGCGATTCCGACTTCATGCAGTCGAGTTGCAGACTGCAATCCGGACTACGACCGGCTTTTATGGGGATTGGCTCCAGCTCGCGCTTTGGCAACCCTCTGTACCGGCCATTGTATGACGTGTGAAGCCCTACCCATAAGGGCCATGAGGACTTGACGTCATCCCCACCTTCCTCCGGTTTGTCACCGGCAGTCTCCCTAGAGTGCCCTTGCGTAGCAACTAGGGACAAGGGTTGCGCTCGTTGCGGGACTTAACCCAACATCTCACGACACGAGCTGACGACAGCCATGCAGCACCTGTGTTACGGCTCTCTTTCAAGCACCCCCACATCTCTGCAGGGTTCCGTACATGTCAAGGGTAGGTAAGGTTATTCGCGTTGCATCGAATTAATCCACATCATCCACCGCTTGTGCGGGTCCCCGTCAATTCCTTTGAGTTTTAATCTTGCGACCGTACTCCCCAGGCGGGCAACTTCACGCGTTAGCTGCGGTACCAGGAAATCGCTTCCCCAACACCTAGTTGCCATCGTTTAGGGCGTGGACTACCAGGGTATCTAATCCTGTTTGCTCCCCACGCTTTCGTGCCTGAGCGTCAATCTCAGCCCAGGGGGCTGCCTTCGCCATCGGTGTTCCGCCGCATCTCTACGCATTTCACTGCTACACGCGGCATTCCACCCCCCTCTGCCAGATTCCAGTCCCCTAGTTTCCACTGCCATTCCCAGGTTGAGCCCGGGGCTTTCACAACGGACTTGAGGAACCGCCTACGCACGCTTTACGCCCAGTAATTCCGATTAACGCTCGCACCCTACGTATTACCGCGGCTGCTGGCACGTAGTTAGCCGGTGCTTATTCCGCCGGTACCGTCATAGAATCCTCCGTATTCAAGGAGAACCCTTTCTTCCCGACTAAAAGCGGTTTACAACCCGAAGGCCTTCTTCCCGCACGCGGCATGGCTGGATCAGGGTTGCCCCCATTGTCCAAAATTCCCCACTGCTGCCTCCCGTAGGAGTCTGGGCCGTGTCTCAGTCCCAGTGTGGCTGATCATCCTCTCAGACCAGCTACCGATCGTCGCCTTGGTAGGCCTTTACCCCACCAACTAGCTAATCGGACATCGGCCGCTCCCATAGCGTGAGGCCCTTGCAGGTCCCCCACTTTCCTCCGTAGAGCATATGCGGTATTAGCCCGGCTTTCGCCGGGTTATCCCCCACTACGGGACACGTTCCGATGTGTTACTCACCCGTTCGCCGCTCGCCGCCAGGGTTGCCCCCGCGCTGCCGCTCGACTTGCATGTGTAAAGCATGCCGCCAGCGTTCAATCTGAGCCAGGATCAAACTCTTCAGTTCAATACCTGTACAAGACTTCACTCATTACTGACGTCGACCAAACCTTCCGCTTCCACCTCCCAACCCAGTCTCACCAGCCAGCCAGCTTCACGCTTCCAGCTTCGTCACGAGCCCAATGACCGTGATAGCCATTAGACCCGCTTCCTTCAGTATGAGTACTTCTCGTGATGCTTATGAGCCCTCGAAGTCCTCCAGCCACCAGCGCCCGCCAGAGTCTACCCCCAGCATCCACCCGCAGCCAGACCACCCAAGGCCACCATCACCCCAAGTACCCACACTTATCGGTTGTTCACGTTGTTAAAGAGCGTGCTCGCCCCGGGTCGAGCAACAACGCCGGATTCGGTCGAGCAGAGAGGCGCCAATTATAATGATCCGGCTCGACATTGCAAGCATTCGAGCGAGCCGCTCGAGTACTTTTGCCTATGACAATCGATGCGGCGGCGCGCTTAGCTGCATGAATTCAGACACTTCGCAAATGACCTCGACAAAGGCTATCGCGCTGCCCGCGCCGGATCCGGCGATCGCGCTATGGCTTTATCCGCTTGGACTGCAGCAGCGACGAGTCGCGCGCGCTTGAGCGAACGCTGTCACCGGCGGAAATCGAGCGAGCAGATCGTTTCGGCACGCCGGCGCTGCGATCGCGATGGGTCGCCGGCCGCGGCAGCATTGCGCAGGCTGCTCGGCGCGGCGCTCGGCGTCGATCCCGCGGCGGTTCCGCTGCGGCGAGGCACGCGCGGCCGTCCCGAAGTCGCAGCGGAACATGCGCTCGATTTCAATGTGTCGCACACCGACAACGTGGCGCTGATCGGCATCGCTGCCGGATTGCCGCACCGGCGCACGCATCGGAGTCGACGTCGAGCGCGAGGATCGCGCGGTCAATGCCGACGGGCTGGCGCGCAAATTCATGACCGCGCGCGAGCGCGCGGCGATGGCTCCGCTCGACGACAGACGCCCGCCGCCGTCACTTCCTGCGACTGTGGACATGCAAGGAAGCGATGAGCAAGGCCACTGGCGATGCGCTTTCGGCACCGTTTCGGGACATCGACGTGGGCCTCGACCGACCATCCACATTTGCTCGCCGGGCCGCCACCCTACGTCGCCGGTCGCTGGCGCCTGGTAAGCGCCGCGGTGCCGGCGGACCTGATCGCCACGATCGCGATCTGGCGCGGCGCCTGAAGCCTATTGCCTCTCGCGTTCGCGAGCCCCGCGCTCAGGCACCGGCCGCGTCGACCGTCGCGGGTTTGGCGTACTTCCATTTCTTCTGCAGCCAAAGCCAATCGGCTGGATTTTCGCGGATGTCGTGCTCGAGCATGCGCGCGTACCGTTCGACGACCATGCTGTCCGCGCCCTCGTCGTACGGCGGCTCGGCGAGCGGCGTCAGGCGGACCGAGTAGTAACCCCGCCGCAACCGTCGCATCGTCACGTAGAGAACCTTCGCGTCGAGAAATCGCGCGATCTTGCCTGCACCGAGGAAAAAAGCTGTGTCCTGCTCGAGGAAACGGCGTCCATTGCCGCGGATCCTTTCCCTTCGGCGTCTGATCGGCGATCAGCGCGTAGACCCGCGGCTGGCCGGCTCGGCTCAGCAGATCGAAAATAAACTCCTTTCGCGGGACGAAGCGGCTGCCGAAACGCGCGCGGGCCTCGCGCAGAAACCTGTCGACCGCTTCCACGCGCTGAGGCTGGTAGACAACGTCGATCGCGATATCGAAATGCGCGCCGGTCGCGAGCGACAGCCATTCCCAGTTGCCGAAGTGGGCCGTCAGCAGAATCACCGATTGCTTGGCGATCCCCACAGCGGTGACCAGTTCGGGATTTTCGATCGCCACGCGGCGCCGCAATGCGTCGGCGCTGGCCCCATAACCCCAGAACGCTTCGAACAGCGTGTCCGCAAGATTGCGATACGAGCGGCGAAGAATGACGGCGCGCTCGTCCGCGCTCTTGCCGGGAAAGGCGTTGGCGATATCCAGCTCGGCACGATCGCGCCGCCAGCGCAGCAACGCGAAATGCGACGAAGTATACGACCGCGCTCCACGTATAGAGCAGCGGCAGTGGCACGCGTGTAAGCGCCTTCAGCAGAAATTGCATGGGATTCGATGGCCGGCAATCAATGCCGCTCGCGCCACCGCGCGAATATAGACGAGCGCGTCGACGGGAGCAATGCGCAAGCCCGCGCGCATCGATTGCCGCCGCTAATGCGCCCGCTCAGGCGACCGCCACCAGCCGGTCGAGGGCTTCCGGGTCCTTGAGCAGCTGGTCGCTGCTCGAGCGGTGCACGATCCTGCCGCGGTCGAGAACGAGCGCTTGCTGCGTCAGCTGCAGAGCGAGGCGCGCGTGCTGCTCGACGATGACCACTGCGAATTCCCGCTCCCGCACCAGCTCGCCGATCAGCCGCATCAGCTCCTGGACGATGATCGGCGCGAGCCCTTCCATGGGCTCGTCGAGCAGCAGCAGCTTCGGGTTGGTCATCAAGGCTCGCGCGATCGCCACCATTTGTTGCTCGCCGCCCGACAATTGATTGCCGAGGTTGCGCTTGCGTTGCTCCAGTTGCGGAAACATCCGGTAGATGCGATCGATCGTCCATGGCCCGGGCCGAGCGACGACGCTCAAGTGCTCGTCGACTGTCAGCGACGGAAACATGAATCGCTCCTGCGGCACCCAGCCGAGGCCCGCATGCGCGCGCCGGAACGTCGGCAGCGCCGTAACGTCCGCGCCGCGCCAGGCGATCGTTCCGCGTCTTGATTCGCGTCATGCCCATCAGCGTCAGCAACAACGTGGTCTTGCCGACGCCGTTCCGGCCAAGCAGCGCAAGGCTGCCCGCTTCGTCCAGATCGAGGGAAACTCCTCGAGAATGATCGAATCCCCGTAGCCCGCGGTCACCCCTTCGATGCACTCAGCAGCTTAGCCATGCACGCGCCTCGCCCAGATAGACCTCGCGCACGCGCCGGTCGCGAGCGATCTCTTCCGGCGGCCCTTCGACCAGAACCGATCCGCCGACCAGCACCGTGATCTTTTCTGCGAACTTGAACACGAGGTTCATGTCGTGCTCGATGAAGATGATCGAGACCTCCCGCGGCAAAGCCGCAATGACACCGAACAGCTCGGCACTCTCCGCAGCGGGTATTCCCGCCGCCGGCTCATCGAGCAGCAACACCCTGGGTCGGGTCGCGAGGGCCAGAGCGATCTCCAGCAGGCGTTGCTTGCCGTAGGGAAGCGTGCGCGATTCCATCGCGGCGTCCCGATCGAGCCGAAGTTGCGCGAGTATGCTGCGCGCCTCGTCGATCTGCGGCTGCGCGCGCGACGCCGAATGCCACCATACGTTGCCCTCGCCATCGCGCTCACAGCAAGCCAGCACGACCGACTCCAGCACGGTCAGTCCCGGAAACAAGGTGTTGATCTGGAACGTGCGCGTCATGCCGCGCTTGACGCGGGTGTGTTGCGCCAGTCCGGTGACCTTCTCCTCGGCCAGGTAGACCTCGCCCGCGCTCGGCGCAAGCACGCCGGTCAGCAGATTGATGAACGTCGTCTTGCCGGCGCCGTTCGGTCCGATTATTGCGTGCCGCGCGCCGCGATTCGAACGCAAGGCTGATGTCCGAGTTCGCCTTGAATGCGCCGAAAGAGCGACTCAGTCCCTCGGTTCGCAACGCCGACGCTCATCGCGCTGCCTCGCTGCAGATCGGCGGCGCAAGCCACAGCGCCCCGCCGATCAGTCCGCCGCGGGCGAACAGGACCAGGAGCACCAGCAGCAGCCCCAGCCAGAATTGCCAGTACACCGCGCTCAGATTGGAAAGGTAATTCTGCAGCAGCATGAACGTCGCGGCGCCAAGCAACGCGCCGTACAGGTATCCGGTCCCGCCGAGCACCAGCATGATCACCAATTCCGCCGAACGCGGGAAATCCCAGCGAATCGATGCCGACGAACTGCGTTGTTTGCGCCAGCAGGGCCCCGGCGATCCCCGCTATCCCAGCGCCGATCGTGTAGATCGCGATCAGCTTGCGCTGCACCGACACCCCGATCGCGGGCATCCGCCGCTCGCCTTCGCGAATGCCTCGCAGGCTCAGCCCGAACGGAGATCGCACCAGCGTACGGGCGAAACAAAACACGAGGAAAAGAACGGCCAGGCAATACCAATACGCCGGTCTTGCCGTTCAAGCCGAAGCCGAACACACCGAAGAGCTTGTTCATCTCGACGCCGGACAAGCCGTCGACGCCGCCGGTGATCGACGACGCCTGGTTGGCTGCCTCGTACAGCATCAGCCCGATGCCCAGCGTCACCATCAAACGCGTCAGGTCCTGGCCCCGCACGACCAGGAAGCTGGTCAACAGGCCGACCGCGGCCGCCGCGGCGGCTGCTGCGGCGAGACCGCTTAGCGGCTCTCCCCATCCGTGCCTCGCCAGAAGTCCCGCCGTGTACGCGCCGATGCCGAAAAACGCGGCGTGGCCGAGAGAGATGATGCGGGCGTAACCCATGATCAGATCCAGTGAAAGCGCGAACAGGGCCGCGATGAAGATCTGGCTGCCAAGCGTCAGATAGCGCGGAAAAACGAAGTACGCGGCCACCGGAAGAAGCCAGAATGCGATCTCCAATGGTTTCCACTGCGCCGTCGGCAGCGCGCTTGCGGGGGCGCCCGTCGCCGAGGCGCTTCGCCTCACACTCTTCTGCCCACAAGTCCGCGCGGAAAGACAAGCAGCATGATCACCATCACGACATAGATGATGAACGAGCCTATCTGCGGCACATAGTATTTCCCGGCGACGTCGAACACGCCGAGCAGCACCGCGGCAATCAGCGGCCCCTTGATCGTTCCCGCACCGCCGACTGCGACGACGAGCAGGAAATAGACCATGTACTTGAGCGGAAATGTCGGATCGAGGCCGAGGACGTCGATGCCCAGTCCCCCGCCCAGCCCGGCAAGTCCGGACCCCAGCGCAAACGTCAGACTGAAGACCCGATAGACGTTGATCCCCAGCCCGGCCGCGGCCTGCTGGTTATCGACTGATGCGCGTATCGCGGCGCCGAAACGCGTGCGCTCGATCAGCCACGTCAGCGCAAGCGTCACGGCGATGACGACCGCGATCAGGAACAGGCGATACGAGCCCAGGTCGATGCCGAGCAGATGAACCTGTCCGCGCAGCAGCTCCGGCAACTGCACCGGTTGCTGCTGCGAACCGAACACGTAGGTCGCTCCGGCCATCGACATGAACACCAGACCGATGCTGAACAACACCTGGTCGAGATGCGTGGCTCGGTACAGCCTCCGATAGAGCGTGCGCTCGAGCACCGCGCCGGCGAGCGCCGCGGCGACGAAGGCGACCGGCAGCGAAGCCAGGAACGGCACGCCGAGCCGGGTCATCAGCACGACGCAGACATAGCCGCCGAGCATGGCGAAGGCGCCGTGCGCAAGGTTGACGAAATTCATCAGACCCATCGTCACCGACAGGCCGATGCTGATGATGAACAGCAGGCTCCCGTAGGCGATGCCGTCGAACAGCACGCCGACCAGGTTGCCGATCATCGCCGACGTCCGGTGCGTCAGCCGATCAGACGCTCGGATCCTTCACGTTGTCGATCTTGTCGAACTCGATGTTCCAGTAGTGCCCGTCGCGCATCTCGACCTTGCGCATGTAGACAGTCTGGATCACGTCGCGCGTCCCCGGGTCGATCGACATCGGCCCCCGCGGGCTGGTCCACGCCATTCCCTTCATCGCGGCGACCAGCTTCTCGCCATCGCTGTCACCGCCCGTTTTCTTCACTGCCTCGTAGATCAAATGCATCCCGTCATAGCCGCCGACCGACATGAAGTTCGGACGCATGCCGCCGTTGGCCTTCATGAAAGCGTCGACATACGCCTTGTTCTCGGTCGAAGGATGCGCCGCCGAATAATGGAACGAGCTGACGATACCCAGTGCCGGCGCGCCGATGGCGTCGAGAATATCGTCGTCGACCAGATCTCCGGTGCTGATCATCCTGATGCCCGCAGCGGCCAGCCCGCGCTCGGCGAACTGCTTCATCACCGCGGTTCCCTGCCCGGACGGGACGAACACGAACAACGCGTCCGGTTTGGCGTCCTTGGTGCGCTGCAGGAACGGCGCGTAGTCCGGACCCTGCAGCGGCGTGCGCAGCGATTCGACCACGGTGCCGCCGCCTTCGGTGAAACGCTTGACGAACGTCTTCTCCGCGTCGAGGCCGGGACCGTAGTCGGTCACCAGCGTCACGACGCGCTTGATGTTGTTCTTGAGCGCCCATTCGGCGATGGGTGCGGTCACTTGCGGCAACGCGAAGCCGGCGCGCACGATGAATGGCGACCGCGTAGGAATGATCGACGTTGCCGCGGCCATGATGATCATCGGTACCTTGGCTTCGGTCGCCACTGGCGCCGTTGCGAGCGCCAGCGGCGTCAGCCCGAACCCCGCCAGAATATTGACGTGATCCTGCACTACCAGCTCCTGGGCAATGCGTTTGGTGACCTCGGGCGCGCCGGTGTCGTCCTTGACGGTTAACTCGACCTTGCGCCCGGCAACCGTATCGCCATTGCGCGCGACGTAGAGCCTGCAGGCCGCCTCGACCTGGCGGCCGGTCGACGCGAACGGTCCGGTGAGGGGAAGGATCAGGCCGATCTTCAACGGGTCGGCGGCGAGCGCCAGCCGCGGCATGGATGCGGCAGCCGCCACGGCGGCGGCGCCGATCAGCACCTGACGGCGCTTACTCGAGAATTTCCGATGCATGTTCATCCTCCTTGTTATTGCGTGTTAATCTGCCGTAGCGCGACTGTCGGTCGGATCGTCAGCCTGCCACGGCGATCTTGCACGGGCCGCCTCGAAGCATTTCGAGCCCCACCTGTTCGCGCATGATAAACGTTTTGCCGGGAACCGCGCGCACCCGCCGCTGCAAGGCGTCGGCATTCGCCTCGGAGGAATCGCGATGACTATCCGCAGCACGCCCCCTTTTCGCGCCGATCACGTCGGCAGCTTCCTGCGCCCCGCGGCGCTCCTCGATGCCCGCGAGCGCCACCGGAGCGGTGCCATCGACCGTGCCCAGCTGCGGGCCGTCGAAGATTCGGCGATCCGGGATGTCGTTCGATTTCAGGAAGACCTTGGTTTGGAAGGAGTCACCGACGGCGAGTTTCGTCGCACTTATTTCCACATCGATTTCCTGGAGCAGCTCGCCGGCGTTGAAACCAAGGGCGGCATCGCGGTGAGCTTTCACAGCAAGGCCGGCGACGTCGATTTCGCACCGCCGGTGATGAAGGTCACAGCGCCCGTCCGGCACATCAAGCCGATCCAGGTCGACGACTTCAAGTTCCTGCAATCGATCACGCGGCGAACACCCAAGGTCACGATCCCCTCGCCGACGATGCTGCATTTTCGCGGCGGTCGCGAAGCGATCAGCCGCGAGGCCTATCCCGACCTCGAGCTTTTCTTCGCCGATGTCGCAGCGGCCTATCGGGCGGAAATAAGCGCCCTGGCCGACGCGGGTTGCCGCTACCTGCAGCTCGATGACACCAACCTCGCCTATTTGTGCGACGAGAAGATGCGGGAAGGCGCGCGGCAGCGTGGCGACGACCCGAACGAGCTGCCTCGCCGGTACGCGCGGCTGATCAATGCGGCGATCTCCGGTCGTCCGGCCGGCATGACGATTTGCGTGCACCTTTGTCGCGGCAACTTCAAGAGTGCCTGGGTTGCGGAGGGCGGCTATGAACCGGTCGCCGAAGTATTGTTCAACGAATTGCAGGTCGACGGCTACTTCCTCGAATACGACGATGCCCGCTCGGGCGACTTTGCGCCGCTTCGCTTCGTCCCTAAAGGCAAACTCGTAGTGCTCGGCCTGGTCACCACCAAGCTCGACACCCTCGAGTCGAAAGACGCGCTCAAGCACAAGATCGACGAGGCCGCCAGGCGCGTTCCGCTGGAGCAGCTCTGTCTGTCGCCGCAATGCGGGTTTTCCAGCACCGTGCACGGCAATCAGATCGCGCGCGACGCACAGGCGGCGAAGCTGAGACTGGTGGTCGAAACGGCGCACGAAGTCTGGGGCACCGCATAGCGCTTCCCTAAAGGCCGATGCCGGTGCGCGCCAGCATCGGCCCGATCGGACTATTTGCCGGGATCCTTCTGGTCCGGGTATTTGTCGAACTCGACGTTGTACAACCCGCCGCTGACCTTTTCGACCTTGCGGATGTAGACGGTCTGTACCACGTCGCGCGTCTCCGGATCGATCGAGATCGGGCCGCGGGGGCTCATCAGCTTCATGCCCTTCAGCGCCGCCATCACCTTGTCGCCATCGGTCGAGCCACCGGTCTTTTTCAGGGCCTCGTAAATTGCAGCCATGCCGTCGTACCCCGCCGCCGCCATGAAATTCGGGCGCAGTCTGGTGCCATTGGCCTCTTCATACGCCTTCTTGAAGGCACGGTTCTCCGGCGAATCATGTGCGGCCGAGTAGTGGAAGCTCGTCGTCAGCCCGAGCACCGGATCGCCCATCGCCTCCAGCACGCCATCGTCGGTGATGTCTCCTGTCGCGATCAGCTTGATGCCGGCTTCCGCCAGGCCGCGCTCGTTGAACGCTTTCATGAAGGCGATGCCCTGAGCGCCCGCCGGCAGGAACAGGAACACGGCTTCGGGCTTGGCATCCTTGACGCGCTGGATGAACGGAGCGAAGTCCGGATTCTGCAGCGGCGTGTGCACGCTTCCGACCATCTTGCCGCCATTCGCGGTGAACGCCTTGGTGAAGGCAGCCTCGGCGTCCAGTCCCGGCCCGTAATCGGCAACCACCGTGTAGACGTTCTTGATCCCGTTCTTCGCGGCCCATAGCGCCATCGGCTGCGTGACCTGCGGCAGCGTCATCGAGACGCGCGCAATGTACGGGGACTTGGTCGTGATGATCGACGTCGCCGCGTTCATGATGATCATCGGCTTCTTGGCCTCGGTCGCCACCGGCGCCGCCGCCATCGCATTCGGCGTCAGGCCGAAGCCCACCAGGAAATCGACGTTGTCGCGGGTGACGAGCTCCTGTGCGAGTCGTTTGGCTACTTCGGGCGCGGGCCCGGTCGTATCGCGCTGGATGATCTCGATCTTCTTGCCCGCGACCGTATCGCCGTGTTGCTTGATGTACGCCTTCATGCCGCCGTACATCTGGCCGCCGTAATCGGCAAAAGGACCGGAAAATTCGGCCACCAGTCCCAGCTTGATCGTGTCTTGCGCTTGCGCGAAGCCGGCGACGGCCAGCATTGCTGCCGCAATCAGTACTCTTCTTGCGCTCGATGCGATTGACATTTCTTCCTCCTGTTCTGACTTCGACCTGCAATGATGTTCCGGCCGGATGGCGGCGGGACCCCGCCACCGATCCAGTGTTGCCGGAAAGATGTGGCAGTCTTCATTCGAACGGCAGCCCTACGTAATTTTCAGCCAGCGACGCCGCTGCCGCGCGAGATCCGACGACGTAGTTGAGCTGGGAACGCTGCAGCCGGTGCTGAAACCCGTCGTCGTCGGGAAAACGATGCAGCATCGACGTCATCCACCACGAAAAATGTTCGGCACGCCAGACGCGATCCAGGCACGTCGCCGAGTAGGCGTCGAGCAATGCGTTGCCTTTGCCTTCGCAAAACGCTCCGATCGCCCGCGCGAGCACGCGCACGTCGGCGACCGCGAGGTTCATGCCTTTCGCGCCGGTCGGCGGCACGATGTGCGCCGCATCGCCCGCGAGGAACAAGCGATGGTATTGCATCGGCTCGACGACATGGCTGCGCATGCCGGTCACGCCCTTTTCGATGACCGCTCCCTCGCGCAGCTTCCAACCGTCGTCGGTTTCGAGCCGCGTATGCAGCTCGTCCCAGATCCGCGAATCGGGCCACGCGTCGAGCTGCTCGTCGGGAGTCACCTGCAGGTAGAGACGGGTAATCTCCGGCGAACGCATGCTGTAAAGCGCAAAGCCGCGATCGTGGTAGGCGTAGATCAGCTCGTCGTGTGTCGGCGGCGCCTCAGCCAGGATGCCGAGCCAGGCGAACGGATACGCGCGCTCGAAGCTGTGCAGCGCACCGTTGGGGATCGCCGCACGGCAGACGCCGTGAAAACCGTCGCAGCCAGCGACGATATCGCAGTCGAATCGGATCGCCTCGCCCCCGCTCCCGAAACGAGACGCCGGGTGTGCTCGTCTCGATGTCGTGCAGGCGCACGTCGCTGACGCTGAACCGGATATCGCCCCCATCCGCAAGTCGCTGGCGAATCAGATCCTTGACCACCTCCTGCTGTCCATAGACGGTGATGGCGCGGCCGCCGGTGAGATCGGTCATGGCGATGCGATGGCCACGGCCGTCGAAGCGCAGCTCGATGCCGTGATGGACGAGGCCTTCGCGCTTCAGACGTGCGCCGACGCCCGACGCCTCGAGCAGGTCCACCGTTCCCTGCTCGAGCACGCCGGCGCGCACCCGGTGCTCGACATACTCACGGCTGCGATTCTCGACGATGGTGGATTCGACGCCTTCAAGATGCAGCAGATGGGACAGCAGCAGGCCGGCCGGCCCGGCGCCGACAATGCAGACTTGCGTGCGCAAGTGTTTCATCGGTCCTCGGCCGGTCGTTCCGTGGTCAGCGCGGCGCCTGTTCCATCTGCGCAAAGACTTCCTCAGCCAGATGAAACGCGGTGTTTGCTGCGGGTACACCGCAATAGATCGCTGCCTGCAGCAGGACTTCCTTGATCTGATCCCGCGTAACGCCGTTGTTGAAGGCGGCGCGGACATGCAGCCGGAATTCGTCGGCTCGATTCAGCGCCACCATCATCGCGACGGTGATCAGGCTTCGCGTATGTCGCGGCAATCCGGGGCGGGTCCAGATTTCGCCCCACGCATAGCGCGTGATCAGCTCCTGGAACTCCTCGTTGAACGCATCCCTCTTGGCGAGCGTGCGATCGACGTGCGCATCGCCGAGCACCGCGCGCCTGACGCTCAATCCCTTGTCGTAACGTTCACCCTCGTCCATCGTGGCGCTCCGGGTCAGAAATCGAAAAACACGGTCTCGTTCTCACCCTGCAGAACGAGATTCCACTGCAGCATCGCCTTGGCCTGCGGCGAGCGCTTCGCGACCAGCGTCGCACGGCGGTCGGCGGGAACCAGCAGCAGGATCGGATCACCGGCGTTGCCGGGATCATCGGGAAAGTAGATGCGGGTCAGCAGTTGTTTCAGCAGGCCGCGCATGAACACCGTGACGACCAGATGCGGCGCCTGCATCGCGCCCTTCGGACCGGGCACCGGCCCGGGCTTGACCGTGGTGAACCGGAATGCGCCCTGGGCGTCGGTCAGGATGCGGCCGAAGCCGCGGAATTTTCCTGCTGTCGACCTGCTCGCGTCCTCGGCATGCATGTACTTTCCGCCGGCATCGGCCTGCCAGATTTCGAGGACCGCATCGCTGACCGGCTTGCCGTCTCCGTCGGCGACACGGCCTTCGATCGTCAGATGCTCGCCAGCCGCGTCCGTTGGCGCGATGGCGTCGGCGGCAAGCGCGGTGAAGCCGATTCTGCAGGTAAGGGCCGACAGTCTGTGAAGGTGTTGTAAGTAGGCTCACGATATTCCTAGGTCCGCTTGGTCGCCATCGGCGTCTCGTCGCGGCCGCGCAGCACGATGTCGAAACGATAGGCGAGCGCGATGTCGGGGATCGTGCGCTCCCAGTCGAAGTCGGCGATCAGGCGTCGCCGCGCGAGCTCGTCGGGAACGCTGTTGTACATCGGGTCATACGGCAGCAGCGGGTCGCCGGGAAAATACATCTGCGTCACCAGCCGCTGCACCAGCCCCAGGCCGAACAGCGAGAAATGCAGATGCGCCGGCCGCCACGCGTTGTAATGGTTGCGCCAGGGATAGGCGCCGGGCTTGATCGTCAGGAATCGATAATTCCCTTCGGCATCGGTCAGCGCCCGGCCGCCGCCGGTGAAATTGGGATCGAGCGGCGCATCGTGGTCGTCGATCGAATGCGCATAGCGTCCGGCCGCGTTGGCCTGCCACATCTCGATCAGCGCATGCGCCACCGGCCGGGCGTTTTCGTCGAGCAGCCGTCCCGAAACGACGATGCGCTCGCCCAGCGGCTGGCCCGGATGCCCTGCGGTGAGATCGTGGTCGCCGGGTGCGACGTCATCGGCGCCGAAAACCGGCCCGGTCGTCTCGGACAACGTATGCGGCAACAGGACCAGCGGCCGCGTCGGTGCCCGCTTGATCGTCGAGCGGTAGCCGGGATACAGATACGACGGCTGCGTGTTGAAATAAGGCCGGCGATAGCCGACGACGTCGCTCATGTCAGTCGCTCCTCCTGCGATTGCGCCGGATCGATCGGCCATCGTGCGCCGGATCGGCGGGCGTCAAGAATTCAATCGGGCCGTCCGCTCCGGCCAATCACAGCGCGCTCGATGATCATCGCGATACCCTGCCCGACCCCGATGCACATCGTGCACAAAGCATACTTCCCGCCGGTGCGTCGCAACTGGTACAGCGCGGTCGTCACCAGCCTCGCGCCGCTGGCCCCCAGCGGATGACCGAGCGCGATCGCGCCGCCGTTCGGATTCACGTGGGCCGCATCATCCGCAATGCCGTGGTCGCGCAAGACCGCCAGCGCCTGCGATGCAAACGCCTCGTTGAGTTCGATGACGTCGACGTCGGCCAGCTTCAACCCGGACAGGGCCAGCACCTTGCGCATCGCCGGCGCGGGACCGAAGCCCATGATCCGCGGCGCGACGCCGGCGACGGCAGCGGCGACGATCGCGCGCCTTCGGCTGCAGCCCGTACTGCTTGACCGCGGCGTCCGACGCCAGCAGCAAGGCGCAGGCGCCGTCGTTGACGCCGGACGCGTTGCCCGCCGTCACCGTGCCGTCGGGCCGGACGATGCCCTTGAGCTTGGCCAGCGCCTCGATGCGTCGTATCGGCGCGCGGATGCTCGTCCTTGCTCACCAGCAGCGGTTCGCCGCGTTTCTGCGCAATCGACACCGGCACGATCTCCTCGGCCAGCCGGCCCGCGGCGACGGCCGCGGCTGCGCGTTGCTGGCTGCGCAGCGCGAACGCGTCCTGGTCGGCGCGCGACACCTTGAAGTCGGCCGCGACGTTCTCGGCGGTTTCCGGCATCGAATCGACACCGTATCCGGCCTTCATCAACGGATTGACGAAACGCCAGCCGATGGTCGTATCGTAAATGTGCGCGGCGCGCGAAAACGCGGCGTCGGCCTTTCCGGTCACGAACGGTGCGCGAGTCATGCTTTCGACGCCGCCGGCGATCATCAGCGTCGTCTCGCCGGCCTTGATGGCGCGCGCCGCCGAAGCGATGGCGTCCATGCTGGACCCGCACAGGCGATTGACGGTCGTGCCCGGCACCTCGACCGGCAGTCCGGCGAGCAGCAGCGACATCCTGGCCACGTTGCGGTTGTCCTCGCCCGCCTGGTTGGCGCAGCCGTAGACGACGTCGTCGATGACCGACCAGTCGACGCCGGCATTGCGCTCGACCAGCGCCTTGATCGGCACGGCGCCCAGATCATCGGCGCGAACCGCTGCAAGCGCCCCGCCATAGCGCCCGAACGGCGTGCGCACCGCATCGCAAATCCATGCCTGTTGCATCATCGCTCCGAAAAAGTCGCGGTCTTCCGTCCGGCCGCCCGGGCGTCGGCGCTGGTCAAAGGCACGCCGGTCAGTCGCTGCAGTTCGTCGAAGGCCAGGCCGTCGACGATCTCGACCACGCGCAGACCCTGCGGCGTGACGTTGATGACCGCGAGGTCGGTATAGATGCGATTGACGCAGCGAACGCCGGTCAACGGGTAGCTGCAGCGCTCGACGATCTTGGATGCGCCCGACTTGGTCTGGTGATCCATCATCACGAATACGCGCTTGGCGCCGATCGCCAGATCCATCGCGCCGCCGACGGCGGGAATCGCGTCCTTGGCGCCGGTGTGCCAGTTGGCGAGGTCGCCCTCGACCGACACTTGAAACGCGCCGAGCACGCAGATGTCCAGGTGCCCTCCGCGCATCATCGCAAACGAATCGGCGTGATGGAAATATGCGCCTCCGGTCAGCAAGGTCACCGGTTGCTTGCCGGCGTTGATCAGGTCGGGATCTTCCGACCCGGGCGCCGGCGCCGGGCCCATGCCCAGCAGCCCGTTCTCGCTGTGCAGAAAAATTTCGCGATCGGAAGGCAGATGGTTGGCGACCGTCGTCGGCAAGCCGATTCCCAGGTTGACGTACGCACCTTCGGGAATGTCGCGTGCGACTCGCGCGGCCAGCTGCTCGCGGCTGAAACGTTTCATGGTCTGGTCCTCAAGCCGCCGCTTGCGGCTGGGCCCGCCGCGTGTCCACGTCGACCGCGACGACTCGCTGCACGAATATGCCGGGCGTGACGATGACTTCGGGATCGAGCGCGCCGAGCGGCACGATTTCACGCACCTGCGCGATCGCGCATTTGGCCGCAGACGCCATGATCGGTCCGAAGTTGCGCGCGGTCTTCCGATAGATGAGGTTTCCCCAGCGATCGCCCTTCTCCGCCTTGATCAGCGCAAAATCGGCGGCGATCGGATATTCGAGCACATAGCCGCGACCGTCGATCAACCGCGTCTCCTTGCCTTCGGCGAGCGGCGTGCCGTACGCCGTCGGCGTATAAAACGCGCCTATGCCGGCGCCTGCCGCGCGTATGCGCTCGGCCAGGTTGCCCTGCGGCACCAGCTCGAGCTCGATCTCGCCGGCGTGGAATAGCGCATCGAACACATACGAATCGGTCTGACGCGGAAACGAGCAGATGATCTTGCGCACGCGCTTGGCCTTGAGCAAAGCGGCCAGTCCCACCTCGCCGTTGCCCGCATTGTTGTTGACGATCGTCAGCTCGCGGGCGCCTTGCGCGATCAGCGCGTCGATCAGTTCCGACGGCATGCCGGCCGTGCCGAAGCCGCCGATCATCACCGTCGCGCCATCCTGTACGTCGGCGACGGCAGCGGACACCGATGCCACGGTTTTGTCGATCATTTGCAAACTCCTGGGCGCTGCGAATCGTTCGTGCGATAATCGCACAATCGTGCGGTGAACGAACAAAAGCTTACGCGGGCGCGGCTGAATCGGTCAAGGGCGATAATCGCATTGTTGTGCGGTTACCGCCCAGCTGCTAACATGAACGGTGTTCATCGCTCCGGAGACCGACACATGCCGCGAGCCGCCAAATCCGCCGCCGCCGCTGCCCTGCGCAGCCGGACCCCCGACGCCGACCCGGGCATTGTCGCGCCGATTACGGCTAGCGTCACGCCGGCGTCCGAAATCGAGGCACTGACCGGCGACCCGAATTTCATGAGCTCGCTCGCGCGCGGACTCGCCGTGATCCGCGCCTTTTCGCAGCAGCGACGCGAGCTCACGATCGCGCAGCTCAGCCATCGCACCGACATTCCGCGCGCCGCTGTGCGCCGCTGCCTGTACACGCTGGGCAAGCTGGGCTACGTCGGCACCGAAGACGGCAGGACATACGCGCTGCGGCCCCGGATTCTCGCACTGGGTCACGCCTACCTGTCATCGACGCCGCTGGCGACCGCGGTGCAGCCGCTGCTCGATCAGATCAGCGACGCGTTGCACGAGTCGAGTTCGATGGCAGTGCTGGAAGGCGACGAAATTCTCTACATCGCGCGCTCATCGACCACGACGCGCCTGATGTCGATCGACCTGGGGCTGGGCAGTCGCCTGCCCGCCTACTGCACGTCGATGGGCCGCGTGCTGCTTGCCGACCTGCCGCAGGTGCAACTCGATCAGTACCTGTCGCGCGTGAAGCTGACGCGATTGACCAATCGCACCGTGTCCACTGCCGCTGAATTGAAGCGCGTGCTGGCCGAGATCAGGCGCGACGGCTACGCGATCGTCGACCAGGAGCTCGAGATCGGCCTGCGCTCGATCGCCGTGCCGGTGAAGGATGCGGCGGCGCGGTGCGTGGCCGCGATCAACGTCGGAACGCAGTCGGCGCGCGTATCGGTCGCCGAGATGCAGGCGCGATTCCTGGCGCCGCTGCAGGCGGCGGCGAGCGAGCTTTCCGTCCTGCTCGTGCGCTAGGCTCGCTGCGATGGACATTCGGCGCCAATGCGCACGCGGCGCTGGCTGTGCGCGTTTCGCCTGGGCATCGACGACCAGAGCGCCGCGCACTATGCGCGTGCCGAGACGCTGGCTCCCGGCGACATCGGGATACGCGCCAAGCGCGCGCTGGCCGAGGGACGCGCCAACGACGCGGCGGGCCCGAACTAGGCGCTGTTCAGGCTATTCGGCGGCAGACAGCGCGGACGGCGCGACGCCATCGTTCGGATGCAGCGGCTCTTGCGCAGCGGCCGACACAGGCAGCGGCCGGCCGTCGAGCCAATCGGGCAGCGCAACGCGGAGCGCAGCGAGTATCGTCGGAGCGATGTCCAGCACATTGCCGCGCCCGCTCTCTCGCGTGCCGACGATGTCCGGTCCGCTGACCCAGAGCTGCGAATTGACCGTGTGATCGCCGCTGCGCGGCGCATGTGGATGGTAGATCGGAGCATGGACGAGACCGACCGCCGGCGATTCGCAGCGCTCGAGCATGCCGAGGTCGGTACGAAACACGCAGATCAGATCGGGCAGGTCCGGATGGTGGTCGGGACCGAACGCTTCGCTCGCGGTTTGCACGCGCGTGATGATCGCTTCGCCCGACTTCGGATCGCGCAGCGCCAGCAGCTCGCGCCGCAGCATCTGCAGCAGCGCGGCGGCCTCCGGACCGGGCGCGACGCTGCCGAAAGGCTCCCTGCCGCGCAGATTGAGCCTGATGCCTCCGCAACGGTTATTGTTGACGAATGCCGCGCGCGTCTTCGCCGAGGCGAAAGGATCGACGGCGCAGCCGGCCGCAGCGGCCGGCGCAGCCATCGCGCGCGTGCGCGCCAGCCGCTTGATCACCGCCTTGACCGGTCGCGGCAAATAGGTCACCCGGGTGCGGAGTCGACGCAACAGTCTGCCCGCCATCCCGAGGCTTCCCCCGGCAAGACCCAGGCGCACCAGCACTTCGGGCAGCAGTTGCGGACCGTCGTAGTACAGGTCGATGCCGTGGCTGAATATCGCGAAGACGCGGGCCTCGGGTCCCGCCGAAGCGAGCAGCGCCGGCAGCGCGCCGTCGATCGCCGCATAGACGTCGAGCAACGCATGCTGGAATTCGTGCGGAGCCTTCGGATCGTGCCAAGGGTGCCGCGGATCGATGAAATGCCAGAACTGATGGCCGGCGCAATGGCTCTCCGAATAGGTGACGCTGAACAAATCCCAGGCCTCGCGCGCAAGAATCTCGGGCGTGAACTGGGCCTTGGCGCGAACGCCGCGGAGCAGGCCTTGCAACAACCGGCGGTAACCTTCGGGCGTTTGTCCGTGCAGGTCACAGCTTCGGATCGGATGGTCGCCGTAGGTGGCGCGAATGTCCTCGAGCAGTTGTGGCGGCTCGCTCGATACCTCGAACGTGCGATCGTGCAAGCCCCATTCGATCAGCTGAACGCCGTCGATGCCGCTCGCGGCGACGGCTTGCACCGGATCGATGACGGCGACGCGCTTGCCGGCGCGGCTCGCCTGCGTCCAGTAATAGAACTCCGGATCGATGTCGTCCGGCTTCACCGCGCGCAGCACCGCTTCGCCGGTGTGCAGCTGGTTCGGGATGTAGAAGTGGCCCATCTTGCCGCTCGAACAGCCGGTATGGATTTCCGGCCAGATCGCACCTGGCAGCGTTTCCATCGGACCGTCGAGCTGGAAAGTGCGGCTCGCGCGCACGAGGGCGGCAAAGTTCGGCAGCTTGCCTTCGGCGGCCCAGCGTCGCACCAGTGACGCCTCGCAGGCGTCGAATCCGATGACCAGTACCCGCGCGCTCATACCGGCTGCTTGAACCCGGATGCCGCGCTCTCTTGCAAGCCACCGGCCACTGCGCTCCCGCGCGCGGCGACGCCATCGCGCCATCCACGGATGCGACCGCGCGCCACGGCAGCGTACAGGCGCGCCTCGCTCCAACGCGCGCGCGCAAGCGACAGTATCGCGCCGCTCACGGCCCGAGCGACGTGGTAGGCGATTTCGATCCTGCTGCGCCGATGCTTGGCCAGTACGTAGCCCATCGCCCGTCCATAGCGGCGGCCGCGATCGAGAATTTTCTGCTCGGACTGGCCCGGATTCCCCGGATGATGTACCTCGAAACGAGGGTCGTACCAGATGCGCGCGCCCCGGGCGACCGCGCGCAGCAGATAGTCGGTTTCCTCGGCGGCAGGCCAGGGTGTGCCCGAACCGACGCCCAGCGCTTCGTCGAACGGGCCCACCGCGGCGACCAAGTCCCGCCGCAGAAATATCGCGCTCGACATTCCCTGCGTCCACACGCGCGCCGCGCTAACCCACTGCTCGCCGCGAGCAAAGCGCGCGCGGGGCGCGCCGCCGGCGCCCGCCGCGCCGCCGCCGCTCAAGCCGTGCGCAGCAGGCTGCTCGGCGAAAAATTGCAAAACGCGCGCCACGATGTCGACGTCATACCAGCAATCGTCATCCGGAAAGCCGACGATGTCCCCGCGTGCCAGCCGCAGGCCGACATTGCGAGCGCGCGACAATCCCGCGCGGCGCACGCACGTGCGTCAGCGGGAACGAGGCCCGTTCGCGATCGAGCAGCGCGACAAGGCGATCATCTGCGTTCTGATCGACAACGACGACTTCGAAGTCCCGGCTCGTTTGCGCGGCGAGGCTTCCGAGGCAGCGCGAGAGCTCTGCCTCGCGGCCAAGCGTGGCGACGATCAGCGAAAGGCGCGGCGGTGTTTGCATGCGGTCAGATCGATCGGAGCGGTTGACGCTGTGGGCAGCGATTCTACGGCATTGCCGGCTAGTGTGATCGGGAGGAAGCCGCTAGACTTCGTGCCCATGGCCACTCCGGTACTCTTGGTCCTGAACGCGCTGCGCTGGGTCGGCGCGGCGCGCATGCCGCGTGCGCTCGCGCAGGCGGGCTTCGAGGTGACGCTGCTGACGCCGCCTGGATCGCTGGCGGAAAAGAGCGGCTTCGTCGCCAAGATCGCCTATCTGCCGGAAAAGACGCCGGACGCATGGATACACGCATTCGCGGCAACGGCCAAGGCGACCGGGGCCCGCCTGGTCGTTCCTTGTGACGACAGGGCTTTCGGCTTGTTGCAGCTGCTGGCAACGTCGCCACCCGAAGGCCTGCAGCCGACGCTGCATCAGGAGCTCGCGGCGCTGATCGCCGAGTCGCTCGGCGATCCGTCGCACTACGCGGCGAGCGTCGACCCGACCTTGCTTCCGGCGGCCGCCACCGCGCTCGGCCTTCGCGTCCCGGCGCACGCGATTGTCAGCGACGTTGCCGGGGCCCAGTCGTTCGGCGCCGCGCACGGCTATCCGATCCTCCTCAAGAGCCGCCGTTCGAGCGATGGCGTGACCGTCGCCAAGCACAGCGAGCTTGGCAGGCGCAATTGCGGCGCTCTCGCCCACCTCGACAGTGGGTCAAGCGGATCCGCGCGATGCACTGCTGGTCCAGGCCCAGATTCGCGGCCAGCCGCGGTCGTATCAGTCGGTGGCGTGGAAAGGCGAGCTTCTGGCCGGATTCGCCGGCGAGAGGATCCACGACGAGGCCGGCCGCGGACGCCAGACGGGGGTCAACCGGTATTATCGAAGCGACGCGCTGCGAGAAGTCGCGGCCACGCTTGCCCGGGGATTCGGCATCAGCGGTCTCTTTTCGCTGGAGGGAGTCGTCGCGGAAAACGGAGACTTCCGTCTGCTCGACGTCAATCGCCGCCTCCTCGGCGGCGCCCATCGCGGCAGCGAGTTCGGCGTCGATCATTGCGCGGCGCTCCATGCGGCGATGCACGGTCTGCCGTACGCCGGACGCACCGATCTCGACGAGGGGGAAGAGCACATCTGTGTTTCGTTTCCGCAGGAATGGCTGCGCGATCCGGAAAGCAAGTGGCTGCGCGATTACCCGGTCGATGTGCCCTGGGACGAGCCGGAGCTATTCGAGGCGATGCTCGATCTCTATCCGGCGCGTTAGGATCGCGTTCACCGGCGGCACCGATCCGCGATCACGGCGCCTGGATCGGTGCTGTCTCCGTCATCCTGTCGGCGCGCATGAAGTCGAAATCACAACCGGCATCGGCCTGCAGCACATGCTCGACGTAAAGGCGGCGGTAACCGGTGCGCGTCGGCTCGGCGGGCCACGGGCGCGCCGAGCCGCGTCCGGCGCCGCGCGAGCTCGTCGGCATCGACGCATAGCTCGAGCCGGCGCTGCCCGACATCGAGCTCGATCGTGTCACCGCTCTCGACCAGCGCGAGCGGTCCGCCGGCCGCGGCTTCCGGCGTGACGTGCAATACGATGGTGCCGAAGGCGGTGCCGCTCATCCGGGCATCGGAGATGCGCACCATGTCCTTGACCCCCTGCCGGGCGAGCTTCAGCGGAATCGGGATGTAGCCGGCCTCCGGCATGCCCGGCGCACCGCGTGGCCCCGCATTGCGCAGCACCAGCACATCATCGGCCGCGACATCGAGGTCCGCGGCGTCGATCCGTGCCGCGAGATCGTCGAGCGAGTCGAACACCACGGCGCGGCCGCGATGTGAAAGCAGCGCCTCGGTCGCCGACGCATGCTTGATCACCGCGCCACCCGGCGCAAGGTTCCCTCTGAGCACGGCGATCGCTCCGCCCGGATGGATCGGATTGTCGACGCGCCGCACGACTTGCTGCGCCGGAATGATTTCCGCGGCGGCGATCACCTCGCCGAGTGTTTTGCCCGATACCGTCGGCGCGTCCAGATGCAGCAGCGGGCGAAGCTCGCGCAGCACCGCGCTCAAGCCACCGGCCTCGTGCAGGTGTTCCATGTAATGCAGGCCCGACGGCTTGAGGTCGACCAGCACCGGAACCCGGCGGCCCAGCGCATCGAAGGCGTCGAGATCGACTTCGATGCCCCGTCGCGCAGCGATGGCGGTAAGGTGGATCAGCGCATTGGTCGAGCCACCGATCGCATGCAGCACCACCAGTGCATTGCTGAACGCCTTGGCCGACAGGATCGCGTCGGGGCGCGGCCCGGCGCGGGCCAGCGCGGCGGCGCAGCTGCCCGAGGCTTCGGCGAGCCGCAGACGTTCGGCATGAACGGCGGGTATCGTCGCGGCCATCGGCAGGCTGATCCCCATCGCTTCGGCGATGCAGGCCATCGTGCTCGCAGTTCCCATCACCATGCAGGTGCCGGCGGTCGGGGCGAGTCGCGCATTGACGGCGTCGATCTCGCTCTGCTCGATCTCGCCGGCGCGGAATCGCGCCCAGTAGCGGCGGCAATCGGTGCACGCACCCAGCCGTTCCCCTTGGTGCGTGCGGGTCAGCATCGGGCCGGTCGGAACGACGATCGCCGGAATGTTGGCCGACGCCGCCGCCATCAGCTGCGCCGGTATCGTCTTGTCGCAGCCGCCGATCAACACGACCGCATCGACCGGCTGGGCACGAATCATTTCCTCGGTGTCCAGCGCCATCAGATTGCGCAGATACATGCTGGTCGGCCAGGCGAACGACTCGTGCAGCGAGATCGTCGGAAATTCCATCGGCAGTCCGCCGGCCAGCATGACGCCGCGCTTGACCGCGGCAACGAGCTGCGGCACCGTCGCGTGGCACGGATTGAAGTCGCTGTATGTATTGGTGATGCCGACGATCGGACGCTCGAGGGCGTCGTCGGAATAGCCCATCGCCTTGATGAAGGCCTTGCGCAGGAACAGCGAGAACTGCGCGTCGCCGTAGCTGGTCAGGCCGCGGCGAAGGCCGCCGGTCATGCCGCGGCCGCCGGCCTGTCCAGCGCGAAGCCCAGGGAAGCCAGCGACGTCAACAGGGCGTTTCTCGCCTCGTCGGCGAGCGGCCGCAGCGGCGGCCGCACGACGTTCCAGCCCGGCGCCTGTCGCAGCTCGGCAAGGATCGCCTTGTTCGCCGGCACCATCGGGAATTTCTGGATCGCCGCGCGCACGGCGGAGAGCTCCTGCTGCAGGCGATCGGCGGCCGGCGTGCGCCAAGCCTGCATCAAGCGATGCATCGCGGCCACGTTGACGTTCGCCGTTGCCGAAATGCAACCGGCGCCGCCCAGGCGCAGCGCATCGAGCAGATAGGTTTCGCTGCCAGGAAAGACCTCGAATCCGGGAAACGTCTCCAGCAGGCCGCGGGTGTTATTCCAGTCGCCGGAGCTGTCCTTGAGCCCGACGACGATACCGGGATAGGCCTTGAGCAATCGCCCGATCACCTCGAATGAAAAGCCGACGCTGGCCATCGGCGGAATGTGATACAGGTAGACGCGCAGGCGCCGATCGCCGACGCGCTCGATGACCTCGGCGATGCTCGCATAGACGCCGTCGTCGCCAACGCCCTTGTAATAAAAAGGCGGCAGCATCAGCACGCCAAAGCAGCCCTGCTCGACCGCGTGCCGGGTCAGCGCGACGGTATCCGGCAGCGCGCAACACCCGGTGCCGGGCATCAGAACACCCGGCGAGATGCCGCCGTCGATCAGCCGCTCCAGAAGCTGCCTGCGCTCGCCGGTATCGAGCGAATTCGCCTCGCTGGTCGTGCCGAAAACGGCCAGGCCGTCGGCGCCTTCGGCGAGCAGCCACCGACAATGGGCGGCAAAGCGTTCGCCATCGACCGCCAGGTCGGCCTGAAACGGCGTCAGCGCCGGGACGAGCACGCCGCGCGGGAAATGATCGAGGCTGATGATTCGGGCTCCTGGGGTGATTGCACCGATGCCCCGGTCGCGACCGTCGGCCGCGCCGTGGCATGGCGCATGCGATTATAAGCGCCTTTGGTCGGCCGGATCGACTGCGCCGCCGCTGCGACGGGAACTCGGCGCGACCACGCCGGTCTGTGCCAGTAGGGCTCCCGCCCGCGATGGCGTCGCGTTTCGCTTTCGATTGCCTCTGCGAGGCGCCGGGCATAGGATGGCATGCATTCGTTTTTCGAAAGCCCTTCGATGCGCGTCTTTCCGGTTGTGCTCGCTGCTTGCGCTACGGCGCTGTCGCTGCTTTCTCCTGCTGCCGGCGCATTTACCTGTTACATGCTGTACGACCGCAACGATAATCTTGTCTACCGCGACACGATTTCGCCGGTCGACATGAGCGACCAGGGTGCGAGTGCGCGCGAATCGATGCGTGATCGCGGCGACTACCTGGTCGTCGCCGATGCCGATCGCTGTCCGCCGGTGACGTTCGTGTTCGGCGCCGCAGGCTCCACCACGCTGTCGGTCGATTCGATCGTCGGCGGCATGCCTGCCGGTGCCGGGGCGTCCGGCTTCACCGTGTCGCGCTCCGCGTCACGGCCGATCCCTCGCATTGCGCCGCCCCGGTCGGGCGCGGCACCGGCGACAAGTAGGCGAGGTCAGCGGCGCTTCAGGCGAGTCGGCTGTACCAGAGCAGGGATAGCGTCGCCGCCGCAAGGAGCAGGATCGCGGCGGCCGCGACCGACAGAGCGCCGACCTCGGTTTCCTTTTTCTCCAGCACGTAGCGCGCGTTCAGCCGCTGATAGATCTTGGCCAGTTCCGCTGCGCTGGACGCCTGGAAATATTCGCCATGCGTGATCTCGGCGATCGACTTCAGCGTCTCTTCGTCGAAGGCCATGTACATCGAGTATCCGTCCATGTCCGCCGTCCCGCCGCCCGGCATGCCGAAGCCGACCGCGTAGATCCGAACGCCGTGGTCGGCCGCCAGCCTCGCGGCGTCGAGCGAATCCGGTCCGGTGGTGCGGCGGCCGTCGGTGAGCAGGATGATCGCGGCCGAGGCATTCGATCCCGGCGGCACCGCCTTGAACGGTTTCTTTGTCGCGGGCTCGGCGCTCTTCTCGATCGATTTGCCCATTGGGCGTGCACCGGCGCCGGAGCTGCCGAAGAGCAGCGATTCCAGGTCGATGCCTTCCTCGGGGAAAAGGGTGGCCAGCGAAACGATAATGCCGCTGCCTATGGCGGTATGCCGCTGCAGCTCGAAGCGGTCGATCGCCGCGATCAGGTCGTCGCGATTGTGCGTCGGCGGCTGCACGACCGACGCAGTCCCGGCGAAGGACACGATGCCGACCAGCACGTCGGCCGGCTGCTCTTGCACGAAAGCCTTGGCGGCGGTCTGCGCGGCCTCCAGCCGGCTGGGCTTGATGTCGTTCGCCCGCATGCTGAGCGAGACGTCGATCGCCAATATGGTCGTCCGCTGGTCGGACGGCAGCGTGACGACGGCGTTGGGCCGTGCAATGGCGAAGATCGTCGCGAGCAGCGCGAACAGGAAGAGCAGCGGCGGGACATGGCGGCGAAAGCGTTGCCGACGTCCGAGTGCTTCCCGGACCAGGCCGACGCTTGCGTAGCGCAAAGCGTGCTTGCGCCTCCTGGACAGCGCCCAGACATAGATGCCGACCAGCACCGGCGCCAGCAACAGCAGCCACAGCATCTGCGGCCAGACGAAAGTCATTGTACTTGCCCGGGTTTGTTGCGGCGGCTGCGCATCATCGTATTTCGGCCTCCGCGCCGGCGAATGCGCCACGCGGATTGCACCGCCAAGTCTATGCCGTGTAATGGCGCAAAAGCAACCGGTCGATGGCGTGCAGAACCCCGAAAAATCCGGCAAAGTCGGCAAACAGCTCGGTCGTCGCAGGGCGCGGCTGCGGCGCATGCAGGCTCCGCGCGCACCCGCTCGAAGATCTGCCGGAACGTGCGCTTCCCGTCGATGTGCCTGAGCACGTATTTCGCGAAGCGCCCGGGATCGACGCGCGTCGTTATGCCGCTGAAGCTGTGGTTGAGCACGAACGGGCGGTCGTGATGGCGGGTGATCAGGTCGTAAAGCTCGGCGCCCGTCACCGGCTCGTGAAAGAAGAATGGGATGTAGTCGGGATCTCCGTACGGCGCTTTGGTTCCGGTGCCGGCGGTCGCGTAGAACACGTGCATCTTGATGCTTCCGCTCAGTAGCTCGGCGATCTCCTGTTGCCGGCGCAGCGGCAGCGCGTCGACGTCGCGCCAGAGCGCAAGCTCGCCGGGGGGCGCGAGCAGCCGCGGCGTGTACGCCGCAGGTCCCCGGTTGACGTCGGTGAACTGGATCGACAGTCCGCATTTGTCCTCGAACCAGGCGTAGATCTGTGCCACCGTGTAGGCCCGATCCTGCGAATGCAGCAGCATGTCGTACATTCCGGCATCGCCGCCGATCACGTGCTCGCGATACAGATCCTGGGCGCGCGCGAACCAGTTGGTGCGCGGCAGGCAAGGCAGCAGCGCCTTCGCGTTGGCGAGCTTTCGATCGGGATCGTCGAGGCCGGCATTGATCAGGCGCAGCAGCGATTGCATCTGGTAGATGCCCGTTCGCCCGTATTGGGCGTAGACCATGATCCCGAAGGCCCCGCCGTCGGCGCGCAGCGGCAGCAGCGCGGACATGCCGGCTTCCGGATCCTCGAGGTGATGCAGCACGCCGCAGCAGTTGATGTAGTCGAAAACGCCGAGATCGCCGCGGGAGAGCGAAAGCAGCGAGCCGTTGATCCAGCGGATGTTGCGCAGCTGGCGGACGGCAGCGCGTTCCCGCGCAATTTCGTTGCTCCGGGCGCTGATGTCGACATGGACGATTTCGGCATCGGTCTCGCGCAGTTGCTCGGCCAGGTAGATCGTTCCGTCGCCGGTGCCGGCGCCCGCCACGAGGACGCGGAATCCGCGGTCGAAACGGCGCCGACCGCCGAAACAATACTGGTTGATCATAGGCAGATCGTCCAGCCAGGTGCGGACGATCCGCGTCTTCTCTTCCGCGGCTTCGCGCAGCGGATAGGGATAGCGCTCGTATTGGTCCTTGACGGCAGGCAGCACCTGTTCGGGGACACTCGCTTTCATTTCACTCCCGCGTCGCCGGCGTTGGGGTGCGGGTTGGGCTTCGTCCCGGCGCAGCGCCGGGACATAAGCCAGGAGTTTAACGACTGATGCAACGCCGCGCTCGCCGCCGGCGTGGGAGCCGATGCGCTAGCCCGTCTTGACCGGGAGCCGCAGGGCGGGCTACGCTCGATCCGACGCTGCCCGCGCCGTCGAACCGCTAACGGAGCCGCCAGCCGCGTCCGCGCCCGCCCCAAGGAGCAAGCTATGAGAGGAGTGCAATTCACGATGGCCACGACGTTGCTCCTGGTCGGCCTCGGCGCGTCCAGCGTGAGTGCGGCGGGTTCGATCAAGGGCTCGGTCGTCTTCGCCGGCGCGGTCCCGGCGCCAAAAAAAATCGACGTCACCATCGACCAGTACGTGTGCGGCACCGAAAAGGATTCCGGAGACTTGCTGCTGTCGTCGCGCAAGGAGCTGAAGAACGCGGTCGTATGGCTCGAGAATCCGCCGGCGAGCGCCGCCGCGCCGGTGCCCGCCGCCAAAGTCGAGGTGGACCAGAACGGATGCGTCTTCATTCCGCGGGTGGTCGTCGTTCCCGCCGGCGGCACCGTCGACTTTCTCAACAGCGACCGGCTGCTGCACAACATTCACGCGACGCCGAAGCTCAACGTCTCGTTCAATCGCACGCAGCCCAAGGACCGCACGATTCCAGTGACTTTCGCGAAGCCGGAGATCGTGCGCATCAACTGCGACCTGCATTCGTGGATGGTCGGCTGGGTGGTCGTCGCGGCGCACCGTTATTACGCGATCACCGGCGCGGACGGACAATTCAGCTTCGATAATCTGCCGCCGGGCAGATACGATCTCCACGTCTGGCACGAGCGGCTGGGGACCGTTCAGGCGACCGCGACCGTCGGCGACCAGCAGCCGGCGCGCGTCACGGTCGAGATGAAAGCGCACTGACCGGCGTACGCCTACGGCCGGACCTCGATTTTTTTCGACGCCTCCCACGCTGCCGAATGGGTGGGCTCTTCGACCGCGCGCAGTGAGCCGCCCTCGTCGAGCGCGACGGTGAAGGTCACGATCGGCGCCGAGTAGACCGGGTGCAGATAGGTGCGCGCGATCTCCACCGAATCCTTGTACAGCGCGATATAGCGGACGAAGTGCTCCTGGAGCGAAGGATGCTGGCTGCCGGCGCCGACGCTGATCGTCACGGTGAACCACTCGCCCCGCTTGACCGAATCGGGGGCGACGATCTTCGGCGAGTGCTTGGCGTCGAAGCTCGTGTGGAGCTGGCGGAACTCCGGCGTGAACTGGTCGGCCTGCTCCTCCGCGGCACTGACAAGCGTGGCGAGGCCGAACAGCGCGAGCAGCAGCGCAGCCGAAGCGGCGCGCAGTGCGAACATCCGTGATGTTGTTCATCCGATCACCTCCAATGCATTGATCAAGCTTCCGGTAGATATTGCCGGACCAGCGCCAGAAGCTCGCGCGGGCTGTAGGGCTTCGCGAGGTAGTTATCGGCGCCGGCCACGGCCGCCTTTTCCCGGTCACCGCTGAGCGCGAACGACGTGATCACGATGATCGGTATGTCGCTGGTCCGCGGGTCTGCCTTCAGCGCACGGGTCGCGTCCAACCCGGACATTTTGGGCAGCTGTACGTCCATCAGGATCAGCTGCGGCACGAGCTGCTGCGCCAGCGCAACGCCGCTTTCTCCGTCGACCGCCTCGACCAGCTGGTAGGAAGTACGACCCAGCAACTGACGGACGATCTTGCGGTTGTATTCGTTGTCCTCGATGTAGAGAATCGTGCGTTCGCTCATTTTTCCTCACCCTTGGCCCGCACCGGGACCGCGAAATAGAAGCTGCAGCCTTTGCCGAATTCGCTCTCGACCCAGACCCGGCCGCCGTGCATCTCGACGAATCGCTTGGTGATGCTCAGGCCCAGCCCCGTACCTCCGAATTCACGGGTCACCGCGGTGTCGACCTGCCCGAACTCGGTGAACACCTTGTCGAGGTCCTCCTTCGGAATGCCGATCCCGGTATCGGAAACGCGGAAGACGAGCTCGGTTCCGACCAACTCGACGCTGATCTCGACACGTCCCTGCCGGGTGAACTTGAGGGCGTTGCCGGCGAGGTTCATCAGGCACTGCGTCAGCCGCCCATTATCGCCGTAGGCGACCGGCAGACCGTCCGGCACGCTGGTTACGAACTCCAGCCCCTTCTCCGCGGCCAGCGACCGCAGCGAAACCTGCACGATGTCGATGATCTCGCGCACCGAGTAGTCGCCCAAAGCGAGCTGCATACGGCCGGCCTCGATCTTGGACAGATCGAGCACGTCGTTGATCAGGCGTAGCAGATGGCGGCCGTTCAGCTGGATGTCGGTCAGCGGCTCCTTCAACTCGGGCGGGATGTCGCCGTAGAGCCCGTCGATCAGCATCTCGGTGAAGCCGAGGATGGCGTTCATCGGTGTCCGCAGCTCGTGGCTCATGTTGGCGAGAAACTCGGACTTTGCCTTGCTCGCCTGCGCCAGCTGCCGATTGAGGTGGCCGAGCTGCGCGGCGGCGTGGCGTTGCTCGCCATCGAACCGCTGCAACTCCGCACTCATGTGGTTCATTCGCTCCGCCAGCACTCCGAATTCGTCGCGATTGGAGACCTCGATGCGCGCGCCGAAATCGCCGGCCGCGACCTCGTCGAGAAAACCCTGCGCCTCGCGTACCGGGAGGATGAACGACCAGGATATGACGAAGCCGCAGAACAGGGCGAAGATCACCGCGATCACCGCGAACGCGCTGGTCAGGATCAGCGAGCGCTTGTTGGCGACGGCGACGCTGTCGCGCAACCGGGTCATCCGGTCCTGCTGCCCCGCCACCAGGAGCCCGACCCGGGTGGTGATCTCGGTATCGAGCCGCTCCTGGCGGTGCAACAGCGCGCCGGTGACCGCGCCAAGCTTGCCGTCGCGAATCGCATTGGCTATGTCGGCGACCACCGCCATCGCCTCGTCCTGCGAGTTCCTTATCTGCTCGACCAGTGCCCGGTCGGCGGTGCCGGCTGATTCCAGCTTCGCCAGCCGGTCGTTGAACTGGTTGTTCTCGCGCAGGATCCGGGCGATCGCCGCCTCGTCCTGCGAAAGGAGAGCGACATCGGTGTAGTGCATCTGCCTCGCCAGCGCGCGTTCGCTCTGCTGCGCGAGGCTCACCAGCTCGTGCGCCTCGTCGAGCTGGCGGCTCTGCTGCGTGGCATTGACCAGCGTCTGCAGGCTAAACAGGGACACGGCGATGAACAGCAGCGTGGCGATCAGGAACGCGGCGAGCAGCTTGGTGTGCACCGAGGCGCGGATGCCGGCGACCCAGCGCACCAGCCTGTGCAACGGCGTTCGTCTCTGCACCAGGTCCGCCAGATGCTCGAGCGCGAGCTCCGGACGTGTGGTCGACGACGGATTGTCGAGTGAGGACTGCACGCCATGCCCCATCTTTTTCGTTCCCGCTTCGTCCTTGTGCATCGGCGGCCGAGACCGTATATTTCCCTCGGACCGATGGAATTCCACTGGTGAGAAATACCCCCTGCATCCTTATCGTCGACGACAACCCGACCAACGTCAAGGTCCTTCAGACCCGGCTGGTCGCCGAAGGTTACGAGGTCGTGACTGCCGGCGACGGTGAAGAGGGACTTGCCGCCGCGCGCCGGGACAAGCCCGATTTGATCCTGCTCGACGTCATGATGCCCAAGCTCGACGGCTTCGAGGTCTGCCGCCGGCTGCGCGCCGATGCCTCGTTTCCGTTTACGCCGATCATCATGGTGACGGCGATGGCGGACTCGAAGGACATCGTTGCCGGACTCGAAGCCGGCGGCGACGAATATCTGACCAAGCCTGTGGACCACGCGTCGCTCGCGGCGCGCGTTCGCTCGATGCTGCGCATCAAGCGACTGCACGACACCGCCGAGGAGCTCGCCGACGAAGTCAAGCAGTGGAACGCCAAGCTGGAAGAGCGCGTCGCCGCGCAGGTGAGCGAGCTCGAGCGGGTCGGGCGCCTGCGACGCTTTTTTTCGCCGCATCTGGCGGAGCTAATCGTCAGCGGCGGCGCCGACGATCCGCTGAAAAGCCATCGCCGCGAGATCACCGTCGTCTTCCTCGACCTGCGCGGCTTCACCGCGTTCGCCGAGGTCGCGGAGCCCGAGGAAGTCATGGGCGTGCTGCGCGAGTACCACCAGGTCGCCGGGCGCATGGTCCTCGAGTACGAAGGCACGCTCGAGCATTTCACCGGCGACGGCATCACGATCCTGTTCAACGATCCGGTGCCGATTCCCAATCCCGCCGAGCGCGCGGTGCGCATGGCGCTGGCCGTCCGCGAGCGCGTCGGCCGCATGGCGCAGGACTGGGCGAAGCGCGGCTATGACCTGAGCCTCGGCATCGGCATCGCCCAGGGCTTTGCGACGATAGGCGCGATCGGCTTCGAGGGACGATGGGATTACAGCGCGATCGGCACCGTCACCAATCTGGCCTCGCGGCTTTGCGGCGAGGCTCCCGGCGACCAGATCCTGATCTCACAGAAGGTCTATGCAGGCGTGGAAACGCTGATCGAGGTCGAGCCGCAGGAAGCGCTGACCTTGAAAGGGCTTTCGCCGGCCGGTTATCGCCTATCGTGTCCGCGGCCTGAAGGCGTAGCGCGCCGGCGTCGAGTGCCAAGGCGGCAAAAAGGGCATTCCGGCGCTATTCCTCGAGCTGATGTATCGTCCGGTTCGCCTGCCGCAAGCGGCGGCTCAGCGCGCGGCTCAGATTGGCGAGGATCTTGATCGCGATCTTCGGCGCGTCGCTGGACAGCAACACGAAATCTTCATCGCTGAGCGCAAAGCAAACCAGCGCTTCGTCAGCGATGACCGTCGCCGATCTCGGGCCCGGATCCAGGATCGCCAGCTCTCCGAAGACGGTGCCCGGGGCGAACGTTGTCAGGCGGATGTCGGCGCCGCGATCCTGGTGAAGATACGCGCTCGCCGTTCCGCTGGTGATGATGAAAAGGTCGCTGCCGGACTCACCCTGCGCGAATATCGTGCGCCCCTTGTCGATCTCGGTGCGCCGCAGATATCGCTCGACCGTCGCCATCTCCTTCGGCGTCAGCCCCGCGAAGATTCCCGCGCGTGCGAGGGGTGTGCCCTGCTCTGCGGCGATACTGCCGACTTGTGCGCCGAGCAGCTGCTCCTCTGCCCATTCGAGCGCGCCGTCGACGTGACCGAATACCCGTTCGGGCGTGATGCCATCCAGCACCCCGGCATCGGCCAGCACCGCCGCCGGCTCCGAAGGTTGCAGCACGCAGATCGCAAAGGTCGCGCCGCGCGCGGAAAGATCGGCATCGATCCGGCGCAGCAGCTCTGCGCCCGTGCTGTCGATCTCGGTGACTCGCCGCAGGTCGAGAATCACCTGGTGCGTCCTCTGCTGCATCTGGACTGCGATCTCGCTGGCCAGCGTTTCTGCGGTTCCGAAGAACAGCGCGCCCTGCAGTTCGACGATCAGGATGCCGCCTCCCACAGTCTCCAGCACGGTCATCTGCTGCACCGTCCTCGATTTTCGCGACCGAACTGCGCTGCCTCGATAGCTGCGCCGCACGATCGAGCGGCTCATGCGGACGGCAAACAGCAGCACGGCGATCGCCACCCCGATGAACACGGCCGCCACGATGTCGACGATGACGGAAAGGACCGCGACGACGACGACCACCACCAGCTCGAGCATCAGGTGTCGCCGATAAGGTGTCGAGCCCGACGCGACGCGACGAAACGCATGCAGCGTCCATCGATCGATGTGCTGGATGGCGATCACCATGATCGTCGCGGACAGCGCGACCCGCGGCAAATAGGCGATCAGCGGAAACAGCAGCGCGATCGAGAGCAGGATCACCGCGGTATTGACCAGAACCGAGAACGGCGTGCGGGCGCCAAACGCGCGATTTACCAGGCTCGGGCCCAGGTTGAGACCGCTGGTGATGCCGCCGAAGCAGGCGGCGACGACGTTGCCAGCGCCGAGGCGCACCAGCAATCGATCGCCGTCGACGGGCGGATCGCCCGGCTGCGCGAGGAGTCGCGCGCATAGCAAGGCATCGATCGAGGCGATGAGCGCGAGCGCCAGCGCTCCGCCGACGATCGTCGGCACGATCGCGGCGAGTCCCGGATGGTGCGCCAGCTCGACGAAGCGCGGAAACATCGGCGGCGTCAACTCGGGCGACGGCGCGTCGCCAATGGCCGGCCCGAGATCCGCACCCAGACCCGCGACGATCATCGCGTAGTAGACGACGGTGCCGGCCAGCAATCCGACCAGCAAAGGCGGCACTCTGGGCAGCAGTGCCTTCGCCTGCCACATCACGACGATGACAATCGCCGCGACGAGCAGGCTGAGCGGTTTGGCCTGGCCGACATGCTCCAACGCCTGGACGAAAGGCATCATGCGGTCGAAGCCAAACACATTGCCGAGCTGCACCAGGAACAGCAGTATCGCGGCGGCATTCTGGAAACCCGCCATCACCGGATGCGGGGTGAACTTGATCAGCGTGCCCAGCCTCATCAGGCCGAACAGCAGCTGGAACACGCCCCCCAGCAGGATGATCGAGAAGATCACCGCGAGGGTCAGCGGCAGCCCGCCGGAGCGCACCACCGGCGCCTCGGAATGCACGAGACCGTACAGCAGGATGCCAAGGAAGAACGTGGTGGTGATGCGCGGCGCGTAGAGGGTCGGGGACTTGTCGCCCAGCAGGACGCTGACGACGCCGACGACCAGCGCGGTTATCAGCCCGGCAAGCGCACCGCTGGCGAAGTATTCGTCGCCGAACGAGACGAATGCGAACATGCCGAAGCCCATCGCCAGCGGGATAGCGACACCCGCGGAGACGAGTCCGCCGACGATGTCGCCGCGGATACTCCGGTGCTCGGCGTCCGGCATCGATCGATGGGCGGGGCGTTCAGCTCTTGCGGGTCGCCGCCGTAAGGGACCAGTCGAGATCGCCGAACAGGTCGTCCACATCCTCGATGCCGGTCGACAGACGCAGAAGATCGGTCGGACACGGCGAGCCGGCGCCTTCGATCGATGCGCGATGCTCGATCAGGCTCTCGATGCCGCCGAGCGACGTCGCCCGCTTCCACAGGCGGACATTGGCTGCCGCGGCGATCGCCGCGGCCTCGCCGCCGCGCACGCGAATCGACAGCATCCCACCGAAACCATCGCGCATCTGCCGCGCGGCGATCGCGTGGCCCGGATGCGTCGGCAGCCCGGGATAGAGCACCTCGGCCACCGCCGGATGCTTCTGCAGCCGACGCGCCAGCTCCATCGCGCTCACGCATGCCTGCGCGACCCGCAGATGCAGCGTGCGCATGCCGCGGATCAGCAGGTAGGCTTCCAGCGGCCCGAGGATCATGCCCAGCATCGTGCGATTGCGCTTTACGCGTTCCCAGAATTCATCGATGCGAGCGGTGGCCAGCGCGCCGGCCACGACATCCGAATGGCCATTCAGATATTTGGTCGCGGCATGCATGACGATGTCGGCGCCGTGCTCGATCGGACGGGTGAGAACCGGCGTTGCGCAGGTCGAATCCACGGCGACGCGCGCTCCTGCGGCATGGGCGATCTCGCAGACTGCGCCGAGGTCGGTGATCGTCCACAGCGGATTGGCCGGCGTCTCGAGCCAGACCAGACGGGTCGCGCCGGGCCGAACCGCGGCGCGCACCGCCGCCAGGTCGTCGGTGTCGACCAGGTCGACTTTCAATCCCCAGCTCGTTGCATCGCTCAGCAGCCAATTGCGCAAGCCCCAGTACATGACCCGGGGCACGACGACATGATCGCCTGGCGCTAGTGCCAGGAAAACGGACGTGGCGGCGGACATGCCGGACCCGAGGACGAGGGCGGCTTCGGCGCCTTCGAGCATCGCGACGATGGCTTCGGCCTCGCGGACGGTGGCGTTGTCGGGCCGCCCATAGCTATTGCCGCTGCGATACTGGTTGTCCGGATCGCGAACGAAGGTCGTCGCGACGTGGATTGGCGGAACGATGGCGCGGGTCGCGGCATCGACGCTGCCGAGAGCCTGCGCGGCGAGCGTGCGGCGGGAATAAACAGGATCGGGCACGATGTCCTTTCGCGAGGGCCGGCCAAGGCCGAGTGTCACCGATTGCCTCCGCCCGATGCAAAGGCCGGGGGCCGGCGGCGGGCTCCCGGCCCGCCCGAGTGTTTGGCGCAAATCGGCCGGGAATGACCCGGCGCGTCGCTTTCCAGCTCGGCGCGCCTCCGGGTCTCGGGCATGCCCGCTGGCATGATGCTTGCCTTTTAGGGCATACGCATCTGTTACGCGGATAGTGGCGCGCGTCCGCGTTTCGCGAAATCATTCGCGAACGGCGCGCCGGGGAGGCAGTCGTGGCGCTTTTGGGCCCGCAACGGGCAACACGCGCGAAGCCCGCATCGCAACCGGCTGCGGCGCGGCGCTATGCCCGGCCGCTCGTCGCATTCTGGTCGAGCTTCACCGGTCAGGCGATCGCCGCGGTGGCGCTCGCGCACCTGGCGCTGCTGCCGCTGTTTTACGTGGGAATGTTCAGCGGCCTGGTCTACTCGCTGCTGGCGCTCGCCTTGTCGAGCGTGGCGATCGCCGTGATCGGTCGTCGCATCGCGCGATCGGTGGCGGCATTGCGCGCGGCGCTGATGCGCTTCCATGCCGGGCGTGATGATCCGTCCCGGCTTCTCGGCGCCGGCAAAACGGAGGCCGAGTCGACCGAGCTGGTCAGTCTGCAACGGGGCCTGGAGAACATGTACCGGCGCGTCGCCAAGCGCGAGCAAAGGCTCAAGGCGGCCTATGAGGCGGCGGAGAGCGAAAGCGCAGCCAGCCGCACCCTGGCGCAGCAGCTGGCCCGCACCCAACGCATAGCCCGTATCGGAAACTGGGAGTGGGTGCGTGCGAGCAACAGCGTCGTCTGCTCGGGCGAGGTTTTCCGCATCCTCGGCGTCACCGCGACGCAGATCGGGCTGCGGCCCGACGCCATCCTCCGGCTGGTCCACGCCGACGATCGCCGGTCGTTCAAGCGCTGGCTGGTGCTGCTCGCGCGCGGCCGGGCTTTGCAAGGACACGACGTGCGCATCGGCGGTCCGGACGGCGAGCAGCGCCACGTGCACGTGCTGGCGGAGCCGCTGCTCGAGCGCCGCCGGCACCGTCACGGGCCTGGCCGGGACAATCCAGGATGCGACCGAGCGAACGCGCGCGATCCAGCAGATTCACCGTCTCGCTTACTTCGATGCGATCACCGAGCTGCCGAACCGGTCCCGCTTTCGACGAGAAGCTCGCCAAGACGCTGGACGCCGCAAGGCGCGACGGCACGTCGTTCGCGATCATGTTTCTCGATCTCGACCAGTTCAAGCGCATCAACGACACGCTGGGCCACGCGGTCGGCGACGATCTGCTGCGCGTGATCGCGCAGCGGCTCACCCGCGGTTTAGGCCCGACGACATCGCCGGACCTCCGCACCCGCAATCGCTGGAGCGCGATGTGTGCCGGCATGGCGGCGACGAGTTCATCGTGCTGCTCAATGGCGTCGCCGAGCGAGCAGGACGCGGCGCGCGCCGCCACGCGCCTGCTGGCGATGCTCGCGCAGCCGATCATCCTCGGCACGCACGAAGTGTTCGTCTCGGCATCGATCGGCATCGTGCTGTATCCGCGCGACGGCGGCGAGCTCGATACGCTGCTGAAGAATGCGGACGTGGCGATGTACCACGCCAAGGCGCAGGGGCGCAGCCGTTATTTTTTCTACCAGGATTCGATGCGCGCCGCGTCCGCGCAGCGGCTTTCGCTCGAGCACGATCTGCGCAAAGCGCTCGAAGGCGAGCAGTTCGAGCTCTACTATCAGCCGCAGATCGAGATCCGCACCGGAAGGATCGTCGGCATCGAGGCCTTGATACGATGGAACCATCCGACGCTCGGCATGCTCGGGCCCGCGCATTTCATCGGCGCTGCCGAGGAAGCCGGGCTGATCATGGCGATCTGGGAATGGGTGCTGGTCGCCGCGCTGATCCAGCACAACGCGTGGCTGGCGGATGGCCTGCCGGCGGTGACGATCGCAGTCAACCTGTCCAGTGTCCAGTTCAGCGATCCGGCGCTCGCCAAGCACGTCGAGGAGATCGCGCGCGTCGTCGGCGTCCCGCTCGATTATCTGGAGCTCGAGGTCACCGAGTCGATGCTGCTGGTCGACGCCGACCTTGCGCTGCGCACGCTGACCGCGCTGCGCGCGATGGGGGTCAAGATCGCGATCGACGATTTCGGCACCGGCTATTCGTCGCTGTCGTACCTGAGGCGGCTGCCGCTGGACAAGCTCAAGCTCGACCAGTCGTTCATCCGCGACGCCGGCCAGAACGAGGGCGATGTCGCGATCACCCGGGCGATCATCGCCATGGCGCACAGCCTGAAGCTCAGCGTCGTGGCCGAAGGCGTCGAAACCCAGGCGCAGATCGACCTGTTGCTCAGCCTGGGCTGCACGATGGTTCAGGGTTTCATGCTCGGACGTCCGCTGCCGGCCGCGGCGACGGCCAAGCTTCTGCGCGAAAGCGTGACCAACTCCGACGCCGTCGCGACGGTGCAAAGCGACGCGAGCTGGAACACCATCATCCAGGCGTCTTCGCGTTAGCGACTTTGTAGGATTTACACGCGCCCGCCGACGGCGGTGCGCGTTGCATCGAATTTTTTTGTCGCTCGTGACATTGCGCGGAATGGCCGGCGCCGGCTCCTTGTTTGCTACCGTGTGTTTCGACCACTCAAGGAGGCGCAATGAAGACGACCCGGTCGACGGCAAGCTCTGCCGCCATCATCCGTTCCCGCCACCCTTTCGCCATCGGCCGCGCTTGTGCGATCCTCGGCTTGAGCCTGGCGCTCGCGCTGCCCGCCGCGGCGACGCCATTCAGGGTGTTCAACCTGGTGACCGACGACCAGATCGGTCAACGCCGCGCAGATCACCGATCCGAACCTGCTAACGCCTGGGGCATCTCGCATTCGGGCACGTCGCCGTTCTGGGTTTCGTCCAACGGCGGTGGCATCTCGACGCTGTACCGGGTGAATCCGCTGACCAACGCGACGACGCAAGGTGGGCCTGGAGGTGACGATCCCCGGCGCCGGCAATGTGACCGGGCAGGTGTTCAACATCGGCGCGCGACCGGCAACTTCAACGGGGACGCTTTCCTGTTCGTCAGCGAGGATGGAACGATCTCCGGCTGGCGAAACGCCCTGGGCACCAATGCCGAAGTGCTGCAATTGGCGTCGGACACGAACAGCTACAAGGGGTCGGCGATCTCGCTGATCAGCGGGAACGCCTATTTGTACTCCGCCGACTTCAAGGGCGCGCAAATCGACGTGCTCAAGGGCAACGCCGCAGCGCCCGATCTCGCCGGGTCGTTTACCGACCCGGGTATTCCCAACGGCTTCGCGCCGTTCAACATCCAGAATCTGGGCGACACGCTATATGTGACGTACGCCTAAGGTCGGGCCGACCGGCGACGACGTGGCAGGACCCGGCAACGGATTCGTCGACGCCTTCGACCTGCAGGGCAATTTCATCGCCGCGTCGCCTCGAACGGGACACTGAATTCGCCGTGGGGTCTGGCGCTGGCGCCAACCTCCTTCGCCGAATTCGCCGGCGATCTGCTGGTCGGAAATTTCGGCGACGGTCACATCAACATCTTCGATACGAGTACCAACACGTTCATCGGTCAATTGCTCGGCGCCGGGGGCGATCCGCTGGTGATCGACGGCCTGTGGGGCCTGATCCCAGGCAATGACGGGGGAGCCGGCAGCAAGCAGTCCATTTACTTCGCGGCCGGCCCGGGCGACGAGGAACACGGGTTGTTTGGCGTGATCGGGGTGCCGGAGCCAGCGAGCATGGCATTGGTCGCTCTGGGCATCGCGATGCTCGGAGTCGCGCGCCGGCGCACTGCTGCCTGATCGCGCGCCGCGCCGATGGTTTTGAAGCAGTCGGCGCGGCGCGCCGCGCCTCGCCGGGCCGGTTTATCGGCCCGCAGCTTGCAGCACACGGATCGGCTTGCCGTCGAGAAACGCCAGCGCGTTCTCGACGGCGTGCTGGTAATACTCGCGGTAGACCTCGACCACGCTGTATCCCAGGTGCGGCGTCAGCACGACGTTGGCGGCGCGCGCCAGCGGATGACCCGCAGGCACCGGCTCGCGGTAGAAAACGTCGAGCGCCGCGGTCAGTCGCCCTGATTCGACGGCGGCGATCAGCGCGGACTCGTCGACCAGCTGGGCGCGCGCCGTGTTGACCAGGATCGCGCCCGGTCGCATGCGCGCGAGGTCGGCGGCGCCCAGGATGCCGCGCGTGCGATCCGACAGCTGGAGATGCAGGCTGACCACGTCGGCGCGCGGACAGCAATTCCTCCTTCCCCACGCGAACCGCGCCGGCGGCCGCGGCCGTCTCCGCGCTCAGGTTCTGGCTCCATGCCAGGACGTTCATCCCCAGCGCGCGGCAATACGCCGCCATGCGCGAGCCGATCCGGCCCAGTCCGATCAAGCCGACCGTCTTGCCCTCGAGTATCGGCCCGCTTCGGTCCCCGCCTGAAAGCGCCCGTCACGCACGCCGGCATCGCCGGCGGGAATCCGTCGGGCCGCGGCAAGCATCAGGCCGAGCGCGAGCTCCGCCGTCGAAGTTGCCCGACGGCCCGCCGCCGGTGTAGCAGACGGTGATGCCCCGCGCGATCATCGCCGCGGTATCGATCAGCGCGGCCCGCGCGCCCGTCAGCCCGAACATCTTCAGCTTCGGGAGTCGCGCGACCAGTGATGCCGGAAACGGCGTTCGCTCCCGGATGGCGAGGACGATGTCGAAATCGGCTAGTTGCCGAGCCGCGTCGTTCTCGTCGGCGAACGGCGTTTCGAAAAATTGCACGTCGGCACGTGCGGTCAGCGCCGACCAGTCGGCGCTTCGGCGCGCGATCTTCTGCCAATCGTCGATTACCGCAATCCTGGTCACCGGTCTCCGTCGCTTCCGTTCGCTTGGAGCTCGCAGTTCACCATGGTAGCAAATCCCGTCTATCATTCGTCTCGACGGCGGGCCGAAGCCGCCCTCCTTTCCCGAGCACCCGACCGATGTTCCTGCGCTGGGTCACCGCCGGTTACCTCGCTTACCTGATCGTGCCGATCGCGCTGCTGCTGGTCGGCTCGTTCGGCGAGCTATGGCTCAACACGCTGCTGCCCACGGGCTTTACGACGCAGTGGTATCGAAACGTCGCCTCCGATCCCAGTTTTCGCCGCGCGTTCGCGGCGAGCCTTGCCGTCGTGGCCATCGCATGTTCCGCATGCGCGCTGATCGGATTGCCGCTCGCGTACGCAGTGTTCCACACGGAGAGCCGTCGCATACGTGCACTTACCCGCGTGCTCTACCAGCTGCCGGTGGCGCTCCCGCCGCTGGTGCTTGCCTTCGGCTTCATTCTGGTCTTTTCGTCGGATACGCTGCCTTGGCTGGGAAGCATCTGGCTGCTCGCAGCCGGCCACGTCGTCCTCACGTTGCCCTACTTCCTGCAAGCGGTCGTGTCCGACATGCAGCGGCTGGGTTTGCGAGCGCTGGAAGACGCCGCGGAGTCGCTGGGCGGCAATGCCTGGCAGCGCTTCGTGCACGTCGTCCTGCCGGCTCTCCGCCATTCGATTCTCGCCGGCCTGATCATCGTCGCGGCGCTGTCGATCGGGGAGTTCCAGTTCTCCAACCTGGTGGCCGGCTTCCTGAATCGGACCTATCCGATCGTGCTTTTGCAGGCGTTCTATGGCGCGACGGGATTTGCCTGCGCCGCCACGGTGATCCTTCTTGCGCTCGCGCTCGCCGCGGCGATCGGTGGCGGGCTCACCGCCGGCGGCGCGACGCGGTTGAAAACGGCTGCCGCATGAGCCCGCTCGCCGTATCGCTCGAGGGAGTCACTTTCCGCTATCCGGGCACGAACGCCGGAGTGTTCGACCTGACGATGACGATCGCGCCGGGTGAACTGGTCGTTTGCCTCGGGCCGAGCGGCTGCGGCAAAACGACGTTGCTGCGGCTCGTCGCCGGCTTCCTCAAGCCCGATGCGGGCGTCATCCGGCTGAACGGCAGCGATGTCAGCAGCCTGCCGGCGCGGGCGCGCGAATGCGGCGTGGTGTTCCAGGCGTATGCGCTGTTTCCGCACATGCGCGTCTGGGAGAACGTCGCCTATCCGTTGCGCGTGCGCGATATCGCGCTGGACGAGCGGCGCCGGCTTGCCGAACAGATGCTGGAGCTGGTCGGCCTGGAGGGACTCGCCGAGCGCCTGCCGGCACAGCTTTCCGGCGGGCAGCAGCAGCGTGTCGCGCTGGCGCGCGCGCTGGTATTCAAGCCGCGCGCGCTGCTGCTCGACGAGCCGCTGTCGGCGCTGGATGCCGCCACGCGCAGCACGATGCGGGACGAAGTGCGCCGCATCCAGCGGGCGCAGAACATCGCGACGCTGCTGATCACCCACGACCAGGATGAAGCGCTGTCGCTGGCCGATCGCATGGTCCTGCTGCGCGAGGGCCGTCTCGTCCAGGTCGGGGTCGCCGCAGCGAAATCTACGATCGGCCGGCCGACGCTTTCGTCGCCGGCTTCGTCGGTCGAGCCAATCTGATCGACGGCAGGGTCGATCGACGCCGAAACTGTCGATACGGCGATCGGCCGCCTTGCGACGCCAAGGCATGGACATGCTGCCGGCAGCGCGCTGCGCCTGCTGGTGCGCCCGGAGCGGGTCGAGATCGGCGCCGCGGCGAGCGGGGAAAATGTCTTTGCCGCGCAGGTGTTGCGCGACCGTTTTTTTGGCGCCACCCGGCAGCTCGAGGTCGCCGCCGGCGACGGCCGACTCGAAATCGAAACCTCGATGCGCGATCATGTCGCGATGGTGCGCGTGCCGCGCGAGGCCATCCAGTTCCTGAATGCCCACTGAAGGAGGAGAAGACCATGCAACCGACATCGCGCCAACTGGGCCGCTTCGCCATCGGCCTCGCCTTGCTGGGGATTGCCTGCGCGGCGATCGCGCAAACCGTGCTCGACTCGCCCGAGCTCTATCCGGGAGAAAAAGCGCTTTACGAAGCGGCGCGAAAAGAAGGCATGGTCGTCAGCTTCGATACCGGTCCGACCTGGGCCAACTGGGCGGCCGAATTCTCGGCATTCAAGAAGCGCTATCCGGAAGTCGAGATCGTCTACAACGACATCGGGTCGGCGGCGACGGTCGTCGCGCTCGACAAGGCGCGCAACCGTCCGCAGGCCGACACTGCCTACTATTTTGCCGGCTCGGCGTTCGACGCCGTCAGCAAGAACGTCGTCGCGCCGTTCAAGCCGGTCAATTTCGACAAGCTGACGCCGGTATTCCGCGATCCTGATGGCAAATGGTTCACGATCCACACCTTGACCATCGCTTTCGTCGTCAATACCAAGCTGGTCAAGAACGTGCCGCAGTCGTGGGCCGATCTGCTCAAGCCGGAATACAAGAACAGCATCGTCTACCTCGATCCGCGCTCGACCGGCGTCGGTCAGGTGGGCGTGCTTGCGGCGAATTTCGGCAATGGCGGCGACATGAGCAATCTGCAGCCGGGCTTCGAATACTTCCGCAAGCTGCAGCAATCCGGCAACGTGCTGCGCGTACTCGGCACGACGCCGTACGCGCAGTTCGTCAAAGGCGAGATCCCGATCTGGATCTCGTACGAAAACGACGGGTTGAAGGCAAAGTACACCGACGGCCTGGGCGACGCGGTGGCGGTCGTGATCCCCAAGGAAGCTTCCGCGGCGGCGCCGTACGCGATCAGCCTGGTCGCCAACGGTCCCAACCCGGACGCGGGCAAGCTCTGGCTCAATTTCATCATGACCGACACAGGACAGGGAATCTTCGCGCAGGGGTTCGTTCGGCCGTCGGTGCCCGGCGTCAAGCTCCCGGACAACGTCACCGATAAGCTGCCCGCCGCGCCGCAGGTTCGTCCGCTCGACGTCAAGTCGGCGGCGGCGAAAAAGTCCGACATCGACCGCGAGTGGGCGGCGGCAACCGGTAGCAAGTGATGGCGCTGCGCGCCCGGGCCAACGCCGCGCTCGCGCTGCCGGGTGCGGTGCTGTTCGCGCTCTGCTTTGCGCTGCCGGGCTTGGCGATCTTCGCCAACGCGCTGGTCGACGGCGGCACCGCGTTCAGCCGGGTGCTCGGTACGGCCGGGTTCGCACGCGCGCTCGCAGGCAGCGCGGCGCTCACGCTGGTCGCCGCCGCGCTGTCGACCAGCGTGGGCGTTGCCGTTGCGTTGCACTTGTCGCGGCTGTCGGAGAAGCGGCGGACCTTGCTCTCGTTTGTCATCGCACTGCCCCTTACGTTCTCCGGCCTGATCGTTGCGTATGGCTTCATCCTGGGCTACGGCCGCGCAGGATTGGTGACCCAACTCCTCGCGCGTGCCGGCTTTGACGCCGCGACGATCGGCGGCGCGCTTTTCACGCCGGTCGGCCTCGCGTTCGCCTCGTCGTACTACCTGATTCCACGCGTAGTGATCGGGATGCTTCCGGTGCTGGTCAATTTCGACCGCGCTCAGCTTGCTGCTGCCGAGTCGCTGGGAGCGACATCGCTGCAATCATTCCGTCAGGTGCTGCTGCCGCAGGTCGCGGCACCGATGATCGCCTCGTTCTTTCTCGCGGCAGCCGTCGTGTTCGGCGCCTATGGAACGGCGCTGGCCCTGGTCGGGACGCAGCTGCCGATCCTGCCGCTGCGCCTGTACAGTCTGATCTCCGAAACCGGCTCGGATTTTCCCGCCGCCGCGGCGCTCGCGCTGCTGATCACGGCAACGTGCTCGGCGATGCTCGCCACCGGCGAATGGATCGGCGCGAAGCATGAGCGCTACCTTTAGGCTTGCGCGCGGACGCAGCCTGCTGCTCGATGTGGCAGGACGTTGCTTCGATCCGGTGGCGCGCGACTGGAAAGCCGTGATGTCATCCGATCCCGGGGCGGGCGAAGCCCTCGATGCGATCGCCGCCGTCGCGTGGCTGCAGCGCGAAAGCGGCAATCCGCTTCGCGTGCCGGTCGGCGTGATCGGCCCGCGTGAAGCGACGACGCAGCAGCTGGCCGCCGCGCTCGAGGTCGGCGAGCTGCTCGGGGACTGTCGCATCACGGTGATCTGCGGCGGCCGCGGCGGCGTAATGCAAGCGGTGTGCGAGGGCGTGGCACGCGTCGGCGGGCTTTCGGTCGGATTGCTTCCGGAGACCGACGCCGCAGTCGCGAACCGATTCGTCGGCGTGCCGATCGCGACCGGCATCGGCGAGGCGCGCAACGCGCTGATCGCGCGCGCGGCATTTTGCCTGATCGCCATCGGCGACAGCTTCGGGACCCTGTCCGAAGTGGCGTTGGGACGCCAATTCGGCAAGCTCGTCATCGGCCTCGAAGGCGCGGCCGATCTCGAAGGCGTGCGGCGCGCGGCGGGCGCGAGGGAGGCGGTGCAGATGGCCGCCGAAGCGATCCTTGCGGTCAACTGATGCGGAACGACGCCGCGAATCTCATTTCTCGCCGCTCTTGGGCGGCGTGTCCTTGTCGGTACGCGGCTCCGTGCCGGACTGCGGTGGGCGCGGCGGCGGCGCGAACACCGGACCTCCGAGGTAACTGAAGTACATCTTGCGCTGGCTGTGCGAGACGAGTACGCGATGCGCGCGAAGGAAGTCGGCGCCGAGCAGCATCGGCTGCTCTTTTTCGACGCTTTTCGAAAGGCGGCTTCCGATCGACGTGTAGGTTCCCTCCTTGTACAGGTCGCCGAAATAGATATGCGCGTGATTGATGGTCTCGTTGCCGATGACGACGCTGTCGAACGGCCCGCTCCACATATCGACTTTCTTCGGGCCAAGGCCGGTTCCACTTTGCACGGCGACGACTCCCGCGGTCTCGGGCGTGACTCCGGACCGGGCCGCATCGGCCCTGGTCAATACCGACCCGCCGGCGCCTGAATCGAGCATCGCCTTGATCGGTTGGCCATTGATTTGCACCGTCAGGAAAATTCGGGGCTGATACTCGTAAACCGCATCGATCGCGACTTCACGCGGTTCTTCGGTCGTCCAGTACGCCAGTGAGACGCCCTCGCAATTCTTCGGTTGGAACAATCGCACGGCGTTGTGGGCCAGATCGAATTCAACATCGACCTGGTCGAAGAAATCCTCGCCCAGAATCACTGCAGCATCTTCAACGATCGCATGCTCACCTGCGACGAGCATGCGCCAGCCTTTGCGCGAAGCCTGGCCAATCCGGAAATCGTCGATCAGAACCGATTCGGCTTTTGTCTCTCCGCCGATGCCGAATATCCGATAGCCTCTGGCTTCCTGACGCTGCAGCCCGAGCCGATCCGTCGCGGGCCGCAGTATTAGCGTCATCATCGCCCCGGTGTCGAGGACGATGCCCGTCTTCTGACCGTTGATAGCGCCGTCCGCGATCAGCTTGTTCTTGACCACCCGGACCGGGAGATCGGCGATCTTGACCATCTTGCAGGCAGCCACATCGGCCTGCGCCGCGCCGGCCAACGCCAAAGCGGCGGCGGCGCCGAAAAGCAATGTGCATCTGCTTGTCACTTCAAGCCTTCGCATCGGTTCGGAAATCGCCACAAGAGACGCCGATGTCATTCGATCGGAGAGATCGGAACAGGCTATTCTGTCAGCACGATGTCAGGTTCGGCGACGACTATGGTGGACGCAAAAAAAATTGTAATTTGTCCTTGACCAATCCATACGCGCAGATTAATGTCCGCGCGTTCGGCCGCCTGCACATCGTTATTCAATCCCTGAAAATGTTATCGCAAGACTTGCAACAGGCGATTCATTTGCGGTTCTCTCCCGTTGCGTCGGCCGTCATCCATATCGTGTTCTCAAGGAGAATTTCCATGATTGTTGATCGTATCCTGCGCTGCATTGGCTGGATTGGAGTTTGCGCCCTGGGTCTTGTCGTCCTTGTCCCCTCGGCACTGGCGGTGAAGCCTAATCACGCCATGTCACCCTTGTTGCGTCTCGGGTCGCAAGAGTCTCTGGTCCAGGCTCCCGGTGGCGTGCACGCTCCGAACTATGGCCTTTTCACCTGCCAGGTCGGCCTCAGCAGCACGCCTGGTCAACAGTGCTATGACCCGTACCAGATGCGCCACGCCTATCAAATCGACTCGCTGATCAATGCTGGTTACGACGGCAAGGGTCGCACGATCGTCATCGTCGATGCTTCCAGTCCCCTAACATCGTGTCGCAGCTCAACACCTACGACGCCTTTTACGGCTGCCCGGCTTGAACGGGCTCGGTGAATCCTGCCGATCCCAATCTCGGCACGTTCACCCAGGTCGCGCCGGATGGCTTGACGCCGTTCGTCCCCGGCGACGGGAACATGACGGGCTGGGCCGAGGAGATCAGCCTTGACGTGCTGTGGGCACATGCCATCGCGCCCGGTGCGAATATCACGCTGGTGTTGGCCAAGTCCGAACCAGGACGCGGACATCCAGAGCGCGCTCCAGTACGCGATCGACCATAACCTCGGCGACGTCATCTCGATGAGCTTCGGCGAAAACGAGAGTTGCATGGAGCCGGACATTCTCTCGGCGCAGCACGCCGCATTCGCGTCGGCACGCAGACGCTCAAAGGCATCACCCTGTTCGCGTCATCCGCCGACCAGGGCGCGGCGCTGAACACCTGCGATGGAAATTCGTGGGTGAAAGCCGTGTCCTCGCCGGCCAGCGATCCGCTGGTCACCGGCGTGGGCGGTACCGAACTGCATGCGGCGGACTATTGCACTCACGGCGCTGGTGTCCCGGCATGCAATCCCACCACGCATCCGCTGTCGGGTACCTGGTTGAGCGAGATCGTCTGGAACGAAGGCCTCCCGTCATGGTGACTTCGGGGCCGTCTTCGGATTCGGCACCCTCTCGACCGGCGGCGGCTTCAGCGTCCTGTACGACGAACCGTCGTACCAGCAAGAGCACGATCCACGGCGGGAAGCAGCGCGCCGTGCCCGACGTCGCCTACAACGCGGCGGTCCTCTCACGGCGTACTCACCTACCTGGACATCCCGGGGGCACCTCCGGCTGGCATGTCTTCCGTTTCGGCGGCACCAGTGCCGGCTCGCCGCAATGGGCGGCGATACTGGCGATCGCCAACCAGAGAGGCGCCGGCGGAAGGCTGGGCTTCCTCAACTCGGCCATCTACCAGATCGGCAAGGTGAACAAGGCATATCCAGCGACGTTCCACGACATCGTCGACGGGACCAATTCCTCCCTCCAATTCGACTCGGCGAACAACCCGGTGGATATCACCGGATTCGCGGCCAGCGTGGGCTGGGACGCGACGACCGGATTCGGATCGCCGATCGATACCAGCCTCGTCGACTACCTGATCCGCTATGTGTCGCCGGGTGATGGCAATGCTGCGGTCGCGACCACGAAGCCGAAGCCGCATCCGAAGCCGATCGTTCCGGGATGCGATGAACCCGCACTGATCTGCTGGCTTGGCCGATCGACGACGGGGCCCGATTCGGGCCCCGTTTTTTCACGCTTCATTTCGATACTGCGCTGAGAAACCGTGCGCGACTCGAGCATTCCTGGCCCCGCGTAACCCCTGAACCCGCCGCGCCCGGACTGGGCGGGGCCGGTGGCGGCGCGCAGTCGGCGCGCGTATAGTTTGCACCGCACGCGAACGGCGCGTTTGGCATTCGGGGTCGAGCGGTGAACATCGATTGGACGGCATTTACACCATGGTCGGCGCTGGCGGGCGGCGCGATCATCGGTCTTGCCGCCGTGCTGTTCGCGCTGTTCAACGGCCGCGTCACCGGCATCAGCGGCATCGTCGGAGGCTTGCTGCGACCGTCCTTGCCGGACGCGGCCTGGCGCGCCGCGTTCCTCGCCGGGCTGATTGTCGCTCCGATCGTCTACCGCTTGTTCGCGGGCCCGCCCAATCTGACCATCGATGCGAATTACCCGACGCTCGTGGTCGCCGGCATCCTGGTCGGCATCGGGACGCGCTATGGATCGGGTTGCACCAGCGGTCACGGCGTGTGCGGCCTGTCGCGGCTTTCGCCGCGCTCGCTGGTCGCGACCCTGGCGTTCATGGCGGCGGGGTTCGCGACCGTGTTCGCGACGCGCCACATCCTGGCGTAGCGGCGTCCGATGTACGCGTTCTTCGCTTTTGTCGCAGGCCTCGTTTTCGGGATCGGACTGCTGGTGTCGGGAATGATCAATCCCGTGAAGGTGCTCGGATTTCTCGATCTGGCCGGACGATGGGATCCGTCGCTGGCCTTGGTCATGGTCGGTGCCATCGCGATCGGCATCATCGGGTTCGTCATGGCGGGCCGACGGGCGACGACCGTTCTCGGAACGCCGATGCTGCTGCCGACGGCGCGCACGATCGATAGGCGTCTCGTCGTCGGCGGCGCGGTGTTCGGCGTCGGTTGGGGCCTCGCCGGATTCTGTCCCGGCCCCGCGCTCGCTGCGCTCGGCACCGGTCATCTGAAGGCGATCGTGTTCGTCGCAGCGATGGTGGCTGGAATGCTTGTCTTCGAATGGATCGAGGGCATGCAGGCGCGCTCGACTGCCCGCCTGGAGCCGGCAGCCGGTGGCATCGAGCGAATAGATGCTGATCTTCCGCCAGCTTTTCGATCCGCAGTCGTCGACGTACTCGTATCTGCTGGCCGATCGCCGCAGCCGCGAGGCGGTCCTGATCGACCCGGTCTTCGAGCAGGCGCAGCGCGACGCCGCGTTGATCCAGGAGCTCGACGTCAAACTCGTTGCGACGCTCGACACGCATGTGCACGCCGATCACGTCACCGGGGCGTGGCTTTTCAAGCAGCGCTGCGGCAGCGCGATCGCCCTCGGTGCGGCGAGCGGCGCTGCCGGAGCCGACCGCTATCTCGCGCACGGCGACCGCGTCCAGTTCGGTGGCCGCCACCTGGAGGTTCGCGCCACGCCGGGTCACACGGAAGGATGCATTACCTATGTGATGGACGATGAAAGCATGGCCTTCACCGGCGACTGCCTGCTCATTCGCGGCAGCGGGCGCACCGACTTCCAGCACGGCGACGCGCGGGCGATGTACCGCTCGGTGCGCAGTCAGATCCTGACGCTGCCACCGTCGTGCCTGCTCTATCCTGCCCACGATTACCGCGGCTTGACGGTGACGAGTGTCGAGGAGGAGCGCCGCTACAACCCGCGGCTGGGCGGCGAGTCGGCGAAGGCGACTTCGTCGGCTATATGAACAACCTGGGGCTGCCGCACCCGAAATTGATGGATATCGCCGTGCCGGCGAACCTGCGTTGCGGACGGCCCGAGGGCACGGTTCCATTGCCCGCGGCTCCGTCATGGGCGCCGCTGACCTACACGTTCGCAGGCATTTTCGAAATACAGCCGCAGGCGCTCGAGGAAAGCGCGGCGTCGATCCAGATTGTCGACGTGCGCGAGCGCGACGAATTCGACGGACCGCTCGGCCGGATTCGCGGGGCAAAATGGATTCCGCTCGGAGAGTTGCCGGCGCGCACCGCCGAGCTGGCGCGCGATCGTCCGGTCGTCGCCGTCTGCCGCTCCGGGTGCGCGCTCCGCGCAGGCTTCGGTGCTCCTTTCCAAGGGCGGCTTCGCCGATGTCGCCAACCTCGCCGGCGGCATGCTGCGCTGGCGCGCCGAAGGGCACCCGGTCGAAGGCCAGCGCGATTAGCCGCGCGCGACGCGTGCTATCGTATCGCCACCCGAATATTCCGCCTGATCGCTGCCGCCGGCGCCAACGGCGGCCACTGCATACCGCGAGCTGATTTCCCCATGGCACCCGTTCCTCCATCAGCGCCTACGCCTCGGCGCGCCGTAACCATAAGTTTTCCGGAGGCGATGGAATACGCTTTGGCTGCGTATCATCGCGGCGATCGGGTCGAAGCGGAGCGCCTGTGCCGGCTGCTGCTGAGCGGCATGCCGGACTATTTCGATGCGCTGTTCCTGGCAGGAATCATGGCCGAGCAGGCCGGAAAAGCGGAACGCGCCGTCGAACTGCTGTCGAAGGCCGTAGCTGTCAGGCCCGATGTCGCCGAGGCCCACTACAACCACGGCGTTGCACTGGGCGATCTCCGCCGATATGAAGAAGCGGTGGCAAGCTACGAGCGCGCGATTGCGCTGAAACACGATTATGCCGACGCCTATTTCAACCGTGGCGTTGCGCTGGCCGGAGCTCGGCCGTCCGGTGCAGGCAATAGAGAGCTATGACCGCGCAATTGCATTCAACCCCGGATACGCCGAAGTCCACAACAATCGCGGCATCGCGCTGGATCATCTGAAGCGTTATGAGGAGGCCCTGGCGAGCTACGATCGCGCCATTGCGCTCAAGCCCGATTACGCAAGGGCCCACAACAATCGCGGCGTCGCGCTGGTTCGCCTCGAGCGCCATGCGGACGCGCTGGCGAGCTACGATCGGGCGGTTGCGCTGAAACCCGACTACGCCGACGCCTTCGCCAATCGCGGCATCGCGCTCGGCGAGCTCGACCGTCCGGCGGAGGCGTTGCGCAGCTATGAGCGCGCGATCGCACTCAATCCGCGTTACGCGGAAGCGTTCTACAACCGCGGCAATGCGCTTCGCGATCTGAACCGCCATGCGGAAGCCATCGTCAGTTACGAGCGTGCGCTTGCGCTCAAGCCGGATTACGCGGCGGCGCACTGGAACCTGGCGGACTGCTGTCTGCTATTGGGAGACTTCGCCCGCGGCTGGCAGGAGTACGAATGGCGCTGGAAGCTGGAACGGAACCAGAACTTCAAGTCAGACTTTCAACGACCTCTATGGCTGGGCGCCGAGCCGTTGGAAGGCCGCACGATACTGCTCCACGCCGAACTGGGATTCGGCGACACCTTGCAGTTCTGTCGCTACGCCAGGGAAGTCGCCGGCCTGGGTGCCCGGGTGGTGCTCGAAGTTCAACCGGCTCTGCTGCCGCTGCTTTCCGGCCTGGAAGGCGTGGCGCTCGCCGTGGCGCGAGGCGATCGACTGCCCTTGTTCGATTACCACTGCCCGTTGATGAGTCTGCCGCTGGCATTCAAGACTGACCTGACCAACGTTCCGGTGCATATACCTTATCTGCACAGCGATGCCGCACGGGTCGATCTTTGGCGGCAGAAACTGCGCAACACCGGCAAGCCGCGGATCGGAGTCGTCTGGAGCGGAAGCATGGCGCTCAGGAACGACAGACGCAGCATGGCGCTGAAGGACCTGCTGCCGCTGATCCGCGGATGGGCGGAGTGGGTAAGTCTGCAGAAAGAGGTGCGTGATTCCGATGCGGTCCTGCTGGCATCGCGGCCGGACCTTCGCGATGCCGGCGCCGAGCTGAACGACTTCGCCGACACGGCGGCGCTGGTCGAGCTGATGGACGTCGTAGTGACCGTGGACACGAGCGTCGCGCACGTCGCGGGCGCGATGGGCAAACCGGTGTGGATCATGCTGCCTTTCAATCCCCACGACTGGCGCTGGATGCTCGATCGTGAGGACAGCATCTGGTATCCGACGGCGCGTGTGTTCCGCCAGCCGGCGAACGGGGACTGGGCGAGCGTCGTCAGTCGGGTAGACGACGAACTGGTCCGGCAATTCGGCTCGCGCGGCTAGTCGAAGAAGCGAGACTGCGAACCATCGTGCGGGCCATGTCCCGGACGCTTGCGCAGCGCGTCAAAGCAACTTCAACTGCAGGCGATCGATCAGCTCGACTGGCCGCATCCGCGACCACGCGCGCCTGAAGGCGTCCCTGAACGGAAGGTCGTCCGGAACATCGCGCACCGATGCGCGCGATACGATCGTGTCTTCCTGCGCATCCTTGGCCGCGATCGACTGCAGTGCTTGTGTCGAGACCGACCCGGACCCGCCGGTCCACGAGAGCACATCCGCAATGTAGGCGGGGTCGAGGCTGCGGAAATCCTCGTAGTAGCAGATTCGCACCGCATAGTTTCGGTTCAGCTCGTCGAGCGCCAGCAGGCTTCTTCCCAGTTGACCGACCGCCCAGCCCAAGTCGAGCGAGTTGCGCGACAGGCGCCGCAATGAAGCGGCCCAATCGACCGGGTCCCGCAGAATGAACATGATCCGCGGCGACTCGAATGCGCCGGCGATCAGCAGCGGCGCGTTATTGCATTCCAATCGCAGCTTGATGACCGAGTACGGCAGCAGTCGCGTTGCGCCGGCGATGACACGGCGAAGAGAAGCGTCCGGCGGCTGCTGACAGGCAGCCTGCGTAAAGAAGTCGGGTTCGGAGACGGTGCGTACGCCGGCCGCCTGGAGCGCCCGCACCAGCAAGGTCGAGCCGCAGCGGCCGATGGAAAAGATCAGCGCCGGCGCGTCGGGCCCTCCGGGCAGCGCGTCGAACGGAACCTTGATGACGCTACGGGCATGCTGCCGCTGCGCCTGGTAGAAAAAGGTGGCGTCCGAAATGTCCGGCGTGGAAACGCAAAGCAGCGTTCGATTGGCCGGATCGAAACAATAGGGGCTGACGTCGGGCTCGAACATGCGCGACGCATCCACCGTCCGACCCGCCTCGAGGCTGAAATCGTCGGGTCCCGATATGAAAGCGTGCTTGCCGGTGCACGAGCGGACAGGGTATTCGCCGAGGCTCATCGAAAGACCAATACCGAGTGCCGGGGCGGTTGCGAATTGGTTAGCGTAAGCACGAAGTAAACCGTCAGGACATAGCGTAGCAGAATCAGCGGGATAGTATTTGATGCGCCGTCGCTCCGTTCGATCATTGTAAAAACGACACGCGCCGACCCCGAAACGTTAAAGGTTTTTGTCCAAACAAAAAATATTTTCGCGCTGCTCCCTTATCGCATGACGACCCCAAAACGCGAAAGGTCTTTGTCCTACAAGAAATATGTTCGCACTGTCTTGCCACGTGAATCGCACGGGCCTATGATCGCGGCTCGCTAAGGTCGCCCCACAAGGGAGACCGGTTGCGTTCTACAGGAGGATCACATGCAGTTCACAGCCACTCGAGCGCTTGCAGCGCTCGGATTCGTATTGCTTGCCGCGACCAACGTCAACGCAGCGCGTCTGGATGCAGTAGTTGATTCCGGCGGCCTCGTTACACCGATGTGGACGCCGGTCGGGCTCAATACCCAGCCCGTCAATGTCGTCGTGCAACTCGGGGGCGATCCCGTCGCCGTGCAGCAAGGCAACGCTGGAAGAAAGCTCAGCAAGGCCGAAAAGGACCAGATCAAGGGTCAGCTCAAAGGCGCGCAGGATTCGCTCCGCGGCAGCATCGCGAGCCTCGGCGGCACGGTGGTCGCCCAGTACCAGGCCGCATATAACGGCATCAAGGTTCGCATCGCCGCCAACAAGGTCGACCAGCTCGCGACGCTGCCCGGCGTCGTCGCGGTCCGCCCGCTGCAGTTGATGCGGCCGGACAACACCAACGGCATCCCGCTGATCGGCGCGCCAGGCGTGTGGCAGAGCCTTGGCTTCCGCGGCGAAGGTGTCAAGGTCGCCGTGATCGACACCGGTATCGACTACACGCATGCCAACTTCGGCGGCCCCGGAACATCGGCTGCTTACGACGCGGCCGCATGCGAATGAAACGGCGCCGGCAGATCCGTCGCTGTTCGGTCCCGCCGCGCCACCGCGTCAAGGGCGGCACCGACCTCGTCGGCGACAGCTACGATGCCGACCCGAGTTCGTCCACCTACCAGCCGGTGCCGCATCCGGATCCCAACCCGCTCGACTGCAACGGGCACGGCTCGCACGTCGCCGGCACGGCGGCAGGATCGGGCGTGCTCGCCAATGGAACCGGCTACACGGGTCCTTACAACGCGACGACCGTTTCCGAGCCCACAGACTGGACCATCGGCCCCGGCGTCGCCCCGAAAGCGGACATCTATTCGATCCGCGTTTTCGGCTGCAACGGTTCGACCGACGTCACCGTCGACGCGATCGAGTGGGCAGTCGACCATGACATGGATGTGATCAACATGTCGCTGGGCTCGCCGTTTGGCTCGGCTGACGATCCGTCCGCGCAGGCCACGACCAATGCCGTCAAGGCGGGCATCGTCGTCGCCACGTCGGCCGGCAACAACGGCCTCAACCAGTACATCGTCGGCTCGCCGTCGACCGCCGACGGCGCGATTTCGGTCGCCGCGATCGATGGGACGCAAAGCTTCCCCGGCGCGTCGATCACGTTGCCGGACTTCACGATCAACAACGCGATCAACGCCAACGGGTACCAGTTCTCGGGCCCGGTGACCTACTCGATCAAGGTCATCAAGAACGATACGACCACGGCCACGCGGGATGAATCGCTCGGCTGCAGCGTCGCCGACTTCACAGGACCGACCTTAGCACCGCTGCCGCCTAACACCATCGCGGTCGTGAACCGCGGCGTGTGCGCGCGTGTGGCCAAAGCGATCTTCGGCCAACAGGCCGGCGCCGCGGCCGTAGTGATGGTCAATACCGACGGCACGCTGCCACCGTTCGAAGGCAAGATTACGTCGAATCCCGACGATGGCACGCCTTACACCGTCACGATCCCGTTCCTGGGCGTGGCCGGGCCTCCGACAGGTACAACGTCGGATGGCGCCAAGCTGCGCGCTGAAGCTGACTGTCACGCCAGCGACCGTCACCCCGAAGCTGATCAACAATCCGAACTTCGAGAAGTTCGCGTCGTTCAGCTCGGGCGGTCCGCGCTCGCGGCGACAGCGCGCTCAAGCCCGATCTTTCGGCGCCCGGCGTCAGCGTGCTGTCGACGGCCAGTGGAACAGGTAATGGCGGAGAGATCCTTTCCGGCACCTCGATGGCCTCCCCGCACGTCGCAGGATCCGCCGCGCTCACGCGCCAAGCGCATCCGACGTGGAGCGCGCAGGACATCAAGGCAGCGATGGTCAATACCGGCCTGCCCTCCATCGTGGTTGGCTATCGGACGAGCTCGGGTGGCACGGGGCTGGTACAGCCCGGCAAGTCGACGCTTTCGCAAGTGATCGCGCGGGCGAACGACGGCAGCTATACCGTCTCGGCCAACTTCGGCTATCAGGAGCTGGCGAGCGACTTCAGCGGCAACAAGGCGATCAAGCTGATCAACAACGGCTCGACCGCGGCAAACTTCAACGTCGCCGTGGCCAATGCGGCCGGCCGGGCACATTCGGTCAGCTTCGACAAGACCTCGGTCAGCGTTCCCGCAAACGGCTCCGCCCAAGTCACGATGACGCTGCAGGTCCCGGTCGCGACAGCGGGCAATGCCGACGGTGCGGGATTGTCGTTCCGCGAAGTGGCGGGCCTGGTGCAATTCACGCCGGCTTCGGCCACCGACAACGCGGGCGTCACGCTCCGTGTGCCGTATTACCTGGTGCCGCGCGCGCAGTCGGATATCTCGACGACGATCGGCAAGCTCAGCGGAACCGATCCGTCGACTGTAGCGACCGTGACCAACAAGCACGGCGCTATCCCGGCCAGCGCTGACTTTTATGCCTGGGGCCTGCAGGGCCAGAAGGTCAAGGGCGGCAAATCCACGAACGATATCCGCGCCGTGGGGACGCAATCGTTCGACTGGGACGGGACGCAGAATCTGCTGGTCTTCGCGGTCAACACCTACAGCCGCTGGTCGAGCCCGTCGAGCAACGAGTTCGATATCGGTGTCGACGTCGACGGCGATGGCACCGATGACTATGTCGTCGTCGGCGTCGACCAGGGCGCCATTCAGACCGGTGTGTTCAACGGCGTGATGGGGACATTCGTCTTCAGCACCCGGTCGGCGGGTGCCACCATCAACTTCCTGGCGACGGCACCGACCGATCGCTCGATCGCCGAATTGGCGGTGCTGACGTCGCAGCTTTGCCGTACGGGTGAACCCTGCCTCAAGCGCTGCCAACCCACGCATTACGTATCACGCGACGGGCTTCGACGTTGTCAACGGCGGCGGCATCGACGTGCCTGGCGTTGGAAAGTTCAATGTCTGGTCGAGCTGCTGTCAGCACCGGCGGCTTCGCGGTCGTCTCGCCCGGCGGCTCCGATGCCAGCAACGCAATCGCCGTTAACTCGGCCGAGTTCGCCCTGACGCCGGCGCTGGGCTTGATGGTCGTCACGCTCGACAATGCCAGCGGCGAGCCTGAGGCTCAGTTGATCGACCTCAAGCTGAAAAAATGATGGCGCGTTAGTTCCAAACACCGGCGCGAGGGGGCCCGTTTCATCGGCCTCCTCGTCCGGACCGGCAGCATCAAAAGCCCCGCAGCTGCGGGGCTTTTTTTCGCCATCGCAATGACGCGATGCTCGTCGCGCGCTCAGTTCTGTCCTGGCGCGGCGCACCTTGCGAAACCAGTCGAGCGCCGTTCGCAGCGATCGTGGGTCGACCTCGTGCGAACCTGCCCAATACTCGATACGTACTTCCCTGAATCCCGCGCGTTCGAGCTGGTCGTGAATGCTCCGATGATCGCCCGGTGTCGCAACCTTGTCGCTCTGTCCCGACTGCAGGAAAACCGGAGTGCGTCTGAAGCTCTCGTTTAGTACGCCGAAATCACGGGCCGCGGATATGACCGTGTCAGAGTTGATGCCGGCAAGGTAAATCCCGATGATCGAGCGGCCTTGACGCGCGAATGCTGCCGCAAGCCAGCCCGAGAATTTCGCGCCTCCCGAGAAGCCACCGAAAGCCAGTGGCGCTTTGCCGGCCTCCGGCCATTGCGACTCCAATGCGGCGAGCGCCGCAGCGTTGAGTGCATAGCGAAGATTGACGTCGTCCCGTTCGACAGGGACTTCCTCGGCCGGGTCGGCAGCGACCAATATCCAACCACCGGCAACTGCTATTTCAGCGTATGCCCCGAGCAGGCGGCGACTCGAATGATATTGCGGATCGGATGTCGCGCTGATGACCATTACCGGATAACTGCGTGTAGCGTCGAAATTCGCCGGAACGGCCACCGTGACCAGCGCATGCGCTACTGGCGATGGGCCGCCGCGTCCTGCTATCTGGCGAAGCTCTTGCGGCAACTCGACGTTGAACTCGCTCAAGCCGCCGGCTTTGAGTCCCGTTCCGGTTGAGACAGAAGCGAAAAGGAACGCCGCCGGCAACGCCAGAAAACGGACCGTGAGGGACACAGGCATCTCGAGCTGACATCGCAAGAAGCGAAACCCGCCTGCCAAAGAGGCGGGCCATCCGTCTTCAGCGCCAATCAGTGGCCGGTTGAATCGCCCTGCCGGCTCGCTTCGAACAGGAACCAGGTCCGGCGCTCGGTCTCGTCGATCCAGACCTCGATCAGACTCGCCGTCGCGATGTCGCGGTGCTCGTCGCACACGTCGTGTACCTCGCGCAGCCTCGCGGCGAGCATCTTGTTGTCGTCGCGCAGTTCGGCGAGCATATCCAAGGGCTGGACATACGCGGCGTCGTTGTCCAGCACGCGCTGCATCCGTGCGATGTGTCCGATCGACCGCAGCGTCGTACCGCCGAGCTTGCGGATACGCTCGGCGATCGGGTCGGTCATCGCATAGAGCTGATCGGCCTGGTCGTCCAGCAACAGGTGGTAGTCGCGGAAATGCGGGCCGCTCATGTGCCAGTGAAAGTTCTTCGTTTTGAGGTAGAGCGCGAAGACATCCGCCAGGATGGCGTTCAGCGCTCCTGCGATATCCTTGACTCCCTTGGCTCGGAGGTCGGTGGGCGTCGTCAACGGCGTCCGCTTGCCTCTGCTTCAGGTCCTGCAGCTTTTTTGCACTGACTTTTTTCATGATTTCATCCTTTCTGTTGTGCGGGCGCACTGGAGACATGCTGGCGCCGGCTGCACGTTTGCAGGGCGTTTGTGGAATTCTAGCGCGAGCTGGCGTACAAGGACCACTGGCGGGCACTGCCCGCTTGCGCTGAAAAGTCAAAAGGACTTGCGATGATCACGGTAAGACACGCCAAGGAACGCGGCGTCGCCAACTTCGGATGGCTTGACAGTCGGCACACCTTTTCGTTCGGCGAGTACTACGATCCGGCGCAGATGGGCTTCGGTCCGCTGCGAGTGATCAACGAGGATCGCGTCAGCCCGGGACAGGGATTCGGGACCCACGGTCACAAAGATATGGAGATCATATCCTACGTCCTCGAAGGGGCGCTCGAGCACAAGGACAGCATAGGCACCGGCTCGGTAATCCGCCCGGGTGATGTGCAAGTCATGTCCGCCGGCACGGGCATACGGCACAGCGAGTTCAACCATTCGAAGACCGACCCGGTGCACTTCCTGCAGATCTGGGTGGTCCCCGACCGCCAAGGCATCGCGCCCCGTTACGAGCAGAAGACATTTCCTGATGCCGAGAAACGCGGCCGGCTGCGGCTGGTCGGTTCATCGGACGGGCGCGATGGATCGGTGGTCATCCATCAGGACGTCGAGCTTTTCGCGGCGCTTCTGACTGTCCGGCGAAAAAGTGGCGCATGCATTGGCTTCCGGGCGCAAGGGCTGGATACAGGTTATCCGCGGCGCCGTGGCGTTGCACGGCCACGATCTGGCCGCAGGCGATGGGGCGGCCGTGGCGAATGAGCCGGACCTGTCGATAACCGCCAAGGTCGACAATACCGAACTTCTGGTTTTCGATCTGCCGTAGAGACAATCCGCCTGACGCCCCCGGCTCGAAAATAGGCACGGATCCGGCAGCGTCGAGGATGCTCGGGTAATAGGCAAGCTCGTCGATCATTCCGCCGAAGTATCGGCTGTCCGATTTCGTCGTGATGATCGTCAGCTGCCCACCAGATGCAAGGCGACTTCGCGCCGATGCGGACGAATCCTGTGCTCCCACAGGTAGATCCCTTGCCATGTGCCCAGCGCGAGGCGTCCGCCCGAGAGCGGAATCGAGAGCTGGACCGCGGTCAACGCGGCACGGACATGCGCGGGCATGTCATCGGCTCCTTCGTCGCGGTGCCGGAACAGGGAATCGCCATCGGGTACCAGGCGCGCGAGGAAGCGTTCGAGATCCCCGCGCACGTCGGGATCGGCATTCTCCTGCACGACCAGGCTCGCGGACGTGTGGCGGACGAACAGCGTCAGCAGTCCGCTTTCCATCTCGCTGCCGGCCGCCCAATCGACGACCGGACGAGTGATCTCGATAAGACCTCGCCCGCGCGTGTCGAAGCCGAGCGTCGTGCTGGATTGGCGAAGCATCTGGCGAAGGATAGATCAAGGCGGCCCGCGCGGCGAATCCGTATTCCGACCGGGCGTATTTGCAGCCGGTCCGGACGACTTCCGGTATTCTGAAGAGCCAAGGAGCGAGCCGATGCAAGCCGGTTTCAATTTCGAACCCCTGACACCGACGGCGTTTCTTCATCGCGCAGCGACGGTCTTTCCCGATCGCATCGGGGTCGTCGACGGCAGCCTCGAGCTCACCTATCGCGAGTTCCTCGACTACGCTCTCAAATTCGCGGGAGCGCTGAAGGCGCTGGGCGTCAAGCCGGGCGACCGCGTAGCAGTGCTGGCGGGCAATTCGCATGTGATGCTGGCCGCGCACTACGCGGTGCCGTTCGCCGGCGCGGTTCTCGTCGCGCTCAATACCCGAATCACGTCCGCCGACATCGCCTATATCCTGGGTCATGCCGGCGCATCGGTGCTTGTCTACGATCAGAAATTCGCGGCGGTTGCCGAGGCGGCCGGCGAACAGGCCGGGCCGGCGACTACGGCTCGTTCGGGCAGGCGGTGAGCCCGATGAGCTGGAAGACCTCATCGCCAACGCATCCCCAGCCTTCGAATCGGTCGGCGACGAGCGTTCGCTGCTCGCCATCAATTACACCAGCGGCACGACCGGACGTCCCAAAGGCGTGATGTATCACCATCGCGGCGCGTATTTGCAGGCCCTCGCGATGGCGCTCCACATGGGGCTCGACAGCGACTCGGTCTATCTCTGGACGCTGCCGATGTTCCATTGCAATGGCTGGTGTTTTCCCTGGGGCGTGACGGCGATGGGCGGGACTCACCTGTGCATGGACAAGGTGGAGCCCGCCGCGATCTGGCGCCAGCTGCGAGAGTCGGGCGTCACCCACTTGTGCGCTGCGCCCACGGTGCTGACCACGACGATCTGGGACCCCGCCGCGGGCAAGGAGAAGCTGCCCCGGCGCATTCGCATCGCAACCGGCGGCGCCCCGCCGACACCCGCCCTGCTCGAGCGCCTGGCCGAGCTCGGTATGGACATCACCCACCTCTACGGTCTGACCGAAACCTTCGGTCCCGCCGTCGTCTGCGAGTGGCGCACCGAATGGAACCGGCTCGCGATTCCCGCCCAGGCGAAGCTCAAGGCGCGACAGGGAGTCGCCAACGTCATCGGCCAGACCGTTCGTGTCGTCGACCGCAATGGTGGCGATGTTCCCGCCGACGCCGAGACGATGGGGGAGATCGCGATCCGGGGCAACAACGTGATGCTGGGCTACTACAAGGACGAAGAAGAAACGCGCAGGAGCTGCGCGGACGGCTGGTTCCGGACCGGCGATCTGGGCGTGATGTTTCCGGATGGCTACGTACAGTTACGCGATCGCGCCAAGGACATCATCATCTCGGGCGGCGAAAACATCTCTTCGGTAGAGATCGAGCAGGCGCTGGCGACGCATCCCGCGGTAATGGAAGTCGCGGTCGTCGCGGCGCCGGACGAAAAGTGGGGCGAAGTTCCCGTTGCCTTCGTGGCGCTGAAGGATGGCGCGGCCGCGACCGATGCCGAACTGATCGACCATGTCCGCGCCAGGCTGGCGCGATTCAAGACGCCGAAACGCATCGTTTTCGGTCCGTTGCCCAAGACCGCCACCGGCAAAGTGCAAAAGAACCAGCTGCGCAGCCCAGCTGAAGGGCGCCTAGGCTAGCCGAGGAACGGACAAGCCATCCAGCGACGACGCAGCTTCTTCCAGTAGGCGAGCGCAATCCTGCGCGGAACCGCGAGTTATCTACCCGTTCGGCGCGATCCGGGCCGCGCAGAAAGCTCTCGTTGTCTACTTTGACGTGCCGGCATAAGCCGCCTGCAGCGCGGCGATATCGAGCTTGACCATCTTCATCATCGCGTCCGCGGCCCGTTTCGCCTTGGCTCGATCGGGGTTGGCCATCATGTCGCCGAGAACGGTGGGGACGATCTGCCACGACAGACCGAAGCGGTCCTTCAGCCAGCCGCACTGCTCGGCCGACCCGCCGTCGAGCAGCGCATTCCAGTAACGGTCGATCTCGGTCTGGTTTTCGCAATTCACGACAAACGACACCGCATGGTTGAACGGATCCAGCGGTCCGGCCGTCATGGCGACAAAGGGCTGGCCGAACAGAACGAAGTCGACGACTTTCACCGACCCGGGCGGCCCGCTCGGCGACTCGCTCGGCAGCGTCACGACGCGCGTAACGCGCGAATTGGGAAAGATGGAAGCGTAGAACGCGGCGGCCTCCTCGGCTTGGGTGGAATACCAAAGGAAAGGGGTAATCTTCTGCATGATCTCTCCAGTCCGACAGAATGGAAGTATTGCGAGGGTCAGGCGTCCGGTATGGCGCGCATGCCGTCAAGACCCGCATGGGCCCCGAGGGTGGCACCGAATTGTGACGGTTTCCTGCATTTCATGCCTTCCGTGGCGCATTGTGTCCGGCAACGCTGGAGCCTGGCAGTTCCCTCCCGTAATCTCGCCTCCTGACAGATAAGCTCCAGAGGGCAACAAGATGAATACCGATCAACGCTAGCCCGGGCACCGGCAGCAGCCGCTGCGCGCGGCAACAGTCGTCAGGGCCCGCCGCGATCCGCGAGCCAGGGGACATTGCGCGAGGTCTGGGACGGCATCGTCGTCGTGTGGTGGCGTTTCTTCGACTGGCTGGCCGTGGTGTCATGGAAGAAGCTGCTGCTCGTTTCCTTCCTGGGCCTGATCCTGACCGCCATGCTCAGCTCCGTCGGTTCAGTCGGCCACCGCGTCGGCGACGCCCCCAATTGGTTCTTCCTGCTCATCGTCGCCTCGTTCATCATCAAGGTGGTGGCGGGCGGCAAGCGCAGAGCGGAAGTGACCGCGAACGAGGCCACCAAGCAGGCCGAGACCGAGCAGCTCGAGCGCACGGTGCTGGAAGCGCGAATGGAAGCGCTGCAGGCCCAGATCGAGCCGCATTTCCTGTTCAACACCTTGGCCAGCATCGATCAGCTGATCCAGACCGACCCGCCGCGCGCGTCCAAGATGCAACAGAGCCTGATCCGCTACCTGCGCTCGGCGATGCCGCAGATGAGGGAAGGCCGCCGGCCGACGCTGGGCCAGCAGGTCAATCTTTGCTCCGCATTCCTGGAAATCATGGCGGTTCGCATGGAAGGCCGACTGCAGACGGTAGTGAGCGTTCCGGAAGGCTTGAAATCGGCCGTCTTCCCGTCGATGATGTTGCAGACCCTGGTGGAAAACGCGATCAAGCATGGCCTGGAGCCGAAACCCGAGGGCGGGAAGATCGAGATCAGCGCCGAGGTCGCCGATGGGCAGTTGGCGGTCCATGTGCTCGACACCGGCATCGGTTTCATGCCGACGGCCGAAGCGGGAGTCGGGCTGGCCAACGTCCGCGAGCGCCTGCAGGCCTTGTACAACGGCCGGGCCGAGCTGATCATCACGTGTGCCGCCCGCGGGCGGCACCTGCGCCACGATCAAAGTGCCCTACGAAATCGCCCCTGCACCAGCCTGATAGCACGAGTACCTGCATGCCCGCCTCATTTGCCTCCGCCGCGCCCTCGGCCGTCGTTGCCGACGATGAGCGCCTGATGCGCGAGCAGATCATCGACCGCCTGAAGGAAGCGTGGCCCGAGCTCCTGATCGTCGGCGAGGCCAGCAATGGCCGCGAGGCGATAGCGATGGTGCAGAGCCTGCAACCGGACATCGTCTTTCTCGATATCAGCATGCCGGGAATGGACGGCATCGAGACGGCCCAGGCGCTCGCCGGCCGCGCTCATGTGGTGTTCGTCACCGCGCACGACCAATACGCGATCAGCGCATTCGAGCACGGCGCGGTCGATTACCTGCTCAAGCCTGCGGAGCCGGAGCGAGTGGCGCTGACTTGCCAGCGCTTGCGCGAGCGGCTCAAGCAGGCGCCCGATCCGATGGATGAGGTGCTCGCGCAGTTATCGCAACGGCTGGGGGCCGGCGGCCTGAAACCGCGCGAGTACATGCGCTGGGTACAGGCAAGCGTCGGCGCCAACATACGGATGATCCCGACCAGCGACATCCTGTTCTTCCGCGCCGAGGACAAATACACGCTGGTGAAGACGCGGGGGTTCGAGGCACTGATCCGCAAGCCGATCAAGGAGCTGATCGAAGAACTGGACCCGGACGAATTCTGGCAAATCCATCGCTCCACCGTGGTTCGCGTCGATGCGGTCGAGCAGGTAAGCCGCGACTTCCGCGGCCATCAGATCGTGCACGTGAGGGGCAGCGATGAAAAACTCGAAGTGAGCCGCACCTTCAATCATCTGTTCAAGCAGATGTAGGCTCGCCGGCGCCGGCTCGGCACGACGTGCGGCTCCGCCGGCCGCGAGCTCCATCGGTTCGACCCAAGCCGCGCCATCGGGAATAAATCCGGGGGTCCTGTCGGTATAACGGGCACAGGCAATCCCGCCCTTACCCCGACCCGAGGAACCCCAATGAGCACACGCGACCCTGCCGGCCCCGGCCACAATCCTGCTCGGCGCCAGGCGTTGAGCTGTCTCGCCAGCTGGACCGGCGCCGCCGTCGTCTGGACCGTCGCCGGCGGCGTCCCCCACGCGCTCGGCGCGACAGGATCCGGCACGCCCGCGGCGGCCGCGCCCGATGCGCTGACTTTCGTGCAGATCAGCGATACGCATATCGGCTTTCGCAAGCAGGCCAATCCCGACGTCGTCGGCAGCCTGCGCCGTGCCATCGCCGAAATCAATGCGCTGCCGCAAGCGCCGGCCTTCGTCGTGCACACCGGCGACGTCAGCCATTTGTCGAAACCCGAGGAATTCGGCCAGGCGCGCGAGACTTCTGCAGGAGCTGCGCGTCGATCGCGTGCACACGGTTCCCGGCGAGCACGACACCATCGATGAAGGTGTGACCGGCTATCTGAAGTACTTCGACCATGACGGCAATGGCAAGGCCTGGTACAGCTTCGATCAGGCCGGCGTGCATTTCATCGGCCTGAACAACGTGCTCAACTTCAAGGCCGGGACGCTGGCGGCGCTCGGCGACGAGCAACTCGCCTGGATGAAAACCGATCTCGCGCGCGTCTCGAGCTCGACGCCGATCGTGGTGCTCGGGCATATCCCGCTGTGGACGATCTGGGAACCCTGGGGCTGGGGCACGGCCGATTCCGCGCAGGCGATGGCGCTGTTGCGCCCGTTCGGATCGGTCACCGTGCTCAACGGACACATCCATCAGGTGCTGCAGAAGGTCGAAGGGAATATCGCGCTGCACACGGCGATGTCGCTCGCCTACCCGCTGCCCACGCCCGGACGAGGCGGGTATCGGCGAACCCGGTCCGGTCACCGTGCCGGCCGGGGAGCTCGGCAAGCTGCTCGGCACGCGCCAGCTCAGCCTGGTGCGCGGAAGCCACGAGCTTGCGCTGATCGACAAGCCGCTCGCCGGCTGAACGACAAGGACACCACTATGAACTACGCCTTCGTCTCGCAACGCTGGCCATCGACCTTCGTGCTCGCGCCTCGCTCGCGCTGGCCTTCGGCGCGGCCTTCGCCATGCCTGCGATCCTGGCGGCGGCCGCAGGACCCGCGACGGCCGTCGAGGTCAAGATCGCAAAATTCGCGTTCGACGCCGAAGGAAATCACGGTCGCGCCCGGCACCAGGGTCGTCTGGACCAATCGCGACGAGACGCCGCACACGGTGACCAGCAACGACAAGAGCTTTGCCTCGAAAGGCCTGGATACCGACGACAAGTTCGAGCATGTGTTTTCCAAAGAAGGCGACTTCGGTTATATCTGCACCGTGCATCCGTTCATGACCGGCGTCGTGCATGTGCACAAGCAATAGCCCGGGGATGCGGCAGGAGTAAATCGCCGGCATCGCAAATCAGTCAACAAGGCATCGAGCGTTCAATTGTCCGAGCACATCCGTTTCGAGGAGCTGGTCTTGCCGCATCTCGACGCCGGCTACAACCTGGCGCGGTGGCTGACGCGCGACGTCCACGACGCCGAGGACGTGGTCCAGGACGCCTGCATGCGCGCGCTCAAATATGTCGGAACGCTTCGCGACGGCGCTGCCCGGGCGTGGTTCCTGACCATCGTGCGCCACGCTTTCTACGACTGGTGCGGGCGCAACCGGCCGGCGGAGATTTTGAAGGACGACGGCACGGCGATCGATATGGCCGCCGACGATACAGCCGTGGGCCCCGAGCAGGCGGCGCTGCGCAGCGCCGAGTCGCGAGTGCTGGCAGACGCGGTGGCGGAGCTGCCGCTGGTTTTTCGTGAGGTACTGGTTTTGCGCGAACTCGAGGAGCTTTCGTACAAGGAGATCGCGCGTATCGCCGACATCCCCGTCGGCACGGTGATGTCACGGCTCGCGCGCGCCCGCGGTCTGTTGCGACGCTCGCCGCTGTTACATTCGATCCGCGGACGGACGTCCGGAGGTGAACAATGAATTGCAATGAAGCCGGAATGCTGGTGGCGAAATACGCCGACGGCGAAATCGATAGCCTTCAAGGGCGATCGATCGAACAGCATTTGCGCGGATGCGCGGCGCTGTGCGGCGAAACACCAGGACCTGCTCGCGCTGCGAGCGCAGATAGGCGCGGAGGTGCCCTACTTCACCGCGACGCCGGAGCTGCGCGAACGGGTGCGCGCGCTGCTGGCCAATGCGCAGGACACGGCGCGGGCTCGTCCGCGTCCGCAGCGAGACCGCTGGCGCTGGCTGACCGGAGGCGCCGTTGCCGGCTGCGCCGCAACGCTGCTTGCCTGGAGCGTTGGCACCACGGTTATTGCCTGGCGCACGAACGAGGACGTCGCGGTCGAGGCCGTGGCGACGCACGTTCGGGCGACGCTGAACAACCATCTGATCCAGGTCGCATCGTCGGACCAGCACACGGTCAAGCCGTGGCTCTCCGCGCGACTCGATTATTCGCCGCCGGTGCAGGATCTGGCCAGCGAAGGCTTTGCGCTGACCGGGGGCCGCCTCGACATGCTCAACAAGCAGCGGGTCGCCACGCTGGTCTACAGCCACCGGCTGCACACGATCGATGTCTTCGTCAGGCCCGAGTCGGCGCCTGCGCCGTCGACATTGCGCACCGTGCGCGGCTTCAATGTCGTGCACGCGACGGGCTCGGGCATGGACTGGCTCGGCGGTATCGGACGTCAGCGCCGACGAGTTGACCCAGTTCGTCCAGCGGCTCGCGCAGCAGGCGCCAACGCCTTAGCCGACTCACTCCGAGCCGCCGTCTGCGCGAGCTCGGCTGGTCTCGATACTCGCACTCGCACATCGCTTCGGCTGCACCTCGCGCAGTCGTCCGCTGCTTCCCGCGGTGCGCCGCCACGCGCAGGAAAGTCGCGCTTCGAGTGCGCTCGTTAGATTCCCCTCAGCGTAAACGCACACGCCTCTCGCTCCTGAGCGACGAGCGAGCGCTTCCGTCGTGCGCTTAGGCAGCGCTGTCATACCTCGTTTCCTCTGCCGTTGTTCCCGATTGAATAAGGTCGTCGCCGTCTGAGTATTCAAGCGAGAAATGAAGCACTCGCTGTTAAACGGCAGTTCATCGGTCGGAGAGGAACGAATGGAATCGACGAAAGTATTCAGGGCGAAGGCACTTGCATTGGCGATCGCGGTTGGCTTGGGCAGTCTGTCAACCGTGGTCGGCGCCGATACGCTGGAAGAGCTGAAGGCGCAGATCGATGCGCTGCAGAAGAAAGTGGTCGAGCTCGAACAGAAGCAAGACAAAACCGAGCAAAAGCAGGCGGGCGCCGCCGCTGACAACTCGTCACCGGCGGGGCAAGCAAAGGGTCGTTCAAGCTGCCCGGTTCGAACACGTCGATCACCCTGGGCGGTTACGTCAAGCTCGACGCAGTCTTCAGCAACCCGAGCGCCGGCGTCGATGCCAAAGGCGACCTTTTTCTCGATCCGACCACGATCGCGGTCGGACCGAATGCCGCCAACAACGAGCGCAATCAGGTCAAGTTCGGCGCCAGGGAATCGCGGCTGTTCGTGAAGACGAACACGCCGACTTCCATGGGCGACCTGAACACGCACGTGGAATTCGATTTCTACGGCGCCGATGGCAACGAAAGCGTGAGCAACTCACACGGCTTCAGACTTCGCCACGCCTACGGAACGCTGGGCAATTTCCTGGCCGGCCAGACCTGGACCAATTTCATGAACCCCGCGGCGCTGCCCGAGACGGTGGACTTCGGCGGTCCGGTCGGACAGATCTTCGATCGACAGGCGCAGGTTCGCTGGACTCAGCCTTTCGGCTCCACCGCATCGGGCGGCGGCGGACAATGGTCTGTCGGGCTCGAGAACCCCGAAACCGTCTTGCAGATTCCCGGCGGCGCAAGTTTCCGGGCCGACGACGACCGATTTCCTGACGTGACAGGCCAGGTCCTGTTCAATACGCCGACAGGCAAGATTTCGGTCCATGGCCTGTTGCGGCAAATCCGCGTCGACTCCGCAACTGCGCCGACGGCGGTGGACCAGAAATTCGGCGGCGCGCTCAGCGTCGCCGGCGTCCTGCCGACGATCGGCAAGGATGACTTCCGCTTCACGGCAACGGCCGGCAATGCGATCGGCCGCTATTCGGATGGATTCTTTCCGGATGGAGTGCTCGGCAGTGACGCGCGGATACGCCTGCCGAAACAATGGGCATGGTTCGGCGCATACCGCCACTACTGGTCCGACCAGCTGCGGTCGAGCCTCGTGTTGTCGAGCGCCAATGAGAGCAATCCGGCGGGATCCCCCGCCAACACCAACAAGAGCACGCGTTCGGCACACGTCAATCTCATCTGGAGTCCTGTTGCCGGCAGCGACCTGGGCGTCGAGTACATCTATGCGGATCGCGAGACCGAGGACGGACTCACCGGACATCTGAAGCGACTGCAAGCCGCGGCGAAATACGCGTTCTAGGCCCGCAGTTCGAGCTTCGTAAGTTCGTTTATTCCCTACGGCATAAGCAACACGGCGCTGCGGTCTGACATGTATGCGAGCGCGCACGATGGATGGCAATGCGTTGAATCGGCCTGGTGCAAAGCCGCTAACGACAGTCCGTAACGCGCGATCGCTCGGCATCGCGATTTCATTGCATAACGCAACGGTGCCTGTAGATGCGACACCACGTGATCCGCACCGGGATCACTTCCCTAACTGAAGCTTTGAAGGAGCAAGCCATGTTTCGTAAGCAATACTCACTGGGCACACGCATCGCGATCGCGACCGCACTCGCCATCGGCACCTCCGGCGTCGCGCTGGCGGACGACAGCAACATGAACCCGTTCACCGGCGATTTTTATCGGGAGCTCAACGGCGGCCAGAACCTCGGCAACTCGAATCTCGCGCGCACGACACGGACATTCGCGAAGGACACGACGGTCCAATGCGCGAACCCGGACGCGCAGAAGGTCTCGCAGGTTGAGCACTTCCTGGCGCTCACGCCGACGGCTATATTCAGCGACAAGGGGGCGTAAGCCGCGCCGTTCCAGGCAATACGCTGTGACGACTCGGGGCGGCGCAATGCCGCCCCGCTCGAGTCGCCGGTGCGGCCTCGATTCGAAGCCGGTTCGCTAAGCCCGGTAGGCGATGACTTCGATCTCGACCTTGGCGTCGATCATCAGCTTCGCCTGCGTCGTCGATCGCGCCGGTTTGTTATCGGGGAAGAATTCGGCGTAGACGCGGTTGAACGTCCAGAAGTCGCGCGCGTCGTGCAGCCACACCGTGGACTTGACGACGTCTTTCACCGTGCAGCCGGCGAGCGCCAGAGCCTTTTCCACGTTTTTCAGCGTCTGCCGCGTCTGCGCCTCGATGCCGCCGGGTACGATCTCGCCGTTTTCGCCCATCGCGACCTGCCCCGATACAAACACGAACGGTCCTGCCTTGACCGCTGGCGAGAACGGCAGCGGCTGTCCGCCGGCGCCGGTACGGGTTCCGCCCAGGAATTCGACACTCATTGGATCCTCCGATGGTCAGTTCCGCCGCGTCGTCCCGCGCCGTCGATCGGCCTTGGCTACGCTCGCATGAAATTAAATTACAGTCTATCTGCTCTCTTCGGGCAAAGCGACGCCGGCAGCCGCGCTCGTCGCCAAAGACACTTGTCTATGTCCCGGCCCGCATTCTGCGCGCTCTTGACGCCGTTTGAAAATGGCGTAGACTCGCCGCGTTCATGTAATTTAATTACACAACAGCTGCCTTGCAGACAGCGCACCATCGGCACAGCAACGACCAGAGTCCGCCATTTCGCCAAGGAGGAGTCATGTTTCGCATCGGCGTCCGCAGCACGCATTCCTGTCACACCAACCCAACGCTGCGCGCCCGCGCTGCGGCCGTCGCGCTGGCCGCAGTGACAGCGCTGACGCTTGCAACCGATTCCGCGCTCGCCGCGCCGCCCAAGGGCGGCGCCGCCAACCTCGCGATGATCGGCGAGCCGCAGACGCTCGACCCGATGTCCTCGACCGCCGATCTGGTCGGCACGATCATGCAGCACGTGTACGAGCTCCTGTACACGTACGACGCCAACTCGAACGTGGTCCCGATGCTCGCCGAGAGCATGCCGGCGGTGTCGAAGGACGGCCTGGTGTACACGATCCCGTTGCGCAAGGGCGTCAAGTTCCACAACGGCAAGGAGATGACGTCCGCCGACGTCGTCGCGTCGCTGCAGCGCTGGATGGAGATGGCGCCGCGCGGCAAGGCCGTGGCCAAGGAGATCAAGTCGCTGGAGGCCAAGGGGCCCAACACGATCGTCATCACGCTGAACCGCCCCTATGCGCCGCTGGTGGCGCATCTCGCGCTTTCGAACGGCTTCGCGGCCATCATGGCGAAGGACTCGATCGCCACGCCGCTCACCCAGTTCATCGGCACCGGGCCGTACATGTTCAAGGAGCGCAAGCCCGACCAGTACGTCCAGCTGGTGCGCTTCGACGGCTACAGCGCCCGCAGCGAGCCGGCGAGCGGTTACGGCGGCAAGCGCGAAGCGCTGCTCGACGAGCTGCGCTTCATCCCGGTTCCCAACGCGAACACGCGCGTCGAAGGAACGCTCTCGGGCCAATACCACTTCGCGGACGTGCTCCCGGTCGAGTCCTACGCGCGGCTCGAAAGCGCGCCGAACGTGAAGCCCGTGCTGACCGCGCCCGTTCGGCTTCCCGTACCTGGTGCTGAACACCAAGCAGGGGCCGCTCGCCAACCTCGCGTTGCGCCAGGCGGTTCAGGCGTCCCTCAACAACGCCGACATGCTGGGCGCGGGCTTCGGCGACCCGAAGTTCTACAGCGCCGACGCGAATCACTACGCCAAGAACACGCCGTTCTATTCGACCGCCGGCACCGAGAACTACGGCAAGGGCGACGCGAAGCGGGCCGCGGCGATGGTGGCGGCCGCCAAGTACGACGGCACGCCGATCAAGATCCTCACCAGCCAGCAATACGACTTCCACTACCGGATGGCGCTGGTGATGGCCGAGAACCTCAAGGCGGCGGGATTCAAGGTCGACATGCAGGTGGTGGACTGGTCGACGCTGATCCAGCGCCGCAACGACCCCGCGCTGTGGGACATCTACATCACGCACTCCGCCGTGCTGCCCGAACCGACGCTGACGCCGCCGCAGCTGGGCGACGGCGCGCCCGGCTGGTGGAGCTCGCCGGCGAAGGACGCCGCGCTCGCGGCGTTCAACGCGGAAGCCGATCCGAAGAAGCGCGCCGCGCTGTGGGGCAACGTGCAGGCCGTCGTGTTCACCGAGGTGCCGTACATCCGCGTCGGCAATTTCAACAGCGTGACCGCGCGCTCGGCGAAGCTCGACGGCTACGTCGCGATGCCGTGGCCGTTCTTCTGGAACACGGGACTGCAGAAGTGAGGGAGCGTTGACGTCGAGCTCGGCGCCGCGTCATTCGACGGAGGTGACTCGGTTGCAGTCGCACGGGCATGACCCGCTATCTCGCGTCGCGGCTTCGCCGGCATGGTGATCGTGATGCTGCTGGTGGCGACGCTGGTCTTCTTCATCACGCGCCTCGCGCCGGGCGATCCCGCGGCGGTGATGCTGGGCGAGCAGGCGACGGCCGCCGACATCGCGCAGCTGCGCGCGTCCTACGGGCTCGACAAGCCGCTGCCGCGTGCAGTTCGCCTACTGGCTGGGCGAGCTGGCGCACGGCAATCTCGGCCAGTCGATCTTCCTGCAGCGGCCGGTGACGCAGGCGCTGCTCGAGCGCGCCGAGCCGACGTTCTTCCTGACGCTGTTCTCGATCGTCATCGCGATGCTGATCGGCGTTCCGTGCGGCATCGTCGCCGCCGTGTGGCGCGGCAGGACGGTCGACCAGGTCTTCTCGGGATTCGCGATGCTGGGCGCGAGCATCCCGAGCTTCTGGTTCGGACTGATCCTGATGCAGATCTTCGCGGTGGGCCTCGGCTGGTTCCCGGTGGCCGGCTACGGCGATCCCGGCGTGCCGCTGTCCGATCGCCTGCATCATCTGGTGCTGCCGTCGATCGTGCTCGGCGTGGTCAACTCGGCGCTGATCCTGCGCTTCACGCGGGCGAGCATGCTCGACGTCCTCGGCGAGGATCACATCCGCACGGCGCGCGCCAAGGGGCTGTCGGAAGCGACGCGTCATGCTGCACCACGCGCTGCGCAACGCGCTGATCCCGGTGATCACCGTGCTCGGCCTCACGTTCGCGCTGCTGATCGGCGGCGCGATCGTGACCGAAACGGTCTTCGGCCTGCCCGGTATCGGCAACCTCGTCGTATCCGCGGTCCTGCGCCGCGACTATCCGGTGATCCAGGGCGCGCTGCTGGTGATCGCCGGACTCTACGTCCTCATCAACCTGGCGATCGACCTGCTGTACCTGGTCGATCGATCCGCGCGTGAAGTACTGAAGCCCGCATGACGATGACCGCCGCCGACCGTCACGCCAGGACCACGGATCGCAGCGCCGCGCAGCCCGTCGGCGATCCTCGTGCGCAAGCTCTTCGGGCGACGCGTCGTGCTGGCGGGCGCTGCGATCCTGGTGATCGTCGCGCTCCTCGCGCTCTTCGCGCCCTGGATCACGCCCTACGACCCGATGGCGATGAAGATCCTCGACCGGATGCAAAGCCCGCGTGCCGCGCACTGGTTCGGCACCGACGAGCTGGGTCGCGACGTGTTCTCGCGCGTGGTCTTCGGCGCGCGCTACTCGCTGATGATCGGCGCGCTGGTCGTGCTGATCTCGGTGACCGGCGGCGTGCTGCTGGGGCTCACCGCCGGATTCTTCCGCCGGCTCGACGGACCGATCATGCGCGTCGTCGACGCGATGATGTCGTTCCCGGACATCCTGCTGGCGATCGCGCTCGTCGCGGTGCTGGGCGCATCGATGACCAACGTGATTCTCGCGCTCGCGATCGTCTACACGCCGCGCGTGGCTCGCGTCGTGCGCGCGTCGACGCTGGTCGTCCGCGAGCTGCTGTTCATCGAGGCCGCGCGCGCGCTGGGCGTCTCGACGTGGCGGATTCTGTTCATCCACATCCTGCAGAACATCGCCTCGCCGATCCTGGTGCAGGCGACGTTCATCTTCGCCTACGCGGTGCTCGCCGAAGCCGGGCTGTCGTTTCTCGGCGTCGGCGTTCCGCCCGAGCTGCCGACGTGGGGCACGATGATCGCCAGCGGCCAGCAGTTTGCGCATCAGGCGATCTGGCTCGTCGTGTTTCCCGGGCGTCGCGATCGTGCTCTCCGCGCTGTCGCTGCAGATGGTGGGCGACGGCTTCCGCGACCTGCTCGATCCGAAGCTGCGCAAGGCGATGTGATCGTGGCCGAATCCGCGCACGCGGCCGCCCCGCTGCTGCAGGTCCGCCATCTGCGGACGCATTTCTTCACCGACGCCGGCGTCGTCAAGGCGGTCGAGGATGTCTCGTTCACGCTGGACGCCGGGGAGACGCTCGCCGTCGTCGGCGAATCCGGCTCCGGCAAGTCGGTGACGAGCCTGTCGATCATGGGGCTCGATTCCGAACCCTCCGGGGCGCATCGTCGGCGGCGAGATCCTGTTCCGGACGCGCGAAGGCCCGGTCGTCGATCTCGCGAAGCTGCCGGCGAAGGCGCTGCGCAAGCTGCGCGGCCGCGATATCGCGATGATCTTCCAGGAGCCGATGACGAGCCTGAATCCCGTGTTCACCGTCGGCGACCAGATCGCCGAGGCCGCCGCGACTGCATCTCGGCATGGATCGCGCGGCGGCGATGAAGCGTGCGCTGGACATGCTGGAGCTCGTGGAAATCCCGGCGGCGAAACAGCGCCTCGACGAATATCCGCATCAACTGTCGGGCGGGATGCGGCAACGGGTGATGATCGCGCTGGCGCTCTCGTGCAATCCGTCGCTGCTGATCGCCGACGAGCCGACCACGGCGCTCGACGTCACGATCCAGGCGCAGATCCTCGCGCTGCTCGACAAGCTGCGGCGCGAGATCGGCATGGGCGTGCTGTTCATCACGCACAACCTGGGCGTCGTCGCCGAGATCGCCGATCGCGTCGTCGTCATGTACAGCGGGCGCGTCGTCGAAGAAGGCGACGTGCATTCGCTGTTCAAGCGCGCCGCGGCATCCGTACACGCGCGGGCTGCTGGAGTGCCTGCCCCGGCGTGCGCTCGACGACGAGGCGGCGATGGCCAGGCGGCGGCTGAACGCCATTCCCGGCCAGGTCGCAAGCCCGCTCGATCCGCTGCCTGGCTGCGCGTTCGCTCCGCGCTGCGCGCTTGGTGCTGCCCGAATGCGCGGCCGCGATGCCGCCGCTCGCGCGAAGTTCCCGCAGGCCAGCGCTCGCGCTGCCTACGCTGGAGCATGCTGTGAGCAGCGTGCCGCTCGGCAATCAGCCGGCCGCCAGCGCGCCGATGCTGGCAGTGCGCGGCCTCAAGAAATACTTCGGCCACGGCGACCGCCCGGTGCGCGCCGTCGACGACGTCAGCTTCGAGATCGCGAAGGGCGAGGTGCTCGGCCTCGTCGGGGAATCCGGCTCGGGCAAGAGCACGATCGGGCGCTCGGTGCTGAAGCTGATCGATCCGACCGCCGGCGAAGTGTGGTTCGAGGGCTCCGATCTTGCGCCGTTGTCGTCGCGCGCCATGCGTCCCTACCGCCGTCGCCTGCAGATCATCTTTCAGGACCCGTACGCCAGCCTGAACCCGCGCCGGCGCGTCGGCGATACGCTGGACGAAGCGATGGCCACGCACGGCCTGCACCCGGGAGTCGCTCGCGGCGAAGCGGATCGCGGAGCTGCTGTCGCTCGTCGGTCTCGCGCCCGAGCACGCGCGGCGTTTTCCGCACGAGTTCTCCGGCGGGCAGCGGCAGCGGATCGGCATCGCCCGCGCGCTTGCCGTCGAGCCGCAGTTCATCGTCGCCGACGAGCCGGTGTCCGCGCTCGACGTCTCGATCCAGGCGCAGGTCATCAATCTGCTGTCCGACCTGCGCGAGCGCTTCGGCCTGACGATGCTGTTCATCTCGCACGATCTCGACGTCGTCGAATACCTGTGCGACCGGATCGTCGTGCTCTATCTCGGCAAGGTGATGGAAGTCTCGCCGGCGAAGGCGCTGTACAAGGCGCCCAAGCATCCTTACACCGAGGCGCTGCTCGAAGCGTCGCCGCGGCCGGATCCGGAAGCCCGCCGCGGCCGGCGCCTGCTCGAAGGCGATATCCCGAGTCCCGTCGATCCACCGTCGGGCTGCGTCTTCCGCACCCGCTGTCCCGTACGCGCTGGATGCGTGCGCCGCGGCGGTGCCGGCGTTGCGCGAAGTCGCGCCGGGCCGATTCAAGGCCTGCATCCGCGACGATATTCTTTGAGGCCCACGATGAACCTCGAACCCATCCTTGCCGAAACGCTCGACGCCGCAACCAAGGGCTATCCGCTTTCCAGCCCTGCCCTGCCGATCTCCGCCATCGGCGCGCAGCGCTGGAGCCTTTTTGCCGGCGACCTGCCGCTACCGCTGGCCGTGATCCGCGACTCCGCGCTCGCGCACAATCATGCCTGGATGCGCGACTTCACCGCGTCCACCGGCGTGCTGCTGGCGCCGCACGGCAAGACGACGATGGCGCCGCAGATCTTCGCGCAGCAGCTCGCCGCGGGCGCATGGGGGATCACCGTCGCCAACGTACAGCAACTCGCCCTCTGCGTGCGTTTTGGCGTGCGCCGCGTCATCATGGCCAATCAACTGCTCGGCGCAGCCGAGGTCGGCGCGGTGATCCGCCTGCAGGAAGAGCATCCGGACCTCGAGTTCCATTTCCTCATCGATTCGCGGGCGCAGCTGGCCTCGATCGAGAGTCTCGCCGGATCGCAACGGATGTCGCGAAAGCTGACGGCCCTGGTCGAGCTGGGCGTGCCGGGAGGCCGCACCGGTACCAGGACGCACGACGAGGCGCTCGCCGTCGCGCGCGCGGTCGCGGCGAGCAAGTCCGTCGCGCTCTCCGGCCTCGAGTGCTACGAAGGGCTTGCAGATCACCGGCGACTCGCGCCGCGACCAGATCGTCGTCGACGGGCTGATGCAGCGCGTGCACGACGTCGCGCTCGCCTGCGATCGCGAGAGACTCTTCGCCGGCCCATCGATCATCCTCACCGCGGGCGGCTCGGCCGCGTTCGACATCGTCGCGCGCGATCTGCCGATGAAACTGTCCAAGCCCGTGCTGACGATCCTGCGCAGCGGCTGTTACGTCACGCACGATTCGGGTTTCTACAACCGCATGCTGGAGGGTGTGAAAGCGCGCAGTGGCGCCGCCTGGCAGTCGCGCCCGGGCCTCCAACCGGCGCTCGAAGTGTGGTCGCGAGTGCAATCCTGCCCCGAGCCGGGTCTGGCGATCCTCACGATGGGCAAGCGCGACGCATCGTTCGATCTCGACATGCCGATCGTCAGCAAACGTTACCGCCCGGGAACCGACACCGCGCCCCAGCCCGTTCCGGAATCGTGGAAGATTGCCAACATGAACGATCAACACGCCTACTTGCGCTTCTCCGACCGACGGCGACGCGGCGCCGCAAGTCGGCGATCTTGTCGGCTGCGGCATCTCGCATCCATGCACGACGTTCGACAAGTGGCGCGCCCTGTTCACTGTCGACGATGACTATCGCGTGACGGGCGCAATCCGCACGTTTTTCTGACCTGTCGTCCGCATAGCCGCATGACCAAGCGCCGCAACACACGCCGCCAACCCGTGAGCGACCTCCTGCTCACGATGCGCGAGCGCGCCGAGTCGATGTCTCAAGGCCACCAGCAGGTCGCCGCCGCCATGCTCGCGGACCCGGATTTCGCGGTGCGCGCCAATGTCGATGCGCATGGCGCGCCGGGCGAACGTCAGCCCGCCGACGATCATTCGCTTTTGTCGTGCACTGGGTTTTTCGGGTTTGCGCGAATTCAAGCTGCACCTGGCGCAGAGCCTCGCCGTCGGGACATCGACGCTGCATCGCGCGGTCGTGCCCGGCGACAACATGCTCGCCGTAGCGCACAAGGTCCTGCAGGGCGCAGCGAGCGCCCTCGCCAACCTCGAGCAGCATATCTCGCCGGACGATATCGAGCGCGCCGTCACGCGGATCGCCAAGGCGCGGCGGGTCGACTGCTACGCCGTGGGCAACACGTCGATGTTCATGGCGAGCGACGCGCAGGCGCGCTTCTCCCGCCTCGGCCTCGTCTCGAATTTCTATTTCGACGCGCATTTGCAGCTCGTCTCGGCGGCGACGATGAACAAGAACGACGTCGCGCTGGCGATATCGCATATCGGGCGGATGCCATTCTTGCTGGAAACCGTCGATGTGGCCAAGGAACAGGGTGCGATGATCATCGCCATTACGCGGCCGGGCACGCCGCTGGCCGAGCGCGCCGACGTCGTGCTGCCGGTGGTCGTTCCGGCCGACCCTTCGATGCGCGTCGGCACCGAGGCGTACCTCGCGCAAATGGCGTATGTGGAAATACTGATGGTGGGCACGGGATTGCGCCGCGGCCCGCCAGCCTTGCGCCAATTGAAGCGCGTGCGGCAGGTGCTGCAGGAGCGCGGGGTCGACAGCGAGACGCATCCGGTGCTGGAGCGGGCGTGGTCCAACGGCGACGTGCAGCCCTCATGAACGAACGACGTCAGCGTTCGCTCGTCCTCAAGGGTGGCACCGTCGTCGACGGCACCGGGGCCTCGCGTTTCGCCGCCGATGTGCGACTCGAAGGCGACCGCATCGCCGCGATCGGCGCTGACCTGGAGACGCGCGACGCCGACGTACATGACGTCGCAGGAAAGATCGTGGCGCCGGGCTTCATCGACGTGCATACGCACGACGATCAGATCCTGCTGAGCGCGCCGCAGATGCTGCCGAAGCTCAGCCAAGGCGTCACCACGGTCGTCATCGGCAATTGCGGCATCAGCCTCGCGCCGCTGGTGCACAGCGATGCGCCGCCACCGCTCAACCTGCTTGGCGGCGACAAGTACGTCCATCCGACGGTGGCCGCGTATGTCGCAGCGCTCGAAAGAGCCCGTCCGGCGGTCAATGTCGCCGCGCTGGTCGGCCATTCGACGCTGCGGGTGGCGACGATGGACGATCCTTATCGCGCTGCCACGCCGACCGAGCAATCGCGCATGGTCTCGCTGCTGCGCGAAGGCATGGACGCGGGCGCGACCGGCTTGAGCTCCGGAGTCTTCTATGCGCCCGGGGCTGCCGCCGACATCGATGAGCTCGCGCTGCTTGCCCGTGTGGCCGGCGACGCGGGCGGCGTCTACACGACCCATATCCGCGACGAGTCCGACAAGGTGATCGACTCTCTCGATGAGGCGTTTGCCACCGGTCGGCGGGGTGGCGTGCCGGTGGTCGTCTCGCATCACAAATGCGCCGGGCCGCGGAACTGGGGCCGCACCGCGCAGACGCTCGCGCACATCGACGCGGTGCGCGCGCAGCAGCCGATCGCGCTCGACATGTACCCGTACATCGCCGGCTCGACCGTTCTGCGCAAGGAAATGGTGGACGGGATCATCGACATCATGGTCACGTGGTCGACGCCGCACCCGCAGATGGCCGGTCGCATGCTGGCCGCCATCGCTTCCGAGTGGGGGTGCACGCAGCAGGAGGCTTGCGAGAGGCTGCAGCCGGGAGGAGCCTGCTACTTCCAGATGCGCGAGGACGACGTGCAGCGAGTGCTCAAATATCCGGCAACGATGATCGGTTCGGACGGCCTGCCGCATGACCAGCATCCGCATCCGCGGCTGTGGGGAACCTTCCCCCGCGTGCTCGGACATTACAGCCGCGAGCTGGGACTGTTTTCGCTCGAAATCGCCGTGCACAAAATGAGCGGCCTCTCGGCGCGAAACTTCAAGCTCGAAGATCGCGGCGAAATCCGGGAAGGCGCGTATGCCGACATCGTCGTATTCGACGCCGCGACCGTCAAGGACGCGGCAACATTCGAGAAACCGAAAGCGCTTTCGCTGGGCATCGAGTGCGTGCTGGTGAACGGCTCGATCGCCTACCGCTCCGGCAACGCGGCGCAGGAGCGCAGCGGACGGTTCCTGCGCCGGAGCATGCGTTAGCTGCTTAGCGTGGTCGGATATTGCCGTCAGTGAAGCATCCGTCGAGCGTGATCCAGACCGGCGCATGATCGCTCGCCCTCTCGCGAGCGCGGACATCGCGATCGACGCCTGCACCTGTCAGCCGCGTTGCCAGCGACGGACTCAGAAGGAAATGATCGATGCGAAGGCCCGCGTCGCGCTCGAATGCGTTGCGCAGGTATTTCCAGAATGTGTAGACGCGCTCCCCCGGATGCGTCGCGCGGACGGCATCGGTCCAACCCTGCGCGACCAACTGGCGAAAAGCTTCGCGCACCTCGGGCCGGAACAGAGCGTCGTCCACCCAGCGCTCCGGCGCGTAGACGTCGCGTTCGGTCGGGATCACGTTGTAGTCCCCGGCGAGCACGACCGGAGCGTTGCTCGCCAGCAGCTCCGCCGAGTGAAGCGCCAAGCGCTCGAACCAGCGCAGCTTATAGTCAAATTTGGGGCCCGGCGCCGGGTTGCCGTTGGGCAGGTACAGGCATCCGACGATGATGTCCCCGACCATCGCCTCGATGTAGCGGCTGTGCAAATCTTCCGGATCGCCCGGCAGCACGCGGCGCCGCTCGACCGGGTCGGCACCGCGCGCCAGAATCGCGACGCCGTTCCAGCTCTTCTGGCCGTGCCAGACGAAGCCGTAACCGGCATCGCGTATCGCAGTCTCGGGGAAGCGCTCCTGGGGCGCCTTCAGCTCCTGCAGGCAGGCGATATCGGGGCGCGATTCTTCCAGCCAGCGCAACAGGGTCGGGAGCCGCGCGGTAATGCCGTTGACGTTGAAGGTTGCGATTTTCACGAGCTGCGCCTGCGGATCTGCCGGTAAAATTGCAGGGCAGCATAAGACACCCGCCTGCTTTCACCAAGTCCATCAGCCGCGGCCCGCATCGTCCATCCATGGAGAACGCTCTCGACCTCGACGCGTATTTCGACCGGATTCAATGGGGCGGTGGCACGACTCCGAACTACGAGACCCTTGCCGCCGTTCTTCGCGCGCATATGTCGTCCGTTCCTTTCGAGAACCTCGACGTTCTGCTCGGTCGGCCGATACGCCTCGATCTCGACGGCCTCCAGCAGAAACTCGTTTACGCCCGCCGGGGCGGTTACTGCTTCGAGCATGGAACGCTGTTCGGCGCCGTTCTCGAAGCGATGGGATTCAAGCCGGTTCGCCACACCGCTCGAGTCGTCATGATGACACCTCGTACCAAGGCTCCGCGCACGCACATGTTTCTCACCGTGCCGGTCGCCGAGGGCAGATTCGTTGTGGATCCGGGCTTCGGCGCGCTGGCGCCTCGCATCCCGGTTCCGTTGCAGGAGGGCGTGGAAGCCCACATCGGTCCCGAGACGCATTGGATGACTCGCGACGGATCGCATTGGATTCTGCGAACCCGGACCGCCGAAAAAGAGGCCGATTGCTGGTTGTCGACGCTGGAAGAGGACAACCCGGTGGACTTCGAGATGGGCAGCCATTACGTGGCGACGCACCCGGGTTCGCCGTTCGTCAACCGTATGATGATGCGCGCGCTCACTGCGGACGGGCGTGTGACCGTGGCGAATCGCGATGTCAACATTCGCTGCGGCGATAGGGACGAGCCGGTGCAGCTCGCCGACCGCTCCGCGCTGCGTACGCTGCTCACGACTTATTTCGGATTCGATCTTCCCGAGGTGGAGCACATGCCGGTTCCGTCGATTCCCGAGTGGCGTTGACGGCTGTTTCACCGGGTCACTCAATGACGGTCTTGATCCTCTTGGTGCAACGGCGTACCTTGACAATTTTTCCGCCATCCATGTTGGCGGCCCAACGATAATTCGCGAGGGGGAAAGAATGAAGCTCTACTATCATCCGGTGTCCACGACCAGTCGGCCGATCGTGCTGTTCGCTGCCGAGAGCAACGTGCCGCTCGATTACCAGGTCGTCGACCTGTTCAGCGGCGAACAATACAAACCGGAATATTCGGCGGTCAATCCGAGTCACCAGGTGCCGGTGCTGGAGGATGGCGATTTCCGTCTGACCGAGAGCTCGGCCATCCTCAAGTATCTGGCCGAGAAAACGCGTTCTCCCGCGTATCCATCGGATCTGCGCAAGCGCGCAAGAGTCAACGAGCGGATGGATTGGCTCAATACCGGTTTTTACCGGGACTTTTCTTACGGGTTCCTCTACCCGCAGATCTTTCCGTTCATGAAGCGGCCCGACGACAAGGTGCAGGCTGGAACGGTCGCGTGGGGCAAGGACAAGGCGGTGGGCTGGCTCAAGATACTGAACGAAGACCTGATCGGGCCGAAAAACGCGTACCTCTGCGGCGACGAGATCACGATTGCCGACTATCTGGGCTCGATGATGGTCCTCGGCGGCGAGGCGATCGACTGCAAGTTCGGGGCGTATCCGAACATCTGTCGCTGGCTCGGCAACATGAAGGCGCTGAAGAGCTGGCCCAAGGTGAACGAGGCATTCTACAAGTACGTGGTCGACCCGAACAAAGGAAAGGAATTCGTGCAGCTGTGACGCTTTGCCGGCTGCGGCATCACCCACGGAGACAAGCGATGATCAAAGGACTCCACCACAACGCGTATCGTTGTCGCGACTCGGAACAGACGCGGAATTTCTACGAAGGCTTCCTGGGCCTGCCGCTTTCCGGAAGCCTGGAAATCCGCGAGACCAAGACGGGTCGCACGACGGCGGTGCTGCATACGTTCTACCGGCTTGACGACGGCTCGTTCCTGGCGTTTTTCGAAGTGCCGGACATGCCGTTCGAGTGGAAGGCGCAGCACGACTTCGATCTCCACATCGCCCTCGAGGTCGAGCCGCCGGTCCTCACCGAGATGCTGGCCAAGGGAAAGGCACGCGGGCTCGAGACACGCGGCATTTCGGAGCACGGGTTCGTGCGCTCGATTTATTTTCGCGATCCGAACGGCTACGTGATCGAGTTGACCGCCAAGACGCCGGACCACGCGCGCCTGATGGATCCGGCGACCAACGACGCGCGCGCGATTCTGGACCGCTGGCAGGCAGCGAAGGAGCCCGTTGCGGCGAGCGCCGACTGACGACGTTCCACTGCAGCTCGATCGTCAGGGGCCGCCGACTTCGCTTGAAGGAGCGATGCATATGCCCGATCACACTCCCGTCATTCAGCGCACCGCGCCTGTCGAGCGGCGCGTCGACGCCATCCAGCAGGCGCTCGACGAGCGCGGCCTGAAGGCGACCGAGGCCGTCGAGGAATTGAAACGGCTCGCCGAGGAGCAATGGATTCCGCAGAACGGCGCGCGCGTCGTGGCCCGCGCCTGGGTCGACCCCGCATTCCGCGCAGCGCCTCCTCGCCAATGGCCGCGCCGCCGTCGCCGAGCTCGGCCTCTCGATGCCGAAGCATCACCGGCATCTCGTGGTGCTGGAGAACACGCCGACCGTGCAGAATGTCATCTGCTGCACGCAGTGCTCATGCACGGCTTTCACGATCATCGGGCTGCCGCCGGACTGGTACAAGGATCTGGAGTACCGTGCGCGCGTCGTTCGCGAGTCGCGCACCGTGCTGAAGGAAATGGGTCTGGACCTGCCGCCGGAAGTCGAGATCCGCGTCTGGGACACCACCGCGGACACACGCTACATGGTGCTCCCCGTGCAGCCGCCGGAAACCATCGGCTGGCCGGAGGAAAAGCTGGCCGGCATCGTCACGCGCGACGGGATGATCGGCGTCGCGCCCCTGTAACCGGGAGATCCGATCATGGACGGGATGCACGACCTGGGCGGCAGGCAGGGCTTCGGCGCGATTCGCTACACGCCCAACGCGCGGGCATTCCACGAGGCGTGGGAAGTGCGCGTGAATTCGCTGTATGCCTTTGCGGTACGGCTCGGCATTTTCAACATGGACGAGTACCGCCACGCGATCGAGCGCATGGAGCCGCGCCATTACCTCACAGCCAGCTATTACGAACGTTCGCTCACCAGCCTGGCGACCCTCCTGGTCGAAAAAGGCATTCTGACCCGCGAGGAACTGGAGCGGCGAGCGCAGGGACTCTTTCCGCTGGCGGCACCGAGTGCGCCGGGCCGCACCAATGCGCCCACGCGCGAGCGTTTTCAACCCGGCGATCGCGTTCGCGTCAGGGATGACTACGTACCGGGTCACGTGCGGATGCCGGGCTACATCCGTGGCAAGACCGGCGTGGTCGTCAGCGAGTCGCCGGACTATCCGTTCCCCGACGCCCGCGCGCATGCCATAGAGTCGCAGGACGAGCCGACGTACGACGTGCGCTTTCGCAGCGATGAGCTCTGGCCGCATTCGGCTGACGCCGCGCTCGTCCATGTCGGTGTGTTCCAGAGCTATCTCGAGCGCGTGGCGTAACCAACGCCTTGCAAAGCGTCACCACACTCGCGCCGGCGTGCGCCGGTCAACAATAGGAGAAGCACATGGCTGCCTCGCTTCAAACTCTCAAGGCTGTTGCCATTGTCGCGAGCCTGATTTCGCTCGCCGGCTGTACCGCGATGAATCCGGGCCCCGGCAAACGCGAATTGATGATCGTCGGCAACGATGAGAAGGTCGGCATCAGCGATGCCGGCGCTTATGTGTTCAGCCCGGCGGGCAAGGATACCGTCTCGATCATCGATATCGGCACCGATCCGCTCTCGCCCAGGATCCTTGTCAGCCTGCCGCTGACGAACTCCTCTTCGGGCCGCCGGTGAATCTCGCGATCACGCCGGACGAAAGCCTCGCGCTGGTCGCGAATTCGATGGACTCAGAGAGGGACGGTGCGGGCTGGAAGATGGTGCCCGACAACAAGCTCTATGTGATCGACCTCACCGCCAATCCGCCGGCGCTGATCGACACCGTCGTGGTCGGCAAGCAGCCTTCCGGCCTGTCGATCAATCGCGCCGGCAATCTCGCGCTCGTCACCAACCGCGCCGACAACTCGATCGGCGTGCTTCGCATCGCGGGCAAGAAGGTGACGCTCGTCGACACGGTCGCGATCGGGGAGCAAGTCACGCACGTCGTGTTCACGCCGGACGGCAAGCGCGCAATGGCAGCGAAGTTTCCGAACCACAAGCTCGCGCTGCTCGAGGTCAACGGCGAGAAGGTCACCTATGCCAAGCAGGACATCCCGGTCGGCTTGTGGCCCTACAACTTCGATATCGCGCCTGACGGGAAGCTTGCGATTTCCGCCGACAATGGGAATGCGGGCCGGTCCGACGGACACGTCGATACGGTGACCGTGATCGACCTCGAGGCGAATCCGCCGCGCGTGATCGACAAGGTCGTCATCGGCGATTCGCCGGAGGGTTTCGCCATCAGTCCGACCGGCAAGCTGGCGGTGGCGTTATTGCTGAATGGCACCGACGCGGCCAAGAACGCCTGGTTCTACAACCGCAATGGCAAAGTGGTCGCGCTCAAGATCGACGGCAAGAAGGTGACGCGCGGCAACGAGGTGGAGGTGCGCGGCGTGCCGGAGGGCTTGGTATTCAGCAACGATGGCCGGTATATCTATGTCGGCAACTATCTGGACCGTGACATCTCCATTCTGCGCGTCGACGGCGACCAGATCGTCAATACCGGAAAATCGCTGGCGCTGCCCGGACAGCCGGCGTCGATGCGGGGTCGCACGCGCTAGCGCGGAGCCTTGGCTTGTGCCGATTGGGGCACGGTGGCGCTTCAAAAATCCAGCTCGACCCAAACCGGTTGATGATCGGAGCCGACCGCATCGGCGGCGATGCTGCAGGACCGGACACGGCTTGCGAGCGTCGAGGAGACGAAGCAGAAATCGATCCTCCGGTCGGGAGCTACAGTTGCGCCGGCGTCTTCCCGATGGCCCGCCGCGACCCATGCGTCGACGAAGCCGGTAGTCCGATTGAGGCGGCCGAACCGCGTCGTCGGCGGACCGACGATGCGGTCGTACTCGGGCGCCGACCACTCGAAATTGAAATCACCCATCATCAGCGCGTCGGCCGGCATCGGCGGCATCTCGCCTTCGGTCCAGCCGGCTGCCGGATCCGGGTGGCCGCCGCACCATGCTCCGCCCTCGGCCGGCGCTCGCGCGTGGATATCGAGGAGCGCCTCGACCTGAGGCATTCGAGTCGCCTGGCTCAGATGACTGAGATGCACCGAGTAGACTCGCACCGGCCCCGCGCGCGGCGTCACGATGACCGCCTCCAGGGCTCCTTGCTGAATGCTGTGCTGAGTGAGCGTCGCGTATTTCGGCAACAGGTGATTGCGCGATGACACGATCGGCAGCCGCGACAGAATCATGGTGCCGAATTGCCGGCGGCGATTGACCAGCCTTCCTGCGGGGTCGCGGTAACTCGCGTCCATGTCGAGATTGGCCCCATAAACCCAGTGGTGCTCGGGCAGATGCGAAGCGAGCACTGCAGAAGCGTCGACGCAACCGGAGCGCTGCCAATGACGCTCCACTTCCTGCAGGGCGATAACGTCGGCGTCCTGGACCTCGCGGGCGACGCGCGCGAGATCGTACCGGTTGTCCCTGCCGAGACCGTACTGAATGTTATAGGTGACGAATTTCATCCGACCAGTGCCGGGACGGTTGTATTTTTCAATTTGCCGTACCTTCATTGACTTCGCGAGCCGCCATCGACAGGTTCCTGAGCTTCTTCCTGGCGCTCGCGTGAGTCAGCTCCAGCATGCCGCAGTCCGGCGCCAGAATCAGTTGCTCTTTGGGGATGTAGCGCAGAGCCTCGTTCGCGCGCGCCACCAAGGATTCGACACTTTCAACTTCGTTCTCACCGACATCGACTACTCCCAGCATGACCGTTTTCTTGCCGATAGCGCTCAATATGGACACGTCCAGGTTGCTGGCCGCCCCCTCTATGGAAACGACGTCCAGCTTGGAGTCGGACAGCCAGGTCAAGACATCGGCGTAATAGCCCTGATTCGCCTTGTAGCTGATGCCTTTTCGCTCGAGCGGCTTGTTGGGATAACCGCAGCAAATATGCACCACAAAAGTCGCCTGGCCTTCGAATCCTGCGAAGCAGCGTTCGAGTGCCTGCAGCCCCCATGCTTGCGCTGCCGCCGGATAGCGTAGCAACACAGGATCGTCGAACTGGATAATCTCGCATCCGGCCGCGATGAGCGCTGCAACTTCATGATGAATCGCGTCGGCGTAGTCGAAGGCAAGACGCTTTCGATCGCCTTGATAGTATTCATCGGCCACGCAGTCGGCAACGGTGCTGGGCCCGGGAAGGCCTATTTTGGGGATGCCCTTGGCGTGCTTCTTGGTGAACAAGAACTCGTCCAGAACCATTGAGGTCTTATGCTCTATTTTGCCGATTACACGCGGCGCGTCCTGCTGGGCAGTTCCAGCGCGCATCGAAATAGGTTTGCGGTTGACGGCGTCAACGCCGCCCAGCTTGTTGACGATATGCAGCACATAGTGCCCGCGCCGTTCTTCACCGTCGGTGATGATGTCGATGCCCGCGCTATTCTGGTCTTTGATTGCCTGAAGAGCGGCCCTGTCCAACAATTTTGCAAACTCGACCTGCCCGACCTCCTTTTGGCGACGGTCGAAGGAAAAGCCAAAGCTGTCGAGCAATGATCGGCCGTTTTGACTGTAGATATAACGCGGCTTCGGATAACTGCCCACAATGGCTGTCAAGACCTTGGTTTGGGATTCCATCATCAGTCGTCAGTCGTTGCAGAATCGGGCTTATGACAGCCAATCGGCCGCGTCAGGACTGCCGCAAGCCGAGCGCCAATGCTGATCAAGCCGCGATGCGCGCTTCGATGCGCCGGCCGCTTGCCTTGTCGAACAGCAGTGCGCTCGCGGGAGAGATATGGAGGTGCAGACTGTCGCCTTCGCGATGGCGGGGCTCCGCGCCCGCCTCGAGAAAACGAATGACCCCGAAGCCACTGTCGGCCGTGTAGAGCACCTCCCGGCCCATCGGCTCGGCAGCGGTGACGCGCGCCGGCGTTCCGCGTTCCGCCACCTGCACGCTCTCCGGACGAATCCCCAGAACCACCGGGCCGCGCACCGATTCCGCGAGCGGGATGCTCGCCTCGTGAACCTTGACCGTGGCACCGTCGGCTTCCCCATCGAACAGGTTGATCGGCGGTGAGCCGACGAAGCTGGCGACGAACAAAGTGTCGGGACGCTCGTAGAGATCCTCGGCGGCACCTTCCTGCTCGACGCGGCCGGCATGCATCACCACCACGCGATCAGCCATCGTTGTCGCTTCGATCTGATCGTGGGTGACGAGGATCGTGGTTACACCCAGTTCGCGCTGGACGCGGCGGATCTCGGTGCGCATCGTAAGCCGCAGCCCGGCGTCGAGGTTCGACAGCGGCTCGTCGAGCAGGAGCAGGTGCGGCCGCTTGACCAGCGCCCGGGCGAGCGCGACGCGCTGTTGCTGGCCGCCCGAGAGCTGGCTCGGCCGCCGGTCGAGAAATCCGTCGACGCGCACGAGCGAGGCAATCTCCCGCGCGCGACCCTCGGCCTCTGCTCGCTCGATCTTCTTGAAGCGCAACGGAAACATGATGTTCTCCAGCACCGACATGTTGGGATAGAGCGCATAGGACTGGAAGACGATGCCGACATTGCGGCCCCGCGCTTCGACGTCATTGACCCGCGCGCCGTCGAACGTGATGTCGCCGCTGGTGGGCTGGTAGATGCCGGCGAGCATCATCAGCGTCGTCGACTTGCCACAGCCGGAGGGCCCCAGAACTGCCACGAAGTCGCCATCCTCGATCGTGAGGTCGATGCCTGCGACCGCGGGTGCGCCGACCCACTCCTTGCGCAGGTTCTTGAGTTCGATGCGGGCCATGGCTTACCCCTTGATGCCGCCGATCGTCATCTGCGTCAGATACTTCTGGCAAAAGACGTAGAGCAGCAGGCTTGGCAGAACGTAGAAAACGGCGACGGCGGCAACGATGCCGTAGTCGACCCCCATCACATCGTCGGAAACCCAGAACAGGTACAGGCTCATCACCCAGTTCTTGTTTTCGATGAGAAACGTCCGCACGAAAATGTATTCTTCCCAGGCTCGGATGAAGGCAAAGACGCCGACGGCGATCAAGCCTACGCGTACCTGCGGCAGGACCACCAATCGAAACGCTTGCCGTCGCGTGGCACCGTCGGTCATGGCGCTCATCTCGATATCCCAGGGCACGCCATCGAAAAAACCCTTCATCACGAATATATAGAAGGGAAGCTCGATGGCGGCGAGCACCAGCATGACGCCGACGATCGTGTCGAGCAGGTGAATCCAGTACAGCATCAGGAAGATGGGGATGATAAGGGTCATCGCAGGGAAGGCATGGAGTACGAGCAACCCCTGCAGAAAAGCGTTGCGCCCGCCAAAGGCAAAGCGCGAGATGTAGTATCCGGCCAGCGATGCCACGGTGAGGATGACTACCGTCTGAGACAGGGCCAGCGCGAGCGAGTTGGCGAAAGCCGTCCAGATCGAAGGGAATTGCGCGCCCGAAGTCGCCTTCGAGCGCAACTCTTCGACGAAATCGGATCGTGTCAGAAAGCGGAAATTGTCGAGATGAAGTCGGCTGCCAACGAGCTCGACGAGCAGCGTCCCGGCAATCGCGAGAATGACCACGCCGGCGCCGAGTCGCAGCGTTCGCGAGGCTGCCGCCATGTGCACGATGCTGTAAAGAATGACCGCGGGCACGATGACTGCGCACGCGGTCCACAGCACGTCGCTCGAGACGCCTCCCGTCCGTGCCGTAAAGGCGATCACCACCATCCAGAAATACGGCAGGATGATCGGCACGGACACCACGATGAGAAAGGCGAGCACGGCCGACTGGGCGGAAACCCTGCCCCGCCAGGCGCGCCGTGCAAGCGCCGGCCAATCGCTGCGCGCCTCGAGCGCGGGACCCGCAACTGCGTGGTCGGCCGCCATCAATGCACCTCGATCCGCGGCGGCTGCAGGAGCTTTTTCATATCCATCAGCCGCCACAGCCCGAGCGCGGCCACCACGCCGATCACGACCAGGATGAGCGAAAGCGCTGCACCGTAGGCGTATTCACCGCTCTCGAATGCACGCCGATAAGCGTAGAGCGAGAAGACCGTCGTGTCGTAGAACGGGCCTCCACCGGTGATCAATAGAACGTACTCGAAACTTACGAGCAGCGAGAGCGTCTGATGGATCGTCATGTACGAAATGGGCCACCGCAACGCCGGCAGCGTGACGTGGCGCACGATGGCGAGCGGACCCGCACCGTCAACCCGCGCGGCGTGGAACAGGTGCTCGGGAATCGAACGGATAGCCGACGTAAAAATGAGCATGCCGAGCGACGCGCCGATGAAGCCGTTCGCCAGAATGATCACCATCAGCGGATGATTGTTGCGAAGATCGACCGGCGGCGCTCCGAAGACATGCACAACGATCTGGTTCAGCAGTCCGCGCTCATTGGGGTCGACCACCCACAGCCACAGCAGTGCATACACGACGGAAGGACTCATCCGCGGCAGCAGCCACACCGCGCGAAAGAACGCGCCGAGGCGTTGCGGGACTGCGGTGGTGACCAATGCCAGCAGCAGGGCAAACGTGACGTTGAATATGGCCAGCGTTGTCACCACGAAGATAGCGGTGATCCCGAGCGCCTCCAACAGGCGCGTATCGTGCGTTGCCATGCGCTCGAAATTCTCGAGCGTGAATTTCGTAACCGCCAGCGTGCGGCCCATATCGGTGAAGGCCAGCACCAGGTCGATAACGATCGGCGCAACGAAAAACAACAGCAGCAAGAACAGCGCCGGCCCCAGAAACAAGGCAAAGTTGGCGCGTTGGCGGCGGATCTGCGCTCTGGCGAAGTCGGGCATCGGCAATTTCCTGGCCGGATCGGAGAGGAGGCATGCGTCTCCTCTCCGATGGAAATCTACCGCATCCTTCAGTCGTGAATGGCGAAGTCCTTGCCAAGCTCGTTGCTCAGCTCGCTCACCACGAAATCGGTCGCAGCCTGTGCCGTGAGACGCCCTGTCTCGATACCCTGGATGCCCTTGAAGATGATCGCGTTGTATTGACCGATCTTCGGATGGTTGGGCATGAAGCTCGCGTATTTCAGCATCGGCGTCGCAGCCACCAGGGCCCAGCCCTTTTCAATCACTTCGGGCATCGCCTGTTCGCCGTAGTTGATCGGCGTATGGTTGGTCGACACGGCATGTCGCATGTTGGGAATCGGCTGGCTCGCGAGCGCGACGATGTAGGCCGCCAGGTCCTTGTTCTTGGACTTGGCGGACACCGCATAAGCGATCGGATGCGACAGATTGGCCGGCTTGCCTCCTTTTTTTCCAGGAGGCGCGTTCAACCAGGTCATCTTGTGGAAGTAGTCCTCCTTGCCCTTGAGGTTGAAAGCCTTCATTTGATCGGTTACCCGCCATACGCCGTGGAAGAACACGAGTGCCTGTTCGCCGGCGAACGACGCCTGCTCAATGGCATCCCACGACATCGAGGTGTTGGCGGCCGATAGTGCCTTCTTGTCGACGCAGTACTTGATCCATGTATAGAAATCCTTCAGCGCCGCTTTCGACGCCTGCAGTTTCGCGGCCTGCTTGTCGTACGGCACGAGGCCAAAGCCTTCCATCATCATCTGGAAATCGGGCCCCGCGTTCGGCCGGTGAAGGATCCCGTATTTGACGACGCCCTTCTGCACAGCCTGGCCGGCCAGATCGCACAAGTCGTACGCCGTGAACTCTCCCGCATCCACCTTGGCCGGCAGCGCAGCGATTTCCTTGTCGGTCTTGCCGAGTTTGCGAAGCTTGTCGTTGTTCAGGAAATACATGCGCACTTCGGAATCCTGGGGAACGCCATAGCGGGCGCCCTTGTAGCTGACCGCCTGCCAGAGGGGCATGATGATGTCGCCATACAGCTCTGGATTCTTGGCGATCTGATCTTCCAGATTCAGCGCATAGCCTGCTTCGGCAAACGCGCCCGTCCATTCGTGCGCCATGACGAAGATATCCGGACCCTTGTCGACGGCGAAAGCCTTCAATAGATCGAGAGCATCGTCGTCATAGCCCTTGGCGTTCGTCTCGTTGAGCTCGATCTTGACGCGCTTGTCGCTGCCGGCTGCGGCGAGCATCTTGTTGAGCGTGTCGCCCGCGGCGACGAGATTGCCTGCGCGCAGCGGCCCCGACCGATCCGCGCGCGACCACGCCTTGATTACCACGTCGTCAGCCAGTGCCTGCGCAGTGATGGCGCCGAAAAGAACGCCGGCGAGCATTGCCGATAGTGCATGTTTGCAGTTCATGGGATTCTCCAGTTAAGCGCGGTCGTTCGCTGCCAACTCTTCCGTCATTGTTGCGGTTGCAGATATGTCGACGATTCGTCGCAACATCGCCGGCACGTTGGTGCAAATGGCGTCGGGACGAAGCGCAACCAGCGCCCGCAGTTCACTCTCGCGTTCCTCGTGCCAAAGTACGACGGTGAGACCAGCGTTGCGAAGCAATGCGATTGCGACTGCATCCAACAGCCGATGCGGATGCGGCGACCGGGCTTCCCAGCACGGGTGCACGCCGTCGGCGCGGTAGGCCTTGGCGAGCCGCGCCAAATCCTCCGGCGCGACGACGCTTCCCATCATCAGCGAAGTCCTGATCGCCGGAAATCTCGCCTTTACCGCCGCCAGTGCCGGCCAGTGGAAACCAGAGATGACGATGTGCTCGCGCCAGGAGCTCGCAGCGACCATTTCGGCAACCAGCATGGCGCAATCGGGGTCCTTGACCTCGACCAGCAGGCCTATCTTCTTCCGCGGCGCCCAGGCGAGCAGCTGGTCCAGGCGGACCAAACCCGGCTCGATCGCTTCGATATCGGAAAACACGCGCTCTGCAACGCGTTGACCCCCGATCGCGAGATCGTGCCGAATGACGAGGACGCCGTCTCGCGTACCCTGGACGTCGCACTCGATCACGTCGGCGCCGTCGGCAACCGCCGCCTCGAACGCCGCCCAGCTGTTCTCCTCGTGCGCCGCACTGCTGCCTCGATGCGCGACCACTTGCGGCTTGGTCACGCCGAGCTTTCGGGCGCAGCGAGACCACGCACAGTCCTGCGGACGATCAGACTTGCGGGCAACGTGAATACGGCACGCGGCGATTCCGGCGTCTCTGCACGCTGCCGGATGACCTGCATCACCTGATCGGTCAGCATTCGCACCGGTTGCCGGAAGGTCGTGAGTCGATAGGCGCTCCAGGCGGCTTGCGGAATGTCATCGAAGCCCATTACCGACAAGTCATCGGGAACATGGCGGCCGCGATCGAGACGTGCGGCATCGAGAAAGCCGAGAGCGATGAGATCGGTGACGCAAAACGCGCCGTCGATTGCGTCCTTGCCGAGCATCGACAGCGCGGCCTCGCGGCCCGTCGAATAGTCGGTCGGCCCCTCCCGCCAGACGCGAACGGGGACGTTCGCCTGTGCTGCCCGCTCGCAGAACGCATCGAGACGCCCGAGGAGGCTCGCGGTACGCGCGCCGCTCGAACGACGGCCAGGTTGCGGCATCCGGCCGCGAGCAGTTGCTCGGCGGCCACGCGGCCGCCCGCCGCATGATCGGTGACGACGGTGTCGACGGCGAATCCCGGCATCGGCTTGTTCACGAGGATCACCGGCACGCCATTGCCGAGGCACTCCTTGACGATGCGGGTGGGCGGCGTGCCATTCATCACCACGATCGCGCAAACGCGATATTCGAGCACGCGCTCGATAAGAGCGCCCATGTCGCGCTCGGCATTCGTGGCGTTGAGCAACATGCATTGAAACCCGTCCGCGAGCAGCGCCGCCGAGAGCGTGGCCAGGCACTCAGCGTGGAACGGCTGGTGCAGGTCGGCTCCGACCAGTCCGACGATATTGGATCGCGCGATGGTCAGGCTCTGTGCGAGCCGGTTGACGCGATAGCCCAGCCGTCCAGCGGCGTCCAGGATGCGCGCACGAACCTCTCTCGATACGCTCGCACCGGGCGTAAAAGTGCGCGATACCGCCGAACGCGACACGCCCGCTCGCCGCGCAACGTCGGCGGCGGTGACGAACGAACCGCGAAGCACGCTCCTGACTCATCGCCGGTGTTCCGTGGTGGGTTTGCACACGCGTGCAAAGACTCTACGCCGCGTTGCACGCGGGTGCAAGCCGGCGCTTTTTGCGACGGCAGCAGGAGCGTCTTGTCGGTTGCGACGCGCTTGGCATTTTGCGTGCCGCGCTTGACCCGCTCCGTTAGCGCTGCCGCGCTCGTTTCGGACGGAAAGCAGGCGAGGTGCGTTGCACCGACCAGATCGAGCGACTTTCGCCTTGACAGGGGCCGGCGAAAGGCGCTGACTCAAAGACCGCGATTCGGTTCGGGATTGATTCTCAACTCAAGACTGATGATCCGGTCGCCCTATCCGTTGTTCGCTGCCGGTGCCGCCGGTGCTGCCGAGTGACTGGCAGCGAGCGGAGGAGAATGGCCATGCGTGCCAGGTATGCAGCTGCAATCGCCTTTATTTTTTGCGCGACCGCGTTTCCGGCATTCGCCGGACCTGTTTATGCAGATGGTGGGCGGGATCTGTACCGATGCAGACACAGATGACAATGGTCAGCTGCTGTGCAACCCCAACGGCATTTACCGTCTCGGTCGAAATGGCGGATGGATACGTCCCGGGAACGCCCTTCGCCGACAGCCCTCTCGGATCCACCACTCTGTGGCCCTTTTTTTCTTCTCGGACGGTTTTCGGCCGTTTTCACAGGCTTTCCCATTGGACTGTTGCGGCGGTGACTTGGGAGAAATGCGGAGGGCCTTCAAGCCAGGACTATCTGCAATTCCACTGGCTCGATGGCCCCAACTTTGACGCTTCTGGCGGCACATGTTTTTCCAGACCCCGGGGTTGGAGACACCGTATTTCTCTTCCGGCACCTATTGATACTGGGAAGGACCTCGAGTCGTAGCAGAGCCTCAGTCGCTCGCCTTGGTCTGCGTTGCCCTGGCAACGTTGGTCTTGGTTCGATCCAGACGTTCGCGCGTGCGGAGGCGCGCGTACCAGGCGCTCAACGCTGCTGAGGCGAAAGGGCTGCGAACGCAGGAAGAATTTGCCATGACTGCCCGGTATGCAGCGGCAATCGCAGCTATTCTTTGCGCGACCACGTTTCCAGCATTCGCCGGGCAGGATTCCGCGTAAAATGGTCCTTGCAACACCCGCCGCTAACGCTCAGATGAAACCCGCCCTGTCCTACCTGCTGGTCGCATTTGCCGTGGCTCGTCACGGGCTGCGCCACGCTGCCTCCTCCAAAGGACCGTGTCGAGACCACCGCTCTCACTGACACGGCGGGGACGCGGCTCGGCCGCGCGGTTGCGCCCGGCGTCGCGGCGAATCCCGGCAAGACGGGCATCCATTCGCTGCCCGATCCCCGCGATGCGTTCGCCGCGCGCGTCCTGCTCGCCAACGCCGCCGAAAAGTCGCTCGACGCGCAGTACTACATCTGGCATGGCGACCAGGTCGGCTACCTGTTGTTCGAGGCGCTCTGGCAGGCGGCCGAGCGGGGGGTGCGCGTGCGCCTGCTGCTCGACGACCTGAATACAGCGGGACTCGATCCGACCATCGCCGTGCTCGACGCGCATCCGAACATCGAGGTGCGTCTCTACAACCCGCTCGTCAGTCGCGACGCCCGCGTGCTCAACTTCGTGACCGATTTCACGCGCGTGAACCGGCGCATGCACAACAAGTCGTTCACCGTCGACAACCAGGTGACGGTCGTAGGCGGACGCAACATCGCTAACGAGTACTTCGGCGCCGGGACCGGCCTCACGTTCGCCGACCTGGACGTGCTCGCCGTGGGATCGGCGGTGCGCCGAGATATCCAAGGAGTTCGATCTCTACTGGAACAGCGCGTCCGCCTATCCGGCGGCGGGTTTCGTCGGGTCCGCCGACGCCGGACGGCACCACCAATCTCGAGGCCAAATTCGTGGCGAACCGCGCCGATCCCGAATCGACCGCGTATCTCGAGGCGGTGCGCGCGACTCCGCTGGTGCCCCAGTTGCTGGACCGGACAGCTCGCGCTCGCGTGGGCCGACGCCGAGGTCGTCTACGACGACCCGGCCAAGACGCTCGACACCACGGAGCGGACCGACGTGCTGCTCTTCCCGGAGCTGGTGCGCAAGATGGGCCCGGCCGGAGAAGACGCTGGACATCGTCTCGCCGTACTTCATACCCGGCGCCGCCGGCACCGAGCAACTGGCGGCGCTAGCGAAACGCGGCGTAACCGTGCGCATTCTCACCAACTCGCTTGCGACAGCCGAGGCGAAGTCGGTGCACTCGGGCTACGCGAAGCGCCGCCAGGACCTGCTCCGGGCAGGTGTCCAGCTCTACGAGATCAAGCCGTCCGCGGCGAAGGAACGCGGGAGTCCAAGGCCCGTTTCGGATCAGGCGCGTCCTCCGGCCTGCACGCGAAGACGCTCGCCGTCGACAGCCGCCGCATCTTCGTCGGCTCGTTCAACTTCGACCCGCGCTCGGCTCGGCTCAACACCGAAATGGGCCTGGTGATCGGCAATCCGGTGCTCGCGCAGGGTCTGACCCGATTCTTCGACGTCGAAGTCCCGATGCTGGCGTATGAGGTACGGCTGGCCGCGGACGGCAACAGTCTGGAATGGATCGAGCGAACCGCATCGGGCGAGAAGCACTATGACACCGAGCCCGAGATCGGACTGGTCCGCGCGCATGCGCGTCGAGATGCTGTCGATCCTTCCCATCGATTGGATGCTGTAGGCGGGGCCATCGCATCACGGGCATGGGGAGCCGGAGAGTGCTGTGCACGGTGCGTCACGACCTCGGCCAAGAATGCCTCCGTCGGTAGAGCGACGGACTGTTAATCCGCAGGTCCCAGGTTCGAGCCCTGGTCGGGCAGCCAACTGCACAAGGTTTGCGACGATAGTGGTCGAAAACCTTGGTCTCATCCGATAGACCAAACTTGGTCTATCGGTCGTCCCCGCCATGCCTGGTAGAAATAGCGTACTTCCTCGCTGGACACTCACGACCGACGCGACCAACCGAACGGTAGAAGCATGAAGCCGAACGGGGTGTTGCCGCGGATGCTCGCAACGTCGGCGCCCAAGCCTCTCATAGCAAGCCGCCTACGCCTTTACATCGCCCGCTTTATTCTAGGAAGCGAACGCGGCCCGTGGCTATGTCGTATACCGCGCCCACCAACTTGACATCATCCTGCGCCTTACGGAGCTTCCATTCGGGCGAATCACGCATCTGGTGAACGCTCCAGCGCACGTTGGCTTCGACAGCCAAGCTCATGAGCGCGGGCGGTGGAAGCGCAGGATCGAGATTATCTAGAGCGGGAGCGATGTTTTTAAGCAACAAGGAGATCCGGCTGCGATGACGAACTCCGTGGAACTTCTCCGCGATACATGCCTCCACTGCTCCGCAGCCCGCATGCCCCAAGACGACGAACAGCGGCGTCCGCAGATGCGTGCCGGCGTATTGCAGCGTCCCGGCGACGGTGGGACCAAGGACATTTCCGGCCACGCGTATGACGAACAACTCACCGAATCCAGCATCGAACAGAAGCTCCGGTGGTACGCGGCTGTCGCTGCATCCAAGAACGGTGACATAGGGTTGCTGGCCCTTTGCCAAATCGGCCAAGACTTCCTTCTGCACAGTTGGGAACCGTGCGCGACCGCTAACGAAGCGCGCATTGCCTTTTTTAAGCGATCAAGCGCGCCCTGCGCGGTATACGCGGGGCGAACGTTGTGGGCCAAGATTCGTGACCTCCTCGGAGTCAAAGCTCTATGAAGTAGCTGACAACCGGCATCAACGATACCCGAAGCGTACGGCGGCCTTACGGCGTACTTTTCGCCCGCGTAACCGAGCGTAGGTCCTTGAGTCCCGACCACGGCCACTGGCCGCTCTGCACCGGAGCGCTGTCGCCGCATCTGACCAGATAGGGCTGGGCGGACATTCTGCTGCCCGACGCAACCACCTCGATGAATTGCTCGGCTGTCTGCACCATGCGTCGCTCTTCGAAGTACTTGAGCTTCTGCGACAGATGCGATTTCGCCTTACCGTGGTATACAAACTGCCGTTGCGGTTGAATTCGATTCCCGCGGACACCGACGCACCCGCAGGCCTCGTCCCCGTCCGGAGTTATTCGCCCCGGGAGCGAGGGCGCTCCTGGCGCCGCGATCCCAACGCAACTCAGCATGACACCTCCACTCCGTTCGATTGGTCGGGTATGTCGTCCGAACCGTGAAGCCCTCCGGCGTCTTGTCTTTTCGTACGTGATTATCCCAAATCGCGCTCGTCGCCGAGGTCACTGCTTCTCTGCTATCGCCATCAACGGACATTGGGTCTCTCCTGGAATCGTCGGGACCGCCCCGCACCGGCTTGGACCGACATTTCCGATTTGGCGTCCGAAGATTGGCCACATCGTACGCCCGCTCGCCCTTCCAAGTTGAATGTTGCAGATTCGTCAGTACGAAGCCCACGCAGGAGAACAGCTCGCCGACGTGGTGCTCGGCTTTCGAACGACTCGTCGGGCCGTATTCCCGGCCTTTCAATTACCGAAGGCCCACTGGAACTGGGTATGGAAACCGAATCCTTCGTTGGGCAGCCTCCCCGTGGAGGTTGGGTCCTTGTATTCGGTTTTGCGGTAGGTAGCCTCGAAGGCGATGCGGAATGCCTTGTCAATATCCCAGATCAGAGTGCTGTAGAGCGCGCTGTTGTAGGTCCGCCCGAAGAGGGTATTGGGGAGGGCCGTGATGTCGTTGTCGTTGGGATCGTCGATGAACATACCGGTGTGACTGTGCAGGCTTGGCGTCAGGTAGACGAATCCCTCGACCCAGCCGCCCTTGGTGCGGATCGCTTTCCAGGTCACGGCATCGAGTGATTGGAGGATGCCGCCACCGTAGTTGCCAAGTCCCTGCCCGGTGTACGCTTCACCCTTAAATCCGAAGTCGCCCTCGAGTCCGAATAAGCGTGCCAAGTTCACCTGATAGTCGATGGCGGCCATCCACACGTCGGAAACAACCCGCCGCGGAGGGTCTTCTGGAAGGGAGGTCCTGCGAAGCTGGCCGATCATGCCTGAGACACCGACCTCCAATGGACGCTGCGTCAGCAGGCCGATGCCGACGGGCGCCGGCTTTCCCGAACCAAAAGCAATGCGTGCTTCCAGGTTCGGCTTACCGTTATCCTCGTCCAGACTGATGTCCGGAGTTTTGGCGGTCGTGAGCGGCTCGCTTAACGCCCCCTGCAAAGTCAATCGGGAGTCGCTGCCAACGGGCACGAAACGCTCCACCCGGACTTGGCCCTTGATGTTGTTACCGATCGGCGCGCCGTCGATGGCAAAGGGCAGAACCGTCGGCACGCCCGGAGCGACGACATCCAATTGCAGACCCGCGGCGAACCTCCAATGATCGTTGAACAACTCGCCGTATGATTGCGTCAGCAGAAATCCATTACGGTCCGCAAAGAGATTGGTGTTGTCGAAAAACACCGCCGATACCCTGCCCCCGGAATGGAATTCCCCGATATCGGGTCCGGTGAAGGCAACGCCTACCTGCGAATTCCGGGCGTTGAGATCCATGGTGTGCTGTGAAAATCCGCCCTCGAACTTCGGAACCAGAAAGACCGGATTGCCGGGCGCCTGGGGACGCGCTGTGTTGTAAATGGCATCCAGCACGGCCTTCCCGAAAACTTTGACCGTGAAGTCTTTCGAGGTAAACACCGTGCCGCCCTCGGGCTTAGCGCTCGCCACTTCCACTGGAGCAGGCGGCGGCTCGACCGCTGGCGCGGGGGACGGCCCGCTTGGCGCGGCGCCGAGCTTTTGAGCTAACGCGTCGATGCGCCGGGCCCGCTCCTGCGCGGCGGCCTTCGCTCGGGCCTCCTCAGCCATCAGTGCTTCGAGCTCCTGCCGCATCTGCCGCAGCGCCTCGGCCGAGGGCGGGCTGGCGTCCGGCGGCGCGGTCGGGGAGGCTTGCGCGCGCACACGCGATTGGCAGAAGCGCGCTCGCGAGCAGGACAAATGCCAAGACGCCGGCCGACGCCAAACGCCGGAGCGATTGACGCGCCGGCTCGTCGTCCCCGACGCCGGCCCGTGTCCTAGCCATTGCGAACTCGAACCCCGTCACGGGTTGCTCAATCCACGAAGGGCTGGCTGTAAAGCGGGCGCTCCTTTTCGCTGGCCAGCCGCTCCTTCCGCGGTTTGGCCCAATAGTCCCAGCGCGCGGTCGGCGTGAACACGCCGGTCACCGCCGCGTTGACGAGGGCCGGCGGGTTACCGAAGATCCATTTCATGCCAAAGCCGCCTCCTAGCTTCACGTACTTGAAGCTGTCGGTGGCGATGGTGATGCCCTGCGGGTAGTGCCGGACGGGGTTCATTGCCATGCAGGTCTGGTGGAAGATCTTGCCGCCGGCGTCCTCGATGATCTTGGCGTCTCCGTAGTGGTGAGCCATGTGGTAGTTGGGTGTGTCGGTCTGTACCCACAGCATCACACCCTCTTTCACCTTCTTGCCCTTCAAGAGGCGGGCGACCTCGCGGACTTCTTCGAAGGTCGCGACTGGGCAGCCGAAGATGACAATGTCCACCGGTTTCGCCCTGTCCGGTCCGGGTGCCGGCGCAATGGCGTTGATATGGTGGTACATCTCAACGATATCGTCCATGGTGATCGTGAACCGCTCGGGGTTCTTCGGCATCTTGCCCTTGAAGGCGGCCTCCAGCGTCGGGGATTCCGGCGTGAAGCCCATCAGATGCATCATCGGGTCATTCATTCCAGGGGAGCAGGCGGAGACGATCTGCTTGGCCGCCGTCGGGCCCAGTTGCTTGGGCAGATTGAGCACGGCTGGAATCCGGTTCTCCGCCTTTTCGGCGATGGCGGCGCCCAAGGCCGCCCAGTCCCCGGCGCCCACGATGTTGTCCCGGGTCTCGTCATCAAGCTCAACGATGCATTTGGCTGCCCGATTCTCGTCGAGGTGGGTGCCGTATTTCGGCAGGCAGCCGGTGTACGCGGCATAGACTGTGTTGATGGGGGATTCTCGATTGGTGCGGGCGCCGATGATGGTGTTGATATAGGCCGCGGCGCTGGATTCTGAGCTGGCGCAGTACTCTCCCATCTTTGGGATGCACGTGTTGACTTGAGGTTGGCACGAGAACCAATTGAGCCAGCCATGCTCCGCGAGCTTGTCACGGCCCGCCTTGAGCCCTTCAACCATTTCCGGGTCGATCGTGAAGCCGCCCTTGCCCGGAAGCTCGAAGTTCCACGGGTAGCCCTTCTCTTCGACCTTGTCGAACTGCACCAGGTACGGATCGTTTCCGGCTTGGGTGCCCGTTTCGTCCGCGACGTGGGCGTCCTTCATCTTGAAGATCGGATCGTAGAGCGGGCTGTGTCCCAGATCGTACATCTCGAGTTTCTTCTTCGTCTCAGGATTCTGGCGATCCTTCGAGTAGATGGGACAACAGTTGAGGACCAGGACGAGGTCCACCATCTCTTTTGCATCGACCGCTTCGCCGAAGTCCACCAACTTGTCCATGCCGAACTTCTTGGCCTCGCCGTGTTTACCGTCGAGCATCTCTTGCTGGTACGTCGTGAGCTTCATGGCCATGGTTATCTTCCTTCGATGGATTGCGTTGCCAATGTCGGTGGAACGGACTACCCCTTGCGCGTGATCGTGACCGTGGCCTTTTGGCCTACCTTCGGCGCGTCGATTTCCACCCAGTCGCCGTTCTTGATGGTTGTGATCGGGTCCTGGTCCAAGGCATCGATGGCGGGGATGCCACCGGCAATGGCTCCACTGATGTCGATATCGTGGACTTTCTGGCAGATGATGGCCGCAGGGCCGTGATGTGACTGTGTACACTTGTAGTACAGGCTGATGGCGCCGGTGGTGGAGCCCATCACCGTGGGATAAACCACGACCTTGCCAATGATGCTTTGGCCCTGGAGGTCGGCGCCGGGCACCAAGACGATGCCGTCCTCGTTGCCGACGTGGTTGAACGCCCAACCCATTCGTTGGCGGTTCACCGCCGCCTCGCCGGCGGCCTTTCCTTTCGACCGGGCGATGCCGGTCAACACGATCTTTTGATCCATGAGAGGACCTTCCTTTGTCGCAACAGCTTTGCGACGATGAACAGCGATTCGCAACAAACCAGAACGGCCGTCGATGGCATCACAGCGCGTTGCTAGCTCCCGAATATTTATTTTTATTTAAAGCAGATTGTATCGCACATGCTGTGCCTGTTTTCTCTTTTCCGCAAGCCCGGCGCTGCCACCGCGGCGGTGTCGTCGTATCGATTCAGGTGTGGGCGCAACAGGAGCATTGGACGCCGCTCCGCGTCGTAACTGCCGGTCCGACGCTCGCGTCCGGCGACCCGACCGAGGGCCGCGCCGCCTTCGCGTTCGCGTGACGGCAAAGGCAAGCTGGATAGCCTCGCGTGCGCGCGAATAACCTGCGGTCGCGTGGCACACCCGTACACCCCCACTTACTTCTGGATGTGCCGTGGACCAACCGCCTGCTCACCTCAGCCACGCTCGACCGGCTGCGCCACAACGCGTACTGCCCGGTGCTCGACGGCCAGTCGTACCGCGCGCCGAAGCTCCGCCGATGACGCTGAAGTCGAAGGTTGCAAGGGCGTCGAAAAGAACGCATCCTTGACCCCCCGCCGGGATGCCCGTTTGGGGCCTTTTAGATCGGCTCATTACGCCGTCATCACCGGCTTCGTTACGGCAATCAGTGACACACACCACGGCCCTGCCGCCATCTGCCAGAAAATCCCTCGCGGAAGCTCCTGTCACGAACGTAGTGCAATCGGTTTTTCGATTGGCCAATGCTGGCCGCTGACATGCGGACAGAGCCTCACCCGGCAAGTAACCGCTTTGGCTCGTCGTGGGTCACAGGCCGGTGGCCCTGATGCTTGGTGGGAGCGGGCAAACCGAGTCATGCGTCAAACGTTGCAATACCAAAAGGTCGAGCGAGATTGGCTTTCGGAGCAACGCGAGGGTTCATGAGCGACATCAAGTTGACCCAAGTAGAGCCGGCGTTCGCCTCGCCCATGATGCTGTTCCAAGTCGTGGATTGCGAAGTCCTCAATGGGCAGCTGGTCGAGGAGGCGCAGGCGATGCGCGCGCGCTCGCCCGGAATGACCAGAAGCAATCGCGAAGGCTGGCACTCCGAGGACGATTTCTTCGGTCGCACCGAGCCCGGATGCACGGCGTTACGCACGCACATCCTGGAGGCGGTGCAGCAGACCACCCGGTTGCTTTCGCCCCATTTCGATTTCGCCGCGAACCGGGCGCTCTGCCAGGGCTGGATCAACGTCAATCCGCCTGGCGCTTTCAATGCGCCGCATGATCACTCAGGTTTCGCGTTATCGGGCGTGTATTACGCCAGCGTGCCGCCGGAGGGACGCAGCGGCGCGATCGAGTTCCTCGACCCGCGCGTCAACGCCAACGCCTACACAATCGAAGGCGCCGCCTGCTTCAATCGCAAATTCATAATCAACCCGAAACCGGGAAATCTCCTGGTGTTTCCGTCCTATCTGACGCACTGGGTGCAGCCGAACGGGGAATCGACAGACCGGATCACGGTCGCCTTCAACATCCGCTATCTCAAGCAGTCTGATCCCGTGCCCTTCGTAAATTGAGTGTGCGTCGCGTCGATATGGCGACGACCGGATGCGCACGTCTCCGCCACCGGCATCCCGCTGGCGCTGAGTCAGCCGTCACAAGCACACTCGAAACATCGAGCTATTCCCGAAGCCGCCTCTTAGCTTGCAGTACTTCATGGTCTTACCCACGAACAGTGGACACCTTACCAGGGGATTTCATCGCCTCGAACGTAGCAGGGCTTCGTAGTAAATCGATGGGTGCCGTCGCTGCCGGTTGTAAAACACTGCGCAGTCGAGCAGGTGTAGGATGTGGCCAGTCTGCACAAGCCAAACTGGACAATGTCAGAGGCTTGGTGGGGACCAATTATGGAATGCCAAGACGCCACGGCGCACCTTGCGGATTATCTAGCGGGATCTCTGCCGATCGAAGAAGTCGAGGAGCTTCTAACCCATACGGCGGCCTGCGCCGCCTGCCGCGAAACGCTGATGGCTTCTGACGTGCCCGCCATGCGGAGCCGCTTCGAGGCGGTGCTCGCCGACTACCAGGAAGGACCAGGCGGCCGTCCGCGAAATATTCGTCGTCCTTCTAGATGCGCCACTTGTCATTTCCCCGGGCAGTCGTGTTCCTGGATCTGCCGTCGCCGGTTCACTTCGGGATAGCGCCGTTTGAGCGAAGCCGCTGGCGTT
>CAWKAQ010000015.1:0-103818 GCA_963847585.1 uncultured beta proteobacterium | reverse complement strand
TCTGCCCGGTGTCGTTGTTCACGAACGTCAACATGATGAGCTCCTTTCGTTGCATCGTTACGGCGCATCAGTCGCGCCTCGATCTGCCGTCGACCTGGATGGTCGGCCACGCCGGCACGCGCTGTGCGCCATCGCAGCAAGGCAGGAATGTGAAACGCGCCAGTCGCCTAGCGGTTGCGCAGCGCCGGTCTCGCCCCGGGAGCAGCCCGCCGTCCGAGGTAGAATGCACGCGGAACAAGAGACGATGAACAAAATTCTTGTCACTGGATCTGACGGTCTCGTCGGGACCCGACTCTGCAGCCTGTTCCAGTAAGGCGGCCACGAAGTCGTACGCCTCGATCTCAAACCGCGACACAGAGACTGCTTTGGCGGTCGACGTGCTGGATCTGCGCAGTTTATCATCGTCGGGTGCCGGTTGCGCAGGGATCATTCATCTCGCGGCCGTGTCGCGCGTGGTCTGGGGTCAGGCCGATCCCGAGCGCTGCCTTCGCACCAACGTCCTGGGAACCGCCAATGTCGCCGAGGTGGCGGCATCATTGCCAACAAAGCCATGGGTCGTGCTTGCCAGCAGTCGCGAGGTTTACGGCCATGCGTGCAGCCTTCCTGTCACCGAAAGCCATGCTACGGCCCCCGTCAACGTTTACGGGCGATCAAAGCTTTTCGCTGAATACATTCTGAGGTCTCTCAATCAAGCGGGGCGGCGGGCAGCAGTCGTGCGCCTTTCGAGCGTATACGGCAGCGTCGACGACCATCAGGATCGTGTAGTTCCGGCGTTTTGTCGTGCAGCACTGGCCAATCAGCGGTTAGGGATCAACGGTCCGGAGTGCACCTTTACTTCACCCATGTCGATGACGTCGCCGAAGGAATTTTTCGGATGGCACAAATACTTTCCTCGGGACATGCGCTGGCGGAGCCGATCGATCTGGTGTCAGGCGTGCCGACATCGTTGCGTGACCTGTCGACTTTGGTCATCCGATGCGCAGGCGCGCGCTCAGCGATCGTCGAGCGGCCACCACGCATGTACGACGTGTCGCACTTTGTCGGAGATCCGACGCGAGCCAAGGCTCTGCTTGGCTGGAAGGTCGCGACATCCCTCGACGAAGGAGTCGCCCGACTGCTGACGGACCTGCGGCTCGGGGGCGTGGATCCGAACCCAGTCGCGCTCGCCTCGCTGCCCGACGCCGATTCCGGATAGCCGGTATCGGGCTCAACCATCGCCGCGTCGCGATCGTGGCGCAGCGGCAACGGTAGTCGCACAGGAGAGCGGATGAAAATACTCGTCGTCGGCGCTGGATTCGCTGGTTCCTGCGCGGCACTGCTATTGCGCGAAGAACTGGGCGCCGAGATCACATTGATCGAGAAATGCGCGGTACCCGGTGGAATGCTTCGCACACTGTATACCGAAGAAGGTCTCCCTTACGAGTACGGTCCGCGCGTAGTGAGCGTGTTCCGAGGAACCGCGGATATCCTGCCTTTCCTGCGCCGGTTTCTCGATCTCCAGGAGCGGCAGATATACCAGGGGACACGCCTTCGCCCCGAGTTCCCCGTCATCCCATTTCCTGTTGACGCCGAAAGCCTTCGCAAACTGCCTTGCGGCGCGAAGATCGAGCGGGAATTGGCAGAAATCCGGAGCCGGGGAGCCGAGCCGGGGGAGCGCGATTTGCGGGACTACCTGGAGTCGTCGGTCGGTCCCACCTTGACCGAGCTCGCTTTCGAGGGCTTCAATCGGAAGTTCTGGGGTCGCCGACTCGAGCAAATGCCGGCAGCGTGGGGCAAGCTGCGCCGCCTGGAGCGTATCGCCGAAGTCGGACGATACTGGCTGCCGAGCGAAGCGCCGCACTACTATCCGAGTGGGGGTTTTAACCCGCTCTTCGACAAGATGCTCGACGGATTCGACGTCCGGTACGGCGTCACCGTCGAGCGTGTCGATAGGAGCGCCCACAGGATGGAAGTCGGGACTGACGCGGGCGTGTTCTCGGCCGACCTTGTCATCACGACTGCACCGATCGATGCGTTACTCGGATATCGCTACGGTGCGCTCGGATGGCGCGGCTATAGAGTCGAGGTCGAAACCATCGACAAGGGCAGGCATGGATGCCTTGGCGCGGCACCGGACGGAGTCCCCTTCTCGTGGCTCTACACACCCTGGCCGGAGACGGTGGTCTGCAGGACGACGGATTTCAGCGTCATCCATCACGGAGCGCACGCTGCCGACTGCCATGGGCCGACGGTCCTGCTCCGGGAAATCGTCGATGACACGGTATCGATGTATCCCGTCTGGTGGGAGGACGCCAGTTCTACCGGTACCTCACGGATGCAAGCACGAATCCAGGCGTGATCCCACTGGGCCGCCTTGGCTTGTACAACTACACGACGACGGACAGCACGTATTCGATGGTTCGCCGCCTTCTCGGTTCGCTGGATCGTTACTTGGGCGCCGATGCGGCGGAACGCTACGACATTCTGCGCAATGTGAGAGGCGATTGGGGAAATTGAATCAAAGCAGCTCCTCCTCGATCGCGTGCAACAGGCGACGCTGCGTATCCGCAGCGACAACGCGCGCGCCGGAAAAGAGATTGAACCAGCGTTGATATGCTCCGCACGCGACCTCCCATCCACGCCGTGCATAGACGACATTTGTCCCGCCGAAGTAGCTGGCGAGATACGAGTGCCACCGAGCACCGACACGAACTTCTCGCAGCCTGCGAACAATCTGAGCTGCAGCTCGTTGAAGCCTAGCTCGGGGTGCCGGGCACGCAGCTCCTGGATCGTCAGGACGTCGGGATAGGCTTGTCGGACCGCGTCGATGTCACCGCTCTCGTGGATTTTCTGGTGGTCGTTCACGATGTCCGCTGCACGCGGCCGGTTATAGATCACCTGGTAGCGTTCGCGCAATTTGCCGATTACGGAAAGGAGCAGTTCGGCGTCCATGAAATTGGTCGGAGCACGATGCCAGAGATACTGCTCGTCGGTCGCCTTGTTGCAAACGATGCATGTGGGTTTCGACCAAAGGAAGCGATCATCCCGGTACTTTTGCTTGTAAGGCGGGGGCAGCCATTTGCCGGTGTCGAGCGTTGCAGGAAACGCCTTGCGATCGTAGCGCAGCAGGCCGCCGCGCCCGATCGGGTATTCGGTAATCGGCACGTAGCTTCGCTCTACCGGCCGTTCCTCGTGATGCGGCGAAAAATAATACAGGCAGCGTGTGTCCGGGCACGAAACGGTAATTCGAGCTGCCCTTGTCGGTGCAACCAATACGCGTAGGGGATGACCGCCAGCAGCTCGAACGCGAACTCACCGAAATACCGGGTGCCACGCGTGAGAACTTCGCGGCAGCCCAATGGTCTCGGCGGCCAAGAGCGTCGCTAGTGCGAAGTCCTTGCCCGAAAAGCAGCCGATCGCCTCGATCCCGCCTTCGCGAATGCGGCGCAGCAACCTGGGCGCTGCGACCAGCGCCCCGGCCCGCGCGCCGCCGGTACGAAGGCAGGCGCGCAGCAGCTTCCACCGAACGTCGACGGCAGTCGAAGCCAGCAGGCGGCTGCACCGGGTGCATCGCGGATCAGGGTCCGAACGTCGGCGCATCGATGGGCAAGTTCCCACACCTGCATCTCGTCGGCAGGAGTGCCGATCGTTGCGGGTTCGCACCGCCGGGACGCTTGCCCAAACCTCTCGAGCACGGCAGTCTCATCGCTGTTTTCGCTCGCGCTTCGTCCACCGCTGCTGCCTGGCTGGCGCGGATGCGGGGGACTCGGGGACGCTGCGCAGCTGCCGCGCGAGAATTCTGGCCTTCCACGGCGCGACGAGGCTGCGCCATGGCTCGCGCACGACACGGAGGGCCGCGCCGAGCCTCCCAGGAGAAGCGGTACCGGCCGCAGGCGGCGAAGCGAGTAGCCGGCGCACCAGCGCGCGAACCACAGTGCGCGGATCCGGGCTGGTATTGAAGTGGATCAGGTGGATGCGCCGCGCCACAAAGTGCGAACGCTCGCGATGCGGTCGGGCGAAATAACTGGTCCGCGCGCGCTCGAAGACGTCGAGCAGTGGATCGATGGTCGCATCGAACGAATAGCCCGCACGTTCCCGCAACGCGTTGCCGCGCCTTTGCCGCGTCCGGTTCTCGTGGTCGAGACGGATGCGCAGATCATCGTAGTCCGAGTCCACGAGATCGATGTTGGTGCCAAGCCGCGTGAGCTGGTCGTAGCGGTAGTATCCGGGCCGCCGATCGGTGATCACTGGCAGGCCGGCGAGGACATAGGTGGCGATCCGATTCGGAATCGCTGCCCGATCGTCGAGGGGCTCCCACGGCAGCGGACTGCCGATGTATGACCAGCCGGCGTCGTACCTGGAGAACTCGCGCACCCAGCCGGCTTTCGCGCGGCGGACCTCCTCCCAGCTTGCGCCGGCAGCCTGGAGCGAAGGATGAACGTGGATGAACCGGCGCAGGAGCGCGCCCTCCCGGCGCGCATGGCCCAACGACAGGTCGCGCGAGATCATCCCGTACACGTCATCGACGTTGTTTCCGTACGTGTGCACGTGAATGCCGCGCCGGGCCGCGGCCAGATAGTCGATGCCAAACGGGCGCCCGATGCACACCGTATGAACCTCACCCGAATGTCGGGGCAGACACTCCGAAAAATCATCATTCATGAACTCGAGCTTGGGTCGATCGCTGTCGAGGAATTGACCACTCCCCGAGGTGCGAATGCATCGACGCCACACCCGCCCTGCGCGACTGCGCCCGTCCAGTACACGTGCTTCTCTCGGTTGCAGAAGATATGCGCGTCGAGGGCTTGCGTGACGGCGGGGTCGATGCTGCACGTCGAAGCCCCAGTGCCGCACGATCGGAACATCGAATGTTCCCCGTTCGCGCTCGGTGAGCAACGTCCGCAAGAGTGTCCATACGTCATGGTCGACGCCTGCCGCCGGCGGGCCCCACAACCGAGCGTGGTACACCTGAAACAGGCTGTAGATGCACTCGATCCCCAGATCGCGAATCGCGGCGGCGGCGTCTCCGGGGGCTACCGGCGATATGCAGTCGGCGGTCGCTGCGTACGGCCCTTGATCCCACGCCATGCTACGCGACCAGAGGCCCCAGAGCCGGTGACCCCGTTCGCATAAGCTCCGCAATCGCTCCGGATGCCATGACAGAGCGCCGACAAGCAGGATCCTCATCGCGTTGGGGGACTCCTGGCGATCTCAAAGCGGACCCGGCCTTGCGTGTTGCAGGACACCGTCGGTCGCTCGCCGCGGACCGACGATGGGGTTAATGAAAGCCGGGAATCCAATGTGCAAAGCCGTATCACTTTACCCATCGGCGGCAGCCCATGAACCCTGGGCGATAGGCGACACGAGCGCGGCATCGCCGCTCGTCGGCGGCGCCCATCTGAAGACATCCAGTCGACCCTTGGATCAGGCCTGAAGGCGGCGGAGCAATGCGTCGATGATGTCGTCCCGGTCGATCGATCTCAACCGGTGCTGGCGCAGCACGCCGACCAGCTCGTCCCTGTCGATCGCCTTATAGTCGGCGCGGATGAAAATGCCGGCGATGGCTCGCTGCACGCTTATCGACCTTGCATTGGGAAACAGCCGCATCAGCTCATCGAGGCTTTCGCGATCGGACACGTACTGGCCTGCGAGCGTATTGAGCGCCCGGACCTGCGCATCGGGATCCGTCATACTCGCGATGCGCGTCGCGACCGAGCGAAGCTCACCGACATCGCCGATCGGCCTGTGCTGAAGGTAAACCTGCGCGATCTGGACCTCGTCCTTGTTGGCTCCGGTCAGCGCCTGCAAAACGCGAGCGCGGCCGTCGACGCTTCCCAGGCACGCCAGGATCGCAGCTTGCGGCGCATTGTCGGCGGCTCCCGGCGACAGGCGGATCCGGCCAAGCTCGGGATCCAGCGCGTGATCCCGATTCAACGAACAGACGAGATCGACGTCCGCGGAACCTATCCTGCCACCCGCCAACAGGTCTTGCGCCAGACGCGCCAGCTCGTCCCGCTCACCGTCTGCCGAAAGCCATCCGAGCTTGTGCGCCAGCTTGATCATGCGCGCCCTGAGCGGCGGCTCGTCGGCGTCGCGGGCAAAGCGCGAGGAAGCGCTCGCGCGCCGGCTGATCGTTGGCAAGCTCGTCGAAGGCCACGATGAAAGACGGGGTCTGGCGCTCGCTTTCGGTCAACGATGCGGCAAAGCTTTCGATGCGGTCGAGAAACATCCGCACTTCGGTCATGTCGCGGCCGAGGATCTGATGAATGAATGCCAGCGTCTGCGCCGGCGAAAGCCGATCGTCGACGAACTGGCAGACCTCCTGCCGATATCCGGCGCGCGGGTCCGACGCGCGCATGCCCGCGGCGGCTGTCATCCCGTTGGTGGAAAACTGACCGAGAAGTCTCGCGTTGACTCGACCACTGCCGACTTCGGCACTGGAGGCGGAGTGAAAGTAACGGTTCAACGTGCTCGCGGCGGTCGCGCCGACCGGAGCGACCGACGAAAAGCCGTAAATCACCGGGACGTTGACGAAAATGCGGCGCATGCCGTCCCGGTTGCTTTCGCTGTGCCGTGCATTCAACGCACGCGAGACGCGCTCGGCATCGGCTTTCGACCGGCCGGCGCGAATCATCGTGCGCGCGATTTCGGCCGACGCGCTTATGCCGGCTTCGGCGTTCAAGGTATTGCACCCGAACAGATAGACTTCCTTCAGCTGCGAGAACAGTCCCGGGCAGGAGTTGCTGCAGGAGGCGCGCTCCATCTCGGCGACCGGCAGGAATTCATTCGAGTCCAGGTGCTCGGAGAAGAATTCCTCGCCGTTGAAATGGCCGGAGATGATCAGAACGTCGCAGCGGACACGCTGGCGGCAGGCCGAAGCAAGCCAGTCCGGCCGGCCGCGCTCCACCAGCTCGACGAACTGGTATTTGTCTTCGGGGAGATAGCGCCGGAAGGTTTCCTTCTCGTCGGCCGAATTGACGGTGATCGTGCAGACGGTGCTTTTGGCGGCGCGCGCCTGAGGAAAGACGCAGAGCGTGGCCAGCAATGCGAGCAGAAGAGCAAATTTCCTGGCCATCGGCATGCCCTACACCTTGACATCGCATGCCGCGACAACGAGAGCAGACGTTGCAGAAGCCAGCAGATGAATTCGCCGTTGCGTCAGGCAACGCGACGGTTTCGCGAAGCTCGCTTTGGCAATTGACATGATCACCGCAATTACCTGCAAAGTTCTGTACGGTGGCCCACGTTCATCGCAGCGATGCGAACGGAGGGCCCGATGCGCGCGAAGGCTCGCAGCAGTGCGCCGCCGTCGCAGTGGACACCGTATCGAAACTGCCGCGTCGGCGGTATCGGAGCCGCGCTGAAGCGCGTGTAGGACGGACTGAGTCGCGGGATCAGACGCTAATGACGCGGCAGACGGCGGCGCGGCCGCGATGCGACCGGCGCCTTTGAAACCTGCTGGCGTTCGATCCCGCGGTACTGCGGAGCTTAAGCCTGGAGGCGGCGGATCAGGACGTCGATCAGGTCTTCGCCGTCCGGAGACTTGATGCGGTGCTGGCGCAGCATGCGCACCAGGTCCTGCCTGGGGAGCGAGCGATAGTCGGAGCGGATGAAGACGCCGGCGAGCGCCCGCTGGACGTTCACCGACGTCGCGACGGGGAACAGGCGCGCCAGCTGATCCAGGCTTTCGCGGTCGGCCAGATAGTAATGCGCCAGCGTATCGAGGGCACGAACCTGTGCGTCCGATTCGGTCATCCGTGCAATTCGCGCGGCCACGTCGCGGAGCTCGTTCACGTCGGTGATCGGGTGGTGATGCAGGTAAACCCGCGCGATCTCGACATCGGCATCGCCGCGAGCGGTCAGCGCCTGCAAAACCCGTTCGCGGTCTTTCGCACTGCCCAGACAAGCGAGCAGCGCCGCGTCGGAAACGCTTTCACTGCGCAGCGGCGACCGCTCGAGGCGCTGTACCTGATCATCCAGGCTTCGATCCTTGTTCAGCGAGCAAACCAGATCGACCTCGGCCGAGCCGATCGACCTTCCGGCCAGCAGCTCGCTCAGCATGCGTGCGATCTCGGCCTTTTCGTCCTCCGGTGAAAGCCAGCCGAGCGTACGAGCCACGTGCACCATGCGGCTCCGGACCTGCGGGCGATCGACGTCGCGCGCGAACGTCATGTACCGATCCCGCGCCAGCTGATCCCGGGCGATCTCGTCGAGTTGCTGGATGAACGCGGGAGCCTGCCGATCCTCTTCGGTCAACGACGCGTAAAATGCCTCGATGCGCTCGAAGAACATGCGCACCTCGGCCATGTCGCGGCCCAGGATTTGATGGATGAAGGCGAGCTTCTGCGCCGGCGAACGCTGCTCGTCGAAGAATTGGCAGACTTCGCGACGGTAGTTCGCGCGCGGATCGGTGTCCCCCATCCCTGCGGTGGCGGTCATCGAGCTTCCGGCGAACTGGCCCAGCAGGCTCGAGCTGGCGCGACCGTTGCCGAATTCGCCGCTACCGGACGACAGCAGGTGGCGGCCGAGAAGCGGCGCTGCCGCTGCGCCCAGCGGCGCCATTGCCGAAAAGCCGTAAATGACGGGAACGTTGGCGAAGATGCGGCGCATGCCCTCGCGATTGCTTTCGCCGTGGCGCTCGTTCAAGGCGCGCGAGACGCGCTCGGCGTCGGCACTCGAATATCCGGAACGCACGAGGCTGCGCGCGACTTCCGCCGCGGTGCTGTCGGGTGTCGCCGCGTTCAGGGTGTTGCAGCCGAACAGGTAGACTTCTTTCAGCTGCGAAAACAGGCCGGCGCAGGAAGCGCTGCAGGACGCGCGTTCCAGCTCGGCGACCGGCAGCGATTCGCGCGCGTCGAGGCGATCGGAGTAGAACTCGGTTCCCCCGTCAAAATGGCCGGAAATGACCAGAACGTCGCAACGCAGGGACTGGCGGCAAGCCGATGCCAGCCAATCGGGGCGACCGCGCTCGACCAGCTCGACAAACTGAAATTTGTCCTCCGGCAGGACCCGGCGCAACGTTTCCTTTTCGTTGGGCGAGTTCACGGTGACGGTGCAGACGGTGCTCTTGCCCGCATGGGCCTCGAGCACGCCAAATGCGACCAGCAAGGCAAGCAGGGAAGCGAATGTTCGGCGGGTAGGCATCGATCGGAAGGGTCGCTCTGGTCTCCGGCGCGCGACAGTATTTCATGACGCGAGCATTCCCGACAGGCCTGTTCGTCCGCCCATTCCGCTCTTCTGGCGGCCGGCGTGACCCTCTGCGCTGCCGGCTGCGGCGGCGCGAGGCGCGGGAACGACCGGCTTCGCGAGAGTCGGTCAATGCGGGATCGGCGCGGCCTTCAGCTGCCGCAAATCGGTCGAAATCGAGCTCGCCCCGTCGACGACCAGGACGTGCCCTTCCTGGATCGTGACCTGCAGGCGCATCGAGCGGCCGGCCAATTGGGCGAGCGCCCGGCTTGCGTCGAGCGGAACCTCGGTGACGGTAAGACCGCTCCTGGCGCTCGAGCCTTGCGCGCGCGCCCTCCCACCACAGCTCCACGGCACGACCGCCATACGCCAGGATATCGACCGAGCGAGCCCGGCCACAGGCCTTGCGCACCGCGCGTTCGTCCGGCAACCCGACGTCGATCCATCGCTCGATCGCGCCGGTCAGGTCCCTCTGCCACAGATCGGGCTCATCCTCGGCGCTCAAGCCGCGTCCGAATTCCAGAGCTTCGTCGGCGTGCAAGGCGAAGGCGAGCAAGCGCACCATCATGCGCTCATCGGTCTCCGACGGATGTCGCGCAATCCGCAACGAGTGATCGCGGTAGTAGCCTCGCTCGACGTCGGCAATCGACAGCTCGACTTTGAAGATCGTGGATTTGAGTGCCATGGGTTGCCGACAGCACGCACCGGCGCGCCCGTCACGATAACCGACGACGCTCCCGAGTCAAGGCTTGGCGTTTTTGCGGGCACCGCCGGGTAGCCACGCGGTCATCCCGCGCGTGGCCCGATTCATGCATTTCCAACAGCAGGGAAAGCCGCGCGGCGGCTTTCTCCCCAGAAGTGGGAATCGGCAGGAATTTTTTACCTGTCGTGTTGCAACAATTCCAACCGTCTATGAAAGGACTGGCCATGGCACTCATCGATTTCATCCGGGATGCCGGCGAAAAGCTGTTCCACCCATCGAAGTCGTCCGGGCAGCAGCCAAACCTCCACTGCCGAGGCGACTCGGTCATCGTCCGACAGCGTGAAGGCTGCGGACGCCGCCGCAGGCGACGCCATTCTTGGCTATATCAAGGCGCAAAACCTCGACGCGACGGCGCTGACTGTCACGTACGACAGCTCGACCAGCACTGCGACCGTATACGGCGTCGCGCCAGACCAGGCGACGCGGGAGAAGATCATCCTGTGCGCCGGCAACGTCTCGAGCGTCTCGCACGTCGATGACCGCATGAGCGTCGAGCAGGGTGGTCCCGAAGCCAAGTTCTATACGGTCAAGAGCGGCGACACGCTATCGAAGATCTCGAAGGAATCCTACGGAGACGCCAACCAGTACAACAAGATATTCGAAGCCAATCGACCGATGCTCAAGAGTGCCGACAAGATCTACCCAGGTCAGGTCCTGAGAATTCCCTAGGCGCGACGACGTGCATTGCTACCGCGCCCGCGGAATTGGTTCGGTCGAGTTAAAGGAGCGCGCCGATGATCTCGCCAAAAGAGCTCTGGTCGCTGGTCAAACAGTCGGTAAGCGCATGGCTGGAGGATCGAGCCGCCAGCATGGGGGCGGCGCTCGCCTATTACACGGCTTTCTCGATCGCGCCATTGCTGATCATTGCCATTGCCGTCGCGGGCATCGTGTTTGGGCGCGATGCCGCGCAAGCGGCGGTGGTCGGCCAGCTGCAGGGACTTCTCGGCGAGGCGGGAGGAAACGCCATCGCCGGGATGCTGAAGAGCGCGGCGAACTTTGGCAGCAGTATCCTCGCGATCGTGATAGGCGTAGGGGCTCTGATCCTCACTGCGACGACGGCATTCGTCGAATTGCAGGATGACCTGGACCGGATCTGGAAGGCTAAGCCTCGAGCAGGAAGCGGCTTGTTGAATCTGATCCGGTCTCGACTGTTGTCGCTTGGAATGGTCCTGGCGATCGGCTTTCTTCTGGCCGTCTCGCTGGTCCTTAGCGCAGCCGTCGCCGCACTCGGAAATTCTCTGCTTGGCGAAGCCGAATTTCTGCTTCAGGCGATTACGTTTCTGGGATCCTTCGCCGTAATAACCGTGCTCTTCGCGATGATCTACAAAGTGCTCCCCAACGTGGAAGTCGCCTGGGAAGACGTATGGATCGGCGCCGCCATTACCGCGTTGCTGTTCGATATAGGCAAGCTGCTGATCGGCTTGTATATCGGGAAAAGTTCGGTCGCTTCGTCTTTCGGCGCCGCCGGCCCTTTCGTCGTGCTGATGCTGTGGATCTATTATTCGACGCAGATCTTCCTGCTGGGCGCGGAGTTTACCAATGCCTATGCGCACCGTCACGACGCACAGCCCCTTGCGCAGGAAGACCTACCGCGCAGCCGGCAGACTCCGGTCATCGGCCCGCAGCCTGTGCCGGAAGAACAGCACGCAGCGCCAGCTCGGCCGGCGCCGCTGGCCGGCTTCGACAGCTCCCACCGGGCGCGGCGCTTGCTGGGCGTGTCCGCCGCCGGGCTGCTCACCGGGCTGGCGCTGAGCCGGATGGCTCGCGGCAACACGTCAAAATCGAGATAGCAACCAACATCGAGACGACATCATGCGACTTCTGGTCACCGCGCAAGCGCTGCAGATCATCCGACGTGCATCTTCCCTGCTGGCGAATGCGCGCGATTTCAGTCGCGACGTCGTCGAGCTCGTCAAGCTCGAAGCCAGGCTTGCGATCGAAAGCCTTGTTTCGATCGCGATTCTTTCGGTCGTCGCCATCCTGTTCCTCGCCACCGCATGGATCCTGCTGGTACTGAGTCTGGTCGCATGGCTTGCCGATACGTGGCTCAGCCTGCATGTATCGCTGCTCGTGGTGGGCCTCGCCATTGTCGCGGCTGCGTTGCCTGTCCTGCTCATGATCAAGGGACGGGCGGGGAATCTCGCGTTCAAGGCGACGCGTCGCCAGCTCGGAGGCGGGTCATGAGCGGAACATCGATGAGTCTGCGCGAGCAGATAGCGCTGGCCGAACAGCGCGTGCGACTGGAAAAACTGAATCTGCGGATCGCCGCCCATGGCTTACGGTCCTCGGCAAGGACGGTCGTTTCCGGGCCGATCGGACTGACTGCGTTGTTTGTCGCTGCCGCGATCGCGGGATCCGTCGGCGGGCGCAAGCTGGCAAGGCGCTGAGTGACCGCACCGGCATCCCGCGCCGGCGTCGCGCTGCGGTCGGCCAAGGCGCCCTCAACTGACGTCGAGGCAACCGGCGCCGCGGCTGTCCGATTTCGACGGCGGACGCGTGTCCGGGTCCTGCGGGCAACGCGTTTCGGGTACCCGGGAGCGATTCGCCTTGTCGCACGCGACTGCCGGCTGAATTTCCGCAGCAGCCTTCTGCGCGGCGGCGGTGACGACTTCGGTCGGCCGCATCGCGAGAACCTGCGACGCCGGCAGGACGCGGATCGCCTCGCTGCCAGACTCGATCGTCGCGGGCGCCACCACCAGCAGACCGAACGTAAGCGCCGCCATGGCGACGGCTGCGATGCCACAAGCGACGCTCGGTAACGCGGTTCGATACCCGTTCACGATGCGGCCCCTGCTCTGGCTGCTTTCCACTGCACGCCCGCGCGCATCGTGGTGAGCGAGGCCTGGCGGGGCGAACGTATCGGGTCGCTCGAAGGGTGGTTTGGACTGTGTCATCGGTATCTCCTCATGTCACGGTCGAAGAATAAGAGATACACTGGTATCCAATAAGAGCCACCTATGGACATTTTTATGGATCCAGATTTTGAGCTCCCGATCAGCCTGCCGTCCCGGGATTCACGCAATTTGCTGCGCGCCCTGCACGGACAACTGAGAGCGGCGATCCTCGATGGCCGACTGCAACCCGGCTCGCGCCTGCCGCCGACGCGCGCCCTGGCCGCGGCCTACGGCGTGTCGCGCAACACCGCGGTGGCGGCGTACGACTTGCTGCTGAGCGAGGGTTATCTCGCTCCACCCGTCCGAGGGCCGGAGCCTACGTGGCGGACGTCCGCCCCGGTCATCCGGTCGACGGGACCGCGACAGGTGCCGCGCTGGACACCGATTCGCGCTTGCAGGCGTTTTGGCGCAAATCGCCCGTTCCTGTTTCACTTGCATTTGCCCGATTTCGACGCGGTTCGACTTTCGACTCGGAGTCCCGACAAGCGATTCTTTCCGTTCGATGTCTGGCGGCGGCTGACAGCGAGGGCGATCCGCAGCCTTCGCGAAGAAGCCGGCCGCCTACGCGGAGCCGCAGGGCTGCCGGGATTGCGCGAAGCGATCGCCAAGCACGTTTCGTTCGCGCGCGCCGTCGCCTGCCGGCCCGAAGACATTGTCGTTACCGCCGGCTCTCAGCAGGCGCTTCGATCTCCTCGCCCGCATCCTGATCTCTCCGGGCCGAACCGTGGTCGCCGTCGAGAATCCCGGCTATCCGCCGCTGCACGCGGCCTTCGCCGCCGCCGGCGCCAAGATCGTACCCGTCCAGGTTGACCGTGACGGGATCGCCGTGCAGCGACTGCCGCCCGACGCGCAGCGTGATCTGCGTGACGCCATCCCATCAGTTTCCGCTCGGCACCACGATGATCCACCCGACGGCGGACGGCCTGCTCGAATTCGCCCAGGCGCACGGCGCAGTCATCATCGAAGACGACTACGACGGCGAATTCCGCCTTGGCGCCCGGCCGCTCGATGCGCTGCAGACCCTCGATCGCAGCGAGTCGGTCTTCTATGTCGGGACGTTTTCGAAGAGTCTCTTCCCGGAAATGCGCCTGGGTTTTGTCGTTCCGCCGCCCTGGGCGCGACCCGCCCTTGTCGCCGCGAAGCAGTGCACTGACTGGCACTGTGCGGTCCTCGAGCAGGAAACGCTGGCGGCGTTCATCGCCGAAGGACATCTGGCGCGGCATGTGCGCAAGATGCGCCAGGTCTACGGTGCGCGCTCACCTAACGCTGCTCGGCTGCCTGAAGCGCGATTTTCACCGCTGGCTGGAGCCGATTCCCTCTGCCGTTGGATTGCACCTGGCGGCGCTTTCGAAAACGTCGCTCGACGTCGACGCACTGGTGGACCGGGCTCGACACGAGGGCATAGGAATCTATTCGTTGCGGGAATTCTATTTCGGCAGGACCGTCCGGCCAGGATTGGTGTTCGGCTACGGCGCAATCGACGAGCGCGATATCGTCGAAGGCTTGTCGCGCGTTCGACGTCTGTTGCCGCGATAGGTGGTCGACAGGTAAAGGTCACGCTTCCGTGGAGGCGATAATTACTTCGCGACTCTACCTCGGGAGCCAGCGTCCACACAGTGTGGCACGGCTCTTGCCACGTGAATTGCGTTTCGACGAAAAACTCGTTGCGGCGGAGCACTCAACGACGCTGCGGAGTCAAATTAGCCGTAATACGACGACTATGACAACTTGAGTCGCATCAGATGAGCGCCATCGATCATCCGGTCCACGACCACGCCAGTGCGCAAGACTGGGCGCGCGTGTTGCGCAGCCGATCTCTACGCGCTGTTGGACAAGTTGACCACAATGCATGCTGGCCTGATGCCGTTGTGGGACCCGGATGCGACCATTCATCCGCTGTCGGGAGAACAGACGCCGTGCGGCGCGCGATGCGCTGCACGCGGCTATCGCCGATCTGACTCTCTGGATCGAACGGGAGCACCTAGGTCGGGGCACGCAGCACGTCGTCTACAAAGTGTCAGCCTCTGGTAGGCCCGATCGTGCGCGCCTTGCTCGGTCGCCTAAAGAGCAAAGGACGGACGGCGTAATACGTCAGATTGCGCCGCAGTTTGCAATCGCCGCCCGGCGCAACGCGACCCGACGCAACCCGGGCTGGCTGCCGCTCATCTTCGACGATCCCCGACGGAAGTCCGTCAATTCCTACCGCCTATCCAGATCTATCCGGCGATGGAGTCGCTTTGGCATGCGACATGCGGTGTTGCTACCAGTTTCAGTGCACGCGCCAGACAGCGAAAGCGCTAGCGAATTCGGATATCCGAGTCCACAAGCTGTAACGCACAAGCACCAACTGATGAAGTGCGGACGTGACAGGGTGAGCCATGATGTTGCTGACGATTTCGATGTGATATTTCAAAAGCGGCGCTTGTAAACCGCACGACGTCATTGCACACGCGTGTGCCTTGTCTGTCGCGCACGGTTTTACGCTGATAGAGCTTTGCGCCACGCTCGCCGTTCCTGGTGATCCTCGCCACTCTGGCCGCAGGCTCGATGAGCTCGACCGTGAGCAACAATCGCGGTATACGCGGCGCAGGACGAACTCGTCGCCTATGTCGCGTTCGCGCGCAGCGAGGCGGTGCGCCGTGGCGTTCTCGGTCGTCATCGGTACCACGGCGCCGGTTACGGGCAACGCCTTCGGTGGCGGGTGGAGCGCCTGGGTCGATGACAACGGCAATGGCGCCTACGACGAGGGCGAGACGCTGCTGCGCACCCATGAAGCCCTTTCCGTCGAACGTCGTTGTTGAGCGATGCGGCCGTCAATCACCATCACGTTTACTCCCATGGGCTTTCTGACGCCGGCGGCCGCGGTCGATATCAAGGTTTGCGCCATCGATCCGGCGCTCGGCGGCTTCGATATCAACATCCAACCCAACGGTCTGGCCGACGTCACCGACGTTGCAGCCAATACCACGCCATGCAACGGATCATAAAAATGAAGCGAAACGCGCAACGGGGATCCGGACTGATTGAGTCGCTGATCTCGATCTTCGTCATATCAATCGGCTTCGTCGGCTTCGCAGGTCTGCAGGCCAACGGGCTCGCCGCTGCGAACAACTCGGCGATTCGCAGCAAGGCTGTGTATCTGTCGTATCAAATCGCCGACCGCGTGCGGGCGAATCTTCCAGGAGTCCAGGCCCATTCCTACGACGCCTTTACGGACGTGGTCTCGAGCCCCGGTTGCATCAGCTCGGGCTGTACGGCCGCGCAGGTGGCGCAAAAACGATTTCTACGAGTGGACCGCAGAAGTTTCAGCGCTGCTCCCAGCCGGGTCAGGGGTGATTTGCCTCGACAGCACGCCCAATGATGGAACGCCAGCTGCCCCGGCATGCGACGGCGCTGGCGATGTGCTGACCATCAAGCTGTGGTGGTCGGAAAAAAGCACCCAGCATCGCTTCGTCACGCCGCTCCGGCCATGAACTCGCTGCGGCAGACGGGGATGGGGCTGGTCGAGCTGATGGTGTGGGCTGCGATCAGCCTGCTCATCGTCACGATCATCGGAATCATCTACGTCAACAGCAAGCAACTCGCTCGCGCCAATGACACGATTTCGCGAATGCAGGAGAACGGCCGGTTTGCGGATTATCTGATCGACCGGGACCTTCGCATGGCGGGATACCGCGGCTGCAACGGCGGCGCAGTGAATCCGGTCAATCTTCTCAACTCGACCGACTACCCGTACCAATTCAACGTCGGGATTGCCGGATACCATGCCAGCGGCGGGACCTGGCTACCGGCACTGGACGCGAGCGTCTCGGCATTGACCCCGGCGCCAAGCAGCGGCGCCGACGTGGTGACGATCCGCCAGATCGACGGCCCCGGCTTTCCCCTGATCGCGACGATGGCGAGTTCATCTGCCGATCTGCAGATCGGTCCCGGGAGCCATCTCGCCGCCGGCGACGTATTGCTCGTGGCTGACTGCGGAGCGGCGGCCATTTTCAACGCGACCAGCGTCAATTCGGTCAGCGGCCTCGTCGGCCACGACACCGGGAACGCCGCTGTCCCCGGCAACAGCAGCAGCGATCTGGGCCATGTCTTCAGCACCGATGCATCGATCTACCGGATGGTTACGCGGACCTACTATGTCGCTCCGAGCGCGCGCAAGGCTGGAACCACCTCGCTATGGGCTAACAACGTGCCGGCGTACGACGGCCAGCCGCAGCCCGAAGAGATGGTCGAAGGCGTCGACGGATTGGTGCTGCTGTTCGGCGAGGATCTGGATGGGGCGCACGCCGCCAACCGGTATGTGACCGCCGATGCTGTCGGCACCTGGAGCAATGTCGTAAGCGTCAGGGCGCAGATTCTGCTCGCGACGGTCCGCGACAATGTCGCGACCTCTCCACAGCCGTATGCCTTCGCGGGCGTTTCGACCACACCGACGGACAAGCGGATCCGATCCGCGCTTTCGTCGGTGATTACGGTCCGCAATCGGGTGCCGTGATGCGCAGACTTCCGGCACCGCGGTCTAACAGGAGTTACCAGACGGGAATGTCGTTGTTCCCGGCGCTGATGTTTCTGCTCGTGCTGTGCGTGCTCGGCGTTGCTGCGCTCAACAGCACATTGTTGCAGGAAAAGATGGCCGGCAATACCAAGGACATGAACGTGGCGTTCCAGGCCGCGGAAGCCGGCCTGCGCGATGCGGAAGCCGACGTCGTCAAGAACATCACGCCCGGCTCGGTATTCACGTCGTCCTGCACGAACGGCCTCTGCACGCCGCCTTCGACATGGCCGACGCCGCTGGCCACCGACATCTCCAGGGCAGTTGATTGGGGTGACTCCTCGAAGACACGAGCCTACGGCAGCCAAACCAGCGCACCGGCGCTGACAGACGTCGCAGCTCAGCCGTTGTATGTAATCGAGAAACTGTCGGGTCTTACGGTGCCGCCGGGCGGCAGCGTGGGGATCGGCGTGGCGCCGCCCAATTCCGGCGGTACCGCATATCGCCTTACCGTCCTCGGGACAGGGGCGCGTATCGAATCGCACATCATCCTGCAAACAACTTTTCTCGTGAGCAACCCGTGAACCGATTGAAATGGTCTGTCGTGATCGTCGCGTTCATCGCGGAGCCCTGCTTTGCAGCAGCGCTTTCGATCTCGCAATATCCGCTTTTTCTCACTCACAAGACGCTTCCCAACGTCCTCGTAATCTACGATAACTCGGAGTCGATGGACGGCACCATGGCGGGGAAGCTGATCGCGGGAGACGATCCCACGACACGCGGCAATATCGCTCGCAGCGTCATCCGCAACACGATCAACAATTTCTCCGATCTGTTCAACTGGGGGCTCGAAACCTTCTACATCGGCGGCGCGGGGCTCTATTCGACCTATCCGTACTGGCTCGGCAACGACCAGACGATGGTGTTCACCGACGACTGCGTGAACGGCATCTCCGCTTCGAACAGCGGTTTGCGCTGCCTCGCCAATCCGCAGTGGAACGGCTCGAGTGTCGGCGATCACTACATTACTTACGACCGGGCCAGCGACGATCCAGACATCAACGACGTCCTCTATATCGGTTATTTCGGAACCGGAGCATGGGCGACTACGGCGGGAGGCGGCAGCTACAACTTCTATTTCACTCACAATCCGGGCCCGGCGTTTGAAGCCAATATGACCAACTATTGGACGACGTTCGGTTTCACACCGACCGATGCCGGCTACATCCCGTTCAATCCGCCTATCTCAAGGCAAATGTATGCATACCGCGCGTGGGGCTTCTACGCCGGCGTCAACGGATACGGATCCATCGCCGAGCCGGTCGCTTCTTCGAGCACATCCGGACACCTGAGCAATATCATGGCCTTGATGGCTTCGGAAACCCAATACGGGACCGATATCAAGAACGCGGCCGTATTCACTCCGCTTGCCGGGAGCATGGTGACCGCGAACCAATATTTCACGGGCAGTGCCGGTTACGCGTCGCCGATCACGCTGTCCTGCCAGAAGAGCTTCGCGCTGCTCGCCACCGACGGGAATCCGACTTCCGACCTGTCCGGCAACATGTATCCGCTGTCCCAGCAACAGAACGTGTACGACCCATCGACCCAGACCTGGACGTTCTCCAAGGCGGCCAGCGATGTTTTCCCCCAGATCTCGAGTCTGCGCAGCACGTCGGTCGCTGGCCATGTCCACGACATCCAGACTTATGTCGTGGGACTGGGTGATACCGTCGCCAATCCGGGGTCGATCGCGGTATTGAACCAGTTCGCGAATCTGGGTGGCACCAAGCAGGCGTATCTCGCCCAGGATGCCGGGTCGCTGGCCAGCGCGTTTCAGGCGATCGCCGTCGACATTGAATCGAAGACGGCGGCCGCGTCCGCCGTCTCGCTCAATGCCGGCTCGTGGGGCACGGGCACCAACCTCTACCAAGCGCGCTTCAACAGCGGCGACTGGTCGGGCCAATTGATCGCTTACGTGGTAAACCAGGACGGCACGCTCGGCAGCCAGCTCTATGATTCAGGCCAGGTGATCAACGCCCAGAACTGGGACACCGGGCGAACGATCCTTACCTACAAAGGCTCCGCAGCGCTCGGCAGCCGCGGCATCCCATTTCGCTGGCCGGCGACCTATCCCGGCACGCCGGCAGCCACCGAGCTGGACCTCGCACAGTCATCTCTGCTCAATGCCGACATGGCCGGCAATACGGACGGGTACGGCGCGCAGCGCGTGCAATGGCTGCGCGGTAACGCGTCCAACGAAGCCGGTACCTGTGGCACGTGCACACCATCGTTCCGAAGCCGTCCGACCAGCAAGCTTGGCGATATCATCCACTCGGCGCCCACGTACGTCGCGGTTCCGGCATTCGGCTACTCCGACAAGATGGAAGCGGCCGCATACAGTGCGTTCGCCGCTGCCAACGCCAACCGAACCCCGACGATCTACGTCGGCGCCAACGACGGCATGTTGCACGCGTTCAACGCCAAGACTGGCGTGGAGACGCTCGCCTACGTGCCGACGCCGGTTTATCGCAATCTCAGTGGGCTCTCTACGCAAAACGTCGCAGCCAATCCGGGAGATCCGACCGCACATCACTATTACGTCGACGGCTCGCCGACCGTCGGCGACGTTTTCTACGGCACAGCCTGGCACACGATGCTGGCCGGGGCGCTCGGTGCCGGTGGCCAGGGCGTTTATGCTCTGGACGTCACCGATCCGACCAAATTCACCCAAGCCACCGCCGGCTCGGTCGTGCGCTGGGAGTTCAATGACAGCGACGATGCCGACGTCGGCGCCGTCTTCGGTCAACCGTTGCTCGTGAAGACCAACAACGGTCGCTGGTCGGTTATCTTCGGCAACGGGTACAACAATACCGACGCCGACGGCAGCGCCAGTACGACCGGACACGCCGTGCTGTTCGTGCTCGATGCCGAGACTGGAGCGCTGCGCGCGAAGATCGACACGCAGACAGGGACGGTCGGAACTCCGAACGGGCTTTCAGGCGGCATTGCGGTGGACACCACCGGCGACGGCATCGCCGATGTCGTTTACATCGGAGACCTGGCGGGCAATATGTGGAAGTTCGACCTGTCGTCTGCAACGCCAAGCGAATGGGGAGTCGCCTTCGGCGGGTCACCTCTGTTCAGCACCGGTGGTCAGCCGATCACGACCAAGCCGGACGTGACGCGATTCTCGGAGGGCGGCTATCTCGTCGTCTTCGGCACCGGCCGCTACATCGATACGCAGGACAACGCATCGACCCAGGCGCAGACGTTCTATGGCATTCGCGATCGCGGAAGCCCGATAAACGCATTGTCGACGCTGGTCCAGCAGAGCGTCGTCGCCACGGCAACGGGCACGGACACCAATACTTACCGCCTGAGCACACACGCGGTCGGGCCCGCAACGCTGGACGCCGCGTTATCGGGTGACGATACGACTCCAGTGGCAACCTACAATTCGTCGAAGAACGGCTGGTACCTGAACCTTCCGACGACAGGCGAGCGCTCGGTGACCGATCCGGCCATTCGTGCCGGCCGGGTGATTTTCAACACGCTCATCCCGAATACCGATCCATGCGGATTCGGCGGCACCGGCTGGGTGATGGAAGTCGACGTGATGACCGGCAACCGATATGACAAGCCGACGTTCGACACCAATGGCGACGATGCGATTTCCATCGGCGACCTGGTCACCTACAACAGTGAGTCCGAAAACACCAGCGGCCGCCAGATCACCAGCATTCCCGCGGCGCCGGGTTTCCTGTATGCGCCGCTGGTGGCGGGTCAGACTCCAAAAGAGAACAAATACGTCAACGAATCGTCGGGTAACGTCGAAAAGATCCTGGAGGGCGCCGGATCGGGTGCCCAAGGTCGCAAGTCCTGGCGTCAGATCCAGTGAAAGGCGAAACATGAAAAACATTCTTTTTATCATCGGCCTGCTGGCCGTTTCGGTACCCAGCCTGGCGATCAAGCCGACGGGAGCGCCGCCGGCCCCTGTGAATGCCGTGCCACCGAAGCCTGCCGACCTGCAATCCGCGAGGGTGGCCCGAGACGACAGCTCGGGTTTGCGCAACGGGACGATCGAATCCGTAAGTGTCGGCCACGGCACGTTCCAGGTCTACGGCCAGCGGCTTACATTCAACGCCAAACAAGTGAAAGTGTTTGGCCGCGATGGCAAGCCTTCCAATATCTATGCGTTACGCAGCGGGGGCCATGTCCGATTTACGCTCGACGCAACGGATCCGCTGCATCGCCGCGTCGCGCTCATCTACGTCGACTGACAGCACAGCATTGCCACCATGCGCGCACACGGATTCACGCTTATCGAACTTTTGATCGCCTGTGTCATCCTCGGGATCTTGACCGCTGTCGCGTTGCCCACCTATCAGAAGCAGGTGCAGAAAACACGGCGATCGGACGCGAAATCGGCACTGGTCGGCGCGGCAGGACAAATGGAGCGCTATTTCACCGAGCGAAGCACCTACGCGACGGCGACGCTCGGAGCTGGTGGCGTGTATCCCGCCACCACGCAGAACGGCTACTACGCGCTGTCGCTGGCGAATCTCACCGCCACCACATATACATTGCAGGCGACCCCAGCAGGGGCGCAGGTTGGCGATCATTGCGGCGTAATGACGTATACGGAACAGGGCACAAAGGGCGTGACAGGGTCACTGCCGGTGAATGAATGCTGGTAGGGGTCGCTGGCCCGGAAAATGCTACAGACCTGGTCATGGATCGTCGCCATCTCATTGCCTCGATAGTCATCGGCCTCCTGGTCTCGAACGGATCGGCTGCGCTGGACATCAATGTTGTCGGCCTGTTCCCTAACAAGGCTGTCGTGCAGATCGACGGCGGCGCGTTGCAAACGCTGTCGGTGGGACAGAAGACTCGCGACGGCATTCTTCTGGTATCGGTGGACCGGGATGGTGCCACCTTCGATATGCAGGGACAGCGCATGGCCTTCGGACTGAGCCCTGCGCGCAGGCAGACGCAGAGCCTTGTGGCGGCCGAATCCGCAATGGTCACTGCAGACGAGTTGGGCCATTTTGTCTCGAACGGCCAGGTCAACGGCGTGCCGATCCGATTTGCCGTCGATACCGGCGCAACGTTCATTTCCCTTCCCGCCCGCGAGGCAAGCCGATTGGGGCTCGACTACCGGAAGGGTCAGAAGCTTGTATTGGAGACGGCCAACGGAGATGCGTTTGCGTACCGCGTCAAGCTCGACACCGTGCGCGTCGGAGAGCTCACTGTGAAAGATGTCGATGCAGTCGTGATGGAAGCTGACAGCCTGCGCGTCGCATTGCTGGGCATGAGCTTCCTGAATCGCATCGACATCAGGCACGACGGGGCAATCATGACCCTGACCAAGCGCCAGTAGAGTTCTCGCTACGCCGCGACCGGCGACGGATGCGGCTGCGCACCGTCGTCCCCAGTACGACGCGCTTAGGCCACGATCGAGCGCGGCACTATCGCTGAATGATGCGATGAGTGGGGTGGCTGATGGGACTCGAACCCACGACAACCGGAATCACAATCCGGGACTCTACCAGCTGAGCTACAGCCACCATGGTTACCGCCGCCTGCCGCGGCGCGTCGATGTTTGGCGCGCCCGACAGGACTCGAACCTGTTACCCCCGGCTTAGAAGGCCGGTGCTCTATCCGAATGAGCTACGGGCGCCCTGCACGATCAAAGCCTCTTCTCGTGAAGCCGATCCAGCCGGTCGTCGGGGGAAGGAGGGATTTGGGCTCCCGACATCCTGCTCCAAATCAACGCGTAATCATATCGTATCGCGCCGATCTGTCACAATAACGATGGGAAGGTCCATGCGAATCAGCGCAATTGTTACGCTAACTTCGCCATTGCGTGTTCCCGGCGCGGCGCACGATGCGGCGCCCACGATAGTGGCGACACTGCGCTGTGCGATCTTCGGGGTGGCAATCGGCTGCGCGGCAGCGACCGATGCGCAAGAACTCGCCGAACCGCCGCGCGGCGTCGACGGCGTCTCTCCAGCCGCAGCACCGCCGGAAACCAAGCGCGAAGGTCGTGCACGCTTCGTCGATCCCGCGGATGGACAGTTCGACCTCGGCTATTTTCTCGAGGATCCGCGCGGCTTCCTTCCCATCCCGATCGTGGTCACCGAACCCGCCGTCGGCTACGGCGCCGGCGCCGCCGGCATGTTCCTTCGCCCTCGCAGGGAAGCAGGCGAGCGAGGGTTGGGCGCGGCCGGACATCTCCGCCGTCGGCGGGATGGCCACCCAGAATGGAACGTGGGCGGCGTTCGCTGCGGATGCAAGCCGCTGGCTGGACGGGCGCCTGCGCACGCTGGCCGGTGCGGGAACCGGACAGGTCAATCTCGACTTCTACGGTCTCGGCCTCGGATCGCCCCTCGTTCGACCAGAAGGTTCGCTACTCGCTTCAGTTCAACGGCGCCGTCGTCCAGACCAACTGGCAGCTTGGGCCCAAGTCGCCGTGGGCGATCGGATTGCGCTATGTTTTTGCCGACGTCGATCCGAAGCTGCGCGACCAGCCGGCGTTCCCGGGATTGACCGACCGGGTTCGAGTGAAGGTCTCCGCTCCGACCGCCATCGTCGAATACGATTCGCGGGACAGCGTCTTTACGCCGACGCGGGGGATCTACGCGGAATCGTCGTATCTGGCTTCCCGCGAGTCTCTTGGAGCAAGCGATCGATTTCGAGCGCTTTCAGCAAGTCGTCATCGGATGGCGGTCCTTCCCGCATCAAGTCACGCTCGGCGCGCGAGCGGACTATGCGTGGTCTTCCGAAAGCACCCCGTTCTTCTTTCGGCCCTACATTCAACTGCGCGGCGTGCCCGCGATGCGTTACCAGGGCGACCAGATGGCCTCGGTCGAGCTGGAGGCGCGCTGGCAGGTCTTCGGCCGGTGGAGCCTCGTTGCCTTCGGTGGGGCCGGCACGACTCGTACCACCCGCGATGCTTTCTCCGTCACTCAGAACGTCGGCAGCGGAGGGGTCGGTTTTCGCTACGAGCTGGCCAGCAAATTCGGACTGCACGCCGGCATCGACGTCGCGCACAGCCCGGGGACCACCGCCGTGTATTTCCAGGTGGGCAACGCGTGGTTCCGACCGTGAACTGCGTCGATCTCCGGCGTACGCGTGCGCACTTTGCCGGAGAACGCCCGCTGCCGTCGGACCACCCGCAATGGCTACGTGCGGGCCTCCTCCCTTACCCATTCATTGAACAAGGTGTAGCTGACCGCGAGCACGACCGGGCCGACGAACAAGCCGATGATTCCGAAAGCGAGAAGCCCTCCGATTACACCAGCGAAAATAAGCAGCAGCGGCAAGTCAGCGCCCCTCCGGATCAGCAGCGGCCGCAGAACGTTGTCGAGACTGGCAACGACGACGGTCCAGACCGCAAGCGCAATACCCCATCCCTGTGCGTCATTCCAGAAGAGCCAGATCACCGCCGGAACGAGCACGACAACCGTTCCGATCTGGGCGATGCAGAGCAGCAGAATGACGCCGGTCAAGAGTCCCGCGAACGGCACTCCGGCAACGGCGAGACCAAGGCCTGCCAGAACGGTCTGCACCAATGCCGTGACAACCACGCCCAGCGCCACGGCGCGGATTGACTGGCCGGCAAGCAGCACAACGCGCTCGCCGCGGTCGCCGGCGAGACGGCTGCCGAAGCGGATCATCGCGTCTCTTGCCGCTTCGCCCCGCGTATACAGGATCACCGCGATCACGACGGTCAACAGAAACTGGATACCGAGCAAGCCGACACTGCCGAGCGCGCTCGCCAGCCACTGTGCGGCGCTGGCTGTATACGGGGCAAGGCGCGAGGCGAGTTCCCCCTTGTCCGTCCCCGCGATGCTCGACCAATACTGGGCGATTTTCGCGCCGAGCAATGGAATACGGGAAAGCCAATCGGGGGGCGCGGGGATCGGCGAAGTGGCGAGCTCGCGTATCCACCGCGTTATCGTGTCGGTGTTCTCGACCAGCGTCTGGATAGCCAGCAGTAACGGCGCGACGAACACGAGCACCATTGCGCTGGACATGATCGCCACCGCCAGAACACGCCGTCCCAATCTGGCCTGGAGCTTGAGCATCATGGGCCACGTCGCCACGACGATCATCGCCGCCCAGATTGTCGAAAGCAGGAAAGGGCGCAGTATCCAGAACGAACCGCTGATCAGAATTCCCATCAGCAGGACCGCGAGGACGATGCGCGTCAGATCGGGGCGACGGACCATCGTTGACACACTCTTTGTCGCGATCGGTGCGTAACCAATCCACGAATCCTGCCATTCGGCGGATCCGCGGGTCCTTGAAGGGCACTTGCGGCGGCTCGAACCAAGTGCTTGTTCTGGTCGGGGTGGAGAGATTTGAACTCCCGACATCTTGCTCCCAAAGCAAGCGCGCTACCGGACTGCGCTACACCCCGAAAGGGCAGGATTATCGCCGTTACCGGCATTGCGGGTCAATTCGCATCGCAAGGCGTTGTCGCGATCCGTCATTTCGCGAATCGTCGAATCACGCCGATCGCCTCCGCGATCGCATGGTCTCCCTGCCCCGATTTGACTGCGTGCTGCACGCAGCCGTGCAGATGGTGCTCGAGCAGCTGCAGCCCCAGCGAGTCCAGCGCGGATTGCACGGCGCTAAGCTGGGTGAGGATGTCGATGCAATAGCGGTCCTCGTCGATCATCTTGCCGATGCCGCGAACCTGACCGTCGATGCGGTTGACTCGCTTGGCCAGCGCGGATTTGGTCGGCCGTGCGACCGGCGGGTGCGCGGCCGGGTGTGCCCATTGGGCCGGTCGGCTTACGCAACTTCATAGCCGGCGCTCTCGATCGCGGCGCGCAAAGCCGCCGGATTCGTGCGGGCTTCGTCGAAGCTCACCTGCGCCGTTCCGCCTTGCAGGCTGACCGTCGCATCGGATACACCCGGAAGCGCGTTCAGCACGCGCGTAACGCTGGCGACGCAACCGCCGCAGCTCATGCCTTCTACCTTGAGCGTAACCGTGGTCATCGATTGCTCCTCGTTGGATTCATTGCTTCGGGCGCCAGCGGCGCAACAACAGCGCGTTGCCGACCACCGATACCGAGCTCGCCGCCATCGCGGCGCCAGCGAACACCGGATTCAACATGCCGAGCGCAGCGAGCGGAATGCCCAGCACGTTGTAGACGAACGCAAAGAAAAGGTTCTGCCGGATCTTGGCCAGGGTCGCGCGGGAAAGCAGTATGGCGTCGACGACGGCGTTCAGATCGTTGCGGACCACGGTGATGTCCGCAGCCTCGACCGCGACGTCGGATCCGGTGCCGATGGCGAAGCTGACGTCGGCGGCGGCGAGCGCGGGCGCATCGTTGACGCCGTCGCCGATCATGCCGGTTACCTTGCCTCGCGCTGCCAGCGCGCGGATGGCCGCGGCCTTTTCCGCCGGCAATACGCCGGCGCGAAAATCATCGATGCCGACCTCCGCCGCGACGACCGCCGCGACCTGGTGGTTGTCGCCGGTCAGCATCAGCACATCGATGCCGGCCGCCTTCGCACGCGCGATCGCCTGCGCCGAGGTCGGCCGAACACGATCGGCCAGCGCGATCATTCCGACGACCCGGCCTTCGGCCGCGACGCCGACCAGGGTGTTGCCGATGCTGTGCAGCGCTCCGGCATCCGGTGCGGCGATGCCCTGTTCGGCCAGGAAGGCGAGCGTGCCCGCGATCACGACGATCTCGTGCCCGTCGAGGTCGACGTTGCCGCGCGCTCCCTTGCCAGGGACCGACTCGAACGCGCGCAGCGGCCGCGGCACAATACCGTCGCGGGTTGCCGCATCGCGAATCGCATTGGCCAGCGGATGCGTCGATCCTTGCTCGACGCTGGCCGCAAGCTCCAGCACCTGCGAACGCGTCGCTCCGTCGAGCGCGATCACGCCGGCGACCACGGGCTTGCCTTCGGTCAGGGTACCGGTCTTGTCGACGACGAGCGCGGAGAGCCGTCCTGCCTGCTCGAGCGCGGCGGCGTTGCGGATCAGCACGCCGAGCTGCGCGCCGCGGCCGGTGCCTACGACGATCGCCGTCGGCGTCGCCAGACCCAGCGCGCACGGGCACGCGATGACCAGCACGGTCACGGCATTGATCAGCGCTGCGCTCGGGTCGCCGCCGAGCCAGTAGCCCAATCCCCACGTCGCGACCGCGATGACGACCACCACCGGGACGAACACGCCGGCGACGCGGTCGGCCAGACGCTGGATCGGCGCCTTCGATCCCTGCGCTTCGGCGACCAGACGCACGATGCCCGCGAGCAAGGTCGCGCTGCCGACGCCGGTCGCCTCGCATTCGATCAGACCTTCCTGGTTCAGCGTGCCGGCGAATACCGTCGATCCGGCAGCCTTGGCGACCGCGCGGCTTTCGCCGGTCAGCATGCTCTCATCGACGCTCGACGTGCCCTCGCGGACGACGCCGTCGACCGGCATACGCTCGCCGGCGCGCACGATCAGCCGATCGCCGGCAGCGACATCGGCGAGCGGAACCTCCACCGGGGCGCCGCCGCGACGAACGCGTGCCGTCGCGGGTTGCAGGCGCGACAGTCCCTCGAGGGCGGCCGACATGCCGGAGCGTGCGCGCGCTTCCAGCAGCCTGCCCAGCAAGACCAGCGTGATTACCGCGGCGCCGGCTTCGAAGTAAACGTGGCGACTTTCGAGCCCGAGCAGCGTGACGACGGCGCTCAAGCCCCACGCCATCGTCGTGCCAAGCGCGATCAGCACGTCCATGTTGGCGCCGCCGCCGCGCAGCGCATGCCAGGCGCCAAGGTAAAAGCGGCGGCCGATCCAGAATTGCACCGGCGTCGCCAGCGCCAGCTGCAGCCAGCGCGGCAGCCACTCGGCGTGAGCGCGCGCGCTGCCCAGCCAGTCGCCGGTCGCGAGCATCGGAATCATTTGCGCGAGCAGCGGCAGCGTCAGTGCCGCAGCTATCCAGGTTTCGCGCCGCAGCTCGGCGTACGCAACGGCCTTGCGCGTGCGATCCGCCGCGCGTTCGGCGGCGGCGTCGCGGCGCAGGACAGCGTGATAGCCGGCGCGCTCGACCGCGGCAAGCAGCTGACCGGGCTCGACGGCGGCGGCCAGCGTTGCCGACGCGCTCTCGGTGGCAAAATTGACGCTGGCCTCGACGCCCGGAATGCGGCGCAGCGCTTTTTCGATGCGCGCTGCGCACGCGGCGCAGGTCATGCCTTCGAGGCCGAGCTCGATTCTGCGTTTCGATTCGAGAGGCACGGCGGCAAGCGTAGCGTCCATTCGTCGAATTATATACCCTAGGTGGGTATATGTCAAACGTCGCCGGCGCGAGGCCGCCAAGTCGCTAGAATCGGATCTTGCCGATCACCACGTCGCGGAACATCGCCCAGTCGCCGATCAGACTGTAGATCGGATGAGCGAAAGTCGCGGGCCGGTTGTGCTCGAAAAAAAAATGTCCGACCCAGGCGAAGCCGTAGCCGGCGAGCACCGCGCCCAGAAGCCACCAGGCGTTCAACGTGGACAAAGCCAGAGCAAGGCAAGCCAGCACGAGCGCGGATCCGACGACGTGGAGGCGGCGACAGGTCCGATCGCGGTGCTCGGACAGATAGAACGGATAGAACTCGCGGAACGAGTGATAGTCGTCGGACATCGAAACGCTCCTCGCTTTTGTCGCCCGAACTCGCGCGGCTTCTCCATCACCCTTCGCGCTTGAGCTGCGGAAACAGGATCACATCGCGTATCGACGGGCTGTCGGTCAGCAGCATCACCAGCCGGTCGACGCCGATACCCTCGCCTGCCGCCGGCGGCAAGCCGTATTCGAGCGCGCGAATGTAGTCGGCGTCGTAGTGCATCGCCTCGGCGTCGCCGGCTTCCTTGGCCTCGACCTGAGCGACGAAGCGCGCCGCCTGATCCTCCGGGTCGTTGAGCTCGGAAAAACCGTTGGCGATCTCGCGGCCGGTGATGAACAGCTCGAAGCGATCGGTCACCGACGGATTCGAATCGCTGGCGCGCGCGAGCGGCGAGACGTCGGTCGGATGCGCGACGATGAACGTCGGCTGCACGAGCTTGTCCTCGGTCGTCGCCTCGAACAGCTTGAGCTGGAGCACACCGAGACCGTCGCTGCCCAGCACCTCGGCGCCGACCTTCGCCAGCGCGGCCTTCAGGTATTCGGGCCGCGCCAGATCGGCCAGCGCATGCTGCGGAACGTACTTGGCGATCGCATCGGCCATCGTCAGGCGGTCGAACGGCTTGCCCAGATCGATCGACGCATCCTGATATTTGATCGTCGTCGCGCCGCACACCTTCTGCGCGACTTCGCGCAGCAGCGCCTCGGTCAGATCCATCAGGTAGCGATAGTCGCGGAATGCCTCGTAGAACTCGAGCATCGTGAACTCGGGGTTGTGCCGGGTCGAAATCCCCTCGTTCCGGAAATTGCGGTTGATCTCGAACACTTTCTCGAGGCCGCCGACGACGAGCTTCTTCAGGTACAGCTCGGGCGCGATCCTCAGGTAGAGATCGGTGTCCAGCGCGTTATGGTGGGTGATGAAGGGCCGCGCCGCCGCGCCGCCGGGGATCGGATGCATCATCGGGGTTTCGACTTCGAGATAACCGCGCGCGACGAAGAATTCGCGCATCGCCTGCACGATCGCCGAGCGCGCGATGAACACGCGCCGCGATTCCGGACTCGTGATCAGGTCGACATAGCGCTGCCGGTACTTCTGCTCCTGGTCGGTCAAACCATGGAATTTCTCCGGCAGCGGGCGCAGCGCCTTGGCGAGCAGTCGCAGCTCGGTCACCTTGACCGTCAGCTCGCCGGTCTTGGTCTTGAACAGCGCGCCGCGCGCGCCGACGATGTCGCCCAGATCCCAGTGCTTGAAAGCGTCGTGCGCCTCGGCGCCCAGGGCATCGGTCGTGATGTAGAGCTGGATGCGGCCGCTCATGTCCTGCAGCGTGGCGAAGCTCGCCTTGCCCATCACCCGCTTGAGCAGCATGCGCCCCGCAACCGATACCGTGATGGCCTGTCGATCGAGCTCCTCGTGCGTTCTTTTGGCCATGCGCATCATGCAGCTCGCCGGCGAGCGCATCGCGGTCAAAATCGTTTGGATAGGCGTTGCCGCGCGCTGCGCAACGCATTGAGCTTGCCGCGCCGCTCGGCAATGATCTGGTTCTCGTCCATCGGCGGACCCGACGCGTCGCTCTTCTCGCTCACCTCACACCCCCTGCTTCAGGCTCGCCGCGATGAACGGATCGAGATTGCCGTCGAGCACCGCCTGCGTGTTGCCGACTTCGACGTTGGTGCGCAGATCCTTGATGCGTGACTGGTCGAGCACGTAACTTCGGATCTGGTGACCCCAGCCGATGTCGGTCTTGGCGTCCTCGAGCTTCTGCTGCTCGGCCTGACGGTTGCGCAGCTCCAGCTCGTACAGGCGCGACTTGAGCATCGCCATCGCCTCGGCGCGGTTGCGATGCTGCGAGCGGTCGTTCTGGCACTGCACGACGATGTTGGTCGGCAGATGCGTGATTCGCACCGCCGAGTCGGTCTTGTTGATGTGCTGGCCGCCGGCGCCCGACGCGCGGAACGTGTCGATGCGTATGTCGGCGGGATTGATCTCGACCTCGATCGTCTCGTCGACTTCCGGGTAGACGAACACGCTGGCGAACGATGTATGGCGGCGCGCGTTCGAATCGAACGGGCTCTTGCGCACGAGCCGGTGGACGCCGGTCTCGGTGCGGAGATAGCCGAAAGCGTAGTCGCCGGTCACCTTGACGCTGGCGCTCTTGATGCCCGCGACCTCGCCCGGCGACTCTTCGAGGATCTCGGTCTTGTAGCCGCGACGCTCGCAGTAACGCAGGTACATGCGCAGCAGCATCGCCGCCCAATCCTGCGCCTCGGTGCCTCCGCTTCCTGCCTGGATGTCGATAAAACACGAATTCGGGTCCATCGGATTGTGGAACATCCGGCGGAACTCGAGATCCTCGACCGTTGCGGCGACGCCGGCGGCGTCGCGTTCCAGAACGTCGAGCGTCGCGTCGTCCTCCTCGCCCCGGGCCAGCTCGAACAGCTCGGTCGTGTCCTTGAGCGTCCGGTCGATCCGGCGAAGGCTGTCGACGACCATCTCCAGCTGTTTTTTTTCCTTGCCGAGCTGCTGCGCGCGTTCGGGCGTTTCCCAGATGTGCGGGTCTTCGAGCTCCCTCGCCACTTCCTCGAAGCGCGACGCCTTCACATCGAAGTCAAAGATACCTCCGCAGATCGGTGGCGCGATGCTGCAGATCGGCGAGCTGGTTGGCGATTTGATTCAGGCGTTCGGCTTCCATTGGCGCTCTTTTCTTCAGATCCGGTATCGATTGTTGCGATTATACCCGTCGCCGCACCTGGCCCCTGGCGCGAAACGGGCCCAGGCGTTTCCCATGCTCGCAGGAATCCCCTATGATAAGGCGAGGCTTGTGTCGACTGGCCTGTCGATGCGGTTCGATCGAGGGCCGATGAGGAGGAAGATGAACAAGCTGTTCAAGTCGCTGTTCGCGCTGGCGCTTGTCGCGGGCGCTCTCCCGGCGCAGGCCGCCGATCCGGGCATCACGTCGACCTCGATCCTGATCGGGCAGTCGGCGGCGTTCTCGGGGCCGGCGATGGAGCTCGGCAACGAAATGCGCGCCGGCGCGCTGGCCTACTTCCAGGCGATCAACGCCGCCGGCGGGATCAACGGGCGCAAGATCGAGTTGCGCTCGCTCGACGATGGCTACGAGCCCGATCGGGCCGCCGCCAATACCAAGAAGCTGATCGACGACGGCGTGTTCCTGCTGTTCGGCTACGTCGGCACGCCGACGTCCAATGCATCGAAGCCGATTTTCACCGCGTCGCGCGTTCCGTTCGTCGGCCCGTTCACCGGCGCCGAATCGCTGCGCAACCCGCTGAACCGCTACATATTCAACATCCGCGCCAGCTATTTCGACGAGACCGACAAGATCGTCGCGCAGATGACCGGGCAGACGCTCGACAAGATCGCCGTTTTCTACCAGAACGACGACTACGGCAAGGCCGGTCTTGCCGGCGTTCAGCGCGCGATGGACAAGCGCAACCTGAAGATCGTCGCGACCGGCACCGTCGAGCGCAACACCGTCGATGTCACCGCCGCCGTGAAATCGATCTCCAAGGTCGAGCCGCAGGCGATCATCATGATCTCGGCGTACAAATCCTGCGCCGCGTTCATCAAGGCGATGCGGGCGGCAGGCTTCAACCCGCAATTCATGAACGTGTCGTTCGTCGGCAGCAAGGCGCTGGCCCACGAGACCGGCGTCGAAGGGCGCGGCGTCGGCATATCGCAGGTCGTGCCCTTCCCGTGGAATTTCTCGGCCCCGGTGGTCAAGGAGTACCAGCAGCTGTTCGAGGCGTCGACCAAGAAGCAGGAGTATTCGTTCACCAGCCTGGAAGGATTCATCGCCGCCAAGACGCTGGTCGAAGGCCTTCGCCGCACCGGCGGCGACCTGACGCGCGAGCGATTCATCAACGCGATGGAAACGCTGCGCGACTTCGACCTCGGCGGCTACTGGATCACGTTCACGCCGACCAGCCACAACGGATCGAAATTCGTCGAGCTGACGGTCATCGGGAAGGACGAGCGGTTCCTCCGTTGAGGCCAGATTCCTGATGAATACACCCGCCGGGTTCGAGCCCGGCGTCGTGATGCCGGCCAAGCTCGCGGACAACGCGATTTGCTTCGTCTGGCGCGACGACCGGATACTTGCCCGGGCGGCCGAGCCCCCGACCCTGCCGACGCTGGCCGATGTCGTCCGGCTGGGCATCGACGGCGTTCGCCACTATCTGGGCCGCTACCGCGGCACCGACTGCATCGCCTTCCATGTCGCCGGCGACTCGCCGGACATCGACGGCTGGCAATGGCGCGGATTGCGCTCGCTGTTCCTGCAATTGCCGGAGGCGGAGCTCGCGCTGGCGGGCCGGTCGTTCCAGATCTCCGAGTGGGACCGCAGCCACCGCTTCTGCGGCCGCTGCGGCGCGGCGATGCGCGACAAGCCGGGTGAGCGCGCGAAGGAATGCACGGCTTGCGGTCACGTCGCCTATCCGCGCATTTCGCCGGCGATGATGGTCCTGGTCACGCGCGGCTTCGACCTGCTGCTGGCGCGCGCCAATCGCTTCCCCGGGGCGATGTACAGCGCGCTCGCCGGATTCGTCGAGGCCGGCGAGTCGATCGAGGACTGCATACATCGCGAGGTGCTCGAGGAGGTCGGCATCGATGTCCGCGACCTGCGCTATTTCACCAGCCAGGCGTGGCCGTTCCCGCACTCGCTGATGATCGCCTACACCGCCGAATATGCGGGCGGCGACATGCGTCCCTGCGACGCCGAGATTGCCGATGCGCAATGGTTCTCCATCGACGCGCTGCCGCAGCTGCCCTCGCCGATCAGCGTTTCGCGCAAGCTGATCGATGCGACGATCGAGCGACTGCGGCAGGCGCGCGACCAGGAGGCTCTTTTGCGCCGCTGAAGCACCCAGCGGGGCTCTGCTAGAATTGCGCGTTCCATCCGGTCCCAGGCAGTCCTAATCCATGTCCGCACGCCCGTGGCTCGCCATCGCCGGAGTCGCCGTCTGCAGCGCCGCACTCGCCCAGCAGGCGCCGCCGCCGCCGCCGAGCTCGTCGATCACCCAGCCCGCGCCGCCGCCCGGCTTGTCGGTCGAGCTCGCCGCCGCCGCGAAGCTGGTCCGCGAAGGTCAATACGATGAGGCGCGCAGCAAGGTCGATGCCGTCCTTGCCGGCGATGCGAAGAATCCGCAGGCGCGCTTCATCCGCGGCGTCATCGAAACCGACGAGGGCGACGGCGACGAGGCGATCGCGACGTTCCAGGGCCTGACCGAGGATTACCCCGAGCTGCCCGAGCCGCACAATAATCTGGCGGTGATCTGGGCCAAGCGCGGCAGCTACGACAAGGCGCGAATTGAACTCCAGGCCGCGCTTGTGATCAATCCGGACTATGCGATCGCGCACGAGAATCTGGGCGACGTCTATTCGCGGCTCGCCGTCGCCGAATTCGAGCAGGCGACCACGCTCGACAAGGGCAACAAGAGCGCGCAGGCGAAGCTCAAGCTGGTGCGCGAGCTGTTCACCGTGCCGCCGTCGGAAACCCCGCCCAAGCCGGTTGTCCCGAAGCCCGCGGCCAAGCCCAAGCCGAAGAAGTAGCTCGTCCCGTCGCGCGTAGTGCGCGACGGTCATCGAAATCCTAGCGAAGGAGTCACCGATGTTTCGTCACCTCATCACGATCGCCATCGCGGCAATCGGCCTCGCTGCCGGCGCTCAGACGCAGGCCGCCAACCCGCAGGTCGACCTGGACACGACCGCGGGCAAGATCCGCATCGAGCTCGACCCGGCCGCAGCGCCGAAGACGGTCGAGAATTTCCTCGCCTACGTCAACGCCAAGTTCTACGACGGCACGCAATTCCACCGGGTGATAAAGGGCTTCATGATCCAGGGCGGCGGATTCACTACCGACTTCAAGCAGAAGCCGACCCGGCCGCCGGTCAAGAACGAGGCCGAGCAGAGCAGCAAGGCGGGACTGACCAACGTCCCCGGAACCATTGCGATGGCGCGCACGTCCGACCCGAACTCGGCGACGGCGCAGTTTTTCATCAACGTCAACGACAACAAGTCGCTCAACTTCCGCGAAGCAACGCCGCAGGGCTACGGGTACGTGGTGTTCGGCAAGGTGGTCCAGGGCATGGACGTGGTCAACAAGATCGCGACGACGCCGACCGGCAGCGGCGGACCGTTCCCGACGGACGTGCCAGCCGAGCGCGTGATCATCAACAGCGCGACCGTCGTGACGCCATAGCAATGACCACGACGATCCTGCACACCAACCACGGCGCGATCACGATCGAGCTGGACGAGGCGCGCGCGCCGAAAAGTGTGGCCAACTTCCTGGCGTATGCGCGCGCCGGACACTTCGACCATACGATTTTTCATCGCGTGATCGACGGGTTCATGATCCAGGGCGGCGGCTTCGGCACCGACTTCAAGCAGAAGCCGACCAAGCCGCCGATCGAGAACGAGGCCAAGAACGGGCTCAAGAACGACCGTTACACCGTCGCGATGGCGCGCACGTCGGATCCGCATTCGGCGACCGCGCAGTTCTTCATCAACGTCGCCGACAACGCCTTTCTCAATCATCGCTCGCCGGACGCGAACGGCTGGGGGTATTGCGTGTTCGGCCGCGTCGTCTCGGGCAAGGACGTCGTCGATCGGATCAAGGGCGTTGCGACCGGCCGGCGCGGCGGTCACGACGACGTGCCGACCGAGGACGTGGTGATCGAGCGCGCGGAAGTCGTCGAGAGCTAGGGCCGCCCAGCGCCGACGAGCGTCCAGGCCGATAGCCGCCGATGGCGCCGACGCTGTTCGTCTCCGACCTGCACCTGTCGCGCGAGCGCCCCGCGCTGGTCGAGGCGTTCCAGGCCCTGCTCGCCGGTCCCGTGCGCGAGGCCGCTGCGCTGTACGTGCTGGGCGACCTGTTCGACATCTGGCTCGGCGACGACCAGCTGCGCGACCCGCTGGCGGCCGATGTTGCCGCCGCGCTGGCGGCGAGCGCGGACGCCGGCGTTCGCGTCTATCTGCAGCATGGAAATCGGGACTTCCTGCTGGGCGAGCGTTTCGCGCGAGCCGCCGGCGCCACCTTGCTGCCCGACGCCATCGTTCATCCGTTGCATGGCACGCCGACGCTGCTGATGCACGGCGATCAGCTTTGCACCGACGACTTGAAATACCAGCGCTACCGCGCGTGGTGGGCGGATCCCGCGCACCGGCGCCGCTTCCTGGCGCTGCCCTGGTTCGCGCGCCGCGGCATCGGCGCGATGCTGCGCGGCGCCAGCCAGTCGAGCCAACCGCGGCAAGGCGGAGACGATCATGGACGTCAGCGCCGACGCGGTGGCCGCCGCACTGCGCGAGCACGGCGTTGCGCGTCTGATCCACGGCCACACGCATCGGCCAGCCAGGCACGAGCTCGTCCTCGACGACGTCCGGCGCGAGCGCCTGGTGCTCGCCGACTGGTACGACCGCGCGAGCTATCTGCGCGTCGGCGAAGAAGGAATCGAGGCCCGGGCATACGAGGGCGGCCGTTAGGGTCGCTGCCGCGGTGCGCCGAGCGCCTGGGCGAAGTCGGCGATCAGGTCGTCGCAGTCCTCGATGCCGACCGAAAGGCGGATAAGCGAGTCGGCGATGCCCATGCTCGCACGCCGCTCCGCGCCCATTTCGTGAAAAATCGTGTGCGCGACCGGAATCGCCAGGGTCCGGTTGTCGCCGAGGTTGGACGAAAGCACGACGCAGCGCAGGCGATTGAGAAAATCGAAGCAGTCGAGCGCCGGATCGAGCTCGAACGACAGCAGTGCGCCGTAATCGGCGAACAGTTCGCCCGCCAGCCGGTGCTGCGGATGCGAGGCCAATCCCGGATAGTAGACGGCGCGCACCTCGGACCGCGCCTCGAGGAAGCGCGCCAGCGCAAGCGCGTTCGCACATTGCCTCTGCATGCGCAAGGCCAGCGTCTCCGCGCCGACGGCGAGGTGATGCGCCGGCTCGGCGGCCAGCGTGCCGCCCCAGTCGCGAAGCCCCTTTTTCCTGATCTGCGTAATGCCCCAAAGCTCGCGCTTCGGTCCCTTGTAGTCGTCGTAGATGTTCGGATATCGCGTCCAGTCGAAGCCGCCGGTGTCGGTGATGCTGCCGCCCAACGCGTTGCCGTGACCGCCGATGTACTTGGTCAGCGCGTTGACGACCAGCGCGGCCTTGACCGTCTTCGGACGAAACAGGTACGGCGAAGTCATCGTATTGTCGACGACGTAGACGATGCCGCGCGCCGCGCAGAGCTCGCCGATCCGCGCCAGGTCGGCGATCTGAGTGCGCGGATTGGCGATCGTCTCGACGAATACGATGCGCGTTTCCGGCGTCAACGCCGCCTCGACGGCGTCGGCGCTGGTCGCATCGACGAAGCTTACCCGGTCGCCGTGCGTAGCCAGGGTGTTGAACATGCTGTTGGTGTTGCCGAACAGGAACGCGCTCGAGACGACGTGATCGTCCTCGCGCAGCAGCGCGAGCAGGATGGCGCCGATCGCGGCCATGCCGGTGCCGAAGCACACGGTTGCGACCCCCTCCTCCATGCGGTTGATCTTTTCCTCGAGCGCGGCGGTGGTCGGGTTGCCCTGCCGGCCGTAGACGTAGCCCTGCGCACGGCCCTGGAATACCGCGGCCAGCTCGCGCGCGTCGCGATAGCCATAGGCGACCGACAGGTGCAGCGGCTTGTGCAGAGCGCCGTGCTCGACGGCGGCCTCGCGGTCGGCGTGCAGAATCGAGGTGGTGAATCCGGTCTTGCGCGACATCGGATCGCTCCAGCAAAAAGGCCCGTCAGCTTGCGCTAAACGGGCCCCGGATCGATTCGTCGCCTCGCTTTAGCTGAATTTGTATAGCGCCCGCAAGCTGTGAAGCCGCCGTTGCCGGCAACTCCGATTCAAATCGGCGCTCTGGTTCGAAGTATCGCCGCAAACCGCGGATCGAGTCAATGCCCGCTTCAGCCGGCGGCGAGCAGCGATTCCTCGCTTTCGCCCCGCGTCTCGTCGCGCTCGCGCGCGAGATGCGACAGGTAATCGGCGGTGACGTCGCCGGTGACGTAGTAGCCATCGAAGCACGAGGCCTCGAATTCCTTCAGCCGCGGATTGGCGCCACGCACCGCGCGCTTCAGCGCTTCGAGATCCTGGTAGATCAAGAGATCGGCGCCGATCTCGTTCGCGATCTCGGCTTCGGTGCGTCCGGTCGCCACCAGCTCGCGCGCGGTAGGCATGTCGATGCCATAGACGTTCGGATAGCGCACCGGCGGGCTGGCCGAAGCGAAATAGACCTTGCGCGCGCCGGCCTCGCGCGCCATCTGCACGATCTCCCGGCTGGTCGTCCCGCGCACGATCGAGTCGTCGACCAGCAGCACGACCTTGTCCTTGAATTCGATGCCCATCGGATTGAGCTTCTGGCGTACCGACTTACGGCGGATCGCCTGCCCGGGCATGATGAAGGTGCGGCCGATATAGCGGTTCTTGACGAAGCCCTCGCGGTATTTGAGGCCCAGCGAGTTGGCGAGCTCCAGCGCCGACGGCCGGCTGGAGTCGGGAATCGGAATGACGACGTCGATATCCTGCGCCTCGGGCATGCCGCGGATCTTCTTCGCCAGCTCGCCGCCCATGCGCAGCCGCGATTCGTAGACCGACGCGCCGTCGATCACCGAGTCCGGCCGGGCGAGGTAGACGAACTCGAAGATGCAAGGCATCAGCTGCGGATTCTCCGCGCACTGCCGCGCGTGAAATTTGCCGGTCTGGTCGACGTAGATCGCTTCGCCCGGCGCCACGTCGCGCAGCACCGAAAAGCCCAGCGCCTCGAGGGCGACCGATTCGCTGCCGACGACGTATTCGGTGCCGCCCATCGATTCGTTGACGCCGATGATCAACGGCCGGATGCCGAACGGATCGCGAAAAGCGAGCAATCCGTAGCCGGCGATCATCGCGACGATCGCATACGCGCCGCGGCAGCGCTTGTGCACCGCGGCGACCGCGGCGAAGATCGCGTTGGCGTCGAGCTTGGCATGATGCGCGGCACGCTCGAGCTCGAGTGCCAGCACGTTGAGCAGGACCTCCGAATCGGAGTTGGTGTTGACGTGGCGAAAATCGAGCTGGAACAGCTCGCGCTTCAGCGCCTCGCTGTTGGTCAGGTTGCCGTTGTGCGCGAGCGTGATGCCGAACGGCGAGTTGACGTAGAACGGCTGCGATTCGAGATCGGAAGAGGCCGATCCGGCCGTCGGATAGCGGCAATGGCCGATGCCGGTATTGCCCATGAGCTCGCGCATGTTGCGCGTGCGGAATACGTCGCGCACGTAGCCCGGGCCCTTGTACATGTGGAAGACCGGGCCTTCGCTGGTCACGATGCCGGCCGCGTCCTGGCCGCGATGCTGCAGCAGCAGCAGCCCGTCGTAGAGCAGCTGGTTGACGGGCGTATGAGTGACGGCGCCGATGATTCCGCACATGTCAGTATCCTGCCCCGCAGATAGCCACTAGCTCGCTCCCGCCTGGACGACCTGCTTGGTTGACCTCTTCTCGGGCTTCGGATAGGCGAGCTGCTGGGCCCATCCCTGCGGCAGCCAGGGCCTCAAACTGAGCGCCGCATCGACCAGCGCGGGCGCGAACATCGCATGGCGCCACCAGTCCTGCTGAGGAAAGGTCGTCAGGCCGGCGATCAGCACGCCGATGACGACGATCAGCAGTCCGCGAGCGACACCCAGCACCGCGCCCAGCGCCCTGTCGACGAAGCCCAGGCCAACCGCGCGCACCAGGCGCGACAGCAACCAGCCGAGCAGCGCGCCGACGAGCAGCACGACGACGACGATCAGCACAAAGGCGCCGATGTACCGTACGCGCGGCGCGTCGCCAAACGCCGGCAGCCACGCGGCGAGCGCATCGGCATACTGGAATGCGGCGACCAGCGCGACGACCCACGCCGCCAGCGAAATCACCACGCGCACAAACCCGCGTGCGAAGGCGAATACGGTCGACAGACCGATGATCCCGATGACGACGAAGTCGAATGCGGTCATGGCGTGATGATCGCGTTGCCGTAGCCCGCGGCCTTGATGTTGGCGAGCGCGATATCGGCTGCTTCGCGTGACGAATAGCCGCCGACGCGCACGCGCTGCACCGGTCCCTGGCGAGTGGTGACCGGCTCGACGCGAGCCGGGAAGCCGGACGCCAGCAGTTTAGCGGCCAGATCGGCCGCCGCCTGGCTATCGGCCAGCGCCGCCACTTGCACGAACAGCGCGCCGCCGGTCGCTGGCGCAGGCTCGGCTCCCGCTTTCGCCGCCGGCGCCGCGCTCGCAGGCGCAGCCACGGGCGTCTGCGGCCGCATCGCCTCGGGGGCCGAGGACATGATCGCCGGTGTGCGGTTCGCACCGGACTGGCCGAGCACGCGCTGCTCGGCTGCCGCCAGCGTGCGCTCGGGCGCCGGCGCGGCGCTGCCGGCGCTCGCCGTCGGCGCGGCAGGCGGTGCCCCGGTCGCGGCTTTGTTCTCGGCGCCCTTGTCGGACGACAAGGGCGTGACGAATTTGCCCTGGTCGATCGGTGGGATCTGGATCGATACGTCGTTGCCCAGCGGCTTGGGATCGCTTTCCAGCAGCATCGGCAGCATCACCGCCGCCGCCAGCGCGAGTACGACCGCCCCCACGAGCCGGCGGCGTGCGCGCCGCTTGAGTTCATCGACTGCGGGATCGGCAATCTCGGGACGGGTCGCCATTCGATTCAGTTGGGGTTGGACGGGGTCGAATCAAGCAGAATCGGCAAGCGCCCTGCCGCGGTAAGGCAGGCACTTCAAGCGCTGGTTGGCGACGGCGATTCATCGTGCAGGTTCCCCGGCCGGACCGCTTCGCTCCTTCGCCGCCAGCACCGCGGCAACGGTGAGAAACGAGCCAAAAACGATAATTCTATCAGCTTCTGCCGCCTCCTCGCGCGCCGCGCGGTAAGCGGCCGCAGGATCGGCGTACTCACGGACCGCGCCGGGCGCGACGCCGGCATCTTGCAGCCGATGTCGCAACGCTTCGGCGCTCGAACCTCGCGGCGGTGGAAGCGTCGCGACCTCCCAGCGATCGACGCGCGGAATCAGCGGCGCGATCACCGCATCGATGTCCTTGTCCGACATGATGCCGAAAACGGCGATCGTCCGCGGATGAAACCCCATCCCGCCGAGATTGTCGGCAAACGCATGCGCCGCCTGCGGATTGTGCGCGACATCGAGCACAGTGACCGGGCGGCCGGGAAGGACCTGGAAGCGGCCCGGCCATTCGATTCCGACCAGCGCGGCGCGCACCGCGCCCATCGACAACGGAACCCGATTGCGCAAGGCATCGGCCGCGCAGAGCGCGGTCGACGCATTGGCCAGCTGATAGTTGCCGCGCAGCGCAGGATAAGGCAGGCCATGCCGCGCTCCGCCCGGGCCCCAATAGTCCCATTGCGCGCTTTGTGCGGTGTAGCCGTAGTCGCGGCCGATGCGCACCAGCGTCGCGCCTATCGCCGCGGCGTGCGCGATCAGCGACGCCGGCGGATTGCGGTCGGCGCAGATCGCCGGCTTGGCAGGGCGGAAAATGCCGGCCTTTTCACGGCCGATGTCCTCCCGCGTGGCGCCGAGATAATCGACATGGTCGATGGCGACCGTCGTGACTACCGCCACGTCGGGATCGACGATATTGACCGCATCGAGACGCCCGCCGAGGCCGACTTCGAGGATCAGCGCGTCGAGCTCTTGCCGGGCGAACAGCCACAGCGCGCCAAGCGTACCGAATTCGAAATAGGTGAGCGGCGTGCCGGCGCGCGCAGCCTCGACCGCGGCGAAAGCATCGCACAGCGCGGCGTCGCTCGCCTCGACGCCATCGATGCGCACGCGCTCGTTGTAGCGCAACAGGTGCGGCGACGTGTACATCGCGACGCGGTAACCGTCGGCGAGCAGCATCTGCTCCAGCAGCGCGCAGGTCGAGCCCTTGCCGTTGGTCCCGGCAACGGTGATGACCGGACACGCCGGCGCCACGTCGAGCCGAGCGGCGACGCTTTCGACGCGGTCCAGCCCCAGCGCGATCGCCTTCGGGTGCAGTGTTTCGAGATACGCGAGCCACTCGGCAAGGGTGGAGGGCGGACTCACAGGGCGGCGGCGCGGGATGCGCCGGGGATGGCGCGTCAGCCGGTCGGCAGCGGCTGCCGCTGCAACAACGTCAGCAGTCTCGGCAGTTCGTCCTTGAGCTGGCGGCGGTCAACGATCATGTCGATCGCGCCTTTTTCCAGCAGAAACTCGGCGCGCTGGAATCCTTCCGGCAGCTTTTCGCGGACCGTCTGCTCGATCACTCGCGGGCCGGCAAAGCCGATCAGCGCGCCCGGCTCGGCGATGACCACATCGCCGATCATCGCGAAGCTCGCCGACACGCCGCCCATCGTCGGATCGGTCAGTATCGAAACGAACGGCAGCCGCGCCTTCGACAACTCCTGCAACACCGCTGTCGTCTTGGCCATCTGGAACAGCGAGCTGACGCCTTCCTGCATGCGCGCTCCGCCGCTCGACGTGATGCAGACGAACGGTACGCGATTGTCGTACGCAACGCGCACGCCGCGGACAAAACGCTCGCCGACGACCGAGCCCATCGAGCCACCCATGAACTCGAACTCGAACGCTGCGAGCACCAGCGGCGTCGACTTGATGCTGCCTTGCATCACGACCAACGCGTCGGTCTCGCCGGTTTCCTCGAGCGCCGCCGACAGGCGCTCCGGATACTTGCGCGTGTCCTTGAATTTCAAGCTGTCGATCGGAAGCACTTCCGACCCGATCTCGTAGCGCCCTTCCGCATCGAGCAGCTGGTCGACGCGCTCGCGCGCGGTCAGGCGCGCATGATGATTGCACTTGGGGCAGACGTTGAGATTCTTCTCGAGATCGGTTCGATACAGCACGGCTTCGCAGGACTGGCATTTGACCCACAGCCCTTCGGGCATCGACTTCCTGCCCGTTCCGGGCGATGCCTTGATGCGCGGCGGCAAGAGCTTCTGCAACCAACTCATACGGTCTCCCCGGGTCCGGTCAGGCGGCTCGTTTGGCGACTTGGTCGACAGCCGCGCGTATTGTAGCCAACCAGGCGCCGGCGCGCGCCGGCGCCTCGTCCGCCGGCCCGCGCTCGATCTCTTCGATGATACGGCTGCCGATCACCACGGCATCGGCATGCGCGGCGATCGCCTGCGCGCTCGCCGCGTCGCGGATGCCGAAGCCGACGCCGACCGGAAGGCTGACGTGCCTTCGTATTTCCGCGAGTCTCGCGGCGACCTCGGCGGTGTCGAGATGACCGGCGCCGGTGACCCCCTTGAGCGAGACATAGTAGACGTAGCCGCGCGCCATGGCAGCGACGAGGGACATGCGCGCGATCGGCGTCGTCGGCGACAACAGGAAGATCGGCGCGAGCCCGCGCGCGGCGACGAGCGCCGCGAAGTCCCGCGCTTCCTCCGGCGGATAATCGACGACGATGACGCCGTCGACGCCGGCCTCGCTCGCCCGCACGACGAATTCTCCTTCGCCCATCGCCTCGATCGGATTGGCATAGCCCATCAGTACGATCGGCGTCGTCGCGTCGCGCTGGCGGAACGCGGCGACCATCGTCAGCACGTCGTCGAGTCCCACGCCCTGCGCGAGCGCGCGCTCGGAGGCGCGCTGGACCACCGGACCGTCGGCCATCGGATCGGAGAACGGCACACCCAGCTCGAGCACGTCGGCACCTGCACGCACCAGCTCGTGCAGCAGCGACGGCGTCACCGCGGGCGACGGATCGCCTGCAGTCACGTACGGAATCAGCGCGGTGCGGCCGGCCGCGCGAAGTTTCGCGAAAGTCGCGTCGATGCGGTTCACCGGCAAGGCTTGGCCGTCGGCTCGCCTCACCGCAGCGACGGATCGCATTCGCGGCCGGCAATGGAAGTGCAGGCCCGCGCGCTCGGCAACGGTGTTCATGTCCTTGTCGCCGCGGCCCGAGAGATTGACCAGCAGCACCTTGTCGCGCGGCAGGGTCACCGCCAGCCGCGCGGCATGCGCGAGCGCGTGGCACGATTCGAGCGCGGGAATGATGCCCTCGATGCGGCAGCAGTCGTGAAACGCCGCCAGCGCTTCGTCATCGGTCACCGTCACATATTCGGCGCGGCCGCTGTCCTTGAGCCAGGCATGCTCGGGGCCCACGCCCGGATAGTCGAGACCTGCCGATACCGAATGCGTCTCTACGATCTGACCGTTCGCGTCCTGCAGAAGATAAGTGCGGTTGCCGTGCAGCACGCCGGGCCGTCCGGCGGTCAGCGAGGCCGCGTGCCGGCCGGTGGCGATGCCGTCGCCGGCGGCCTCGACGCCGATCAGCTTGACCTTGTCGTACGGAATGTACGGGTGGAAGATTCCGATCGCATTCGACCCGCCGCCGACGCAGGCGATCACCGCATCGGGTTGCCGACCGATCATCTCCGGCATCTGCGCCAGGCATTCGCGGCCGATCACCGTCTGGAAATCGCGCACCATCATAGGATAGGGATGCGGTCCGGCGACGGTACCGATGATGTAAAACGTATCTTCGACGTGCGTCACCCAGTCGCGCATCGCCTCGTTCAGCGCGTCCTTCAGCGTCTTCGAGCCCGATTCGACTGGCACCAGCTCGGCGCCCAGCAGCTTCATGCGGAACACGTTCTGCGCCTGGCGCCTGACGTCCTCGGACCCCATGTAGACGACGCATTCCATGCCGAAGCGCGCCGCGACGGTCGCCGCAGCGACGCCGTGCTGGCCGGCGCCGGTCTCCGCGATCACGCGCCGCTTGCCCATGCGCCGCGCCAGGAGCGCCTGTCCGATGCAGTTGTTGATCTTGTGCGCGCCGGTGTGGTTCAGGTCCTCGCGCTTGAAATACAGTTGCGCGCCGCCGAGTCTTTCCGACCATCTCCTGGCGTGGTAGACCGGGCTCGGCCGGCCGACGTAGTGCTTGAGCTCGTACTCGAATTCGGCGACGAACTCGGGATCGGTTCGATAGCGCGCATACTGCTCGCGCAGTTCGTCGAGAGCGTGAATCAGCGTCTCGGCGACGAACACGCCGCCGTACGGCCCGAAGTGACCGCGCTCGTCGGGAAGCGCGTACGGTACGTCAGCCATCTGCATCACGCACTCCTCGGATGAACGCGGCGATCTTCGCCGGGTCCTTGATGCCTTTGTGCGGTCTGCCGTCGTCGCCGGTCGTCTCTACGCCGCTCGATACGTCGACCGCCCACGGGCGCAATGCCCGGATCGCGGCGCCGACGTTGTGCGGCGTGAGCCCACCGGACAGAATCAGCGGTCGCGCAAGTCCCGCGTCGAGCCGCGTCGCCAGCGCCTGCCAATCGAAGCGTCCGGCCGGTACCGCCCGGCATCCCGCCGGCAACGAACGCGTCGAACAACAGGCCCCGCGCATCGCGATAACGCGAAGCGTATTGTAGCAAATCGACGTCCTGCCGCACCGGAACCGCCTTGATGTAAGGCCGTGCCGAACGACGCGCACAGCGCCTGCGGCTCATCGCCGTGGAATTGCAGGACGTCGAGCGGCACCGCGTCGACGGCCGCGCGCACCGCGGCGGGCTGCGGATCGACGAACAGGCCGACGATCGTGACGAACGCCGGCACCGCGGCCGCAATCGCGCGCGCCTGCTCGAATTCGACCTTGCGCGGCGTACCAGGCCAGAAAACCAGGCCGATGGCATCGGCGCCCGCGTTCGCCGCCGCCAGCGCATCGTCGATGCGCGTGATGCCGCAGATCTTGACGCGCGTGCGCGATGCGGGCTTCATCGTGCGCGCATTCCCTTTCACGCGCCGAACGCACGGACCGGCGCGTGCGTCGAGGGAAGATTCCACCGCGGCGGATAGTCGATGCCGGTCAGATACAGACCGTCGGGAGCGAACGTCGGCGCGGCGCGCGTGCGATCGCGGCCGGCCAGCAATTCGGCAATCCACGCCGGCGAATGGCGGCCGTTGCCGACATAGACCAGCGCGCCCACGATGTTGCGCACCATGTGCTGCAAAAAGGCATCGGCGTGAAAATCAAAGCGGATCATGTCATCCTCGCGCGCGATATCGAGCCGGTCGAGCATCCGGGTGGCCGATTTCGCCTGGCATTCGGCGGCGCGAAAGGCCGAAAAATCGTGTCTGCCAAGAAGCGCATCGGCGGCGGTCCGCATAAGGTCGAGCGCAAGCGGCCGATGGTACCAGCCGACGCGGCCGGCGAGCAGCGCCGGCCGCACCGGCCGATCGAGCAGCAGATAGGTGTAGTGCCTGCCGGTCGCGGCGAAGCGCGCGTGGAAATCCGCCGGCACGCCGAGGCCCCAGCGGACTGCGACCGACGAAGGCAGCAATGCGTTGACGCCGCGAACCCAGGCAGTGTCGGCGCGATGCGCGTCGGTATCGAAGTGCACGACCTGGATCGCCGCATGGACGCCGGCATCGGTGCGTCCCGCCGCGACGGTCGACAGCGGGGCATCGGCGATTCGCGATAGCGCGCGCTCCAGTGCGTCCTGCACGCCGGTCCCGTCGGCTTGCGTCTGCCAGCCGTGAAACGATGCCCCGTCGTATTCGAGGCCAACAGCGATTCTCATCGGACCTGCTCAAGCGCCATTGTCGTCACCAGACCGGCATCGTGCAAAGCGCCACGCGCCAGCAAAAAAAACGGCGGCATGCGCTGCCGCCGTTTCTTGCCCCGCGAGGCTGCCGGGGTTAAGCGAGTTTGGACAGCAGCGTCTTCGCCTCGGACTTCTGCTCGTCATCACCTTCGTGCAGCACTTCCTGCAGGATTTCGCGCGCACCTTCGACGTCGCCCATCTCCTGGTAAGCCTTGGCCAGGTCGAGCTTGGTCGCCGCGTCGTGCCACTGGCCATCGAGCACCGACGGCGTCGGATCCTCGAAGGTCGAGCGGTCGGGATCGAATGCGAGGTCGAGCTTGTCGAGCTCGATCGCCGCCGCCGGACGCGCAAGCTGCGGCGCCGGTGCGCCTGCGGTAGCGAACGCGCGCTCGGGCTCGGGCGCCGGTTTGGGTTGCGCCGCGGGCGGCGCTGCGCGAACCGGCTCGTCCAATTGGAAGTCGAGATCGAACTTCGGAACGGATTCGGGCTCCAGGCTGAAGCTGTCATGCAGCGGCTCGAACTTGTCGCTCGAGGCTTTGGACGCGGCGCCCGACGCCGGGCCGGCAAAGCCCGAAGTCTTTTCGAACGGCATCATCGAATCGCTGGCGGCGCGACTCGATTTGGCGACCTCCTGCGCCGCACCGGCGAGTATCGCCGCCGGCGTCTTGGGCTCTTCGCCCGAGCTCGGCGCCAGCGAAATATCGTCGTCGAGCGAAAAGTCGAGCGGTGTGGCCACCCGCGGCTCGGCCTTGTGCTCGGGCGGCACCGAGAACACCTGCGTATCGCTGGCCGGAGGTTCGGCCGCGGCGGCGGCGGCCGCTGCCGCCGGCGTCGCGGCGAATGCCGAGCCGCCCGCCTCGGTGAACAGCGGATTCGCCGGATCGAGCTGACGGCCAAGCGCCATCGCCTTCTGCCATACCTCGCCCTGGCCGCCCGATACCGAATAGAGCTCACTGGCGACCGTCTCGAACGCCGACGGCTTGTTGTGCTGCGAATGGATCTCCAGCAGCTTGAGGTAGATCTCCTGCCGTTGCGGATCCTTCTTCAGCGCATCCTTGAGAATCTCCTCCGCCTGCGCGTCGCGGCCATAGGCGAGATAGACCTCGGCTTCCGCGATCGGATCGACCTCGTCGGTGTCGATGTTGCCCAGGCCCTCGCGGCTGAAATCGCTGGCCAGCGAATTGTCGCCGGTGTTGACGACGCCGCCGCCGGTCGAGCCGAACACGGTGTTCGTCTTGATGTCGGTGCCCGAGATGATGCTGTCCTCGAAGCGCGTGGTCTTGCGGCGGCGTGCCGCGACGATGCCGGCAATTCCCGCCAGCAGCACCAGCGCGCCTCCACCGATCGCCCAGGTCGGCGTGTTGCCGAACAGGTCGTCGATGAATGACGGCTCGGGCTTGGCCGGCGCTTTCTTCGGCGGAGCCGCCTTCGGCACGACCGCCTTCGGCTCAGCCTTGGCTTCGGGCGCCTTGGTTTCCGGCGGAGGCGATTGCGGCGCCTTGGTTTCTGGCGGTGGCGTCGCAGGGGTCGGCGTCGCAGCCGTCGGTGCGGCAGCGGTCGGCGCAGCGGGCTGCGGCGCGACCACGGCGGGCGCCGGTGTCGGCGCGGGCGCGGGCGTCGGCGCAGTAGCCGCTGGCGTCGACGCTGCTACCTTCGGCGCTTCCGCCGGCGTCGCGGGGGCTTTCCCCTTGGCGGCTTCGGCGCTGGATTGCAGCGACGACATCGTCTGATTCTTGAGCTCGACCGCCCGCTGCAGATCGCGCACCGTCTTCTCGAGCTCGGCGACGCGCGAATTGGCTTCGCTCAAGGCCTTTTCCTTGGCAGCGAGGTCCTCGGCCAGCCCCGTTCCCGAAGCGGCGCCCTTGCCCGCTTCGCGCGAGACGCGCAACTGATCCTTGCCCGGCTGCACTGCGCTCGCCTTGTCTTCGACCGCCGTCGTGATCCTGCCGCTCGCCGATTGCCTTGCTGCAGTCGCATCGGTTGCGGGCGCAGCAGCGGCCACGCGGTCGCGATAGGCGCGCCAGTCGGCGGCTTGCGTTCTGACGACCTGCGTCGCCTCGCTTTGCGGTACCGCCGCGACCTGGTCGCCTTGCGGCACGGTGACGATCTGTCCAGTGCGCAGCCGATTCATGTTGCGCTCGTCGAACGCGTTCTCGTTGCTGCGGAACAGTGCGACCAGCATCTGCTCGAGGCTGACGTCGGCGGGTTTGGTTTGCTGGGCGATCTTCGACAGCGTGTCGCCACGCTTGACCGTGTAGGTCGACCCGCCAGCAGGCGCACCCTCGGCGGAAGCGGCGGCCGGCCGAGCGACGCGTGGGCGCAGGAGCGGCAGCAGCGGCAGGAGCGCGTGGACCCGGCCTGGGCGCGCGCAGCGCCAGCGGAGCCGGCCTGGGCGCGGACCGGCGCCGTAGGCTCGACTGCCTGTGTTTCGGTGCTGCTCGGCGGATCGAGCAGGAACGTGTAATCGCGCACGACCCGTCCGGTCGCCCAATTGAGCTCTACCAGGAGATCGAGGAAGGCGTCGTTGACCGCTTGCGAAGTCGTTACGCGCAGGTAAGGTGCGCCGTTCGCGGTCTGTTCGACGACGATCCGCGCGCGCGACATCGCCGACGGATATTGAACGTTGTTGTCGCGATACACCGCCGGATCGGCGATTCTTGCGCGCAAGGTATCGAGTTCGTCCTTTTGCGCAGATGTGAGCTCGATCGTTGCTGACAGCGGTTGCCCGAGGCCGGATTGCACGGTGAGCTTGCCCAGGCCCAGTGCGAACACCGAGACGGGGAGCGTCAGAGCGCCCGCCAACAGCCCGCAGGTGATATAGGGTTTTGCTCGCATGCCGACCTCAGTGTGCTTATTTGCTGACCTAACTTAACATCATGGAGTTAGCGGTGCAAGCTAAACCTCGGTATTAGCTTGATTTTTTGCCCCGGAAACCCGGTTTGGCCAGGACGGGATCGCGTGCGCCTCCGATTCCGCACAAGCGCTACCGGTGGGGGCGCGGATTCCGATAGCTACAACACCTTGTATTTGCTCGGTGCCATCGAAGCCGCGGCGCGGCTGTTGTAACTGCGTCGCGACGCCGTGCCCGGCAAGGCTCCGGCTTAGCGCCGAGGCATAAAACCGGGCAAAAACGCGAGCTTCAGCCGGCCGGCCGGGGCGAATGTCATAAGCGAAAGCCTTGGCCTTGCGCAAACCGCGCCGCTCATCGCGCCAGCAGGATGCGCAGCATGCGGCGCAACGGCTCGGCGGCGCCCCAAAGCAACTGATCGCCGACGGTGAACGCGCCCAGATAGCGATCGCCGATCGCGAGCTTGCGCAAACGACCGATCGGAATCTCGAGCTTGCCGGTGACCGCGGCCGGCGTGAGCTCGCGCATGCTCGCCTCGCGTTCGTTGGGCACGACCCGGACCCAGTCATGCGCGTCGGCAAGCATCTTTTCGATCTCGGGCAGCGGCAGATCGCGCTTGAGCTTGATCGTCAGCGCCTGGCTGTGGCAGCGCATCGCGCCGACCCGGACGCAGATCGACTCGATCGGAATCGGCTGCGCCTCGCGGCCGAGGATCTTGTTGGTTTCCGCCCCGCCCTTCCATTCCTCCTTGGAGACGCCGTTGCCCATGTCTTCGGCGATCCAGGGAATCAGGCTGCCTGCCAGCGGCACGCCGGTGTGCTCGGTCGGGAAGCGGTCGTCGCGCAGGATGCCGGCCACTTCGCGGTCGATGTCGAGGATCGACGATGCCGGATCGTCCAGCAGTTCCTTCGCGGCCAGATGCGCCTCGCCCATCTGCTGCAAAAGCTCGCGCATGTTCTGCGCGCCGGCGCCGGACGCCGACTGGTAGGTCATGCACGTCATCCATTCGACCAGGTCGCGTTTGAGAAGACCGGCGAGCGCCATCGTCATCAGGCTGACCGTGCAGTTGCCTCCGATGTAGTTCCTGACGCCTTGCGCGAGAGCCGCTTCGATGACGTTCATGTTCACCGGATCGAGCACGATCACCGCGTCGTCAGCCATGCGCAAGGTCGAAGCCGCGTCGATCCAATAGCCGTTCCAGCCGGCGCCGCGCAATTTGGCGTGCATCGGCTTGGTCCAGTCGCCGCCCTGGCAGGTGATGATCGTGTCGAGCTCGGAGAGCGCGCGTACGTCGGCCGCATCCTTGAGCGTCGCGCCGGACTTGCCGATCCTGGGACCCGGGGCACCGGCGTTCGAGGTCGAGAAAAAGACCGGATCGATGAGATCGAAGTCCTTTTCCTCGAGCATGCGCTGGACCAGCACCGATCCAACCATGCCCCGCCATCCGACAAAACCCACCCTCATCATCGTGTTCTCCCTGGACGTCAACCCGGCAGCGTCGCGGCAAACGTGGGACTCAGTCGCGCCATCAGGTAGGCATCGACATAGCTGCCGTTGCGATACGCATAGGCGCGGCAAGTGCCTTCGATCGCGAATCCGAACTTGCGATACAGCGCCATCGCCGCGAGGTTGTCGGTAAAGACCGTAAGCTCCAGCCGCTGATAATTGAGCCAGCCATCGGCGAGCTCGATCGCGGCGTGCATCAGCGCCGTACCGACGCCGCGCCGCTGCCGGTCGTCGCGCACGGCCATGCCGACGTCGCCGACATGCCTGCGCCGCGGCGACTTCGATGCGGCGCGCAGGCCCAGATTGCCGACGACTTCGCCGGCGATGGTGGCGACCAGCAGATAGTCGGTGGAGACACCTTCGGCGAGCCGCCGGCGCCACATCTCCACCGAAGGGTACGGCAGCTGCAGCGTTCCTGCGATCGCCCGGGCGCCGAGGAAGGTCGCGTGTATCGCCTCGGCATCGCTCGGCTCGGCGCGGCGCACGACCACGGGATGACCGGCGATGCTCATGGTGCCCCCACGCTTTCGGCCTCATTGGCCAATTCGGCCGCTGCGCTGCCCCCCGGGGGGGCGCTATTCGCGCCTTGGAGCGGTCCGGCGGCGCTCATTGCAGTGCGGCGAGGACGCCGTCTCCCATTGCCCGCGTTCCCACGGTACGCTCGCCCGGCAACGCGATGTCGCGCGTTCGCAAACCCTGCGCGAGCACCTTGCGCACCGCGCCCTCGATGCGCGCGGCGACGTCGGCGCGGCCGAAGCTGTGGCGAAACATCATCGCCAGCGACAGGATCGTCGCCAGCGGGTTGGCCTTGTCCTGCCCGGCGATGTCCGGTGCCGATCCGTGAATCGGCTCGTAGAGTCCCTTGCTGTTCGCATCCAGAGAAGCGGACGGCAGCATGCCGATAGAGCCGGCGAGCATCGACGCCTCGTCGGACAGGATGTCGCCGAAAATATTGCCGGTCACGATGACGTCGAACTGCTTTGGATTGCGCACCAGCTGCATCGCCGCGTTGTCGACGTACATGTGCGAAAGCTCGACGTCGGTGTATTCCGCACCAACCGCCGTTACGACCTCGCGCCACAGGATCGACGTATCGAGGACGTTCGCCTTGTCGACCGAGCACAGCTTGCGAGCGCGCTTGCGCGCCAGCTCGAAGCCGACGCGCGCGATCCGCCGGATCTCCGGCTCGCTGTAGACCATCGTGTCGAACCCCTCCGCCTCGCCGGCGGCATTGCTGCGGCGTCCGCGCGGCAGGCCGAAGTAGATATCGCCGGTCAACTCACGCACGATCATCAGGTCGAGCCCGGCGACCACCTCGGGTTTCAGCGTCGACGCGCCCGCGAGCTCCGGATAAAGGATCGCCGGACGCAAGTTCGCGAACAGGCCGAGCGCCTTGCGCAGCGCGAGGATTCCCTGCTCGGGGCGCAGCGCGCGCGGCAAGATATCGTAGCGCGGTCCGCCGACGGCGCCGAGCACGATCGCGTCGGCGCGGCGCGCAAGCTCGAGCGTCGCATCCGGCAGCGGCTGCCCGGACGAATCGTAACCGGCGCCGCCGATAGGCGCGCTTTCGATCGCCAGGTCGAGTCCCTCGGAGCGCAGTCGCTCGAGGACGCGCACGGCCTCGGCGACGATTTCGACGCCGATGCCATCGCCGGGAAGAACCGCGATCTTCACCGCGACCTCCGGTGGCGGCAGCGAAGAGCGCGAGGAGCAGCTTCTAGTGGTCCGCTTCGCTCCGTCGTCGTCTCTTCATCCGGTCGTCCGGTCAGAAGAGCCACGGTTGCTCGATTTTTCGCTTGGCCTCGAACGCCGCGATTTCGCCGGCGTGCGTCAAGGTCAAGCCGATCTCGTCGAGGCCGTTGAGCAGACAGTGCTTGCGGAACGGCTCGACCTCGAACTTGAACGTCGCGCTGCCGTCGGTCGTTGCCACCGTCTGCCGCTCGAGATCGATCGTCAGCCTGAATCCGGGAAACGCCGCGACATCGTCGAACAGCCGCGCGACCTCGCTTTCCGACAGCACGATCGGCAGCAAGCCGTTCTTGTAGCAATTGTTGAAAAAGATATCGGCATACGAAGGTGCGATCAGCGCGCGAAACCCATAGTCGGCGAGCGCCCAGGGCGCGTGCTCGCGTGAGCTGCCGCAGCCGAAATTGCGGCGGGCGAGCAGGATCTGCGCGCCACGGTATCGCGGCTGATTGAGCGCGAAATCGGGATTGACCGGGCGCTTCGAGTGATCGTTGCCGGGCTCGCCCTTGTCCAGATAGCGCCACGAGTCGAACAGGTTCGCGCCGAATCCCGAGCGATTGACCGACTTCAGAAACTGCTTCGGGATGATCGCGTCGGTGTCGACGTTGGCGCGGTCGAGCGGCGCCACCAGCCCGGTCACGATGCGAAACGGCTGCATCTGTCCACCTTCAAGAATGTCGACGCACGTCGACGAAATGTCCGGCGATCGCTGCGGCGGCAGCCATCGCCGGGCTGACCAGATGCGTGCGGCCGCCGGTACCCTGCCTGCCTTCGAAATTGCGGTTCGAGGTCGATGCGCAGCGCTCGCCGGGCTCCAGGCGGTCCTCGTTCATCGCCAGGCACATCGAGCACCCGGGCTCGCGCCATTCGAAGCCGGCCGCCGTGAACACGCGGTCGAGACCTTCGCGCTCGGCTTGCGCCTTGACCAGCCCGGAGCCGGGCACCACCATCGCCAGCTTGACGTTGTCCGCCTTGTGCCGGCCGCTGACCACCGCGGCGGCCGCACGAAGGTCCTCGATGCGCGAATTGGTGCACGAACCGATGAACACCTTGTCGATGCGAATGTCGGTCATCGGCGTGTTCGGGGCGAGCCCCATGTACAGCAGCGCGCGCTCGATGCCGTCGCGACGCGTCGGATCGCGCTCCTTGTCCGGGTCGGGCACGCGGCCTTCGATCGTCGTCACCATTTCCGGCGACGTGCCCCATGTCACCTGCGGGGCGATCGTCGCCGCATCGACGGCGACGACGCGATCGAACTTCGCGCCCGCATCGGACTAAAGCGTCCGCCAGTACGCGACGGCGCGTTCCCACATCTCGCCGGACGGCGCGAACGGAAGTCCGCGCAGATACGCAATCGTCTTGTCGTCGACGGCGATCATCCCGGCGCGGGCGCCCGCCTCGATCGACATGTTGCACACCGTCATCCGTCCTTCCATCGACAGGGCTTCGATCGCCGGGCCGCCGAACTCGATCGCGTAGCCGCTGCCGCCGGCGGTGCCGATCTTGCCGATCACCGCGAGCGCGATATCCTTGGCCGTGCAGCCGAACGGCAGCGCGCCGTCGACCCTGACCAGCATCGCCTTCGACTGCTTGGTCAGCAGGCATTGCGTCGCGAGCACGTGCTCGACCTCGGAGGTTCCGATGCCGAAGGCGAGGCAGCCGAACGCGCCGTGCGTGCTGGTGTGCGAATCGCCGCAGACGACCGTCATCCCGGGCAAGGTGGCGCCATTCTCGGGTCCGATCACGTGCACGATGCCCTGCCGCCGGTCGCGGAACGGAAAATAGGCCTTCGCGCCGTACAGCCGCATGTTGGCATCGAGCGCGTCGACCTGGACGCGCGAGGTCGGGTCCTCGATGCCGCGATCCCAGTGCTGGGTCGGCGTATTGTGATCGGCGGTGGCGACGATCGATCCGACTCGCCACGGCTTGCGTCCGGCGAGCTTCAGACCCTCGAACGCCTGCGGGCTCGTCACTTCGTGCACCAGATGGCGATCGATGTAGAGCAGCGCGGTGCCGTCGCCTTCGCGGCGAACGACATGGCTGTCCCACAGCTTGTCGTAAAGGGTACGGGCGGTCATCGGCGCGACGGCGTAAGCTGATTCGCGAACCTTGAATTATTGCACAGCAGCAAGCGGGCGGTAAGCGGGCCTGCGCGACGGCCCCGCAGTACACCTTCAGGCGGCGATCCCCTGCTCGACCAGCCATCCGGCGACGTCGTCAGCCACCCGCGGAGCGTAGGCGTCGAACGCCTGTTCCTGGAGCGAACGAAGCCAGGTCAATTGGCGTCTCGCGAGCTGGCGCGTCGCGGCGGCGCCGCGCGCGCGCAACTCGTCGCGATCGCCAACGCCGTCGATGAACTGCCAGGCTTGCCGATAACCGACGCAACGCATCGACGGCATCGATGCGTCGAGGCGGAAGCGCCGGCGCAAGCCCGAAAGCTCGTCGACCAGGCCGGCAGCGAGCATTGCATCGAAGCGATTCGCGATCCGCCGGTGCAGCTCTGCCCTATCGTGCGGAACCAGCGCCAGCGATAAGAAGCCCGCTTCGGCCGGTCCTCGCCGCGCGCCTTGCAGCGCCGAAATCGGCCGGCCCGATAATTCGTATACCTCGAGCGCGCGCTGGATGCGCTGGCTGTCGGTCGGATCGAGGCGCGCCGCGGTCGCCGGATCGAGGCGGGCAAGCTCGGCATGCAGAGCCCGCCATCCCTCGTCCGCCGCGCGCGTGTCGAGGCGCGCCCGCACGGCGGCATTCGCCGGCGGCAAGTCCGACAAGCCTTCGCGCAGCGCCTTGAAGTAGAGCATCGTGCCGCCGACCAGCAGCGGAATGCGGCCGCGGGCGCGGATGTCCGCGATCGCCGCCAGCGCATCGATGCGAAAGCGGGCGGCAGAGTAGGCCTGGTCGGGATCGATCAGGTCGAGCAGATGGTGCGCGCACGCGGGCGCGCGTCGCGGCGTCGGGCTTGGCGGTGCCGATGTCCATGCCGCGGTAGACCTGTGCCGAATCGACGCTGACGATCTCGACCGGCAGCCTCGCCGCGAGCTCGAGCGCGACCGCGCTCTTGCCCGATGCGGTCGGGCCCATCAGCAAAACCGCTGGCGTCATCGGCCGCGCATGAACAGGCGATCGAGATCGACCAGTGTCAGCTGGTACCAGGTCGGCCGCCCGTGATTGCACTGCCCCGCCCGCTCGGTCGCCTCCATTTCGCGCAGCAGCGCGTTCATTTCCGCGACGCCCAAGGCGCGGTGCGCGCGCACCGCGCCGTGACAGGCCATCGTCGACAAGAGCTCGTCGCGCTGCACGGTCAGGACGCGGCTGCCCCCGTATTCGCGCACGTCGGCGAGCACCGCGCGCGCGAGCGCGACGGTGTCGGCGTCGGCGAGCAGCGCCGGCACACCGCGCACCGCCAACAGCGACGGGCCGAGCACCGACAGCGAGAACCCGAGCGCGGACAGGATTTCGGCGTTTTCGTCGGCCGTCGCTACATCCAGCGGATCGGCGGCAAAGGTAACCGGCACCAGCAGCGGCTGCATCGGCATTGCGCGGTCGAGCGCGGTCTTGAGCCTCTCGTAGAGGATGCGCTCGTGCGCCGCGTGCATGTCGATCAACACCAGGCCGTCTCGGTTCTGCGCGAGGACGTAAATGCCGTGCAGTTGCGCCAGCGCGAAGCCCAGCGGATGCTCGCTGCCGTCGGGCAGATCGGGCCGGTCGAGCGGCGGCGTACGCTGCCCGAACAGCCGCGCATAAAACGACGCGGGCTCCGCCGTCCCCAGGGTCATCACCGCCTGCGCGGAAGCCCCGCCGACGTGCCAGTCGCCGCCGGCCGATTCGCCCGCCCGTGCGATCGGGGGAATTCGCGCCGCGGCCGCGCCGAGACGCTCGGCTGCGGATACCGCGGGCTGCTCGGCCGCCGTCGCGGCCAGCGCTTTTTCGACTGCCCGACGGACGAACTGATGGATCGCGCCGCTGTCGCGAAAACGCACCTCGCTCTTGGTCGGATGAACATTGACGTCGACGATGCGCGGGTCGATGGAAAGCCACAGCGCGTACGCCGGCTGGCGATCATGGTGCAGCACGTCGCGGAACGCTTCGCGCAGGGCATGCGACAGGATGCGGTCACGCACGAAGCGGCCGTTGACGAACAGGTACTGCGCCTCGCGCGTCGCCGTCGCGTATGCCGGCCGCACGACCCAGCCGGCCAGATCGAGACCCGGCCCTGGCTCGTCGACCGGCGCTGCATGCGCGGCGAACGCTTCGCCGAGCAGCGCATCGACGCGGGCGCGCCGTCCTTGCGGCAGCAGGCGATGCTTGACGCTGCCGTTGTGCTGCAAGGTGAAGCCGACGTCGGGATGCGACAGCGCAGCACGGCGGAACGCTTCCTCGCAATGGCCGTATTCGGTGGCTTCGGTGCGGAGGAATTTGCGGCGCGCCGGCGTGTTGAAGTAGAGCTCGTGCACGGTCACCGTCGTGCCGTCGGAGAGCGCCGCCGGCAGCGTCGCGCTGATCTCGCCACCGTCGACTTCGATGCGCCAGGCGTGCTCTTTCCCACGCAGGCGTGATGTCAGCGTCAGCCGCGACACGGCGGCAATGCTCGCCAGCGCCTCGCCGCGGAAGCCCAGCGTCGTAATCGCCTCGAGGTCGCTGGCCCTGGCGATCTTGGAGGTCGCGTGGCGCGCCAGCGCCAGCGGCAGATCCTCGCGCCCGATGCCGTCCCCGTCGTCGGCGACGCGAATCAGCTTGATCCCTCCGCCGGCGAGATCGACGTCGATCTGCCGCGCGCCGGCGTCGAGGCTGTTCTCGAGGATCTCCTTCAGCGCCGCGGCCGGCCGGTCGACGACTTCGCCGGCGGCGATCTGATTGATCAGCTGATCGGGCAGCGGACGGATCGATGGCATCAGCGCGCGAGTCCCGTCGCCCAGCGGGCGTAGACGTCGTCGGCGACCTGCGACAACTCCGCCAGCCGCGCATCGAGATCGCGAAAGATGTCGTCGCGGCTTTGCGTCGCGCCGGTCGATTGCGCCGGCAGCTCGCCGGCGCCGCTGCCGGCCCAGGTCTCGACCATGGGGCGCGTCATTTCGATATGGCACTGGAAACCGACGTGCTTGCCCAGCGCGTATCCCTGCTGCGGGTTGAATGCATTGGTCAGCAGCCGTGTCGCGCCCGACGGCAGCTCGAAGATGTCGTAGTGCCATTGGAACGTGGTGAACCTGTCGCGGCCGCCGAACCAGGCGGTCGCGGCGGGATCCGGCACCCTCACCTCGCCCCAGCCGATCTCGGGTGTTGCCGTCGGCGCCACCGATGCGCCGAGCGCCTTGGCAAGGAGCTGCCCTCCCAGGCAGTGTCCGATGATCGGGATATCGTCCGCGACAGCCTGCCGAAGCAGCGTGAGCAACGGAGCGTTCCATGAAAGCGGATCGTTCGCGCTCATCGGGCCGCCCATCATGCCGATGCCGGCGAACGCGCGGGCATCGTCGGGGATCGTTTCGCCCTGATCGAGAGAGATGATCCGATGCGGCAGGCGCTGGCGTTCGAGCCACTCGCCGAAGTGGCCCGGCCCTTCGGTCGGAGAGAAGCGGAAAATCGCGACGGGACGCATGGAGAATCGGCGACGCGCGCCGTTACAATGCGTCATTCTAGCAGCCGAGGCGCACCGCCATTGAGGCGGTCCAAACCCCGCCCGGCAATTCGTGGGAGCACCGATGAGCGAATTGCGAACCCGTTTCGGCCGTCCGTTGCGCCTGGCGATCGTCGGCGGGGGACCCGGGGCCTGGATCGGCGAAATGCACCGCACCGCCGCCGAGCTCGACGGTCACTGGCGCGTCGTCGGCGGCGTGTTTTCCAGCGATGCCGGGCGCTCCAGGACCGGCGGCGTCGCCATGGGCTTCGACGCCGCACGCAGCTATGGCGACCTCGCCGAGCTGCTCGACCGCGAAAAGCAGCGTCCGGACGGCGCCGAAGCGGTCGCGATCATGACCCCGAACGACACGCACTACCCGTATGCGGCGGCCGCGCTCGACGCGGGACTCGACGTCGTCGGCGACAAGCCGGTGACGCACGACGCGGGTGAGGCGCGCGACCTGGTCGCGCGCGCCCGGAAGAACGGCAGGATCTACGCGATCGCCCACGGTTATTCCGCGTATCCGATGACCCGCTATGCCCGGCATCTGGTCCGCGAAGGCGCGCTCGGCGCGCTGCGCCTGGTCCAGGTCGAATACATTCAGAGCGGATTGGCGACGCGCCTCGAGGATGGTCCATCGAGCAACCGGCTCGCCTGGATCCTCGACCCGCAGCGCAGCGGTCTCTCGCTGGTGATGAGCGCAATCGGCTGCCATGCGCAGCATCTGGCCTGCTTCACGTCCGGCCTCGAGATCGCGCGCGTCGCCGCGGACGCCCGCGCGCTGGTGCCCGGCCGCAAGGTCGTCGATTACACGTCGGCGCTGATGGAGTTCGAAGGCGGCGCGCGCGGCACGCTGACGGTGACCCAGGCCGCTGCCGGCGGCGAGAACGACATCCGCCTTCGCATCTATGGGGAAAAGGGGATGCTCGACTGGTCGCATCGCGACTTGAGCTACCTGCGCGTGGCGCTGCAGGGTGAGCCCGCGCGCATGATCGGCCGCGGCGACCCCGGCCTGCCGCCGCAAATCACCGCCCTGGGCCGCGCGCCGCGCGGCCATCCGGAAGGCTTGCGGGAGGCCTTTGCCAATATCTACCGCGAGGTGGCGCAGGAACGCATGGCGCGCGCGCTGGGCGAAGCGAGTCCCGACGCGCCCTACCCGCGGATCGAGGAAGGCGCGCACACGATGGCGTTCATCGAGGCCTGCGTCGAGTCGCAACGGCGCGGCGGCTGGGTGGCGGTCGAAAAGTCCCACTGACGGACAGGATTCCTACAACAAGATCAGACCGCCGCTGATGGCGGGGCCAGGACCCGGCGAGCACGCTGTGCACCGTCATCGTCCTTGCGGGTGGCATCATGCGTGTCCTGGTCCTGTGCCTGAGCTTCTGCGGCATCGCGTATCCGCTGGCCGGACACGCGCAAGCTATCCACAAGTGCCTGGCGCCCGACGGCGTCGCCTACCAGTCGACGCCTTGCGCTTCCGGCGCGGGCGACGTAGTGATAGCCAGCCTGGGCAACGTGCCCGCCGAGTCCGCCCCGCGCGCCGAGGCGCCCATTGCGCCGCCTGCGAAGCGAGAGCGGGGGGCCAATTCGCCCAATTCGAAGCGCGTCTTCTGGCGCACGAGCATCGCGATCGGCATGTCCGACGATGAGGTGCTGAATCTGGCGGCTTGGGGCAGGCCCAGCGCGATCACACGCAGCAAGGCGAACCGCGTCTGGTACGAGGAGTGGATCTATCGCCGGAGGACGGGCGGGACCAGCCGACTGTCGTTTGCGAATGGCAAGCTGGTAGGGATGGGAACCGCTGCCGAGGTCGAACCGGCGGAAACCCAGGTCAGCTACGCCTCGCACTAGCGACCGCGCCGCTCGCGAGAAACGACTTCCCTGTTCGCCGCGTCGCGCCGGCTTCCGGACGACGCTTCAGCCGCGAACGATTTCGGCGTACGCCGAATGATTGTGTATCGACTCGAAATTTTCCGCGGCGATGCTGAAGCCGCAGAAGCCGCGCGTCGTCGACCAGCCGCGCGGCGATGCCTCGAACGAGATCCTCGACGAAACGTGGGCGCTCGTAGGCGCGCTCGGTGACGAATTTCTCGTCGGCGCGCTTGAGCAGACCATAAAGCTCGCATGATGCTTCGGCTTCGGCCATCACGATCAGCTCCGCCAGCGTGATCGCGGCGCCCGGTCTCGGCCGCACTGTCAGCGTCAGATGAGACCGCTGGTTGTGCGCGCCGTAGTCGGAAATCGCCTTGGAGCTCGGGCACAGGCTCATCACCGGCACAACGATCGTCGCCTCGACCGAACGCTTGCCCGGCGCCGCGTCGGCGACCAGTCTCACTTCGTAGTCCATCATGCTTTGCGCGCCGGTCACCGGGGCGCTCTTGCGCATGAACCACGGAAATGCGATGTCGACTCGGCCAGCCTCCGCTTCCAGCCGGACCAGCAAGCATCGAGGAAGTCCGGAAACGTCGCAAGCGACAGCGGCTCGGCGAGCTCGTCGATCGCCGCGACCAGGCGCGACATGTGCGTGCCCTTGCGATCCGCCGGCAGCGCGACATAGGCGCTGCAAACGGCGATCGTCGATTGCGGCGGGTCGTTCCCGTCGACAAAGCGAATCGGGTAGCGCAGATTTCGGATGCCGACGCGGTCGATCGGCAGCTTCCGCGCGTCGGGATGCGACTGGACGTCCGGTATCAACGGCGTTTCGGGACGATTCATTGCAGCGGTTCTGCGTGGAGCGAGGCGCGTAGCGACCAGCCGGTTATTGTCTCACAGCAGCGTCCGGACGATCGCCGGCGCCCGCGACACCAACGTCCCGGCTTTGACCGGACGGCGAGCCGAAGCGGGCCGCGATCGATGCAGCGATGCCCTTGGCGTCGAGACCGCAATGCGCGAGCTGCGATGCGGGGTCGCCCTGATCGATGAAGGCATCGGGCAGCCCGAGTTGCAACAGCGGCACCGCGATGCCGCGCGCCGCGAGCGCTTCGGCGACGGCGCTCCCCGCACCGCCGGCGACAACGTTTTCCTCGACAGTCACCAGGCTCTCGTGGGTCCGCGCAAGCGCCACACAAAGCTCGACGTCCAGCGGCTTGACGAAGCGCATATTGGCGACGGTCGCGTCGATTTGCTCGGCCACGGCGAGCGCCGGTCCGAGCATGCTGCCGAACGCGAGCAGCGCGATGCGTTGCGTCCGCCGCCCGGCCTCGCGGCGCAACTCGCCCTTGCCGATGGGCAGCGCGCGCATTTCCTTGTCGACCGCGACGCCTGGCCCGGCGCCTCGCGGGTAACGCACGGCGCTCGGCGTGTCCAGCGTATACGCCGTGTAGAGCATGTTGCGGCATTCGCCCTCGTCGGCGGGCGCCATCACCGTCATATTCGGCAGGCAGCGCAGATAGCAGAAGTCGAAGCTGCCGGCATGCGTCGGACCATCGGCGCCGACCAGCCCGGCGCGATCGATGGCGAACATCACCGGCAGGTTTTGCAGCGCAACGTCGTGGATCAGCTGGTCGTAGGCCCGCTGCAGGAACGTCGAGTAAATCGCGACCACGGGCTTCATGCCTTCGCAGGCGAGTCCCGCTGCGAACGTCACCGCGTGCTGCTCGGCAATGCCGACGTCGAAATAGCGGCCGGCATGCTCCTGCGAAAAGCGCACCAGACCCGATCCCTCACGCATTGCGGGCGTGATGCCGACCAGTCGCGGGTCGCGCGATGCCATGTCGCAGATCCAGTCGCCGAATACCTGCGTGTAGGTCGGCTTGCCCGGCGGCTTGGCGATGATGCCAATCTCCGGGTCGAAGCGTGTGACGCCGTGATAGAGGATCGGATCGGCTTCCGCCTTCGGATAGCCTTGTCCTTTGCGCGTGACCACGTGCAACAACTGCGGTCCCGTCAACTGCCGGACGTTGGTCAGCGTCTTGCGCAGCGTCTCGATATCGTGCCCGTCGATCGGGCCGATGTAATTGAAGCCGAACTCCTCGAACAGCGTGCCGGGGAGCACCATTCCCTTCATGTGCTCCTCCCAGCGCCGCGCCAGCGCCTGCACCGGCGGCACCCTGGCCAGCATCTCCTTGCCGCCGCGGCGCACGTAGTTATAGATGCGTCCCGACAGCAGGCGGGCGAGATAGCTGTTCAGCGCACCGACCGGCTCCGAGATCGACATGTCGTTGTCGTTGAGGATCACCAGCAGGTCGGCATTGGCCGCGCCGGCATTGTTCAAGGCTTCGAACGCCATGCCGGCGCTCATCGCGCCGTCACCGATCACCGCGACGATCTTGCGCTGCTCGCCCTTTTGCCCGGCCGCGACGGCCATGCCCAGCGCCGCCGAGATCGAGGTCGACGAGTGCGCGGTGCCGAACGTGTCGTACTCGCTTTCGTCGCGGCGCGGGAACCCGGCGATGCCGCCCCATTGCCGCAGGCCGCCCATGCTGCCGCGCCGCCCGGTCAAAACCTTGTGCGCATACGTCTGGTGCCCGACGTCCCACACCAGGCGATCGTGCGGCGTGTCGTAGACGTAGTGCAGCGCCAGGGTCAGCTCGACGGTGCCGAGATTGGAGGACAGATGCCCGCCGCTGCGGCTCACCGATTGCAGCAGAAAGTCGCGCAATTCGCGCGGCAAGCGCCGGCAACTGGCTGGCGTCGAGCTTGCGCAGGTCGGCGGGGCTATCGATCGAGTCGAGCAGCATCAACGGCCGATGCCGGATCGCGATACATGCTCACGGGCCGGGCGTCGCCAACGGATAGTCATCGCAAACATCAATGGGTGCATCAGTGGTTGCGTGAGGCGACCCAGTCGCCGAGCTCGATCAGCCGCCGCGCCGTTGCAAAGCCGCCGAGAGCTGCACGTGCGTCGGCGCGCAGCGCCTCGATGCGCTCCCTGGCGGCGGACGGACCCAGCAGCGAAGCGTAGGTCGTCTTTCGCTGCATCGCGTCCTTGCCCGCGGTCTTGCCCAGGCTCGACGCCGTGCCTTCGACATCGAGTACGTCGTCGACAATCTGAAAGCCGAGCCCGATGGCCGACGCGTAACGGTCGAGTGCGTCGTTCTCGTCGACACTCATCGGCCGGCCACAGCCGGCGCCGAGGCGAACCGCCGCCCGGATAAGCGCACCAGTTTTGAGTGCGTGCATGCGCTCGAGTTCATTCAGTGCAAGCGTTTCGCCGGCCGTGGCTGAGATCGATCGCCTGGCCGCCCGCCATGCCCGATACGCCGGACGCCTGCGCGAGCAGCGCGATCTGCGCGGCAGGTTCGCGCGCCGGCGTGCGGGCCAGCACCTCGAAGGCCAGACTCTGCAGCGCGTCGCCGGCCAGCAGCGCGATTGCCTCGCCGAACGCAACGTGACAGGACGGCTTGCCGCGGCGCAGGACGTCGTCGTCCATGCAGGGCAGATCGTCGTGCACCAGCGAGTAGGCGTGAATCAGCTCGACCGCCGCGGCCGCGCCGTCGACGTCATCCGGGTCGGCGCCGGCCAGCTCGCCGCCGGCGTAGGCAAGCAGGGCCCGCACCCGCTTGCCGCCGCCCAGGGCGGCATAGCGCATCGCGTCGTGCAGGCGGCGCGGCGAGCCGTCGGCGCCGGCCAGCGCCCGATCGAGCACGCTCTCGATGCGGCGGCTGCGCTCGCGCGACCAGACTTCCCACGCAAGATCAGGGTTCATCGTCCGCGGGAGGCGCCGACGCGTCCGGCGCGAAAGCCTTGAGAACGCCACGCTCGAGCACCTGGACCTGCTGCTGCGCGTCCTTCAGGGCCGCCTGGCAGTATTGCAGCAATTCCGCCCCGCGCTTGTACGCAGCCAGCGAATCGGCGAGCGGCAGCTGGCCGCCTTCCATCGTCGCGACGATATTTTCGAGCTCGGCCATCGCGGCCTCGAAACTCGGCGGCGCCGCGGCGGTCTCAGACAAGGACTTGGACATCGGATCGGATGAGCGGCGCAATGAAGGAAATGCGGCGCGCTCTCTTGAAAGGTGCTCAAGAATACCCGATTTGGGTTATCGGTGAAACGCATGCGTTCGGTTGCGAACCGAGTTTGCCCGGACCAGGCAATCTCGCTATAATTCACAGTTCATTTGACGACGCAGCCTTGATACGAATCCTTTCGTAGCGGGCTGACTTAGCAAAGCGGTTGGGGGGCGGATTCTCGCCTCTTATATTGTTTGTTGGGTTGGCGGTTCACGAAAAAGGGTAGGCTGATGTCGAATCTCGCTACTGCGGATCGGCTGCTGCACATTGCTTCGGCTACGTCGCAGCTGCCCGTCTCTTCTTATTGCGATCCGAGTGTCCTCGCCGCCGAGCAGGATCTGCTGTTCGCGCGCGGACCGGGTTACGTGGGGCACGAGCTGATGGTCCCGAATCCCGGCGACTATCAAACGCTCGCCTGGCGCGACAATGCGCAGATGCTGGTGCGCAACGACGGCGGTGTCGAGCTTTTGTCGAACATCTGCCGGCATCGGCAGGCGATCATGTTCGACGGCCGCGGATCGGTGCCGAACATCGTGTGTCCGATCCACCGCTGGACGTATGACCTTACCGGCAAGCTGCTCGGCGCACCGCATTTCGCCGAGCAACCCTGCGCCAGGCTGCACAGCACGCCGCTGAAGCGCTGGAACGGTCTGCTGTTCGACGGCCCGCGGGACGTCGGATCCGACCTGGCCGGGATGCGCGCCGCGAGCTCGCTCGACTTCTCAGGCTACATGCTCGACCGGATTGAAACGAAGGAATGCAACTACAACTGGAAGACGTTCATCGAGGTCTATCTCGAGGACTACCACGTCGAGCCTTTCCATCCAGGGCTGGGCAGGTTCGTGACCTGCGAGGATCTCGACTGGCAGTTCGGCGAGCGCTATTCGCTGCAGACGGTCGGCGTCAACAACGCGCTGGCGAAGCCGGGCACGAAGAGCTACCAGCGCTGGCACAAGGCGGTTCTCGACTACTACCGCGGCGAAGTGCCCGCGCACGGCGCGATCTGGCTGACGATCTTTCCGAACATCATGATCGAATGGTATGCGCACGTGCTGATCATCAGCACGCTGATTCCGCGCGGCGTCGACCGGACGACCAACATGGTCGAGTTCTACTACCCGGAAGACATTGCGCTGTTCGAGCGCGAGTTCGTCGAGGCCGAGCAGGCCGCCTACATGGAGACGGCCGCCGAGGACGACGAGATCGCCGAGCGCATGGATGCCGGCCGTCGCGCACTGTACAAGGCCGGGCGCAGCGAGGTCGGCCCCTACCAGTCGCCGATGGAAGACGGAATGCAGCATTTCCACGAGTTCCTGCGGCGCGAGCTCGGGCCGAATATCTGATACCGCCGTCAGGGCGGCGCGACGGGCGCCGCCGCCGCGGCGCGGCTGCTCCGCCGATGCGAAGCTCCGCTCGACTTTTCCTCAACCCGTGCCGTCCGGAACCGGGCGGCACCCGTCTGCGAGGTAACCGATGTTCAAACTCATCTGCCTCGCCGGACTCGCATCGATGCTGAGCGCTCCGCTCGCGGCGCTGGAACCCGCGCCGACGATTCCGTACGAAAAATACCAGCTTCCGAACGGCCTGGAAGTCATTCTTTCGCAGGATCGCACGCTGCCCCTGGTCACCGTCGACATCTGGTACCACGTCGGCGCGGCGAACGAGGAGCCGACCCGCACCGGCTTCGCTCACCTGTTCGAACATATGATGTTCACCGGCAGCAAGCACGTGCCGCGGGGCCTCGCCGACAAGCTGCTCGAAGCCGCCGGCGCGTCGGACTCGAATGCATCGACCTCGTTCGATCGCACCAACTACTACGACACGCTGCCTTCCAACCAGCTCGAGTTGGCACTCTGGACACACGCCGACCGGATGGGCTACCTGCTCGATTCGCTCGATCAGAAGGCGTTGTCGAACCAGCAGGACGTCGTTCGCAACGAGCGTCGCGAGCGCATCGAAAACCAGCCTTACGGCATCGTCGACGAAGCGGTGTTCCGGAGCCTCTTTCCCGTCGGCCATCCTTACCGCCCTTACATCATGGGCTCGCATGCCGACATCCAGGCCGCGCGCCTCGCCGATGTGCGCGACTTTTTCAAGCGCTATTACCGGCCGAACAATGCGACACTGACCATCGTCGGCGATTTCGATGCCGAGACGGCGAAGCGCCTGGTCAACCAAGTATTTCGGCTCGTTCCGGCGCGGGCCCGACGTGGCCCGGCCGGCGATCGTCGCCCCGCCGATTGTGGGCGAGCGCCGCGAGACGGTCACCGACCGGATCGAGCTCGAGCGGGTCGACCTGGCATGGCTGACGCCGCCGCGCTTCAAGCCCGACGATGCCGAGCTCGGTGTCGCGGCGCACATCCTCGCAGGCGGCAAGTCGAGCCGGCTGTACAAGCGCCTTGTCTACGAACTGCAGCTTGCGCAGGAAGTCAGCGCCGCACAGGACGCCTATGCGCTGACGTCGATATTCGACGTGCAGGCATTCGCCCGACCCGGGCATACGGCGGCGGAGTTGCAGGCCGCGATCGACGTCGAGCTCGACCGCTTCGTCGCCGAAGGGCCGACCGAAGCGGAAGTCGAGCGCGCCCGCAACCAGATCGAGCGTTCGACGTATCAGGGTTTGCAGAAGGTCGTCGGGCGCGCCGACACGCTGAACATGTACAACCAGTACACCGGCGACCCCGGTTATCTGCCGAAGGACATCGCACGTTATGCCGCGGTCACGACCGCTTCGGTGCAGCGCGCGGTGCGCGCCCATTTGTCCAAGGACGCGCGGGTGGTCGTCTTCGCCGTTCGCGGCGACAAGAAACTGGACCCCGAACCGTCAGTAACGCCGCCGCCCCGGTCGCGCGCGACCGAGTCGATCAACGCCGACGAGTCGTGGCGCCGCAAGCCGCCGGCTGCCGGTCCGGCGCCGGTTCCGACCTTGCCCGCACCGCAGTCGTTCAAGCTCGCCAACGGGCTGACGGTGCTGCATCTGCAGCGCTCGGCGCTTCCGATCGTCACCGCGCAGCTCGTCGTGAACGCCGGCCTGGGTGCCAATGACCCGGCGCTACCCGGCGCAGCGGATTTCGCTGCCGGGATGCTCGAGGAAGGCACGACGACGCGCAACGCCGTCCAGATCGCGCAGGAAATCGAGCAACTCGGCGCGGGCTACTCGGCCCACACCCGACGCGACGCGACCTTGCTGCGGATCGACGCGCTGGCGCGCAATTTCCCCGCGGCGCTGGGCCTGGTCGCCGACATCGCTCAGCATCCGACGTTTCCGGCGGAGGAAGTCGAGCGGCAGCGCAAGGCGCACCTGTCGGCGATCGTCGAGGCGCGCGAAGATGCCGGCACCCTCGCGGAAGTGGCGTTTTCGGCGCGCGCTTTACGGGACCGATCATCCGTACGGACGCAGCAACCTGGGCACCGAAGAATCGATGCAGCGCATCGGCGAGGCCGATTTGCGCGACTTCTGGCGGCGGTGGTTCCGGCCCGACAATGCGGCATTGATCGTCGTCGGCGCCATCGACGCCGCGGAGCTGCGCCAGCTGGCCGAGCGCTTGTGGGCGTCATGGGCAGCCGCGCCGATTGCGGCGGCACCGAAGCCGGAAACGCCGGCGGCGGGCACCGTCGCGCGCGTCGTGATCGTCGACAAGCCGAGCGCTCCGCAGGCCGAGCTGCGAATCGGCCGGATCAGCACCGTGCGGACGACGCCCGATTTCCCGGCGCTGCAGGTGCTGAACGAGGCCATCGGCGGCGGCTTCACCAGCCGGCTCAATCTCGATCTGCGCGAAGAAAAGGGCTACACCTACGGCATCGGCTCGCGCTTCGAATACGGACGCCGCCCAGGCCCGTTCGTCGTGCGCACCGCGGTGAAAAGCGACGTCGCGGTGCCGGCGATCCGGGAAATTCTCACCCAGCTCAGGCGCGCGGGCGCAGCGCCGCTGACGCCGGAGGAGCTGCAGCGCGCGCGCGGCTCGCTGACCCGGTCGCTGCCGGCGATGTTCGAAACGAACGGTGCCACCGGAAGCTCGTTCGGCGAATTGTTCGCCTACGCACTTCCGCTCGACTACTTCCGCCAGCTGCCGTCGCAATTGACCAAGGTCGGCGCCGCCGATCTGCCGCCGCTGGCGCGGCGTTATTTCGATCCGGCGTCGATGGTCGTGATCGCGGTTGGCGATCGTGCCAGCCTGCAGCCTGCGCTCGAGGCGCTGAAGCTGGGGCCGCTCGAGGTCTGGCCGATCGGCGGCAAACTGTTCTGACAACGCGGCGATGTATACGGGGCTGATCTCGACCGACGAGCTTGCGCGGCAGCTGGCCGATCCTGCGCTGGTGCTCGTCGATTGCCGTCACAACTTGAGCGACGTCGAGGCGGGTCAGCGCGCTTACGGCGCCTCGCATCTGCCCGGCGCGCGCTTCATGCACATGGATCGCGACCTGTCCGGCGAGCAAACCGGAAGCAACGGCCGCCATCCGCTGCCGGATGTCGCCGCATTGTCCGGAAGCTTGAGTCGAGCCGGCATCGATGCGTCCAAGCAGGTCGTCGCCTACGATCAGAACAACGGCATGTGGGCATCTCGCCTGTGGTGGCTGCTGCACTGGCTCGGCCACGATGCGGCTGCGGTGCTGGACGGCGGGATCGACAAATGGATCGCCGAAGGGCGGCCGACGACGGCCGATCCGCCGAGCATGCGACCGGCCCGGTTCGTCGCGATGACGCCGCGGCCGGTCATCTCCAGCGCCGATATCCTGCGGAACTTGAGCAATCACTCGTCGAGCCCGCTGACGATCATCGACGCGCGCGCTCCGGAGCGTTTTCGCGGAGATATCGAGCCGCTCGATCCGGTTGCCGGCCACATTCCTGGCGCGATCAATCGGCCTTACGGCGCGAACCTGACGCCGCAGCAAACATTCAAGCCGGCCGAGCTGCTGCGCGCCGAATTCGAAGCGCAACTGGGGGGCGCGCCTTTGTCGTCGGTCGTGCATCAGTGCGGCTCGGGCGTGACGGCGTGCCACAACCTGCTGGCGATGGAGGTCGCCGGACTGCCCGGCTCGCGGCTTTATCCGGGTTCGTGGAGCGAGTGGGTCGCCGATCCGACGCGTCCGGTCGCGCGCGGCAGCTAATCCGTCGCGATCAGCGCCGCCGAACGAGCGGCAGGCTGGAGAGCACGCGATAGACCGGACCATCGCTTCCCGTGTCCGAGGCGACCAGCGCCAATCCGTCGACCGGCCAGGCGATCGGCGCGGGCAAGACGGCGGCGCAGCAAGCCCGTGACCTTGCGCGCCAGCGTGACGTGCACGGCGAACGGACGCGCTTCGTCGGCGATGTGCAGCGGGGCGAGCGAGGCGAGCAAAGCCTCGCGCAACGAAGCGAGCGCAGGCGGAATCTCGCTCGCGCCCAGCCAGGCAATGGCGTTCTTGCGCCAGCAATCGATGTGGTCGAGAGTCAGTACGAAGGGTGACGCGTCGATCGCGCCTGCCCGCGCGATGAGCTCGGTCGCGCTATCGCGCGGCTGGGCGCCGAGAAACGCCAGCGTCAGATGGACATTGTCCGGCGTCGTCGCGCGGCCGCCGGTCTCGACTGCCACGCGCTGCGCCAGCGCGGCGAGCGAGGCTCGGGTTTGCGGATCGGGCCACAGCGCGAAGAACAGTCGCAGCTTCGGATCGGCCATCGCGCCAATATAAAACAAAACGGCGCGGGCCAGCCGCTTGGCCCGCGCCGTCTGCCGTTCGGGCGCGCGGCTTGTGACGGCGTCGGGCCGGCGCTACGCGGCCCGCAGTCGCTACCCGTTCGCCACCGACAATTCGGTCTTCGGCCGGTCGAAGAACTGCTCGTCTTCGGTCGAGCCCTTCAGCGCAGTCGTCGACGACTTGCCGCCCTGGATCGTCTGCGTGACCGCGTCGAAGTAGCCTGTGCCCACCTCGCGCTGGTGCTTGACCGCGGTGAACCCTTTCGCGACCGCGGCGAATTCCGCTTCCTGCAGTTCGACGAACGCGCTCATCTGGTTGCGCGCATAACCGTGAGCCAGATGGAACATCGAATAGTTGAGGCTGTGGAATCCTGCCAGGGTGATGAACTGGAACTTGTAACCCATCGCGCCGAGCTCGCGCTGGAAGCGCGCAACGGTCGCGTCGTCGAGATTCTTTTTCCAGTTGAACGAGGGCGAGCAGTTGTACGCCAGCATCTTGCCCGGGAAGCGGGCATGAATGCCGTCGGCGAACGCCTTCGCGAACTCGAGATCGGGCTTGCCGGTCTCGCACCAGAGCAAGTCCGAGTAGGGCGCGTATGCGAGCCCGCGCGATACGGCCTGGTCCAGACCGTTGCGAGTCTTGTAGAAGCCTTCGACCGTGCGCTCGCCGGTGCAGAACGGCCGGTCGTTTTCGTCGATGTCCGACGTCACCATGTCGGCGGCTTCCGCATCGGTTCGCGCCAGTATCAGTGTCGGCACGCCCATGCAATCGGCGGCGAGCCGCGCGGCGACGAGCTTTTCGACCGCTTCGCGCGTCGGCACCAGCACCTTGCCGCCCATATGACCGCACTTCTTGACCGACGCGAGCTGGTCTTCGAAATGCACGCCCGCGGCGCCCGCATCTATCATCGCCTTCATCAGCTCGAAGGCATTGAGCACGCCGCCGAAACCGGCTTCGGCGTCGGCGACGATCGGCGCGAAATAGTCGATGTCGCCGGTGCCTTCCATCTGCTGGATCTGATCGGCGCGGGTCAGCGTCGCATTGATCCGGCGCACGACTGCAGGGACCGAATTGACCGGGTACAACGACTGGTCCGGGTACATCTCGCCCGCGACGTTGGCGTCGGCCGCGACCTGCCAGCCCGACAGGTAAATGGCCTTGAGGCCCGCCTTCACCTGTTGCATCGCCTGGTTGCCGCTCATCGCACCCAGCGTGTTGACGAACGGCTCCTCGTTGACGAGCCTCCAGAGCTTTTCGGCGCCGCGCTGAGCGAGCGTGTGCTCGATGTGAATCGAGCCGCGCAGGCGCACGACATCTTCGGCGGCGTAGCCGCGGGTGATCCCTTTCCAGCGCGGATTTTCCGCCCAGTCCTTCTTGAGTCTTGCCGCTTCGAGATCGTAGTTCATCGCTGCTCCCATCGTCGTAAACGAAGCCCTGCGCACGGCCGGTATCGAGGCGGCAAGCGGCCGTGGTTTCGGACGACGTTAGCAAAGGCTCCGGGGCAATTACAAGTACATTTTGCGCACTGCAGTATGATAAATATTACAATTAATCATGGTGTTAAAAATCGATTCCGCACTATGGAAGAAAAAGCCCGCAATTTGCCTCGCTTGTTGCTGCGCCGCACTAATCGGAGTCCTGCCACGGCCCTCGGCTAGCATAGATGTCATTGATTTCGCACACCCCCGTCTTCCGTCGCGCCGCCTCAGCGAGTGCATCCGCTGTCCACTCCATGGAAATCTCTTCCGGATCCAACGGAGCCCAGGCTCTGGCCACGGCCGGACGCGCCCTGCCTGCAGCTCGATGCTTTACTACGCCGGACGCAGCGCCGCCATCGCCCTGAAGAGCCCCGGGTCATTCCACGGCGCGTCGACGCGACACGTACGCAGGTAGGCGCTGGCCGGATCACGCAGCCATTCCTGCGGAAAGTGCGCGATCACGTGCTCTTCGCCATCATCGAGCCGGCATCGCGACGGGTTCGGAACGTCGTCGATCGCGGCGCGGAGCGCGGCGCACAAATCGACGTCGACCAGGGCGCCTGTCGGCGAACCCGGCGTGATCCTCCGGTTGATCTCCAGAAGGTACGCGACGCCGGTTTCGCGATCAGCGATAAACTCGATGCCAAACATTCCGCTCATCCCGAATCCGCGCACCAGTCTCTCGGCGAAGTCGTGTGTCTCGCATGAGTGAAAATAGCGATTGACGGTCGACGGTCCCATCGGGTGCGGATGCGCAATCATCTTCTCGCGTACGAATCCGGCGAGCATCCGCCCCTGCCACGCGGCCACACCCTGGTTACGGATCATGCCGGCAACATGGGCCTGCGCGAGCAAGGTGCGCGGCGCAACGTCGCCGAGCTCCAGGGTCACGGCCGAAATGAACTTCGTGTATGCCGCCGCAAGCTGACGCCGATCGGCCACGATCTCCACCCATTCCCCGGCCGCGCCGAAGGCCCGCTTGAGCACGATGGGAAATCCGTGGGTAGCGGCGAAATCCTCCAGCTCCTCCAGCTCGGCGACGACCGTATATGGGGGCACGCGCACGCCGAGCTCGCTGGCTGCAGCCGGCAGCAGCGTCTTGTCGACGCTGACCCGGTAATGTTCAGGCGCACCAGCGAGGTCCGCACCAGGTCGGCGAGGCGCAAGCGCTGCGTCGGCGGCATATCGTCCGGCGGTGAGAGCGCGACTGCCTGTAGCAATCGCTGCGCCGTGTCATCGCACGACAGCACGAGGCGCGGCGATATCGCGTCAACCGTCGCGGCGAACGCTTGAACCCATTGCCGCGGCGTCGTGCTGTCGGGCAAATACTCGATCTTGCTGACGTGGCGGCTTTTCTCGGCGAGCGTCCCGCGCGGCGCCAGCAGGCTGACCTCGAAACCGTTAGCGGCGAGAGCGCCGCGGGATGCGCGCCGTTCCGATGTACTGGGTGGCCGTCGCAGCCAGCAGCACGCTGATCGTCATGATGCGTGCCGGGGCTCGACCGGTCGCGCCGAACCGCCCCGTGCGCATCGGCGCGGCCGCTCATTCCACACGGATGCCTGCCGCCTTCACCACGGCCGCCCAGCGCGCCAGATCGGCGCGGATTTCGGCATCGAACGCGTCGGGCGTATTGCCCGACCGGCGCCGCGCCCATCGTGAGGAACTGCTGCTGCACATCCGGTTGCTGGAGGATACGTGTCGTTTCCGCGTGCAGTCGCGCAATGATGTCCGGCGGTGTTCCCGCCGGCGCGAGCAGGCCGTACCAGGACGCGACGTCAAATCCGGGAAGGCCCGACTCGGCGACTGTCGGTACATCCGGCATCGCCGAGCTCCGCGCGATGCTGGTGACCGCAATCGCCCGTACCCGGCCCGCCTGCGCCAGCGCCTGAGCCGTGCTGACCACGACGAATGCCAACGGCACGTCACCGGTCAGCACGCCGCCGATCGCCGCTCCGCCGCCCTTGTAGGGCACGTGTAGCAATTCGATGCCGGCGCGGGATGCGAGCAGCGCCGCCGTCAGGTGCGCGGTCGAGCCGATGCCGGGACTTGCGTAGGCGAGCTTTCCAGTCTGGCTTTTCGCCAATTGGATCACCTCGCCAAGGTTCGCGGCTGGCAGCGCCGGCGAAGCTACTAGGACGACCGGGACCGTCGCGAGCTTCGTGATCGCCGCAAATGCGTGCGCCGGATCGAACGGTAACGACGGATAAAGTGCCGGATTGATCGTGTTGTTTCCATTCGAGCCGATCAGTAGCGTATAGCCGTCGGGCTTGGCCTTCGCGACGTACTCGGTACCGATGTTGCCGCCCGCGCCGCCGCGATTCTCGATGATCACCGGTTGTCCCAGCGCCTCGGCCAGTCTCGCGCCCACGATCCTGGCCGAACAGATCATTCGCTCCGCCGGCGCCGTACGGATCGATCAGACGGATCGGCCGCTCCGGATACTTCTCGTCCGCCGCCGCGGCGACGTTGCCGACGATCGCGCACGGCGAGCGTCAGCATGAACAACAGCAGACGGATCGGCTCGGCGCACGCCGCTCCAGCCGTCCGCCTGGATCGCGCGCTTGCTCGGCGGACCGATCGATGCGAATCGAGGTGCTCAGCGAGGCGAGCCGCGGCGCGACACGTCATGCGACTCAGCCCAGCATGTCGAACCAGATGTTGCGCGCCCAAGCCTCGGCATAAACCGCCTCCTCGACGCTCGGCGCGGACGACAGGCCTGCCGCTGCCTGGCACGACCAGCATTGTTTTCTGCGCGCGGTCGTAGGCATGCACCGACGCGATGTGCGCGACCTCCTTGTCATCGATATAGCTGTAGCAGGCGTTGGCGATCAGCGGCGACGGATTGACTTCCTTGCCCTCGAAGCAGCGCAACGACCGCGGCCGCGCACACTTTTCCGTGCTGATTGGCCATGTGCCCCGACTTCGGCATCAGCGGCGCGGTCTGGATCGCGTCCCCGAGCACGTGAATGTACTTCTGCGCCGTCGACTCGTAGGAAAGGAAATCGACCTGGCAGAAGCTGCCGTTGGCATTGGCGATGCCCAGCTGGCGTGCGATCGCGCCCGCGCGCTGCGGCGGAATCACATTGATCACATCGGCGCGCACTTCGTCGAAATCGAGCTTGATCGTCGAGCCCGCCGGATCGACGTCGACCAGCTCGCTGTTCGGCCGGTATTCGACATAGCCGCGATAGCGGCCGCTCCACGCCGCGGTGAACAGCGCCTTTTTCGACTGCACTTCCTCGTTGGCGTCGAGAATGATCACCTTCGACTTCGGCTTCTGCCGCAAGAAATAATTGGCGGCCTGGCAGGCGCGCTCGTACGGCCCCGGAGGACATCGGTAGGGCGCCCTCGGCACGTGAATCGCGAACACGCCGCCGTCGCGCATCGCTTCGAGTCGCGCTCGCAGCGCGACCGTTTGCGGTCCCGCCTTCCACGCATGCGGCACGAGCGCCTGCGCGGCGGGGCTCCTCAGCCCCGGAATGCCGTCGTAGACGAAGTCGACGCCGGGCGCGAGGATCAGGCGGTCGTAGGGAAGGGTCTCGCCCTGCGCCAGAGCCGACGGTGCGCGCCGACGCGTCGATCGCGATCGCGTCGCCGCGGATTCTGCGCACACCGAGTTTTTCCAGGCCGCCGTAGCCGATGGTGATGTCGGCCAGCTGCCTGCTGCCGCCGATCACCAGGTTGGACAACGGACACGAAACGAACGCGGCGTCGCGCTCGACCAGCGTGACGTCTATCGTGCCGCCGCTCCACAGGCGCAGATAGCGGGCCGCCGTCGCGCCGCCGTAGCCGCCGCCGACGACGACGACTTTCGGCGCGCTCGCGGGCGCCGCATTGGCGCAGGCGCCGAGTGTCCGCGCGAGCAGCATCGCGGCGCCGGCCCCGAGAAAGCGACGGCGGGGAAGTCCGCGAACGGCAGTCACCGCTTCTGCGCCGCCAGGTACGAAGCCGCGGCTTCGATCTGCGCGTCGGAATAGCCGTTGGCGAGCTGCCGCATGATCGTCGAGGGGCGCCTGCCGTCGCGAAACTCCCGCACACGCTCGATGATCGTTGCCTTTTCCATGCCGGCAAGATCGGGAATCGCGGCGCCGCGTACTGCGGTCGCCGTGATGGCAGCTCGCGCAATTGGCGGCGATATCGCGCCCGGCGTCGGTCTCTGCGGCGATGACCGGCAGACACGCGCACGCGCCCAACAAAGCGACGAACAGGCGCGGCAGGCACGCGGACCTCATCGCTGCATCGTCGCCGATTTCGGTGTCGAATTCAATCGCGTGTGCGACGAGCAAAACAAACGGGAGCCCGCAGGCTCCCGCTGTTCGCACCAGTGCGGGTTCTCAAGCGACCGGTGCAGCTTCCTTGGATTCGTCGAACGCGAGCGTGATCTTGTCCTCGTCGCCGACGTCGATCGTCACCTTGCCGCCGCTGACCAGCCGGCCGAACAGCAGCTCGTCGGCGAGCGCCTTGCGGATCGTGTCCTGTATCAGGCGTGCCATCGGTCTGGCGCCCATTTGCGGGTCGAATCCCTTTTTCGCCAGGAACTCGCGCAGCCGCGGCGTGAACGAGGGCTCGACCTTCTTTTCGTGCAGCTGATTCTCCAGCTCGAGCAGGAACTTGTCGACGACGCGCAGGATCACCTCGTGGTCGAGCGAAGCGAACGAAATCGTCGCGTCCAGCCGGTTGCGGAACTCCGGCGTGAACATGCGCTTGATCGATTCCATCTCGTCGCCGGCCTGCTTGTTGCTGGTGAAGCCGATCGAGCTCTTCGACAGCACGTCGGCGCCGGCGTTGGTGGTCATGATGATGATGACGTTGCGGAAGTCCGCCTTGCGGCCGTTGTTGTCGGTCAGCGTGCCGTGATCCATCACCTGCAGCAGGATGTTGAAGATGTCCGGGTGCGCTTTCTCGATTTCATCCATCAACAGGACGCTGTACGGATGCTTGGTGATCGCCTCGGTCAGCTGCCCGCCCTGATCGAATCCGATATACCCGGGCGGCGCGCCGATCAGGCGCGAAACCGCGTGCCGCTCCATGTACTCGGACATGTCGAAGCGCAACAGCTCGACACCGAGACAGAACGCGAGCTGGCGCGCCACCTCGGTCTTGCCGACGCCGGTCGGCCCCGAGAACAGGAAATTGCCGATCGGCTTGCGCGGATTGCCCAGGCCCGAGCGCGCCATGCGGATCGCCGCGACCAGCGCGTCGATCGCCAGGTTCTGGCCGAAGACGACGTTCTTCAAGTCGCGGTCGAGCGTCTTCAGCGCGTTGCGATCGTCGGAGCTCACGCTCTTGGCCGGAATGCGCGCGATCTTGGCGACGATCTCCTCGATCTCGCCCTTGTTGATCACCTTCTTCTGCTTGGATTTCGGCAGGATCTTCTGCGCGGCGCCGGCCTCGTCGATCACGTCGATCGCCTTGTCGGGCAGATGCCGGTCGTTGATGAAGCGCGCCGCGAGCTCGGCCGCGGTCGTCAGTGCGGCCGGTGCGTATTTGACGCCGTGGTGCTGCTCGAAGCGCGTCTTCAGGCCCTTGAGGATCTCGATCGTCTCGGCAATCGACGGCTCGGGCACGTCGATCTTCTGGAAGCGACGCGACAGCGCGTGGTCCTTTTCGAAGATCACGCGATATTCGTTGTACGTGGTCGCGCCTATGCACTTGAGCGCGCCGGTCGACAGCGCCGGCTTCAGCAGGTTCGACGCGTCGAGTGTCCCGCCCGAAGCCGCGCCCGCGCCGATGATCGTATGGATCTCGTCGATGAACAGGATCGTCCTCGGATTTTCGGTCAGCTGCTTCAGCACCGCCTTCAGGCGCTGCTCGAAATCGCCGCGGTATTTCGTGCCGGCGAGCAGTGCGCCCATGTCGAGCGAATGGACGACGAAGTCCTTCAGCATCTCCGGCACGTTGCCGTCGTTGATGCGCCGGGCGAGGCCCTCGGCGATCGCGGTCTTGCCGACGCCGGCTTCGCCGACCAGAAGCGGATTGTTCTTGCGCCGGCGGCACAGCACCTGAATGACCCGCTCGAGCTCGTACTCGCGCCCGATCAGCGGGTCGATCTTGCCGGTTTTGGCCAGGTGATTGAGGTCGACCGTGTAGGCGTCGAGCGCGCCCGCCGGCTGTTGCTCACCCTCGGCATCTTCCTTGGCCGGCTCCTGCTTTTCCTGGCCCTTCTGCGGCGTCTTGGTAATGCCGTGCGCGATGTAGTTGACGACGTCCAACCGGGTCACGCCTCGCTGGTTGAGGAAGTAGACGGCGTGCGATTCCTTCTCGCCGAACACGGCGACCAGGACGTTCGCGCCGGTGACTTCCTTCTTGCCGGACGATTGCACGTGCAGGATCGCGCGCTGGATCACGCGCTGGAATCCCTGCGTCGGTTGCGTATCCGCGTCCGAATGCGGCGACAGGCGCGGCGTGTGCTCGTTGATGAAGTCGGTCAGGACGCCTCGCAGCTCCTCGATGTCGACGCCGCAGGCTTTCAGGACTTCGGCTGCGGACGGGTTGTCGAGCATCGCGAGCAGCAGATGCTCGACCGTAATGAACTCGTGCTGCTTTTGCCGAGCTTCGACAAAAGCCATGTGAAGGGAGACTTCGAGTTCCTGCGCAATCATGGTTTCTTTCCGGCCTCAATCTCGGCAAGAGCGCTTAGGCGCAATCCCGCCGCCAACGCTACGTTTCCTCCATCGTACACTGCAACGGATGCTGATGTCTGCGTGCGATGCTCAGAACCTGATCGACCTTGGCCGCAGCCACTTCGCGGGTATAGGTGCCGCACACTCCCATGCCTTCGCGGTGAATCTGCAGCATCACCTGGGTCGCCTTCTCTCGGTTCATCGCAAACACAGTCTGCAACACGACGACGACAAAGTCCATCGGCGTGTAATCGTCATTGAGCAGAATGACCTTGTACAGCGGCGGGGGTTTGAGCCGGGTCTTCTCGACCTCGAGGACATTGTCGTCACGTTCTTGCATCGCCACTGCACGCCCTGCGACGAGCCTAGCCCCGGTTCCGCAGCGCGACACCGATCGTCGCTGCGCCGCGCCGGCGACGCGGCCGCCCCGCGTCGCCCGCCGCGCGGCGTCGCTGCCGTCGAGTCGAGCGAAGCGTCGCAACCGTCACTAGTTTGATGTCTGCACCGGCTTTTTCAAGGGAACGCACCATCGTGCCGCGGAAACCGGCACCGGCAGCGAGCCCTGGCCCATGCGCAGCCCTTTCAGTCGAGTCGCCACGATTACCATTCTTCGACGGAAGCACGCATAAGGCAAGTCCACCCGCCAACTGGTTCAATCGTGCGCACCGATCGGCAGCAGCGAAGCCACGATCGGCCGGGCCGAGCGCGAGTTCGCTTCGGACCGGGTCGCGCCGAGTGGCAGGCGGGACGGGCCGGCGCGCTGCCGAGGTGCTCGAGCAAGCGCGGCGGCGCACCGGAGCGGCGGCGTTGGATTTGTGCAACAGCCGCTGCGCAACGGCCCGCCAGACGGTCGCTCGGCCCCTCGGCCTCCTTCACCGACGCGCGCAATTGGTACACCACGAGCCGGCCTCCGTGTCGACTCGCAATTCCCCGTCCATCCCCCATGCTTCGCATGGGCGCCCCTCGCCGGGCACTCGCGACACTACATCCGCTCGATCATCGCCTTGCCGAATCCGGAGCAGCTCACCTGCGTCGAGCCGGGCATCAGACGGGCAAAGTCGTATGTCACAACCTTGTCGGCGATCGCCTTCTCGAGGCTGGACACGATCAGCGCCGCGGCTTCGGGCCAGCCCATGTGGACGAGCATCATCTCGGCGGAGAGTATTTCGGAGCCGGGATTGACGTAATCCTTGCCGGCGTACTTCGGCGCGGTGCCGTGCGTGGCTTCGAACATCGCGACCGAATCCGACATGTTCGCGCCCGGCGCGATGCCGATCCCGCCGACCTGCGCGGCCAGCGCATCGGAGATGTAGTCTCCATTGAGATTCAGCGTCGCGATGACGTCGTAGTCCTCGGGGCGCAGCAGGATCTGCTGCAGGAAAGCGTCGGCGATGACGTCCTTGACGACGATGTCGCGCCCGGTCTTCGGATTCCGGAATTTGCACCAAGGGCCGCCGTCGATGGGAACGGCGCTGAACTCCTTCTGCGCCAGCGCATAGCCCCAGTCGCGGAACCCGCCTTCGGTGAACTTCATGATATTGCCTTTGTGCACCAGCGTCATCGACTTGCGGTCGTTGTCGATCGCGTACTGGAGCGCCTTGCGCACCAGCCGCTCGGTGCCTTCGCGCGACACCGGCTTGATGCCGACGCCCGACGTGGCGGGAAAGCGGATCTTTTTCACGGCCATGTCGTCGATCAGAAACTTGATCAGCTTTTTCGCGCCAGGGGATTCCGCCTCCCATTCGATGCCCGCGTAGATGTCTTCCGAGTTCTCGCGGAAGATCACCATATCGGTCTTTTCGGGCGCCTTGAGCGGGCTCGGCACGCCGGCGAAATAGCGGACCGGACGCAGGCAGACGTACAGATCGAGCTGCTGGCGCAATGCGACGTTGAGCGAGCGGATGCCGCCGCCGACCGGAGTGGTCAACGGCCCCTTGATCGACACGACGTACTCCTTGAGGATCGTCAGCGTTTCGTCTGGCAGCCAGACGTCGGCGCCGTAGACCTTGGTCGATTTTTCGCCGGCGAAGATCTCCATCCACTGGATCCGGCGCTTGCCGCCGTAGGCTTTGGCCACCGCTGCGTCGACAACCTTGATCATCACCGGCGTGATGTCGACTCCGGTGCCGTCGCCCTCGATGTATGGGATGATCGGCTGATCGGGAACCTTCAGGCTGATAGTCGCTGTTTACGGTGATCTTCGCGCCGCCGGCCGGAACGCCGACGTGTTGATAGCTGGGCATGAATTCTCCTGAATGCGGCCGCGACAGCCGCACAAACCACTGATTATCCGCGATTCCGACTCGGCCTGCCATGCCGCCGTGCTATGATGCCGCTTCGCGCCGCGTCTCCTCCCGGCGTTTCGAACGCGTCGTTCGCGTCGCTGCAGCAACCTGTCCCCAATCGTTGATGGCGTTACCCCTGATCCCTAGATTCGCATGCCTCCGAACGCCGCGCGCGACCGGCGCTCGCGCCGTCTACCGCGGCGTCGCGCACCCGCCCGCAAGATCGCGAGGACGATGATTCGCCGGCTTCTCGCGCGCCTGGTTCCCGGACGCATTGCGGCCGAGCCGCGCATCTATGGCGCGAGCGCGCATCCAGTGCGCAGGAGCCAGATATCCCGCGGTGCGCAGGACGTCGTGCGCAAGCTCCAACAGGCGGGATTCAAGGCGTTCGTCGTCGGCGGCGCGGTGCGCGACCTTCTGCTAGGCATCACGCCGAAGGATTTCGACCTGGCGACGAACGCGACGCCCGAGCAGGTCAAGCCGCTGTTTCGCCGCGCGTTCATCATCGGCAGGCGATTCCGGCTGGTGCACGTTCTCGCCGGGGCGGAAACGATCGAGGTCGCGACGTTCCGGTCGCGGCAAACCGGCGACGACATCGCCGACGAACACGGGCGGCTGTTGTCGGACAACGTCTTCGGCACGCAGGCACAGGATGCGGCCAGGCGCGACTTCACGATCAACGCCCTGTATTTCGATCCCACGACCGAGGAAGTCTGGGACTACGTCGGCGGTGTGGCCGACATCAAGGCGAGGCGGCTGCGGCTGATCGGCGACCCGGTTACACGCTACCGCGAAGACCCGGTCCGCATGCTGCGCGGGGCGCGGCTGGCCGCGAAGCTCGGCATCAGCATCGAAAAGAAGACCGCAGCGCCAATTCCGGTGCTGGCGCCTCTGATCCACAACGTCCCTCCGGCGCGGCTGTTCGACGAGATGGAAAAGATCCTGCTGTCCGGTCACGCCGCCGAATCGGTCAAGAGTCTGCGCCGGCACGGGCTGCATCACGGCGTGCTGCCGCTGCTCGACGTGATCCTCGAACAGCCGCTGGGCCAGCGCTTTGTCGATCTCGCGCTGGCCAACACCGACCGGCGCGTCGGCGAAGGCAAGTCGGTGACTCCGGCCTTCCTGTTCGCCTCGCTGCTATGGCACGAGGTTCTCGCCAGCTGGAACGCCGCGCAGCAGCGCGGCGAGCGCACGACGCCGGCGCTGTTCGAAGCGATGGATCGTGTGCTCGAGCAGCAGGCCGAGCGTCTGGCGATTCCGCGCCGCTTCGAGGCCACGATCAAGGAAATCTGGGCGCTGCAGCCGCGCTTCGAACAGCGTGCCGGGCAGCGCCCGTTCCGCCTGCTCGAGCACCCGCGCTTTCGCGCCGCGTACGACTTTCTGGTTCTGCGCTGCGAAAGCGGTGAATTGCAAGGCGATCTCGCGGGTCTCGCCGACTGGTGGACGAAGTTCCAGGATGCCGATACCGCGGAGCGCGAGCGGATGCTCAAGCCCGACGAGGCGCCGAAAAAGCGTCGCCGTTCCCGCAGCCGGGGACGCAAGCGCGAGCCCGCGCCGAACGAAGCCGCAGCGGACGCCGCAGCCGAGGGCGAAGAAAGCGCCGAGTAGGCCCCGGTGCAGCATCGATTCCGGCATCTGCCCCGGGCCTCGCTCGCCTACGTCGGGATCGGCAGCAACCTTGCCCATCCGCGCCGCCATGTCGCGCGCGCGGTCGCTGAAATGGCGCGCCTGCCGCGCACGCGCGTCGTCGCCGTTTCACCCAACTATCTGAGTGCACCGCTCGGGGCAAGCGAGCCGCAGCCCGACTACGTCAACGCGGTTGCTGCTCTGGTCACGTCGCTCGCAGCGCCTGCCTTGCTGAAGCGGATGCGAGCGATCGAGCATCGCCACGGCAGGCCGCCGGCGAAGCAACGCCTGCGCAACGCCGCGCGGACGCTCGACCTCGATTTGCTAATATTCGGCCGTCGCCGTTCGCGACAACGACAGCTGACCTTGCCGCATCCACGCATGCATCAGCGCGCGTTCGTGCTGAGGCCGTTGCTGGACGTCGCGCCCGCGGCGGTCATTCCCGGCCGTGGCGCGGCTCGCCGCTGGCTGCGCGGACTGCACGGACAGCGCATTGCCCGGACGCGCCGCCACACCCGGTTGTAGCGACAAGCTGCCATGGATATCGAGAAATGCCGCTACATCGTCGTCGAGGGCCCGATCGGCGCGGGCAAGACCAGCCTCGCCCGAACGCTTGCGATCTCGCTCGGCGCCGACACCCTGCTCGAGGCGCCGGACGAGAATCCCTTCCTCGCCCGGTTCTACGAGGACATGCGCCGCTTTGCGCTGCCGACACAGCTCAATTTCCTTTTCCAGCGCGTCGACCAGCTGCGCGGATTGGCACAGCTCGACATGTTCGCCCGGCATACGGTTGCCGATTTCCTGCTCGACAAGGATCCTCTGTTCGCGCGGCTCAATCTTTCCGACGATGAATTCGCGCTCTACGACAAGGTATATTCGCATCTGAAGCTGCAGACCCCGACGCCCGATCTGGTGATCTATCTGCAGGCGCCGGTGACGACGCTGATCGAGCGCGTGCACAGGCGCGGTGTCGGTTACGAGCGGGGGATATCCGAGCATTATCTGGCGCGGCTGGCCGACGCATACAGCCGCTATTTCTACCAGTATGCCGGCGCTCCGCTGTTGATCGTCAATAGCGAGCGGCTGAACTTCGTCGACGAGCCCGGCCATTTGCAGCTGCTGCGCAGCCGTATTGGCGCGATGCGCGGACAGCGCGAATTCTTCAATCTCGGCGCAAGCTAGCTTGCCGCTGACGAGTTGCGCGACCGCCGCTCATTCGGCTTTCGGCCGCACGCGCGGCCGGCGCAGCGCCAGCGTGTTCCCCGCGATCGCCAGCACGACGCCCAGCGCGCCGACCCAAGTCCAGCGGTAGCCTTCGAACAAGGTCGATAGCGCCAGCGCGATCACCGGCGTCGCCACCGCCGTGTAAGCGGCGCGCGCCGCACCGATGCGTCTCAGCAAGGTCAGATACGCACCGAACGCGATGACGCTGCCGAACACCGCCAGATAGGCGAGCGACAACAGATAGCCGGGCCGCGCGTCGAACGTCCAGTCGACGCCATGGATCGACGCCGCCACGGCCGCGACGATAGCGCCGTAGGTCATGCCCCAGGCATTGCCGGCCAACGTCGGTATGCCGGCGCGCTGGTTGCGCTGGGCGATCAGGTTGCCGCCGCTGGCGATGATGGTCGCGCCCAGCCCGAACGCGATGCCGTAAGCCGCCGTGCCGCCGCCGCGCGCCTCGACGAGCTCCGGCAGAAACAGCAGCGCGACGCCGGCAACGCCCATCGCCGCGGCAACGAAAGTCCGTGCGGTCAGCGGGGTGCCGAAGAACACGCGCATCCCGATCGGGTTCAGGAACACGATCGTCGAAAACAGCACCGCGACCAGGCCCGAAGTCACGAAGTGCTCGGCCCAGTAAACGCCGACGTAATTCAATCCGAAGAGCGTTACGCCTACCGCGACCAGATACGCGTGGTCCCGCCGCGAAAAGTGAAGCGAGCGTCCTGTCCCCAGACACCAGGCCGCCAGCAAGGCCGCCGCGAGCGCGAAGCGATATGCGACCGAGACTTCGGGAGCGACGTCAGTGAGCTGATACTTGATCGCAAGCCAGGTCGATCCCCAGATGGCCGATGGGACGGCAAACAGCCCGATGGCTCCGATTCGCATGCGCTTCAACGTCGGCTCAACGCGGCCGGCCGGCGTCGATGGTTGTACGCAACAAGCCGAAGGCGACGATGCCGACGACCGCGAGCACCGTCGGCAGCTTGTGACGCAGTGCATTCGTGATGGCGCGACGGAACAGACGATACACGGTAACGAACGGATGGCGCTGCGAGCGCGACCCGGAAGCTTACCGCAGCCAAAGCGGCCGCCATCGCCCGTTTCGCCTATCGGCATGGAACTTGCTCAATCCAGGGCGAAAACCGGACCGGGTCGGCAGCTGGCACGTGCACGACCGGAATCGGTTACTTTTTGCTCGAGGCTGTCATGAGGATTTCGACCTTGATCGCTGCGGTAGCCGGACTGATCACCGGCGCGCTTGTGTTGCTGGCGGCGCCCTGCGCGCTGGCGCTTTCGCTCGGCGACGCCGAGCCACAATCGTCGCTTGGCCAGCCGCTGCGCGTCGTCGTCCCGATCGACGCCTCCAAAGCTCAGTCGCTGACCGCCGCATGCGTCCACGTCATCGCCGATGCGGCCGGCGGCAGCGGTCCGCCGCGGCTACTGACGGGCAGAGTCACTATTGATCGCACCGCGGCCGGACCGCAGCTCCTGGTGACCACTGCGCGGTCGGTGAACGAGCCGGTCGTACGGCTTGCCATACAAGCCGGATGCGACGGCACGACCCGCCGCGACTACGTCTTGCTGCTCGATCCACCGGGCGCCGCCGCTGCGACCGCCGCCGTCGCCTATCGCCGCGCGGAAACGACTCCGGTTGCCACGGCAGCTGCGGCCCCGGCCGCTGCCTATCGCCGCACGGAAACGACACCTGTTGCCACGGCCGCCGCGCCGCGCATGATGAAGCCGGCGCCAAGTGATTTTGTCCACGTCGCGACGGCGCCGTCCGACGCTACAATTCGCGAGGCGGCTCCCAAGATCGCCGCGATCGAACCGGTGCGCCAGCCTGCGACGATGCTGTCGAGCTCGGGCGGAGGCTCCTTCATTGCCGAAGCGGCGGCGGCCGGATTGCCGCGCTCGTCGTCGAGCCAGACCGGGTTGACGACCGCCGATGCCGAATTGCCGGTCGCACCTTGGTGGCCGCTAGCGGCCGCATTGCTGGTCGTCGGCGCGCTTGCGCGGTGGCTGGTGCCGATGCGCCGCCGTTCGTTGGAACCGCCGGCTTGGGTTGCGCCGACCGCGCGCACCGAACCTAACCATTCGATTTCCGGCGGCAACCACTTCGAAGACTTTCAGCAAGACAGGGCACTTCGCCGCGATGACCGAACCCGGCCCCGAATTCCCGCGCGGTGTCGCGCAGGCCGAGCGCACGGCAGCTGCAGCGCCGACAACGACCAGGTCGCAGCCGGGCGCAGTCAAGGGCGCTGCGACGATCGAGGATCACCGCTTCGCCGAATTCGACGCCGACCTGCTGGAAGAGCAAACGATCCGGGACGAGTGGGCCAAGGCCGTCAGCGATGGCGCAATCGACATCGGCAGCGATTCCATCCTCAAGGCGATCGACGAGGCCGAACGCGAAACCCAGGGCGCTCCGGCGCATCCGGCACAGGTCGCGCTCGACCGTTCGCTCGACGACGAGCTGCTGCCGAACAAGCGGCGCGGCTGACGTCGAGCTCAGCGCCTCGCTTCGACCGGCGTTCAGGTCGCAATCGCAGCTATTTCTTTGCAGGCTCGATCAGCGCGCCGGCCTTGAGTTCGGCTCGAGGGTCGAGCACCGCCTTGTCGCCGCTTTTGGCGTCGCCGGCGAACGCAGTCAACTCGCCGAGTCTGCGGCCCGGCGTCACCGCCACTTCTACCGCCTTGTTCTCGCGAATCACGTAGAGGACCATCCTGCCGTCGCGCGTCGTCAGCGCACGCGGGTTGACCGCGGTTAGCGGCAGCTGCTGCTCCGCGGTGATCGGCTGCGAAAGAAACAGTACCCTGGCGCTCACTTCCGGCAGCACGCGCTGATCGATGGCGGCAAAATGGACCTTCACCGTCGCCTTCGCGCGGTCGACGCTGGGCACGATACGCGCAACGGTGCCGACAAAGCGCGCGTCGGGCAGCGCGTCCAGCACGATTTCGCAAGGCTGGCCGACACGAATCTTGGTCAGGCCCGATGCGGAAACGTCGGCCTCGACTTCCAGCGTGCTCATGTCGGCGATGCTCGCCACCACGCGCTTGGAATCAGCCGTCGACGAAAACGGGGTCACCAGATCGCCGACATCGGCGCCTTTCGAAAGGATGACGCCGTCGAACGGTGCGCGGATCAGCATGTCCTGCTTCGCCTTGACGTCGCGCCCGTCCAGCCGCGCGATGATCTCGCCCGCCTTGACTCGCGAACCTGCGGCCACGCCCAGCCATTCGAGGCGGCCGGAAACCTTCGACGATATCGCGGCTTTGCGCGGCGCGACGACGTAGCCGGTCGAATCGAGCACCACGAACTGCTGCGAAGGGTAGACGGTGACGACCGGCGTCGTCGCCACGCTCGTGGCTCGGGGCCGCGCCGCATACCATGCCAATGCGCCGACGGCGATCGTCGCGATGGCGGCCAGCAACAACCAGCGGCCGCCGCCTCGACCGCGCGCAGCCAGTGCGCTCACCCGGAGAGAAAGGGCTCTATCGCCGCCGCCACGCTCGCCGGTTGATCGTGGTGCAGCATATGCCCGGCGTCGGCGATAGTCGTCATGCGGCCATCACGAAAGCTCGCGACCCGACGCTCGAGCCCCGCACTATCCTCCCCCAGCCAGCGCGGCACAAACGAATCGCTGGCGGCGACCCACAGCACCGGCGCCGTCACGCGTTGCCACGCTGCGCGCGCCTCCTCCTTGCGGTAGACGGTCGGGAATGGCAGCTTGTGGCGAGGATCCGAGCGCAGGCGCGCAGTGCCGTCGGGCAGGGCCTCCGCCCAGTGTCCGGCGAGAAACTCCGCGTGGTTGCGCGCCATGCGCGGATTGTTCTTCTGCAGCCGGTCGGCTACGGCGGCGAGATTCGCATACGGCGCGAACGACGGCGGATCGCGCAGCGCATCGAGCCACTTCAACAGCTTGTCGGGTGCGAGCTCGGGCTTCTCGGCGGGAATGCCGAAGCCTTCGAGCGAAACCAGCCGCGCGATGCGCTGCGGCCGCACGCCGCCATAGATGCAGGCGACGTTGCCGCCGAGGCTGTGTCCGACGACACGTGCCGGGACATCCGGAGTGAAATGCTCGAGCAGGGCGTCGAGGTCGGCCAGGTAATCGGCGAACCAGTAGCCGTCTTCGCACCACGCGCTTTGGCCGAAACCGCGCCAGTCGGGCGCCAGCACGCACCAATCGCGCGCCAGTGCGTCGACCAGAAACTGGAACGAGGCACCGACGTCCATCCACCCGTGCAGCATGAAAAGTTTCGGCGCCGCGGCATCGCCCCAGCTTCGCACGTGGTACGAGAGCCCGCGCACCGCGAGAAATTGCGAGGTCGAAGGCGTCATGGCCGCACGGCCGCGCCGGTCACTGCGATCCTCGCTCCGCCGTCATTTCTTCTTGCACAGGAAGTTTCCATCCTGCCATCCGGTGCGGTACTGGCCATCGCTTTTGAAACGCACCGGATCCTTGTGCTCGACGCTGCCGATGCTCGCGCACCCGTCGGCGTAGCCTTGCCGATAGGGCAACGGAAAGCCCTGCAGATTGACGTTGGCGGGGGGATTCGGATTCTTCGTCGGCGGCGCCTGCGGCTTGGCGGGCGCCGCCGGTTCCGTGCCCGGTCCCGTCGGCGAAGGAAGCTGATTGCCCGGCGACGACAACGGCGGCGGGGCCGACGCGCAGGCGGCGAGAACAAGCGCAATTGCCAATGCGCCGAGGGCGCGGCGCGCCGGTATCTGCAAGGTGGCGATCATCAGGGTCGGCGGCGGAAGCGAGTAAAATTGTACCTTATGAGCGCGTCCGCGGCCGTCCCGCTGTTCATCCATCTGCGCCTGCACAGCGAGTATTCGATTGTCGACGGCATGGTGCGCATCGACGACGCGGTCGACGCCGCCGCGGCCGATAGAATGCCGGCGCTTGCGCTGACCGATCTGGCCAACGTCTTCGGCATGGTCAAGTTCTACAAGGCGGCGCGTTCGCGCGGCGTCAAGCCGATCATCGGTTGCGACGTCTGGGTTACGCACGAAAAAGAGCGCGACGCGCCGCATCGCCTGCTGTTGCTCTGCCAGTCGCGCGCGGGCTACCTGCGGCTGGCCGATTGGCTGACCCGCGCGCATCGCGCCAACCAGCACCGCGGCCGCCCGGAACTGCGGCGCGAGTGGTTCGCCGATGGCACCGAAGGCCTGATCGCGCTGTCGGGATTCGCCGGCGGCGAAGTCGGCCAGGCGCTGGCGCAGGGCAATGCGGCGGCGGCCGGTGTCGCGGCGACTGCCTTGGCCAGCGCGTTTCCCGGCCGCTTTTATCTCGAAGTGCAACGCGCCGGCCATTCCGACGACGAAGCGCTGACCGCCGCGACGCTGCGGCTCGCGAGCGCGCTGGCGCTGCCGGTCGTTGCGACGCACCCGGTGCAGTTCGCGACGCGCGGCGAATTCCGCGCCCACGAGGCGCGCGTCTGCATCGCCGAGGGGCACGTGCTCGCCGACCCGCGGCGGCCGAGACGCTTCACGCCCGAGCAGTATTTCAAATCGCAGGCCGAGATGGCGCAACTGTTCGCCGACGTGCCGCAGGCGCTGGCCAACAGCGTCGCGATCGCGCAGCGCTGCAGCCTGACGATTCCGCTCGGCAAGAACTATTTGCCGGCGTTCCCGACGCCCGACGGAATCAGCATCGAGCAGCATCTGCGCGACCAGGCAGCCTCGGGCCTCGAACGGCGGCTCGCCGCGCTGTATCCCGATCCGGAAGCGCGAGCGCAGAGGCAACCCGAATACGCGGCGCGGCTCGAGTTCGAGGCCAGGACGATCATTCAGATGGGTTATGCCGGCTACTTTCTGATCGTCGCCGACTTCATCAACTGGGCGCGCGGCAACGGCGTGCCGGTCGGGCCGGGGCGCGGTTCCGGCGCCGGCTCGCTGATCGCCTACAGCCTCGGCATCACCGATCTGGATCCCCTCCGCTATACGCTGCTGTTCGAGCGTTTCCTCAATCCGGAGCGCGTGTCGATGCCGGACTTCGACATCGATTTCTGCCAGGACGGCCGCGACCGCGTCATCGACTACGTCAAACAGAAGTACGGGGCCGAATCGGTATCCCAGATAGCGACCTTCGGCACGATGGCGGCCAAGGCGGTGGTGCGCGACGTCGGCCGCGTCCTCGACCTTCCGTACAGCTTCTGCGACGGCATCGCCAAACTGATTCCATTCCAGCCCGGTCGCGCGGTGACGCTGAAGCGGCGCGGCGGCGACGCGCCGCCGAACGTCGTCTACGCGCGCGAGGTCGAGCCGCTGCTCAACGAGCGCGAGGCGGCCGAAGAGGAAGTGCGCGAGCTCTTGAGCCTGGCCGAGCAGCTCGAGGGCCTGCCGCGCAACGTCGGCATGCATGCCGGCGGGGTGCTGATCGCTCCGGGCAAGCTGACCGATTTCTGCCCGCTTTATACGCAGCCGGGCTCCGACGCGCTGGTTTCCCAGTTCGACAAGGATGACGTCGAGCTCGTCGGTCTGGTCAAGTTCGACTTTCTGGGACTGACGACGCTGACGATCCTCGACTGGACGCTGCGTTACATCCGCATGCTCGATCCCGGGTCGACGCTGACGCTCGATACGCTGCCGCTGGACGATCAGCGCGCTTATGACATTTTCCGCAGCGGCAATACGACGGCGGTGTTCCAGTTCGAATCGCGCGGCATGCGCGAGCTCCTGCTGCAGGCGCCGCCGAAGCGCTTCGACGACGTGATCGCCCTGGTCGCCCTCTATCGTCCGGGGCCGATGGAGCTCATCCCCGACTACGTGCGGCGCAAGCAGGGCGCCGAGCGCTTCGAGTACGTCGATCCTCGGCTCGAGCCTATCCTGGCGCCGACGCACGGCGTGATGGTCTACCAGGAACAGGTGATGCAGATCGCGCAGGTGATCGGCGGCTACACGCTGGGCGCCGCCGACCTGCTGCGCCGCGCGATGGGCAAGAAGCTTCCCGACGAAATGGCCAAGCATCGCCAGGGCTTCACCGCCGGTGCGATCGATCGCGGCCTGACCTCTTCCAGGGCGACGCAGCTTTTCGACCTGATGGAAAAGTTCGCCGGCTACGGCTTCAACAAGTCGCACGCCGCCGCATACGCGCTGATCGCCTACCAGACCGCATATTTCAAGGCGCATCATCCGGCCGCATTCATGGCCGCCAACCTGTCGGCGATGATGGACGATACCGACAAGCTGCGCCAGTTCTACGACGACGCGACGGCGCTCGGCCTGTCGATATTGCCGCCCGACGTCAACGCGTCGAATTACCGCTTCGAGCCGGTCGACGGCGAGCGTATCCGCTACGGCCTGGGCGGCATCAAGGGTACCGGCCGCGCCGCGATCGAGGCGATCGTCGCAGCGCGCGCGAAGCGCCCGTTCACCGACCTGTTCGATTTCTGCCGCCGCGTCGACAAGCGCAGCGTCAATCGCCGCGCCATCGAGGCGCTGATCCGTGCCGGCGCCTTCGATGCCATCGACACAAGGCGCGCAAGCCTGCTCGTGTCGGTCGGCGCTGCGCTCGATCATGGCGAGCGGGCCGAGCGTGCGGCCTCGCAGGTGTCGCTGTTCGGCGAAGAAGGCGGCGCGGGACCGGCAGCACCGGCCCTGATCGCCGCGCGCGAGTGGTCGGAAGCCGAGCGGCTGGCGCAGGAAAAGACGAGCCTCGGCTTCTACCTGTCGGGCCACCCGTATCACGCGCACGCGGCCGAGCTCTCCCGGCTGGTGCAGCAGAGCTTGAGCGCGCTGAAGCCCACGCAGACGCCGGTGCGCATCGCCGGCATCGTCGTGCAATTGCGCACGCAAACGTCGCGCCGCGGCAAGATGGCGTTCGTGACTCTCGACGACGGCCGCGACCAGCCGGAGATCGTCATCTTCAACGAAACCTTCGACGCCAATCGCCATCTGCTGCGTGAAGACGCTGTGCTGGTCGCCGAAGTGAAGGTGCAGCAGCGCGTCGGCGACGATGGCCAGGTTCAGGGTCTGCGCATCATCGCCGATGCCGTCTATGACCTCGCGGGCGCGCGGCGGAAATGGGCGCGCGCGCTGCGTCTTTCGTGCAACGGCTCGAGCTCGGCGCAGCGCCTGTTCGATCTGATCGAGCCGTTTCGCCGCGGACACTGCCCGGTGACGATCAATTACTCCAACCAGGCGAGCGGCGGCGACATCGAGCTGGGCAGCGATTGGCAGGTGAACCTGGACGAGCACCTGCTCGCCGGCCTGCGCGAATGGCTGGCGCCGGAGAACGTGACCGTCGTCTACTAGGCGACTTCGCGCGCGACCGGCGGCGTGCGCGGATTCCCTGCCCCTCGATGCTCGACGACATCCTCGGTCGCTACCGGTCGTTTCTGCGCCTGCCGGACGTCGCACGGCTGCTCGCGACCGCGCTGATCACACGGCTGCCGATAGCCAGTCTGACGCTGGCGATGCTGATGCACCTGCGTGCGCTGACCGGATCGTTCGCGCTCGCTGGTCTGACCGTCGGCGTCGATCTCGCGGCGTCGGCGATCGCCGCTCCCGTGCTGGGACGCATCATCGACCGCCGCGGACCGCGCGCCGTGATGCTCGTTACCGGCATCGTCTGCCCGTTGGCGCTGGTCTTCATACTGCTGGCGGACCGGCTGGCCCTGTCGGTTGCAGCCCTCGTGGCCGCCGCCGCGATCGCAGGCGCATTCGCACCGCCAGTCACCGTCCTGACGCGCACCGTGTGGCGCTACCGCTTCGACGATCCCGCCGAGCGCAAGACCGCTTTCGCCCTCGATGCGGTGTTGATCGAGCTCGCTTTCACGCTGGGCCCGGTGCTCGTCGCCGTGCTGCTGGCCATCGCGTCGCCGCGCGTTGCCTTCACCGCCGCCTTGCTCCTGGTCGCGCTCGCCGTGCCGGTCTTCGCCCTCTCGCCGGCGCTGAAATACTGGCGCCACCAGCCCGGCGTCGAGCGGCGCCTGCTCGGACCGCTGGCCGATCTGCGCCTGCTCGCCGTTTATGCGGTGACGTTCCTGCTGATGTTTTCGCTGGGGCTGCTCGAGATCGGCTACGCCGGCTTCGCGACTGCCGCGGCAATGCCGGCGTTCGCGGGCATCCTGATCGCGATCAATTCGATCGGCAGCGGCACCGGCGGCCTGCTTTATGGCGGCGCGCAGCTCGCGATGCCGGTCGAGCGGCAGTTGCCACGATTACTGCTGCTGGTCGTGCTGCCGCTGGCGGCGCATACGGTGACGAGCTCGCCGTGGCTGCTTGCCGCGCTGGCGCTGGTCGCCGGTGTCGGCATCGCTCCGGCGTTGACGGTGGTGATGCTCCTGATCAGCGCCAACGCGCCTTCGCGCTACGCGACCGAGGCGTTTACCTGGTCGACGACATTCCTGGTCGGCGGCCTCGGCGCCGGTCACGCGCTCGGCGGCAGGATCGTCGAAGGCCACGGCGCGCGCGCCGTGTTCGCCGTCGCGGCCGGCGCCGCCGCAGCCGCGGCGATCAGCGCGTTGAGCGTGCGCCAGCGCAAGCCGGCGGCCGCCGATCGGTAACCGGACGCTTTCGGATCGTCGACCGAAAGGGCGCAATCCCGTACGGTCAAGCCCGCCGTTGCTGTGTTAAGTCCTGCGAGAGCGGGTGCGCGCCGCCTTCCGGGCCGCGGCCGAACGCGCCGCCGGGCCGCGTTTCCTGGCCACCGCCTTCGCATGCCGCGACAGCGCGGTCGGGCTTGCGGCACTGCTGCCTTCGCGCTTCAGCGCGTCGGTCGTCGCCCTCGATCGCCGCGGCGAAACGCTGGCGGCCTTGCGCTTGCCGGCGGCGTTGGCCAGCTTCGCGCTGCGGCGAGTCTTTGCCGGCGCCTTGCCCTTGGCCGGCGGCTTGAGCGCAACGCCCGCGCGGCGGGCCTTCGACAAGCCGATGGCGATCGCCTGCTTCGCCGACCGGGCCCCGTGCTTGCCTTCGCGCACGTGCTCCATCTCCTCGCGGACGAACTCGCCGGCCTGCGTGCTCGGCGCCTTTCCTTCGCGCTTGTCTTCGGCCGCGCGTTGCAGTGTCTTCCGTTCAGGCATGGTTTTCTCCTTCGCTTCGAATCGTGATCGAGTAAAGCTTACAAGCGGCAGCAATAGTTGCCGGGCGACGCGCGAGGCGCCGCCGCCCCGAAGTCCGCGGCCGCTCAGCCGCGCTTGCAGGCGGAGTGACCGCAACCGCAGCCACCCGGCGAGGACGACTTGCTCCCCGCGTTTTGCTCGCAATAGTCGGAGCAATACTTCTTGCCGGGCGCGACATCGCACATGCACCCCGGGTGGGCGCACTTGCTGTAGCTGATCGATCCCATCGAACCTTGCATTTGCGCCATCGCTCGTCTCCTGTAAAAAGCGCGCAACCAGGCTTGCCTGAAGCAGCGGCAGCAAAAAACGTTCCGGGAATCGCCGTCCTGGTGCCCGCGGTGCGCGCCGCGCCCGGGGCGAGCGCGTCACGAATGGGCGCGGCTGTCCGCGGCCCTCAGTGGACGCGCTCGAGCTTGTAGACGAAATGCTTGGTGTCGCCGAAAAAGGACCAGCGGAAATACTTCTCGTGGTAGAAAAGCTTGACCTTCGCGTTGACCGCGATCGCTTCGTCGATATCCTTGCGAACCGCGTCATCGTCGTCGCGCACGCTGAAGTCCCACAGCCGCGTGGCTGTGCCCAGCGTCGGATCCTGCTGCAGGAAGCCGAAGTCCAGCGTTCCCTCCCAGGTCTTGAACACGTACCCCGAGCGCGACAGCTTGATCACCTGACCGACGCGGTACCCGTCGCTGTAGTCGGCGGCAAAGGCGATCCAGGCCGCGCCGACGACGACGGCGACGAAGACCAGGAGTGCGACGAGCTTTTTCATCGGCGGATCGGACGAGACGGCGCCCAAGTGTAGCCCGGATGCACGGCGGAGGGTACGCGGAGCCCGGGCTACAATGCTCGCCTATCCGACTCGCGACTCCGCCAGCGATGCCTAACGCCATTCCCGCCGTCATGCGCTACGTCGTCGCCCGCGAGCCTGGGCCGCCCGAGGTCCTGGCGCTCGCCGAGGCGGCGACGCCCGCCCCGAAGCCGGGAGAAGTGCTGATCGAGGTGGATTACGCCGGCGTCAATCGCCCGGACTGCATCCAGCGCGCCGGACACTATCCGCCGCCGCCCGATGCCTCGCCGATCATCGGACTGGAGGTGGCCGGCACCGTCGTCGCGCTGGGTGAAGGCGTCACCGAATGTCGCCTCGGCGATCAAGTCTGCGCGCTGACCCCGGGCGGCGGCTACGCCGAGTATTGCGCGACACCGGCGGCGTGGTGCCTGCCCTATCCGGACGGCCTGTCCGCGCTCGAGGCGGCGAGCCTGCCGGAAAACTATTTCACCGTCTGGAACAACCTGTTCGACCGCGTTCATCTGAAGCCGGGCGAAACGGTGCTGATCCACGGCGGCTCGGGTGGCATCGGGCTGGCGGCGATCCAGCTCGCGCACGCGATCGGCGCCACCACGATCACGACCGTCGGCAGCGACGACAAGGCGGCGTTCTGCAAGACGATGGGCGCCGACCACGCGATCAACTACCGGCAGCAGGACTTCGCCGTCGAAGTCGCCGCGCTCACCGCCAAGCGCGGCGTCGACGTCATCCTCGATATCGTCGGCGGCGACTACATCGAGAAGAATCTGAAATGCCTGGCGCTGGAAGGCAGGATGGCGATCATTGCGTTTCTGCAAGGCAGTCGCGTCACCGTCGACTGGCGCCACATCATGATGAGGCGGCTGACCATAACCGGCTCGACCTTGCGCGCGAGTCCGGCGGCGAGGAAAGTGGCGCTGGCGCGTTCATTGCGCGAGAACGTCTGGCCGCTGTTCGCCGCGCGCAAGCTGAAGCCGGTCATCCATCGCGTCTTTCCGTTGGCCGAAGCGGCCGCCGCGCACCGGCTGATGGAATCCAGCGCCCACATCGGCAAGATCATGCTGGCCGTGCGGCCGTAACGGCGCAAGCGGGTCGCGCGGCCCCGGCGCTGACCATCCGCCGTCGAGTCAGTAGGTCGCCCGCCCGCCCGACAGGTCGAACACCGCGCCGGTAGAGAACGAACAGTCGGCGGTGCAAAGCCAGGCGACCAGCGCCGCGATTTCGTCGACGGTCCCGAAGCGCCCCAGCGGAATCTTCGACAGCATGAAATCGATGTGCTGCTGCGTCATCTGATCGAAGATCGCCGTTTTGACCGCCGCAGGCGTCACGCAGTTGACGCGCACGCCGGATTTGGCGAGCTCCTTGCCCAGCGACTTGGTCAGGCCGATGACCGCGGCCTTCGACGCGCTGTAGGCGCTCGCGTTGGGATTGCCTTCCTTGCCGGCCACCGAGGCGATGTTGACGATGCGTCCGTAGTTCCGCGCGAGCATCAGCGGGACGACCGCCCGGTTGCAGTGGAAAACGCCGTTCAGGTTGATGTCGATCACCTGGCGCCAGGCATCGACCGGGTACTCCCAGGTCGTCGTGTTCGGCCCGGTGATCCCGGCCGAGCAGACGAGGGCATCGATCCGTCCCAGCGCCGCGGCCGTCGCCTGCGCGGCGGCGGCGACGCCGTCGGCGTCGGCGACGTCGACCTTGCGTACATCGGCGCCCTGCCCCAGCGTCGCCGCAGCTTGTTCCAGCGCGCTCGCATCGCGGTCCCACAGGCTGACTCGTCCGCCGCTGGCCTTCAGCCGCTGCGCGACCGCGAGCCCGATGCCGGTCGCGCCGCCGCTGATGACGGCGACCTGGCCATCGAAGTCCAGTCGATTCATTGCTGCGCGCCCGTTTTAGCTCGTCGCGAATCCTAGCACGCGCCGGCATCGCGCCGCCGGAGCGGATACCGAGCCGCTGCCGCTCGGCCTCACGGGGATCGCTCGACCGATTCCTACATTCAAATCGGACGATCGCTGATACCGCAAGCCGCGGCGCGAGTCGATAGTTGATGCTGCTCATGATGACCGGCGCTCCGCTGCGCCGGTGAATTGGATTGAGGTTTCAACGACCGACGAGGAGATAGTGATGGAAGAAAGCCAAGTTCGATCCACGCCGTACAATCCGAAGATCGAAAACGCCGCTCAGCAGGCGCACCAGAACGTCGACCGTGTTGCCGACAAGGCCGTGTCCGGCGTCGGACGGGCCAGCGACTCGGTGCACCGCGCCGTCAACACCACCGCGGACAAGGCGGCATCCGCCGCGGAGTGGGCGAGCCAGGTGCCGGAGAAGGCCCGGCGTGCGCAGGGCGCGATGACCGAGGCGGCATGCGATACGATCCGGGCGCGGCCGCTGACGACGGTATTCAGCGCGCTCGCGGCGGGTTACGTGCTCGGACGCATCGCCCGCTGGTAGGCGTCGGTTCGGCCCCGCCGCGCCTTGGCGCGGCTCACGAGGTGGAGCGACGGCGCTGCGCGCGCGCAGCGCCGTTCGCTTGTTTCAGGCAGGCGCCGCAGACTTGTGCAATACGCCGGCGGAGTCGACGGCGAGATACTCAACGCCCTCGCGGGCAAGGAACGCCTCGGCCTCGCCCTCGAAAAGCATCGCAATCGTCGCGCAGCTTCCGGCAAGCACGCATAGCGGCGCGATGACGCTGACCGACTGCCAGCGCGTGACCGGCTGCCCGGAGCGGGCGTCGATGATGTGGCAATAGCGGCGTCCGCCGGCGTCGAAAAACCGCTGGTAGTCGCCGCTGGTCGCCACCGCTCCGCCGTCGATTTCCACCGTCGCCATCACCGCGTCGGCTTGACGCGGATGCGAAATGCCCACGCGCCAGGGCGATCCGTCCTGCTGCGGACCGGCGGCGCGGACGTCGCCGCCGAGATTGGCGAGCGCGTGCAGCGCGCCGCCGTCGTGGCAGATCGTCGCCATCCTGTCCGCCGCGTATTCCTTGCCGATCCCGCCGAAATCGATCTCCATGCCGGGTCGCGGCAGGCGCACGCTCCGACGGCTCCATTCGACGCCAGGCCAGTCGATCAGCGCGATCGCCGCCGCGATTTCGTCCTGGTCCGGCAGTCGCGGCGGTGAACGGCGAAAATCCCACGCGCGGCGAAGCACGCCGGAGGTGATATCGAAGCGGCCGGCGCTCAGCCGATGGCAGTGATCGGCATAGCCCAGCAATGCGTAGGTCTCGGCATCGATCGCGACCGCCGCGCCGCCCGCGGCGCGATTGATCCGCGCAGTCACGCTGTCGTCGCGATAGCGCGAATACTTCGCCTCGATGCGCCGCACATCGGCTATCGCGGCTTCGGCCAGCGTGCGCGCGCGGCTTTCGTCGTCGTGCCAGATCTGCAGCTCGTTCGGCGAGGCCATCGCGTCAAAGCCGAAGCGGAATAGCGGCATCGCGTAACTATGCCCGAGGCCTGGCCGCCGCGGTCGAATCGCGCCGCTTCAGAACGTCTTGCTGATGCCCGTCTGGATCCAGCGCGCCGACAGCGGCTCGAGCCCGGGGCTGCCCCCGCCGGGCCGCCAGTCCGAGCGCTGCCGGTAGAACTCGACTTTGACATCGACTTGCCAGCCGCCGGGCAGCAGCTTGGCGACAGTGACTCCCGGGTTCAGCGCGCCGAACGCCGACAGCCGTGTGTCCGCCGTATACGGCTCGCCAAACGAAAATCCCTGCGGGAACGGCGGGTCGAAATAGAAATCGGCCGCGGCCTGCGTGTAGTAGCGCAAGCCGGGTCTTATCGACCAGCCGTCTGGCAGCGGCTGATGCCAGGCCGCGTCGACCGTGTGTGAATCGCTGCCGAACGAATCGCGCACGTAACGATAAGACAGCGACAGCGTCGCATCGGATCGAGGGCAGGTGCTGGTTGTACCGCGTGAGCCACGCGAGGATGCGCCTGCCGTCGGGACGGGTGTCGAGCGTCTTGTACGGGTCGGAATAGTAGCCGTGTCCTGTCGACCAGGTCAGGTTCGACTGAACGATCGCTTCGGGCGACAGCGCCTGGGTTACGCCGAGCAGCAGGTCGACGGTGCGCCTGTGCTTGCCTTCGGCGACGCCGTTCGTGCTGTTGATGTCGTCGCTCGCGCCGCCGATGCCGAACGCGTAGGTGCGATTGCGGTCGTCGCTCGATACGCGGACGTCCAGCGAAAGCGCGCGAGAAAGATAATCGCGTTCGGACGAAATCGCGGCGCCGACGCCGACCGCGGCGCCGTCGAAGTACTTGGTCAGCTTGACGTCGCCCGCAGTGCGATAGTCGGTCACGCCGCCCTTGCCCGACGCGCCGGAAAGCGTGTTGTGATACAGCGGGGACGCGCCCGAGATGCTGTCGTAGACCAGCGAGCCTTCGGCGGCGAGCGAGTCGGAAAGCGGCTTGAGCAGATACAGCGAGGGACTGTGCACGTGAATCCGGTCGCCGCCCGGCTGCCAGTCGCGATAGTCGACGTACTTGAGCGCGAAGAGACCCTGGTCCGGCGCGGTCTGCGCCAGCGCCGACGCCGGCATGACGCCCGGGAGCGCGAGCGCGGCCGCGAGCAGAGCGCCGGCGGGACCCGCCGGCGGGGTTACGCGTGGGCCGGTGTCCTCGCTTTCAGTTGCAGCCACAACCACCGCCGCCGACGCCATGGCCTCCGCTGCCGGCTTCCTTGCTGGTGTAGATGTGATCGGCGAGCCGGGCATTGGTCGGATCGGCGTCGAATTGCATCTCGGGCTTTGCGAGCTGCCCTTTTTCCCAGGGCTTCGGCGGCTGCATAGTCGCGCAGCCGGACAGCAGCACGATCATCGCGATGCCGGCCCAATGCCGCGGCAGCCGCACCGGACGCGCCAAGAGCTCTGACGATCGCATCAGCGCGCCGCGAGCAAGGCCTGGATGCGCTGCTCGAGCGGGCCTTTGCGCTCATCGTGAAACCCGTGCTCGACCTCGACGACTTTGCCTCGCGAGTCGATCAGGTACGAGCTGGGCATGTCCCGCACCGCGTACGCCAGCGGCGTCACGCCGGCCTGGTCGTAGGCGACGGCGAACTGCGCCGGGTTGCGCTCGAGGAAGCGCGCGGCGTCGGCCGGATTCTTGTCGACGTTGATCGCGACGATCGTCGAGGCCGCGACCGCCGTAACGGCGCTGCATTTCGTTCATCCACGGAAACGAGCGGCGGCATGGTCCGCACCACGAGGCCCAGAAGTCGACGTAGACGACCTGGCCGCGCAGCCTTTCGAGCGCCAGGCTAGCGCCGTTCGCATCGCGCAGCGAGAAGGCCGGCGCGGCCTCGCCGATTCCGACCGCCCACGACGTCGTTGGCGGCGACCGCAAAAGCGAGAGCGAGCGCCGCGGCGCATCATCACCGCTTTGGACCAAGGCCTCGGCTCGATATCGCGTGTCCTATTGGCAGACCGTGCCGGGGTTTTGCAATATCTGGCGGGTGATCGTCTTGGTCTGCGCCACCCCATCGACGGTATAGCTGAACGTCGCCGTGTTCCCGTCGATGAACGTAAAGGTCGCCGAGCCGACGACCGAGAATGTCGGCCCGCCGGGACTGCCTATCGGCGGGAACGGCACGGCGCTGAACGGCGGCCCGGTCAGACGTGCGAGCTGCGTCGACCGTGTAGACGCCGGGTGCGGTCTTGCTGGCGGTTCCAACCAGCCACATCGGCGTGTGATCGGTCGCAAACGTGAACCAAGTGACGAAGATCAGGTCGCCCTGGTGCGTGAGGTTGATTCCCCAGCCCGCCTCCGATCCCGCGGGTGCCGCCCACCACAGCGCAGTGTAGTTGGTGGCGAGCGCCAGATTGGGCTGTCCGCCGAACGTACAGACCGGGCAGCGGTGCGGCTGCGAGCAGCTGACGCGTGATCGCCTTGGTCTGCGTGATGCCATTGACCGTATAAGTGAACATGGCGTTGTTGGGATCGGTGAACGTCAGCGTGCCGGTTCCGCCGAGGCCGGACACGGTTGCGCCGCCGGGACTGCCCAGTGGCGGGAACGGCACGGCGTCAAATGCGGGTCCCGTGCCCTGAATAAAGGACCCGGTGTAGGTGTTGGTCCCGGTCTTGGTGGCTGACATGACCAGCCACGTGCCTTTGCCCGTCAGGTCGTAGGTAAACCACGACGCGAAGATCGTGTCGCCGTCGTGGGCGAAGTTGATTCCCCAGCCTGCTTCGGTCGGGTTGTACCAGAGCCCCTGGTAGTTGACTGCCGCGGCGCCCGTGACCGAGCCGGAAGTACCGGCGAAATTGGTCGCGACGTTGGGGATGATCATCCCGGAGCGGGAAGAGCGCATTGGTGCCGTCGGTGGGGAGGGAAGAGAATGTAATCTGGTCAGGGGCGCCACCGTACAGTACGGTTCCGCCATCGGTAGGCAGGAAGCCGTTGGGTATCATGTAGTCCGGCGCGACGAGGTTGAGGGCTGCGAACCCGGCGGTCGCCGATCAGCACGCGGCTGTTGGCGGTCGGACTCGGATTGGTGTAGCAGCCATAGTAACCATCGCAATTCATGCTGCCGCCCGGCAGGTTGGTTGGGAAAATGTAAGTCTTTGTGACTCCCATGTGGGTACTGGTCAGCACCTGGCCCTGCGAGGAAATTCTCGCCGTTCATGCCTTGCGACTCGTGAAGAACGACAAACTGCACGCTGCCGTCGGCGTTCGAGTACATCTGTTCGATCTGGAAGGTATGAAACTCGGCGCGTGCGAACGTTGCGACCAGCGCAAACGCTGCCATCGTGAGCCAACGCAGGGAATGTGACATGAGTGATCTCCGGCAACGGGGTGGAGCGACGACCATGCTCGCAGAGCAGGACGACCGTTCGTGGCGGGCTAACAGCGGGGGTCTTGCGACTATTCCTATGCACCGCCGAAGGGAATATCGGAGAGGCCCGGCTGTTGGCCGCGCATCGGTCAACCCCATGCTACGCCTCATCCGGTCTCGCCGTCTCGCCCTCCTGCTCGGGCTTATCCTCGCCGCGGCCGGCACGGCCGCACAGGCGCTGGTCGTGATCAACCAGCCCTGGGTCAAGCCGGCCACCGCGGGCCACTCGACCGAAGCCTATATGAATCTCACCAGCACCGAAGGTGCGACGCTGGTCGCAGCGCGCAGTGATTTCGCGGCCGCAACGACGCTGCACCGCCCGGGCAGCGATGCGCGCGCAGCCGTCGAGCTTGCGCTTCCGGCAGGAGCAATCGTCGAGCTCGCGCCCGGCCATTACCGGTTGTCGCTGCGCCGGCTTAACAAGACGATCAAGCTGGGCGACGTCCTGCCCTTGACACTGACCATACGAAGCGCCGATGGCGCGCTTCAGGACATCGCGGTGGGCGCGGTCGCACGCCTTCGCTCACCGGTCGACGACGAGCGACGCGCGGCACCGCCACCAGCACTAGGGGATATTGGGACCGCCGAGCGACGTCTCCCGCCGCGTCGGCGATCGTCCTAGGTCAGATAGCGCCGCGCCTACAGGCGAAAGCGCGGCCGTCCGATAGGCAATCCTGCGCCGTCGCGGCACGATGAGCACTGTGTCATCGACGCAAAAGGAGTTTTATCGTGCAAGCACAACACAAGCTTTTGATTACCGGCTTGGTCGCCGCATCGCTGGCGCTGCCGCTGGCCGCGCAAGCCCGGGTCTACGTCGACGTCAACATCGCCCCGCCGCCGCCGCGCTACGAAGTCGTGCCGCCCCCGCGCGTGGGCTATGTCTGGGCCCCCGGCTATTGGGCGTGGGATAACGGCCATCATCATCATATCTGGCGCAAGGGCCACTATATCCACGAGCGCCATGGCGAACGGTGGGTGGCCGATCGCTGGTACGAGCACGAAGGGCGTTACCGTTACGAGCCGGGTCGCTGGGAGCGCTGATACGGTCGTCGTAACTCTTGCACGCCGGCGGGCGCCCGGTATTGGCGGCTCGCCGGCGCGGCTGCATGGAGCGAGCAGACTCGCCGGCCGCGTCAGGCCGGCGAGTTTCGCATTGCCGGCTGGCGCCGCACCAGATATTCCCGCCAGATGAACCACATGATGATCAAGTCGATGGCGGCGAAAAACAGCAGCGAGACCGCGTGGGTGTGCGTAAAGCGGTAGATCGAATAGCACACCAGCGCGCCGATCAGCGATAGCCCGATGGGGAACGCCCAGATTTTTTCGCGCCAGAGAGAATAGACGAGGAATACCTTCACTGCGCCATGCGCCAACAGGTAGAAGCTGGCGTACTCCTTCGTTCCCATCGACAGTTTTTCGGCCGCGTCGATCAGCGTGTTGGCCAGCCAGTCGTTCGGATCGTCCTCGATTTCGGACGCGGTCAGCCATAGCACCAGCTGATTGACCGTCCGCAGCGGGATGAACAGCGCCAGCGCCCCGCCGACCAGCTCGACGATGCCATTGAGTCCCTTCAGCAGCAGCGCGACCTCGAACATACGATGCGCGCGAGTGATTTCGGTCGGCGATTTCGGAGCGATATGCATGGCTGGCGACCGGCGTCGATGGGCCGCTGGTGAAAAGGTGCGCCATCATACGTCAGGCGGCCGCGACCTCGCGCACTGCCGCGAGGCGGTATGCCTGGCCAGGACGCGTCGCCGGGAGCCTGGTCACTCCAGTGCGTGCGCGCGGGCGAGCGCCATGATGCGCTCGGCGCGGCGCACATGAGGGACATCGACCATCCTGTCCTCGAAGCGAAACGCGCCGTCATGTCCTTGTGCCGCCGCAATCAGCGATTGCGCCTGCTCGATTTCGGCCGGCGTCGGCAGGAAAGCGGTGTTTATCGGCGCGACTTGCGCCGGGTGGATCGCGAGTTTTCCCGTATAGCCCATCGCCGCAGCCTCGTCGCTTTCGCGTTGCAATACGTCGGTCGCCGCGAGCTCGACGACCGGCGAATCGATGATCCCGATGCCCGCGGCGCTGCCGGCGAGCAGCGCCAGCGCGCGCACGACGCGGAATACCTCGAGCATCGCGCCGAATTCATCCTTGATCCGGCGGGAGCCGATTGCCGCGGCGAGATCCTCGTTTCCGCACATGATCGCGACCACCCGCGGGTCCGCAGTGCATAGCGATTCCAGCCGCGGAATCGCGCGCGGATGCTCGGTCACGATCGGCACCACTGCGGTCGAACCGACCTCGACTCCCGCCTGCGCTTCCAGGATGGCGAGCTGAGCCGACACCTGCCTTATGTCGGCGGCGTCACTCGCCTTGGGCAGCACATAAGCATCGGGGCGGCCGCGGAACGTCCGTGCGATATCGTCTTCTGCCAACCCGCTGTCGATCGCGTTGATACGGATCGAAACGACCGTCTTGCCGCGCTTCGCCGCCGCGATCGCGCCGGCCGCGATGTCGCGTGCCATCGCTTTGCGTTCGCGCGCAACCGCATCCTCGAGGTCGACAATCAGCGCATCGGCCCCGATGGTCCAGGCCTTCGCGAGCTTGCGCTCCGAATCGCCAGGAACGAACAGCCACGAGCGAACCAGGCGATAGTCGTGCGTCACCGGCAATCTCCGGGCCTTTCAGCGCTTGCTGGCAGTTCCAGTCTATTGCCAATCGCGCCATTCGGCCGGATAGCGCCTGACATAGCGTTCGAGCAATCGGCCAAAGCCTTGCGCTGCCGCCTGCAATGCGTCGTCGCTGTTGCCGTCGGTGGGGACGCCCAATGCAGGCTCGATGACGACGCTTATCGTTTGCTGATCTGCGCCACGCACGGTGAAAACGGGCAGCAGTGCCGCCCCGGCCAGCCGTGCGAAGCGAGGCGCGCCGACCGCCAGATGTAGCTTGCCGCCGCAAACATCGATGCCGGCAATCCGCTGGCCTTCCCAATCGCCGGCCGTGATTGAAAGGATCCCGTTCTGCGCTAGAACGCGCATTGC
>CAWKAQ010000014.1:0-100922 GCA_963847585.1 uncultured beta proteobacterium | reverse complement strand
GCAGATTGCATCTATTACGCATGGCGGGGTGCCGGTCGTGCTGTGGGAGAACTCCAGCAGAAACTGTGCCGGTTCCGCTGCATGCGCACTGCAAAATGCGCTTAACGGCTCTGGGCTCGCGTCGATGCCGGATGCCGGCGACTTCGCTTGGCCTATGCGCCTGTCAGTCCATAACGCGCGATGCTGACGTTGCGCCGACAGACGTTGTAACCAAAGGTAACCGGGAATGCAGTGCAGAGTCGTCGCCGATTGGCAACAGAAGCGCGCAGCTGGCTCGCGCGTTTCCCCGTCAACGCGCTTGGATCAGGCGTCGGCGGCCGCAGCGTGCAGGCAGTGCTCGACCCATTGCGCGGTGAGCTTTTCCTGCACTGCGTTCTGCGACAAACGCGCATCGAGCCCGGCGAAGTCGACGCTGTCGAGTGCCTGATCCTGATTGAAGCAGGAAAAAACATAGCTCAGCTTGCCGGTCGCCGGATCGTGCTGCGGTTGCAGGCATTGCGCGCAGATTTCCTTCATCATGCATTGCATCGGCGAGTTGATCGACGCGATGCCGCGATGCGAGGGCTTGAGATAGGGCTTCAGCACCGTGTGCCGCGCGGCGCCGACCGCCGCCATCATCTTGTCCGAGCCGATGGCGATGATGCGGTCGGCCGCGCCCGCCGCAATCGTCGTTTCGCCCAGCTCGCCTGTCGCATAGGCGAGCATTCCCTGCACGATGTTGCCGACGAAGCTCTTGTCCTGCGGCCGGCGTGGAACGAATCCGGGCGCCTCGTCGCAGCACCAGACGACGAGGTCGGCCGCCGCTTCGATATCGGCGATCTTGTAGCGGTCGATCATGTGCCGATAACCGGCGAAGTAAAGCACCTTCGAGCCGGCATTGCGAAATGCCTGGCCGATCGAGAAAAGCACGGCATTGCCCAATCCGCCGCCGGCGAGGATCACCGTCTCGCCCGGCTCGATCTCGGTCGGTGATCCCGTCGGGCCCATCAGCACGATGGGCTCGCCGCGGCTTCGAGCTGCGCGCAAAGATCGGACGAGCCGCCCATTTCGAGAACGATCGTCGACACCAGACCTTCGCTCGCGATCGACCCAGGCGCCGGTCAGCGCCAAACCTTCCATCGCCAGCCTCGTGCCGGCGCGTGCGCTGCGCCAGCGATTCGAAATTCTGCAGCCGGTAGAACTGTCCCGGCGCGAACTTTCGTGCCGCCGCCGGGGCGCGCACGACGACTTCGACGATCGTCGGCGTCAGCCGCACGACGCGCTCGACGCTGGCCCGCAGCTCGCCGTTGACCAGCGCGAGGAATCTCGCGTCGTCGAGCACGGAGGCGGGCGCGACGCGCGTCAGCATCCGGGTGACGATCGGGTAACCCTGCTTGGCGCTGCCCATCGCCTTGACGACGTTGCCGAAGTAGGACGGGTGCAGGTCGCCGAAATAGCTGATCGCGCGGCCATCCGGCTCGATCGCGGTCAGCACATGCGGGACCGCGGGCTTGGCCAGCCCTGGCGCCGGCTTGACGACATGGCCCGCCTCGTCGACGGCACGGAAATATTTGCCGTCGAGGTGGAAATGCGCGGCGTCCTCGCGCGCCAGAACCGTATTCGGCTGCGTACCCGCGGCGATGAGTACGGTGCGGGCCGGCAACGACGCCCGGCCGGCTTCGTGCCAGACGCCGTCGCCGTCGTTGTGCTGGATCGATACCTGCAGCGCGCTGGCGCGCCCGCGCGCGTCGACCTCGATCGCCAGCGGCGTCAGGCCTTCGGCGAAACGGATGCCCTCTTCGAGCGCCTTCTCGACCTCTTCGTGATTGAGCGTATACGACGGGCTGTCGATCAACCGGCGCCGGTACGCGATCGTCACGCCGCCCCACGACAGCAGCAACTCCAGCACGCGTGCGGCACGGCCCTCGCTGGCCGCCGCGGCGCGCTCGGCGCGAATCGCGCGTCCGTGCGCCAGGTATTCGAGCGCGACATCGCGTTCGTCGTCGGTCCACTCCGATTCGACGCGCTCGCGCCCGCGATCGGCGACCAGCGCATCATAGCGGGCGACGAATTTCTCCACCTGCACCGGGTAGTACGCCAGCGATTCGGTGGCGGTATCGATCGCAGTCAAGCCGCCGCCGATGACGACGACCGGCAGACGGATTTCCATATTGGCGACCGAGTCCTTGCGCGCGGCGCCGGTGAGCTGCAGCGCCATCAGGAAGTCCGACGCAGTGCGCACGCCCTTGGCCAGCGCATTCGGCAGATCGAGCACCGTCGGCCGCCCGGCGCCGGCGGCGAGCGCAATGTGGTCGAAGCCCAGGGCAAAAGCGTCTTCGGCGTCGAGCGTGCCGCCGAAGCGCACGCCGCCGCACAGCGCGAAGCGATCGCGGCGCTCGATCAAAAGACGCAGCACCTTGAGGAAGTTCTTGTCCCAGCGCACGGTGATGCCGTACTCGGCGACGCCGCCGAATCCCGCCATCACGCGCTGGTCCAGCGGCTCGCGCAGCGCGTCGATATCGCGTATCGGCTCGAATGGCACGCGCGCGCCGGTTGCGCTCACGCCCGAAACCGACGGCGGCAACGGCTCGATCTTGAGGCCGTCGACGCCGACGACCGTATGCCCGTCGTTCAGCAGGTGATGCGCCAGCGTGAATCCGGCCGGGCCCATGCCGACGATGAGCACGCGCTTGCCGCTAGGCGCGCGCGGCAGCGGACGCCCGAGGTCCAGCGGATTCCACCGCGTCAGCAGACCGTAGATCTCGAACCCCCAGGGCAACGCCAGCACGTCCTTCAGCACGCGCGTTTCGGATTGCGGAATGTCGACCGGCTCCTGCTTCTGGTAGATGCACGACTTCATGCAGTCGTTGCAGATGCGGTGACCGGTCCCGGCGACCATCGGATTGTCGATGCAGATCATCGCCAGCGCGCCCAGCGCCCAGCCTTCCGCGCGGAGCTTGTGGAATTCGGAAATCCGCTCCTCGAGCGGACAGCCGGCCAGCGGCACGCCGAACGGCGAGCGCTTGAACGGCGGCGGCGCGCCGTCGGACGTCTTCTTTTCGCGCAAACCCGACGAGCACGAATCCTTTTGCTGCTCGTGGCACCAGATGCAATAGTTGGCCTGGTCGAGCCCGCCGGCGAGATCGGTTCCGGCGTCGGTCAGCGCAAAGCCGTCGCGCCGCCGCAGATGATCGTCCGGCAGGCGGAAGCTATCGACGCCGTGCTTAGTGCTCGTGCTCGACCGGGATCAGGCGCAGGTAATCGAGCTTGCGCGGCGCCTTGAACAGCACGCCGGTCCGGTGTCGCGCCTTGCCTGCCGGCGTGTGCGCCGCCCAAGCGGCATAGCGAAGCGCGAGGTCGATGTCCGCGCTGTGCGCGCCTTCGTCGGCACTCCAAGCGCCGACCGCGCGGGCAAATGCCAGCTCGCCGGGCAAGCCGTCGAGCGGCGCACCGAGACGCAGCTCCAGCTCGGCGCGCAGCGCATCGCCATCGAAGCACGCCGCCTCGTCGGCCTTGTACTTGTTCATCGCCTTGCGCTGCACGACCTGTCGTTTGCAGGCATACAGCGGCGCAAGCTCGTGCTGCGCGTGTTGCAAGGCCGCGACTTCCGCTTCGACGCCGAACAGCAGCGCGACAAAATCCTCCAGATGCGGCGCGATGGCGATCAGCAGCGCCGACTCCTCGCCGCGGTCGAGCGCGGCCTTGGTCGCGCGGGCCGCCGCCAGCCGCTCGGCCAGTGCGGCATCGGCCGCGCGCAGGAACGCCAGGAACGACGCGTCGACGCGAGCAAGACCGTCGGTCGCGTACAAGTCCGGAAAAGTCAGTCCAAAAGCGAGCTTCAGCATCAAGGCGCCTTGCAGCTAGCCGGCAGCGAAAAGCGATGCCGGCCGCCGGCAGTATCGCGTAAACCCTATATTTTACCTGCGCGACGATGCCGCGACCGGCGCTTCCACGCATATGCATAGAACCCAAGCGTTGCGCGGCGGTGGGGAGTTTGGCTTCCCCTGCCCGGCAGCCGACCGCTATGATGCATACTTCAAGGCCGGCTCGACTGCGAAGCGCGGCCGCCTGCCGAATCGTGGAGTTCGAATGAAAAGTAACGGCATCGCTGATCCGATATGTGCTGGTGGCCGCGGCGTTTTTTGCGCTGTCGGCTGGCGCCCAACCGATCAAGCTGGGCGAGCTCAACAGCTACAAGACGTTTCCGGCGTTTCTCGAAGCCTATAAGCGCGGCATGGAGCTGGCAGTCGAGCAGATCAACCAGGGCGGCGGCCTGATCGGCCGCCAGGTGGAATTGATCGTGCGCGACGACACCGGCAGCCCCGGCGACGCGGTGCGTGTGGCCGAGGAGCTGGTTTCGCGCGAAAAAGTCGACGTCCTGATGGGGACGTTCTCTTCGGCGGTCGGCTTGGCGATCGCCGATTTCGCCAAGCAGCGCCAGCGGCTGTTCCTCGCCTCGGAGCCGCTGACCGACAAGATCGTCTGGGACAACGGCAACAAATACACGTTTCGCCTGCGACCGTCGACCTACATGCAGACCGCGATGCTGGTCCCCGAGGCGGCCAAGCTCGGCAAGCGGCGCTGGGCGATCGTCTTTCCCGACTACGAGTACGGCAAGTCGGCAACCGAGGCGTTCAAGAAGCAGATGATCGCGCGGCAGGGTTCGGGCATCGAATTCGTCGAATTCGCAGCGCCCCTGGGCAAGATCGACGCGGGGCCGGTCGTGCAGGCGATGATAGATGCCAAACCGGATGCCATATTTTCTTCGCTGTTCGCCGGAGATCTCGCCAAGTTCGTGCGCGAGGGCGAGTTGCGCGGGCTGTTCAAGGACAGGCCGGTGTTCAATCTGCTGGGCGGCGAGCCCGAATACCTCGACCCGCTGAAAGACGAAGCCCCGGCAGGCTGGTATGTCACCGGTTATCCGTGGAATGCGATCGACACGCCTGCCCACCGGCGCTTTCTCGACGCTTACCGCGCGAAGTTCAACGACTATCCGCGCCAGGGCTCGGTCGTCGGATACAGCGTGGTCATGAGCGCGGCTGCGGCGATCCGCAAGGCGAAGTCGCACCGACAATGCCAAGCTGATCGCCGCGATGGCGGGTCTCACCGTCGAAACGCCATTCGGGACGATACGCTACCGCGCAATCGATCATCAGTCGACGATGGGCGCCTATGTCGGAAGACTCGCGATCAAGGACGGCAAGGGCGTGATGGTCGATGCGAGATACGCCGACGGCGCCGACTATCTGCCGTCGGACGACTGGGTGCGCGCACACCGCCCGGCCAATTGACGCCGCACGTCGTTCCTGACCCTCTCCGCGCTCCTCGTTCAACTGTTCAACGGCCTGGCCGGCGCGTCGTCGCTGTTCCTGGTCGCCGCCGGACTTTCGCTGATCTTCGGCGTCACGCGCGTCGTCAACTTCGCGCACGGCTCGTTGATGATGCTGGGTGCGTACATCGCCTACAGCCTGATCGGGCGCTTCGGTTCCGGGCCGCTCGGCTACTGGGGCGGGGTGCTGCTCGCGGCGCTATGCGGTCGGCGCGCTGGGCGTGCTGATCGAGCGAATGCTGCTGCGGCGCCTCTACGGCGCTCCAGAACTGCTGCAGCTGATCGCGACCTTCGGCGTCGTGCTGCTGGTCAAGGATGCGGCGCTGGCCACTCTGGGGCGCTGAGGATCTGCTGGGGCCGCGTGCGCCGGGACTTGCCGGCGCGATCACGATCTTCGGCCAGCCGGTGCCGCAATACGATCTGTTGCTGATTGCGCTCGCGCCGCTCGTGCTGGCCGCCTTGTCGCTCGCGCTGGCACGCACGCGCTGGGGTCTGCTGGTGCGTGCGGCGACCGAGGATCGCGACATGACCGCCGCGCTCGGCGTCAATCCGTCGTGGCTTTTTTCGAGCGTGTTCTTCGTCGGCGCGCTGCTTGCGGGACTCGCGGGCGCGCTGCAGCTGCCGCGCGAGCCGGCGAATCTGAATATGGACCTGACGATCATCGCCGATGTTTTCGTCGTAACCGTCGTCGGCGGCCTCGGCAGCATTCGCGGCGCTTTCGTGGCGGCGCTGATCATCGGCATAGTCAGGGCGCTTTGCATCGGCATCGGCGATGTCGCGCTGTTCGGCTCGGTCGTATCGTTCGCGAAATTGACGCTGGTCGCGGAATTCGTCGTGATGGCGGTCGTGTTGATCGCTCGACCGTGGGGTTTGTATGGCCGGCCGCCAGCCCCCTCCCCGATCGCCGAGCAGCGCGATCTGCAGTTGCCGCCGGGACGACGCTTCGCGCTCGCCGCGGCCTTTTTGTTCGCAGCGCTCGCGGCCGCGCCGCTCGTTGCCGACGACTACGCGCTGGTGCTCGGCGGCGACATGCTGATATTCGCGCTGTTCGCCGTCAGCCTGCATTTCATCATGGGTCCCGGCGGCATGGCCTCGTTCGGCCACGCCGCGTACTTCGGCCTCGGCGCGTATGCCGCGGCGCTCGCGGCACGGGCGGTGCCGATGGAGCTCGCGCTGATCGCGGCGCCGCTCGCGGCGGGCATCGGAGCGCTGGTCTTCGGCTGGTTCTGCGTGCGCCTCTCGGGCGTCTACCTTGCGATGCTGACGCTCGCGTTCGCCCAGATCACCTGGGCCACCGTCTACCAGTGGGACGCCTTGACCGGCGGCAGCAACGGTCTGGTCGGCGTCTGGCCTGCCCCATGGTTGTCGTCGCGCACCGCCTACTACTGGCTGACGCTGGCGATCGCCGGCGGCGCGATCGCCTTGTTGTGGCGGATCGTATTCGCGCCGTTCGGTTACGCGCTGCGCGCGGCGCGCGACTCGCCGCGGCGCGCCGCCGCGATCGGCATCGACGTGCGCGCCGTGCGCTGGGCCGGATTCGTGCTCGCGGGCCTTGCTGCAGGACTGGCCGGATCGCTTTACGCGTTCTCCAAAGGCAGCATCTCGCCCGAATCCTTGTCGATACCGCGTTCGGTCGACGCACTGGTGATGGTGCTGCTCGGCGGGTTGCAGACCTTGTTGGGACCGGTCGCCGGCGCGGCCTTGCTGGCCTGGCTTCAGGACACGCTGGCGCGGCACACCGAGTACTGGCGCGCGATGCTCGGCGCGGCGATCCTGGCCCTGGTGCTGCTCTTTCCGCAAGGCATCGTCGGCGCATTGGCCGGCGCCGCACGCGCTCTGCGGCAACGCGCGGCGGCGTCGCGCGGAGGCGGCATGATGAGCGCCGGGCCGCTCCAAGGCGCGAATTGCGACCCCACCGGGGGCAGCGCAGCGTCGCCAGCCGCAAGCGTGGGGCCCATGACCGCGCCGCTGCTTTCGGTGCACGACATCGCCAAGGCCTTTGGCGGCGTGCAGGCGCTCGCCGGCGTGAGCTTCGAGCGTAGCGGCCGGCGAACGGGTCGCCGTCATCGGTCCCAACGGCGCCGGCAAGACGACCTTGTTCAACGTCATCGACGGCCAGCTCGCGCCGGATCGCGGCAGCGCGGCCTTGGCGGGACGGGCATTGATCGGGCTCTCGTCGCAGACGATTGCACGGCTCGGCGTCGGCCGCACGTTTCAGGTGACGGCGACGTTCGCCTCGATGACCGTACGCGAAAACGTCCAGCTCGCGCTGCTGGCGCAGCGCGGGGAAACCTATGCGCTGTTGTCGCGGCTTGGCGCGCGCGGCGCGGCCGAAGCGCAACGGCTGCTCGAGCAGGTCGGCATCGGCGCGCTGGGCGAGCGCGCCGCCGCGACGCTCGCCTACGGCGATCTGAAGCGCCTCGAGCTCGCGATCGCGCTGGCCGATGCGCCGCGACTGCTGCTGATGGACGAGCCGACCGCGGGCCTGGCGCCGCCCGAGCGCGCGCGCCTGATGCGGCAGGTTTCCGATCTCGCGCGCACCGCCGGGGCCGCCCTGCTTTTCACCGAGCACGATATGGACGTCGTGTTCGCGCACGCCGATCGCATCGTCGTGCTCAACCGCGGCCGCGTGATCGCCGCGGGCTCGCCGTCGGAAGTGCGCGCCGATCGCGAAGTGCGCGCCGTTTACCTGGGCAGCGCCGCCGGTCCGGAGCGCGGCGATGCTTGAAGTGCGCGGCCTGGAGGCAGGCTACGGCAGCGGCGACGATACTGTTCGACGTTTCGCTGGACGTCGGCGAAGGCGAAGCCGTCGCGCTGCTCGGACGCAATGGCGCGGGCAAATCGACGACCCTGAAGGCGATCGCCGGATGGCTGAGGCCGAGCCGCGGCGAAATCCGTTTCGATGGCCGTCGCATCGACGGCGCTCCTTCGTATCGCATCGCCCAGGCGGGCCTGGGCTTCGTCCCCGAAGGCCGGCGCATTTTCACCGACTTGACCGTCGCGCAAAACCTCGAGGTCGGCCGCCGCGACGCGCACGCCGGCACGCCGTGGACGCCGCAACGCCTGTTCCTGCTGTTTCCCGCTCTCGCCGAACTGCGCGACCGGCGCGGCGGCGAGATCTCGGGAGGCGAGCAGCAGATGCTGGCGATCGCGCGCACGCTGATGGGCAACCCGACATTGCTGCTCGCTCGACGAGCCGGGCGAAGGGCTCGCACCGTTGATCGTCGCGCAGCTCGCCGAGGCGCTGCGCGAGTTCAAGCGAGCCGGTCTGTCGATATTGCTCGCCGAGCAGAGCCTGGTGCTCGCCGCGCCGATCGCCGACCGCGCCTGTGTGCTCGAGAGCGGACAGCTCCGCTACGCCGGGCCTTATGCCGAATTCGCCCGCGACGCCAAGGCGCGCGCCGAATATCTCGGCCTCGACTGAGCCGCGTCAGCAGATAAGCGATCAATGCAGTTCGTAACTTTGCAGTTCCCAGTGTTCCCGAGCAACATACGTCGCATGCCCGGCCAGCTCGCCCACCCACTCCTCCTTGACCTTCCATTTCACCGCCGGCGCATACCAAAGTTTGCCGTGCTTGGCGTAGGAACCGTCCGCGCTTCGGCCGTCGATTACGATGACGCAGTGCCTTGAAACGGCCTGCCGGGCACAGTGACTCCTCCCATCGTTCCGCGCTCGCGCGCCAGCTGAACAGCCCTCCGTCTCGCTGTGGATGCTGGAACTGCCAGGTCTGCCCTCGCAAGCGGCCAATTCAGAAACTCGAGCTCGGTCCATGGTAGCTGTGCGCCGTCGCGCCAGTAGGTGTTCAGTCCGCGACTGATTTCCAGAGGCTGGCCCGCGGTCCGTCCTGGCTGGCTGCGTGGTCACTTCGACTCCATAGGACCTATCTCGGGACTCCTTGATCAAAAAGACGATCGTCGAGCGGATAACGCCCTGGTTGTCGTAGGTCGGTCCATCGGTTTTGTCGAACGTCCAGCGATCGCCGACCGACCAGACCGGTAACGCACCCTCCTCTGCCGCGGCCGGCACAAAGCATCGTCAAAAGCAGCGCCATCCAGGCGTGTCGCCGTTGCCTCTTCACAGGACTCTCCAGAACATCAGAACTTGAACAGGTCCATCAGGTCGCCGATTGCCGGGCGGTTCGAGCGTATTAGGATTCTCGCGCGTGTCGCGGATTGCGCAGGTCATCGTGGCTGCGACCGGGTAACGGCTAAAGACGCCAGTTGCGCTCGATGAATTTCAGGATCGAGACGTCGATGGTAGTATGAAATCATCGCGACACCGGCCGGTCGTTGCACGCGCCCTCTTCCGACTTCAACGCCGGTCCAGCCGGTAGATACGCGACTCGCCATAACCCTTGGCCAGCGCCATTCGTCCGATGTATTCGAGCGAGAATTCATCGCGTCCCGTCGCCGCCAGCGTGGCGGCGAATGCCTCGCTGGCGTACACCATGCCCGGAGGCGTCACAGGCTCGATGCGCGCGGCCTTGGTGACGCTCGAGCCGAAATAGTTGTCGCGGCCGATGATCGGATCGAAGCCGCGGAAGACCGGGCCCGCGTGCAGCGCGATCCGGATCGGGCTGGCCTCCGACAAGCCGAGTGACGCCCAGTCGACCTCGAGCATGTTCTCGAGAAAGGATAGCGCGAACGCGGCCCCGTCGCGCGGGGCGTCGAACACGACGTACAAGGCATCGCCCCAGGTGCTCGCCAGAAGCGGCTTGGCCGGCGCGGCCGCGATCTGCCCGGCCGCAATCTTCCAGAAGCTTTCCTGGAAGAACGGCGCCACCGCGTCGTGCACACGGCTGAATCCGGCGAAGTCGGCGAACAGCAAGGTCTTGAGCGAGCGCTGCGGTCGCTTGGCCGCGATCGGCGTCGAATATCCGGCAGGTGATTGCGGAGGTTCAGGCGTCGCTTCGTCGTGGCGCGGCGGCGACCGGCATGACAGCCGGTCCGGCGAGCGCGGCGCTGGACCGCATCTTGGCCAGGTCCAACACCTGCGGCGGCCCGACGTGGCTCGTCCACCGGTCGAACGAGGCCTGCGTGCCACCGACCCGCCCAGGCGACGCGGCGTCGATGACGCAAACCAACGAGGGAGTCGTTTGCAGCTGCGCGCCGCGCAGTATCGAAAGTCCCTCGAGCAGCAGCGCGGCATGCTCGAACAGGACGTCGTCTCCCAGATAGCGCTCATCGGTCGCCATGATCACGCGCGTCGCCCGGGCGAGTGCGGCATCGAAGCGATCGACCCAGCCTTCGCCGCCGACGGCCACGCTGGTCTGCACGAAGTCGTCGCGGTCGAACGGCAGCACGACGTTGACTTCGGCGCCGGCCTCGAGCGCAGCTTCGATGAAAATCAGATCGGCGCCGCACGCCGCCGACGTGTAGACGATCGGCGTATTCAGCCGCGAGACATGGTCGCGGACCGCCGCCCGGACGGCGGGGACCAGCGCCGCCGGGAACCGCGGCACCGCCCGGTCGGGCGCGTCGATCATGTGGCCGGCGAACGCGACGATGTCGGGCGCGGGCAGCTGCCGAAGCGCGTCGGCCGCCTGCGGAACCGCGCGCGCGAGAAGCTGCAGCTGCCGCCGCATCGTGGCCACGCTCCCCGCATCGCCGGCGCTTTGCGCGTAGGCCGACGCATAGCTTTGCGCGGCCTGGTCGAATTGGCCGAGGACGAGCTGCGCCTCGCCCAGCGTCGCATCGTCCCAGAACGTGCGCCGGGTTGCCTGCCCGGTCAGCCGCTCGACGATCTGCTGCGCCAGCGTCAACGCCGCCGGACGGTCGCCGAGCAGCAACGAGAGCGTCGCCGCGTTGATGCCGGGATAGACGTCATGTTGCAGACGCATAGGCGGCCAGATACTCCTGCCGCGCTCGCTCGGCCATCGCCCTGCCTTCGGGCTGATCGGGCGCGCGCTGATAGTCGTCTTTCCACAGGCGCCCGCGCAAGCTCAGGATGTCGGCCCGATGCTCTTTTCCGTTGCCGGCTGCCTCCGCCTGATCCAGCAACGCATGCGCGCGCTTCGAGGCACCTGAGCGCGCGTGCGCCAGCGCGCCCCAGTAGAGCAGCATCGCGTCCGCCGGGTGTTTCGGAATCTCTTCGCGGAAAAGATCGCACGCGTCCCACGGAGCTCCCTGTTCGAGGTGCTTGCGGATGCGGGCACATGCTTGGGCGGCCGCATCGCCGGACGGCGTCGAGGCTGGGCCGGGAGCTGGGTTCTCCATGCAGAGGCTTCACACGCGGCGCAACAACCGCTAGTGCCGCACCTTCTGCTCCTCCGCGATCTGACCGCGCAGGTACGCGACGCTGAGCTGGCGCCGCATCTGCGGCGGCAGGCCGTCGATCAGCGTCGCGGCCTGGGTCAGTTGCGCCGTCTTTTGTCCCGGGGCCGCGACCGCAGAGACGTACAGCGCGCGGGCGAATTCGACCCGCTGACTAAGATCGTCGTTGTCTTTGCGCTCGTAAAGCCCCCGGTGCAGCTTCAGCACCGGCTCGATGATCTGCTGCGCTTCGGCGTACCTCTGAAGTCTCGCGGCAATGAGCGCGGCAAGCATCAGCTGGATCTCTGCGTCGCGCTCCTCCGCCAGGGTGCGTGTCGGGATCGCTGCGCCGGATCGCGAGCGCCTTCTTGATCTCCGCGTCCGCTACGGCGTAGTCGCCCAGCCGATACGAAGCTTCGGCCGCGGTTCGATACGCGACCTCCAGCGAACGGTTTTTCCGCAGCTCCTGCTGGGGATTGGCGTTCTTGATCTGCTCGAGACGCCGCACCGACGCGCGAGCCTCTTTGCGCAGCGTCTCGTAGTCGCGCGCCGCGAAAACCGGCCCGTAGGCACCGTAGCCGAATCCGGTCGTCGGATAACCGTAATAGCCCAGGAATTCCGGCAGATAGGCGCGCCCGAACGAATCCGGGGCAAGGCCGCGGACAGCCATATTCAATGAACCGGCGATTGGCCGCCATCGTGGCTTCCGCCGCCCGCGCGTTGCCGGAATCGGCTTCGATCATCGCAAGGTAGCCCGCCGCGAGCGACAGCGTGGTGCCGATCATCGCCGATTCCTTTACCTGTCGCTCTACTCGCCAGTCCGGCACGCCATTGTTCCTGGGCTCCATCGAACATCTCCCAAGCTCAAGGACCAGAATCCCGCTGCCCAGGCGGCGCGCTCACCAGATTGTTCCAGGCGATCTGGTTGCTCGGATCGAGCGCGACGATCGCCTCCCAGTCGCGCACTTCCTGTTGACTCAATGCCAGGGCCTTGCGGAGATGCAGATCGAATCCCTCGGTAGCGGACAGGCTTTCGGCCATCAAAGCCCGGGCACGGAGCGCCGACATATTCCCGGGACGCTTTTCGAGCACCTGCCCCGTCACCTTCATGGCGTCGGCGCCGACTTCTCTGACCCGGTCCAAACGACCCAGATGTCTGCAGCGCACCCATCTGCCAGGCGGATGCTTCCGCATACGCGACCGCCGACGGGCAGGTCGTTGAGCTTGAGGTTATCGATGCTGCGGTAGGCTTTGCGCGCTTCCTCCAGCGTCACAACCGCCGCCTCTTCCTCGTCGCTGTTGCCTTGGGAGAAGCCGAGGAAGGTCATCGCGAGGCCATAGGCGCGGCGCAACGGAATCGAAGGGTTCGGCGCCGCCATCAGCGGTTTCAGCACGTCGACCGCCTGTGTCGCGAAAACGCGCTCATCGGCGCGTCTGTTCTGGCTGCCCGCAACCCGCGCCTGCGACAGTCAAACCCACGCCGAGCCCGATGGCTGTCGCCTCCGACTGGTCGCCTTCCTTGCGCAGCTTGCTCAAGACGCCGACTGCCTCTGATAGCGCCTTGCTGCTTTCATCGAGCTTCGACTGATTGCGCAGCGCGGCGCCATAGCGCACCAGCGCGAGCGCGCGGTTGCGGTCGGTCTCGGGAGTGCGCAGCTCCGCCGGGAGCGCCGCGTAATAGTCGATGGCGCGCTTCGACAGCGCGGCGACGATGTCCAGCCGGCCGACCGGCTCGAGCTCGAGATAGAAATCGTCGAGCAGATAGACGATCAGCTTTTCCGCTTCGCCGCGTGCCGTCTCCGCCATCTGGCGCGTCTGCTGCGCCTTGAGCTCCGCGTCCTGCGCGCGCTTCATGCTCAGATAGCCGAACAACGCGCTGCCCAGGGCGCCGATGGCGAGTATTCCGCAGATCAGCGGCGACCTGCCTCGCCCGCACCAGTGCCTTGCGCGTGGCGAGCTCGCGCGCGCGTTGCGCGGCGAGCTGGCGTTCCGCTTCGTCGCGCGCCTCGCGCTCGTAGCGCAAATCGCGGCTTGCCTTGACGACGCTGCACAGCACGTCGTGGGTCAGCTCGACCCGGCGCAGGTCGAGGCGCTCCTCGATGCGCAGCAGGCGACGGTCGACGAGCTTCGCCAGCGTATCGGCAGGCGCGCCGACCGCAGCGAATGCCTTGCGCACCCGCTCTTCGGCCAGGCTCTCGCGAAAGCCCGACTCGGTGAGCATCTCGTCCTCGATGAATTGCCTTACGCCGGGCGGCTGGTCGGCCAGCGCGCGCTCATAGAACTCGCTCAGGATTGTGTCGCGAGAGCCTGCCAGCAGATCGGCGGAGATCTCGGTGCGCCCTTGCGCGATGCGGGCGTTGTTGAGCTCGCGGCAGATCAGGCTCAGCAGCGACGGCTCGACCTCGGCATTGGGCAGCTCGGAGCCGCCGGCGATGAAACGCACGATCGATTCGGCCACTTCCTCGGAAACCAGCTTTCCGCCGGGCTTCAGCACCGCGGTGAGCGCCTGCGCACCGGTCATCCGGGCGAGCCGCATCCGGTTCTGCGTGATCGAGGGCATGATGCCCTTCACGCCTTCCAGATGGGCGAGATAGTCCTCGCGCAGCGCGATCAGTATCCGATAGTCGCCGCGAGTGAAGTCGAACCGCTCGGCGGCAGCTTCGTCCTGCTCGATCCTGGCTTCGAGCGCCTTCGGCGCGCGGTTCTCGACCAGGTCAGCAAGATCTTCGAGAAATTGCGCGGCGCGCTTGCGGCCGAAGTCGTCGCTTTGCGCAAGCGTGAAGATTTCCTCGAACTGGTCGAATATCAGCAGCGGGATCAGCGTCCTGCCCGAAGAGTCGCGCAGGACATCGTCGCGGTGGTGCAGGAATTCCCACAGCGATTCACCGCTGACGGCCACCCCCGTCTGCGTCCACTGTCCGAGCGACTGCGTCGCCCGGAAAATGGCCTCCTTGATCTGCTCCGATGGCTCGGGCGCGTCGGGCGAATAGTCGATCCGGACATAGACCGGGCAGTAGCCCTCGGGGCGAAGCCGCGGCACGATGCCCGCGCGCAGGATCGAGGTCTTGCCGAGCCCGGATTGACCGAAAAGGATCGTCAGCAGCTTGCGCTGCACGCGCCGCGAAAGCTCGGCGATCTCCTCCTCGCGGCCATAGAAATAGGCGCGCGTCTCCTCGGTAAAAGAGGCCAGGCCGAGCCACGGATGCTCGTGGTCGACGGCCGCCTGCGAGAGCGCGTTGTCCGTCGCCGGAGACGCGTCGTTACTCATCGAGCAAAGGGTTTCGGGTCAATCGCATGGCGATCAATACCTGATTCGGGCGCGAGCTGTGCACGCGACCGTTCAGTGCCGGGTGGAAAGCAGATCCTGCAGGCGGCGGGCGAACTCGGGCGTAACTTCGCCGCCGGGCAGCCGCGTGAAATGCACGGCCTTGAATTTCTCCGGCACGTGGGCGTCGCCGCCGTTCGTATCGTCGATCGTCACCGGCAGGATGAACAGCGCGCCTTCGGCGATATTGCGCGCTCGATCGATCGCGTAGCTCCATTCGCGGCGGAAGTAGCCTTCCAGACGCCGCTGCGTGGTTGCCGAGACGACCGGAATGAAATACGAGCAACGCCCGATATTGCGCTGGATCTTGCGGTCGTAGTCGTCGCCCCCTTCGAGGCGCTCCAGGTCGAACCAGGTCTTGATCCCCGCGGCATCGAGTCCCGCCTTGAGCTTCTGCACCGCCGCGAGGTCCTCGCGCGCATAGCTCACGAAGACCGCGTTGTCGGGCATTTCGCGCTCCGGTGGCAGGAAGCGCTGCGGCGAGGCACCGAACGCCAGGACGTCGGCCGGCCTGTGACGCGTCGTCCAGCGGCGGTGCAGCTCGTCGACGAACTTCTCCGCCCCGCTGTAGATGCGCGTCCGCACGCTGACCTGCTGCAGAAACGCCATCAGCCGGCCGTCGCTGCCCGAATGATTGTCGGCCAGCACTTCGCCGACGTCGCGCGGATCGGACAGCCGGTGCCGCTTGGCCATGCGAAGAAACAGTCGCGCCAGCCAGTTGGTGAAATTGCTGCCGATGAACAGCAGATGGTTGTGCTCGAGCTCGTGAAAAAGTTTCTCCGGCGTAAGGTGCTCGCTTTGCAGCGCGCAGACGAATTCGAGCGTGTCCTCGTCGGAGATGACGTAGGTTGGCGAAGCCGACAGCCGCCCGAGCAGATGATAAATAACCGGGCGCTGCAGCTTCTCGCGCTCCGAGGGAAGGTCGGTCACGCGGTTGGGCGTGTAGGCGATGACCTCGGTCGATTGCGCGCCCTGGAATCGCTCGCTGTTGATCGCCTGCTCGAGCAGCGGATCGAACGTCGTGGTGACGAAAAGATCGAAATCGGTGATTTGCGCCAGCTGGCGCAGCGCCAGCGGCGGCGTGAAGTTCGCGTCGCGGAGGATGCTGCGCACGCGGGTATAGGCCTCCTCGCGCCGCCCGTGCGACGACAGGAACCAGCAGACGACGTCGTTGAGCGTGTAGGGCTGCGGCAGCGCGTGCGGTGTCGACGTTCAGCTTGCCGGCGAGCTTTTCGGCGATCCAGTCGTAGAGCAGGCGCGGGCCGGTCTCGGTCTCGACTTTCAGCAGCTCCGGCCCGATGATCGGAATGACGCGCCGCTCCTCGATGAAATTCAGCAGATCGTCCCACGCATCGTCATCGAGCGTGGCCAGAGGGGGGTGCATCGGAAGCAGATTGCTCATCCGACAGTCGGGCGGCCAAGGAAACCGGGCCGGCAGAGTGTCCACGATTCCGAAACCAGGGTCAAACGATCATCGCGGCCGGGCGGTCCGGCGACCCGGGCCTGCGCATCGCAAGCGAACTGTCAGGCGCGCAGCCGCGCCAGGCCCCCGGCCAGATCGTCGATCAGGTCGTCCGGATCCTCGAGGCCGACATGCAGTCGGATGTACGGACCTCCGGGCGCCCAGCGCGTCGCGCTGCGCACGGCGTCGTTGATCGGAAGGATCAGGCTCTCGAAGCCGCCCCAGCTGACCCCCAGCTTGAACCAGGAGCAGCCCGTCCAGCATCGCGTCGACCCGCGCCTTCGGCACGGGCTTCGAGTATCACGCCGAACAGGCCGCAGGCGCCGGTGAAATCGCGCTTCCACAGCTCGTGCCCTCGCGCGCCCGGCAGGGCCGGGTAGACGACCTCGGCGACCTCCTCCCGGTCGCGCAGCCAATGCGCGATGCGCAGCGCGCTGGCCTGGTGGCGGTCCAGCCGCACCGCCAGCGTCCGCAGTCCCCGCAGCGCCAGAAAACAATCGTCGCTGCTCGCCGTGACGCCGGTGTCGGTCCACAGCCGGTGCAGGCGCGGAAAGCTCGCCTTGTTGCCGACGATCAGGCCGATCAGCAGGTCGGAATGGCCGCCCAGGTACTTGGTGCCCGCATGCAGCGAAACGTCGACGCCGTGGTCGAAGGCGCGAAAATTAAGCGGCGTCGCCCAGGTATTGTCCAGCAGCACCAGCGCGCCGTGCGCGTGCGCCACGGCGGCGATCGCCGAAACATCCTGGACCTCGAAGCTCAGCGAACCGGGCGACTCGAGGAACACGGCGCGCGTGTTGGGCCGCATCTCGCGCTCGATGCCGCTGCCGATCAGCGGATCGTAGTAGCTGACCTCGACGCCCAATCGCGTCAGATGGTTGTTGCAGAAGCGTCGCGTCGGGCCGTAGACCGAATCGGTGACCAGCACGTGATCGCCGGCGCTGGTCAGCGCGAGCAAAGGCAAGGTCGTCGCGGCCAGACCCGAAGGCACGGCGAGCGCGGCATGGCCGCCTTCGAGCGTCGCGACCGCGGCCTGCAGGTCGGTGACTGTCGGCAGGCCGCGCAGGCCGTAGTTCAGGCTCTTCGACTGGCCGCGCTGCGAGGCTTCGTAGTCGGCGACCGACTCGAACAGGATCGTCGACGCGCGATAGACCGGCGTGTTGATCGCGCCCAGATGCCGTGCGGGCTCGCGCCCGAGATGCGCGACTTCGGTCGCCGGTCCGGGCTTGCGGTCGGGCTTGCGCGTGGTCGAGTCATGCGGCTGAATCGGACGTCGATTGCAGCGCGGCGGCGATTTGCCGCACCTGTTCGTCGGTCGGTTGCCGGATGTCGACGACGATCGCGTCCCCGGGCTCTTCGAGCGCGGCGAACTGGCTGTCCAGCAGCGACGCCGGCATGTAATGGTCGCTGCGCGACGCGAGCCGCGGCGCGATCGTCGCGGTGTCGCCCTTCAGATAGACGATGCGGACCTCGTCGACTGCGCCCATGCCGCGGCACAACCGGTCGCGGTACGCTTCCTTCAGCGCGGAGCAGGCGATCACCGCGCCCGACTCCGCGCGCGGCACGTTCGTGCATCGCCGCGACGATCGCGTCGAGCCATGGCCAGCGATCGTCGTCGGTCAATGCGACGCCGCTTGGCCATCTTGGCGACGTTCGCTTCCGGATGGAAATCGTCGGCATCGAGGAATTCGCAGCCCAGCTCGCGGGCCAGCAGGCGGCCGACGGTTGTCTTGCCGCAGCCGGAGACTCCCATCACGATCGCCATCATCGAGCGCTTGCCTCGCCGTCAATCGCTGGACGTGATCTTGTGGCCGCCGAAGCCCTTGCGCATCATCGCCAGCAGCTTGTCGCCATAATCTCCCTTGCCCTGGCTCGACAGCCGCATCATCAGCGCGAGCGACAGCACCGGCGCCGGAACGCCCTGCTCGATCGCCTCGACCGCGGTCCATCGGCCTTCGCCCGAATCGGACACGACCGGCGCTATCGCATCGAGCTCGGCGTCGTCCTGCAGGAACTCCGCGGTCAGATCGAGCAGCCACGAGCGCACGACGCTGCCATGGCGCCACATTTCGGCGATCGCCGCGACGTCGAGCTGGAAATCCGGCTTGCCTTTCAGCAGCGAGAATCCCTCGGCAAACGCCTGCATCATGCCGTACTCGATGCCGTTATGAATCATTTTGACGAAATGGCCGGAGCCGCTGGGGCCGCAATGCAGCCAGCCGCGATCGGGCGCCGGTGCGAGGATCTTCACCAGCGGCTCGATTTCGCGCGCGGCCGCCGGCGAGCCGCCGAACATCAGCGCGTAGCCGTTCTCGAGCCCCCAGATGCCGCCGGAGACGCCGCAGTCGATGAACCGGATGCCATAACTGGCGAGCTCGACGGCGCGCCGCACCGAGTCCTTGTAAAACGCATTGCCGCCGTCGACGATGATGTCTTCCGAGTGAAGCCGCGGCGCGAGCTCGGCGATCACTGCCTCGGTGCCCTTGCCTGCCGGCACCATCAACCAGACGATTCGCGGCGAAGGCAGCGCATGCACCAGCGCCTCGAGATTGTCGGCCGCGGTGCAGGAGTCGATCGCCGCGAAGGCCGCGCGCGCGTCCGGGGCCGGATCGAACCCCGTCACCGCGACGCCGCCCGAGGCGAGCCGGCGCCCCATGTTGGCGCCCATGCGCCCCAGCCCTACCATCCCGATATGCAAAGACATGTCGCGGTTCCTCAGGCGGCCGAGTCGCCCAAGTTCGCACAATACCGAAGCGCGTCGTCGCGCGCTATGTCGGCGGCGTCCGCGCAGCCCTCGCGCTCGCCGCCAGCACGGCGCCGACGATAAGGACAGCGCCGACCATCGTCCGCGCGTCCGGCACCTCGCCGAGCAGCACGACGGCAAGCGCGATGCCGTAGACGGGCTCCAGCGCCACGACCACGCTGGCCGTGTGCGCGGTCAGCACGCGCATGCTGCGGATGAACAAGGTGTGCGCAAGCGCCGTGCAGACGACGCCCAGCACCAGCAGCAGCGCGAATTCGCGCGCGTCGGGCCGCGTCGGGGCCAGCGCGAGCGCCGGCGCCAGGCACGCGGCAGCGCAGACATTTTGCCAGAAGGCGATCACCGTGGGCGCGCGGCGCGCCGCCAGCAGCACGATTGCTCACCGCGAGCAGGGCAAACGAAAATCCCGAGAGCACGCCCCACGCCAGCCCTTGAACGACACGATTGTCGGGATTGGGCTCGGGCACCAGGACCAGCAATCCGACGACGACCAGGCCGGCGATCGCCCAATCGAGGCCGCGAGCGACGCGCGCGCAGCAGCGCGAGCTCCAGAAGCAGAACGAACAGCGGAAAGCTCGCAAAGCCCAGCAGCCCCGTCGCGACATTGGCGATCTGTATCGCCTTGAAAAACGCGAACCAATGCACGGCCAGCACCGCGCCATTGGCCGCCATACGCCATTCGAATGTACGGCGCCCTGCCGGCGCCAGCCAAAGCAGCATCCCGCAGCACCGCGGCGGCAACGGCGGTTCGACCGAAGACGATCGTCGCCGCCGGCAGGTCGATCCATTTGCCGAACAGGCCGGCGAGGCCGAACAGCAGCACGGCAACGTGCAGCGACGCCAGCGCAGAAGCGCGCCCGCGCGCCGGCATGGACTTCGACGGACTCCTCGGTCATCGTAAGCGATCGGTCGGTGACGGATGCCACTGTAGCAGCCGCCGCTCCCGACGCACGGATCGCGTCATCGCCTCGCATAGGGCTTCCCGAGTCGCGGCGGGTTACAATCGACTCCGCTCTCGCGCGCCTTGAGTGGCGCGTAGCGTGGCGCGACCCCAAGCGACAATGCGCGACGATACGCGAGCGATTGCGAACCATACCCGAGGAATACGATGCCGCAGAACATCGCTTCGAGCCAGGTGCTGGACGCCGTGCGCGCAAGCCCCGGCAACCGCGTCAAGGTCGCGGTGTCCGACATCGACGGCGTGCTGCGCGGAAAATATCTGCACAAGGACAAGTTCTTCTCGCGCAGCCGAGGGCGGCTTCGGTTTCTGCGACGTCGTGTTCGGCTGGGATATGACCGACCAGTGCTACGACAACACGACGTTGACCGGCTGGCACAAGGGCTTTCCCGATGCGCTGGCGCGGATCGATCTGGGCACGCTGCGCCACGTGCCCTGGGACGACGACGTGCCGTTCTTCCTCGGCGACTTCGTCGCGCAAAAGAACGGCAAGGAAGTCCCGCATCCGGTCTGTCCGCGGCAGGTGCTCAAGCGCGTGCTCAAGCGCGCGGAGAAGCTCGGCGTTACTGCCGATGTGCGGCATGGAATTCGAATGGTTCAACTTCGCCGAGACGCCGCAATCGTGGGCCGACAAGGGCTACGTGCGCCCGCAGACGATCACGCCGGGAATGTTCGGCTACTCGCTGCTGCGCGCCAACCAGAACCGCGAGTTTCTTCAAAGCGCTGATGGTCGAGATGGGCGCTTTCGACAGTGCCCGATCGAAGGCCTTGCACACCGAGACCGGCCCCGGCGTCTATGAAGTGGCGATCCTGTTTTCCGAAGCGCTCGAAGCCGCCGACCGCGCGGTACTTTTCAAGACGGGCGCCAAGGAGATCGGCTCGCGCTTCGGCATCATGCCGAGCTTCATGGCCAAGTGGAATGCGCAGTATCCCGGGTGCTCCGGGCACATCCACCAGAGCCTCTCCGACGGCAAGAAGAACCTGTTCTACGACGCCAAGGGCCGCAACAGCATGAGCAAGCTGTTCGAGAGCTATCTCGCCGGCCAGGTGCCGGGCTGATGGAATTCGCGCCGATGTACTGGCCGACGATCAACAGCTACAAGCGGCTGGTCGACGGCTTCTGGGCGCCGGTCAAGCCGACCTGGGGCATCGACAACCGCACGGCGAGCTTTCGCGTGATCGCCGGCTCGCCGAAGTCGACGCGGCTCGAAACGCGCTGCCCTGGCGCCGACATGAATCCGTATCTCGCCGCCGCGGCCGTGCTTGCCGCCGGGACTGTCCGGCATCGAAAAGAAAACTGAAGCTCACGGCCAAGCCGATCCACGGCACCAACCAGGGCGCGGAGAACGTTCCGCGCGCACCGCGCACGCTGATCGAGACGACGCGCATCTTTCGCGACTCGGATCTCGCGCGCGACTGGTTCGGCGACGATTTCGTCGATCATTTCGCCGCCACCCGCGAATGGGAATGGCGGCAATGGCTCGATGCGGTCACCGACTGGGAACTGAAGCGCTACTTCGAGATCATATGAGTTTGCGCAGCGCGGTCCGGCGGCGGCCGCGCTCGGCGGATATCGGCCGCTCGGCTCGATCGGATTCGCCGTCGTTCTGCTGCTGGCGTGCCTTGCTGCTGTGCCCGCTCGCAGCCAAGACACTGCGCTTCGCCAGCGGCTTCGATCCGCAATCGATCGATCCGCACGCGCTCGCCCTGCAATACCAGACGCGCGTGGTCAGCCAGATCTACGAGTCGCTGGTCAGCTCGCGATCGCAACTTCGCTGCTCGAGCCCGCGCTCGCGGTTTCGTGGCAAGCCGTCGACGCCAAGACGCTGGCGGTTCAAGCTCCGGCCCGACGGTGCAAATTCCATGACGGTGACGGCCGTTCACCGCCGACGACGCCGTGTTCTCGATCCAGCGCGCGCTGGCCAAGAATTCCCAACGCGCTTTCCAGACTGCGAGGCGTCCTCGGCGCCGCAAGGTCGACGATCTGACGATCGACGTCATCCTCGAGTCGCCCGATGCGTGCTGCCGGAAAAATTCCAGTCTCGTCGGCATGATGAGCAAGGCGTGGTCGCCGCAGCACGATGGCGTCGCACCGCAGAACTACAACGCCAAGCAGGAGACCTACGCGGTCCGCAACGCCAACGGCACGGGACCGTATCAACCTCAAGAGCTACGAGTCCGACGTCCGCACGGTGCTGGTCGCCAATCCGCACTGGTGGGGCAAGCGCGGCAACGTCGATGAGGCGATCTACGTGGTCATCCAATCGGACGCCACGCGCCTGGCCGCGCTCGATTTCGGGCGAAGTCGATTTCGTCATCGACCCGCCGTTTCAGGACGTCGCCCGCCTGAAACAGGAGGCGCGCTTCAAGCTCGCCCAGGCATTGACGACATCGGAACGCAGTACCTCGGCTTCGATCAGAGCCGCGACGAGCTGCAGTTCAGCGACGTGAAGGGACGCAACCCGTTCAAGGACTTGCGTGTGCGTCGCGCGATCTACGCACGCGATCGATATCGACGCGATCGTGGCCAAGGTGCTGCGCGGCCAGGCGACGGCGACGCGGCTCGTATCGTCTCGCAGCGCTCGACGGGTATGTGCCGGATCTCGACAAGCCGCCGCCGTACGATCCGGCCGCGGCCCGGGCGCTGCTGAAGGAAGCCGGGCTACCCGCGATGGCTTCGCGGTGACGCTCGACTGCGTCAACGTCGCCTATCGCGCGGCCGTATGCCAGGCGATTACGCGGCATGCTTGCGCAGGTCGGCATCCGGACGCCAGCTTCCAGCCCTGGCCGACGGCGACGTTCTTTCCCAAGCTGACGCAGGCGACGACCAGCTTCTTCGAGTTCGGCTGGTCGCCGCCGACCGACCCCTGGACGATGCTGAATGCGATCGTGCACAGCTACGGCGTCGACGGCGCCGGCACGTTCAACGGCGGGCGGTATTCGAACCCCCGGCTCGACCAACTGATCGACGCGATCCGCGTCGAACCCGACATCGCGCGCCGGCGCCAGCTTGTCGGCGACGCGCTGCGAGATGATGCGTGCCGACCTGCCGCTGATCCCGCTTTATCGCCGCACGCTGACCTGGGTGATGCGTCCCGAGGTCAGCGTCGCGCAATGGCCGAACGACATCCTCGAGCTGCGCTTCGTGCAACATTGCCGACTAGACGCCAACCGACTTGGCGACCGTCGCGGACCTCGCTCCATGACCATCGAGCGATTTGCCTTTCCCACGGCCATCCATTTCGGCGCGGGTGCGCGCAAGCTCGTCGCCGAACATCTCGAAGCCAACAGGCGTCGAAGCGCCCGCTGATCGTCACCGACCGCGGCATCGCCCCGTTGCCGTCTGCTTGCGGAATTCGTCGCCGACCTGCATCGGCTCGATGTTGCCGTGTATTCCGACATCTGGGGCAATCCGGTCAAGAGCCAGGTCGACTGACGGCGTCGCCGCGTTCCCAAGCATCGCGCCGATCCGTCATCGGACTGGGCGGCGGCGCTGCGCTGGACGTCGCCAAGGCGATCGCGCTGATGGCGGTCCACCAGGGCGACGTGCTCCAATACGCATGGGACCACCCGCAGGTACGGCCGATCGAGCACGCGCTTCCCTACTTCGTCGCGCTGCCGACGACCGCGGGAACCGGATCCGAAGTCGGCCGCTCGAGCGTCATTTCCGACGACGCGACGCACATCAAGAAGATCATCTTTTCGCCGCGCGCTGCTCGCCAAGGCGGTGTTCGCCGATCCCGAGCTGACGCTCGACCTGCCGCCGGCGATCACCGCGGCGACGGGGATGGACGCGCTGACCCACAACGTCGAGTCGTACCTGTCTCCGGCCTACCACCCGATGTGCGACGGCATTGCGCTCGAAGGCGCTGCGCATCGCGGCGCAGGTCGCTGCGCACCGCCGTGCGCGAGCCGCATAACCTGCAGGCGCGCTCCGACATGATGATGAGCTCGATGATGGGCGCGATCGCGTTTCAGAAGGACCTGGGCGCCGTTCATTCCTGCGCGCACGCGCTGTCGACGGTCGCCGATCTGCACCATGGGCTCGCCAACGGCATCATGATCGACCACGTGATGCGCTTCAATCTCCAAAGTCGCGCCGGCAAGAATGGCCGAGCTGGCGCACGTCGTCGGCGCCGGCGCGACGCGGCGCGCTGCCGGAAGCGAATGCCGAAGCCTTCATCGACTGGCTGGCGACACTGAAGCGCGACCTCGGCGATTCCGGCGACGCTGTCCGGGCACGCGGCCAAGCGGCCGGTGACCAACGCCGACATCCCGGCGCTCGTCGACGTCGCGATCAACGACATCTGCCACCAGACCAATCCCCGCAAGTGCACGCGCGCGGACTTCGAGCGGATTTTCGCCGAGGCGATGTGAGCGTCGGCTTGCAACGATGCGCGTCTCCAGCGCGCGCCACGCATGCTGAAAATCGGCATTTCCGCCTGTTTCTTTCACGCCGACCCAAGCGCGCGCTGTTCAAGGGCATGACGCTTGCAGTACATCGAGCAGAATATGGCGCATTGGGTGATGCAGCGCGACGCGCTGGCGTTGATGATTCCGTCGCCGGACGGCCGACGCGGCGCAGGCAGCAGCGCCGTGACGCTCGACGACTATGCGCGCGAGCTCGACGCGCTGGTGCTGATGGGAGGCTCCGACGTGTGCCCCGGAAACCTACGGCGAGCGCGCGCTGCGTCCCGAATGGAACGGCGACCGGATCCGCGACGATACGAGATTGCGCTGATCAAGCGCATTCATCGCGCAAGCCAAGCCCGTGCTCGGCGTCTGCCGCGGCGCGCAGATCATCAACGTCGCGCATGGCGGCACGCTGTATCAGGACATCGCGACGCAGCGCCCGGGCGCGCTCGAGCACCGCAACTGGGACATTTACGCCGACAACTTCCATCGCCACCGCGATCGTGCCGGGTCAGCGGCCTCGCGGCGCTGTATCCGGGCGCCGCTCGATCGCGAAAACCAATTCGGTGCATCATCAGGCGGCCAAGGACCTCGGGCGCGATCTGGTCGTCGAAGCGTGGTCCGAGCCCGACCGCCTGGTCGAGGCGCTGCGCTGGATCGGGCCTTCGTACGTGTTCGGCGTGCAGTGGCATCCGGAGTTCCATCCTCCGGCCGACGCGATCCTTCATCGACGACACGCCCATCCTCGATGACTTTCTGGCGCCACGCCAAACGCAGATAGCAAACGCCACGGGCAATTGACTAACGGGATCGCATGAAAATCACCAATCCCGCCACCGGCGAGTCGCTCGCCGACATCGCCGAAGACCGCAGCGCGTCGTGCGCAGCCAAATATCGAGCGCGCACGCGCCGCGCAGCCTGCGTGGGCCGCGACTGCCGCTGAAAAAGCGCCTCGCCGCCATCCGCGCATTCCGCGAGCGCGGTCGTCGGAGCAGGACGACGCTCGCGCGCACGCTGACGCTGGAAGTCGGCAAGCCGATCCGCCAATCCAGAAACGAGCTCAAGGGCCTGTTGCCGCGCCTCGACTTCTTCCTGGCCGAGGCAGCAGCGTGCTGCGCGAGGAAAAAGTCTTTGCCGACGTCAAGCAGAACCTCGAGGAGCGCATCTCGCACGAGCCGCTCGGCGTCATCGCCAACATCTCGGCGTGGAATTATCCGTATTTCGTCGGCGCCAACGTGTTCGTGCCGGCACTGCTTGCCGGCAACGCGGTGCTCTACAAGCCTTCGGAGTTCGCCACGCTGACGGGACAGGCATATCGCCGATCTGCTGCACGCGCCGGCGTACCGCGACGATGTCTTCATTCCCGTATTCGGTGGCGGCGCGACCGGTGCGGCGCTGCTGCGGCAGCCGGTCGACGGCGTTTTCTTCACCGGCTCGTACGCGACCGGCGCCAAGATCGGCGCGGCGGCGGGCCGCCGGATGATCAAGGTCCAGCTCGAGCTCGGCGGCAAGGACCCCGTCTATGTCTGCGACGACGTCGACGTCGAAGACCGCGGCCGCGCGGCTTGCCGACGGCGCTTTCTACAACACCGGGCAGTCGTGCTGCTCGGTCGAACGCATCTACGTGCACGAGAAGCATCCACGACGCATTCGTCGAAGCCTTTGTCGCCGAAGTCAACGGCTATCAGATCGGCGATCCGCTCGACGACAAGACCTACATCGGAGCCGATCACGCGACGGGCGCAACTCGATGTGCTGCAAAAGCAAGTGACGGACGCCAAACGGCGCAAGGTGCGACCTTGCTGCCGGGCGGCAACGTCATCAAGCGCAAAGGCAACTGGTTCGAGCCGACGGTCCTGACCGACGTCGACCACCGGATGAGCGTGATGCGGGACGAGAGTTTCGGTCCGATTATCGGCATCCAGAAAGTCAAGGACGACGCCGAGGCCGTGCTGCATGATGAACGACAGCGAATACGGCCTGACCGCAGGCGTCTACACGCCGGACGAGAAGCGGGCGCGCAAGATCCTGTCGAGAAGTAAGATCGCGGCTCGGTGTACTGGAACTGCTGCGACCGCGTGAGCCCGCGCCTGCCCTGGTCGGGCGTCGGGCATTCCGGCATCGGACTGACGCTGTCGACCTACGGCATCCAGACCTTCACCCGGCCCAAAGCCTGGCACCTGCGCGGCGCCTGATGGCCGGCCCAGGACTCCTGCAAGGGCGCTTGCGATAGAATTGCGCGCGCCCCGGCGATTATCTGAGGAAAGTGCCATGACCCGTCTTACTCGCTCGACCTTCGCTTTCGGCGTCATGTCCGCGCTGGTCTGCGGGGTGCATGCGGCAGATGCTCCGAAGTCGCAGCCAGCCGCCAGCAAGGACACCGATCGCGGCAAATACATCGTGCAAATCGGCGGCTGCAACGACTGCCACACGCCCGGCTACGCGGAGACCGGCGGCAAGGTTCCGGAAAAGGACTGGCTGGTCGGCGGTCAGCTCGGCTGGCGCGGTCCCTGGGGCACGACCTATCCGGTCAATCTGCGGCTGTACATGCAGAAGGTGAGCGAACCGGAGTGGTTGTACGTCGTGAAATCCGAGGAAATGCGTGCCGCCGATGCCGTGGTTCACGCTCCGCGCGATGACCGATGCGGACTTGCGCGCCGTCTATCGCTACATCCGTTCTCTCGGCCCCGCCGGGACGGAAGCGCCGGCCTTTCTGCCGCCGGACCAGGAGCCCAAGCCGCCGTACGTGCAGTTCCCCGCGCCGCCGAAATAACGGTAAGCGCGAAAGCCCGAAGGCTTAGCCGCGGTCCTGCAGCTCGGCGGCCTTCAGCGTGTTCGCCAGCAGCATCGCGATGGTCATCGGGCCCACGCCGCCGGGCACCGGCGTGATCCACGCCGCGCGCTCGTGCGGCCGCGATGTCGACGTCACCGCAGAGCCGGCCTTCCGCATTCCGGTTCATGCCGACATCGATGACGATCGCACCCGGCTTGATCCAATCGGCGGCGACGAAATAGGCTTTGCCGACCGCGGCGACCAGCACGTCGGCCTGGCGAACGATGCCCGGCAGATCGCGCGTCGCCGAATGGCAGATCGGTCACCGTGCAACGAGCCATCAGGAGCTCCAGCGCCATCGGCCGGCCGACGATGTTCGACTGCCCGATGATCACCGCGTGTTTTCCGACCAGGTCTTCGCCGGTTTCGGCCAGCAGGCGCATGCAGCCGTACGGCGTGCACGGACGCAACACCGGGCGCTTGAGCACCAGCCGGCCGATGTTGTACGGATGAAAGCCGTCGACGTCCTTGGAAGGGTCGATGCGCTCGGTGACTCGCTCGGGATCGATCTGCTTCGGCAGCGGCAGCTGAACCAGGATCCCGTGCACGGCCGGGTCCGCATTCAGCTTGTCGATCAGCGCCAGCAGCGCGGCTTCCGACGTGTCGGCCGGCAGGTCGTGCGAATACGACAGCATGTTCGCCGCTTCGGTGAATTTTCGCTTGTTGCGAACGTAGATCTGCGAGGCCGCGTTTTCGCCGACCAGCACGACGGCGAGCCCGGGCCGCGGCAAGCCTAGCGCCACGCGCGACGCGACCCGCTCGCCCAACTCGGCGTTCAGTCGCGCCGCCAACGCCTTGCCGTCGAGGATGCGTGCGCTCATCGCAGTGTCGGATAGCCGTGCAAAGCCGCGAATGTTACCGGATTTCGATCACCGGCCATGCTCTGGCCTGGGCCAGCGCCGCCAGCGTCGGATCGGGATTGACCGCGACCGGATGGGTGATTCGCTCGAGCAGCGGAACGTCGTTGCGCGAGTCGCTGTAAAACCAGCTTTCGCGGAAATCGTCCAGCCGCTGCCGGCGCTGCGCCAGCCAGGCTTCGAGGCGAACGATCTTGCCCTCGCGCATGTTCGGCGTCCCGGACACCTTGCCGGTGTAGCGGCCGGCGATCATTTCGGGCTCGGTCGCGATCAGGTGCTCGAAGCCCAGCTCGTCGGCGATCGGCGCGGTCAGGAAGCGGCTGGTCGCCGTCGTCAGCACCAGAAGGTCGCCGGCGCGGCGATGCCGCTCGACCAGCGCACGCGCCGCGGCCGGGATCGCCGGCCGTATCGCACGCGCCAGGTAGTCGGCGCGCCAGGCGTCCAATTGCCGCGGATCGCGACCTTTGAGCGTCGCCAGGTAGAACTCGGTGAACTCCAGCACCCCGACCTCGCCGCGCCGGTAGCGATCGACGATCGCGCGGTTGCCCCTCTCGAACGCGGCGCGGTCCAGCGCGCCCTCGCCGATCAGGAACTCGACCCAGGCTTCGTCGCTGTCGAGCGTGAGCAGCGTGTGATCGAGATCGAACAGTGCGAGTACGTCGGAAGGCACGAACGAGGACGAAGGATACAATCGCCGAATGAGGGCCGACGGCATTGTACCCGCGATCCACGCGCGGCTCTTGCGGGCGCTCGCCGCACCGCAAGGCGAGTATGCCGCGTTCCGCATCGACGGCCACACCGTCGGCTGGATCGACCCTGCGCGCGCCGAGCGCCTGTCCGCCTTTGCGTCGGTATTTGCCCGTGCTGAAGACGAGATCCGGCTTGCCGCGACGCTCGCCGACCGCAGCGCGCGAACCGCCGCCGTCGACGCGGTCACGCGCGCGCTTGCCGGCGAGGGTCTGCTCTCCGCCTGGCGCGACGAGCGCTATGCGGTCGCCGTCGAGTTCGGCGCCGCGCCGCTGATCGACATCGAGCGCGCGGCGGCGCGCTATTTCGGCATTCGCACCTACGCCGTGCACGTCAACGGCTTGGTGCGCAACGGCGGCGACCTGGCGATGTGGCTCGCGCGACGCAGTCCGACCAAGGCGATCGATCCTGGCCTTCTGGACAATCTGGTCGGCGGCGGCATCGCCACCGGCTACGGCATGCTCGACACCCTGCGCAAGGAGGCATGGGAGGAGGCCGGCATCCCGGCCACCGTCGCCGCGCGGGCGCGCCCGGAGGGCAGCATCGATATCTGCCGGGCGCAGCCGCAGGGCCTGCAGCGCGAAACCGTATTCGTCTATGACCTCGAGCTCGATGCCGATTTCAGGCCGGCGAATCAGGATGGCGAGGCGGTCGAGCACCGGCGGGTGACGATGTCCGACGCGGCGAAACTGATCGCCGCCGACGGGGGCGATGACGCAGTCACGGCGGACGCCAGCCTGGTCATCCTCGACTGCCTGCTTCGCCACCGCGCGCTGGGACCGGATCGCCCCGACATTCGCGCGCTGTCGGCATTCCGGCACGCGATGCTCGAGCCGGCGCCTCGGAAAAACGGCCGCGGTGCCTGGCCGGGCGGCGCGCAGTCCCGGCTTACGCAGCCTTGACGGCGGCCGGCGCGATCTGGCGGATGCCCAGATCCGCCAGGGCGTCGCGCACGGCGTTGACTGCGTGACGCATCTCGTCGGGCCCGATCGCGCCGATGCACCCGACCCGAAACGTCTCGAGCTGCGTCAGCTTGCCCGGATAGAGAATGAAGCCCTTGTCGCGCACCTTGTCGTAGAACGCCTTGAACGCATAGCGCGGGTCCGCCGGCGCATGGAAGGTCACGATGATCGGCGCCTGGATGCGCGAATCGAGAAACGGCCGGAAGCCCATTTCCTTCATCCCCGCGATCAGCGTCTCGCAGTTGGCCGTATAGCGCGCGAGCCGCGCCGGCTGCCCTCCGGCGGCCAGATACTGCTCGAGCGCGGCATCGAGGGCGACGACGACATGCGTCGGCGGCGTATACCGCCACTGTGTCGTCTTTTCCATGTACGCCCATTGGTCGTACAGATCGAGCGACAGCGAGGACGAGTTGCCGGCGCATTGCTCGAGCACGCTTTTGCGCGCGAAGACGAAGCCCATCCCCGGCGGACCTTCGATGCACTTGCCCGATGCGGCGATCAGCGCGTCGAACGGCACGGCGCCGGCGTCGATCGGAATCGCGCCGAACGAGCTCATCGCGTCGATGATCAGGCGCCGGCCGCGCTGCGCCACCGCTTCGGCGATCTCCGGCAGCGGATTGAGAATTCCCGGTCGAGGTTTCACAGTGGATCAGGCCGACGTGGGTGATCGACGGATCGGCGTCGAGCTTCCTGGCGACGTCGGCGGCGGTGGTCGGAACATCCTCGGCGGTTTCGAATACAGAAAGCTTGCGGCCCATCATCTCGGTCAGCTTGGCAAGCCGTTTGCCGTACGCCCCATTGATCAGCACCAGCAGATGCCCGTCGCGGGGCACCAGCGTATTCACCGCCGCTTCGACCGAGAACGTGCCGCTGCCCTGCATCGGCACGCAGACATGCGTGCCTTCGCCGTTGACGACCGCGGTCAGCCGTGCGCGCACGCGTGCGGTGACCGCGTTGAAGCTTGCGTCCCAGGAGCCCCAGTCGCGCAGCATGGCCGCCTTGGTGGCGAGCGAGGTGGTCAGCGGACCCGGCGTCAGGAGAATGGGGTCACGCCCGCTGTAGGTCATGGAAGGCTCCTCTCTAGGATTCGAGTCAAGGGGCGACCGGCGTCCGCCACGCCTGCGTGCGGTTCGACCAGGAAACGCGTCAGCAGCGCGTAGACGAGGCATATCATCGATCGACGTCGCGACGATCAGCGTCGCCATCGCGGCGGCAGGTCCGATCTCGCCGGCTTCGTCCAGATTCACGATCGCCACCGAAGCGAGCTTGGTGTCGGGCGAGTAGAGAAAAATCACGGCCGACAGCGTGACCATCGCGTTGATGAACAGATAGCGCGCGATGTCGAGGATCGCAGGCAGGCATACCGGCACGGTGACGCGGAAGAATGTCTTGTAGAACGGCACCTTCAGCGAGGCCGAGACCGCCTCGAATTCGTTGTCCAGCGCCTTCAACGCCGTCACCGCGGTCAGGTGGCTCGACGTGTAGTAGTGGATGACCGTCGACAGCACCAGGATCGTCATCGTTCCGTAGAGGATATTCAGCGGGTTGCGATGGCGCGTTGAAGAAAAAGATGTAGCCGAGGCCCAGCACCATGCCCGGAACCGCCATCGGAATCGACGGCGAGAAAGCGCATCGCCGTGCGCACCGGCGCCAGCCCGCGGGTCTTCTCCAGCAGGTAGGCGCCGCCGAAGATCAGCACGGTGCCGGCGAACGCGGTCAGCAGCGCCATGCGCAGGCTGTTGAAATACGAGTCGATCACGCCGCCGTCGATCAGGCCGAACCCGTAGTGCCGCAGGCTGAATGACTTGTCGTACGGCCACAGCTTGATGAACGACGTGTAGATCGCCATGCCGAGCACGGCGAGCATGCAATACGCACACGATCGCGCAAAAAACGAGCATCGCGAGGTCGAAGCCCCGCGAGGGTCTTCGGCACGTAGGCCACCGCGCGCGACGAGAATTGCGACTGCTGGCGGCTCTGCATCCATCCAGTCGATGGCAAAGGCGATCACCACCGGCATCAACAGTATCAAGCCGACGACGGCGCCGCGGTTGAAGTTCTGCTGGCCGATCACCTGCTGGTAGATGTCTATGGCGAGCACGTGGTAATTGCCGCCGATGACCTTCGGGATGCCGAAATCGCTGACCGTGTACGAGAAGACCACCATCGCGGCGCTGACCAGGCCGTAGCGCGCCGAAGGCAGCGTGATGGTGAAGAACTGTCTTCGCCGCGTGCGTGCCCAGCGATTCTGCCGCTTCGTAGAGGCGGCGGTCGGTCAGCAGCAGCGAAGTCAGGACGATCATCAGCGCATGCGGAAAGATCGCGTAGATCGAGCTGATCACGATGCCGATCGGTCCGTAGACCGTGTGGCCGAACAGCAAGCCCTTGAGCGCGCCCTGGTTGCCGAACCACTGGATGAACGAAATCGCCGCCAGCAGCGAGGGCGCCAGAATCGGCGTCAGCGCGATCAGGCGAAACACGCCCTTGGCCGGCATGCAGCTCCTGGTGAGCGCGTAGGCGAACGTGAAGGCCAGCGGAATGGTGACGATCGTTACGATGATCGCGACGAAAAGCGTATTGGTCAGCGACTCGACCAGCCCCGGCGATTGCACGTAATCGAGGATTTGGCCGAATCCGACGAATGTGCCGTCCCTGTCCTGGACGCTCTTGACCAGGATCGCGCCGAGCGGCGCGAGCAGGAACAGGACCAGCGCCGTGCAGGCGAGCAGCAGCAGCGCCTGCGCGCCGCGCGCTGCGGCCAGTCGATGCTGCCCGTCGGCGCAGACGGCTCGGAGACCGGGGTTGCGAGTGTCGCCATCGGACGTCAGGCGAGCAAGCGCATGCACTCCGGCGGGAATCCCACCGACACCGGCGCTCCCTCGCCCAGCGCCATGCGATCCAGACTCTGGCGCGACAGGGTGACCAGCAGCGGCTGATCCTGTTGGTCACCGACCCGGACGGTCACGAGGCAGAAAGCGCCGAGGAACTCGATCTTCTGCACCTGCGCGTTGGCGCGGCTCGCTTCCGCGCCGACCGCGCCGTTCACCTGCACGTCTTCCGGCCGCAGGTACAGCTTCACGCGCGTTCCCGGCGCAACGTCGGGCGCGCCCGGCACGGCGCCGATGCTCATGCCGCAAACGCGAAAGCGGCCCGCGTCTTCGGCGACCGCGCTCAGCACGTTCACCTTGCCGACAAAGTCGGCGACGAACGCCGAAGCCGGTTCGCGGTAGATCTGTCGCGGCGTGCCGACCTGCTCGATGCGGCCCTGGTTCATCACCACGACCGTGTCGGCCATCGACAGCGCTTCCTCCTGATCGTGCGTCACCATGATGGTCGTCACGCCCAGGCGCTGCTGCAGAGCGCGAATCTCGCCGCGCAGCCGTACCCGCTCCAGCGCATCGAGTGCCGATAGCGGCTCGTCGAGCAGCAGCAGCCCGGGCGACGTCGCCAGCGCGCGCGCGAGCGCAATCCGCTGCTGCTGCCCGCCCGACAGCTGGCCCGGATACTTGGTCCCCGCGTCGGGCAGCCCGACAAGCGCCAACAACTCCGCGACGCGCGTGCGAATCCGCGCGCGCCCTGCGCGCCGGTTGACCAGCCCGTAGGCGACGTTGTCGTTGATCGTAAGATTGGGAAACAGCGCATACGACTGGAACACGATGCCATAGTCGCGCTTGACCGCCGGCAGACGCGAAATGTCGCGACCGTTCTGCACGATCCGGCCGCGATCCTGCGTCTCCAGGCCCGCGATGATGCGCAACAGCGTGGTCTTGCCGCAGCCGGAGGGCCCCAGGAACGTGACGAGATCGCCGCGCGCGACTTCGAGCGACGACGCCAGACAGCGCCGTGAAACGGCCGAACTGCTTGGCGACGTCGGCGAGCGACAGGAACGCGTCCTGGCGCGGGGGTTGAGCTTGCATCTCAGGCACTAGAGATACGGCGCGCGCGACGAGGAGCGCGTCATGCCCCTCTCCACGCGCTCCGGCCCCCGATTGACGCCGCTACTTCGGCAGCGACTTGCTGTTGTAGCGCTTGGTCCATTCGGCCAGGATCCGGTCGCGATTCTTGGCCGACCATTCGAAATCGTTCTTGATCAGGTGCTTTTCGTAGTCCACCGGGATGAATTCGAGCTGCTTGCTCATTCCCGGCATGGCGACGACCGCGAAGTTGTCGGCGAAGAGCTTCATCGCGTCCGGCGTCGCAAGCCAGTCCATCAGCTTTTCCGCCGCGGCCATCTTCTTGGTTGTCTTCATGATGCCGCTGGCCTCGAGGTCCCAGCCCAGCCCCTCGGACGGAAACACGATGTCGACCGGCGCACCCGATTTCTTGGTGGCCATCGCACGGTATTCGAACGAGATGCCGATCGGAAATTCGCCCGCGCCTGCCTGCTTGCACGGCTGCGAGCCGGAGTGCGTGTAGACGCCGACGTTCTCGTGCAGCGCGTCCATGAACTTCCAGGCATCCTGCTCGCCCCACATCTGCAGCCAGCCCGAGACGTCGAGGAATCCGGTGCCCGACGACGCCGGATTGGGCATCACGATCTTGCCTTTGTAGACGGGCTTGGTGAGATCCTTCCACGACGCGGGCTTGGGCAGATTCTGCTTCTGCGCCTCGACCGTGTTGAAGCAGATCGCGGCGCCGTAGACATCCATGCCGACCCAGCGCGGCGGGTTCTGCGAATCGCGATATCGCGCGGGAATCTTGTCGAGGCCCTTGGGCGCGTACGGCTGCAGCATGCCTTCGTTGGCGAACACCGCCATGCTCGACGCCGACGTGCCGATGACGAGATCGGCCTGCGGATTTGCCTTTTCCGCGAGAACCTTCGCGGTGATGACGCCGGTGGAATCGCGCACCCACTTGAGCGCGATGTCCGGATAAGCCTTGTTGAACGCTGTCTCGTACGCCTTGATCTGGTCGGTTTCGAGCGCCGTGTAGACCAGCAATTCCGTCTTTTGCGCCAGCGCTGCGCCCGACCAGCCAATCGCGCCGGCGAGCACGAACAGCGCGACGCTGATGCCACCTGGACTTGCATGCCGCGACTTGCATTGCTTCCTCCCCAAGAATTGAGACGACGACCCCGAAAATCCTACGCGCGCCGCGCGCGGGTGCGCAAACCACGATTGTCGCATGCTGCGCCCGCAGCCTGGACCGCAACGCGCCGGTTCAGCAATACTATCGCGACTATTGCAGATTGTTGACAATCTACAGTAACAGGCATGTAATGCAAGCGTGCTGAAATTGCTCAAGCCCAACGGCGCGCGCGCCGCGGGCGCGCTCGAAGTCTCGCGGGCGATCCGCGACCGACGGGCGCGCGAGCCAAGGCGGCCTTCCGCCTGGCGCCGGTGTCGGTGCATCGATCGTCCTGCTGCAATCGAACTCGTTGCCGGGACTGGTCCAGCGGGAGCTCGAGCGGATGATCCTGGCCGGCGACCTGGTCCCGGGCTCCAAGCTCAACGAAGCCTTGCTCGCCAAGGCGCTGGGCGTCTCGCGCGGACCGGTGCGCGAGGCGTTTCGCGCTCTGGAGGAATCCGGCCTGGTCCGGCTGGAGAAGAACCGCGGCGTCTACGTGCGCCAGATCCCGCTCGAGGAAGCGGACGACATCTACGAGCTTCGCGCCGTGCTCGACGACTTCGTCGGCCGCAGGGTCGCCGCGACGGCGAGCCCGGAAGCAGTCCGCGCGCTCCGCGGCGATGTCGCGCGGATGGAAAAGGCGACGGCGCGCAACGACGTCGACACTTACCTTGCAGCCAACCTCGACTTCCACGACCGGCTGGTCACGCTGGCCGGCAACGCCAAGCTGTTGCTCATCTATCGGCGGCTGGCCAACGAGCTCAGACTTTTCCGCCGGGCGACGCTGGCGCAGGGCGACACGCTGCCGGTGTCGACGCGCGAGCATCGCGAGATCGTCGATCAGATCGCCGCCGGCAAGGTGGCCGCCGCCGGCCGCGCCTTGTACGACCATGTGATGGCAAGCCGCGAACGCATGCATCGACTCTACGCCGCAAACGACAAGCCGCCGGCGCCGCGCGCGACGCGACGCGGCGATCGACAAATGAGCGCAGCTACCGCCGCACAACTGAACTCGAATTCGCCGTGCCGCGCGAACCGACCAGAACGCCCTTCGATCAGCGGCAGATCCACTAAGGAGGAAGCAAATGCACCCATTCGATCATCCCCACGCCACCCAGGCGGCGCCCTGCGCGGCGCATGCTGGCCGTCGCCGCCTTGGCCACATTCGCCTTCACCGCGGCGTCCAAGCACCGGCTGCCGCGCAGGCCTGCGAAGACCCGAAGGTGCTCAAGTTCTCGATCATCCCGACGCAGGAATCGGTGCGCGAGCTCACGCTGTACAAGCCGGTCATGGACCTGCTGTCCAAGAATACCGGCAAGAAGATCGAGTTCTACATGCCGACCTCGTATTCGTCGGTGGTCGAGGCGCTGATGGGCAAGTGGGTCGACGTCGCCGTGCTGGGCCCGGAGTCGTATGTGATCGCCCACAACAAGGACGCCACGATCGAGGTCTTCGCCACCTATTACAAGAAGCAAGGTCGGCGTCCAGGAAGCGGGGCCCGGCTACAAGTCGCTGCTGATCACCAAGAAGGGATCGAAGTTCACGACCATCGATTCGTTGAAGGGTTCGGTGATGCTGCTGGTCGATCCGGCCAGCACCTCGGGCGCGCTGATTCCCGAGGCGGTATTCGCCAAGAAGGTCGTCAACATGCCGCTCAACCAGTACTTCAGCAAGGTCGCCTTTTCCGGCGGCCACGACCTGTCGACGCTCGCCGTCGCCGACGGCAAGCGCCGACGCCGCCTTTGTCGCCAGCCACCGCTTCATGAACACCGTCGCTACCGGCAAGGTCAAGGTCGAGGACTTCAATTATCCTGTGGTCGTCGCCGCTGATCCCGCAGGATCCGTTCGTCTATCGCGGCACGCTGTGCGCCGCCGCTGAAGGAGCAGATCGCCAAGACCTTCCTTACGCTGGAAACGACGCCTGAAGGCAAGAAGTATCTCGAAAACGTCGAGTCGGAGAAATTCGTGAAAATGACCGACGCCGACTACGACATCATCCGCGACGCCGGCATCAAGTAGGCCGGTAGCCGAGAGGCCATCCCGGACGCTCCGGCGTCCGGGTCTCGGTCCGGCGTTTGCTCATGCTCATTCGTCAAGCCCATCCGCGATGACCGTCGCGCTCGAAGTCAGGAACCTCCGCGCCGGCTACGCCGGCCGCGAAATCCTCAAGGGCGTCAGCTTCCAGGTCGACGCCGACGATTTCTTCGCGATCATCGGCCCCAGCGGCGCCGGCAAGTCGACGCTGATCCGCTGCGTGAACCGCCTGGTCGAACCGACCGGCGGCCAGGTGCTGTTCCACGGCGTGGATCTGCTCAAGCTCGACCAGACGCGCCTGCGCGAGGCGCGGCGCAACATCGGCATGATCTTCCAGGAATTCAACCTGATCGAGCGGCTGTCGGTGATCGATAACGTGCTGACCGGCAGGCTCGGCTACACCGGCACGCTGCGCAGCCTGATGCGCATGTTCACCGCCGACGACATCCGGCAGGCGCTGGCGCTGCTCGATCGCGTCGGCCTGGGCGAATACGTCGACAAGCGCGCCGATCGCCTCTCCGGCGGCCAGCGGCAGCGCGTCGGCATCGCCAGGGCGCTGATCCAGAATCCGCGCCTGCTGCTGGTCGACGAGCCGACGTCGAGTCTCGATCCGAAGATCTCGCGCGAAGTCATGGGCCTGATCCGCGAGATCGCGCGGCGAATTCCACATTCCGGTGCTGTGCAACATCCACGACGTCGAGCTCGCGACCGAATTCTGCACGCACGTGATCGGCCTGCAGGACGGCGTCAAGAAATTCGAGGGCCGGCCGGGCGAATTGAATGCGCAGGCGCTGCACGAGATCTACGCGATGGAGGTCCTGTGAACGGGCCGGCGGTCGACGTGCGTGCCGCCGCGATCGCCGCAGGCCGACGGCGCGGCCGCGCGACTGCGCTCGCTGACCTACCTGGCGATATTCGGCGCGGTGCTGTGGAGCATCCAGGTCATCATGATCGCGGACACCGACTGGGCGCGGCTCGCCGCAAGCTCGCGCCGGCAAGACGCTCGCGAGTTTCCTGGAGTTCGACTACCGCTTGCTGCCCGAGCTCGTCGACCCGACGATCGACACGGCGTTGATGGCGACGCTCGCGACCCTCGCCGGGCTGTTGCTCGCGATTCCCGTCGCCTGGCTCGGCGCGGCGAACATCAGCCCGCTCGGCGCGCAGCTTCGTATGTCGGTCGGCCGGTTCCTGATGACCGTGTCGCGCTCGGTGCACGAAATCGTGTGGGGACTGATTTTCGTTTCCGCGGTGGGCCTGGGAGCGCTGGCCGGCATCCTCGCGATGGGCGTGCGGTCGGTCGGCTTCATCTCCAAGATCATCGCCGAGGCGATCGAGGACGTTCAACCCGGGCCGATCGAGGCGATCCGCGCTGTCGGCGGTACCCGGTTCCAGGTGCTGTGGTACGGCATCCTGCCGCAGATCGTGCCGGTGGTGCTGGGCACGATGATCTTCGAGTGGGACATCAATATCCGCCGCTCGACGATCATGGGGCTGGTAGGCGCCGGCGGCCTCGGGCTCGTGCTCTTTCGCCAGATGGCGATGCTCAACTACGGCGGCGTCGCGACGGTGATCCTTGCCGTGCTGTGCTTGATCATTCTCGGCGAGATCGTCTCCTACTATGCCCGCAAAGCCGTCATTTGATCCCGCGCTGATCGCGCGAGGTCCCGCGGGCGAGCCGGCGGCGTTCGCGCGCGGACCGACGGCGGCAACGCGACGCCACGGCCGGCATCCCTCCGGCTGGCAGCGCTTTCGCTTTCCACAGAGTCTGTACCGTTATGTCGCACTGCTGGCCATACTCGCCTTCATCGCCTAGCCGATCGACCGCCTGAACATCGATCTGGAGCGGCTGCCCGGCATCCTCGGGCGCATCGCCGCCACGCTCGGGCAGCGCTATTTCCCGCCCAACATCGAACACATCGCGCGCGCCGACTACCTGCATTCGGTGCTCGAGACGATGCAGATGTCGTATCTCGCGACGGTGCTCGGCATCGTGCTGGCGATACCGCTCGCCTGGCTCGCGTCGTTCAATCAGACGCCGAGCCGGCGCATCGGCTACGGACTGGCGCGGCTGATCATCATGGGCTGCCGTTCGGTGCACGAGATGATCTGGACGATCCTGCTCGTCGCCGTGCTCGGGTTCGGCATGCTTCCCGGCACGCTGGCGCTGACGCTTTTCTGCATCGGCTTCGCCGGCAAGCTTTTCACCGAGGCGATCGAAGCGATCCGGCCCGGTCCGGTCGAGGCGATACGCGCGACCGGCGGCAACCGCCTGCAGGTTTTCATCTTCGCGGTGCTGCCGCAGGTGCGCGTCGCATGGACCGGCATTTCGATCTACACTTGGGACGTCGTCTTCCGGGCGGCCACCGTCGTCGGTTTTTTCGGGGCCGGCGGCATGGGATGGTATCTGCGCGAGAGCGTGCAGCGGATCGCCTCGCACGACGTCGCCGCGATCCTGCTTTCGATCATCATCGTCGTCGTCGCCGCGGAGCTTTTCTCGGCGTGGCTGCGCCGGCGCGTTTCCGCCGCCATCGCCTGACCAACCCACTTCAACGAAGCTGCGAACATGCACAATAACAAGGGAATCATTCGATGGCTGATGCCGGCTTGTCCTCGATTGCCGTCAACGGCCGCAGCTACCGCGCGCCGCAGCAGCCGCTGGTCGTCCTGTGCATCGACGGCTGCGAGCCCGACTACATCACGCAGGCGATCGAAGCCGGGTCGGCGCCGTTCTTGCGCCGCATGTGCGAGCGCGGAACTTCGCTGCTGGGCGACTGCGTCGTGCCGAGCTTCACCAACCCGAACAATCTTTCGATCGTCACCGGCGCGCCGCCCTCGGTGCACGGCATCTGCGGCAATTTCTTCTTCGACCGCGACACGCGGCCAGGAAGTGATGATGAACGACGCGCGCTATCTGCGCGCCGAGACGATACTCGCGCGGTTTTCGCAGGCGCGGAGCCAAGGTGGCCGTGGTGACGGCCAAGGACAAGCTGCGCACCCTGCTCGGCAGCGGCATGCGCGGGGTCTGTTTTTCCGCAGAGAAAGCGGACAAGGCCAATGCCGCCGAGCACGGCATAAGCGACGTGCTGGCGCTGGTCGGCAAGCCGCTTCCGTCGGTATACAGCGCCGAATTGTCGGAATTCGTCTTCGCGGCCGGCGTCGAGCTGTTGAAGCGCGACCGTCCCGCTATCATGTATCTCTCGACCACCGATTATGTACAGCACAAGCACGCGCCGGGCACGCCGGCGGCCAATGCTTTCTACGAGATGATGAACGGCTACCTGGCTCAGCTCGATTCGCTGGGCGCGACGATCGCGCTGACCGCCGATCACGGCATGAACGCCAAGACCGATGCCGGCGGCAAGCCGCAGATCGTATTCCTGCAGGACTGGTTCGATCGCACGCTCGGCCCGGGCGCGGCGCGGGTGATTCTGCCGATCACCGATCCGTATGTCGCGCACCACGGCTCGCTGGGATCGTTCGCCACCTGCTATCTGCCCGCCGGCGCGAACGTAGCCGACGTCTGCGCTCGCTTGTCGGCCGTATCGGGCATCGAGACCGTGCTCTCGCGCGCCGCGGCCGCGGCCCGCTTCGAGCTGCCGCCCGATCGCCTCGGCGACATCGTGATCACCTCCGAGCGACTTTGCGTGCTCGGCACGACGCCGGCGCGGCACGATCTGTCCGGCCTCGACGCGCCGCTGCGCTCGCACGGCGGCGTTTCCGAGCAGAAGCGTGCCGCTGCTGTTCAACCGCGTCTTGCGCAACGTCGATCCCGCGCGGCGGCTGCGCAATTTCGACGTGTTCGATCTCGCGCTCAACCATCTGAATTGATCGCACGGCGCGCCGACAATGACATCCTGGCAATATCACAATCCGGTCTCGGTCCACTTCGGCGCCGGCTGCATCGACAACTTGCCGCGCATCCTCGCCGGGCGCAGGGCGACGCTGGTGACGTTTCCCGAGGCCGCGGCGCTGGGTCTGACCGCGCGGCTCGAGCGGCTTGCTCGGCGCATCGCTGGTCGGCGATCATCGACCGCACCCAGCCCAATCCCGACGTCGATGGACTCGCCGGCCTCTACCGCGACTTCTGGGCGCGGCCCGCCGCCGGGAGACGTCCTGGTTGCGATCGGCGGCGGCAGCGTGATCGACACCGCCAAGGCGCTGATGGTGGGCACCGCCGACGGAAGCTTCGAGGCGCTGATCGCGCTGCTTGCCACCGGCAAGCCGTTCGCGCCGCACCGGATCAAGCCGCTGATCGCCATTCCGACCACCGCCGGGACCGGCAGCGAGGTCACGCCCTGGGCGACGATCTGGGACCGCGGCGCCGGCAAGAAGTATTCGCTGCACCTTCGAGAGACCTGGGCCGAGGCGGCGCTGGTCGATCCCGCCCTGACCTTGTCGCTGCCCGTGGGCGCCACGCTTGCCGCGCGGCCTCGATGCTCTTTCGCACTCGCTCGAATCGATCTGGAATGTCAACGCCAATCCGGTCTCGGATACGCATGCGGTGACGGCGGCGCGCGCGGTGCTCGCCACGCTGCCCGCGCTGGTCGGCGATCTCGGCAACCTCGAACTGCGCCGTCGCATGTCGCTTGCCGCGCTGCAGGCCGGACTCGCCTTTTCCAACACCAAGACCGCGCTCGCGCATTCGATTTCCTACGACATGACCTTGCGGCACGGACTGCCGCACGGCATCGCCTGCTCGTTCACCTTGCCGCTCGTGCTGGCCCGCGCCGTCGGCGCCGACGCCGGACGCGATGCCGTGCTCGCACGCATATTCGATGGCGCGCTGGCCGATGCTCCCGCCCGGCTGACCGCGTTTCTCGAAGCGCCTGGGCGTCAGCACGCGCTTCGAAACTTATGGCGTGTCCGAGGCGCAAGCCGCCGGCATGATCGAAGCCGCGCTGGACGGCGTTCGCGGCAGGAATTTCATCGGCGCGGGACGGCCGCCTCGCCGCGATCTTCGATGGAGCACGCCGCATCATGAACGCACGCGACATCCGCCACGAATCGATGCGCATCGCCGGTGACCTGGTCGGACGCGACCGGGTCATCGAAGTGCGCAATCCGTACACCGGCGCGGTCGTCGGCACCGTGCCCAAGGCAAGCGTCGACGACATACGCCGGGCCTTCGCGATTGCGCGCGCCTACCGGCCGACGCTGACGCGATTCGAGCGCTCGCGGATCCTGCATCGCGCCGCCGAGATCATCCGCGGCCGGACCGAAGAGCTGTCCGACCTGATCACCGCCGAGTGCGGCATCTGCAAGAAGGATTCGCTCTACGAGGTCGGCCGCGCCTGCGACGTGTTCGTGTTCGCCGGCAATGCGGCGCTGTCCGACGACGGCCAGATCTTTTCCTGCGATCTGACGCCGCACGGCAAGCGGCGCAAGGTCTACACGCTGCGCGAGCCGCTGCTGGGCGTCATTTCCGCAATCACGCCGTTCAACCATCCGCTGAACCAGGTCGCGCACAAGGTCGCTCCGGCGATCGCCACCAACAATCGCATGGTGCTGAAGCCCACCGAAAAGACGCCGCTCTCCGCCCTGGTGCTGGCCGATATCCTGTACGAAGCCGGATTGCCGCCTCCGATGTTTTCGGTGGTGACCGGCGACCCGAAGGAGATCGCCGACGAGATGCTGACCCATCCCGACGTCGATCTGGTCACCTTCACCGGCGGCATCGCGGTCGGCAAGTACATCGCCGCCAAGGCCGTCTACAAGCGCCAGGTTCTGGAGCTCGGCGGCAACGATCCGCTGATCGTCATGGAAGACGCCGACATCGACGAAGCCGCGACGCTGGCTGCCGCCGGCTCGTACAAGAACTCGGGCCAGCGCTGCACGGCGATCAAGCGCATGCTCGTCCAGCAGTCGGTTGCCGACCGGTTCGTCGAGCTCCTGCTGGAGAAGACCCGGGCCGTCAAGTACGGCGACCCGATGGATCGCGGCGACCGACATGGGCACGGTGATCGACGAGGCGGCGGCGAAGTCGTTCGAGGCCAAGGTCGACGACGCGGTCGCGCGCGGCGCGCGATTGCTCTATGGCAACGTCCGCCGCGGCGCGCTCTATTCGCCGACGGTGCTCGACCGGGTGGCGCCCGACATGCCGGTGGTGAAGTACGAGACCTTCGGACCGGTGTCGCCGGTGATTCGCTTCGACACGATCGACCAGGCGATCGCGATCGCCAATTCGACCGACTACGGACTGTCGTCGGCGGTGTGCACGAACCGGCTCGACTACATCACGCGCCTGGTGTCCGAGCTCAATGTCGGCAGCGTCAACGTGCGCGAGGTGCCCGGGTACCGTCTCGAACTTACGCCTTTCGGCGGCATCAAAGATTCCGGGCTCGGATACAAGGAAGGCGTGCAGGAAGCGATGAAAAGCTTTACCAATGTGAAGACGTATTCGCTGCCATGGTAAGGCGGCGCGCATCGCGACGGACCGGATCGTGGCGCTGACGCTGCCCGGTATCCGCTCGCTGTTCGATCGCCGCGGCGGACGCATGTACGCGGGCGAGCCCGTGACCCAGCTCGAGCACGCGTTGCAGACCGCGCATTCGGCCGAGCTGGCAGGCGCCGACGCGGCGCTGGTCACGGCGGCCCTGCTGCACGACCTCGGCCATCTGCTCAACGACCAGGGCGAGACACCGACCGCGCGCGGCATCGACGACGTCCATCAGTACGCGGCGCTGCCGTTTCTGCGCCCGCTGTTCGACGACGAGGTCCTCGAGCCGATCAGGCTGCACGTCGACGCCAAGCGCTATCTCTGCGCCACCGAGCCCGGCTATTACGATGCGCTGTCGGCGGATTCCAAGCGCAGCCTGGTCCTGCAAGGCGGCCCTTACGACCAGGAGGCCGCCGCCGCGTTCGCGGCGCAACCCGGAGCGCTGCGCGCGATCGCTTTGCGCCGCTGGGACGATGCGGCAAAGATCGCCGGCGTGGTGACGCCGCCGCTCGAGCATTTCGCACGCATCATGGAGGCGGCGATGCGCCGCGGCTGATGCAGGTACTGCTCAATCTGCTGGCCGGCGTCGCCCTGCTCGTCTGGGGGACGCATATCGTCCGCGCCAGCATCCTGCGGCTCTACGGCGGCGACCTGCGGCGCGTGCTGCGACAGAGCGTGTCCAGCCGCTTCGCCGCGTTTGCCGCCGGGCTCAGCGTCACGGCGCTGATCCAGAGCAGCACCGCGACCGCGCTGATCGTCGCCGCATTCGTCGGTCAGGGCCTGATCGCGACCGCGCCGGCGCTGGCGGTGATGCTCGGCGCCGACGTCGGCACCAGCCTGATGGTCCTGGTGTTCTCGTTCGATCTTTCCTGGTTGTCGCCGCTGCTGATCTTCGCCGGCGTGCTGCTTTACCTGACGCGGGAAAATGCCAAGGCCGGACGCTTCGGCCACATCCTGATCGGGCTGGGCCTGATCATCATGGCGCTGCAACTGATCGTGCTGGCGGCAAAGCCCTTGACCCAGGCTGCCGGCGTCCAGGTGATCTTCGGCTCGCTGACCGGAGACGTGCTGCTGGACATGCTGGTCGGGGCGACGTTTTCGATCCTGGCGTACTCGAGCCTCGCCGTCGTGTTGCTGACGGCGGCGCTGGCCGCGTCGAAGGTCATCGGCATCCATGTGGCGATGGCGCTGGTCCTGGGCGCCAACCTGGGCAGCGGCGTGCTGGCGATGCTCAACACGCTGCGGTCGGCGCCCGAGGCGCGACGGGTCACCTTGGGCAACTTTCTGTTCAAGTTCATCGGTTGCCTGGCGATCGCGCCGTTGCTGGGCTATGTCGAACCGCTGCTGGCTTCGCTCGATCCGGTCGAGAGCCGGATGGTCGTTCATTTCCATCTGCTGTTCAACGTGACGATCGCCATCGCCTTCCTGTTCTTCACCGAGCAGATCGCGCTGCTCGCCGAGCGGCTGATGCCGGCAAAACCCGATGCCGACGATCCGGCGAAGCCGCGCTATCTCGATCCGTCGGCGCTCACGACCCCGGCGCTCGCGATCGGGTGCGCCGCCCGCGAGGCGCTGCGCATCGGCGACGTCATCGAACAGATGCTGACCGGCATGCTGACCGTGCTCAAGACCAACGATCGCGTTCTCGCCGAGCGGCTGCGGAAAATGGACGACATCGTCGACGAGTTGTACACGGCGATCAAGCTCTACCTGACGCAGATCAGCCGCGAAGCGCTGGAGGACAAGGAAGGGCGCCGCTGGACCGACATCGTGTCGTTCACCATCAACATGGAGCAGGTCGGCGACATCATCGAGCGGGTCATCACCGACGTCGAGGAAAAAAAGATCGAGAAAGGTCGCAGCTTCTCGGCGGCGGGCATGCAGGAGATCTGCGACCTGCACGGCCGGCTGGTCGCCAACCTGCGGCTCGGCATGAGCGTGTTCCTGCACGGCGACCTCTCCAGCGCGCAACAGCTGCTCGCCGAAAAGGTGATGTTCCGCGACCTCGAGCGTGCCTATGCCGGCTCGCACATCGAGCGACTGACCAGCAACACCGCACAGAGCATCGAGACATCGTCGCTGCACCTCGACCTGATCAGCGATCTGAAGCGTATCAACTCGCACATCTGCTCGATCGCCTATCCGATCCTCGAGCAGGCCGGCGTGCTGGCCAAGACCCGATTGAAGGAGCCGTTGCCGGCGCCGCCGCCCGACGTCTCGGCGCCGGATCCGGGCGACAAGCCCGCCTGGCAGAAGCGCAAGCCGCACGCCGTCTAGGGCCTCGGTCGCGTCGAATGCATGCCCGCGTGACCCGGCCCTGATGGATCTCACGCTGGGCGTGACTTTAGCGGTGCTCGCCGCGGGCTTGCTGCACGCCGGCTGGAATGCGCTGCTCAAATCGTCGACCGGCGGCGACGTGCTGCTGGACACCGCGGCGGTGGTCGCCGGTTCGTCGCTGTGCGCGCTCGCGATGCTGGCCTTCGTCCCCCTGCCCGATCCCGCTGCGTGGCCGTTCATCGCTGCATCGACGGCGATCCATTTCGGCTACTACCTGACGCTCGTGCAGGCTTACCGGACCGGCGATCTCTCCTTCGCCTATCCACTGATGCGCGGCAGCGCGCCGCTGATCGTCACGGTTCTGGGCAGCATATTCCTGCGCGAGCTGCCGAGCGTGCAAATGACCGCCGGCATCCTGCTGATCTCGCTGGGCATCGTCAGCATTGCGTTCGTCCAGCGAGGCGGTGCACACCGTCGGCACCCCGCTGCCGCCGCGTACTGGGCTTTCGCCAACGCCGCGATCATCGCTGCCTATACGCTGGTCGACGGTGCCGGCGCCCGGGCATCCGGCAATGCGCTGGCGTACGTCTGCTGGCTGATCTCCGTCGAAGGCATCCCTTTCCTCGTCTGGGTAGTGGCGCGACGCCGCGCAACGGCGTTTTCCTACCTGCGCAACTGCTGGCGCACCGGACTGGGCGGAGGCGCCTGCAGCCTGCTCGCATACGGCATCGTGCTCTGGGCAATGACGCGCGCGCCGATCGCCGCGATCGCCGCGCTGCGCGAAACCTCGGTCCTTTTCGCCGCGCTCATCGGCTCGCTCTGGCTCAAGGAAGGCTTCGGCTGGCGTCGAGTCGCCGGTGCCGCCAGCGTCGTGGCCGGCATTGCGGCCTTGAAGCTTTGACCGTGCCGACTCAGCGTCGCCGCGCCTGCATCGCCCCGACATTGGGGATTGCGCCGGTGAGCGCGGCCATCCCGGCGCGGGCGCAGGTCGTGATCGTCGGCGGCGGTATCGCCGGCGCGTCGGTCGCGTATCACCTGACCAAGCTGGGGTGCAGCGACGTCGTGCTGCTCGAGCAGGGCAAGCTGACCTGCGGCACGACCTGGCACGCTGCGGGGCTGGTCGGCCAGCTTCGCGCGACGCGCAACGCGACGCGGATGAGCCGCTACGGTATCGAGCTCTATGCGACGCTCGAACACGAAACCGGGCTCGCGACCGGCTGGAAGCAATGCGGCAGTCTCAACGTCGCAAAAACGCCGGAGCGACTGAAGCTTTTGAAGCGCCAGATGGCGCGCGCCAGAGGCTTCGGCATCGACTTCGAGTTCATCACGCCCAGCGAAGCCGGAAAGATCTATCCGCTGCTTCGGACCGACGACTTGAGCGGGGCCGTCTGGATTCCCGGCGACGGCAAGGCGAACCCGACCGACCTGACGCAGTCGCTGGCGAAAGGGGCCCGCATGCGCGGCGCACGGATCGTCGAAGGCGCGACGGTGAGCGGCGTCATCGTCGAACGCGGAAATGTCGCCGGCGTGCGCTATCGCGGCGAGCACGGCGAAGGCGAGATCCGCTGCGAGAGCCTGGTCAATTGCGCAGGACAGTGGGCGCGTGAATTCGGCAAGCTCGCCGGCGTCAACGTACCGTTGTTCTCGGCCGAGCATTTCTACATCGTCACCCGTCCGATCGCGGGCGTCCACGGCGACCTGCCGGTGATGCGCGATCCCGACGGATTCATCTATTACAAGGAAGAGGTCGGCGGCCTGGTCATGGGCGGCTTCGAGCCGGTCGCCAAGCCATGGGACGTGCCGGCGATCCCGGACCGGTTCGAGTTCCAGCTGCTGGCCGAGGATTGGGATCAGTTCGAGATCCTGATGCGCAATGCGATACATCGCACGCCTTGCCTCGAAACCGCGCAAGTGAAAATGCTGCTGAACGGACCGGAGAGCTTCACGCTGGACGGCAATTTCATTCTGGGCGAGGCGCCCGAGCTCCGGCGCTATTTCGTCTGCGCGGGCTTCAACTCCGCCGGCATCGCCAACGCCGGCGGCGCCGGGCGGTTGATGGCCGAATGGATCATCGGCGGCGATGCGCCGGTCGACCTGTGGGACGTCGACTTGCGACGCTTCGCGCCGTTTCACGCCAATCGCCGGCATCTGTTCGATCGCACCGCCGAAACGCTGGGGCTGCACTATGCGATGCGCTGGCCGCGTGAAGAGCTGGCGACCGTCCGGCCGCTGCGCCGCTCACCTCTATACGACCGGCTGAAGGCCAAGGGCGCCGTATTCGGCAGCAAGCTCAACTGGGAGCGTGCCAACTATTTTCTGCCGCCGGGCTCCGAGGTTATCCCGTACACCATGGACACGCCTGGATGGCTGCCGCTGGTGCTTGGCGAACAGCGCGCCGCACGCGAGGACGTCGTCGTGTTCGATCAAACCTCGTTTGCCAAGTTCGTCCTCAAAGGCCGCGACGCCGTCCGGGTGCTGCAACGGCTCTGCGCCAACGAGGTCGACGTGCCGCCAGGCCGGATGGTGTACACGGCGATGCTGAACGAGCGCGGCGGGTTCGAGAGCGACCTGACCTTGACGCGGATCGCCGACGACACTTTCTTCATTCTTACGGGATCGGCGCAGGCGACGCGCGACGCCGACTGGATAGTCAAGCACATCGGCGAGGGCGAATTCGCGGCGCTGGTCGACGTGACTTCCGCCTACTCGGTGCTTTCGGTGATGGGCCCGAAGGCGGGCGATCTGCTTGCCCGGCTTTCGCCGGAAGATCTTTCACGGCAAGGGCTGCCGTTCTCCGAGACGCGCGAGATCGATGTCGGCTACGCGCGCGTACGCGCCGCGCGCATCAGTTACATTGGCGGGCCCGGCTACGAGCTTTATGTGACCACCGACCAGTGCGTGACGCTGTACGATGCATTGCACGAGGCCGGACGCGATCTGGCGTTGCGCGATGCCGGCTATTACACGATCGACGCATTGCGCATCGAAGCCGGACGGCGCGCCTGGGGCGCCGAGCTCGGCCCCGACGAGACCCCGCTCGAAGCCGGGCTGGCGTACGCGGTCAAGATCGACAAGGCATCGAATTTCATCGGCCGGGACGCGCTGCTGCGACAGCAGGCGGACGGCCTGAAGAAAAGGCTGCTGCTGTTCACCTTCGATGATCCGGCCGCCTTCCCCTGGGGAGGCGAACCGATTTCGATGGATGGGCAAAGCGTCGGTGAATTGACCTCGGCCGGCTACAGCCGGAAGCACGGCCGCGCGGTGGCGATGGGCTATGCGCGCAGCGACCGGGTGCTGAGCGATGCCCAGCTTCTCGCCGCACGCTACCAGGTCGACATCGCCGGGGAACTGTTCGCGGTCACGCCGCATCTGAAGCCGGCTTGATCCAACCGAGACCAAACTGAGGCCGTCCTGGCGAGCGGCAGACTCGGCAATGCGTTATTGTTGCATTCCGAATAGCGACGACTGCTGACTCCGATGGCTCTCCGCTCAATCGCGCCGCGCCGCGGCCGCACACCGCACAAGCCAGGGACGCCGACCGTGCAGGTGCAAAGCCTGACGCGTGGCTTGTCGATACTCGAGGCGCTGGCCCAGGCCGACAGCGGCCTCTCGCTTACCGAGGTGGGCCATCGCGTGCAGTTACCGGTGTCGACGACGCACCGGTTGCTGGCGACTCTGGAGAAAATGGGCTACGTGTACCAGGCCGGCGACCTCGGCCTCTGGCACGTCGGCCTGCAAGCGTTCACCGTCGGCAGTACGTTCCTGGCCAATCGCGACTTCATCGGGAGCAGCCACGCCTACATGCGCCGGCTGATGGAGCAATCGGGTGAAACCGCGAACCTGGCGATACTCGACGGCACCGAGGCAGTCTTCATCGCGCAGGTGCAATGCCACGAGACGATGCGCACGCTGGTCAAGCTTGGCAGCCGCGTGCCTCTGCACGCTTCGGGCGTCGGCAAGACGATTTTCGCCGCGCTGCCTGACGAGCAGATCGACGCGATACTCAAGGTGCGAGGCTTGCCGCGCATTACCGAAAACACGATCGTCGCGCCCGAAACGATGTGGGCGGCGCTGCGCGTTATCCGGCAGCGCGGCTATTCGTTCGACGACGAGGAGCACGCGCGCTCGACGCGGTGTGTCGCAGCGACAGTGTACGACGAGCACGCCGAGCCGCTCGGCGCGATCTCGCTGGCGGGTCCGTCGTCGCGGCTGTCGGACGAGCGCATCCGGCAGCTGGGTCCGCTGGTCGCGCATACCGCCGAGGAGCTGACCCGCACGCTCGGCGGCAAGTGGCCGCACCCGTACTGACCTGAAGCGGATCGCCTGGCCGCCCGGTCACCCGGCAGCGGCCTCGCGAAGCAAGGCTTTCATTTGCCGCACCGCCTCGCGCAGCCCGACGAAGACTGCGCGGCTGACGATCGCGTGCCCGATGTGAAGCTCGCGCACGCCGGGCATGGCGGCGATCGATTGCACGTTGAAGTAGTTGAGCGCATGCCCGGCATTGAAACGCATGCCCAGAGCGCGGATCGCCGCGCCGGCCTCGCGGATCTTCGCCAGCTCCGCGACGACCGCCGCGCTCTGCGGATCGCGCCCCTTGGCGTGGAACGCGTGTGCATACGGGCCGGTGTGGATCTCGCAGACGCGCGCGCCTATCCTTGCCGCGGCCTCGACCTGACGGACCTCGGCATCGATGAACACGCTGCTGATGATGCCAGCCTCGGCCAATCGCGAGACCGCGGTCTTGAGCCGCGCCTCCTGCGCAGCGACATCGAGTCCCCCCTCGGTCGTGACCTCCTCGCGACCCTCGGGCACCAGCATCGCCATCTCGGGCTTGAGCGCGCAGGCGAGCGCGACCATTTCATCGGTCGCGGCCATTTCCAGGTTGAGCTTGATCTGCACCAGCGCGCGAAGCCGGCGGACGTCCTCGTCCTGGATGTGCCGGCGGTCTTCGCGCAGGTGCACGGTGATGCCGTCGGCGCCGCCCAGGTGCGCTTCGGCCGCCGCCCAGACCGGGTCCGGCTCGTAGGTCCGACGCGCCTGTCGCAGCGTCGCGACGTGGTCGATGTTGACGCCGAGCTCGATCATGATCGCCGTTCTTCGCTTCCGCCGTGTTCGTCGTCGAGCGCCTGCAGATCGCGCACGACCCGCCGGCTGAAGATCGCCCGCTGCTCGAGATAGTGGTCGAGCACCTCGCGCATCAGGCGCTTCGCTTCGGCCGCCGCGTCCGCCGTGCTGTAGTCGTGCTGCGCCAGCGCCAGCAAGGTCGCGCCGCGCACCAGCGGATAGCGGCGGCCCGGCTCCGCCGCCGTGCTGCGCGGACCCAGGTCGAAGGCGTAATAGTACCGTGCCGATGGATCGACTGGCCGGCCCGTATCGGCCTCGTGGGTCAGCGGCAACGCGTAACCCAGTTCGGACAGCAGGCGCACTTCGAACTCGCGCAAGATCGGCGCCTGCGGATGACCGGCCGCCAGCCGCGTCAATGCAGCCTCGTAGTCGCGAAAGAGCTGCGGGTGCGGATCCTCGCGAGGAAGGAGCTTCAGCAGCAGCTCGTTCAAATAAAAGCCGCACAGCAGAGCCGACCCCGCGACCAGCGGCAAGCCACCGCGCCACTCCGCCCTGAGCAGTGTCCGCAGCTCGCCGCCGCCGGCCCAGGACAGGTTCAGCGGCTGGAATGCCTGCAGAATCCCGCGCAGCTCGGACCGCGGTCGCCTCGCGCCACGCGCGACCAGCGCGACGCGGCCGTGCTCGGCGGTCAGCGCCTCGACGATCAGGCTGGTTTCACGATAAGGATAAGCGTGCAGGACGAACGCCCCCTGTTCGTCGCGACGATCGCGCGGCTGTTTCATCCGGCGGTTTCCAGGACGGAGTGGCGCACGTAGCCGCTTCAGTAGCCCAGCCGCGTCAGCTGCGCCTCGTCATCGGCCCAGCCGGATTTCACCTTGACCCACACCTCGAGAAACACCTTGCCGCCGAACAGGCGCTCCATGTCCCGTCGCGCGGCGCTGGCGATCGACTTCATCGTGGCCCCGTCCTTGCCCAGCAGAATCGCGCGATGGCTGGCTTTGTCGGCATAGACAGTCGCATGGATGCGGCGCATCGCGCCGTCGTGGTCGAAGCTGTCGACCGCGACCGTCGTCGCATAGGGAATTTCCTCGCCGAGCAGCCGAAAAATCTTTTCGCGGACGTATTCGGCGGCGATGAAGCGCTCGTCCCGGTCGGTCAGGTCGTCCGGAGCGAACAGCGGCTCGCCGATCGGCAGATGGCGGGCGAGCTCCGAAGTGAGCAGATCGAGCTGCGTGCCCTTTTCGGCGCTGATCGGCACCATTGCGGCGAACGCGTGCGCCTTTTCCAGCATCGACAGATACGGCAGCAGGCGCGCCTTGTCGGCGAGCCGGTCGACCTTGTTGATCGCGGCGATCGCCGGCACGCGGGGCGGCAGCAGCGCCAGCACCGCGCGGTCGGCGTCGGTCAGTTTCACCCCCTCCAGCACGACGATGATCGCATCGACGCCGCCGATGCTGTCACGAACCGTCCGGTTCATTCGCTCGTTGAGGCGCGAGCGATGCGCGGTCTGGAATCCCGGCGTATCGACGAAGAGGAACTGCGCCGAAGGCGTCGTCATGATGCCGAGGATGCGATGCCGCGTCGTCTGCGGCTTGCCCGAGGTGATCGATACGCGCGCGCCGACCAGTGCATTGACCAGCGTCGATTTGCCGACATTCGGACGGCCGACGACGGCGACGTAGCCGCAGCGAAACCCGGCAGCGGAATCAGGCACCGGTCGCCCGGTCGTAAGCCGCCGCCGCGGCGGCCTGCTCGGCGGCGCGCCGGCTCGCTCCCGATCCGGTCGCCGAAATATCGAGCGCCGGAATCCTGCAGACGACGTCGAAGGTCTGCAAATGCGCCTCGCCGCGGACGGCGGCGACCTCATAGTCGGGCACCGCCAGCTTCCTGCTCTGCAGCCATTCCTGCAGACGCGTCTTCGGATCCTTGGCCAGGCCCGTAGGATCGATCGCCGCGATCTCGGCATCGTAGATCCGGCCGATCGCAGCGTCGGCGGCATCGAACCCGCCGTCGAGAAAGACTGCGCCGAATATCGCCTCCAGAGCATCGGCCAGTATCGACGGCCGCGAGGCGCCGCCGCTCCTCAGCTCGCCCTCGCCGAGCCTGATCGCGCTGCCCAGATCGAGCGTGCGCGCCATCCGGCAAAGCGTGTCCTTGTTGACCAGGTTGGCGCGGATCCGCGACAGCTCGCCTTCGGGTAGCTGCGGAAAGCGCCGATACAGCGCGAGCGCGATCGCGCAATTGAGTATCGAATCGCCGATGAATTCCAGCCGTTCGTTGTGGTCGGCGCCGAAGCTGCGGTGCGTCAGCGCCTGGCGCAGCAGCTCCGGGCGGCGGAATACGTGGCCGAGCGATTCGGTCGGAGCGGAGGGCGGCATCAACCCCGGGGCATCACTTGGTGACGGTAGCCTCGAAGTCGAGCACCACGCTCACATTGCCAACCATGTGCAGCTTGTTGGTCCATGTCGCCGTCGCCACCAGCGCGTTGCCTTCCTTGATCACGTCGATGTCGGCTGCCGCGCACCGAATCGATGTAGTCGGCGCTCGCCTTCAAGTCGAAGTCGCTGCGGAATTTGGTCAGCGAGAACGGGTCGGGCTCATCCTGCAGCGTCTTTTGCATCACCTTTTTCACGGTGAAGTACTCGATGTACGAAGGCACCGTCCGGAATCCGATCATGACTACCGCGACGACGACCGCGGCCACGAACAGGAATCCCATCATCGACAACCCGCGCTGCGCAGTGCGCTTGTTCATCTTCTCTCCCATCAGCGGATGCTGGTCCCGATCCGCTTGAATGCGAAGCTGCTGATATCGTCCCAGTTGAACCAGATGAAGAACGCCTTGCCCCGGATGTGATCGTCCGGAACGAAGCCCCAATAGCGGCTGTCGTCGCTATTGTCGCGGTTGTCTCCCATCATCAGGTAGCTGCCCGCCGGGACCTTGCAGCTGAATCCGCGGTCATTGTAAACGCAGTTTTCCCTTCCGGGGAAAGACCGCACGCCGTTGATATTGACCGGCGGCGCGACAGGGTTGACGGCAATCGAGTGCACGCGGTCCCCGATTCGCTCCTCGAACCGCTGCGTCGTCGCATACGTCAGCCCCTCGAGATAGCTATAGGTGCTGTCCGGCTTCTGCGGCCACGGCTGGCCATTGACGGTAACCACCTTGTCCCGATAGACGACCTCGTCGCCCGGCAGGCCGACCAGTCGCTTGATGAAGTCCTGCGACGGATTGATCGGATAGCGAAAGACGATGACGTCGCCGCGTTGCGGCTGCCCGGTTTCGATGATCTTCTTCTCGATGATCGGCAGTCTTATGCCGTAGGCGAACTTGTTTACCAGGATGAAGTCGCCGACCTCGAGCGTCGGTCGCATCGATGAGCTTGGAATCTTGAACGGCTCCGCGACGAACGAGCGCAGCAGGAACACGATCAGCAGGACCGGGAAGAAGCTTTTCGGATACTCGATCCACCAGGGCTCGGCCTCGCCCGGCCGCCGCCGGCGCGCGAAGACCATCCGGTCGGCGAGCGACATCACGCCCGTCAGCACTGTGAGCAGAAAGAGAATCAGGGCAAAGTTCATCGTATCGTCAGCCGTTTCTGGATTTTTATGGCAGTGCCGGTCATTTCTCGCCGACCTGGAGAATGGCCAGGAACGCTTCCTGCGGAATCTCGACGCTGCCGACTGCCTTCATCCGCTTCTTTCCCGCCTTTTGCTTTTCGAGCAGCTTGCGCTTGCGCGTGACATCGCCGCCATAGCATTTGGCCAGCACGTTCTTGCGCAACGCCTTGACGCTCTCGCGGGCGATGATCTGCGCGCCGATCGCCGCCTGGATCGCTACGTCGAACATCTGGCGCGGGATCAGTGAGCGCATCTTCGACACCACCTCGCGGCCCCGGTACTGCGCGTGCGCCCGGTGCACCATCACCGACAGCGCGTCGACCCGGTCGCCATTGATCAGGATGTCGAGCTTGACGACGTCGGCGGCGCGAAATTCCTTGAAATCATAATCGAGCGATGCGTAGCCGCGCGAGACCGACTTCAGCTTGTCGAAGAAATCCATTACCACCTCGGCCAGAGGCAGCTCGTAAGTCAGCATCACCTGGCGGCCGACGTACTGCATGTTCTTCTGGATGCCGCGCTTCTCGGTGCAAAGCGTCAGCACCGGGCCGACGTACTCCTGCGGTGTCAGGATCGTCGTCGTGATGATGGGCTCGCGGATCTCCTCGACGTGCGACAGGTCGGGAAGCTTCGACGGATTTTCGATCTCGAGCAGCGTGCCGTCGCGCAACAGCACCTGATAGACGACCGTCGGCGCCGTCGTGATCAGCTCCATGTCGTATTCGCGCTCGAGGCGCTCCTGCACGATGTCCATGTGCAGCAGGCCGAGGAAGCCGCAGCGGAAGCCGAAGCCCAGCGCCTGCGACACCTCGGGCTCGTAGTGAAGCGACGCGTCGTTGAGCTTGAGCTTCTCCAGCGCGTCCCGCAGCCCCTCGTACTGGTTGGTTTCCACCGGGTAGAGGCCGGCGAATACCTGCGGCTTGACGTCCTTGAAGCCGGGAAGCGGCGCCGCCGCAGGGCGCGTGGCGAGCGTGACCGTGTCGCCGACGCGGGCGGCTTTCAGTTCCTTGATGCCGGCGATGATGAAGCCGACCTCGCCGGCGGACAGCGAGTCGCGAGCCACCGACTTTGGGGTGAATACCCCCACCTGCTCGCAGTTGTAGGTCGCGCCGGTGACCATCAGCCGGATCTTGTCGCGCGGCTTGAGCGTACCCTCCATCACGCGCACCAGCATGACGACGCCGACGTAGTTGTCGAACCAGGAATCGATGATCAGCGCCTGCAGCGGCGCCGCCGGATCGCCGGTCGGCGGCGGAATGCGCGCTATCACCGCTTCCAGGATGTCGTCGACGCCCTCGCCGGTCTTGGCGCTGGCAAGGATCGCGTCGTGCGCCGGCAGCCCGATGATGTCTTCGATTTCCTCGATCACCCGCTCCGGCTCCGCCGAAGGCAAGTCGATCTTGTTGAGCACCGGAACCACGGTTACGCCTTGCTCGGTCGCCGTATAGCAGTTGGCGACCGTCTGCGCCTCGACGCCCTGCGAGGCGTCGACGACCAGCAGCGCGCCCTCGCAGGCCGCGAGCGAGCGCGAGACCTCGTAGGCGAAGTCGACGTGGCCGGGCGTGTCGATCAGGTTGAGGTGGTAGATGCTGCCGTCGCGCGCCTCGTACCGGAGCGCTGCGGTCTGCGCCTTGATGGTGATGCCGCGCTCGCGCTCGAGGTCCATCGAATCGAGGACCTGCGCCTCCATCTCCCGCTCGGCGAGGCCCCCGCAGCGCTGGATGAACCGGTCGGCCAAGGTCGACTTGCCGTGATCGATGTGCGCGATGATCGAAAAGTTGCGGATGTGCTGCATGGGGTCCAAAAGAAAGGGGCACCGCGAAGTGCCCCTCCTTTGCTATGCCTCGGCTCGGCTGTGGCGTCGGAATACGTTGAATTTTAGCCGATTTATGCCTCTAAAGCGAGTTCGCCCCGGCGGATCGCGCGAGAATCGCATCGAGCGCGCGGGTGTCCAGCCGGTAATGACACACTTCATGACCTTCGGCGAGCAGCACCGGCACCAGGCGCCCCAACGCGCCTCGAGCGCTGGATCGGCGTCGACGTCGATTTCCAGCACGGCAACATCGGGGACATGCTCGGCCAGCGCCGTCCGCATGTCATCGCACAGGTGGCAATAGGCGCGAATGAGCAGCGTCAGCCGGACGGACATCGACGGCGGTCGACCACGTTCGGCTAGGCTCCGCCCGCCATCTATTCGGTACTGCCGTTGCTGAGCCGCACCGTCGAGAAGAATTGCTGCTGGCCTCGGCGCAGCTGGAAGGTCACCGAAGTGCCCTTCTCCAGCTTGGCAATCAAGCCATTGACCTGCTCGGCGCTCTTCGCCTCGATCGTCGCGCCGCGGCTGATCACCGCCAGGATGACGTCACCCGGCTGGATGTCGCCGCGCGCCGTGCCGCGCATGTCCTCGACGACGACGCCGTTCTTGATCTCGAGCTCCTTCTTCTGCTCGTCGGTCAGGTCCGACAGCACCAGCCCCATGCGATTGGGCTTGGCTTTTTCCTTGCTCGGCGCAGTACGGCGCACGGGCCGCGGCGCGTCGTCCTCCTTGAGCTCGGCGACGGTGACGGCGACGTCCTTGGTCGCACCCTTGCGCCACAGCTGCAGCGAGATTTTCGTGCCCGGCTTGACCTGGGTGATGATGCGCGGCAACTCGGACGAGGTGTTCACCGTCCGGCCGTCGACCTTGGTGATGATGTCTCCCGCCTCGATGCCTGCCTTGTCGGCCGGGCCGCCCTTCTCGACCGAATTCACCAGCGCGCCGCTCGCCTTGGCCAGGCCGAACGCATCGGCGGTCTCGCGGTTGACTTCCTGGATCTGCACGCCGATCCGGCCGCGGGTCACGCGGCCCTTTTCCTGGATCTGCTTGACGACGTTCATCGCCACATCGATCGGGATGGCGAAGGCGAGCCCCATGTAGCCGCCGGTCCGGCTGAAGATCAGCGAGTTGATGCCGACGACCTCGCCTTTGAGGTTGAACAGCGGCCCGCCGGAATTGCCCGGATTGATCGGCACGTCGGTCTGGATGAACGGGACAAGATTTTCGTTCGGCAGCTCGCGCCCCTTGGCGCTGACGATGCCGGCGGTGATCGTGTTCTCCAGGCCGAACGGCTTGCCGATCGCCGCCACCCATTCGCCGACCCTGAGCTTGTCGGGATCGCCTATCGTCACCTTGGGCAGTCCCGTGGCCTCGATCTTGAGCAAGGCGACATCGGTTCGCTTGTCGGTGCCGATGACCTTGGCGCGGAACTCGCGCTTGTCGGATGAGCTTCACCGTGACTTCGCTGGCATCGTCGACGACGTGGGCGTTGGTCAGCACGTAGCCGTCGGCGGCAAGGATGAAGCCCGAGCCGGTCGACTGCTGCTCGAAATCGCGCGGACGCGGCTGGCCGCGCGGGATCTGCCCGAAGCGGCGAAAGAATTCGTAAAACGGGTCGTCCTCGGAAATATCGGGCATCGCCTGGCGGCGCGCGGTTTGCGTGACGTCGATGCTGACCACCGCCGGACCTTGCTGCTCGTAGAGCTCGGTGAAGTCCGGCAGTCGCCCTGACTGGGCGAGCGCCGGCGGGCGTCAGTGCAAAGGCGCCGGCGAGCGCGCCGAGTACGGTCCAGATGCGGAGTCTCATTGCTGTCGCTTCCCTGATTGTTATTGGCGCTGGGCCCACAAAGCGGATTTTAGCCGAGGCCCGAAGTCACTGGCGGCGTCCGACCGAATAGGCGATCTGACGCACGGTTGCGCCGGGAGCTTCGCCCAGAACCGTTACCAGATAATCGTCCAGCTGCCGGCTGTAGACATTGATCCCGCCCTGTTGCGACAGGCCGACCGGCTGCGGCGTCGCCGGCGTCGGTTCGACGAACACCGAAATGGCGACCAGCCCATCCGAATAAACGATGTGCGCGACCTGCGCCGCCTTGCCGCGCAGCGTACGAAAACCTTCGACGACCTTGGTAAAGCCGGGCGGCATGTCGCGAACCACCCAGCCCGTCTCCTTCGGCGCGATGTCGGCTGCCGCCGACTCGCGCACCTGCCAGTCGGGAGGCACGGTCGCGAACGGCGGCTTGGTCGCTTCCCGATCGAGCCGCACCCCGATCTGTATTTCGCTGAACGCGAACTGTTCGACCGGTTCGTTCCTTTCGTTGAGCAGGCGAGCCTTCAGCAAGAGCCCGGTGCCGATGTCGGCCCAAAGCTTGTGGCCGTAGCGGGCTCCGTCCCTGGGCTCGAAAACATACGCCTGCGTCTCGAGCCCGGCGACACGCGCGATCTCGGCCTTGCGGAATTGATAATAGGTCGCCAGCGTCGCCAGCTGCTGCGGAAGCAGCGACGGGAACGCGTTGTGCATGCTTCGCGGCTCGACGCGAATCACCTTGGCATCGGGGTAGTAGCAGCGCACCTGCTCGCCGTTGCGGACGATCTCCCGCGCCGGACCGTCGAGATTGGATAATTTTTCCGACTCGCCGTACGAGTCCGCGACGTGATAAAGACGCGAAGTCTCGATGCGCCCGGCGTGCTGATAGACGATCGTGCCGACGTAGTTCAGCTGGCGGGCGGCCGTTGCCGCGCGTTGCAGCCAGTCGGCCGCGTCCTGGGCGAGTGCCGCCGGGACGACGAGCAGCGTGACGGCGGCGGCCCCGATGCCGCCGCGCAGCCGGGCGGGCCACTGGCGCCGGGCCCGGGGGCTACCGACGCGCATCCGGCTCGGTGGCCGCGACCGCCCGCAAATACGGACCTATGCCCTGAATCGCATTGGTCGGCGAGTATTCCTGGTGCACCAGCACATACTCGTTGTCGACCGCGGGGCGGGCGTCCGCCGCGCGCACGCCGACCGCCTGTCTTGGCGCTGGCGATCGCCGCGACCGGCGCCGGCATCGTCGTCAGCGCTACCCAACCGACGACGCTCACCGCCGCCACCGTCGCCGCCAGCGCCAGTGCGATGGCGTGCGGCGCGGGTGATCGGCGCGGCGGCGCCAGCACCGTCGGCTCGGCCGCGAACAGCTCGACGAATCGCCTGGAATCGAGCCCGCGCGACGCGACCCCGCGCACGGCGTCCCCGATCACGTGATAACAAACCCAGGTCGCCAGACCTTCGGCTCGACACAAGCTGGTGACGACGGCGTCGGCCCGCACGGGCTCGAGCTCTCCGTCGATCAGCAGCGAAATTTCCTCCGATGTCGGCGCCGTCGGTGCGCTGCTTTCGGCGCCGAATCCTGCCTTGAAGTTACCCATTACCATCTCCGGTCCTTGTCAGTCCCCAAAAGCGGTCGCAACTGCTCGGCGATCGCTTCACGCGCCCGGAAGATCCGGGAGCGCACCGTGCCAATCGGACAATTCATCGCGTTGGCAATCTCTTCGTAACTCAGGCCCTCGATCTCGCGCAACGTAATCGCGGTGCGCAAGTCTTCGGGCAGCGTCTCCATCGCCTTGTTGACGGTAGCCGCTATCTGCTTGCCGTGCAACTCGTCTTCCGGCGTCGCCGAATCGCGAAGCTGCTCGGCGTCTTCGAAATTCTCCGCCTCTTCGTTGTCGAACCCGGTGGACGTCGGCGCCCGCCGGCCCATCGCGACCAGGTAGTTCTTGGCCGTGTTGATCGCGATTCGATAAAGCCACGTATAAAACGCGCTGTCCCCGCGAAACGAAGGCAGCGCGCGATAGGCCTTGATGAATGCCTCCTGCGTCACATCCTCGACTTCGCCCGGGTCGCGCACCAGCCGCGACAACAGCCGTCCGAGCTTGCGCTGGTACTTCACCACCAGCAGCTCGAAAGCGCGCTTGTCACCCCGTTGCGCACGCTCGACCAGCTGCTGATCTACTTCGCGGTCAGCCATCCGCGGCCATTCCCTGAGTCAATCGTTATTATCGCCACACCGGATCCGGTGGGCGCGATACCCGCCGGCAGTATAGCCGAGCCGTCAGGCGCGCCACGCGATCGACTCAGGCAGGCAGCTTGCATCCTAGACCGTTCGCGCTGCGGGAAGTTCAGTCCGGCCGGAGAACCCGCACTATGCGCGGTCAACCGCGTTGCTCCAGCGCAACAACGGGCTCGACCTTGCCGGTAACGATGCCGCGGTAGTTTCGGATCGGCGGCTTCGCGCCAGGCCGACAGCTCGACTCGTTGCGCGTCGTCGAGGAGTCCCAGCTGCTCGAGCACGGCGACCGTCGTCGGATGCAGGCCGCGCGCATTGCCGTCGGCGACTTTGATCGCGATTCCCCAGCCCTTGCTGCGCACGCCGATCGCCTGGACGCCTTCGGCACCGACCTTGGTGACCCAGTCGCCACGACCGGCATGCATCAGGATGAAGTCGTTGCGCCTCTCGCCGGACACCATTTCCGGGTGCGCGCTCATCGCCGCCGCGAGAGCCAGCGGCGCGCCTCCGTACCGGGCGTCCTCGCTGCCGGCGAGGCGCGCATAGGCGACAGCGAGCGCGGACAGCGGCACCGCATAATTGGGCGCCGAGCAACCGTCGATCCCGGCGACCAGACTCGACTCGGCGACCCCGGCCAGGTGCGCGACCGCCTGGCGAATCGCGGCCTGCAGCGGATGGTCGAACGCCAGGTAGGTTTCAGTCGGTAGGCCACAATGCCGGCAATAGGCCAGCATTCCGCTGTGCTTGCCTGAGCAATTGTGCTGCAGCGGCGTGAAGGTGACGCCGGCAGGCGGCAGTTCGTCGCGCGCGGCATAAAACAGCGGCGGATGGACGCCGCACTGCAGCTGGTCGGGCTCGCACCCTGCAGCGGCGCAGCATGTCGGCGACGCCGGCAACGTGGCGCGGCTCGCCGGAATGGCTGGCGCAAAGCAGCGCCACCTGCCCGCTCGAGAACCCGAAGCGCTCGACGCCTCCGGCAGCGACCAGTGGCAGCGGCCTGCAGCGGCTTCAGAGCACTGCGCGTCATCGTCACGAATGACGGGTCGCCGGCCGCGTACAACAGGCGGCCGTTGCCGTCGACGACCGCGACCGATCCATAGTGGATGCTGTCGGTCGCGTCGCCGCGGGTCACGCGGGCGAGCGCAACGTGCGGCGGCGCGGCCGGCAGCGTGGCGCGCAGGGAAGGGTTGGACAAGGTCGGCTTGGGAAAAACCATCGATTTTACGCGTAACGCTGTCTTTTTCCGAGCAGCCGGCGACGATAGTGCCCGCCGCGGCCCTGTTGCGATCGCTGCGAAGCTTTCGAACGCTGGTTGCGATGTCCGGGCGCGCGGCGGATCTACAAGTCCAGCGCGCCGCGGATCTGCTCGAGCGCCGCCGGGTCCTCGATCGTCGTCAGGTCACCCGGATCGCGACCTTCGGCCAGTGCCTGGATCGCGCGCCGCAACAGCTTGCCCGAACGCGTCTTCGGCAGCAGCGTGACGAAATGCACGGCGCCGGGGCGAGCGATCGCGCCAAGCTTGCGATCGACCGTGCCCAGCACTTCGGCTTGCATCCTCGCTGCACCGTCCGCGGTGGCAACCGACGACGGATCCTTCACCACCGCGAACGCCACCGGGATCTGGCCCTTGATCGGATCGGCGACGCCGACCACCGCGACTTCGGCGATGCCCGGATGCGCCTGCACAGCCTCCTCGATTTCGCGCGTCCCCAGCCGGTGACCGGCGACGTTGATCACGTCGTCGGTGCGGCCGAGGACGAAATAGTAGCCGTCGGCATCGCGCGTCGCCCAGTCGAACGTCGAATAGACGCTGCGGCCGGGCAGCGTCTCGAAGTAGGTCTGCACGAATCTCCGGTCATCGCCCCAGACCGTCGTCATGCACCCGGGCGGCAGCGGCGGGACGATCGCGAGGACGCCTTTCTGGTCGGTGCCGACTTCCGCGCCGGTCACCTCGTCGAGCAGCTTCACATCGTAACCGCACACCGGAAACGACGGACTGCCGAACTTGCGCGGCGTCTCGGCCAGCCCCAGCTGCGCCGACAGAATCGGCCAGCCGCTCTCGGTCTGCCAGTAGTTGTCGACGATCGCGACGCCCAGCGAGTCCGCCGCCCAGCGCGCGGTCGGCTCGTCGAGCGGCTCGCCGGCGAGAAACAGATAGCGCAGCGACGAGACGTCGTGCGCCTTCATGAACGACGGATCCTGCTTTTTCAGCACCCGTATCGCCGTCGGCGAGCTGAACATCGTGCGAACCCTGTGCTCGGCGACGATCTGCCACCAGATGCCGGGATCGGGCCGGATCGGAAGCCCTTCGTACAGGATCGTCGTCGACCCGTTGAGCAGCGGCGCGTAGACGATATACGAATGCCCGACGACCCAGCCGATGTCGCTGGTGGTGAACATGGTCTCACCCGGAGCCACGCAGAATATGTCGCGCATCGATGCGGCGAGCGCCACCGCATAGCCGCCGGTGTCACGCTGCACGCCTTTCGGATTCCCGGTGGTGCCCGAGGTGTACAGGATGTACGAAGGCTCTGACGACTCGAGCCAGGCGCACGGCACGCTCGCGCCGGCGTGCTGCTGCGGCCAGTGTCGCATAGTCGAGATCGCGCCCGGAGGTGCTGCTTAGCGCCGTGTCGATGCCGCGATCGACGATGATCACGCGCGGAGGCGGATGCGACGCCAGACGCAGCGCCTCGTCGACCAGCGGCTTGTAACGCACCGGCTTTCCGGCGCGCATGCCGGCGTCGGCGGTGACCAGCACCTTCGGCTGCGCGTCGTCGATGCGGGTGGCGAGGCTCGCGGCGGCGAAACCGCCGAACACGACCGAATGTATGGCGCCGATGCGCACGGTGGCCAGCATCGCGACCACCGCCTCCGGGATCATCGGCATGTAGATCAGCACGCGATCTCCCTTGCCGACTCCCTGGGCCTCCAGTATCGCCGCGAATCGATTGACCTCGTCGGCGAGCTCGCGATAGGTGTAGCTGCGCCGTGCGCCGGTCTCGGTCGAGATGTAGACCAGCGCCGGCTGCGCGCCGCGCGTCGCCAGGTGGCGGTCGATCGCGTTATGGCACAGATTGGTGCGGCCGCCGACGAACCAGCGCGCGAAGGGCGGCCGGCTGTAGTCGAGCACCTCGCTGAACGGCGTCTGCCATTCGATCAGCGCCGCGCGCTCGCGCCAGAACGCATCGCGATCGGCGAGTGAGCGCCGGTGCGTCTCGGCGTAGCGCTGCATCGCGTGCTGCAGCGTTCAGAGCCCGGCGGTGTCGGCGCCGACGCGCACGACCGTGCGGCAGCGCACCGTGCCCTTGAGGAAGGCATCGAAGTGCGTCGGCAAGTCGGCGAAGTCGATCGTGACGACCCGGGCCTGCACGCGCGACGGCCGCCACTCGTTGGCCAGCCGGTCCCACAGCTTCTGGCGCAGCGGCATCGGGCACTCGGAGCTGTTGATCCCGAGCAGATTCACGCCGCGCAGAATGAACGGCATCACCGTCGTATTGAGCTTGAAGTCCGCGGCGAGTCCGACGCTCGCCACCGAGCCCGCCTGCTTCATCGTGGAGAGGATCCAGGCCAGCACTTCTCCGCCCAGGTTGTCGATTCCGCCGGCCCAGGTCGCCTTGTCGAGCGGGCGGACTTTGGCGAAATCGATGCTCGAGCGCAGCACCACTTCGGATGCTCCGATCGACCGCAGGTAGTCGGTCTCCTTTTCCTTGCCGGTCAGCGCAACGACGTGATAGCCGAGCCGGGAAAGCACATCGATCGCGACGCTGCCGACGCCGCCGGTCGCGCCGTTGACGATCACCGGTCCGCTGCGCGGCGTCAGTCCGTTGTGCTGCATGGCCTCGATCGCCTGCGCCGCGGTGAAACCCGCGGTGCCCAGGGTCATCGCCTCGAACGCCGTCATGTTCGGCGAACGGCGCACGACCCAGTCGGCAGGCACGCGCACGTATTCGGAGTAACCGCCGTCATGCGCAACGCCGACGTCGTAGGCATGCACGATCACCTTGTCGCCATGCTTGAATCGCGGATCGGCCGAGGTATCGACCGTCCCCGCCATGTCGATGCCGGCGACGGTCGGATACTTGCGCATGATCTTGCCGGTACCGTTGTACGACAGTGCGTCCTTGTAGTTGATCGTCGAATACTTGGTCTTGACCACGACGTCGCCCGGATCGAGCTCGTCGAGACCCATCTCGACAAATCGGCTGGACACGACGCCGTTCTCCTGGAATGTCCGGTATGCCTTGAATTTCTGCACGGGTATCTCCTCCTGACAGCGTCTGTCCCGATGCACCGCCGCATCGGATACGAAATCCTAGTCGGACCGCAGGCTTGCCGCGGGAGCGGCGTCCCCGGCGAGGTGCGGCAGTGCCATGTATTCGCGGGTGCGCATTTCGACCAGCCGGCTGACGGTGCGCGCGAATTCATGACTGTTCGCGCCTTTGCGATACAGATCGGCCGCGGCGACCTCGGCGGACAACAGCAACTTTACCCGATGATCGTAGAGTACGTCGACGAGCCAGGTGAAACGGCGGGCGGCGTTGCTCATGTCGGGAGACAGCCGCGGCACGTCCGACACGATGACTACCGCGAAGCGACGCGCGAGCTCCAGGTAGTCGATTTGCGAGCGCGGCCCCTCGCACAGCGTGGCGAAGTCGAACCAGACGAGGCCGCCGGCGCGTTTCTTGGCTTTCAGCGGGCGCGAATCGATGACAAGCCGGGGATCCTCGTCGGGGCCCGGGCGCATCCGCTCGAACAGTGCGGCGAGCCTCGCGTCGGCCGCGCCCGGCGGCGTCACATAGTAGGCTGCGGCCTGCTCGAGCTCCCGCAGCCGGTAATCGGTGCCGCCGTCGACCTCGACGACGTCCAGCCATTGCTTGAGCAACGCGATCGTCGGCAGCAGGTTCTGCCGCTGCAGCCCGTTCGGATAAAGGTCGTCGGGCCGGTAGTTCGACGTCATAACGAACACCGTGCCGAGGCGGAACAGCGCGGTCAGCAGGCGTCCGAGGATCATCGCGTCGGCGACGTCGGAAACGTGAAATTCGTCGAAGCAGATCAGGCGATGGCGGCGGGCGATTCGCGCCGCCACCGTCGCCAGCGGATCTTCCTCGCGCGAGAGCGTCCTCAGCTCGTCGTGGACGCCTTTCATGAAGGCATGGAAATGAACGCGGGTCTTGCGCCGCAGCGGAACCGCCGTATAAAAGGCATCCATCAGGAAGCTCTTGCCGCGGCCGACGCCTCCCCACAGGTAGACGCCGCGCGGAGGCGTCGGCGGATGGAACCAGCGTCGCAGGAGCGACAGCCTCGCCCTGCGGAATTCGACCAGCTCGTCGTGCAGGCGCTGCAGTCGGTCGAGGGCGCCGAGCTGCGCGCGGTCGAGGACGATCCGCGCGCCGAGCGAGCTCGGGCTTGAGGTGCGCGAGCAGCGAACCATCGCGCGCCGTCGTAACGTAGGCTTCGGCTACGGCTTCGTTCATGAGAGGGCGGCCATGATCATGAACGAAGAATCCCCGACGCTCAGTAGTTGAGCGAGCGCTTGTCGACTGCCAGCGCCGCCTCCCGCGTCGACCTCGGACAGCGACGGATGCGCGTGGCAGATGCGCGCGATGTCTTCGCTCGCGGCGCCGAATTCCATCGCGACCACGCCCTCGGCGATCAGCTCGGAGGCGAGCGGACCGATCGCGTGCATGCCGAGCACGCGGTCGGTCTTCGCGTCGGCGAGCAGCTTGACGAAGCCACGGGTATCGCCCAGCGCTCGCGCTCGGCCGTTGGCCATGAACGGAAACATGCCCGCGCGATAGGCGACGCCCGCAGCCTTCAGCTGCTGCTCGTTCTGGCCCACCCACGCGATCTCGGGCGACGTATAAATGACCCAGGGCACGGTGTTGAAATCGACGTGGCCATGCTGGCCGGCGATGCGCTCGGCGACAGCGACGGCTTCCTCCTCGGCCTTGTGGGCGAGCATCGGCCCGCGCACGACGTCGCCGATCGCCCAGACGTTGGGCAGGTTAGTCCTGCACTCTTCGTCGACGGCGACGAAGCCGCGCTCGTCGAGCGTCGAGCCCGACGCTTGCGGCATTGAGTCCGGCGGTGTGCGGCACGCGCCCGATCGATACGATCAGCCGGTCGAACGTCGCGATCTGCGCCTTGCCCTCGGCGTCGGTATATTCGACGCCGACATTCTTGTTCACCGTGACCTTGCCGATCGCGCAGCTCAGCCGTATCGACAGGCCCTGCTTGGCGAAAAGCTTCCAGGCTTCCTTGGCGACCTGCTCGTCGGCGGCGCCCAGGAAAACCGGCAGCGCCTCGAGCACCGTGACTTCGGCGCCCAGCCGCCGCCAGACGCTGCCCATTTCGAGGCCGATGACGCCGGCGCCGATGACGCCGAGCGTCTTCGGCACCTCGGGGATCGCCAGCGCGCCTTCGTTGTCCAGGATGAATCGATTGTCGAACGGCGCACCTGGCAGCGCGCGCGGCTTCGATCCGGTCGCGATGATGACGTGCTTCGCGACGAGCGTCTGGTTGCCGGCGCCGGACACGGCAATCTGCCAGCCGGCGTTGCCGTTCGCGGCGACGAAACTGCCCGTGCCGTTGAAAAACGCGATCTTGTTCTTCTTGAACAGGTAGACGATGCCGTCGTTGTTCTGGCGGACGACCTTGTCCTTGCGCGAGAGCATCTGCGCCAGGTTGAGCGCAAGACCCTTCACCTCGATGCCGTGGTCGGCAAAGGCGTGCCCCGCGTGCTCGTAATTTTCGGACGACTGCAGCAGCGCCTTCGACGGAATGCATCCGACGTTGGTGCAGGTCCCGCCTGGCGCGGGCTTGCCTTCGGCGGTCTTCCAGTCGTCGATGCACGCAACCTTGAAGCCCAGCTGCGCGGCGCGGATGGCCGCGGTGTAGCCGCCGGGTCCGGCGCCGATCACGACGACGTCAAAGGGCTCTGCCATGGACTTTCGCGCCGATCATAGATCGAGCAGCATCCGCGCCGGATCCTCCAGCGCTTCTTTGATCGCCACCAGGGAGAGCACCGCCTCGCGGCCATCGATGATGCGGTGGTCGTACGACTGAGCGAGATAATTGATCGGCCGGATGACGACCTGCCCGTTCTCGACGACCGGGCGCTCGCGCGTCGCATGCACGCCGAGGATCGCCGATTGCGGCGGATTGATGATCGGCGTCGACAGCATCGAGCCGAACACGCCGCCGTTGGAAATCGTGTAGGTGCCGCCGGTCAGCTCCTGCACGGTCAGCTTGCCGTCCTGCGCGCGCTTGCCGAAATCGGCGATCTGCTTTTCGATCTCGGCGATCGGCATCTGATCGGCGTCGCGCAGGATCGGGACGACCAGTCCGCGCGGGCTGCCCACGGCGATACCGATATCGAAATAACCGTGATAGATGATGTCGGTCCCATCGATCGATGCGTTGACCGCGGGAAATTTCTTCAGCGCGTGCACCGCCGCCTTGATGAAAAAACCCATGAAGCCCAGCTTGACGCCGTATTCCTTTTCGAAGCGCTCCTTGTAGCGGTTGCGCAGCTCGATCACCGGCGCCATGTTGACTTCGTTGAACGTCGTCAGGATCGCAGCGGTCGACTGCGACTGCACCAGCCGCTCGGCGACCCGCTGGCGCAGCCTCGACATCGGAACGCGCTGTTCCGGCCGCGCGCCGAGACTCGCCGGCGATTGAACCGCGGGCGGGGCCGAGGGCGCCTTCGCTGCCGGCGCGGCGGCTTGCGGCTGGCCGGCCTGCGCCGGCAACGCCCGAGTCGCGGCGACAACATCCTCCTTGGTGATTCGCCCGCCGCGTCCGGTCCCCGCGACATCGGCCGCTCCCAGGTTTTGCTCGGCCATCATCTTGCGCGCCGCAGGCAGTGCGGTCGCGCCGGGCGCGGCGGTAGACTTCGCTGCGGCGGATGCATTTCCCGGAGCTGGAGCCGGATTCGCCGTCGAGGTCGCGGCTGCCGCGGCGGTCGGCGCCGGCGTCGCCGCTGCTACGCCGGCCTGGGCCGCCGCCTGCGCTCCGGTGTCCAGCACCGCGATGACTTCCTGCGCGGTGACTGTCGAACCGTCGCCGCGCCGTATTTCGGTCAGCACGCCGGAATCCGGCGCCGGCAATTCGAGCACGACCTTGTCGGTTTCGATATCGACCAGGTTCTCGTCGCGCTTGACCGCATCGCCGGCCTTCTTGTGCCAGTTGACCAGTGTCGCCTCGGTGATCGACTCCGGCAGCACCGGCACTTTGACTTCAATCAGCATCTTCCATCCCTGTAGTACGGACCGGTGCGTGCGAACGCGCCTTTCTCGCCGAGCTCTCGTTTCTTCTCGCTGCGCGCCCACGCATCGGGAACTCAATGCGCGGTCACCATCTCTCCCGACCTCAGCGTGGCCGCGAACGCTTCCTCGACGACGGCCTTCTGCTGCTCCAGGTGCTTGGACATGTAGCCGACGGCGGGTGACGCCGAGATCGGACGGCCGGCATAGGCGAGCACCTGCTTGTCGCCGATGTCGGCGCGCATGTACGCGCGAAGCCGGTACCAGGCGCTCTGGTTCTGCGGCTCCTCCTGGCACCAGACGACTTCCGGTCGCATTCGGATAGCGTGCGACCTCGCGCCTTGAAATCCGCGTGCGGAAACGGATACTGCTGCTCGAGCCGGATGACCGCGATGTCGGCGATCTTCTGCTCGCGCCGATGCGCCAGGAGATCGTAGTAGACCTTGCCGCTGCAGACGACCGACGCGGCGCACGTTGCTTCGCGACCGGCTTGTCGACGTCGCCGATGACCGTCTGGAACTTGCCATTGGCGAGCTCTTCCATCGTCGACACCGCTTCCTTGTGCCGCAGCAGGCTCTTCGGGCTCATCACGATCAGCGGCTTGCGGAAGTTGCGCACCATCTGGCGGCGCAGCAGGTGGAAGATTTGCGCCGGAGTCGTCGGCACGCAGACCTGCATATTGTGCTCGGCGCACAATTGCAGATAGCGCTCGGGCCGCGCCGAGGAATGCTCGGGGCCCTGGCCCTCGTAGCCGTGCGGCAACAGCAAGGAGAGCCCGCAGACGCGGCCCCATTTGACTTCGCCCGCCGCAATGAACTGGTCGATGACGACCTGCGCGCCGTTGGCGAAGTCGCCGAACTGCGCTTCCCAGACGACGAGCTTGTTGGGCTCGGAGGTCGCGTAGCCGTACTCGAATCCCAGCACCGCCGCCTCGGACAGCACCGAGTCGATCACTTCGAAATCGGGCTGCCCTTCCTTGATGTGCTGCAGCGGCACCCAGATCCCGGCGTCCCATTTTTCGCGATTCTGATCATGCAGCACCGCGTGGCGGTGCGAGAACGTGCCGCGACCGGTGTCCTGTCCCGATAGCCGCACGCCGTAGCCCTGGTCGACCAGCGTCGCGTAAGCGAGCGTTTCGGCCATGCCCCAGTCGAGCGGCAGTGCGCCCTCGCCCATCGCACGGCGATCGGCGATCACTTTTTCCACCCGCGGATGCAGCTTGAAGCTCGGGGGGACGTCGGTGACGCGCTTCGCCAGCTCGGTCAGCCTCTGCAACGGCACCGTCGTATCGGCTTCGTCGGCCCAGTGCCGGCCGACGAACCGGGCCCAGTCGACCGCGAACGGCGCCTTGTAGTTCGAAAGGATGGTGGTATTGGTGTGATACCCCTTGTCCATCGCCTGGCGATAGGTCGCGATCATCGCGTCGGCATCGCCGGCGGTGATCACCCCTTCCTTGGCGAGCTTTTCGGCATAGCGCGCCCGCGTACCGGGATGCTCGCGGATGCGCTTGTACATCAGCGGTTGCGTGATCATCGGCTCATCGGCCTCGTTGTGGCCCTGCTTGCGGAAGCAGACGAGATCGATGAAGACATCCTTGTCGAATTTCTGCCGGAACTCGATCGCGACCTCGATCGCCAGCAGGCAGGCCTCGGGATCGTCGCCGTTGACATGGAATATCGGCGCCTCGACCATCTTGGCGACGTCGGTGCAGTAGAGCGTGCCGCGCGTATCGCGCGGATCCGATGTGGTGAAGCCGATCTGGTTGTTGACGACCAGTGGATCGTGCCGCCGGTGCGGTAGCCGCGCGTCTGCGACAGGTTGAGCGTCTCCTGCACGACGCCCTGGCCGGCGATCGCCGCGTCGCCGTGGATCAGCACCGGCATCACCTGGTCGAACGTCGGGTCCTTGCGGCGGTCCTGCCGCGCGCGGACCGAGCCTTCGACGACCGGGTCGACGATCTCCAGATGCGACGGATTGAAGGCCAGCGTCAGGTGCATCGGACCGCCGGGCGTGACCACGTCGGACGAGAATCCCTGGTGATACTTGACGTCGCCGGCCGGAAGGTCGACCTCGTGCTTGCCCTCGAACTCGGCGAACAGGTCCTTCGGGCATCTTGCCCAGCGTATTGACCAGCACGTTCAGCCGGCCGCGATGCGCCATGCCGATGACCATTTCCTGCACGCCGCCGGCGCCCGCCTTCTGGATCAGGTGGTCGAGCATCGGGATCATCGTGTCGCCGCCCTCGGCGGAAAAACGTTTTTGCCCGACGTACTTGGTGCCCAGGTAGCGCTCGAGCGTCTCCGCGGCGGTCAGTCGCTCCAGGATATGCCGGCGAAACTCCGGCGCGTAGCTGGGCCGCGAGCGCAGCGGCTCCAGCCGTTGCTGGATGAACCGCTTTTGCGTGGTATCGGCGATGTACATGTACTCGGCGCCGAACGTGCGGCAATACGTTTCCTGCAGCGCACCGATCAGGTCGCGCAAGCGCATCCGGCTCGCGCCCTGCGGCGCACCCTTGTACGACCCGATGTCGAACTCGCTGTCGAAATCGGCGTCGGTAAAGCCGTAGGTCTTGACGTCGAGATCGGCGATGTACGGGCGCTCGGCGCGCTGCAGCGGGTCGAGGTCGGCCTGGAAGAATCCGACCGTGCGGTACTTGCTGATCAGCCTCAGCACCAGCACCTGCTTGTGCATCGCCGCCGCGTCGACCATCGGCGCGGCGAGCCGGCGGTTTTTCGCCAGCTGGATGAACGACTCGACGACCGGCGCCTGCGGCACGTCCTGCACGCCGCCGCGCAGCGTATCGAAGTACGCCCGCCAGTCGGGACTGACTGCGCCCGGATCGCCCAGGTATGCTCTCGTACTGGTCTTCGATGAACGGCGCATTGCCGCCGAACAGCGTGCTGGTCTCTTCGAACTCCCTCATCATGCTCATGGCTTCACCTATATCGGGGCGGGACCGCCGCGGCGCAAGCGCCGGATCTCAGCGCTGGGCGATCGGCGCGACCTCGCGCCGCGTCGCGCCCGTGTAGAGCTGCCTCGGGCGGCCGATCTTCTGGTCGGGATCGGAAATCATCTCGTTCCATTGCGCGATCCAGCCGACGGTGCGCGCCAGCGCGAAGATCGCGGTGAACAGGCTGACCGGGATCCCGATCGCGCGCTGCACGATGCCCGAATAGAAGTCGACGTTCGGATAGAGCTTGCGCGAGACGAAATAGTCGTCCTCGAGCGCGATCTTCTCCAGCGCCATCGCCAGCTTGAACAGGCGATCGTCGTGCAGTCCCAGCTCCTCGAGGACCTCGTGGCAGGTCTCGCGCATCAGCTTGGCGCGCGGGTCGTAGTTCTTGTAGACGCGATGGCCGAAGCCCATCAGCTTGACGCCCGAATTCTTGTCCTTGGCGCGCTTGATGAAATCGCCGATTCTCGACACGTCGCCGATCTCCTCGAGCATGTTGAGGGCAGCCTCGTTGGCGCCGCCGTGCGCGGGCCCCCACAGGCAGGCGATGCCCGCGGCGATGCAGGCGAACGGATTGGCGCCCGACGAGCCCGCCAGCCGCACCGTCGACGTCGATGCGTTCTGCTCGTGGTCGGCATGCAGGATGAAGATGCGGTCGAGCGCGCGGACCAGGACATCGTTGACCTTGTATTCCTCGCACGGCACCGAGAACATCATGCGCATGAAGTTCGCGGCGTAGGAGAGCTCGTTGCGCGGATACACGAACGGCTGACCCATCGTGTACTTGTAGCACATCGCCACCAGCGTCGGCAGCTTGGCGATCAGGCGGATCGCCGAGACTTCGCGGTGATGCGCGTCGGTGATGTCGAGCGAATCGTGATAGAACGCCGACAGCGAGCCGGTCACGCCGACCAGCATCGCCATCGGATGCGAGTCGCGGCGGAAGCCGCGGAAGAACTGGCCCATCTGCTCGTGCACCATCGTGTGCATCGTCACCATCTGCACGAAGTCTTCCTTCTGCTTGGCGTTCGGCAATTCGCCGTTCAGCAGCAGATAGCAGACTTCGAGGAAATCGCACTGCACGGCGAGCTGCTCGATCGGATAGCCGCGGTAGAGAAGCTCGCCCTTGTCGCCGTCGATGTAGGTGATCGTCGACGCACACGCGGCGGTCGAGAGGAACCCCGGGTCGTAGGTGAACTTGCCGGTCTTGGCATACAGCGCGCGGATGTCGATCACCTCCGGGCCGATCGTGCCTGGCAGCACCGGAAAGCTTATCGGCGCGGTGCTGTCGCCGAAGTTCAGTGTCGCGTTGCGGTCGGTCATGGCATATGGCTCCAGGCGGCGGTCACGGGTGGACCGGCGGAATTTCCCGTCGTGTCCTCAAATGGATCTCAGGCATCCGATCAGCGGCAGCAGCGAGACGTCGGCGGGCTCCATGCCGGCCCGGACAGAATGTCCCACAGGTCGTTGTCGCTATAGTCCAGCAGCAGGTCGAGCGCAGCGATGTCGGCCGCGCTCAGCGCGTCGGCGCGGGCATCGAGAAATCGTTCGAGGATCAGATCGTTCTCCAGCATGCCGCGACGGCAGCGCCAGCGCAGACGGGCGAGCCAGCGCGCATCGATCCCGGCTTCCCCCGGCCGCTCGCCGGCCGACAGCGGAGGCTCGCAAGGCGTCGCAAGCGCGGGCCGGGTATCCACGCCTGGCCTTCAGACGGCTCGTTTGACCAGCAGACTGCGAATCCTGCCGATCGCCGCCGACGGATTCAGGCCCTTCGGGCAAACGTCGACGCAGTTCATGATCGTATGGCAGCGGAACAGCCGGTACGGGTCGTCCAGGTTGTCCAGCCGCTCGCTGGTCGCCTGGTCGCGCGAATCGGCGATGAAACGGTAGGCGTTGAGCAATCCGGCCGGCCCCACGAACTTGTCGGGATTCCACCAGAACGACGGGCACGCGGTAGAGCAGCAGGCGCAAAGAATGCACTCGTACAATCCATCGAGCTCTTCGCGCGCCTGCGGCGACTGCAGTCGCTCCTTCTCCGGCGGCGGCGTGTCGTCGACGACGTACGGCTTGATCGAATGATACTGCTTGAAGAACTGGCTCATATCGACGATCAGGTCGCGGATCACAGGCAGGCCAGGCAGCGGCCGCAGCACGATCGGCTCGGAGAGCTCGCGCAGGTTGGTGATGCAGGCAAGGCCGTTCTTGCCGTTGATGTTCATTGCGTCGGACCCGCACACGCCCTCGCGGCACGAGCGACGGAACGCCAGCGTGTCGTCGACCGCCTTCAGCCGGATCATCGCGTCGAGCAGCATCCGGTCGTGCGGATCGAGCGCGACGTCGTAATCCTTCATATAGGGCGCGCTGTCCTTGGCCGGATCGTAGCGGTAAATGCGGAACTTCATCGTGTCTGGTCTCGAGTCAGTAAGTCCGCGTCTTCGGCGGGAACGCATCGACCGAGACCGGCTTCATGTTTACCGGCTTGTAGTCGAGCCGGTTCCCTTCGCGGAACCACAGCGTGTGTTTCAGCCAGTTCGCGTCGTCACGGTTCGGATAATCGCTGCGCGCCTGCGCGCCGCGGCTTTCCCTGCGCGCCTCGGCGGACACGATCGTCGCCTTGGCGACCTCGATCAGATTCTCGAGCTCCAGCGCCTCGACTCGCGCGGTATTGAACGTCCGGCTCTTGTCCTGGATCGCGAGTCGTTGCACGCGTCGCTCCAGCTCGAGGATTTTGGCCACACCCTCGGTCAGCAACGTCTGATTGCGAAAGACGCCGCAATGGGTCTGGACGGTACGGCGTAGCGAATTCGCCACGTCGGCAACCTGCTCGCCCGAAGTCGCGCTATCGAGCCGCGCCAGACGAGCGAGCGCGGCATCGGCGGCATGCGGCGGCAGCGGCTTGTGCGCTTGTCGCTGCAGGTTCTGGCCGACGATGAAGTCTCCGGCGGCGCGGCCGAACACGAGCAAATCCAGCAGCGAGTTGGTGCCCAGGCGATTGGCGCCGTGAACCGACACGCAGGCGCATTCGCCGATCGCGAAGAACCCCGGCACGACGCATTCGGGTCGCCCGCCGTCCGGAGCGACGACCTGGCCATGAACATTGGTCGGAATTCCGCCCATCATGTAGTGGATCGTCGGCACGACCGGAATCGGCTCGCGGATCGGATCGACGTTGGCGAACTTGATCGCGATCTCGCGGATCGACGGCAGCCGCTTCATGATCACCTCGGGTCCGAGATGATCGAGCTTCAGCAGTACGTAATCCTTGTGCGGACCGCAGCCGCGGCCCTCCTTGATCTCCTGGTCCATCGATCGCGACACGATATCGCGCGATGCCAGGTCCTTCAGGTTCGGCGCGTAACGCTCCATGAAGCGCTCGCCGTTGGCGTTGAGCAGGATGCCTCCTTCGCCGCGCACGCGCCTCGGTGATCAGCACGCCGGCGCCGGCCACGCCGGTCGGATGGAATTGCCAGAACTCCATGTCCTCCAGCGGAATGCCGGCGCGCGCGGCCATGCCCAGGCCGTCGCCGGTATTGATGAACGCATTGGTGCTCGCCGCAAAAATCCGGCCCGCGCCTCCGGTGGCGAATAACGTGGCCTTCGCCTGCAACAGCATCACTTCGCCGGTTTCCATCTCCAGCGCGGTGACGCCGAGCACTTCGCCATGCGGCATCGCGGATCAGGTCCAGCGCCATCCACTCGACGAAGAATTGCGTTCGCGCGCGAACGTTGCGCTGATAAAGCGTGTGCAGCATCGCGTGTCCGGTCCGGTCGGCGGAGGCGCACGCGCGCTGGACCGACTTTCTCGCCGAAATTCGCCGAGTGCCCGCCGAACGGGCGCTGATAGAGCGTGCCGTCGGCGTTGCGGTCGAACGGCATGCCAAAGTGCTCGAGCTCGTAGACGACTTGCGGAGCCATCTTGCACATGTATTCGATCGCGTCCTGGTCGCCGAGCCAGTCCGATCCCTTGATGGTGTCGTACATGTGCCAAAGCCAGCTGTCCTCGCCCATATTGCCGAGACTGGCGCCGATGCCGCCCTGCGCGGCGACAGTATGCGAGCGCGTCGGAAACACCTTCGACAGCACCGCGACCGACATGCCCGACTTCGGCGAGCTGCAGCGAGGCGCGCATGCCGGCGCCGCCGGCGCCGACGACGATCGCATCGAACTTGCGCACGGCGAGGCTCATCGTCCCGGCCCCCACAGGACCTCGACCAGCCATGCCGCGTAGCCGACCAGAACGATCACCGTCAGCACTTCCAGCACCAGCCGAAGACCCGCCGGCTTGATGTAATCCATCCAGATGTCGCGCATGCCGATCCACGCATGCCAGAACAGCGCCAGGCCGAACAACAACGTGGCGATGCGAAACGCAGGCTGCGCAAACAGCGCGGTCCACGATGCGTAATCGATACCGCCGCTGATACAGCGCGATGCCGAGCAGCAGCAGCGTGTACAGCGCCATGATTACGGCGGTCGCGCGCTGCGCCAGCCAGTCCTTCCACCCGTAGTGCGCCCCGACGATGATGCGCGTTACCAAAGCCGGGCTCCGATGATCGCGGTCAGCGCGAGACTGACGATCAGCACGGCGTAACTCGATTGCCGCGACGGTGTGAGCTCGGTCCCGATATGCAGATCGAGCAGCAGATAGCGGATGCCGGCACAGAAATGATGAAGGTAGGCCCAGACCAGCCCAAGCAGCAGCAGCTTGGCGATCGGATGGGCGAGGCTGGCGCGCAGCGCAGCGTACGCATCGGGCGACGCAAGGCTTTGCTGGACCGCCCACAGCAGCAGCGGAATCCCGACCAGAAACAGCAGTGCACCGCTCAGGCGATGCAGGATCGAAACGATCGCGGGGATCGGCTGCCGGATCGCGATCAGATTGAGATATACCGGACGCGCGGCCCGAGGCAGTTGCCCTGGAAGCTCGCTATCGGACATCGGCGCCCCGGCGGCTGCCGTCGGCATCAGGAGTCCCGCCATCGCGCATTCCGGGGAACGCACGACACGCCGCGCAGGTTGCGGCCGCTTGGCGCGAATCCGTCGGAAACGGCATGACGTTGGTCTTTCGTGATTGGCCCTTCCTTCCGGCGCGGTCTTAAGGGCCGTGCACGAAAAGTGCACAACGCAAATTATACCGTGTTTCGCCAGGCGCTCGCCAGCGCCGGCGCGGGTGCCGCGCCCTCAGCCGAGGTCGTTCAGATAGTAGTGCCGGCGCGTGCTGCACAAGCCGCGCCGCCACTCGACCGGCCGCTCGCCATAGGTGCGCGTCAGCCGCTCGACGGCGAGCAGCGGCTCGCCGGTGCGAACCTTCAGGATTGCCGCAGTGGCGCTGTCGGCGGCGATCGCCTTCAGTCTTTCCTGCGCCCGCAACATGCGCACGCCGAACTGTGTTTCGAAGAATCCGTACATCGAGCCGCGATAAGCTTCGAGCCGGGCCCGCGTCAGCCCCTTGAACAGCGTCGCAGGCAGCGTGATGTCGTCGAGCACGACCGGCTCGCCGCCGTACTCGAGCACCCGGCGAACGACGAAGACCGCTTCCGAGGGCTTGATCTCGAGCAATCGCGCCACCTCGGCCGACGCCTTGCCGCGGCGCACATCGAGCAGCCGGCTTGCCGGGTATTCATCGCGGCCGTCGCTGCGCCGTATGCGCAGAAACCGGAACATCGACGTCTTTTCCTCGGTATGCGTGGCGACGAACGTCCCTTTGCCCTGACGCCGAACGACCAGATTGTCGGCGGCCAGCGCGTCGATCGCCTTGCGCACCGTGCCTTGCGAAACGCCGAAACGCGCGGCCAGCTCGATCTCGCTGGGCAGCGCCTCGCCGGGCCGCCATTGGCTTGGTTCCATGTCCCGCAGCAACAGATCCCTGAGCTGCAGATACAGCGGCCGGAAGGCGGGAGCATGTTGGGTGGCGGCAGCGGGCATCGACGATACCGGAGCGCAGACTGCCGCCCGGCGACAAGGCGGCGATGCCGCTTTTATATCTTATATCTTACATAAGAGTCAATTGACACCCGGCGGCCAAAGCCCGTAGAATTTTCCTGCAGGGACGCGCCATGCCGACGGCGGCTTTTCCGCCCGTGGCCGTGCCGGGATGCCTGAAGCCTCCCGAACCAACCCGTCGCCCTGGAGCTCTCGATGAAAAAGCCCCTCCGCATCGCGGTGACCGGCGCCGCCGGCCAGATCGGCTATAGCCTGCTGTTCCGGATCGCCAACGGCGACATGCTCGGACGCGACCAGCCGGTGCTGCTGCAATTGCTCGAGCTGCCGATCGACAAGGCGCAGGCCGCACTCAAGGGCGTGATGATGGAGCTCGAGGATTGCGCCTTTCCGCTGCTCGCCGGCATGTCCGGCAGCGGCGACCCCAAGGCGGCTTTCAAGGACGCGGAGATGGCGCTGCTGGTCGGCGCGCGGCCTCGCGGCCCGGGCATGGAGCGCAAGGATCTGCTTCTGGAGAACGCGAGGATTTTCATCGAGCAGGGCAAGGCGATGGATGCGGTCGCCAGCCGCGACATCAAGGTGCTGGTCGTCGGCAATCCGGCCAATACCAACGCCTACATCGCGATGAAGTCCGCTCCCGGACTGCCGCAGAAAAACTTCACCGCGATGCTGCGGCTCGATCACAATCGCGCGCTGTCGCAGCTTGCGGCCAAGTCGGGCAAGCCGGTCGGATCGATCGACAAGCTGATCGTCTGGGGCAATCATTCGCCGACGATGTATCCGGATTATCGATTCGCGACAGCCGACGGGCAATCGCTGAAGGCGCTGATCAACGACGAGAACTGGAACCGCACGGTGTTCCTGCCGACCGTCGGCAAACGAGGCGCCGCGATCATCGAGGCCCGCGGACTGTCGTCGGCCGCGTCGGCCGCCAACGCGGCGATCGACCACATGCGCGACTGGCTCGCTGGGCAGCGACGGCAAGTGGGTGACGATGGGCCTGCCGTCCGATGGCAGCTACGGCATTCCGAAGGACATCATGTACGGCGTGCCGGTAACGACCGCCGACGGCGAGTATCAGCGCGTCACCGGACTCGAGATCGACGCTTTCTCGCGTGAAAAAATGGACGCCACGCTCAAGGAACTCGAGGAAGAGCGCGCCGGCGTCGCAGCGCTGCTCGGATGAACGCCGCACTCTCGCCCGGCGCGCGATTCCGCGCGGCGCTCTCGCGCGAAAAGCCGCTGCAGGTTCCCGGCGCGATCTGCGCCTATCATGCGATCCTCGCCGAAAAGATCCGGCTACCAGGCGCTTTATCTTTCCGGCGGCGGCGTCGCAGCGGGCTCGCTCGGGCTGCCCGACCTGGGAATCTCGACGCTCGACGACGTGCTGACCGACGTCCGGCGCATCACCGACGCGACGTCGCTGCCGTTGCTGGTCGACGCCGACACCGGATTCGGCGCATCGGCATTCAACGTTGCGCGCACTGTGCGCTCGCTGATCAAGGCCGGCGCGGCGGCGATGCATATCGAAGACCAGGTGGGCGCCAAGCGTTGCGGCCACCGCCCGAACAAGGAGCTGGTCGCCGCGGGCGAGATGGTGGACAGGATCAAGGCCGCCGTCGACGCGCGCAGCGACCCCGGTTTCGTCGTCATGGCGCGCACCGACGCGCTGGCCGTCGAGGGCCTGTCCGCTGCGCTCGACCGCGCCGCCGCCTACGTGGCAGCCGGCGCCGACATGGTCTTTCCCGAGGCGATTACCGAGCTCGCGATGTACCGGCGCTTCGCCGACGCGCTCGAAGTACCGGTACTGGCCAACATCACCGAGTTCGGCGCGACACCGTTGTTTACCGTCGACGAGCTTCGCGGCGCCGGCGTCGCGATCGCGCTCTACCCGCTGTCGGCGTTTCGCGCGATGAACCAGGCTGCGCTCGGCGTCTATCGCGCGGTGCGCCGCGAGGGAACGCAGCGAAGCGTCGTCGACTCGATGCAGACGCGCCAGGAGCTGTACGAATTCCTCGGCTATCACGCCTTCGAGCAGAAGCTCGACCAGTTGTTCGCGCGCCAGGCGCAATGAGCGCCCGCCCTCCTCGCCCGAATATCGCGGAGATCCGATGAGCGAATCCGCCGCACCCGCCGCCACGATCACCGAAGCCGAAAAAATCGGTCGCTCTCTCCGGCGTCGTCGCCGGCAACACCGCGCTGTGCACCGTCGGCCGCACCGGCAACGATCTCCATTACCGGGGCTACGACATCCTCGATATCGCCGAAGCGTGCGAGTTCGAGGAAATCGCCCACCTGCTGGTCCACGAAAAGCTGCCGACCCTGGCCCAGCTCGCCGCGTACAAGACCAAGCTCCGCGGACTGCGCGACATACCGGACCCGATCCGGGAGATCCTCGAGCGCCTGCCTGCGGGCGCGCACCCGATGGACGTGATGCGCACCGCGGTCTCGGCGCTGGGCGCGATCCTGCCCGAGCGCGACCTGCACGATGCCGACGGCGCGCGCGACATCGCCGACCGGCTGCTCGCATCGCTGGGCTCGATGCTGCTCTACTGGTACCACTGGAGTCATCATCACAAGCGAATCGACGTCGAGACCGACGACGATTCGATCGGCGCTCATTTCCTGCACCTGTTGCACGGCAAGCCACCGCCCGCGCCGTGGGTGCGCGCGATGGATACTTCGCTGATCCTTTACGCCGAGCACGAATTCAATGCATCGACGTTCGCCGCGCGGGTCATCGCCGGCACCGGCTCGGACATCTATTCGGCGCTGACCGGCGCCATCGGCGCGCTGCGCGGCCCGAAGCACGGCGGCGCCAACGAATTCTCGTTCGAGGTCCAGCAGCGCTACTCGACGCCCGACAAGGCGGAGGCCGACATCCGGCGGCGGGTCGCCAACAAGGAAGTCGTCATCGGCTTCGGACATCCGGTGTACACGGTCAGCGACCCGCGCAACCGGGTGATCAAGGCGGTGGCGCAGCGGCTATCGTCCGATGCCGGCGACATGAAGATGTTCGCCATCGCCGAGCGGCTGGAACAGGTGATGTGGGACGCGAAGAAGATGTTTCGCGAACCTCGACTGGTATTCGGCGGTCAGCTATCACATGCTCGGCGTCCCGACCGCGATGTTTACCCCGCTTTTCGTCATCTCGCGCACGGCGGGCTGGGCGGCGCATGTGATCGAGCAGCGCAGCGACGGCAAGATCATCCGGCCGTCGGCGAACTACATCGGACCCGAAGACCAGGTCTTCGTTCCGCTGGCGGAGCGGAAGTGACGCAGGCTTCGCGTTTTTGTTCGCACTGTCGGCCATAGCGCTGGTCTGGCTGCAGGTGCGCCTGCCGCCGCGCAGGGAGCGCCGCCACCCGCGGCGCCGAAAGCCGAGCCGTCCGGCGGTGCCGACGCCCCCGGCGCCCGCTGCAGCGGCAGCGGCCGAGCCGAACGATGCCGCGGTCAGCGCCGCGACGGCCGCCATGATCGCCGCGGCAGGCGCGGAAAGTGATCGCTGGCTTGATCTGATCGATCGCGGCAAGTTCGACGAAAGCTGGATGACGGCAGCCGTAGTGCTGCAGGAGACGATCACGCAAAAGGAATGGAGCGCCGACCTCGCTGCGCGGCGGCCCAAGCTCGGCAGGACGATCATGCGCGAGCGCAAGTCGGCAACCTACTCGAAGACGCTGCGCGGCGCGCCGACCGGCGACTACGTGATCGTTACCTACCTGACCAAGTTCGAAAAGACTGCGCTGGTCGAGGAGACGCTGGCGGTCGCCAAGGACGCGATCGGGCAGTGGCACGTCGCCGGCTACGACATCCAGCTGTCTTCGGTGAAGACACCATGACGCCACCGGTACGCTCCGCCGGCTCGGGCAGGCCCTAGCCTCTTACGCACAACAGACTACGACGATGTCCGCGCCGATCGCCAGCGTCCGTCCGAAACCCGACCAGGTCCTGGTCGACATCGCCGATTACGCCGCGCGCTACGAGATCGAAAGCGGCGAAGCGTACGAAACCGCCCGCTACTGCCTGGTCGACACGCTGGGATGCGGCCTCGAGGCGCTGTCCTATCCGGCCTGCACCAAGCTGCTCGGCCCGATCGTTCCGGGCACCGTCGTACCGAATGGGGCGCGCGTTCCGGGCACGCAGTTTCAGCTCGATCCGGTCCAGGCGGCGTTCAATATCGGCGCGATGATCCGCTGGCTGGACTTCAACGACACCTGGCTCGCGGCCGAGTGGGGCCATCCGTCCGACAATCTCGGCGGCATTCTCGCCACGGCAGACTGGCTGTCGCGCACCGCGGTCGCCGCAGGCAAGCCGCCGCTGACGATGAAGGCGGTGCTGACGGCGATGGTCAAGGCGCACGAGATCCAGGGCGTGATCGCGCTGGCGAACAGCTTCAACCGCGTCGGGCTCGATCACGTCGTGCTGGTCAAGGTCGCCACTGCCGCGGTGGTCGGACAGATGCTCGGGCTGTCGCATGACGGGATCGTCGACGCGGTGTCGCTCGCCTGGGTCGACGGCCAGGCATTGCGCACCTACCGCCACGCGCCGAACACCGGATCGCGCAAGAGCTGGGCGGCCGGTGACGCGACGTCGCGGGCGGTGCGGCTGGCGCTTATGGCGGCCAAGGGCGAAATGGGCTATCCGTCGGTGTTGACCGCCAAGACCTGGGGCTTCTACGACGTGCTGTTCCAGGGCAAGCCATTCGTGCTGCAGCGGCCTTTCGGCAGTTACGTGATGGAAAACATCCTGTTCAAGATCAGCTTCCCCGCCGAGTTCCACGCGCAGACGGCGGTCGAATGCGCGATGGCGCTCCACCCGCGCGTTCGCGATCGCATTGGCCAAGTGCGCCGCATCACCATTCGCACGCACGAATCGGCGATGCGCATCATCGACAAGAAGGGACCGCTTTCCAATCCGGCCGACCGCGACCACTGCATCCAGTACATGGTCGCCGTGCCGCTGCTCTACGGCCGGCTGACCGCCGCCGACTACGAGGACGAAATCGCCGCCGATCCCCGGATCGACGCCTTGCGCGACAAGATGACCTGCGTCGAGGACAAGCAGTTCTCCCACGACTACCTCGATCCTGCCAAGCGATCGATCGCCAATGCGATCACCGTCGAGTTCGAGGACGGCACCAGGCTCGACGAGGTCGTCGTCGAATACCCGGTCGGCCATCGCCGCCGCCGCGCCGAGGGCATTCCGCTGCTGGTCGAGAAGTTCCGCACCAATCTTGCCCGGCGCTTTCCGCCGAAGCAGCAGCGCGCGATTGCCGATGTCGCGCTCGACGCCGGCCGCCTCGACGCGACGCCGGTGCACGAATTCGTCGACCTGTTCGTCATCTGACACCTGTAATCGCCCGACTGGACCCAAGCCATGCGGACCGAGTTTCCCGTCTTCCCGATCGCCTCCCGCGGAGTCCGCATCGCCAGCTGCGCTGGCTATCGGCTGCTTTGGTCTTGCCGGTGCGAGCGCGTTCGCTGCCGAACTGCCCGTCCTCAAATCGGGGCTGTGGGAGCTTTCGCGCAGCACCAGTCAGCAGCCGGAAACCAAGCGCATGACGATGATGTGCCTCGACGAATCGGTGCAGGCCGAAATGCGCGACTTCGGACTGGGTATGGCCAAGGAACTGTGCTCGAAGAGCGATCGCCGCGTCGAGGGCAATCAGCTGACCATTGACGCGGTCTGCAAGCTGGGCGTGACGACGATGACTGCCCACTCGGTGATGACGTTCTCCGGCAACACTGCCTACCACACCGAGGGCAGCGCAACTTACGATCCTCCGATGCTGAACATCTCCGAGCAGAATTCGTCGATCGACGCCAAATGGGTCGGGGAGTGCCCGGCCGGGCAGAAGCCGGGCGACATGACGCTCGAATCGGGGCAGACGATCAACATCAAGAGCATGATCAAGAAATAGACGCATGCGCTGAGATTTTCGCATTGCCGGTCTTGCGCCGCGGCGCGTGAGCCGACTCCGAAGAAAGGCTTTTCCATGACGCACAATCTGCACGGCACGCTGCAAACGCTCAGCACCGAGTCGGGCGTCTCGGGACGCTACTATTCGCTGCCTGCGCTCGAGGCCGCCGGCATCGGCCGCATCTCGCGGCTGCCGGTCTCGATTCGCATCGTGCTGGAAAGCGTGCTGCGCAACTGCGACGGCAAGAAGGTGACCGAAGAGCATGTGCGGCAGCTTGCCAACTGGGCGCCGAATGCATCGCGCACCGAGGAAATCCCGTTCATCGTCGCGCGAGTCGTGCTGCAGGATTTCACCGGCGTGCCGCTGTTGTGCGATCTCGCCGCGATGCGCGGCGTCGCGCAGCGGGTGGGCAAGGATCCCAAGGTCATCGAGCCGCTGGTGCCGGTCGACCTGGTCGTCGATCACTCGGTGCAAGTCGACTATTACGGCACGAAGAACGCGCTCGACCTCAACATGAAAGTCGAGTTTCAGCGCAACGCCGAGCGCTACAAGTTCATGAAATGGGGGATGCAGGCTTTCGATACGTTCAAGGTCGTGCCGCCAGGCGTCGGCATCGTGCATCAGGTCAACCTCGAATATCTGGCGCGCGGGGTTCACCAGAAGGACGGCGTCTACTATCCCGACACGCTGGTCGGCACCGACTCGCATACGACGATGATCAACGGCATCGGCGTCGTTGCCTGGGGCGTCGGCGGCATCGAGGCGGAAGCCGGCATGCTCGGCCAGCCGCTGTACATGCTGACGCCGGACGTCGTCGGCGTGCACCTCAAGGGGCGGCTGCGCGAGGGCGTGACCGCGACCGATCTGGTGCTCACCGTGACCGAGCTGTTGCGCAAAGCCAAGGTCGTCGGCAAGTTCGTCGAATACTTCGGCGAGGGCGCGGCGTCGCTTGTCGGTGCCGGATCGCGCGACGATCGCCAACATGTCGCCCGAGTACGGCGCGACGATGGGCTTCTTCGCCGTCGACGACAAGACGATCGAATATCTGACCAATACCGGAAGGACTCCGGCCGAGATCGAAGCGCTGGAGACCTATTGCCGCGCGCAGGGTCTGTACGGCATGCCGGCCGCGGGCACGATCGACTATTCGCAGACGGTCGAGCTCGACCTGGCCACGGTAGTCGCCAGCCTCGCCGGCCCGAAGCGTCCGCAGGATCGCATCGAACTGCCGAAGATGAAGGCATCGTTCGACACGCTGTTCTCCAGGCCGGTCGCCGAGAACGGGTTCGCGCAGTCGCCGGACAAGCTCGCCCGCCGCTATCCGGTTCAGATCGCAGCCGCCCCCGAGCCGCGCTCGAACGATTCCAAGCAGCGCTTGCCGGACAACGGCCAGCCGCGCAACGTGGTCGAGATGGTCGACAACCGTCCGACGCCGGATCCGGTCCGCGTGCAGAGCCCGAAACCGCTCGACATCGGCAACGGCGACGTCCTGATCGCCGCAATTACATCCTGCACCAACACGTCGAATCCAGGCGTGTTGCTTGCCGCAGGACTGCTGGCGAAAAAAGCGGCCGCCAAAGGCCTGACGGTCAGGCGCCACATCAAGACTTCGCTGGCACCCGGATCGCGGGTGGTCACCGAGTACCTGAGCAAGTCCGGGCTGCTTCCCGAGCTCGAAAAGCTCAATTTCTACCTGGCCGGTTACGGCTGCACGACCTGCATCGGCAATTCGGGGCCGCTCGATCCCTCGATCGAGGAGGTGATCACCAAAAACGATCTGGTATGCGCGGCGGTCCTTTCGGGCAATCGCAACTTCGAGGCCCGCATCCATCCGAACATCAAGGCGAACTTTCTGGCCTCGCCGCCACTGGTTGTCGCCTACGCGATCGCCGGCCGGGCCAACATCGATTTGACCACCGAGCCTCTCGGCACCGGCAGCGACGGAAATCCGGTCTTTTTGCGCGACGTCTGGCCGACCTCGCAGGAAATCGGCGCGGTGATGCAGTACGCGACCGACCCGGCGACCTATCGTCGCCTGTACGGTGATTTCACCAAGGACAATCCGCTGTGGAACGCCATTCCGACGACCAAGGGGCAGGTCTACGCCTGGGACAAGTCGACCTACATCGCCGAGCCGCCGTTCTTCGCCGACTTCAAGATGCAACCGGGCAAGGTCGCCGCGGTGCACGGGCGCCCGCGCGCTGGGCATTTTCGGCGACTCGGTGACGACCGACCACATCAGCCCGGCGGGATCGATCAAGCCGACCTCGCCGGCCGGCATCTATCTGCTCGAGCACGACGTCGGTGTGCCCGACTTCAACAGCTACGGCAGCCGGCGCGGCAACCACGACGTGATGATGCGCGGCACGTTCGCCAATGTGCGCATCAAGAATCTGATGCTGCCGCTGCGAGGCGACGGCACGCGCATCGAGGGTGGCGAAACCATCCTGCAACCCGAAGGCAAGCAGATGGCGATCTACGACGCGGCGATGACGTATATCGCCCGCGGCACGCCGACGGTGGTTTTCGCAGGTGAAGAATACGGCACCGGAAGCTCGCGCGACTGGGCCGCGAAAGGCACGCAGCTGCTCGGCGTCAAGGCGGTGATCGCGCGCAGCTTCGAGCGCATCCATCGCTCGAATCTGGTCGGCATGGGCGTGCTGCCGTGCCAGTTCAAAGGCATCGACAGCGCTGCCTCGCTGGGCATCGACGGCAGTGAGGAATTCGACATCGTCGGGCTCGAATCGGGCATCCGGCCGCAGATGGACGTAGCGCTGGTCATACGTCGCAAGGACGGCGCCACGCAACGCGTCCCGCTGTTGCTGCGCATCGACACGCCGATCGAGGTCGATTACTACCTGCACGGCGGCATCCTGCCCTACGTGCTGCGCGAGCTGCTGGCCGCCTGAGGTAGCGGCGATCGTCGACGCCTCCGAGAAGGCAAAGCGGCCACGACGCGCGCGCGCTCGCCCGCGCCCTGCCGCTGTTCCTGTTCGCGGGACTGTGCCTTTCGTCGCTCGATGCGACGGCGAAATACCTGGTCCGCGATCATGCGCTGTTCCTCGTCGTGTGGGCGCGCTACGCCGGGCAGATGATCGTGGTCACGCCGTTCGCCTGGCGGCGCGCGGGGCCCGGCTTCTGGCGCACGCGCCGGCTCGGCCTGCAATTGCTGCGCTCGGCGATGCTGCTGTGCGCGACCATCTGCTTTTTCGGCGGCTTGCGCTATCTGCCGCTGGCGGAAGGCTCGGCGATCACTTTCCTCGCGCCGATCATCGTAGTCGTGCTGTCGGGCCCGATCCTCGGCGAGCGGCCCGATCGCGGCGCGCTGGATCGCGGCGCTCACCGGCTTCGCCGGCATCCTGATCCTGCTGCGCCCGGGATCCGCCGTGTTCCATCCGGCCGCGCTCCTGCTGCTGCTCGCGGCGCTGTGCAACGCGCTGTACTTCCTGTTGACCCGCAAGCTCGTCGACGAAAGCGTACACACGACCTTGTTCTACAGCGCGCTGGTCGGGACATTGGGGCTGACCTTGGGTCTGCCTTGGGAGATCGGCGGCGAAGCTCCACCGCTGAAGGACACGCTGGCCTTCGTCCTGCTGGGTCTGTTCGCCGGCGTCGGCCACTGGTCGATCATCGGCGCATTCCAGCACGCGCCGGCCGCGCTGCTGACGCCGTTCGCCTATCTGCAGATGATCTGGGCCACGACCTACGGCTTCGTGCTGTTCGGTCAGCTGCCCGATCGCTGGTCGGCGCTGGGCATGACCATCATCGTCGCCAGCGGCCTGATGCTGGCGCTGCAGGAGCGGGCTCGCTGGGCACGGTGATAGCGAATGCGCTTGCAACCGACCGGGGCTCCGCGCATGCTGCGCGGTCTGCCAAGGAGGTCCAATGCAAGAGTCCCTCAGGCGCTGGCTGCTCATCGCTGTCCTTGCGTTCGTCTCGAGCGCGGCGGGCGCGGCCTCCGCGGCGGCAAACTACCAGGGTCTCTGGTTCAATCCGGCGGAGTCGGGCTGGGGCATCAATTTCGCGCACCAGGGAGACGTCATTTTCGCGTCCTGGTTTACCTATGACTTGACCGGCAAAGGCACCTGGCTGGTCATGACCGCGAACAAAACCGCGCCCAATACCTACACCGGCCAACTATTCCAGGGCACCGGCCCCGCATTCGATGCAGTGCCCTTTCCGCCGCTGGGCAGTCCCGGCGGCGCGACCGTGTCCGGCCTGGGCGGGACCGGAACCCTCAGCTTCATCGATTCGAACAACGCCACGTTTACCTACACGGTGGCGGGCATCTCGCAAACCAAGACGATCACGCGTCAGCTGTTCGGTCCGACAGCCCACCTGCACGTTCGGCGCTCAACCCAACCTCGCACTGGCAACCAACTACACCGATCTTTGGTGGGCGGCGCCCGCGGGCTCCGAAGCCGGATGGGGCATTAACCTGACGCATCAAGGCGACATCATATTCGCCACCTGGTTCACCTTCGATCACGACCGCACGCCGCGCTGGATGGTCGTGCAAGCGACCAAGACCGGGCCCGGCGTGTATGCCGGAACGCAGGTCTATCGTCTGACGGGGCCGGCGTTCAACGCCGTTCCGTTCCCGCCAATCGGCAGCGTCGGCGGACCGACCGGAGTCATCGTTGGCACCGCGAGCTTCACCTTCAGCGATGGCAACAACGCCATGTTCAGCTATACCGTCGACGGCGTGTCCCAGAGCAAAGCCATCACGCGGGAAGTCTTCGTCTCCCCGGGAACCGTGTGCGCCGAGCGCTGGCCGAAATGCCGAAGGCCTCTGGTTGGGGATCACGAGCGACAACCGGATCGTTCGGGCCATTGTTCCTCGACGATGGCACCTACTACGTTGCATATTCCTACGCTGGCCTGAGCAGCTATGCCGGAGCGGTGCAGGGATCAAGCACCGCGACCAACGGGACGCTAACCTCTTCCGACGGATTCGATTTTCCGATCGCGGCCGCGCTTGAAACCAATGGCTCGCGGACGCCGGCGACCGTCAGCGGCGCATATGTCACGGGCAGTTCGCTGCAAATGACGATCGTCGGCGCCGCCGGAGATCGCAGTTTCGCCGGATCATATGACGCCGGGTACCGAACGACCAGCCGACCTCGCCGCCGCCGCCGGCACCTACACCGGCGTAACGGGGCACGTCTCCGGTGCGCGCCCTGCGAGCTTTACGCTCGATCCGACCGGGAAGCTTGCAGGCCATAACGACGCCTGCCATTTCAATGGGACCATCGTTCCACACAAGTCGGTCAACGTCTTTGACTGGACCGTTTCGGGCAACGGCTGCATTTTCGGCAACGGGCCGATCACGGGGATCGCCTACTACGATGAGGCCAACAAGCGGTTTGTCGCCTTTGCACCGTTTGCAGCGCGCACCGATCAATTCTATTTGCTCGGCGCAAAGCCGTAGCGCGATGTACTCGGGTCGTTACGCGGGACGCGTTCGCCGCAAGAGACCGCGTCCAAGGATCGACGGTCCTTGCAAGGTTCACGCGGGCGGGCCGGATAACTAGCCGTTTTTCGCCGTGCTGTGGCGCGCGATCCACCGCGTCAACGGCCGCCACTGCTCGAGATCCTGCTCGGCGCGCGAGTGCGGCAGGTCGGCGATCGTCAGTCCGTCGCGCGCACAATGCACGTAGACCTGCGTCGCGCGCAAATGGGCGACCAGCGGGAAATCGAACGACTTGAGGAATTCCTCGAGCTCGGCGGCGCTGTTGGTGCGCGGGTCGACGCGCATCGCGACCAGTCCCACGGCGATGTCGCCTTTCTTGATCGCCTTGTATTCGCCGATCTGATCGAGGAAGTGCTGGGTCGCGGCGGTGTCGAACGCGCTCGGCGACACCGGCACCAGCAGGATGTCGGCGCGGCGCACCGCATCGCGCAGCGCATCGCCATGCAGGCCTGCCGGCGTATCGAGCACCAGCCACTGCGGATGGTGTTCCTTCAGATCTTCCTTTCCCGCATTCGGCGTCCAGCCCGAAATCGCCGGAAACAGCGGCGGGCGGCGAGCCAGCCACTCGGTCGCCGAGCGCAGCGGATCGAAGTCGGCCAGCACGACGCGCTGCTTCTTTGCCGCGAGCCAGCCGGCGATGTTGGTGGCCAGCGTCGTCTTGCCGCTGCCGCCCTTCGGATTGGCCACCAGTAGCGTCTGCATTGCCATCGCGTTCCCCTCCCCCGAGACGATCCGGCCGGTCGGCCCGGCTTGAAAGCCCTGCATTGTAGAGCGGGTTGCGTTCGAGCGCGACTCGCGCTACGTTGGCGCAATGATTCCTGACACCGCGATGACCGACTCGACTGCCGCGCCGGCCGTCTCGCCCGGGCCGACTTTCCCGGCCCTGCCGGAGCACGTAGACACGGGGCCCGCGGCGACTTCCAGCGCACGCCAGGCCCAGCGTCAGGCGTTCGAAGCCAACAAGCTCAAAAAGCGCCTGCGCCGGCTGGTCGGACAGGCGATCGGCGATTTTTCGATGATCGGCCGCGGCGACCGCGTGATGGTGTGCCTGTCCGGCGGCAAGGACAGCTACGCGATGCTCGACGTCCTGCTCAGCTTGCGCGACCGTGCGCCGCTGCCGTTCGAATTGATCGCGGTCAACCTCGACCAGAAGCAGCCGGGCTTCCCTGCCGACGTGCTGCCGCGCTATCTGGCGTCTCGCGGCGTGCCGTTCCACATCGTCGAGCAGGACACCTACAGCGTCGTCAAGCGCGTGATTCCCGAAGGCGGGACGATGTGCTCGCTGTGCTCGCGGCTGCGGCGCGGCGTGCTGTACCGCGTCGCCGGCGAGCTCGGCGCGACCAAGCATCGCGCTCGGCCATCATCGCGACGACATCCTGGCGACGTTCTTCCTGAACCTGTTCTTCGGCGGCAAGCTGAAGACGATGCCGCCGAAGCTGGTGTCCGACGACGGCAAGCACGTCGTCATCCGTCCGCTCGCCTACGTGCGCGAGCGCGACCTCGCGCGCTATGCCGAGGTGATGGCGTTCCCGATCATTCCGTGCACGCTGTGCGGCTCGCAGGAGAACCTGCAGCGCAAGCAGGTCGCGGCGATGCTGCGCGACTGGCAGAAGCGCTATCCGGGCCGCGCGGAGAGCATTTTCAACGCGCTGTCGAACGTCGTGACCACGCACCTGCTCGATCGCAGCGCTGCAGGATTTCGCCGCGATCCGCGCCAGCGGCATGGCGGCGCCCGGCGGCGATATCGCATTCGACGACGATCCCTGCATCGACGCGGGCGCCGGCAGCGTGCGCTTCGCGCCGGGCGACTGACGCACCTGCCCCGCCGTGACATCGATGAGCGCCGCGCTGTCGCGATTCCGGCCCGGACGACGGCTCTTCCTCGCCGCGTCGCTGTTGTGCGCGCTGTTCGCCGCGCCTCTCCACGCAGCCGACGCACCCGACGAATCGCTCGCCGGGCCGGCGCTGCTCTCCGCCTTGCGCGCCGGCGGACTGATTCTCTATTTCCGCCACACCTCGACCGATTTCGGCCAGAACGACGACCAGATGAGCGGCTACGAAGATTGCGCGCGGCAGCGCAACCTGACCAGCCGCGGCCGCGACGAGGCGCGCGCGATCGGCGCGGCGATTCAACGGCTGCGCATTCCGGTCGGCGAAGTGCTGGCGAGTCCGTTTTGCCGCACGCGCGAGACTGCGCAGCTGATATTCGGGCGGTCGCGCGTCGAAGCTGCGGTCCGCGGGGGCCCGGCGAGCGATGACGGGTCCGACCGCTATGCCGCGCTGCGACGCTTGCTGTCGACGGCACCGGCGTCCGGAACGGTGCTCGCGATCGCCAGCCACGGCAACCCGTTTCGCGCGGTCGCCGGCACGCCTTACCTGGCCGAAGGGGAAGCCGCCGTCGTGCGGCCGCTGGGCGAGCGCGGGTTTCGCGTGATCGCTCGCATTCCCAAGGACGGCTGGAGCGCGCTCGAAACGCCGTAGGCGTTAAGCGCGCTCTACGACGCAAAGGCGCCGGTCGATTCAGCGCACGACGTCCTTGGTCTGCCCGAACAGGATCTTTCTCTCCTCGTCGGTGCGTGTGGCCGCGGGTTTCGGATTGATTTCCTTGCCCAGCGCATAGGCGCGCGCCGTCGCGGGACGCGCCTTGATCGCCTCCTTCCACCGTTTCAGGTGCGGGAACTCGTCGATGTTCTGTGACTGGCGCTCTGGCAGCACCCACGGGTACGACGCGATGTCGGCGATCGAATAGTCGCCGACGATGAATTCGCGATCGGCCAGCCGCTTGTTCAGCACCGCGTACAGCCTGCCCGTTTCGTTGACGTAGCGATCGACCGCGTACTGGAGCCGTTCCGGCGCGTAGTGGACGAAATGATGGTTCTGGCCGGCGAGCGGCCCCAGGTTCGCCATCTGCCAGAACAGCCACTGGATGCAATCCAGCCGCGCGCGCAGATCGCGCGGGATGAAGCGTCCGATCTTGTCGGCCAGATAGAGCAGTATCGCGCCCGATTCGAACATCGCGATCGGTTCCCCGCCGTCGGCAGGAGCGCGATCGACGATCGCGGGATGCGGTTGTTCGGCGCGATGGCCAGGAATTCCGGCTTGAACTGCTCGCCCTTGCCGATGTTCACCGGATGGATCGTGTACTCGAGCTTCGCTTCCTCGAGAAACATCGTCATCTTGTGGCCGTTCGGCGTCGGCCAGTAATAGAGATCGATCATCGTGTCGTTGGCATCTTTTCGAGTGGGTGATGACGATGGCGCAATAGCGCTCGGTGCTCGCGCGGCGCGCTAGAAGGTTCCCGGATACCCGCCGCCGTCGATCAGCAGGTTCTGCCCGACGATGTAGCCCGCGTGCGCGCTGCACAGAAATGCGCAGGCGATGCCGAACTCGGCCGGCGTGCCGAATCGTCCGGAGGGATTGGCGTCCATTTGCGCCTGGCGCAGCTCCGCCACCGGCTGGCCCGCCGTCTTGGCGCGCAATTCCATGTTGGCGCGCAGCCGGTCGGTGTCGAACGGGCCGGGCAGCAGATTGTTGATCGTCACGTTGTGCCGCGCGACCTTGCGCGCGAGTCCCGCGACGAAGCCCGTCAGGCCGCTGCGCGCGCCGTTCGACAGTCCGAGGATGTCGATCGGTGCCTTCACCGCGGACGAGGTGATGTTGACGATGCGGCCGAATTTACGCGCGATCATGCCGTCGACGGTCGCCTTGATCAGCTCGATCGGCGTCAGCATGTTGGCATCGATCGCGCGCAGCCACGCGTCGCGGTCCCAGTCGCGAAAGTCGCCGGGCGGTGGGCCGCCGGCATTGTTGACCAGGATGTCGGGTTGCGGGCACGCCGCCAGCGCTTTGCCGCGGCCTTCGGCGGTCGTGATATCGCATGCGACCCAGCGCACGGCGCGGCCCGCCGTCGCGCCGATGTCTTCGGCGGCCTGCCGCAGCGTGGCTTCGGTGCGCGCGACGATCGTCACGTCGACGCCTTCGCGCGCCAGCGCTTCCGCGCAGCCGCGTCCGAGACCCTTGCTCGCGGCGCAGACCAGTGCTTTCTTGCCCGCTAGTCCGAGATCCATCGCTGCAATGGCTTGCGGTCAGTCGCCGGCCGCGGCGGGCGCGGTGACGCCTCGTCCCGCGTGGCGCACCTGCACGACGGTGGCGATCGCAACGAAAAGAAACACGGCGATCGCTGCCGCGACCAGGCGAGGCGAGCCGTGATCGAGCATCGCACCCAACGCCACCGGGCCGAGCGCGGAACCGAGGTCGAGGCCCGAATAGACGAAGCCGTAGACGCGCCCCGACGCGCCCTTCGGCGTCGCGCCACGCACGATCATGTCGCGCGACGGGCCGGTAGCGCCCAGCGCCAGCCCGGTCAGCGCGAGCAAGCGGAATCGCCCATGTCGCCAGCGGCGCGAACAGCGCGAGCAACAGCATCAGCACGGCGCCGACCGCCAAGCCCCGTCGCGGCAACCCGGTCGTGCCGCGCCGTGCGTGCAGCCAGAAAGCCGCCGGCCAGCATGCCGGCCGCGCTGCCCAGCAGATAAGCGGTGATCGCGGTTGCAGCGATCGCGAGCGGCAGTCCGTAGGCCGCATTGAGGCTCGTGCCCAGAAACGTCGTGATGCCTATGGTGCCAATGGTCAGCACGCAGAAATAGGCGAAGCACAGCAGGATCGCGCGCTGGCGGAACAGCTCCATGCTGCCGGACGAGCGTGTGCTTGGGCGCCGCGACGCCATGCTTGCGGCTGTCGAGCGCGCCGCGCTGCATCGCCAGAACCACCGACCGCCACGAGTCCGAACGCGCCGCACGCCAAAAGCGACGTGCGCCATCCGAATGCGCTGCCGAGCCCGAAGCTCACCACGGGCGCGAGCGCATAGCCGAGGCTTCCGCCGATGCCATGGGAGCTGTAGGCGTGGCCGAGCCGGCGCGGACTGACGTTGGCGTTGAGCACGGCGAAGTCGGCCGGATGAAACACGCCGTTGCCGATGCCCATCAGGACGACCAGCGGAAACAGCCATCCGACGCCGGGGACCAGCCCGCGCGGCAAGCGTGCCGCCGGCGAGAAGTCCGAGGCCGGCGAGCAGCACCGGACGCGCCCCGAAGCGGTCGACGGCGAAACCGGCGCCGAACTGGCACAGTCCGCTGGCGACGTACATGACGCTCAGCAACGCGCCCAGGGTCGCATAGCTGACGCCGAATTCGGCCCGCAGCAGCGGAAACAGCGGCGGCAGCACCAGCTGGAAGAAATGCGACAGCGCGTGCGCGGAGCCGACGGCGCCGATCACTTTGGCGTCGGCGCGGAACGAGCTGGCCGGAGCACTATCCAAGATGGGCAAAATGGGAGTTGAAGACAGCGGTAAGAGCCTCCAATATACTGCATGGCGCGCTCGTCCCGTCAGCGTAAGGCGCCTGGCAGCCTACGACGACAATCGACGCTGCAGCAGATTGTTCACGATCGATTGTCGGACCCTACGGAGAAATCCTCATGGTGAACAAGGTCACGAAGACCGACCAGGAATGGAAGGCGGTTCTGGCGCCCGAGCAATATCGGGTCACGCGGCAGAAAGGGCACCGAGCGCCCGTTCACCGGCGAGTACTGGGACAACGAGCGCGCCGGACAGTACCGCTGCGTCTGCTGCGGCACGCTGCTGTTCGAGTCCGATACCAAGTTCGACGCCGGCTGCGGCTGGCCGAGCTTCTACGCGCCGGCGGACGCCGGCAACGTGCGCACCGCCGACGACAACAGCCACTTGATGCGGCGCACCGAAGTCATGTGCGCCGCGTGCGACGCGCATCTGGGCCATGTGTTCGACGATGGCCCCGAGCCGACCGGGCTGCGCTATTGCATGAACTCGGCGTCGCTCAAGTTCGAGCCGAAGGACTGAGCGCCATGAGCGGGCGCCGAACAGCGCCCGCGCGACGATGCGCGTTCTTGCTCGCCGAAGACGATCCGATGATCGGGGCCAGCGTGCGGCGCGGCCTCGCGCAGGACGGCTTCGCCGTCGACTGGGTCGAGGATGGCCGGGCCGCGCAAGCCGCGCTGGCCGAGCGCGTGCACGACGCGCTGGTGCTCGATCTCGGGCTGCCCCGACAGGCCGGGCTCGATGTGTTGAGCGGCGATGCGCCGCGGCGGCGACACGCGGCCGGTGCTGATCATGACGGCCCGCGATGCCATCGCCGACCGCGTCGCCGGGCCTCGATGCCGGCGCCGACGACTACCTGGTCAAGCCGTTCGATCTCGACGAGCTGGCGGCGCGCCTGCGCGCGCTGTTGCGCCGCGGAGCGGGCCGCGCGGCGCCGATGCTCGCGTTCGGCGCGCTCGAGCTCGATCCGGCGACGCGCGAGGCGCGGCTTGGCGGTGTCGCCGATCGAGCTTTCGCCGCGCGAATTCGCGCTGCTCGCGGCGCTGCTCGCGCGGCCCGGTGCGATCCTGTCGCGCGCGCAGCTCGAGGACAAGCTCTATGGCTGGAACGAATCGGTCGAAAGCAACACCGTCGAGGTGCATATCCATTCGCTGCGCAAGAAGCTCGGCGCCGACGTCATCCGCAACGTGCGCGGCGTCGGCTGGATGATCGCCAAGCCGGGCGCAGAGCGAAGCGGTCCGATGAAATCGATCCGCCGCGAGCTGCTGGTGTGGCTGCTCGGCGGGCTGACGCTGGCGATCATCGCTGCCGCGTTCGGCACCTATCTGCGCGCCCGCGAAGAAGCCAACGCGCTGTTCGATTACCAGCTGAAGGAGATGGCCGCCTCGCTGACCGACGCGCCGTTCGCGCCGGCGCCGGCCGGCGTCGGCGCGCTCGGCCCCGGCAGCAACGCGCTGCTGGTGCAGATCTGGGACCGGAACGGCGTGCAGCTGTATCTGTCGCAGCCGCACCGCGTGCTGCCGCAGAACGCGCAGCTCGGATTCACCACGGTCGACACCGAGAGCGGCGCCTGGCGCGTGTTCAGCACGCTCGCCGACGGCCAGGTCGTGCAGGTCGCGCAGCCGATGAGCGCGCGCCGCGAGCTCGCCACCAGCATGGCTTTGCGCACCGTCGTGCCGCTGCTGCTGGCGCTGCCGGTGCTGGCTCTGTTGATCTGGCTGACGATCGCGCGCGGGCTGGCGCCGCTCGACCGCGTCGCCGCTGCCGTCGCGCGTCGCTCGCCGAGCGCTGCTCGAGCCGTTGTCCGAATCCGGCCTGCCGCGCGAAGTGCAGCCGCTGGTCGGCGCGTTGAACGGGCTGCTCGGCCGGCTGCAGCCACGCGCTGGCCGCGCAGCGCTCGTTCATCGCCGATGCTGCGCACGAATTGCGCACGCCGCTGACCGCCGTCCATCTGCAGGCGCAGCTGGCCGAGCGCGCCACGACTGACGCCGAGCGCCGCACTGCGCTCGGCCGATCTGAAGGACGGGCTCGAGCGCGCCACGCGGCTGGTCGAGCAATTGCTGACCCTGGCGCGCGAGGAGCCCGGCGTCGCCGACCGCCCGCCGGCGACAGTCGACCTGCCAGCGCTCGCGCGCGAGGTCGTCGCCGATCTCGCACCGCTCGCCGCCGCCAAGCGCATCGACCTGGGCCTGAACGCCGGACAGCCTGTGCACGTCCGCGGCGACGCCGATGCGCTGGCCACGCTGTTGTCGAACCTCGTCGACAACGCGCTGCGCTACACGCCGGAAGCCGGGCGAGTCGACGTCGGCGTCGCGAGCGATGGCGGGCGCGCGGTACTTGAGCGTGCGCGACTCCGGCCCGGGCATCCCCGAAGCCGATCGCGAGCGCGTGTTCGACCGCTTCGTACCGCGGCAGCGTCACCGCCGGGAGCGGTGCGCGGCAGCGGGCTTGGATCGTCGATCGTCAAGCGCATCGCCGAGCGGCACGGCGCCGACATCGCCGTCGGGCCGGGCCTGGACGGCGCCGGAGTCGGGATCAGCGTGCGCTTCCCGGCCGCGGAGACGGCGCCGGCCCCGGCTCCGTAGGGCTTCCCTGCCCCCGTCGCCGTCGCCGACGCGCGCGCAGCCCGATATCAGCGCGATGCGCGCCTTAAGTTTCGCTTAAGTATCGGTTCCTATTCTTGTATGCAAGCCGGATTGGATGTCCGGACACCTTCCAGGAGAAAACGATGCAAGCCAATGTCTTGAAACGCAGCGCGGTCGCGGTCGCGATTGCCGGCGCGTTCGCGCTCGGCGGTGTCGCTGCCGACCGCGTGCTGCCATCGGCGGCGTTCGCCGCCGCCGTGCCGACGGTGAATCCCGCCGCGCCGACGGTTGCCGTCAATGGCGGCGCCCGCGGTGGCGCTGCCCGACTTCAGCGGACTCGTCGAGCAATACGGGCCGGCAGTCGTCAACATCAGCGTGACCTCGGATAACCGGAAGGTGCTGCGGTCAGGACGAAAACGACAGACGACGCCCGATTTGCAAGGCCTTCCGCCTGCAATTTCGCCAGTTCTTCCATAACTTCCAGATGCCGCGGCAGGGTCCGACGCGCGGCGTGGGCTCGGGCTTCATCATCGACCCCAACGGCATCGTGCTGACCAATGCGCACGTCGTCGACGGCGCCGATGAACGTCAACGTCAAGCTGACCGACAAGCGCGAATTCACCGCCAAGGTGCTCGGCGTCGACAAGACCACCGACATCGCGGTGCTGAAAATCGATGCGAAGAATCTGCCGGCGGTGAAGACCGGCGATCCGGCGCAGACCAGGGTCGGATCGTGGGTGGTCGCGATCGGACAGCCGTTCGGTTTCGAGAACACCGTGACCTCGGGCATCGTCAGCGCCAAGTCGCGCGCGCTGCCGGAAGACTCGTACGTGCGCTTCATCCAGACCGATGCGGCGGTCAATCCCGGCAACTCGGGCGGCCCGCTGTTCAACCTGAAGGGCGAAGTCATCGGCATCAACTCGCAGATATTCAGCCGTTCCGGCGGGTTCCAGGGTCTCGCGTTCGCGATACCGATCGACGTCGGCGATGCAAGTCAAGGACCAGATCGTCAAGCACGGCAAGGTTACGCACGGCAGGCTGGGCGTCGCGATCCAGGACGTCAATCAGGCGCTGGCGCGCGAACTTCGGCCTGAAGTCGCCGAAGGGCGCGCTGGTCAGCTCGGTGCAGAAGGACGGCGCGGGCGCCAAGGCGGGCCTGCAAGCCGGGAGACGTGATCCTCACGTTGAACGGTGAAGAGATCGCCGGCTCGTCGGATCTGCCGCCGAAGGTCGCATCGCTTACTCCCGGTGCGAGCGTGACGCTGGGCATCTGGCGCGACGGCGCGGAAAAGCAGCTGACCGCGACGCTGGGCGCGATCGATGGACGACAAGAACGTCGTCGCCTCGGGCGGCAAGCAGGACCTGGGCAACGCGCGGCTGGGCATCGCCGTGCGGCCGTTGACGCCGAAGAGCGGCGCGGCAACGACATCGCCGGCGGGCTGGTCGTGCAGGACGTTGCGGGCGCGGCCGAACGCGCCGGCGTGCGGCCGGGCGACGTGATCGTCGCGGTCAATACCACGCCGGTCAAGACCGTCGAAGAGCTGAAGGCGCTGGTCGCCAAGTCCGGCAAGACCGTGGCCTTGCTGGTGCAGCGCGACAACGCGCAGATCTTCATTCCGGTGACGCTGGGCTGAAGCCGCGAGTTCTCCCCGGCGCCGGCGACTCCGCCGGCCTCGGTCCCCGAGCGGACGGTGCCCCGTCCGCTTTTTTTTGCGCCTTCGCCGGCGCGCATCGCGGCAGGGGGCTTGACATGCGTACGATATTGTTGTGATATCATAACAATATCGGTTGTCCGAATGCGGCGGCCGCGTCTACTGTCGGAGGCAGGCATGCAACAGATCGGCGAGCGCAAGAACGCGCACCAGGAGCGCGCGATCGTCACCTGGAACGGATTCGCCGCGCTGGCGATCGGCCTGCTGCTGCTGGCGGCCGGCATCTGGCAACTGCTGCGCGGCATGCCCTACAGCGGCCCGCCGTCGATGTCGGGCCTGGTTGCCGCGAGTACTCGACCTTTGTCGCGTTGTTCGTGCTCGGCCTCTTGATCCTCGCGGGCCTGTATACGCTGCAGCCGAATGAGGCGGTGATCCTGCAGCTGTTCGGCAGCTATCGCGGCAGCTCGCGGGTTCCGGGCCTGCGCGGCACCAATCCTTTCTACAGCCGGCGCAAGATCTCGCTGCGCGCGCGCAATCTCAACGGCGAGCGGCTCAAGGTCAACGACAAGCGCGGCAATCCGATCGAGATCGCCGCGGTCGTCGTCTGGCGCGTCGACGACACGGCGCGAGCCAGTTTCGACGTCGACAACTACGAGAACTACGTCAAGCTGCAGAGCGAGGCCGCGGTGCGGCATCTGGCCTCGTCGTTCGCCTACGACCATGCGCGACACGCCGGCCGGCGGCGCAGCCGGAGCCGACGTTGCTGGCGAGCGCCGACAGCGTCTCGCGCGCACTGGTGATCGAGCTGCAGCAGCGCCTGGACAAGGCCGGCGTCGTCGTCGAGGAGGCGCGGCTGATGCATCTCGCCTACGCGCCGGAAATCGCGCAGGTGATGCTGCGCCGGCAGCAGGCCGAGGCGATCATCGCCGCGCGGACGAAGATCGTGCACGGCGCGGTGTCGATGGTGGAAATGGCGCTGCGCGAGCTGTCCGAAAAGCAGGTCGTCGCGCTCGACGACGAGCGCAAGGCCGCGATGGTCAGCAACCTGATGACCGTGCTTTGCGCGGAAAGCGAAGTCCAGCCGGTCATCAATACCGGGACTTTGTACAACTGATCCCGATCAAGCCAAGGAGCGAGCGATGATCCACGTACGAGCCAGCAATCCGGGTTTGTGGTCCGCCATCGGTGCGGGACTGGGCACCGCGGTCGGGACGGCGCTGGGCAACAGCCCGTTCGGTCTCGCGGTCGGGGCGGCGCTGGGCATGCTGTTCGCGATGCTCAACTTTCGCGGCCGGGCGCGAAAAGCGCGGCGATAGCATCGGAGTTCACGTCAACACCTGGAGAACAGACATGCGCCGACCCGCGCTTTTTCTGCTCGTCGCGCTGATCGCCGTCAGCGCGGCGTTCATCGCGGTCACCGCCGGTCAATTGCCCGGCCTGGTCGCTTCGCACTTCGACAGCTGGCTCCGGGGTCAACGGCTGGCTGACCCGGAACCAATATCTGTTCTGGATGCTCGCACTGGCGATACTGTTGCCGCTCGTCATCGTCGGCTTCATCGCGCTGATCCCGCGCGCTGCGCCGCGGCTGATCAACCTGCCCCATCGCGCGTACTGGCTGTCGGAAGCTCGTCGCGAGCAAACCCTGGCGACACTGCTGTCGTTCGGCTGCGCGCAAGGCGCCGTGCTGACGGTGTTCGCCGCCGCGCTGCATTACGTCATACTGCAAGCCAATACGACGGCCCCGCCGCAGCTTCCGGGCGTGCTGTTCGTGGCCGTTCTGGTGGGACTGCTGGCTGCGATGGTGGCGTGGACGATCGCGCTCTATGTCCGGTTTCGCCATGTCGATTGACTCTGCGCACCGCGGACGCGAGCACTGCCGGCGTGGCTGAAAAAAAGGCTTTTCTGCTGCGTCTCGACCCGGCGCTCTGGACGGCGCTCGAGCGCCTGGCGCAAAGCGAGCTTCGCAGCGTCAACGGACAAATCGAATTTCTGCTGCGCGACACGCTGTCGCGCCGCGGCATCGGACCGGGCCGCGAGCCGACCGCAACGCCGTCGGCCGAGGCCGCATCGGACCATCGGAGCAGGCGTGGCAAGGTGGATTGACCCTTTGACGAGGACGCTGGCGGGGACCGCCGCGTTCCGCGGCTATGCGCTGCGTCAGGCGACTGCTGACGACGAGGGGTTCCTCTACGAGCTGCATCGCGAAGCGATGCGCGACTACGTCGAGATCACCTGGGGCTGGAACGAGGCATGGCAGCGCACGCATTTCTCGACCAGCTACTCGCCGCTGCACAATGCGGTGATCGTGCGCACCGCAAGCGGGCCCGCCGATGTCGGCCGCATCAGCCTGACCCGGCACTGGCGCTCGATTTTTCTTCGCGACATCGAGCTTGCCGCCGGCGAGCGCGGGCACGGCATCGGCAGCGCGATCCTCGGCGCCGTGATCGCGCTGGCGGAAGACAGCGAGCGGCATGTCGAGCTCAACGTCCTGGCCTGCAATCCGGCACGTCACCTGTATGCGCGGCTGGGATTTCGCGTCGTTC